>CAVPRE010000016.1:0-186209 GCA_963707725.1 uncultured beta proteobacterium | reverse complement strand
TCGGTGAGGGCGGAGCTGCCGCACTGGCTCTTCGCGGCAATCGACCGGCAGTATCCGGATGCGGCGGAACTGGTCGAGGCCATCAAGGATGGAGCCCCGCTCGACCTGCGCGTGAACTCGATCAAGGCCGGGCGCGACGAGGTGCTCGAGGAACTGCGCGCGCACCACGTGGCGATCGAGCCGTCGCGCTACTCGCCTGACGGTCTGCGGCTCGCGGACAAGCCCGGGCTGATGCACTGGCCGGCCTATCGCGAGGGCCGCATCGAGGTACAGGACGAGGGCAGCCAATTGCTCGGCTACCTGGTCGAGCCGAAGCGCGGCGAGATGGTTGTCGATTTCTGCGCCGGTGCCGGTGGCAAGACGCTGCTGCTCGGTGCCTTGATGAAGAATCCGGTCGGCTCTATGCCTACGATGTTTCCGACAAGCGCCTCGCCAGGCTGAAGCCGCGCCTGGCGCGTTCCGGTCTATCCAATGTGCATCCGGCGCGCATCGAGCACGAGCGGACATGCGGATCAAGCGACTGCCCGGCAAGGTCGACCGCGTGCTGGTCGATGCGCCGTGTTCCGGCTTGGGAACGCTGCGTCGCAATCCGGATCTCAAGTGGCGGCAGGCGAGGTCGGTCGCCGAACTGGCGCTCAAGCAGGCAGCACGCCATTCTCGGGCGGCTGCGCGGATGGTCCATCCCGGCGGGCGTGTCGTCTATGCGACCTGCTCCCTGCTCCACCGCGAGAACCAGGATGTGATCGAGGCCTTCCTCGCGCAGCATCCCGACTTCCATGTCGTTCCGGCGGCAACCGTGCTGCGGGCCCAGAAGATCGATGTCGACCACATGGCGCGGTTCGCGCCGTACTTCGTCATGCTGCCGCACCTGCACGCCACCGACGGGTTCTTCGCGGCGGTCCTGGAGCGCGCTCGATGAGCCGGCCGACCCCGCGGCTCGGCGAGATTCTGCAAGTCTTGCAGGCGGGCCCGCTGCGGTCGCAGCACCTCTGGCAGCTTGCAGTGATCGGCGGCGCGCTCATGGGGCCGCGCCCTCGAAGTTCTTGTGCAGGACCGCTGGCCCAGCCCCGCGTACTCGCCGATCCGGCTCCGGGCGCTTTCATCGCGGGTCGACGCAGCCTGACTCCATCCGGCGCTTGATCCCGCTCAAATCCGGCTGTCTCGGGGCCCCGGCTGAACGCGGGTGCGTACAATAGAGGCTACGTTTTGGCCTTCGGTCCCTGAACCGCCGTTGGCCCTTCTTGCTCAAATCCGTTTTCGGCCTGGTTGGGCCTGCCGCCCGGAACGGGCGGTTTCTCAAGGAACCCCATGTACCTGATCGATTTCCTCGATGGTGGACTGCTGGACCTGTCCTGGTGGCAGGTCATCGTCGCGCTGTTGCTGATGACGCACGTGACGATCGCCGCTGTCACGATCTTCCTGCATCGCAGCCAGGCCCATCGGGCGCTGGATCTGCACCCGGCCGTGGCGCTGTTCTTCCGCACCTGGCTGTGGCTCACTACCGGCATGCAGACCAAGGACTGGGTCGCGATCCACCGGAAGCATCACGCGAAGTGCGAGACACCCGAGGACCCGCACAGCCCGCAGACGCGCGGATTGAAGACCGTGCTCTGGAGCGGTGCTGAACTCTACACGGCCGAGGCGCAGAACACGGAGACGCTGGCGCGCTACGGTCATGGCACGCCCGACGACTGGGTCGAGCGCAACGTCTTCTCGCGCTTCGTGTGGCAGGGCTGCGGCCTGATGCTCGTCGCGAACCTGATCCTGTTCGGGGCGGCGGGCCTCGCCGTCTGGGCGATCCAGATGGTCTGGATCCCCTTCCATGCCGCGGGCATCATCAACGGCATCGGCCACTACTGGGGTTACCGCAATTACGACGCACCTGACGCGAGCACCAACATTTCGCCGTGGGGAATCTGGATCGGGGGCGAAGAGCTTCACAACAACCACCACACGTATCCGACCTCTGCCAAGCTGTCGAACAAGTGGTACGAGTTCGACATCGGCTGGCTCTACATCCGAATGCTGGAGACAGTCGGCCTGGCAAAGGTGCTGCGCGTCGCGCCGAAGGCTACGGTGGCCGAGCCCAAGGGCACGGTGGACGCCGAGACGCTGCAGGCCCTGATCGCCAACCGCTACGACATCCTCGCCAGGTACGCGGGTTCGCTGAAGCAGGCGCTGCGCGATGAACTGCAGAAGATGAACACCGACGACCGTGCGCGCTTCGCCCGCCTGAAGCGCTGGCTGCGCAAGGGCGACGTCACGCAACTGCCGGCGGACGAGCAGCGATCACTGTCCGAGTTGATGGCGCAGAGCCGCGCGATGAAGACGCTGGTCGAGATGCGCACCGAGTTGCTGGCGACATGGAACAAGTCGTCGGCGTCGCGTGAGCAGATGCTGGCGCACCTGCAGGATTGGGTGGCGCGCGCGGAGGCGAGTGGCATCAGAGCGCTGCAGGACGCTGCGCTGCGTATCCGGAGCTACCGTCCGGCTGCTGCCTGAGCTGACAACGCGCCAGCAAAAAGCCCGGCAGTGCCGGGCTTTTTTGTTGCGGAAGCTCGAAGCGCTTACTTGAGCTTCGTTTCCTTGTAGGCGACGTGCTTGCGCGCCACCGGATCGAACTTGGAAAACGACAGCTTGTCCGGGGTGGTCTTCTTGTTCTTTGTCGTCGTGTAGAAATGGCCGGTGCCGGCCGTCGACTCGAGCTTGATCTTTTCGCGGGCGCCTTTTGCCATGGCTAGCTCCTATGTCCTCAGATTTCGCCGCGGGCGCGCAGGTCGGCGAGCACGGAGTCGATGCCGTTCTTGTCGATCGTGCGCAGGGCGGCGTTGGTCAGGCGCAGGCGCACCCAACGGTTCTCGCTTTCGACCCAGAAACGGCGGTACTGCAGGTTCGGCAGGAACCGGCGCTTGGTCCTGTTGTTCGCGTGCGAGACGTTGTTGCCGGAAATCGGCCTCTTGCCAGTGACTTGACACACGCGTGCCATGACTAACTCCTTGATTCCGCTCTGAGTGGTGGCGTCGGGGCGCCCGTTAACGAGGGCCGCAGATCAACGCTGCGGCGCGCCGGACGACGCAAAGCCGTGAATTATAAGCGGAATCGGGTTTGGCCGCCAAGCGCCGCGAGCGGGCCCTCCAGATACGGGTGCCTTGGGGGGCTAAACGAGCCCGCGCTCGGCAAACGCACACGGTGACGTTGCCGGCGACGATCAAGTGGTCGAGCACCCTCACGTCGACCAGCGCCAGCGACTGCTTGAGGCTGGCGGTCAGCAGTTCATCGGCCCGGCTCGGTTCGGCAAGGCCGGACGGATGGTTGTGCGCAAGAATCAGCGCTGCGGCGTTGTGCTTCAGGGCGTGCTTCACGACTTCGCGCGGGTAGACGCTGGTCTGGGTCAGCGTGCCGCGGAACAGTTCCTCGGCCATCAGCAGTCGGTTCTGCGCATCTAGGTACAACGCCAAGAAGACCTCGTGCTCCAGGTGGCCGAGCCACAGCCGCAGGTACTGTCGCACCTTGTCCGGCGAATTGAGCAGGGTGTCGCGTCGCACTTCCTCCTTCAACGCGCGGCTGGCGAGTTCCACGACCGCCTGCAGCCGCGCGTATCGGGCCGGTCCCAGGCCTGGAACCTCGGCGTAGCGATCGGGGGTTGCGCGGAGCAGGGCGTTCAGTCCGCCGAAGTGGGCGAGTGCCGTCCTTCCCACGTCGATCGCGCTGCGGCCCGCGCTGCCGGTTCCCAGGAACACCGCGAGCAGCTCGGCGTCGGACAGCACGCCCGCGCCGTGCGCAAGCAGTCGTTCACGCGGCCGTTCCCCCTCGGGCCAGTCCTTAATCGCCATCGCGCGTGCGTCGACTAAAATCGCCGTCCATGGTTGCCACCTCCCGCGTCGCCGCCGGTTCACACGTGACGCTTCACTATCGTATTGCCGTTCGGCTGGATGGCAACGAACACGAAGTAGTGAGTACCTTCGACGCCCGTCCGGCGACCGTGCAGGTGGGTGCAGGGCAGTTCTCGGAAGCCCTGGAACAGCGGTTGATCGGGCTCGACGAGGGGCGGGAAGCGACCTTCGACCTCGCGGCCGGCGAGGCGTTCGGCCACCGCGCCGCCGATCTGGTGCAGACGCTGACTCGCGCGACGTTCGATGCGAATGCGGACCCCGCTACCGAGTACGTTCCGGGCGATGTGGTCGAGTTCAACGCGCCGGACGGCCTGCGGTTCTCCGGCGTTCTCAAGCAGCATGGCGACGACCGGGTCATCGTCGACTTCAACCACCCGCTTGCCGGGCTGCCGGTGCGGTTCACTGTACGCGTGATAGGAGTGCTGTAGGCATGGAAGTGCTGCTGGCCCAACCGCGCGGGTTCTGCGCCGGGGTCGATCGCGCGATCGAGATCGTCGAGCGGGCGATCGCAATCCACGGCGCGCCTGTCCACGTGCGACACGAGATCGTGCACAACCGGTATGTCGTCGATGAATTGCGCGCGAAGGGCGCGGTCTTCGTCGACGAACTGGACGAAGTTCCCGCCGGCGGCATCGTGATCTTCTCGGCCCACGGGGTTCCCAAGGCCGTGCAGGCGGATGCGGCGGCGCGCGGGCTGCGTGTGTTCGACGCCACGTGTCCGCTGGTCACCAAGGTCCACATCGAAGTGGCAAAGATGCGAGCGGCCGGACGCGAGATCGTGATGATCGGTCACGAGGGCCATCCGGAAGTCGAGGGCACGATGGGGCAGGCCGACGCTGGCATGTATCTCGTCGAGACGGTCGGCGATGTCGAGAGGCTTCAGGTGCGCGATCCGGACGCGCTCGCCTACGTGACGCAGACGACGCTTTCGCTCGATGACGCAGCCGAGGTGATAGCCGCGCTGAAGCGGCGTTTCCCGACGATCGCCGAGCCGAAGAAGGCCGACATCTGCTACGCGACCCAGAACCGGCAGGATGCCGTCAAGTTCATGGCACCCCAGGTCGATGTGGTGATCGTGGTTGGCAGCGTGAACAGTTCGAACTCCAACCGGCTGCGCGAGGTGGCGGAGCGATTCGGCGTGCCCGCACATCTGGTGGACGGTGCGGACAACGTCGATCCATCCTGGGTGCTGGGCCGGCAGCGCATCGGCGTGACGGCCGGCGCGTCGGCGCCCGAGGTGCTGGTCGATGCCGTCGTGAACCGGCTGCGCGCGCTCGGCGCGGGCAGCGTCCGACCATTGACCGGCGTGCAGGAAAGCGTGGTGTTTCCGTTGCCCAAGGGACTCGGCAAGGTGGCGGCGTGATCGCATCCCCGCTGCGAGTCCTGCGGTCGCTGGTCTTCGTACTGGCCGTTCTGGCCGGTTCGGCCGGCGCCCAGGTGGTGGTCGAAGGCGCGCGCTACGACTCGAACATCGTGCTGGGCGGCCAACCGCTCCTGCTCAACGGGGTCGGCGTGCGCAAGCGCCTGGTGTTCGACATCTATGTCGGCGGCCTGTACGTGCCCAAGCGGGCCTCCCGCACCGAGGAACTGTTGAGCCAGCCCGGGCCCAAGCGGGTGGCGCTGCGGTTCCTGCGGGATGTCGAGGGCGAACTGTTCGTCAACTCGCTGCACGTGGGGCTCAAGGCGAATCACACCGACGCCGAGCTGGCCCGCTGGCAGAAGCAGGTCGATACCCTGACGACGACGATCAAGACGATCGCGTTGGCCCGCCGCGGCGATACCGTCTACTTCGACTACACGCCACAGGATGGCACCCGGGTCAGCGTCAACGGCGTAACCCGCGGGCCGTTGATTCCCGGAGACGATTTCTACGCGGCAGTGCTGCGCGTCTGGCTGGGCGAGACGCCGGCCGACGCGGGGCTGAAGAAGGGCATGCTCGGCGGCTGACGCCGTCGGTTCGAGTGCAGGCGGAAGCACCACAACAGGAGACACAAATGACAAGGTGGCTGACTTCGATCGTGTTGGCGGCGGGACTTCTGGCGGTCGGCCAGGTGCAGGCCCAGCAGGCCGTGGAGATGGAAGGGCAGAAGTTCGAGCCGACGGCTGCCGTGGGCGGGCAGACCCTCAGCCTGAACGGGGTCGGGCTGCGCAAGCGGGTTTTCATCAAGGTCTACGTGGCGGGACTTTACGTGGGGCAGAAAAGCGCGAACGCCTCCGCGATCGTCAACGACAAGGGCGCGCGCCGCATCTCGCTGCGGATGCTGCGCGATCTTGGGGCCCAGAGCTTCATTGACGCCTTCAACGAGGGCCTGAAGAACAACACGCCGGAGGCGCAGCTCAACGCGATGAAGCCTCAGGTCGACGCGCTGGTGGCCACGCTGAAATCGATCGGCGAAGCGAAGGAAGGCGACGTCATCAACTTCGACTTCACTCCCGACGGCGGCACGCGCATCACGGTCAACGGCCAGCCCAAGGGCAGCCCGATCCCGGGGGCCGACTTCTTCGCCGCCGTGCTGCGCATCTGGCTGGGCGACAAGCCGGCCGACGAGACGCTGAAAAAGGGCATGCTCGGCGCGTGAGGCGCGGCAGCGCCCCGGGCAGGTAGTGGTCGCGGAATTCGACGCGGTGCTGTTGCTGCCCTGTGCGGCGGTCGGCATTCGCGTGAGTGGCACCGCGATCGGGGAGATCGTCTTTCTGCCCCTCGATACCCCGGGCCGCCCGCCGTCGAACGACACCGCGGCTCGGGCTTGCGACCAGATCCGGGCGTACGCCGGCGATCCGGCGCGCCCGATCGAACTGCCGCTCGCGATCGAGGGCAGCGAGTTCGAGCGGCGTGTCTGGGCCGCGATCGCGCGGATTCCGTCGGGTGCCACCCGGACCTACGGCGATCTGGCTGCAGAGCTCGGCAGCACGGCGCGCGCGGTCGGGCAGGCGTGCGGCGAGAACCGGTTGCCACTCGCGATTCCGTGCCATCGCGTCGTCGCGGCCCGTGGCATCGGCGGCTTCGCGCATCGCACCGACCGCACGATTCTGGACGTGAAGCGCTGGCTGCTGGCGCACGAGAGCCGGCCGGTGTTTGCGCTGACGCCGTGACCGCGCCGCGCGGCCGGTCGGGCAGGGTGAAGCGGGCAACGAGACCGGTGCCGGCGCCGCCGTCGGCGGATCCGCTGATCGATCGTTTCATCGATGCGGTGTGGCTGGAGGACGGGCTCGCGCGCAATACGCTCGTGGCCTACCGGCGCGACCTCGACGCCCTCGGGGCCTGGCTGGGAAAGCGCGGGACCTCGATCTCCGCGGGACGTGAGCCGGAACTGGCGGCGTACTTCGCCGAGGAGCACCCGAGCACCCGGGCCACCACGGCCAACCGGCGCCTGGCGGTGCTGCGCCGCTTCTACCGCTGGGCCGTTCGCGAAGGGATCGTGGCGCTCGATCCGACGCTGCGGCTGAAGGGCGCGAAGGTTCCGCCTCGCTTCCCGAAGACGCTGACCGAGGCGCAGGTCGAAGCGCTGCTGGCAGCGCCCGACGTCGATACGCCGCTCGGGTTGCGTGACCGCGCCATGCTCGAGCTCCTCTATGCGACCGGCCTGCGCGTATCCGAACTGGTCGCGCTGACGATGCTGAACCTCTCGTTGCAGGAAGGTCTCGTGCGCGTGATCGGCAAGGGGTCGAAGGAGCGCATCGTTCCGCTCGGCGAGGAAGCGCGCCGCTGGATCGAGCGCTACCTGAAGGAGGGCCGGCCGGCCCTCCTCGCCGGTCGCGTTGCCGATGCGACCTTCGTGACGCAGCGCGCCGCCGGCATGACGCGGCAGATGTTCTGGGTACTCATCAAGCGCCACGCAGCACGGGCCTCCATCGAAGCGCCGCTGAGCCCGCACGGGCTGCGCCACGCGTTCGCGACCCACCTGCTGAACCATGGCGCCGACCTGAGGGTGGTGCAGCTCCTGCTCGGCCATGCCGACATCTCGACGACGCAGATCTACACGCATGTGGCGCGCGCGCGCCTGAAGTCGTTGCACGCGCAGCATCACCCCCGCGGCTAAACTCGCGCGCCATGTCGAAGGCCAGGCACGTCTCCGAGACACCCGCGACGCAGTTGCTGCGCGAGAACGGCATCCGCTTCACCGAGCACGTGTACGAGTACGTCGAGCACGGCGGCACCGCGGTGTCCGCGCAGTCGCTCGGCGTGGACGAGCACAGCGTCGTGAAGACGCTCGTGATGGAGGACGAGAAGGCCGCCCCGCTGATCGTCCTGATGCACGGCGACTGCACGGTCTCGACCAAGAACCTTGCGCGGCAGATCGGCCGCAAGAAGGTCGAGCCCTGTGCGCCGGACGTGGCCCAGCGGCACTCGGGCTACCTGGTCGGCGGGACATCGCCGTTCGGGACGCGCAAGCGGATGCAGGTGTTCGTCGAGCGAACGATCCTCGATCTGCCGCAGATCTACATCAACGGCGGACGCCGCGGTTACCTTGTCGGAATCGCGCCATCCGTTCTCCCGGCGCTCGTGCAGGCAACGCCGGTCGACTGCGCACTGAAGGAGTAGAAGCCATGGAGTTCCTCGCATCCGCCCTCGCCGCGCTCCTTGCGTACCTGGTCGGTTCGTTCTCGTTCGCCGTCGTGGTCAGCCGCGTGATGGGCCTCGCCGATCCGCGCACATACGGCTCGAAGAATCCCGGCGCGACCAACGTGCTGCGCACGGGCAGCAAGGCGGCGGCGATCCTGACGCTCCTCGGCGACGCGGCCAAGGGCTGGTTCGCCGTCTGGCTGGCCGTTCGCTTCGGACCGAAGTTCGGGATCGGGGACCTTGGCGTGGCGGCGGTGGCCGTCGCGGTGTTCCTCGGACATCTGTTCCCGGTGTTCTTCGGGTTCAAGGGCGGCAAGGGCGTGGCGACGGCCGCCGGCGTCATCCTCGCGCTCAACCCGTGGCTCGCGCTCGCGACCGGGGTCACCTGGGCCATCATCGCAGGCTTCTTCCGCTATGCCTCGCTGGCATCGATCGTCGCGGCGGTGTTCGCCGCCTTCTACTCGGCGTTCGGCTGGGGGTTCGACGAACGCTTCCTGGCAATCGTCGCGATTGCGGGCCTGATCGTGTACCGGCATCGCGCCAACATCTCGAACCTGCTGGCGGGCAAGGAGCGGCGGATCGGGCAGAAGGCGCCGGACACGGCGCACGCCCGGCACTGACGTCAGGCCGTCGCTTCGGACAGGAGCCAGCGCGGCCGAACCGAGAACGACATCGAGCGTGCGAGCGCCCCTGGATCGGCGCGGCGCAGCTTGGCAAGACCGGCCAGCGCGATCATCGCGCCGTTGTCGGTGCACAGGTTCAGCGGTGGAAAGTAGACGGTGGCGCGGTGGGCCGCGGTTTCCCGCTCGAGGCGTTCGCGCAGTTGCCGGTTCGCGCCGACGCCACCGGCCACCACCAGGGTATCCAGTCCCGTCCGCTCCAGCGCGCGCAGCGCCTTCGCGGCCAGCACGTCGACGATCGCGTCGACGAAGCCGCGCGCTATGTCAGCGCGCGCCTGCTCGCAGACGTTCGAGCCCCCTTGCCGTTTCACTGCGGTCAGCACGGCGGTCTTCAGGCCGCTGAAGCTGAAGGCGAGGTCGTTGCTGTGGAGCATCGGCCGCGGCAACCTGATCGCGTCCGGCGTGCCGAAGTCGGCGGCCCGTGAAACGGCCGGACCGCCCGGATAGCCGAGTCCGAGCAACTGGGCCGTCTTGTCGAATGCCTCGCCGGCGGCGTCGTCGAGCGTTTCTCCCAGCAGTTCGTACTGCCCCCAGCCTCGGACGGCGAGCAACTGCGTATGTCCCCCGGATACCAGCAGGGCCACGAACGGGAAGGGTGGGGCAGGTTGCGCCAGCAGGGGAGAGAGAAGGTGACCCTCGAGGTGGTGCACATCCAGCACCGGCTTGCCCAGGGCGTAGCCCAGCGCGTGGCCGATGCTCGCACCGACCAGCAGCGCGCCGGCCAGGCCCGGACCTGTCGTGACTGCGATCGCGTCGACGTCGCCCAGGGCCCGCCCGGCGTCCGCCAGGACCGAGTCCAGCAGCGGCAGGACGCGCCGGATGTGGTCCCGCGAGGCGAGTTCCGGCACCACCCCTCCGTAGGCCATGTGCATGTCGACCTGGGAGTGCAGGGCGTGGGCCAGCAGGCCGGCCTCGCTGTCGAGCAGGGCGAGGCCGGTCTCGTCGCACGAGGTCTCGATGCCCAGGATCAGCATCCGGCGAGTTTACGGGAGCGTCCCGGCCCGGCCCGGGGGCGATTCGCGGCCTAAATCCTTGACTTGTCTCGCCAATTGCCTTCGGGCTAGAATTGCGGGCTCGACAGCTCCGTGCCGGCGCTCAATTTCAGGATCCAGATGCCTACCATCCGACTCAAGGAAAACGAACCCTTCGAAGTGGCCCTGCGCCGCTTCAAGCGCACCATTGAAAAGAGCGGTCTGCTGACCGAACTGCGTGCGCGCGAGTTCTACGAAAAGCCGACAGCCGAGCGCAAGCGCAAGAAATCCGCTGCGATCAAGCGCCACTTCAAGCGCCTGCGCAGCCAGATGCTGCCGAAGAAGATGTACTAGAGAAGCAAGGGTACCGGCACACGAAGCGCGCCTACGGGCGCGCTTTCGCATTGGGAAGGACGTAGGAGGTTCACGTGAGCCTGAGAGACCGGATCACCGAGGACATGAAGGCGGCAATGCGCGCCAGGGACGCCGCGCGCCTGTCCGCCATACGCATGCTGCAGGCGGCGATCAAGCAGAAGGAAGTCGACGAGCGCATCGTTGCCGACGACGCGGCGGCGCTCGGCATCGTCGAGAAGTTGATCAAGCAGCGCAAGGACTCGATCGAGCAGTTCGCGAAGGCGGGCCGCACGGACCTCGTCGAGAAGGAAACGGCGGAACTCGAACTGCTGTCCGGCTACTTGCCGGAACAGATGTCGGAGGCCGAGCTCGCTGCGGCAATCGACGCGGCCATCGCCGAGTCCGGGGCCGCGGGCCCCCAGGCCATGGGCAAGGTCATGGCGGTCCTGAAGCCGCGTATCGCCGGCCGGGCCGACATGGGCAAGGCCTCTGCGCTGGTGAAGCAGCGACTGGCGTGACGCTGCCCGGACAGCGGCCCGTTCGTCGTGGAGCCGTCCGGAGAGGGCCCGCTGTCGACTGAGGCGACCCGGGTACGCGTGCGTCGGCAGGTCTGGTGCGTACACTTTCGTCGACCACCATGATTCCCCAGGGCTTCATCCAGGATCTTCTTGCCCGCGTCGACATCGCCGATGTCGTCGGACGCTACGTCCAGTTGAAGAAGGCCGGGCAGAACCTGCTAGGACTCTGTCCGTTCCACGGCGAGAAGACGCCCTCGTTCACGGTCAGCCCGTCGAAGCAGTTCTTCCACTGTTTTGGATGCGGCGCGCACGGCAGCGCAATCGGCTTCCTGATGGAGCACCGCGGCCTCGGTTACGTGGACGCCATCCGCGAACTCGCGCAGGTGGCGGGCATGCAGGTGCCCGAGGAGTCCCCGCGCGCCGGCGAGGCGCAGTCGAGGACGCGCGCGCTCACCGAGGTGTTGTCGCAGGCGGCGGAGTTCTATCGCAAGCAGCTGAAGACCAGCGAAACCGCGGTCGAGTACCTGAAAGGCCGCGGCCTGACCGGACAGACCGCCGCACGCTTCGCGCTCGGCTTCGCGCCGGATGCGTGGCAGCCGCTGCGCGCCGCCTTTGAAGACTACGACGACCCGCGTCTTGCGGAAGCGGGCCTCGTCATCTCGGACGAGGGCAAGCGGTACGACCGGTTTCGTGGCCGGATCATGTTCCCGATTCGCAATCCGCGCGGCCAGGTCATCGGTTTCGGCGCACGGATCATGGGCGCTGGTGAGCCGAAATACCTGAACTCGCCGGAGACGCCGGTCTTTCACAAGGGACAGGAGCTCTACGGTCTGTACGAAGGGCGCGATGCCATCCGGCAGGCTGGCCGCGCCATCGTCGTCGAGGGTTACATGGACGTGATCCAGCTCGTGCAGGCGGGTTTCGGCGAGTCCGTGGCAGCGCTCGGCACGGCGATCACCGGGGCGCACGTAAGCGCGCTGCTGCGGATCACGGACCATGTCGTCTTCGCCTTCGATGGCGATGCGGCCGGTCGCAAGGCGGCGCGGCGCGCGCTCGAGGCCACACTGCCTGTCATCGCCGATACCAAGCGCGCGAGCTTCCTGCTGTTGCCCGAGGGAGAAGACCCGGACAGCTTGATCAGGGCGCATGGCAAGCAGGGCTTCGAGGGCGAGCTCGAGCACGCGCTGCCGCTGTCGCGGTTCTTCGTCCGCGCGCTGGCGGGTGGCAGCTCGCTTGGCACCGCGGAGGATCGCGCCGCGCTGGTGGCGGCCGCAAAGCCGCTGCTCCTCTCGATGGCGCCCGGCGCGATGCGAGCCCAGTTGCTGAGGGAACTGGCCGATGCGGCACGCCTGCCCGCCGATGAAGTCGCATTGATGTTCGGCCTGCGGCGCGCCGCACCGAGCCGCCCGGGGCCGATGGCACGGCGCACGCGGCACATGGATGTCGAAGATCTCAAGCGCCGCGTGCTCCAGCAACTGCTGGTGCACCCCCAGCTCGCCGCTGAGTTCCTCGACATGGTGACCGAGGAGCACGGCGCCGGCGCAGACCCGGCCGACCACGAGATCCTCGAAGTGGCGAACGCGTCGGTCGGGCAAGGCCCGGGCGCGGCAAGCGCGCTGAGCCATGGCGCCTTGATGGAGCTGCTTGCCGGGAGCGAGCACGCGATCGCGTATCGAGCCCTGGCTGCGCAGGAAATGGAGTTGGAGACCGATGTCGAGACGGCCAGGCAGATCCTCGCCGAGGCGTTCGGGAAGATGCGCCTGCGCCGGCTCGAGCGGGTGCGTTCGGAGTGCCTGGACGTCTATCAGCAGGACCTGTCGCCGGAGGCGCTCGAGGCCTATCGCCTCGCGGACCAGGCGTATCTCCGCGCGCGGTCGGAGGGTCCGGTCAATCCGCACCGATGAGTCTGGCGGGTTCGGGAACTTTTCCAGCGCCGGCTTGCTCACATCTGCTACACTGTTGAATTTTCAGCGGTTTCGTTCCTGCCGGAACACGTAGCTGGGCACGTAACTGAGCACGCAACTGAGCTCGGCAGGAGACACGAAGCGCTGGCGCCCAGGAGATCGCGTGAAGATCGGTGGCGCGTAGTGGCAGTTCATCGTGACAGCGCAAGCCAATGAGGCGCGATCGATTGATTCGACGCCTGTTCGACGCGGGATCGCCGTCCCGCATGCGCACTGCGATGCATTCTCGATTGGCCGCCGGAGTGGGCTCGCCCGAGCGCGTAGCCGGTGCCGTTGAGAAGACGCAATTGAACCCAATGATGTCTTTGCAGGATTCGACTCGCGCCTCCCGGGCGCAGCGGTCGCTGCATGACCGAGCAGCAGTGTGACTGGCGTCGCGCACGCGCAGCGCGTCCCGAACAGGATGAGACGATGGTGACGAAGAAGACAATGGCGGTGAAGGCGAAGGGATCGACGGGCGCCAATGGCAAGGCCGCGAAGAAGCCGCCGCGCAAGGTCGAGGCGAAGGCCGCGCCGGCGAAGACGCCGCCTGCCAAGGCGCCGGCCGCGAAGGCTCCACTCAAGGGTAGCGGCAAGGCCGCACCGGCGGAGGCGAAGGCGAGCCCCGCGAAGGCCGCCGTTCCGCCGGCTCCGCCAGCGCCGCGCGGTCGTCCCGGCCGCAAGCCGAAGCAGACTGAAGAGCAACTGCTGGGCGGCGATGCCGCCGTGCCGGAGGCTGGTGACGATGCCGCCGACCCGAGCGTGCAGATCGTCGAGAAAATGAGCGCGACGAAGCTGCGCGCCAAGGATCGCCGTGCCAAGGAAAAGGCCCTGAAGGAAGCGCTCGAGCGCAGCTACCACGGCACCGAGGAAGACCTCGAGGCCCGCCGCAACAAGCTGAAGGCGCTGATCAAGCTCGGCAAGGAGCGCGGCTTCCTGACGTACGCGGAGATCAACGATCACCTGCCCGACAACCTGGTCGATGCCGAGGCGATCGACTCGATCATCAGCACGTTCGGGGACATGGGCATCCAGGTCTTCGACCAGGCCCCGGACGCCGAGACGCTGCTGATGAACGAGAACGTCCCGGCCGCGGCCAACGACGACGACGTCGAGGAAGAGGCGGAGGCGGCCCTGACGACAGTGGACGCCGAGTTCGGCCGCACGACCGACCCGGTGCGCATGTACATGCGCGAGATGGGCTCGGTCGAACTGCTCACGCGCGAGGGCGAGATCGAGATCGCGAAGCGCATCGAGGACGGCCTGAAGCACATGGTGATGGCTGTTTCCGCGTGCCCGACCACGATTGCAGAGATCCTGGCGCACGGCGAGCGGATCCGCGCGACCGAGATCCCGATCGACGAGGTGGTCGACGGCCTGATGGACCCGACCGCGGAGGACTTCCCGACCGCCGGCGGCGACGACGAGGACGAGGAAGGCGAGGAGACGACCGACATCGGAGCGTCGGGCATGACGGCGGCGCAGCTCGACGAGCTGAAGGTCCGCGCGCTCGACAAGTTCGACCGCGTCGCGAAGCTGTTCGAGAAGATGCGGGTCTCGTTCGAGAAGGAAGGCTACAAGTCGCCCGGCTACCTGAAGTCGCAGCAGAAGATCCTCGACGAGCTGATGAGCCTGCGCTTCACGGCCAAGATGGTCGAGCGGCTGTCCGATACGCTGCGTCGCCAGGTCGACGAGGTGCGCTCGATCGAAAAGCAGATCTACGAGATCGCCGTGAACAAGTGCGGCATGCCGCGCACGCACTTCCTGAAGACGTTCCCGGGCCACGAGACCAACACCCGCTGGGCTGCACGCGAGGCGGACTCCGGCCAGCCGTACTCCGAGGTGCTGCGCCGCAACCTGCCGGCGGTCCAGGAACTGCAGGGCAAGCTGTCCGACCTGCAGAAGCGCGTCGTGCTGCCGCTGAAGGACCTGCGCGAGGTCTACAAGCAGATGGCCACCGGCGAGGCGAAGGCCCGCAAGGCCAAGCGCGAGATGACCGAGGCCAACTTGCGTCTCGTGATTTCCATCGCGAAGAAATACACCAACCGCGGCCTGCAGTTTCTCGACCTGATCCAGGAAGGCAACATTGGCCTGATGAAGGCGGTCGACAAGTTCGAGTACCGCCGGGGCTACAAGTTCTCGACGTACGCCACGTGGTGGATCCGCCAGGCCATCACGCGCTCGATCGCCGACCAGGCGCGCACCATCCGCATTCCGGTGCACATGATCGAGACCATCAACAAGATGAACCGGATCAGCCGCCAGATCCTGCAGGAAACCGGCCAGGAGCCGGATCCGGCCACCCTCGCCGTGAAGATGGAGATGCCGGAAGACAAGATCCGGAAGATCCTGAAGATCGCCAAGGAGCCGATCTCCATGGAGACGCCGATCGGCGACGACGACGACTCGCACCTGGGCGACTTCATCGAGGACACCTCGACGGTTGCGCCGGTCGACGCCGCCCAGTACAACAGCCTGTCCGGCGTCACGAAGGACGTGCTCGACTCGCTGACGCCACGCGAAGCCAAGGTGCTGCGCATGCGCTTCGGCATCGAGATGTCGACCGACCACACGCTGGAGGAGGTCGGCAAGCAGTTCGACGTCACGCGCGAGCGCATTCGCCAGATCGAGGCGAAGGCGCTGCGCAAGCTGCGTCACCCGAGCCGCTCCGACAAGCTGAAGAGCTTCCTGGAGTAATGTCTTGAACCCCAGTGGGCCTCTAGCTCATGCCTGGTTAGAGCAGCGGACTCATAATCCGTTGGTGCCGGGTTCGACTCCCGGGGGGCCCACCACCCCCCCTCGAATATCGGCGCCCGTCGCCACTTTTCTGGCCGTAGCCCGGCCACTTTGATGTCCGACCCAAAAGACTTCACGCACTTCGGCCTCGACCCGCAGCTGCTCGCTGCGATCACCGAGATGGGTTACACAACGCCAACGCCGATCCAGGCGAAGGCGATTCCAGTGGTGCTGCGCGGCGGCGACGTGATGGGCGCGGCCCAGACCGGTACCGGCAAGACGGCGGGCTTCGGCCTGCCGATGCTGCAGCGGCTGATGGCGCACGCCAATGCGAGCATGTCGCCGGCGCGTCACCCGGTTCGCGGACTCATCCTCGAGCCCACCCGCGAACTGGCCGACCAGACCGCGGAAAACATGAAGAAGTACGCGTCGAAGTCGCCGCTGCGCGTCGCGGTCGTCTACGGCGGCGTCGACATGAAGCCGCAGACCGAGGCCCTGCGCCGCGGATGCGAAGTGGTGATCGCCACGCCGGGACGGCTGCTCGATCACATCGAGCAGAAGAACACCAGCCTGTCGCAAGTGCAGATCGTCGTGCTCGACGAGGCGGACCGCATGCTCGACATGGGTTTCCTGCCCGACATTTCGCGCATCCTGAACCTGCTGCCCAAGGAAAGGCAGAGCCTGATGTTCTCGGCCACGTTCTCCGAGGAGATCAAGAAGCTCGCCGCGAACTTCCTGCGCGATCCGCAGTTGATCGAAACGGCGCGCCGCAACGCGACGGCGGAGAACGTGAAGCAGGAGGTCTACAAGCTGCACGAATCGGAAAAGACCGACGCGCTGCTGGAGATCCTGCGCACGCGCGGGCCCGATGGTGGCCGCCTGACCCAGGTGCTGGTCTTCGTCAATGCCAAGATCGAGTGCCGCCGTCTCGCGCGGCAACTGCAGAAGGCGGGCGTCAACGCGGACGCGATCCACGGCGACAAGACACAGGATGAGCGCATGAAGGCGCTCGAGGGCTTCAAGAACGGGACGATCGAAGTGCTCGTCGCCACCGACGTTGCCGCACGTGGACTCGACATCGTCGAACTGCCGGTTGTCATCAACTACGACGTGCCGTTCCAGTCCGAGGACTACGTGCATCGCATCGGCCGCACCGGGCGTGCGGGCGCGAGCGGCCTGACCATAATGCTGATGACCGGATCCGACGAGCGCGCCGTGGCGGGCATCGAGCGGTTGACGAAGCAGCAGTTCGAGGTCCGCACGCTGGCCGGAGTCGAGCGGCCGCGGCAACGCCCGGAACGCGACCGCGGCGAGGGCCGGGACCGGGACCGGGGCGAGGCGCGTGATCGCGGCCACGGACGCAGTGATCGCAGCGATCGCGGTACCCGCAGTAGCGCACCGCCCCGGCCCGCGCCCCGGCCGCCCGTGGACGACTTCTTCTCGAAGCCGTATCAGTCGAGTTCTACCGACGCCGCCGCCGGTGAAGAGGCGAAAGCGGCTAAGTCCGAGCCCGCCGATGCCGCGCGTCGCCCGGCGGGCCGGGTGTCTGCGCTGCTGGGCGGCAGGAAGAAGTAGCGGCCAATCGCGGCGCTCGTTGCAGGAACGCAAAGGGCCCCGAAGGGCCCTTTGTCGTTCTGGAGGCTGGCGCGTGCTGTCAGCCTTGCTTGCGGGCTGATCGCGCAGCGCAGGTCTTCATCTGCGATTACCGAAGATCGAAGCGATCCAGGTTCATCACCTTGTTCCAGGCCGCCACGAAGTCGCTCGCGAACTTCTGCTTGTTGTCGTCGCTGGCATAGACCTCGGCCAGGGCCCTGAGCTCGGAGTTCGATCCGAACACGAGGTCGACCCGGGTGCCGGTCCACCTGACCTGCCCCGAGGTGCGATCGCGCCCTTCGTACACGCCGTCGGCCGAGGAAGGCCGCCACTCCGTGGCCACGTCGAGCAGGTTGACGAAGAAGTCGTTCGTCAACGTTCCGGGCGCGCTGGTGAGGATGCCGTGACTTGACTGCCCGGCGTTGGCATTCAGGGCGCGCAGGCCGCCGACCAGAACCGTCATCTCCGGCGCGGTCAGGGTCAGCAACTGGGCGCGATCAAGCAACAGTTCCTCGGCTGGAGTCTTCACCCCGGCACGAAGGTAATTGCGAAAACCGTCCGCGACAGGCTCCAGCACGGCGAACGACTCGACATCGGTCTGTTCCTGCGAAGCGTCCGTGCGTCCCGGAGCGAAGGGCACCTTGACCGCGTGGCCCGCCTTGCCGGCCGCCTCCTCGATGGCAGCGCAGCCTCCCAGCACGATGAGGTCGGCCAGTGAAATCCTCTTGTTGCCCGACTGCGCGCCGTTGAACTCCTTCTGGATTGCTTCGAGCCCGTGCAGAACCTTCGCCAGTTCGGCCGGCTCGTTCACGTCCCAGTCCTTCTGCGGAGCCAGGCGGATGCGCGCGCCGTTGGCGCCGCCGCGCATGTCCGAGCCACGGAACGTCGCGGCGGATGCCCAGGCCGTGGTGATCAGCTGGGAGATCGACAAGCCCGAGGCAAGGACGCTGGCCTTCAGCGCGGCAATGTCCTGCTCGCTGACCAGTTCATGGTCCACGGCCGGCACGGGGTCTTGCCAGATCAAGTCTTCGGCCGGCACCTCGGGGCCGAGGTAGCGGGCGCGCGGGCCCATGTCGCGGTGGGTCAGCTTGAACCAGGCACGGGCGAACGCGTCGGCGAACTCCTGCGGGTTCTTGTGGAACCGGCGCGAGATCTTCTCGTAGGCCGGGTCGAAGCGCAGCGACAGGTCTGCCGTCGTCATCATCGGAGGGTGCTTCTTCGACGGGTCGTGCGCGTCCGGGATCATGTGCTCCGGCTTGCAGTTCTTCGCGACCCACTGGTGGGCGCCGGCCGGGCTCTTGGTCAGTTCCCACTCGTAGCCGAAGAGCATGTCGAAGTAGCCCATGTCCCACTTCGTCGGGTTCGGCTTCCAGGCCCCTTCGATGCCGCTGGTCGTGGTGTGCACGCCCTTGCCGGTGCCGAAGGCGTTCTTCCAGCCCAGGCCCATTTCCTCGATCGGGGCGCCTTCGGGCGCGGGACCGACGAGCGCCGGATCACCAGCGCCATGCGCCTTGCCGAAGGTGTGGCCGCCGGCCACCAGAGCGACGGTCTCCTCGTCGTTCATCGCCATGCGCGCGAACGTCTCGCGCACATCGCGGCCCGACGCCACCGGATCCGGATTGCCGTCCGGACCTTCGGGGTTCACGTAGATCAGTCCCATCTGAACCGCGGCGAGCGGGTTCTCGAGCACCCGATCGCCGGAGTAACGACTCTTCGGCTTGTCGCTGGTTGCCAGCCACTGGTCCTCGGCGCCCCAGTAGACGTCCTCTTCGGGTTCCCAGATGTCCTCGCGGCCGCCGCCGAAACCGAAGGTCCTGAAGCCCATCGATTCGAGCGCGCAGTTGCCCGCCAGGATCATCAGGTCGGCCCAGGAGATCCTGTTGCCGTACTTCTTCTTGATGGGCCACAACAGCCGCCGGGCCTTGTCGAGGTTGCCGTTGTCGGGCCAGCTGTTGAGCGGCGCGAAGCGCTGGTTTCCGGTGCCGCCGCCGCCGCGACCATCCGACGTGCGGTAAGTGCCGGCGCTGTGCCAGGCCATGCGGATGAACAGTCCGCCGTAGTGGCCCCAGTCGGCCGGCCACCAGTCCTGCGAGTCCGTCATCAGCGCATACAGGTCTTTCTTCAGCGCGGCCAGGTCGAGCTTGCTGAACTCCTCCGCGTAGTTGAACCGCTCGCCCATTGGGTTGGACTTCGCGGAGTGCTGGTGCAGGATCCGGAGGTTCAGCCGGTTGGGCCACCAGTCGCTGTTCGACCGGGCGCCGACGGCGGTTCGGCTGCCGTGCATCGCCGCGAACGGGCACTTGGCTTCGCTGGACATGGACTTCTCCTCCTCGTTATGGGTTGTGACAGGAGCCGAATGTAGTTTCGCCGGGACGGTCGGGCCAATTCCTTATCTTGATCGGACCCATAGGCTCGGTTACTCACGCCTGATCGCCCGCCTCGGGCCAATGCTGGCGCTTGGACTGGAACTCGAAGGCAGCAGACGTGCGCCGCAGCCCAAGGCAACGCTCGGGGTCTGGCGCGAAATGATGTGAAACGGCCCCAACCGAGTGACGTCGGAGCCGGATGAGTGGTGGAGGCGGCGGGAATCGAACCCGCGTCCGCGAATGATCCAAACCCAGTTCTACATGCGTAGCCGGTCTATTTGAGTCTCACCGCGCGCTTAGCCGATCGGCAGGCCGACGCGCAGCCAGTCACTTGGTCTCGATGCCGCCGTCATGACTCCACCGGCATCCAGCCTCTGTAAATGGCGCTGCTGTCGGTTGCCCGACCTAGCCCAGGGGCCAGCTAGTGCAGCGTCCAGCCGGTATTAAGCGGCTAGAGCAAAACGCTCGTCGTTGGCGTTTATGTGTGTTCCAGATGGATTTACGAGGTCACTGGTCC
The DNA here is from genome assembly GCA_963707725.1 of uncultured beta proteobacterium. GTDB lineage: Bacteria > Pseudomonadota > Gammaproteobacteria > Burkholderiales > Burkholderiaceae_F > JAOUJD01. The sequence continues at coordinate 166,074 of CAVPRE010000016.1, read as the reverse complement.
TCGGCATGCCCTGAGGTCCTTCACAACCCGCGTCGAAGCCAGGTCGCCCCCAAAGTCGTATTCATTGTCCCATATGGGTCACTTCAGCGAGAAATCAACCCGTGTGGGCGCTCCCTTGTCCTTGATCCCCTCGGCCGTGAGCCTGGGCTCCACCTGGAACAGCCGCTCGCGCGGCACCTTTCCGTTGTTCTCGAGATGATTGCGCACGGCCGTCGCGCGCGCCGTCGCCAGCGCGCGCAGGTCATCGGGCGTCGCGGTCAGGTTCTTCAGGATCAGTTGTTCCATCTCCGGCGCGGGGATGGTCTTCGCGAGGCCGATGAAGTTTCGAGGCTTGTCCGGGATCTTCTCGTCCGAATAGACCGCCGCGATCAGTGCCGGCCGCTCCTGCTCGGTGATCTTCACGGTGGCGGGGTCCACCGAATCCCCGCCGCTGCGCGTCAGCTGGCGAACCTTCGCGGCGCGCAGCTTGGACTCGTACTTCGCGCGCCGCACGCCTTCCGCATCCGCCGCAGGTTCGGCCCGGCCGATGATGTCGAGCTTCAGGCCGGGCCGGTCGTTCAACGCCTTGGCCAGCGTGTCGAGGCGCTTCACCTGTTCGGCGCCGAGTGTCGCGGCTCCGGGTGCGAACTCGATGTAGCCGAGTTCCTCGCCGCCGCCGAACGCGGACGCCAGGACGCTGAACGGCGCGGTGATGACCTTGGTGAGCAGGTTGACGATCACCTGCACGATGATCCCTCCGACCGAGAACTCCGGGTCGTCCAGCGAGCCGGAGATCGGCAGGTTGATGTCGATCTCGCCGCGTGAGTTCGTCAGCAGCGACACGGCAAGCAGGACGGGCAGCTTGGTCGCGGTCGGGCTGTCGACCTTCTCGCCGAAGGTCAGCTGATCGAGGAAGACGTGATTGGACGCCTGCAGCTTCTGGTCCTCGACCTTGTACTTCACGTCCATCGACAGCTTGCCCTTGGTGATCGGGTAGCCGGCGTACTTCACCGAGTACGGCGTCAGTCGCGGCAGGTCGACGCCCTTCGTGTGCCCCTCGATGTCGAGGAAGAGCGTCGGCGCCAGCGGATTGAGTCGCCCGGCGATCTCCAGCGGGGCATCGTCGTCGATCTTCCCGGCGAGGGTCATGGTCGCCGGCTCGGTGCTGTCGGACGCCAGCGTCGTGACGGTTCCGCCGAGCCCGGTCATGTTCGCCGTGTAGTTCGGCTTGATGAAGTTGTCGGTGAAATTCACGTTGCCGCGCACGATCTCGATCGTGCCGATGCGGATCGTCGGGCGCGGCGCGGCGTCCGCGGCGGACGACGATCCCTGCGTGGCGGGAGTCGCCGGCGCGGCTGCGCTTGCCTGCTCGGGTGAGGCCTTCGCGTCGGTGGCCTGGTTCCCTGCCTGCTCGTCCTCGCGCCTGACGACATCGACGAGGTTCAGGCGGCCCCTTTCGCTCACGATCACGCGTGCATAGAAGTCGCTCAGGGCTACCTTGCCCACCGAAACGAAGGGCGGCCCTTCGCCGGCCTTGACGTCGACGCCCTCCAGGTCGAGCACCTGCCACTTCAGCAGGTCGCTCTCGCCATCGGCGTCGAGCAAGTGCACGTTCGATAGTCGCGCCGTGCCGTTGTAGGTGAGCCGCAGCGGCGACTCACCGGGCGGCCGGGCGAGCGCCGCCGTTCCCCGTCCCGAAACCTCCGCACTCGCCAGAGTGGCGTTCAGGCGGCTCGCGACATAGGGGCGCAGCGCGGCGATGTCTAGGTTGCGCGCATCCAGACGAACATTAGCCGCCAGGCTGTCCCAGCGGACATGGCCGTTCGCGCTCAGCGTGCCGCCGCTGCCGAAGCGCGTCCGCATCGAGAACTCGGCGCGCTCGGATCCGTCGCCCACCACGTTCTTGACGCTCGCGGAGAGCGCGGACGCACGCAGCTTCACCGCGGGCTCGATCGCCTCATCCTCGATGGCGATGTCGCCGCGCGTGACCGCGGCCTCGTTCATCCGAAAGGTCCATTGGCCGGCGGGTGCCTCGGAGGAGGCTGGCGCTGGCGCCTCGCCTTCCACAGGGTCCGCCTTGAGCAGTTGTAGCCAGTTGACCGATCCGTCCTTGAGACGACGCACCACCGCGCGCGGCGCGTCGACCGCGAGCTTGTCGATCGTGAAGCTGCGGCCGGTGAGATCGAGCGCGCCGCCGCTGAGCTTCAGGGAAGCAACGTCGAGCGCGGCACCGCTGCCGGCCGGTCCGCGCAGCTTGATGTTCCTGCCCGCAAGCTCGATGTCGCGCAAGGCGAGTTGCAGTCCGGCGTCGGTTTGCCCGACCTCGAGGACCCCGTCGACGTCGCTGGTGCCGTCCAGCGTTCCGTTCAGTACGTTGGCAAGGTAGCGCGCGGCGGCGACGAGGCGCACGTCGCGCCCGGTGTACTGCAGGCGGCCGGCCAGAGGGGCAAGGCCGAGGTCGCCGTCGAGCGAGAGCGAGCCGTTGTCCTTGATGTCCGCCGACAGCTTCACCTTGCCCTGGTCGGGGCGCGCGGTTGTGAGGTTGCTTGCTTCGGCCCGCAGGTTGATCACGTCCTGCTCGAAGCGGCCGACGAACTCGTCGATGTACCGGACGCGTGAGTCGCGCACCTCGGCGTGCTTGAGCGTGACCGCAAACGGCGCGGGTTGCGCGGCGGTGGGCTTGGGGACAGCGCCCGGTGTGGCGTCGCTGCTGGAGTGAACGGGCCGCTGGACGAAGCGGAGCCAGTTCAGGGAGCCCTGGCGATCTCGTACGACGGTGGCCGCGGACTCATCGACGACGATGTCCGCAAGCACCAGTCGGCGCTGCAGCGGCTCGAACTCCTCGATCGACACACTGACCGACTTCCACCCGATCAGCGGCGCTGCCGCGGCGCCGGCAGGCGCCGAGAGCGCGAAATCGTTGATTTCGAACTTCCCGGACACCAGTGTCTGCGCCGCGTGTCCTGGGCGGTCCTTGGCGGGGGCAACCGCCTGTCTGAACGTGACGCGCAGGTCGGTGTCCAGTTTCCCGGCCGGCACTTCGAAGTTGAGCTTGACGGGCGAGAACGCGAGGTACCGGGGGATTTCGAGGCCGTCGAGCTTGACCACGATCGACGACTCCCGGCTTTCATGGAAGGGCAGCGTTTCGCCTTTCAGGTCGAACGGCGTGCCGTCGATGCGTCCGGCCAGCGCCGGCTGGACGGTGGTTTCGACGTCCACCGGAAGGTTGGACAGGAACGGAATGCCGATGCGGATTTCGCTCGCCGCGTGACGGCCGCCCGTGACGCGATCGTCGAAATTGACGGCGCTGTCCCTGACCTCGATGTTGTTCAGGGAGAAGCGCGTCGGTGCGTCCGACTTCGGCTTCGCGTTCAGCCGGTCGACGATGTCGCTGAAATTGAACCGGTGCGGGTCGAGCCGGACGATGTTGACGGTCAGGCCGTCGACGATCACCGCTTCCAGTACGGGGGCGAGCCGCAACAGGCTCGCCGTCGATGCGTTGATCGACGCCTCGCGCAGCGTGAGGAGCGGGGAACTCTCGCCCGGCTGCCCCTCGACCGTCAGGCCTCTGAGCGTCACGCGCAGCGTGTACGGATTCGCGCTGACGTCCTCGAGGCGAACCGTGCGGCCGAGTTCGCGCGACGCAACCGTTTCCAGCCCCCACCGCACCGCCGCGGGGATTGCGAAAACGCCGACGATGCCGAAGACGACAACGAGGGCGGCGATGATGGCGCCGATGCGGCGCCACCGCGTGGCGAGCCAGGACATTCGATCCCCCCGAGGTTTTCCCGTCGTGGTCCGGGAATTATCGCGCCCGGATGCTCAGGGCTGCACGAGCGCCAGCAGTTCGGCGGGCGAGTCGATGATGTGGTCCGCGCCCCACTGTTCGTAGTGGGGGCCGTCGCCGAGGTACCCGTAGCTCACGGCCACGGTCCGCATGCCGGCGGCGCGTCCCGCCTGGATGTCGCGCAGGTCGTCGCCGACATAGAGCGCGGCGACGGCTTCGGCGCCGGTCGCTGCCAGCGCGTGCAGCAGCGGCGCCGGGTCTGGCTTGGGCTTCGGCGCCGTGTCGCCGCTCACGACGCAGGCGGCGCGCTCGTGCAGTCCGAGCGCTCGCACGAGCGGCACTGTGAAGCGGGCCATCTTGTTGGTCACGATGCCCCAGCGGACGCCGGCCGCTTCGAGCTGGGTCAGCGCCGCGTCCATTGCCGGGAACAGGATCGAATCGACGCAGAGGGCGCCCTCGTACTCGCGGAAGAACTCCTGCCGCAGATCCTCGAACGCGGGGTCCGAAGGCGTGACCCCGAACGCAACGCCCAGCAGGCCGCGCGCTCCGTGCGATGCGACGGGCCGAAGCTCGGCGATCGGGAGCGGTGCCCGCCCCCGGGCGATCAGCATCCGGTTGACCGCTCCGCCGAGATCGGGCGCGGTGTCGGCCAGTGTGCCGTCCAGATCGAACAGCACGAGCTCGATCCGCCTCATGCCGGCCGCCGGCACGCGACCAGGTAGTTGACGTCGGTGTCAGGGCCCAGCGTGGTCGCCTTGCTGAACGGGTTGTACTGCATGCCGGTCATGTCCTGCAGTTCGAGGCCTGCGGCGCGCGCGTGCGCGATCAGCTCGCTCGGCCGGATGAACTTCGCGTACTCGTGCGTACCGCGCGGCAGCAGGTTGAGCACGTACTCGGCGCCGACGATCGCCAGCGCGAACGACTTCAGGTTGCGGTTGATCGTCGAGAAGAACACGGCCCCGCCGGGCTTCACGAGCGATGCGCATGCGGCCACGACCGAGGCGGGCGCGGGCACGTGCTCGAGCATCTCCATGCAGGTGACGATGTCGAACGCCGCTGGCTGCTCGGCCGCGAGCGCTTCCGCCGACGCCTCGCGGTACTCGACCTGCGCGCCGCTCTCGAGCGCGTGCAGCTGGGCGACACGCAGGGGCTTGCCGGCGAGGTCGATGCCGGTCACCGCGGCCCCGCGCTGCGCCATCGCTTCGGCCAGGACGCCGCCGCCGCAGCCGACGTCGAGGACACGCCGGCCGGCGAGCGGTGCCAGCCGGTCGATCCACTCCAGCCGGACCGGATTGATGTCGTGCAGCGGACGCATCGGCCCCTGCGTATCCCACCACCGGGCGGCGAGGTCGGCGAACTTGCGAAGCTCGGAAGGATCGGCGTTCGTTTGCATGCGTTCGATCTTAACGGGCGCGCCGGCCGTCGCAGGATGGCGGTTACCCCGCCGGCGGCGGCGATCCTCTAGACTCCGCCTGTTTGCGGTCAGGTACGCAGTTTCACGGACCGCGTCGGGCTTGGCGCATCGCAACCAACTTCAACACGGGGGTTCACATGCTGGTCCGCTTGTTTCGCTTCATCGTTGCCGTGACCACCGTTGTCGTGCTGGCCGGCTGCGCGACGCGCGCGACGACTATCGACGCGCAATGGATCAATCCCTCGCTCTCTGGCAAACGCGAACTGCGCAGCGTTCTGGTCCTCGGGACGCTGCGCGACACGACGCAGCGCCGCATGCTCGAGGACCGCATGGTCGACGCGCTGGCCGCGGCGGGCGTGAAGGCCGTGGCGTCCTATAAGTTCATCCCGGACGGAGGACAGCTCAGTGAGGACCAGCTGCGCAAGGCGGTGGCGGCGGCCGGCGCATCGCACGTGCTGGCCAGCAGCATCACGGCCGTGACGACCGACGTGCGGGTCACGCCGGGCATGGTGAGCGGTCCCGGTTGGGGCCCGGGTCGCGGCTGGCCGTCGACGATGAGCCCCGGCTGGGGTGGATTTGCGAGTTATCACAATACGGCGTGGGTGCGCTCGACGCCACCCGACGTCAGGACGACGCAGAACGTCCACGGCGACACGCGGGTGTTCGACGTCGCGAAGTCCGAAGTGGTGTGGTCGGCGGCAACGACGACGGCGATCGGATGGGACTCGGTGCCACAACTGATGGACCAGTTCGTCCGCCTGATCGTCGACACATTGAAGCAGGACGGCGTGGTCTAGCCACGCCGCAGGGCGTGGAGGGCGTGTGGGCAGGGCCGCGCTTGAGTTCGGTCTGTTGCGTGATCGGTTGAGGCGAGCGGGTGCGTAATCAATTCCAAAGGGAGGTATGAGATGGGTCGGGCGATTCTTATGGTGTCCATTGCGGTGACGGCGGCGTTTGCCGCGTCGGAGGCGGCGGCGCAGGTTCGCGTCCAGTACGGCCGCATCACGAATGTGCAGACCACGACCGTGGACAATTCGACGTCGCAGACCGTCGGGACTCTGGTCGGCGGCGGTATTGGCCTGGTGTCGGGCAGCGGACAATCCGGCAGCAACCGCGCGCTGCGTGGTCTCGGCGGCGCGGCCGCGGGCCGCGGCGTGGGGACGCTGGCGGGACGCTCGCAGGCGTTCGAGTACACAGTGCTGGTCGACGGCATGACGACCGTGCGCGTGGTGTCCGACCAGGCCGGCAAGCGCGTTGGCGACTGCGTGGCGGTCGAGCAGGGCCAGTTCGCGAACATCCGCCTCGTGCCCGACAGCCGCTGCGCGGGGCGCACGCAACCGGCGCCGGCCAAGGCCGCACCCGCCAAGGCCGCCCCGCCGCCGGCGCCCGCTGCGGCCGACGTGCAGCAGGCTTCGGCCTGCGAGCAGGCGAAGGCCCAGGTGCTGGCTGCGAATACGGACGAGGAATTCGAACGGGCCGAGCGGCGCATGCGTCTGCTCTGCGGCGAATAAGTCGCGCCATGGTTGCGATCGAGTTGCGCGCCTTGCTGGCGCGCTGCCGGTCGCGCCGGGCGCATCAACCTTGGCCTGACGTACAGCGTCGACGGACGCTGCGGCGAGCCACAACGAAACGGAGAGAGATTCCATGGATAAGCAAAGACGCGATGTAATGATCGCCGGCGCCGGCCTCGCCATCCTGACGGTCGCGGCGACCGGTTGCACCACGACGTCCGGCGCCAGCGGCGATCCGGCGGCACAGCGGCAGGCGATCGACTCGGCCGCCGACAGCGCGCTGTCACGGCTCTACGCGCAGCAGCCGGGCACGAACGAACTCGTGGCCTCAGCGCGCGGCATGCTGGTCTTCCCGACCTTCGTGCAGGCCGGGTTCATCTTCGGTGGCGGCAGCGGGCAGGGCGTGCTGCGCAGGGGTGGCAAATCGGTCAGCTATCACCGGATGACCGAGGCGTCGGCGGGCCTGCTGGCCGGGGCGCAGTCCACGGCGGTGTTCATCCTCTTCATGACCGACGAGGCCCTGCGGCGCTTCGAGGCGAGCAACGGCTGGACCGTCGGCGCCGATGCCGCGGTGTCGATGATCAGCGTCGGCGCCAATGCGCGCGTCTCGACGCAGACCGGGCAGCAGCAGGTCATCGGGTTCGTGATGACCAACGCGGGCCTGATGGGCAACCTGAGCCTCAACGGCAACCGCATCACGCGACTCAGCATCTGAACTTGCGTTACCGCGTTGCCGCGCCCGGCGGATCGGGCGCGGCCGCGGGCGGTGTGTCAGCAGACGTGCGAGGGAGACGCCGATAGTCGTGCGGTCCCCGCAATCAATCCAACGAACCACTCGAATTGAAGCGCCTGTTGCCGGGCGACCGAACCATGTCGACGAAGAACACCAGGCCCAAGAGCACCAGGACAGGACGCTCCAAGGCGACGGTCACCAAGCCAAAGGGCGCCGAGCGCAAACCGGTCCTGGCGGACCTCGGACTCCAGGGCGGCGGCGCCCACGGGGCCTTCACGTGGGGGGTCCTCGACCGGCTACTGGAGGAACCCTGGCTCTCGTATGACGGAATTTCCGGAACGTCGGCGGGAGCGATGAACGCGGCCGTGATGGTCGACGGTTACGCGGCCGGCGGCGCCGACGGTGCGCGGCAGGCGCTGGAGCGCTTCTGGAAGGCGGTGTCCGACGCTGCCGCGCTCAGCCCGTTCCGGCGCGGCCCGATGGAAGTCCTGACGGGCAACTGGACGCTCGACTACTCGCCCATGTTCATGGCGCTCGACATCGCGGCGCGCGTGATATCCCCGTACGACATTGCCCCCCACAGCGCCAACCCGCTCGAGCAGATCCTCGAGAACTGCATCGACTTCGAGCGGCTGAAGCGGGCCCCGATCAAGCTCTTTGTCACGGCCACCAACGTCCGTACCGGGCGCGGTCGCCTTTTCCGTAACGCCGACGTCTCCCCCGATGCCCTGCTGGCCTCCGCGTGCCTGCCGACGATGTTCCAGGCGGTGGAGATCGACGGCGAGGCGTACTGGGACGGCGGCTACTCCGGCAACCCGTCGATTGCGCCCCTGATCCGCGAGTGCTCGTCGCGGGACACGATCCTGGTGCAGATCAATCCGATCGAACGGCCCGGAACTCCACGGACTGCGCGCGAGATCCACAACCGGCTCAACGAGATCGCCTTCAACTCCACACTGATCAAGGAACTGCGCGCCGCCGCGCTGCTGCGGCGGGTGGTCGATCCGGGCACCGGGGACGGCGCTGCGCTCGCGAAGATGCGACTGCACCGGATCTCCAGCGACGTGATGCTCTCGCTCGGCTATTCGTCGAAGATGCTCGCGGAGTGGAACTTCTTCCTGATGCTGCGCGACGCCGGCCGCGAGGCGGCCGACGCATTCCTGCGGGGGCATGGCGGGGACCTGGGCGTGCGCTCGTCGCTCGACCTCGACGAGTTCCTCGAAGGGGTCTGACGCGATGGGACTGCTCGGCATCCTGGTCGCGCTGGCCGTCCTGATGTGGCTGTCGTTCCGAGGCTGGAGCGTGCTGCTGCTGGCTCCGGCTGCCGGACTTCTGGTGACGGCCTTCTCGTCCGAGCCGCTGCTCGCGCACTGGACCCACACCTTCATGGGTTCGGCCGCCGGCTTCGTGGCCCAGTTCTTCCCGCTGTTCCTGCTGGGCGCCCTGTTCGGCAAGCTGATGGAAGACAGCGGATCGGTGTCCGCGATCGCGCGCTTCCTGAGCGAGAAGCTCGGCGCGCGCCGCGCCATCCTCGCGGTCGTGCTCGCCGGGGCGCTGGTGACCTACGGCGGCGTCAGCCTGTTCGTGGCGTTCTTCGTCATCGGGCCGATGGCCGAGGCGCTGTTCCGCGCGGCGGACATCCCGCGGCGGCTGATGCCCGCCGCGATCGCGCTGGGAACGACGACCTTCACGATGACGGCCATGCCCGGCACACCGGCGATCCAGAACGCGATCCCGATGCCGTTCTTCGGCACCACGCCCTTTGCGGCGCCCGGCATCGGCCTCGTCGCTTCGCTGATCATGCTGTTGTTCGGGCTGGCATGGCTTAGGTTCGCCGAAGCGTCGGCGCGGCGCGCCGGCGCAGGCTTCGCCGATACCGTGGCGGCTGCCGTGCCGGTGACCGACGATCCGCTGATTCGGGAGCACGCGACGACCGCCGGCGCGTTCGATCCGCCGGAAGCGGCCAAGGGCAGTCCGAGTGCCGACGAGCCCGGCATCGGAACGGCGCTTGCGCCGCTGGTGGTGATGATCGGCGTGAACCTGCTGATGTCGTTCGTCGTGCTGCCGCGGCGCGACTTCGCCTTCGCGGACGGCGACCACTGGCATTCGCTCTCCGTCTCGGCCGCCAGCGGTGTCTGGTCGGTACTCGTGGCCCTGGCGTGTGCGATGGTGGTCCTGCTGCTGCTGAACCGTCGGCGCCTGGTGTCGGTCCGCGAGTCGATGGATGCCGGTGCCAACGCCTCGGTGCTTCCGGTGCTGAGCGTGGCCAGCCTGGTCGGCTTTGGTGCCATCGTTGCGGCGATGCCGGCGTTCGCCGACGTGCGCGACTGGATTCTCGGGATCGAGGGCGGACTGCTGGTGTCGCTGTCCGTTTCGGTCAACGCTCTGGCGGCGCTGACCGGCTCCGCGTCAGGCGGCATGACGATTGCGCTCGATGCGCTGGGGGCGACGTACCTTGCGCTCGCCGAGCAGCAGGGTGTCGACCCCGCCTTGCTGCATCGGATCGCTGCGATCGGCGCCGGCACGCTCGACAGCCTGCCGCACAACGGTGCCGTCGTGACGCTGCTCGCGGTGTGCCGCTCGTCGCACCGGGAGAGCTACTTCCACATCGCCATGACTGCCATCGTCGGCCCGATCGTCGCGCTGGTCGCGGTGATCGTGCTCGCCGGCATCTTCGGATCGTTCTGAACTCAGATCCTTCACTGCGTTCCGTGAATACCCAGCAGAGGCCGCCAGTGTTCCCGCAGCTGACTCGACATGAACGATGGGTTGCGCTGATCCTGCTCGCGATGACAGGCGCGTGGCTGCTGCCGGCGCTCCAGCAGCCGGCCGAGTACCACGACTTCGCCGACCGCCGGGTTCTCCTCGGCATCGCCAACGCGGGCGACGTTCTCTCCAACGCAGCGTTCGCGCTGGCCGGGCTGTACGGTCTCATCCAGCTTCAGCGAGGTCGCCGCTGGCTTGGCCCGGCGGTGCGCGCGAGCCTGCTCGCATTCTTCGCGGGGCTGATCCTGACCGCGCTCGGGTCCGCCTACTACCACCTCGAGCCGACCAACGCGACGCTCGTGCTGGACCGGCTGCCGATGACCATCGCATTCGCCGGAGTGTTCGGCGCCGTTGTCGGGGAGCGGGTCAGCACCCGAGGCGGGTTCGCTGCGCTGGCGGCGATGCTGGCGATCGGGCTGGCGAGCGTCGTCTACTGGAAGTACACGGACAACGTCGCGCCGTACGCCGTGGTCCAGTTCGGCGGGATCGCCGGCCTTGTCGCGCTCCTCGTGGCGACGCCGCGCGGCGCCGAGGCGCTGCCGTGGTGGGGCCTGATCGCCTGGTATGCCCTGTCGAAGCTGGTGGAGGCGGGCGACAGCGTCATCTGGCATGCCTCGAGCGCCGTCGTCGCGGGGCACTTGCTGAAACACCTGGCTGCGGCGATGGGAGGGGTCGTCATCGCGCACGCGCTGCGTCGGCCGGCGGCGTCTCTGCCGCTTCGAACCGCCGACAACGCGCGGGCAGCGGTCAGCGCAGACGGCCGCTGACGTCGGCGAGGCATTCGGCGCTCGGCGCGTCGTTGCGCCTAGCCGGCTGCGCCGGCGCCGGAGTCACGGTCCGGCGAAGGGCTGCGCGTCCGCGTCGTCCGGCCGGAAGGTCGACAGCAGCGCTTCGAGCCGCACCGGCACTCCCGTCGTCGACGGCGCCACGATCTGGCGCCCGCTTGCGGCGGCCGGCCGGTCGATGCCGTCCTCGACGCGCGCGAGCAGGTAAGGGAAGAACGGGTTCGACGGCAGCCGGGTCAGGAAGTCCTGATCGACGATGAGCGCGCCACGTTCGCCTCGCGCGTCCAGGGCGCCGAGATTCAGCCCGAACTCCAGGCCGGTCTTCGGATCCGGGTGTGTTCCATAAAGCGGATCGTCCGGCGGGATCGGGATGGAAAGGTGCGACAGAGAGAAGATGCCGCGCGGATAGGGCAGCCCGAGCGGCTTGTCCACGGCGTCCAGCTGGCCGGGCGCGATGCTGCGTTCGACAGTCGCGTCGGTGTCGTCGCCGGCGTTGACGATCGCCGTGAAGCGATAGGCCTGTGGCATGGTGGGCGTGAGCCGGTCCAGCGCGACATACGAAGACGGACGCAGCAGCGGACCGAACTTGACCGTCCGGTTGACGTCGAACAGCACGATCTCGCTGCCGTTGTCCGGCAGGAACGAATACAAGGCGGTCAGGATCGCCGGCGTGCTGACCGTGAAGTCGATCACCGACTGGAACGTCAGCACCGGCGGCATTGTCTCGAGTCGCCCCGCGCGAGCGAGCTGCTCGATCTGCCTCTGTAGAGCATCGGTGAGAAGGTACGACTGACGCGCGCCATTGACCGGAAACGAGTTGTACTTGAACGGGTTGAACTCCGGAATGTTGCTGAGCCAGGCAGCGCTGGCGAGCGGCGGCAGCACGGCAGGCAAGCCGGCCAGCCCGGCGTATCTGGCAAAGCGCGTGATGCCGATCATCGGGGTGAACAGCACCAGGCGGTCAGCGCGTGGCAGCTTCGGGTCTTCGATCGCGTCCAGGGCGTACTTCACCGCCAGCGCGCCCCCATTCGAGAACCCGGCCAGGTGCAGCGGTGCGGGCGCGGGCACCCGGCGTCGCGCTTCGCGGATCGCGAGGCGCGTTGCCGCGCTCCAGTCGCGCCAGCGCACGTCCGAGAGGCCGGCGGGCACCGTGCCGTGGCCGGGCATGCGGACGCCGATCGCCACGAAGCCTCGCTCCACGTAGCTTCGCGCGACGTGCCGCAGGCTGTAGGGCGAGTCCGTCAGTCCGTGCAGCAGGACGACCGCGCCCTTTGGCGGGCCGGATGGCTCCATCACGTAGGAGCGGTTCCAGTCCTGCTTGAAACGCGGCGAATAGACCGGGCTGCCTTCGAAGTAGCGGTTGTACGGGACCCGCGCATCCGGCTCGAGACGCTGTGTCACGTTGGCGCGGATGTCGTCGAAGATCGCCTGCTCCTGCGCGAGATAGCGAGTCCAGTCGGCGGCATCGAGTTCATCGGCGCTCAGTTCGACGGGAACGTGCGTGTGCCATGGCTGCAGGGCGGGGCCGCGCATGGCGCGGACCGATCGCACGCCCAACGCCACGACGGCGAGCAGCAGAAGAGCAAGGAGCAGCCAGGTGAAGGTGCGTTTGAGGATCATCACTGTCCAGGGCTGAACTGCGCAGGCCGGCGGTACGTCGCACTCTGCTGGCGGGCGGCCACCGGTATGGTCATCGGAAAATCAGGAGCAAGTGGCCCGAAGCCGTCGCAGCGCCTCGTTGCTCTTTGGGAGGACGTCGCGATTCTCGTCCGGGAAGTAGCGCTCACCGCGCGGAATGGCATCGCTGCCGCGCGGCGGGAATCCGCGCACGGCGACGACGCCCGGAGTCAGCTTCGATGCATCGATGCGGCCGCTGTCGATGTCGCGCTGGCACACGAGGAGTACACCGTTGCTGCGGACGACACGCTCGCGCAGCGCGATCGACGACTGGCGGCGCCGACGCCGTCAGCGCGTCGGCATTCGGCGCCAGCGTGAGCACGAAGAAGCGGCGACCCTTCGGGTTCTGGGCGAGCCCTCGGCTGGCCGCCTGGTCGAAATTGAACTCGTAGCCTGCGATGTACAGCCCGCCTTCTCGCGGCGCGGCGGCGGCAATCGGCACGGCGCACGCGACCAGCACCGCTGCGCCCAGTCGCTTGAGCCTTTGCGACTTGGTTGATGGGCTCGGAGTCATCGATGGACCTCTTCGCTGTTCCAATGCGTGGATGATAAAAAAAACCCCGCCGAGGCGGGGTTTTTTTGTCAGCGAGTTTCGCTGTTAGCGACGGACGGGACGCGTCCCGACCACCTCGACCTCGACGCGACGATTCGGCTGCAGGCACTGGATCAGCTGCGCGCGATTACGAATCTCGCCCTTGGCCGACGGATCCGGACACTGCTTGACCGGATTCGCGGGACCCTTGCCTTCCGTGTAGACACGGTTCGGCTCGATGCCCTTGCTCACCAGGTAGTCCTTCACCGCCTGGGCGCGACGCACCGACAGGTCCATGTTGTGCTTCATCGGGCCAAGGCGGTCCGTGTAGCCAACCGCGATGATGACTTCCAGGCTCACGCCGGCCAGTTTCGACACGAGGTCGTCCAGCTTCGCCTTGCCGTCTGCACGCAGAACGGCCTTGTCGAAGTCGAACAGCGCGTCAGCCGCAAACGTCACCTTCTCGCTGGTCGGAGCAGGCGGCGGCGGGGGCGGCGGGGGCGGCTTCGGTGCGGCCGGCGGTGGCGGGGGCGGCGGCGGCGGTTCGCACGTCGGGGCCTTCATCAGGTCGCGATCGCACTCGCAGCCAACGGTCCAGTTCGGGAACGGTGCGCCCTCGATCTTGGCCGCGGCAGCGCGCTCGACGCTCCAGCTTCCCGTGCGCCAGCACAGGCCGAACGGATCGCGGACGACAACGCCGCTGGGATCGATCACGTACGGGCTTTCCTTCGGGTCGACCAGCTTGAGGGCGCGGCTGGGATCCGGCTTGTAGCCGGCCCCGGTCTGGGCAAATGCAAACCCAGCGACGGCCATCAACGCCGAGGCGACAACGCCCAGCTTGATGCTTTTCTTCATTGGTTCTCCTCACTCGAGTCAGAGAAGACCGCCCTGCCAACTGACGGGACGGCCAGGCCGGCTCCGCGTCGCCCGGTGACTCCCGGATTTCAGGATGCCCCGGACGTGAGCAGAATCTGCCGACATCTATTCTGCCACGCTCCCACACTTGGCATCAGGTCGGCGTGCGCAGAAGCCAGCAGAACCTGTCTCGCTTCGACAACACGCCGCCCGCCGACCCAGACTTCGGCGACCTGTTCCCGTCCGGCCGAGTAGACCAGGTGGGAAATGACGTCGTAGAGGGGCCGGGTCTCGGGCGGATCCAGGTCGAAGGCCACCAGGTCCGCCTCCTTGCCGGGCTCGATCGATCCGATCCGGCGCTGCAGTCCCAAAGCCCGGGCTCCGCCAAGGGTCGCGGCATCGAGCGCATCGGGTGCCGGTAGCACGCTGGCGTCGCCGGCGGCGCCCTTGGCAAGCAAAGCCGCCAGGCGCAGCTCGGACAGCATGTCGACCCGGTTGTTGCTGGCCGCGCCATCCGTGCCGAGGGCGAGGTTGACCCCGGCGGCCGCCGCACGGGCGATGGGCGCGATGCCGCTGCCGAGCTTCAGGTTGGAGGCGGGACAATGGGCGATCGAGGCGCCCCGGTCGGCGAGCAGTCCGATCTCGGCATCGTCCACGTGAACGGCGTGAACCGCGATCAGTCGCTCCGACACCAGTCCCAGCCGGTCGAGCCGGGCCAGCGGACGGCAACCGTGCTGGGCGACCGATTGGCGAATCTCGTCGTCCGTCTCGTGGACGTGGGTGTGGACCGGCAGATCGAGTTCGTCGGCCAGCATCGCGATCCGCTGCAGCGTGTGGTCGCTGACCGTGTACGGCGCATGGGGCGCCAGCGTGAAACTCACCAGCGGGTCGTTGCGGAACTCGTCACGGGCCGCCAGGCCCTTGCGCAGGTAGTCCTCGGCGTCCGAGGCGTACGCGGTCGGAAACTCGATCGCGATGATGCCGGCCACGAAGCGCATTCCCAGCGCCCGGAAGGCGCGGACGCTGGCTTCCGGGTAGAAGTACATGTCCGAGGCGCACGTCGTCCCCGATCGGAGCATCTCCAGCGCTGCCAGGCGGCCGCCGTCGTAGACGAACTCGGGTGACACCAGAGCCTTTTCGAGCGGCCAGATCCTCTGCGTGAGCCAGCGCATCAGGGGCAGGTCATCGCCGACGCCGCGAAGCAGCGTCATCGCGGCGTGCGTGTGGGCGTTGACGAAGCCAGGCGTGACGGCGTGGCGGGCGAGGTGGACCACGTCCCGCCCGCGGTAGCGGGCGGCCGCAACCTCGCCCGGCACGACCGCGACGATCTTTCCATCGTCGATGGCGACCGTGTGGTTCTCGAGCACGAGGCCGCGCGGAACCACCGGAACGACCCAGCGGCAGTGCAGGAGGGTATCGACGTCGATCATCGGGCAGGACGCAGGGAGCGCGCGATTACATCACACCTCTTTCCGCCATCCGCCGAGGGGTTCGGCGGCGGGGGAAACGAGGGGTCCGACTGATAAACTTTCACATTCGCCGCGCGCCCGATGCAGCGGCTCTCCGGACGGCCCCTCGATGGATCAGTTTGCCAAGGAAACCCTGCCGATCTCGCTCGAAGAGGAGATGCGGCGGTCCTATCTCGACTACGCGATGAGCGTCATCGTCGGTCGCGCGCTGCCCGACGTGCGCGACGGCCTGAAGCCGGTGCACCGTCGCGTGCTGTTCGCGATGCATGAACTGTCGAATCACTGGAACCGGCCGTACAAGAAGTCGGCGCGCATCGTCGGCGACGTCATCGGCAAGTACCACCCTCACGGCGACCAGGCGGTCTACGACACCATCGTCCGGATGGCGCAGGACTTCTCGCTGCGCTACATGCTCGTCGATGGCCAGGGCAACTTCGGCTCGGTCGACGGCGACAGTGCCGCGGCGATGCGATACACGGAGATCCGGCTCGCCAAGATCGCGCACGAACTGCTCGCCGACATCGAGAAGGAAACGGTCGACTTCGGGCCGAACTACGACGGCTCGGAGAACGAGCCGCTGCTGCTGCCGGCGAAACTGCCGAACCTGCTGGTCAACGGCAGTCTCCGGCATCGCCGTGGGCATGGCCACCAACATCCCGCCGCACAACCTGAACGAGGTCGTCGACGGTTGTCTCGCGCTGCTGCGCAACCCCGAAACCTCGATCGACGACCTGATCGAGCTCATTCCGGCGCCCGACTTCCCGACCGCCGGGATCATCTACGGCCTCGACGGCGTGCGCGAGGGCTACCGCACCGGCCGCGGCCGCGTCCTGATGCGGGCGAAGACGCACTTCGAGGAAATCGACCGCGGCCTGCGCTCGGCGATCATCGTCGACGAACTCCCGTACCAGGTGAACAAGCGCGTGCTGCTCGAGCGCATCGCCGAACTGGTCAACGAGAAGAGGCTCGAGGGCATCTCCGACATCCGTGACGAGTCCGACAAGTCGGGCATGCGCGTGGTGTTCGAGCTCAAGCGCAACGAAGTGCCCGAGGTGGTGCTGAACAACCTGTACAAGCAGTCGCAGCTGCAGGACACGTTCGGCATCAACATGGTGGCGCTGGTGGACGGCCAGCCGCGCCTGCTGAACCTGAAGCAGATGATCGAGGCCTTCCTGTCGCACCGGCGGGAAGTGGTCACGCGGCGCACCGTGTTCGAGCTGCGCGAGGCGCGCAAGCGCGGCCACGTGCTCGAAGGCCTCGCCGTGGCCCTGGCGAACATCGACGAGTTCATCGCGATCATCAAGGCGGCGCCGACGCCACCGGTGGCGAAGGCCGGGCTGATGGCGCGCGCGTGGGATTCGCTCGCTGGTGCGCGACATGCTGACGCGGGCAGGCAGCGACATGGCGGCCTTCCGTCCCGACGGGCTGGACCTCCAGTACGGGCTGCAGGGCGATGGCCTGTACCGCTTGTCGGAAGAGCAGGCCGAGCAGATCCTGCAGATGCGCCTGCAGCGGCTGACGGGGCTCGAACAGGACAAGATCGTCAACGAGTACCGGGAGGTGATGGACAAGATCGCCGACCTGCTCGACATCCTCGCCCGGCCGGCGCGCATCACCGACATCATCGGCGACGAGTTGCTGGCGCTGAAGA
The DNA here is from genome assembly GCA_963707725.1 of uncultured beta proteobacterium. Classification (GTDB taxonomy): domain Bacteria; phylum Pseudomonadota; class Gammaproteobacteria; order Burkholderiales; family Burkholderiaceae_F; genus JAOUJD01. The sequence continues at coordinate 148,915 of CAVPRE010000016.1, read as the reverse complement.
GCGAGTTCGGCGACGCGCGCCGCTCGGAGATCGTGCGCAGCGCCCAGGACCTGATGACCGAGGACCTGATCGCGCCCGAGGACATGGTCGTCACGCTGTCGCACACCGGCTACATCAAGAGCCAGCCGCTGGCCGACTACCGCGCGCAGAAGCGCGGCGGGCGAGGCAAGCAGGCGGCCGCGATGCGCGAGGACGACTGGATCGACCAGCTGTTCATCGCCAACACCCACGACACGATCCTTTGCTTCTCCAACCGCGGCCGCCTGTACTGGCTGAAGGTCTGGGAAGTGCCGCAGGGCACGCGCGCCTCGCGCGGCAAGCCGATCGTCAACATGTTCCCGCTCACCGAGAACGAGAAGATCACCGTCGTGCTGCCGATCACGCAGTACGACGAGGAGCACTTCGTCTTCATGGCCACCGCGATGGGCACCGTCAAGAAGACCGCGCTCACCGAGTTCTCGAACCCGCGCAAGGCCGGGATCATCGCCGTGGACCTCGACCCGGGCGACTACCTGATCGGCGCGGCGATCACCGATGGGCAGCATGACGTGATGCTGTTCTCCGACGCCGGCAAGGCCGTGCGCTTCGACGAAAACGACGTCCGGCCGATGGGACGGCAGGCGCGCGGCGTCCGCGGCATGCAGCTCGACGACCGGCAGCAGGTGATTGCGTTGCTCGTCGCCGAGGACGAGCAGCAGAGCGTGCTGACGGCGACCGAGAACGGCTTCGGCAAGCGCACGCCGATCGTCGAGTACACGCGCCACGGGCGCGGCACCAAGGGCATGATCGCCATCTCCACCAGCGAGCGCAATGGCAAGGTCGTCGCGGCCACGCTGGTGCGCGGAGACGACGAGGTGATGCTGATCACGACCGGCGGCGTGCTGATCCGCACCCGCGTCTCGGAGATCCGCGAGATGGGGCGCGCCACGCAGGGCGTGACGCTGATCGCGCTCGACGACGGCACGACGTTGTCCGGTCTGCAGCGCGTTGTCGAGCGCGACACGGAAGGCGGCGGCGACAACGGAGGCGGCGAGCCGGGCGAGGAGGGTTCCCCTGATACGCCGGGCGCACCTGCCGGGGGCTGACATGCGCGTCTTCAACTTCTCGTCGGGTCCGGCCAAGCTGCCCGAGGAGGTGTTGCAGCAGGCCAGCGAGGAGATGCTCTCGTGGCACGGGAAGGGCTACTCCATCATGGAGACGAGCCACCGCAGCCCGGAGTTCACGTCGATCATCGAGGAGACCGAGCAGCTGCTGCGGTTGCTGCTCGGCATCCCGGACAACTACAGCGTGCTGCTGCTGCAGGGCGGGGCGCACCTGCAGTTCGCCATGGTGCCCCTCAACCTGCTGGGTCCGAAGACCAACGCCGATTACCTGCTGAGCGGCATCTGGTCCGAGAAGGCCGCCGAGGAAGCGCGCCGCTTCTGCAGCGTCAACGTGATCGCGGACAACGCCGCCAGTGGCCGAACCGTCGTGCCGGGCCAGTCCGAGCTGAAGCTCGATCCCGCGGCCGCGTTCGTTCACTACTGCTCCAACGAGACCATCAACGGGCTGGAGTTCTCGTACATCCCGGACACCGGCAACGTCCCGCTGGTCGCCGACATGTCGTCGCATTTCCTGTCGCGGCCGCTCGACGTGACGAAGTTCGGCGTGATCTACGCCGGCGCGCAGAAGAACTTCGGGCCGGCCGGCCTGACGCTGGTGATCGTGCGCAACGACCTCGTCGGCCGCTGCTCGCCGCGCTGGCCGACGATGCTCGACTACCGGACGTACGCCGAGGCGCACTCGATGTACAACACGCCGCCGACGTATTCCGTGTACATCGCGCACCTGGTCCTGAAGTGGCTGCAGGCGCAGGGCGGAGTCGCTGGCATCGAGCGCCGCAACATCGAGAAGGCGACGCTGCTGTACGACACGATCGATCGCTCCGGCTTCTATTCGAACCGCATCGACCGGCGCGATCGCTCGCGCATGAACGTGCCGTTCTCGCTCGCCGACTCGAAGCTGGATGGCGCCTTTCTGAGCGAGGCCGGGCAGCAGGGCCTGGTCCAGCTGAAGGGCCACCGGCTGGTCGGCGGCATGCGCGCGTCGATCTACAACGCCATGCCCCTCGAAGGCGTGCGCGCGCTGGTCGACTTCATGCATGACTTCGAACGCCGCCATGGCTGACTCCCTCGACGATCGACTCAGGCCGCTGCGCGATGCCATCGACGCCGTCGACGGCAGGCTGGTCGAGCTGCTGAACGAGCGCGCCCGCGTGGCCAGCGAGGTGGGCCGCATCAAGCACGAGGTCGGCGCTCCGGTGTTCCGCCCCGAGCGCGAAGCCGAGGTGCTGCGCAAGGTCGCGGCGAAGAGCGCGGGGCCGCTCGGCGAGGCCGCGCTGTCGAACATCTTCCGCGAGGTGATGTCCGCCTGCCGCGCGCTCGAACGCGAGCTGACCGTGGCCTTCCTCGGCCCCTCGGGCACCTTTTCCGAAACAGCGATGCAGAAGCAGTTCGGGATGAGCGTGAACGGATTGCCGTGCACGACGATCGACGAGGTGTTCCGCGCGACCGAAGCCGGCGGCGCCGACTTCGGCATCGTCCCGGTGGAGAACTCGTCCGAGGGCGCGGTGAGCCGGACGCTCGACCTGCTGCTCGCCACGCCGCTGCATGTGCTGGGCGAGGTGTCGGTGCCGGTGCACCACAACCTGCTGACGCGGTCGGGGTCCATGGAGCATGTGACGCGCATCTGCGCGCACTCCCAGGCGCTCGCGCAGTGCACCGGCTGGCTCAACCAGCACTGGCCGTCGATCGAACGACAGGCGGTGGCGAGCAACGGCGAGGCGGCGCGCATGGCCGCGGAGGACACGACGGTGGCCGCGATTGCGGGCGAGCGTGCGGCGCAGCGCTTCGGTCTGCATGCGGTTGCGGCGCACATCCAGGACGATCCGAACAACCGGACCCGGTTTGTCGTCCTGGGCGCGCAGACGACGCAACCATCCGCGCCGCCGGCGCGTGACAAGACGTCCCTGATCCTGTCGGTGCCGAACCGCGCCGGCGCGGTGTTTCACATGCTCAAGCCGCTGGCGGCGCACCACGTGTCGATGACGCGCCTGGAGTCGCGGCCGGCACGCGTCGGCACCTGGGAGTACTACTTCTACGTCGACGTCGAAGGCCATGCCGACGACCCGAAGGTCGCGGCCGCGCTCGGCGAACTGCAGAAGGAATGCGCCTTCTACAAGTGCCTGGGCTCGTATCCGGCCGAGCAATGACGGAGTGACGATGGCGACGAATGCCGTGAACGAACTGCCTGCACCCAAGCACGTCAGGGCGATCGCGCCCTACCAGGCGGGCAAGCCGATCGAGGAACTGGCGCGCGAGTTCGGGCTCGATCCGGCCGCGATCGTGAAGCTCGCGTCGAACGAGAACCCGCTCGGCATGCCGGACACGGCCCGCAAGGCGATGGTCGCGGCGATGGAGGACCTCGGCCGCTACCCGGATTCCAACGGCTTCGCGCTGAAGGCCGCCCTGGCGGCGAAGTTCGGCGTGCCGCTCGACTGGATCACGCTCGGCAACGGCAGCAACGACATCCTCGAGCTTGCCGCCGCGGCGGTGCTGGCGCCGGGCCGCAGCTGCGTCTACGCCCAGCACTCGTTCGCGGTCTATGCCCTCGCCACCCAGGCGCGCGGCGCGCGGGCGATCGTGGTTCCGGCACGCGCGCTCGGCCACGACCTCGAAGCGATGGCGGCGGCCGTGGCGGAAGACACGGCGCTGATCTATGTCGCGAACCCCAACAACCCGACCGGAACGTACGTGCCGGCGGCGGCGATCGAATCGTTCCTGCAGCGCGTGCCGTCCCGTGTGGTCATCGTCCTTGACGAGGCCTACAACGAATACCTGCGCCCGGAACTACGCACCGATTCCGTTGCCTGGGTCCGGCGCCACCCCAATCTGCTGGTGTCGCGCACGTTCTCGAAGGCCTTCGGCCTCGCGGGCCTGCGCGTCGGATACGGCATTGCGCAGCCGGAGCTGACCGACCTGCTGAACCGCGTGCGGCAGCCGTTCAACGTGAACTCCGCCGCGCAGGCCGCTGCGGTGGCGGCACTCGCCGACGAGGACTTCCTCGCGCGCAGCTATGCGCTGAACCTGAGCGGCCTGCAGCAGTTGACGCAGGCGTTCGAGGCTTTGAACCTGGAGTACGTGCCGAGCTACGGCAACTTCGTGCTGGTGAAGGTCGGCCCGGCCGCGCGCGTCTACGAGGAGCTCCTGAAGCGCGGCGTGATCGTGCGTCCGGTCGCGAATTACCAGCTGCCCGAGTGGCTGCGCGTGTCGATTGGCCTGCCCGGGGAGAACCGGCGCTTCCTCGACGCGCTGCCCGACGCGCTGGCCGCGGCGCGCTCGTGAAGCTTGCGCTGATCGGTGTCGGCCTGATCGGCGGCTCGTTTGCTCGCGCGGCGCTGTCGGCCGGCGCGGTGGCGAGCGTCGCCGGATTCGATGCGGATGCGAGGGCGCTGTCCGCGGCGCTCCGCCTCGGCGCCATCACCTCGGCTGCCGACTCCGCAGCGGCGGCGGTCACGCAGGCCGACCTGGTGATGCTGGCCGTTCCGGTCGGCGCGATGACGGACGTGATGAAGGCGATCGCGCCTCACCTGAGCGCCGACGCGATCGTGACCGACGTCGGCAGCACCAAGGGCAGCGTCGTCGCAGCAGCTCGCGCGCACCTCGGCGCCCACTTCGCGCGCTTCGTGCCGGGCCACCCGATCGCGGGGCGGGAGCGCCCCGGCGTCGAGTCGTCGGAGCCGAGCCTGTTCGACGGCAAACTCTTCATCGCGACTCCCGTCGCCGAAACCGACCCTGCCGCGACGGAGTGCGTCGAGGGCCTGTGGCGACGCCTCGGCGCACGCGTCGAGCGCATGGAAGCGCAGGAGCACGACCGGGTCTTCGCGGCGGTCAGTCACCTGCCGCACCTGCTTGCGTTCGCGCTCGTCGCACAGATCGCGCGCGAGGACGACGCCGACCGCAAGCTCTCCAAGGCCGGCGCGGGATTCCGCGACTTCACGCGCATCGCGGCATCGAGTCCGCGCATGTGGCGCGACATCTGCACCGCAAATCGCGAGGCGCTTGCCGGTGAACTCCGGGGTTATCGCGCGCTTCTCGACGAACTGCAGGTCGCCCTCGACGCCGGCGATGGCGCTGCCATCGAAGCTGTCTTCCGCGCCGCGGCCGAGTGCCGGCGCACGCACGCGCCTCGGCTCGACGCCGAGTAACGCGCGCTTCCTTCCGCGGCTCTCGGGCCAGCCCGACATCTGTCGGGCTCGAACAGTCGATCAAATCCCGGGACACTGGTGATTCGGACGGCGAGGCATTCCCGCTGAAGCACGGCGGCTGGTACTCGCTGCGTGATGAATGGCGTTGTGGCGCGCAGGCGCCCGGACGGTTCATGGCGGAGGGAAGGATCGATGCGTTCGCACGGCTTCACCCTGGTCGAACTGCTCGTCGTCCTGACGATCGCGGCGATCCTCGTCGCCGGCGCGGTGCCGTCGCTGTCATGGTTCATCGCCTCCTCGCGAACGACCACTACCAGCGACACCATGGTCGCGGCGTTCGAGCGCGCGCGCTCCGAGGCGGTCCGGCGCAACGCCGTGGTATCGGTCTGCCGCTCGCTCGATCCCTATGCCGCCGAGCCGGCGATCAGGTGCAGCAACGCGGCGGGCCTCGGCTATGCCGCCGGAGACTGGGCGTCGGGCTGGGTCATGTTCGAGAAGCGCGGGTCGACCGCTTCCGGGACCTACCAGAGCGGCGTCGACGCAGTCCTGCAGCGCCAGCCCGCGGCTGGAGCGGGGAAGGTGCGTCTCGTAGTGGCCGGCAATCTCCCGGGCGCAGCCGTGGCCTATGACCGTTACGGCACGGCGGCGTCGAGCGCCGGCACGTTCAGCATCGACTATCGCGATCCCGCGAGCGCGGTGCTCACCGGTGCCGCACGGTGCCTGGTCGTGGCGGCCGTCACCGGACGCATCACTGTCAGGCGCCCGATCGCGGGGGCCTGCGGATGAGCGTCGCCTTGCCGCTAGGGAGCGCGCATCCCGGAGCGCGCCGCGCGAAAGGTAGCCGAGTGAGCGGGCGCGGCCTCTCGATGATCGAGATCCTCGTGGCGCTCGCGATCGTCGCCTTCGGAATGCTCGGCCTGCTTGGACTGCAGGCGCGGGCCATGAGCGTCCAGAAGGACGCCTTCCATCGCCGGCAGGCCGCCGAACTGGTCGCTCAACTCGCGGAGCGGATGCGCGCGAACCACCTCGCCTACCTGGCGGGGCGCTACGCGCTCAGCTTCGACGCGTCGGCCGAAGCGCCGTCGACGGTGCCGACCTGCGCAGCGCCGTGCACCAGCGCGCAAGTGGCCGCGCGCGATCTGGCCGAGTGGCGGATCGAACTTCGGCGCCGCATTCCGGGCGCCGCGGCGTTCCTCCAGTGGGACGCCGCGAATCGAAGCGGGATGGCCGTCGCGGTAGCCTGGCCCGAGCCGCACGCGGCGGCGAACGACGCGGTGTGCGACGCCTTGGCGGTCGGCGGCGCCGTCATTCCGGCCCGGTATCGCTGCTACCGGACCCGGGTGTTTCCATGATCCGCGGCGTGGCTGGCACGGGGATGCGACAGCTTGGCCGAACCCTGGTCGAGCTCGTCATCGCCATCGCGATCGGGCTCGTGCTGATGGCCGGCGTAGGCACCCTCTACCTGTCGTCGCGGGGCGTGTCGCGCGTGGCGCAGCAGGCGGGCAGCGCGGAAGACACGGCCCGTGTGGTCATGGCGGCGATCGGGGACGCGATCAAGGTAGCCGGCTATGGCGAGATCGTCGGCTCCGATCACTCGGCGCAGGGCCAGACGCTGTTCGATGGCCCGACCGTGCGGGGTTGCACAGGGAGCCGGTTCGCCGATGCCTTCAACGCGCTGGCGCCCGACTACACCTGCATCGGAGCCGCGCCCGGCGACCAGGTGTTGCTGCGCTTCCAGGGTCGCTATGCGCTGGTGCCGATGGGCGTCGCGCACCTCGCGAGCTCTGCGCTGCCCGATTGCCTCGGAGCCTCGAACGCGATGCAGGACACGCCGGCGCAGGAAGCGGCCGCGCGCGCTGGTGCCGCTATCGAGCGCCGCCTCGTGCAGAGCGCGTTCTCGCTCGATCCGGTAGGGACGGTACTGCGGTGTCACGGCAACGGCAATCCGGGCAGCCCGGCACCCATCGCCAACGACGTGATCGAGTTTCGCGCCTTCTATCGATTCGATGACGCGGGCTTCGCGCTGGCCATCGGGAACCAGACGAACTACGTCCCGCTGGGAGGAACCGTTCGCGATGCCGCCTGGATCAACGCCGCGGCCGCGGCTTCGCCGGCGGACCCGTGGAGGCACGTGGTGGCCGTGGTCGTCTGCATCACGGTGGCAACCCGGGAACGGGGGACCGCCGCTCTCAGCACGGACGCCGCGGCAACACGTTGCCCGCGAACGACGGCCGAGGCGACGGCAGGCACGACGCAGACCGAGGCTGCGACGGACGGCCGGATGCGGCGCACCTTCATCGAGACCTTCACGGTTCGCTCTCAGGCGACGGGTGCGCCGTCGATCGCCCTGTGATCTCCGAGGTGGACATGGGGCCGATGTCGGCGGCGCGCATCGTTCGGCGGTGGCCGCGACGGAGGGGCGTTGTCCTGCCGGTCGTGCTGGTGGTGCTGACGGTGCTGACGGGCCTCGTGATCGCGCAGATGAAGCGCACGGCGACCGACGAGCGCCTCGCGGCCAACGTGCGCGAGACCGTCATGCTCGACAACGCGGTGCAGACCACGCTGCGCTGGTGCGAGTGGCATGTGATCGATCGACCACGAAGCACCGTAAACGTCGCCGGGACCGCTGCGGCGCCCGCCTGGCGAGTTGCGGCGAACTGGAGCGACGCCACGTCACTGAACTTTCCCGGCGCAGCTCTGGTACCGGGCATGAGTGGCGACCCGGCCTGCGTCATCGAAGACGCCACATGCGAACTCCAGCCGCCGCTCTCGCCGACGGGCATGGATACCAGCGGATGCAACGGCATCGACCGCCGCTGGCGCAAGTACCGGATTACCGCGCGCGTCCGGGTCACCGCGCCGGACCTGCCCGATGGCGTCCGGGAAGTGATGGCGCAGAGCGAGTTGCGCCTGTTTGCTGACTAGAAGGACGGGAGCGAGACACCGTGGAGATCGCGCGGCGGACCGGCCACACCACGGCTGCACGGCAGACCGTCGACGCCCTGCTGGCGCTCGGAATCTGCGCCTTGACTTCCCTCCGGCCCGGCGTCGTCGCCGGCCAGGTGGCGCAGTCGCCGTTGTTCGCGCCGACGCTCGCCTGCCACGCGACTTGCAGCGAGCGCTGTGGTCGGGGAACCGCCGCCTTGGCCTCGTTCTCGGCCTCGGTGCTGGCGGACGACTCGCTGTTCGTGCAGAGCGGATTCGTTCCGGCGACCTGGGAAGGCTACGTCACGGCCTATGACGCCAAGGCCTATCTCGAATTCCTCGCCGGCCGCAGCGGTGAGCCCGCGCCCATCTGGACGGCAAACTTCCCGGCGCCTGCCGAGCGGAACATCGTGACGTCGTCCGCGCAGTCGACGCCCGTCGCATTCGAATGGTGCAACCTGGGTGCGGACCAGCGTGCGCTGCTCGATCCGAACGTACGCGAATGCACACGCGTGTCCCGTTGCGCCGCCGCCGATCGTCGCCTGGCTGCGTGGCGATGCCGCGCATGAACTGCGCAACGGCGGTGCCTACCGCGACCGCCCCGGCACCGTTCCTCGGAGATGTCGTCAGCTCGACCCCGCTCGTTTCCCGATCGAGCGACCATGCCTACCAACTGGCGCCCGCGGCTTCGTACTCCCTCGGCGGGGTCCATGGCCATCAGCAATATCGCAGCTATGCAAGGACGAAGGCGTCGAGTCGCGCGCCCATCGTCATGTTTGGCGCCAACGACGGCATGTTCCACATCCTGGATGCGCGCGCCGGGTTCACGTCGAGCGGCCGCGAGATCTTCGCCTATGTGCCGCGCGCCGCGTACGCCGCGTTGGGCCAGTTGCCTGATCCGGCCTACACGCATCGCTACTCGGTCGACGGACCGATCATCGAGGGCGACGTCTGGAACGGCACGAGCTGGATGACGATCGCCATCGGGACAACTGGTGCCGGAGCCGCAGGCATCTTCGCGATCGACGTTACGGCACCCGGCCCGTCGATGGGTGCGAGCAGCGTGCTGTGGGACATCACGGCCGCCGACCTCCCGAGCGCGGTGGGGCGGAACGCCCTTGGCCGGACCATCGGGGCGGGCGTGATCGGCAGCGTGCGCCTCGACGCCGATGGCACGAGCGCGACGGAGCCCAACGGCGCCTGGGCGTACATCGTCGGCAATGGCTACGAGAGCCGCAACGACACGGCGGCGTTGCTGGTGTTCAACGCGCTGGACGGTTCACTGATCCGTGCCATCGACACGGGGGTCGGCGGCGCAGCCAATCGGAACGGGCTCGGCGCGGTGACGCCGCTGTACGACGGCAATCGCAACATCGTGGCCGTCTATGCGGGCGACAAGCTCGGCAATCTCTGGAAGTTCGACCTGAGTTCGGCCGAGCCGTCGAACTGGAGGATCTTCAACGAACAGCCGTCCGGCGCGCCGAGTCCGCTGTTCACGGCGACCGAGGGCGGAACCACCCGGCCGATCCACCAGGCGCCGCGGGTCGCGCCGCATCCGCTCGGCGGCCTGTATGTTGCCTTCGGCACCGGCAAGTACTTCGAGGTTGGCGATCCGGCGAGCAGCGATGACCAGGGCATCTTCGTGCTGCAGGACCAGGGGCGGGCGTCGTCCATCCCGTTCGAAGACGTGGCACTCGTGCGCACCGAGGACTACTCGGACGGAACCGATCACTATCGCCGCCTCCATCGTCCCGACCTGGCGAACTTCGACTGGAACGACCAGGGCTTCTGGGTGCGACTCCGGCCGCTGTCCGCATCGTCCAGCCGGGAGCGGGTGATCGGTCCGCTGTTCCTGGACGGCGGGATGCTCGTCGTTTCGACCTTCTCGCCGGAGCCCGCGGCGGAGCCCTGTGCGCCGGCCGGCCACTCATACCTCTACCGCATCGACCTCTTCGATGGCTTCACGCGTGGCGCGTTCGGAGCCGAAGCCGGCGTCACGATCGGTCGCCGCTTCGAGCCGGGTACGACGGGCGGCTTCGCGCCGCTGTCCGAGACGGCGGACACCGGATCGGCTCTGGTTCACAGCCTCTCCGTCTCGGACCTCGAGACGATGCTTGCGAACCCCCGGTACCGCATCCCGGGCGACGGCGGGCCAGTGCAGCAGGGAGCGCGGGGAACATGCATGCATGCCGGGTTGAACATCGACGGCTCGGTGGCGCGGGTCGAGACGAACTGCGCAGGCCTGATGCCGTTGCGCTCCTGGCGGCCGATGAAGTGAACGGGACGGCGCTCGGGTTCCGAGGGTTCTCGCTGCTGGAAATGCTGGCGGCGATGGCCATCCTTGCGGTGCTGGCGTCGATCGCGCTGCCCACCTACGCCGAGTACCTCGCTCGCAGCCGACGCCTCGAGGCAAGAGCGGGATTGCTCGAGGCGGCGCACTGGATGGAGCGCTGGAGAACCGAACGCGGACGCTACGATGACCCGGCGAGCGCCGGCCAGCCGCCGGCCGAGTTTCCGTGGCGCCAGATTCCGCGCGCCGGTGATGCGTACTACACGGTTTCGGTGGTCGCCACGGCCGTCACCTACAGGATCACGGCGACAGCCGCCCGGACGATGGCGGGCGATGTCTGCACGAGCCTGTCGATCGACGAGACGGGCGTGCGCAGCTTCACCGGGTCCGGGGGCACTGAAGAAGTCTGCTGGAACCGGTGACCGGAAGGCCGGTGCCATCGTGGCATCATCGCCGCGTGACTTCCTGGCCCGCCGTCCTGACCGTCGCTCCCATCCGCCATGCATCGGGCACGGTGCGCATGCCGGGATCGAAGAGCATCTCGAACCGTGTGCTTCTGCTGTCCGCGCTCGCGGAAGGTTCGACGCTCCTGGTCGACCTGCTCGACGCCGACGACACGCGCGTGATGCGCGAAGCGATGACCGCGCTCGGCGTGACGCTGGTGGACACCGCCGACGGGCTGCGCGTCGACGGATGTGCGGGGCGCTTTCCTGCGCGCGAGGCACGCTTGTTCCTCGGCAACGCGGGAACCGCCTTCCGGTCGCTGACGGCCGCGCTGGCGTTCGCGGACGGCCGCTACGAACTGGATGGCGTTGCCCGCATGCGTGAGCGGCCGATCGGCGACCTCGTCGATGCGCTGAACGAACTCGGCGCGCAGATCCGCTACGCGGAGCGCACCGGGTTTCCGCCGCTGCTGATCGAGCGCGTCCGCTCGATCAGTGCCGACCGTGTCGCGGTCCGCAGCGACGTGTCGAGCCAGTTCCTCAGCGGATTGCTGATGGCCGCGCCGATGGTGGCTCCCCCGGGAGGCCTGCGGCTCGCCGTGCAGGGAACGCTGATCTCGCAGCCGTACGTGAAGATGACGATCGCGCTGATGCAGCGGTTCGGGATCGTCGTGCGCGAGGAGGGCGGCGAGTTCGTCGTGCCTGCCGGCGTCTACCGGTCACCCGGCCGCTTCATGGTCGAGGGCGACGCGAGCGGCGCTTCCTACTTCCTCGCGCTCGGCGCCATCGCGGGGGGGCCGGTGCGCGTCGAGGGCATCGGGCGCGGCAGCGTCCAGGGTGACGTGCGCTTCGCCGATGCCCTCGCTGCGATGGGAGCGAGGATCGAGGTCGGGGAGCACCACATCTCGGCCGCGGCGCCCGCCGCCGGACGGCTGCGGGGCATCGACGCCGACTTCAATCACATCCCTGACGCCGCGATGACCATCGCGATCGCGGCGCTCTTCGCTGACGGTCCCAGCACGCTGCGCAACATCGGTTCCTGGCGGGTCAAGGAGACGGATCGGATCGCCGCGATGGCGGCGGAACTCCGGAAGCTCGGCGCGGATGTGGAAGAGGGCGCCGACTGGCTGCGCGTGACGCCGCCCGGCACGTGGCGCGAGGCCAGCATCGACACCTATGACGACCACCGCATGGCGATGTGCTTCGCGCTGGCGGCCGTCGCCGGGTTCCCGGTGCACATCCGCGACCCGAAGTGCGTGGCGAAGACGTTCCCCGATTACTTCGACCGGCTGGCCGCGCTCACGGCCGGTGCGCCCCAGCCGACCCGAGACCAGGCGCGCTCATGAAGGAAGTACGCGACCGTGTTGGCGATCGGCTCGATCACCGCGATGGCGCTCGCAATGCCGATGCTGCCGGTCAGCAGATAGGCGACGCCGAACGCCACGCTGAAGTGGACGGCCGCGAACGTGGCGGTCTTCGTAAGGCTCATGGTCAGCGGAACGCGCATGGTCGACTCCGTAAGTGCGTGGCTGCGAAGGTAGCGGCGCCCTTCGCGAGGGTCCATTTGATTGTCCCCATCGCGGCGATAGCCCGGGCATGAGCGCCGCCCGGCCGCTCCGAAGGCGCTCACTCCCCCTTGGGGGGACGGCGCGCAGCGCCAAGGGAGCCCGATGAACACCCCGGCTCCGGTCCCGGTCATCGCCATCGACGGGCCGACGGCATCCGGCAAGGGCACCATTGCCGAGCGCGTCGCGCGGGCTCTCGGTTTTCGCTACCTGGACAGCGGTGCGCTTTACCGGCTCGTTGCGTGGCGCGCGCTGCAACGGCACGTGGACACCGCCGATGAGGAGGAACTGGCCCGACTGGCCGCCTCGATGGATCCCGGGTTCGCCGATGGCCGGATCGAACTGGATGGCGAGGACGTGACCGATGCCATCCGGCGGGAAGAGGTGAGCCGGACGGCCTCCCAGATCGCGGTACATCCCCGCGTCCGGCAGGCCCTGCTGGACCTGCAGCGCTCCCGGCGGCAGGCGCCCGGGCTCGTGGCCGATGGACGCGACATGGGCACGGTCGTCTTTCCGGACGCGGCGCTCAAGGTCTACCTGACGGCCACCGTCGAAGCGCGTGCCGAACGCCGCTATAAGCAGTTGATCGAAAAAGGATTTCCCGCTAATATCGCCTCCCTTTCGCAGGAACTGCGGGCACGCGACGCGCGGGATGCCGGACGGACCGCCTCGCCGCTCAAACCTGCGGAGGATGCCTACCAGCTCGATTCATCCGGGCTCACGATCGAAGAGGTCGTGGCCCAGGTGCTCGACTGGTACGCAAAGCGTGACGAAGGCTGAGCAGACGGCCGTTGTCGCACACGGTGCAGTCGGGAAGTCTTCGTTCGGGTGACGCGCTGATCGAGCGCGAGCCTCTGCAATTGCCCCCGCCTGCTTTGATCAACTCCGCCCAGGCGCAATGCCGAAGCGAGCTCACTGGAAGTGCCTTTTTTCATGTCATCCGTCGCAACCCAAACCAGCAGCAGCCACAACGAAAGCTTTGCCGCCCTCTTCGAAGAGAGCCTGACTCGTCAGGAGATGAAGCAGGGCGAAGTCATCACCGCCGAGGTGGTGCGCGTCGACTACAACTTCGTCGTCGTCAACGCCGGCCTCAAGTCCGAGGCCTACATCCCGCTCGAGGAATTCAAGAACGACGTCGGCGAACTTGACGTCAAGCCCGGCGACTTCGTCTCGGTCGCGATCGAGTCGCTCGAGAACGGCTACGGCGACACCATCCTGTCGCGCGACAAGGCCAAGCGCCTGGCGGCCTGGATGAACCTCGAGAAGGCGCTGGAGAGCGGCGAACTGGTGAGCGGCACGATCACGGGCAAGGTCAAGGGCGGCCTCACGGTCATGACCAACGGCATCCGCGCGTTCCTGCCCGGCTCGCTGGTCGACACCCGTCCGGTCAAGGACACCACGCCGTACGAGGGCAAGACGCTCGAGTTCAAGGTCATCAAGCTGGATCGCAAGCGCAACAACGTGGTGGTCTCCCGCCGTGCGGTGGTCGAGGCCAACATGGGCGAGGAGCGCGCGAAGCTGCTGGAAAACCTGAAGGAAGGCGCGGTCGTCAAGGGCACGGTCAAGAACATCACCGACTACGGCGCGTTCGTCGACCTCGGCGGCATCGACGGCCTGCTGCACATCACCGACCTGGCGTGGCGCCGCGTGCGACATCCGAGCGAGGTCGTGCAGGTCGGCCAGGAGATCACGGCCAAGGTGCTGAAGTTCGACCAGGAGAAGAACCGGGTGTCGCTGGGCGTCAAGCAGCTCGGCGAGGATCCGTGGGTGGGCCTCGGCCGTCGCTACCCGCAGGGCACGCGCCTGTTCGGCAAGGTCACCAACATCACCGACTACGGTGCCTTCGTCGAGATCGAGGCCGGGCATCGAGGGCCTGGTGCACGTTTCCGAGATGGACTGGACCAACAAGAACGTCGACCCGAAGAAGGTCGTCAACCTGGGCGACGAGGTCGAAGTCATGGTGCTCGAGATCGACGAGGAGCGCCGCCGCATCTCCCTGGGCATGAAGCAGTGCAAGCCCAACCCGTGGGACGACTTCGCGCAGACGCACAAGAAGGGCGACAAGGTCGCGGGCGCCATCAAGTCCATCACGGACTTCGGCGTGTTCATCGGCCTGCCCGGCGGCATCGACGGCCTGGTCCACCTGTCCGACCTGTCGTGGTCCGAGCCGGGCGAGGAGGCGGTCCGCAAGTACAAGAAGGGCGATGAGATCGAGGCGATGGTGCTGGCAATCGACACCGAGCGCGAGCGCATCTCCCTCGGCGTCAAGCAGATGTCCGGCGATCCTTTCAACAACTACGCCGCCGGCCACGAGAAGGGCAGCATGATCACCGGCCAGGTGAAGACCGTTGACGCGAAGGGCGCGGTCGTCGACCTCGGCAACGACGTCGAGGGCTACCTCCGCGCATCGGAAATCGCTGCCGACCGCGTCGAGGATGCGCGCAATCACCTGAAGGAAGGTGATACCGTCACCGCGATGATCATCAACGTCGATCGCAAGAACCGCAACATCAACCTGTCGATCAAGGCGAAGGACAGCGCCGAGACCGTGGCGACGATGGAGCGGATGCAGGCTGAAGCGCAGACCGGGACGACCAACCTCGGCGCGCTGCTGAAGGCCAAGCTCGACACGCAGAGCAAGTAAGACGGCGGTGCGGGGCGGAAACGGGGCGAAGTCGTGAAGACCATGACGAAGTCGGAACTGATCGCGCGGCTTGCGGAGCGCAACCCGCGCCTGGTCGCGCGCGACGCCGACGAGGCGGTCAACACGATGCTCGACGCGATGACCGATGCGCTGGCCGGCGGCCAGCGCATCGAGATCCGCGGCTTCGGCAGCTTCGCCCTCAACTACCGTCCGCCACGCATCGGCCGCAACCCGAAGTCGGGTGACCGCGTGCAGGTGCCCGCGAAGCACGTGCCGCACTTCAAGGCCGGCAAGGAGTTGCGCGAGCGGGTGGACGGCAGCGACACGCCGGGCGGCGCCGGCAACGGCGCCGACGAAGGCCACGAGTAGGCGTGGCGCTGTCGACTGGAAGGCCGCGAGGGATCGCGGCTTTTTTTTCGCCCGGATGCGATCGTCGATCAGGGCGTCGCCGGCCCGGCATTCCCTACAATGCGACCTTTCCTCCGGGAGAGCGACGATGAAGCTTCTCGCGTGGCTCGTGAAGCTCGGTTTCTTCCTGCTTGTGCTGTGGTTCGCGCTGAAGAACACGACCCCGGTGCCGGTTCGGTTCAGCGCCGACTTCGCGCTCGATCGGGTCCCCTTGATCGTCGTGATGCTGATCTGCGTGGCGGCGGGTGCGCTGCTTGGCGCCCTGGCGCTTGCGCTGCCGATCTACAGGATGCGCCGCGAGGTCGTGCGACTGCGCGCCACCGCGCCGGTGGCTGCCGAGCCCGAAGTCATCGCCGAGCGGGGGCTCAGTGCGGCGCGGCAGTCGGGTGCCGTCGCCGAACTGGGCGCCGGAGACCGCGCGTGATCGAGTTCGAGTTCTGGTATCTGCTCGCGCTGCCACTGCTCTTCGGCGCCGGGTGGCTGGCGCGCGGCTTCGAGTCTCGCGCGCAGGCGACCGACCAGGCGGGCCTGCCGCGCTCGTACTTCCGTGGCCTCAACCTCCTTCTGAACGACCAGCACGACAAGGCAATCGATGCCTTCATCGAGGTGGTGAGGCTCGATCCGGAGACGATCGAACTGCACCACGCGCTCGGCAACCTGTTTCGACGCCGCGGCGAGTTCGACCGCGCCGTGCGCATTCACACGCACCTGCTGAACCGCGCTGACCTTCCTGCGAGCGCGCGCTCCCAGGCGCTCGCCGAACTCGGGCAGGACTACCTGAAGGGCGGCCTGCTCGACCGGGCCGAGGATGCGTTCACGCGGCTTCTGGAGGACACGCACCACCGGTTCGATGCACTGCGCGCCCTGCTGCGCATCTACCAGATGGAGCGCGAATGGCTGAAGGCGGTCGACTGCGCGCGCCTGCTCGAGCGCGAGGCAGGCGAGTCGCATGGCCAGGCGATCTCGCACTTCTTCTGCGAGTTGGCGGCCGGGGCGCTCGAGCAGGGAAGCTTCGACCAGGCGCAAAAGGCGATCGACGAGGCGCTCGCGGCCAACCGCAAGTCGGTGCGCGCGCTCATCCTGGCGGGCGACCTTGAAACCAAGCGCGGGAGCCGTGGCAACGCGCTGCGCCAGTGGCTGAACGTCGAGGCGGCCTCGCCGGAGCACGTTCCGCTGATCGCGGGCCGTGTCGCAGACGCCATGGATGCCGCGGGCGATCGCGCCGGAGCGCTGAACTGGCTCAAGCGCGCGCTGCTCGACATGCCGTCGATCGACCTGCTCGATGTGGCGCAGAAGCGCGTGAACGAGTGGGAAGGGCCCGCCGCCGCCGAGGCGCTGGTCGGCGAGGAACTGCGCCGCCATCCTTCGCTGCTCGGCTTCGAGCGCCTGCTGGAGTCGCGGCTCGCGACCAACAAGGACGACGGGGAAATGCAGCTTCTCGCGTCGCTGCTGCGCGGGCAGACGCGCAAGCTCGCTCGCTATCGCTGCACGCGCTGTGGCTTTCGCGCGCGTGAGTACCACTGGAACTGTCCGGGGTGCAGCGGATGGGACACCTATCCGCCGCGGCGCATCGAGGAACTGGACATCGCATGACGGTGCCGGACTTCGCGTCGATCGACCGGACCATCGGCAATACTCCGCTGGTCCGCCTGCAGCGCATTCCGGGTGCGGACAACGAGCGGCGCGGCAACGTGATCCTCGGCAAGCTCGAGGGCAACAATCCGGGCGGCTCGGTGAAGGACCGACCGGCGCTGTCGATGATCCGCCGCGCCGAGGAGCGGGGCGAGATCAGGCCCGGCGACCGCCTGATCGAAGCGACGAGCGGCAACACGGGCATCGCGCTGGCGATGATCGCCGCGATGAAGGGCTACCGGATGACGCTGATCATGCCGGACAACCTGTCGGCCGAACGCCGCGCCAGCATGACGGCCTACGGCGCGGAACTGATCCTGACGCCCGCATCGAAGGGCGGCATGGAGTATGCGCGCGACCTCGCGATGGAAATGCAGGCGCGCGGCGAGGGCAGGGTGCTTGACCAGTTCGCCAACGGCGACAACCCGCGTGTGCACTACGAAACGACCGGCCCCGAGATCTGGCGTGACACGGCCGGCGCCGTCACGCACTTCGTCAGCGCCATGGGCACGACCGGAACGATCATGGGCGTGTCGCGCTACCTGAAGGAACAGGATCCGACGGTGGAGATCGTCGGCGCCCAGCCGGCCGAAGGTTCGCAGATTCCCGGAATCCGCAAGTGGCCCGAGGCGTACCTGCCGAAGATCTACGACGCGCGGCGCGTCGACCGGACCGAATACGTGACGCAGGCCGACGCCGAGGCGATGGCGCGCCGGATGGCGTGCGAGGAAGGCATCTTCTGCGGCATCTCCGCGGCGGGCGCGCTCTCGATCGCGCTGCGCGTGGCGGCCGAGTCCCGCAATGCCACGATCGTCTTCATCGTGTGCGATCGCGGCGACCGTTACCTGTCGACCGGCGTATTCGGCCGCTGAGCGCGCCGTCGCTCGACGCAATTACTGCGGCTGGAAGCCGCTCGCCTTGATGATCCTTGCCCACGTCTGCGCGTAGGCGCGTTCCCGTGCCGCGAGCTGCTGCTGCGGCATGAAGCCGACCGTCAGGCCCCACGTCGTCAACTTGTCCCTGACCTCGGCAATGGCGATCACCTTCGCCAGCGCGGCCGAGAACCGGTCGATCTCCGCCTTCGGCGTGCCGGCCGGCGCGAAGAAGCCGTAGTAAGGCGCATCCTCGAAGCCGGCCAGGCCGAGTTCCGCGAAGGTCGGCACGTCGGGCAGCACCGCCTGGCGGCGACCGCCCAGCACCGCCACCACGCGCAGCTTCCCGGCCTTGTGGTTCTCGACGAACTCGGGGACGGAAGCGACGCCGGCCGGGATCTGCGATGCGAGCATGTCGGCGATCATCGGCGCGCTGCCGCGGTAGGGCACCGAGACCAGGTCGAGCCCGTGCTTCTCGGCGATCACCTTGACGAGGAATTCCGGGACCGACGCCGGCGCAGGCACGCCGACGGCCGACTTGCCGCCCTGCGCGCGCACGCCGCGCACGAAGTCGTCGAAGGTCCGCGCCGGCGACCCCGAGGACATCGCTAGCGCGTTGACGAACGTGGCGAAGCCCGCCACCGGCACGAAGTCGTTTGCCGGATCGAAGCCGGGGTTCTTCACCACCAGGGGCAGGATCGAGATCGTGTGATCGTGCGAGATGAAGTACGTGGTGCCGTCCGCCGGCGCGGTCTTCAGCGCCTGAGCGGCGATCTGTCCGCCGGCGCCGGCACGGTTCTCGACGATGACGGGCACGCCGAGTTCGTCCTTCAGGCGTTCCGCGAGCGTGCGCGCGATCCCGTCCGTGCCGCCGCCGGCGGGGAAGCCGACGAGGATCCGGATCGGCTTGGCCGACTGCGCCAGGGCGCCGACGCTGACCGAGCAAATCAGCGCGGCCAGCGCCATGCGGAAGATGCGAATCAAGGTCGAACCACCCATCGTGGACTCCAGGCTGTTGTCGGAAGGCGGCGCCCCGGGGCGCCGCCGGTGGTGCGGACGATCAGGCGGCAGTGACCGGAATTTTCCCGATCTTCGCCTGCCACTCCTTCGGGCCGGTCTGGTGCACCGAGGTGCCGTCGGCACTGACGGCAACCGTCACCGGCATGTCGCGCACGTCGAACTCGTAGATCGCTTCCATGCCGAGGTCGGCGAAGGCGACGGTGCGCGCGCCCTTGATCGCCTTCGCGACGAGGTAGGCGGCGCCGCCGACGGCCATCAGGTACGCGCTGCGGTGCTTCCTGATCGCCTCGATCGCCGCCGGCCCGCGCTCGGCCTTGCCGATCATCGCGATCAGCCCCGTCTGCGACAGCATCATCTCGGTGAACTTGTCCATCCGCGTCGAAGTGGTCGGACCGGCGGGGCCGACCACCTCATCGCGCACCGGATCGACCGGGCCGACGTAGTAGATCACGCGGTTCGTGAAGTCGACCGGCAGCTTCTCTCCCTTGGCCAGCATGTCCTGGATGCGCTTGTGCGCGGCATCGCGGCCGGTGAGCATCCTGCCGTTCAGGAGCAGCCTCTGGCCCGGCTTCCACGAGGCGACCTCGTCCTTCGTCAGCGTGTCGAGGTTCACCCGCGTGCTTGCCTGGGCGTCCGGCTGCCAGTTGACGCTCGGCCACGAGTCGAGCGGCGGCGGATCGAGATAGGCCGGGCCGGAACCGTCGAGCACGAAGTGAGCATGGCGGGTCGCCGCGCAGTTCGGGATCATTGCCACGGGCTTGCTCGCGGCGTGGGTCGGATACATCCTGATCTTGACGTCGAGCACGGTCGTCAGGCCGCCAAGGCCCTGCGCGCCGATGCCCAGCGCGTTGACCTTCTCGTACAGCTCGACGCGCAGCTTCTCCTCGTCGGTCTGCGGACCGCGCTGGAGCAGTTCGTACATGTCGATGTCGTCCATCAGCGATTCCTTGGCCAGCAGCATCGCCTTCTCGGCCGTGCCGCCGATGCCGATGCCGAGGATGCCGGGCGGGCACCAGCCCGCGCCCATTGTCGGGACGGTCTTCATCACCCAGTCGACGATCGAGTCGCTCGGGTTCAGCATCACGAACTTGCTCTTGTTCTCGGAGCCGCCGCCCTTCGCGGCCACCATGACCTCGACGGTGTGGCCCGGCACGATCTGGACGCTGATGACGGCCGGCGTGTTGTCCCTGGTGTTCCTGCGTGCCGAATTCGGGCGGGCTGACGACCGAGGCGCGCAGCACGTTGTCCGGGTCCAGGTAGCCCCTTGCGGACGCCTTCGTTGACGGCGTCCTCGAGCGAGCCGTCGAAGCCCTCCCAGCGCACGTCCATGCCGACCTTCAGGAACACGTTGACGATGCCCGTGTCCTGGCACATCGGACGGTGCCCCTCTGCGCACATGCGCGAGTTCGTGAGGATCTGCGCGATCGCATCCTTCGCCGCGGGGCTCTGCTCGGCCTCGTAGGCTCGCGCCAGGTGGCGGATGAAGTCGGCCGGGTGGTAGAAGCTGATGTACTGCAGTGCCCCGGCGATGCTTTCGACGAGGTCGCCCTTGCGGATCGCTGTCATGATGCCCTCAGTGTCGAGTTCCCCTGGCTTTCCTTGTCCCTGTCCCGCCCGCGCGGCGTCATCATCAACCGGTCGGTCGAGGCCACCGCCATCGCGGACAGCAGGAAAGTGATGTGGATCGCCGTCTGGGCGATCAGCACCTTCTCGGAGTAGTTCTGGGCGTTGATGAAGGTCTTCAGGAGATGGATCGAACTGATGCCGATGATCGCCGTGGCGAGCTTGACCTTGAGCACGCTGGCGTTCACGTGGGACAGCCACTCCGGCTGGTCGGGATGGCCCTCGAGGTCCATGCGCGACACGAAGGTCTCGTAGCCGCCGACGATCACCATGATCAGGAGGTTCGAGATCATCACGACGTCGATCAGCGCCAGCACCACCAGCATGATCACGGTCTCGTTGAAGGCCGGAGGCTCGTGGCCGATCACGTGCCCCGGTGGCGTCGCGGATCTCGGGCAAGCTGGTAGCCGATGCTCTTCACCAGCAGCGCCAGCGCCTCCTTGTTGCCGAAGGCGGCCTCGACCAGGTGCAGCAACTCGACCCAGAAGTGATACACGTAGACGCCCTGGGCCAGGATCAGGCCGAGGTACAGCGGCAGCTGCAGCCACCGGGTGGCGAAGATCAGCCGCGGAACCGCGGGTATCGGGCGCGCGTTTGCGCGTTCGACGGGGGAGTTGGCCATGGGATCCGGGAATCGAACAAAGTCGAAAGTTTAGCGTTCGCGCCGCCCGGGTCAGGGTCTACCCTTGCTTCCGGCGCAGCCGCCTTGAGGTGTGCCGGCGCGGCTCCATATCCGAACCTGTGCGCGAGCGGGCTGTCCAATCCCCCGATTCGCACGGCAACACACCTGGAGATCGGGCATGTAGCGTTGCGGACAAACATGAATGGCTGGACCGGCGCGCGTTTGGATAGACTAGCGCCGCTCGATTTCCCCTTACTTCCTCTGGAGACTCTATGAAACGCATCGCTCTGTTCGTCCTGACGAACCTTGCGATCATGGCAGTGCTGGTGGTGACGCTCACCGTGCTTTCCTCGGTGTTCGGCATCAACTTCAACCTGGGCGGCCGCACGCTGGACGTGGGCAGCCTCGCGATCTTCTCGCTCGTGGTCGGCTTCACCGGCGCGTTCATCTCGCTGCTGATATCGAAGCCCATGGCCAAGTGGACGACCCGCGCGCAGGTCATCCGGCAGCCATCGAACGCGATGGAATCGTGGCTGGTCGAGACCGTGCGCCGCCACGCCGACAAGGCGGGCATCGGCATGCCGGAAGTCGCGATCTTCGAAGGGGAGCCGAACGCCTTTGCCACCGGTGCCTTCAAGAACTCGGCGCTGGTGGCCGTGTCGACCGGCCTGCTGCAGTCAATGAGCAAGGACGAGGTCGAAGCGGTCCTCGGCCACGAGATCGCGCACGTCGCCAACGGCGACATGGTGACGATGACGCTGCTGCAGGGCGTGATGAACACCTTCGTCGTGTTCGTGTCGCGCGTGATCGGCTACGTGGTCGATCGCATCGTGCTGCGCAACGAGAGCGACGCCCCGGGCATCGGCTACTTCGTGACGACAATCGTCCTCGATATCGCGCTGGGCTTCCTCGCCGCGATCGTCGTGGCCTGGTTCTCGCGGCGACGCGAGTTCCGTGCCGACGCGGGCGCCGTCGACCTGATGGGCAGCAACCGGCCGATGATCAACGCGCTGGCGCGTCTCGGCGGCATGGAGCCCGGCGAATTGCCGCAGCAGGTGAAGTCGTTCGGCATCAACAGCAGGTCGGGCGGCATGATGGCGCTGTTCTCCAGCCACCCGCCGATCGAGCAGCGCATCGCGGCGCTGCAGGCGACGGGCCGCTGAACGCGGGCTGCCGCAAGGCAAGAGGGCCGGGTCTTCCGGCCCTTTTCTTACGACCGCGCCGCGCGCTGCCTGGAGACGGCGGCGGCGAGCAGGCACAGCAGGAGGCCGCGAGCGCCAGGGCGACGGTGGCCGCTTCCCAGAAGCCGAGCGGTCCGCGCGGCGGACCGAACGGCGTCGCGTTGAGGCCGATCCAGTATCCACCTCCCAGGCCGATGCCCCACAGCGCGACGCCGTAGATCACCATCGGCCAGAACGTGTTCTTGTAGCCGCGCAGCACGAATCCCGGCGACGGCCTGGCTGGCGTCGAACAGGTGGAACACGGCGGCGAGGCCGAGCAGCGACAACGCGACGGCCGCCACCGCCGGGTCGTTCGTGTAGAGACTGACGATCGTCTCGCGCAGCAACCACAGCAGCGCTGCCGCCGTGACGGCGATGCCGAGGGCGACACGGAAGCCACGGAGCGCGGCGCGACGTGCCACCTTCGGTTCGTTTGCCCCGAGCGACTGCGCGACCAGCACGCTGGTCGCGACGCCGAGCGACAGCGGCACCATGAACAGGATCGCGATCAGGTTCGCGACGATCTGGTGACCGGCGACGGCGGCCGTGCCGAGGCGGGCGATCAGCACCGCCATGAACGTGAACGAAGTCACTTCGAACAGCGTCGACAGCCCGATCGGCACGCCGAGCTTCAGTTGCTCGCGCAGCGCGGCCCAGCGCGGTCCGTGGACCTCGCCGCTGCGGAAGCGCGCGTAGAAGGGATCGAAGCGCCACAGGGCGAGGCTCATGGCCAGCATGAGCCACGCGAGCAGCGCCGTCGCGGCGCCGGCGCCCGCGCCACCTAGGGCCGGGACCGGGCCGGCACCGTACATGAAGACGAGGTTGAGCGGCACCTTCAGCGTGAGAGCCGTCAGGTTGACGAGCATCGTCACCTTCGGCCGCGACACCGCGGCATTCAGCGCCACGAACACCCGCGTGGCCAGCGCGGCGGGAAGGCCGAAGGCGATGGCCTGCAGGTACAGGGTTGCTACGCGACCCACCGCTTCGTCAGTGCGCGCGAAGCCGAGCCACAGGTCGGTCGCCAGCACGCACGGCAGTCCCGCCGCCGTCAGCACGAGTGACAGCCACAGGGCCTGCTGCACGTCGTCGCCGATGGCACGCCAGCGATGCGCGCCGTAGTGATGTCCCGCGATCGGCGACAGCGCCTGCAGCACGCCCATGAAGCCGATGTAGACGGTGACGTAGATGCTCGATCCGACGGCCACCGCCGCCAGGTCCGTGGCGGAGAGCTGGCCTGCCATGACGGCGTCGATGGTCCCGTTGCCGACGACCGCGAGGTTCGCGATGAACAGCGGCCAGGCGAGCCTGATCAGCGCACGGGACGACGTGTCTGGCGCGCGCAGGGCCGGGCCGTCAGGCATCGGATTCGCGTCGCGATCGCCGGCTCAGGGCCGGCGCACCCAGATGCGGAACACCTCGTCGTAACGGGCGCGGCGTGTCGCCTCGTAGGCCAGCTGCCAGTCTCCAATCGGCGGCGCGTCGTCCAGTTGCGTGCGCTGGCTGTCGCGCTGGATGACGATCCGGCATGCGTCGCTGTCGTCTCCCGGTCCGCTGAAGCGGATCGCGCCGTGATAGGCGAGCATCGCGCGCATGCCCATCGGCAACTGGTGTGCCTGCACGCATGCGCCCGGCCCGGCCAGTCGGCGGACCTGGTCGCCGAGCACGATCGCGGTCGGCCGCATCCCGCGGTTGTACTCGATCGGGTACGCGTAGAGGGTCGCGACGAGGACCCACATCGCGGCCAGGCCCGCCGCCGCGAGCGCCGGTCCGCGCCACAGCATCGGCGGGCGCACGCGCACGCGCCAGGCCGCGAGCGCCGTCCAGGCGCTGGTGGCTGCAAGCGCGACGATCGCAGCGACCAGGTCGACGTCCGGAGCGAGTCCCGGAACGATGCGCGCCACCGAAGCGGCCATCTTCGGTGGCGCCCCGATGTTCCATGCGATGAAGTAGAGCCAGGCTCCGAGCAGCGCGAGCGCGAACAGCGCGATCGAGAACCAGTCGATGGCGTTGTCGGCGGCGCGCCTCAAGGTCGACACGCCGAAGGCGGCCATGAGCACGAGGGCGGGAACGACGACGATCAGTTCGCGGTCGCTCGGGTTGCTGCTCAGCAGCACGTTCAGCAGCCCTGCCGCGGCGACCAGCAAGGGCAGCAGCACGTGCGGGCGGCGCAGGAAGCTGCGCCACGAGTACAGCGTCCACAACGCGAACGGCCAGAGGGGCCACGTGTACCAGCCGATGTTCCGGATGAGCCACGCCATGCTCTCGACGCTCGGCCCGCGCAACTGCTCGACGTTCCACCTCGCGAGCGAACTCATGTATTCGGCGGCCCCGGGCACGAGCCGGTGCGCCGCCAGCGGCCACAGGGCGAAGCCGCCGATGGCAAGGGCCAGCATCGCCGCAATGCGCGGCGCACGATGCATTCCCTGTCCGGCGAGGAATGCGGTGGCAGCGACCGCAAGCAGGCCGGCAGGGAGCCAGCCGCGCGTCAGCGCAGCGGCCGCCAGAACAAGGCCGGCGGCGAGGCTGCCCTTCCACTCCTCTTCGACCGCGACCACGAGCGCGAGAAGCAGCATGCCGACCAGCGCGAACAATGCAGTTTCGGCCACGGTCTCGTGCAGGCGCACGACGATGCCGAACGTGGCGAGCATCAGCAGTACGGCGATATCCGCGAGCATCCGGCCGTAATCGCGCGGGCTCGCTTCGCCGCCGAACGCCAGCGCGACGGGCTGGGCTTCGGCGCGTCGGGCGAGCCGATAGGTGGCGTACCAGACGCTCCACGTGGCAAGCGCGAACCACAGCACCGAAGCCAGGCGCGCGGCATCCACCGCGCCGAGCAGACCACCGAACAGCCGGATCAGGAGCGCGCCGGCCCAGAACGGCAGCGGTCCTTCTGCGGGCAACGGCTGGCCCACGACGCCGGGCAGGAGCCATTCGGCCGTACCCCCCTGCGCCATCGTCCACATCACCCCGAAGGCCGCTGCATCCTCGAGGCTCCAGGGATCGCGGCCAAAGAGCCCTGGCACCACGTAGGCCACCAGCAGCGCGAGCAGCATCCAGCGCGGCAGCTTGGCCGCGGCGGCCTCCGTCACACGGGCGGGTGATGGTCGGTGTTCGAAACTCACTTGAGCCTTCGTTGGCACTTCTGAGGGTGCCTCTGCGGGTGGCTTATAGACCCACTGACGGGCGCGTCAAACGGGCGCGTCAACAAAAAAGGCAGCCGAAGCTGCCTTTGTCGTGGCGGAGGGCCGGTCCACGCCTACTTGCGGCGGGCCTTCGCGGCGTTCGCCTCGGCGGCTGCGGCGGCCGCGGCGTTGACGGCCTCGGTCTTCGCGGCGAACTTCTGGCGGAACTTCTCCACGCGGCCGGTCTCGACGATCCGCGTCTGGGCACCCGTGTAGAAGGGATGTGACTCGGACGACGTGTCGAGCTTGAACAGCGGGTAGGTCTTGCCGTCCATCTCGATCGTCTCCTTCGACTGCAGCGTGGAGCGCGTGATGAATTTGAAGTCGTTCTGCATGTCCTGGAAGACGACTTCGCGGTACTCGGGATGGATGCCTTGTTTCATTGTCGCTCTCGCTGCCTGGAGGGGCCGCCCGATCGAGGGGGACATTGGAGCCTGCCCCGACCACGGACCCGTTTTTCGGGAACCGCGCATTATCCGGGAAATTGTGGGCCCGGGCAACCCGGCCGGCCGGCGCAAGCGCTTGAAACCCCAAAGGGCCGGTCGGCCTTGCCGACGGCCCTTTCCTGGTCAGACCGGGTGCAGGCCGGGCTGCACTCGCGCCATCTGCATCAGCCTCCCCGCCGCATCATGTCGAAGAACTCGGCGTTGTTCTTCGTCGCCTTCATCTTGTCGAGCAGGAACTCCATCGCCTCGATCTCGTCCATGCCGTACAGGAGTTTCCGCAGGATCCAGACCTTCTGCAGGATCTCGGGCTTCAGCAGTTGCTCTTCCTTGCGCGTGCCGGACCGGTTGACGTTGAGCGCCGGGTAGACGCGCTTCTCGGCGAGCCGGCGCTCCATGTGGATCTCCATGTTGCCGGTGCCCTTGAACTCCTCGTAGATGACGTCGTCCATCCGCGAGCCGGTGTCGATCAGGGCGGTGGCGATGATGGTCAGCGAGCCGCCTTCCTCGATGTTGCGGGCCGCGCCGAAGAATCGCTTGGGGCGCTGCAGCGCGTTGGCGTCGACGCCGCCCGTCAGCACCTTGCCCGACGCCGGCACCACGGTGTTGTAGGCGCGTGCGAGGCGCGTGATCGAGTCGAGCAGGATCACCACGTCCTTCTTGCTTTCCGCGAGCCGCTTGGCCTTCTCGATCACCATCTCGGCGACCTGGACGTGACGCGTGGCCGGTTCGTCGAAGGTCGATGCCACGACTTCGCCCCGCACCGAACGCTGCATCTCGGTGACCTCCTCCGGGCGCTCGTCGATCAGCAGCACGATGAGCACGATGTCCGGGTGGTTGGCGGCGATGGCGTGAGCGATGTGCTGCATCAGCACTGTCTTGCCCGACTTCGGGCTCGCCACGAGCAGGCCGCGCTGCCCCTTGCCGATCGGGGCGATGATGTCGATCAGGCGCCCCGTGAGGTTCTCGTCGCCGCGCATCTCGCGCTCGAGGATCAGCGGCTCGTCGGGGAACAGCGGGGTCAGGTTCTCGAACAGGATCCGGTGCTTGGTCGACTCCGGAAGCTGGCCGTTCACCTTGTCGACCTTGACCAGCGCGAAGTAGCGTTCGCCGTCCTTCGGCGTGCGGACTTCGCCTTCGATCGAGTCGCCGGTGTGGAGGTTGAAACGCCGGATCTGGGACGGCGAGATGTAGATGTCGTCCGTGCTCGCCAGGTAGGACGTCTCGGGCGAACGCAGGAAGCCGAACCCGTCCGGCAGGACCTCCAGCGTGCCGTCTCCGAAGATCTGCTCGCCGCTCTTCGCGCGCTTCTTCAGGATGGCGAACATCAGCTCCTGCTTGCGCATGCGGTTCGCGTTGTCGATCTCGAGGCCGATTGCCATCTCCAGCAGTTGGGAGACGTGCAGCGCTTTCAGTTCGGAGAGGTGCATAGGATTTTTCTACGGGTCTGCAGGAAGAAGGTGGGGCGCGCTGTGCGGGGGTCCGACGAGCCGGGCGCGCGCCCGCGGGGAGTGGAGCCGGACCAAGGGGGCCCGGCGCCTCGATTACAGGTTGCTGTCAATGAATGCGGTGAGTTGCGACTTGGAGAGCGCGCCGACCTTCGTGCCGACGACCGCGCCGTTCTTGAACAGCATCAGCGTGGGGATTCCGCGGATGCCGAACTTCGCCGGCGTCGACTGGTTCTCGTCCACGTTCATCTTGGCCACGGTGAGCTTGGCACCGTACTCCCTGGACACCTCGTCCAGGATCGGGGCGATCATCTTGCAGGGTCCGCACCATTCGGCCCAGTAGTCGACCAGCACGGGGCCATCGGATTTCAGGACGTCCTGCTCAAAGGAAGCGTCGCTGACGTACTTGATATCGCTCATTTTTGTGTCCTTCCGCACGCCCGCCGGCGCGCATTGGCATCAGGAAGAAACCGGGAACTTGTGTTGGGGAGGGCGGTGGCGCAGGCGGGGAAAGACCGTACGGTGCGCACCGTTTGGCGGATGGTAGCACTTCCAAAAGGGATGGGAAGGCTCGCTTCCCGAGCCTGTTGCGTCCCTACAATCTTCTGCAATCACCGAGCCTCCCGTGTCCCGCGCCTCACTCTTCGAACGTCTTGCCCGGCCCGATTCCCGTGCCGTCGTCGTCACGCCGAACCGGCGCCTCGCGCGCATGCTCGGCCACGAGTTCGATGCGTGGCAACTGGCGCAGGGTCGCCGCGTGTGGGAGACGCCGCGCGTGCTGCCGTTCGGCGCCTTCGTCGCCAGCTTGCATGACGCCGCCCAGCACGACCCTTCGCTGGCCGGCGTGCGCGCGCCGCTCGCGCCCGTGCAAGAACAGGCGCTGTGGGAGGCGGTGGTCGAGGCCAGCGACGTCGCCCTGGCCTCGCCGGCCGGGGCCGCGCAACTGGCGGCCGAGGCATGGTCGCTTGCGCACCAGTGGCAGATTGCCGATCGTCTTCGGCACTACGCGCTAGCAGAGGATGCGCGCCTGTTCTCGGAGTGGATGGCCGGGTACCTGCGGCGCGTCGAACGCATCGGCGCAACGGATCGGGCGCGTCTGCCTGATGTCGTGCGCACGCTGGTCAGCGAAGGAAGCCTCGCAACGCCCGCCGAAGTGCTGCTGGCGGGCTTCGCCGAGCCGACTCCGCAGCAGGCGGCGTTGTTCCAGGCGCTCGCCGACCGGGGCACGCGGCTGGAGCTGCTCGCGAACGAGCGTCCTGCGGGCGACTGTCGCCGGCTCGAAGCCGGCGATGCCGGCGAGGAACTCGAGCGGATGGCGGACTGGGTCGTCGCCCGGCTCAAGGCGAACCCCGCCGCGCGGATCGGCATCGTGGTGCCGGACCTCGGGGCGCGCCGACGCGCGGTCAAGCGCTCGCTCGATGCGGCGCTGCTGCCGGGCGCGCTGCTTGCGCCGCCTGACAGCCCACGCCCGTACACGATCTCGCTCGGTACGTCGCTGGCCGACACTCCGCCCGTCGCAGCCGCGTTGCGCGCCTTGCGTCTCGTGGTCGGTGACGTCGACTTCGAGGAAGCCAGTGCGCTCCTGCACTCACCCTACGTGAACTTCGGGCCCGCACCGGCGCGCGCCCGCTTCGACGTGGAATGGCGCCGACGGTCGGGCCGCACGACGTCGCTCGACCGCGCGCTCGCGGCAGTGCGCAGCGCGCGCGACCTCGAGACACCCGCTCTGCGGGCCGCGCTCGAGGCGTTGCGCGCATGGCGGGAACGGGTCGGCTCGCGCCCGCGCCGGCTCTCCGAGTGGGCGGCGCTGCTGGTGGAGGCGCTGCGCGCCATCGGCTTCCCGGGAGTCGAGACGCCGGACTCAGCCGAGTACCAGACGCTCGCTCGCTGGCACGAACTGATGACGGAGTTCGCCGCGCTCGAGCGCGTGCAGGGCGCCGTGGATCTGCGCGGCGCAGTGGGGCGGCTCGCACGTGTGGCCGCCTCGGCCGTGTTCCAGCCGGAGGGGGGGGATCCACCGGTGCAGGTGCTCGGACTCCTCGAGGCCGAGGGACTGGAGTTCGACCACCTGTGGGTGACGGGCCTGACGTCGGAGGGCTGGCCGCTTCCGGCGCGCGCGCATCCGTTGCTGCCCCTCGAACTGCAACGAGCGAGGCGAATGCCCGGCGCCGTGGTCGAGGTGGAACTCCAGCGCGCGCGCGCAACCCTCGACAGGCTCATGCGCGCGGCGCCGGAGGTCGTCGCGAGTCACGCCGTGCGCGACGGTGATCGCAACCTCGCGCCGAGCCCCATGATCGCGCTGTGGCCGGCAGCCCCGCATGCGGCGCCGGCGCCGCGTGCGTTGACGGCCTGCGCGCCGGCCCTGCTGGAGCGGGTGACGGACGCCAGCGCCCCTGCGCTTCCCGACACCAGGGTCGTGGGCGGCGGTGCATCGACGCTGGCAGACCAGGCGGCGTGTCCGTTCCGCGCCTTTGCATCGCATCGGCTCGGGGCCGACGAACCGGAGAAGCCGCACGACGGACTTGCCGCGTCGGAACGCGGTGAGCTGATACATCGCGTCCTGGCGCGCTTCTGGGAGTCGGTCCCGCAGCGCACGCGTTCATTCGTAGCTGCCCTTCCCGAACACGAGCGGACAGCGGTCCTCGAACGCGCGGCCGACGATGCGCTGGCGCGCATGCGCGCACGGCGCCTGGATGCCCTTGGGCAAGGGTTGCTCGCAATCGAGAAGCGGCGCCTTGTCGCCATCGCTTCGGACTGGCTGCAGTTCGAGATCGACCATCGCGCGGAATTCGAGGTGAAGGCGATCGAGGATCGACGTGCCCTCGCGATCGGCCCGTTATCGCTGAACGGTCGCCTCGATCGCGTCGATCGCCTCGCCGACGGGCGCACGATCGTCATCGACTACAAGACCGGGGCCAGGGGAGGGGTGAGTTCCTGGCTCGGCGAGCGGCCGGACGAACCACAACTGCCCCTCTATCTGGTGGCCTCGGAGCCGGATGCGCGGGCGATCGCGTTTGCGCGTGTGCGGGCGGGCGACAAGGCATTCGTCGCGCTTGCCGAAGAAGAAGGACTGCTGCCGAAGGCCAGTGTCGACTGGAACCGGGAGCACGCGAGCTGGTCGGCGCTCGTCGACGCCTGGCGTACCGAGCTCACGCGACTGGCGAACGACTTCGCCGCCGGGGTGGCGGTGGTCGCGCCCAAGCGCGCCGATACGTGCCGCTACTGCGGGGTCGCCATGCTGTGCCGCCTGAACGAGCGCGTCGGCGATGTGGCGGCAGAGGCACTGTCCGCGGCGCCAGAAGGAGTCGATGGTGAGTGACGCCGACCTCGTCGCCATCGATGCCGCGGCCCGCGAACGCGCGCTGGAGACCGGGCAGAGTTTCATCGTCCGCGCGCCCGCCGGCTCGGGCAAGACGGAGTTGCTGATCCAGCGCGTGCTCGCGCTGCTGGCCACCGTCGAGGCCCCGGAGGAAGTCGTCGCGATCACGTTCACGCGCAAGGCGGCGGCCGAGATGAGGCAACGCCTGCTGGAGGCACTGGCCGCGGCGCAGGGCGACGAGCCGCAGCCGCCGCACGAGCGCCTGACCTACCGGCTTGCGGTCGCCGTGCGCAGGCGCGACGAGGAGCGAGGCTGGGACATCGTGAACAACCCGGGGCGGCTGCGGGTGCAGACGATCGACGCCCTCGCGCAGTGGCTGGCGCGCCAGCTTCCGCTGGCGCTCGGGCTCGGGGCGGCTCCGAACGTCACCGAGCGTCCCGAGGCGCTGTACGAAGCTGCCGCCCGGTCCACGCTCGCGGTGCTCGAGAGTCGCCAGCGCGCTGACAAGCCGCTCGTTCGGCACGTCGAGTGCCTGCTCGAGCACCTGGACAACGACGTCGAACGCGCGATCGCGCTGGTCACGTCGATGCTGGGCAGGCGCGACCAGTGGCTGCGCCACCTGCGCGGGCACGACCGCGAGCAACTGGAGGCCGCGCTCCGGCGGGCGTGCGAACGGCAGATGTCGCGGGTCTGCGACCTGCTGCCGGCCCAGTTCGGCGAGGAACTGATCGGACTGGCGCGATACGCGGCGGCCAACGGCGGTGCGAAAGGCGCGCTGTCGCCTTGCGCCGAGCTCGCCGTGCTGCCGCCGCCCGAGATCGCGGGGCTCGAGGCGTGGTGCGGGCTGGCATCGATGCTGCTCACGAACGAGGACCAGTGGCGCGTGCAGTTCACGAAGAGGGAAGGCTTCCCGGCGGGCGAGTCGGCCGAGGAAAGGCGCGTGAACCGACCCTACCGGGAGCGCATCGCCGCCCTCGCCGATGCGCTGCGGGGCAACGATGAACTGCGCGCGGCACTCGCCGAGCTGCGCCGGCTTCCGCCGCCGCGCTACACCGACGCTCATTGGTCGGTCGTCGGGTCCATCGTCGAGGTCCTGCGCCGCGCGGCCGCCGAGCTCGCCGTCGTCTTCGCAGAGGCCGGGACGATGGACTTTGCCGAGGTGACGCGGCGTGCCGTCCAGGCGCTGGGCGACGACCGGGCCGGCGACATCGCGCTGGCGCTCGATGCGCGCGTGCGCCACCTGCTGATCGACGAGTTCCAGGACACCTCGATCACGCAGTTCGAACTGGTCGAGCGACTGGTCTCCGACTGGACCACGGGCGACGGCAGGACTCTATTCGTGGTCGGTGACCCGATGCAGTCGATCTACCGCTTCCGCGAAGCCGAGGTCGGCCTGTTCCTGCGCGCGTGGGAGCGCGGCATCGGTCCGCTGGCGCTGGAGCAGCTCAAGCTCGCGCGCAATTTCCGCTCGCAGCGGGGCGTGGTCGACTGGGTCAACCATGCCTTCGCGCGCGTGCTCCCGGCGGCGAGCGACATCGCGAGCGGCGCCGTGTCGTTCGAGCCGGCGACCGCCGTGCACGGGTCCACGCTCGAGCCAGCGGTGCTCGTCCACGGGTTCATCGACGGCAGCGCCGCGAACGAGGCGACGAGGGTCGTCGAGATCGTCCGTTCCGTTCGCGCAGACGATCCGAAGGCTTCCATCGCGCTGCTGGTGCGTGCGCGCTCGCACCTGGTCGAGATCGCCACCGAGCTCACGCGGGCGGGCCTGCGTCCGACGGCCGTCGAGCTGCACGCGCTCGCGAAGCGTCCGCTGATTTCCGACCTGCTCGCGCTGACGCGCGCGCTGCAGCACCTGGCGGATCGAACCGCGTGGCTCGCCGTGCTGCGGGCGCCCTGGAGCGGACTGACGCTGGCGGACCTCGCCGCTCTGGCAGAAGGCGACCCGCGCACCGTCCTCGAACTCCTGGCGAGCGCGGAGCGGCTGAGTCGGCTGTCGGCCGATGGCCGGGCGCGCGTCGCGCGGGTGGCGCCGGTGTTGCAGCGCGCAGGCGCGCTCGCGACCCGGGTGCCGCTGTCCGATCGCGTCGAGCAGGCCTGGATGCTGCTCGGTGGCCCCGCGTGCCTGGCGTCCGATGCCGAGCGCGAGGATGCGGAGCAGTTCTTCGTGCACTTGATCAAGCACGAGGAAGATGCCGGCGGTCGCGTCGACGTGCACGCGCTTGAGCACTCGCTCGGAGTCGTTGTTCGCGGCGGCCGAGGCCGATTCCGACCAGTTGTTCCAGGTGATGACGATCCACAAGGCCAAGGGACTGGAGTTCGACCACGTGATCGTGCCGCGGCTCGGCGCGAAGCCGCGCGGCGACGACGCGCAGCTGATGGTCTGGCTCGAACGCGCCGCCGCCGATGGCCCGGAGCTGCTGCTGGCCCCGATCCATGCGGGCGGGTCGGAGAAGGATGCCCTGCTGCGCTGGATCGAGTCGGAACTGCGGCGGCGGCAGCGACGGGAGGACGAGCGGCTCGCCTACGTGGCCGCCACCCGCGCGCGCAGTCCGCCTGCACTGGATCGCGTGCGCGCGGCGCGATGCGAAGGGCGATCTGAGGTTCGCGGACGCATCGCTGCTCGCGCGCCTTTGGCCCGTGTTCGAGGCGGAGTTCGGGCACGCCGAGAGCATCGAGCGCACGGAGGCGGACGGCTCGGAGGACGCGCCGCTCGACCAGTCGATCCGCCGCCTCCCGGTGGACTGGCAGCCGCCCGCTCTGCCGCCAGCCGTCGCCTGGGCCGCGAGCGACGTGCCGGGCGAGAGTGGCGCGGCGGTCGAGTTTTCATGGGCCGGCGAGACGGCCCGACGTGTCGGCGTCGTTGTCCACCGCTGGCTGCAGCGGATTTCCGAGGATGCGCTCGCAGGATGGGACACGGCGCGCGTGAAAGCCATTGCGCCGCAGATCGAGCGCGCGCTCGCGGCCGGGGGACTGACGGGAAGCGAACTGGCTGCCGCGCGGGCACGGGTGCTGCAGGCCCTGGCGCACGTCGTGCAGGATCAACGGGGGCGCTGGATCCTTGGCGCTCACCCCGAGCATCGCAGCGAACTTCGACTGAGCGCCGTGCTGGGCGGGCGAGTGCGGAAGCTGGTGCTCGATCGCACCTTCGTCACCGCGGAGGGCACGCGCTGGATCGTCGACTACAAGGTCGGCGCGCACGAGGGCGCGGACGTGGACGCCTTTCTCGACTCCGAGCAGGTTCGTTATCGCTCCCAGCTTGAGGCCTATGGCGCCGCGCTCGACCCGCAGGCGGAACTCGGCCTGTACTTCCCGCTCGTGCCCGGCTGGCGGCAGTGGTGTCCGCTCCAACGCACCGAGGAAGAAATTCCGGGGGAACCTTCGGATCCCGCTGATATCATTCGCGGTGGCGGGCCCCCTCGCACTGAGGTGCCGTGAACCTGGTCAGGTCGGGAACGAAGCAGCCACAGCGGAGTTCTTCAGGTGCCGAGGTCAAGGCTCGCCTCTCTCGCCTTCAGGCGAGAGAGACGTGCCTGACCTCAATATCAGTGGATGCAAGAGGGGGCTGTGCCCCCTCCTGGACCTCCCCCCTCGAAGCCCAGCTGGCGCGATGACTGTTCGCATTGTTCCTGCACGGCCGGAAGATGTCGGAACGGTGTTCGCGCTGGTCCGCGCGCTCGCCGAGTACGAGCGGCTGTCGCACCTCGTGGTCGGCACCGAGCAGGATCTCCGGGGCGAGTTGTTCGGCCCGCAACCCGTGATCGAGGCCGTCGTGGCCTGGGACGGCGACGATCGCGCCGTAGGCTTCGCGCTCTTCTTCCACAACTATTCGACGTTCCTCGCGCGACGCGGCCTCTACCTCGAGGACCTGTTCGTCGTTCCGGAGGCGCGCGGGCGCGGCATCGGCAAGGCGCTGATCAGTCACTGCGCGCGCGTTGCGGTGACGCGCGGTTGCGGACGGTTCGAGTGGAGCGTCCTGGACTGGAACGAGCCCGCGATCTCGTTCTACCGCTCGCTCGGCGCAGAACTGCTGCCCGACTGGCGCATCTGCCGCCTCACGGGCGAGCCGCTGCGGCGCTTTGGAAGCGTCGGCGGGGCCTCGCAGTGATCGCCACGCCGTAGAATCGTCGGCATGTCGTATCAGGTCCTGGCTCGCAAGTGGCGTCCGCGTGACTTCTCCACGCTGGTGGGCCAGGAGCACGTGGTGCGCGCGCTGACGCACGCGCTCACGCAGAACCGCCTTCATCACGCATGGCTCTTCACGGGCACGCGTGGCGTCGGCAAGACGACGCTGTCGCGCATCCTCGCCAAGGCGCTGAACTGCACCGGCCCGGACGGCAAGGGCGGCATCACCGCCACCCCGTGCGGCGTGTGCGAGGCCTGCACCGCGATCGACGCCGGCCGTTTCGTCGACTACATCGAGATGGACGCCGCGAGCAACCGTGGCGTCGAGGAGATGGTCCAGCTGCTCGAGCGCGCGATGTACGCACCGAGCAGCGCGCGCTTCAAGGTCTACATGATCGACGAGGTGCACCAGCTGTCCTCGCACGCGTTCAACGCGATGCTGAAGACGCTGGAAGAGCCGCCGGACTACGTGAAGTTCATCCTCGCCACCACCGACCCGCAGAAGGTCCCGGTGACCGTGCTGTCGCGCTGCCTGCAGTTCAACCTGAAGCAGATGACCCCCGCCGGCATTGCGGCGCGCATGGCGGAGGTCCTGGCCGAGGAGAAGATCGAGGCGGAACCCGCGGCGCTTCGGATGCTGGCGCAGGCCGCGCGCGGCAGCATGCGCGACGGACTTTCGCTGCTTGACCAGGCGATCGCCTACGCGGCCGGCCCGGTCACGCTCGATGCCGTGCGCGCGATGCTGGGCACGATCGACCAGGGGACGCTCGTTCGCGTGCTGGATGCCATCGCCGCGCGCGACGCGAAGCAGGCGCTGGCCATCGCCGACGAGATGGGGGAGCGCAGCCTGTCGTTCGCCCAGGCGGCGCGCGACCTTGGCAGCCTGCTGCACCGGATCGCGCTGGCGCAGCAGGTGCCCGATGCGATGCCGGACGACGAGCTCGAAGCCGCGGACATCCGGCGCCTCGCCGGCGTGCTCGCGCCCGACGAGGTCCAGCTCTACTACCAGGTCGCGCTGCACGGACGCAACGACATGCACCTTGCGCCGGACGAGTACGCGGGCTTCACCATGACGCTGCTTCGGATGCTGGCATTCGCTCCGGCCCCGGTCGGAGAGGCGAAAACCGTGACTCCGCGCGCGGCGCCGCTCGTGGCCCAGCCGGCCGCGCGGACCAGTGCCCCGGCCCCGCGCGCAAGCGCACCAGCGGCGCGCCCCGCGCCGGATGCACCGGGCGGCGCGCGGGCCGCGACGACGGCCGCGCCGGCGCACCCGTCGGCCGCGGTCCCGTTCGACGGTGACTGGCCCGCGCTGGTCGGTCGGCTGAAAGTCGCCGGCCTCGTGAAGGAGCTCGCGAATCGCAGCGAACTCGTGTCGCACGAGGGCGATGCGATGCGGCTGCGCGTACCGCTGAAGACGCTGCTCGACGCAGGCACGCTCGACAAGCTGAAGGCGGCACTGAGCCAGGCACTGGGCCGGCCGATCCGCCTGAGCGCCGAGGTCGGAACCACGGCGGGCCCCACGGCGGCGGGCATCGCCGAACAGGCGCGCGCCGACCGGCAGCGCCAGGCCGAGGAAGCCATCTACGCCGACCCCTTCGTGCGAGAATTGCTCGACAACTTCGGAGCGTCGGTCGATCCAGCATCGATCCGCCCGAAGGACGCGTAGCCGCCGGCCGCGTCCACCCGCGCGCTCCCCGACTCACCCGGAAACAGAGGACGTCCCGCCATGATGAAGGCCCAGATCGCCGGTCTGATGCAGAAGGCGCAGAAGATGCAGGAAGACATGAAGCGCATGCAGGACGAGCTGGCCAGCATGGAAGTGGAAGGCCAGTCGGGCGCGGGCATGGTGAAGGTGGTGATGACCTGCAAGCACGACGTGCGCCGTGTTTCGATCGATCCGAGCCTTGTCGGCGACGACAAGGACATGCTCGAGGATCTCGTCGCAGCCGCGTTCAACGATGCGGTGCGACGCGCCGAAGCGGTGTCGCAGGACAAGATGTCGGCGATCACGGCGGGCATGCCGCTGCCTCCCGGCATGAAGCTTCCCTTCTGAGAAGGTGCAGCGCATTCGCTCGTGCTCCCTTCGCTGAAGTTGTGCTTGCGGCGGACGCGCGGCCGCCCGAAGGCCGCCGCACTGGCTGGAGCGAAGCGGGTGCTCGTGCGACCCGCAGGGTCGCGTACACCCGCTTCGAACTGAAATGCGATTAGGTCCGGCTCTCGACAAGCTGGTCGACGCCCTGAAGCACCTGCCGGGCATCGGCCCGCGCTCGGCGCAGCGCATCGCGTTCCACCTGCTGCAGCACGACCGCGACGCCGCGGTGCGCCTCGGAGAGGCGCTGCTCGCGGCGGTGCAGACGATCGGCCACTGCGAACGCTGCAACACCCTCACAGAGCAGCCGGTCTGCGAGACGTGCAGCAGCCCGAAGCGCGACGCGCAACTGCTGTGCGTGGTGGAGTCGCCGTCGGACCAGCTGATGATCGAGCAGTCGCTCTCGTACTCCGGGATGTATTTCGTGCTGCTGGGACGCCTGTCGCCGCTCGACGGCATCGGGCCGCGCGAGATCCAGATGGAGCGGCTGATCGAGCGTGCCACTGACGGCGTCGTGAATGAAGTCATCGTCGCCACCTCGTTCACGCCGGAAGGCGACGCGACCGCACACTACATCGGCCAGCTGCTGAAGGAACGCGATCCGCCGATCCGGGTCACGCGGCTTGCGCGCGGCGTACCGGCCGGCGCCGAACTCGAATACACGGACGTCAACACCATCGCGCAGGCGATGCTCGACCGACGCGCGTCCTGACCCGACCGCGGCGCTAGACTCGACGTTCCGCGTCGTCGACTTTCCCCGCTGCCATGACCACTGCCTACTGGTGCGTGCTCGCCGCCGCCCTGATGCCGTATGTCGCCGTGTCGATCGCGAAGTCGGGCGGCGAGCGCTTCGACAACAGCAACCCGCGCCTCTGGCTCGAGAAGCAGCAGGGTTTCCGCGCGCGGGCGAACGCCGCGCAGGCGAACAGCTTCGAGGCGTTTCCCTTCTTCGCCGCAGCAGTGATCGTCGCCCATCTGGCGCATGCGCCGCAGGACCGTATCGATGCGCTCGCCGTGATGTTCGTGCTGGCGCGCGCCGCGTTCATCGTCTTCTACGTCGCCGACTGGCACTGGGCGCGGTCGATCGTGTGGACCATCGGAGTCGTCGCGACGATCACGATCTTCGTCTCTGGAGCCTGAGATGGCCGGACCGATCCGCGGGCCGCTGCACGGCGTCAAGGTGCTCGAACTGGGAACGCTGATCGCGGCGCCGTTCGCGTCGCGCCTGTTCGCCGAGTTCGGCGCCGACGTGATCAAGGTCGAGGACCCCAGGACCGGCGACCCGATCCGCAACTGGCGCTACCTGCACGACGGCACCTCGCTGTGGTGGTACGTGCAGTCGCGCAACAAGAAGTCGATCGCTCTGAACCTGAAGGATCCGCGCGCGCAGGAGATCGCGCATCGCCTCGCGCGCGAAGCCGACATCGTCGTCGAGAACTACCGGCCGGGGGTGCTGGAGAAGTGGGGCCTCGGCTATGAGCAGTTGCGCGCCGCGAACCCCGCGACGGTGATGGTGCGCATCTCCGGTTACGGGCAGACCGGGCCGATGCGCGACCGGCCCGGATTCGGCGCGATCGCGGAGTCGATGGGAGGCATCCGCTTCGTCACCGGCTATCCCGACCGCCCTCCGGTGCGCATCGGCATCTCGATCGGCGACTCGATTGCCGCGCTGCACGCGGTGGTCGGCGCGCTGATGGCGCTGCGGCACCGGGATGCCACCGGCGGACGCGGCAAGGGCGAAGGCCAGATGGTGGACGTCGCGCTCTACGAGGCCGTGTTCAACATGATGGAGAGCACGCTGCCCGAGTACGACGTGTTCGGCACGGTCAGGGCGCGCACGGGCGGCTCGCTGCCGGGCATCGTTCCGTCGAACACCTACGAGTGCGCCGACGGCGCGGCAATCGTGGTGGCGGGCAACGGCGACGCGATCTTCCGCCGGCTGATGGCCGCCATCGGGCGCGAGGATCTCGCCAACGACCCCGGGCTGGCGCGCAACGAAGGCAGGGCGAAGCGCGTCGAGGAGATCGACGGTGCGATCCAGGCCTGGTGCGGGCAGCATCCGATCGACGAGGCACTGGCCGTGCTGACAGCCGCGGACGTGCCGGTTTCGCGGATCTACAGCGTGGCCGACATGGTGCGCGACGCGCAATTCCAGGCACGGCAGATGTTCGAGCAGGCGACGCTCCCCGACGGCACGCCGATGAAGGTGCCGGCGGTCGTGCCCAAGCTGTCCGCGACCCCCGGGGGAACCCGATGGCTGGGCCCCCGCCTTGGTGAACATACGGATGACGTCCTGCGCGGACTCGGATACGACGTGGCCGCGATCAAGGTGCTGCGGGACGATGGCGTGATTTAAGATCGCTCGAGCCGCTCGTGCATGGCACGGGCACGCAAGCAGAAACCAAGGAGACCTCATGAAGAAGACGTACACCCGCCGCGACGTGCTGGCGGCCGGCGCGGCGGCGACCGCTGTCGCGGCGTTCCCGGCGACGGGCGCGGCGCAGAACATCGAGCGCAGGAAGCTGACGATCGCGGTGGGCGGCAAGAACCTGCTCTACTACCTGCCGCTCACCATCGCCGAGCAGAAGAAGTTCTTCGAGCAGGAGGGTCTCGACGTCACCATCGTCGATTTCGCCGGCGGCGCCAAGGCGCTGCAGGCGGTGGTCGGCGGCAGCGCTGAAGTCGTGTCCGGCGCGTTCGAGCACAACATCAACATGCAGGCGAAGGGCCAGCCGATGCGGGCCTTCGTGCTGCAGGGACGCGCCCCGCAGATCGTGCTCGCGGTCAGCAACAAGACGATGCCGAACTTCAAGTCGGTCGCCGACCTGAAAGGCAAGAAGATCGGCGTCACGGCGCCGGGCTCCTCGACCAACATCCTGTGCAACTTCGTGCTCGCGAAGGCGGGCCTGAGGCCGAGCGACGTGTCCTATGTCGGCGTCGGCGCCTCGCAGGGCGCGGTGGCCGCGTTGCGCTCGGGCCAGATCGACGCGATCTCCAACCTCGACCCGGTGATCACGATCCTCGCGCGCGCCAACGACATCAAGA
Organism: uncultured beta proteobacterium; assembly: GCA_963707725.1. Classification (GTDB taxonomy): domain Bacteria; phylum Pseudomonadota; class Gammaproteobacteria; order Burkholderiales; family Burkholderiaceae_F; genus JAOUJD01. Next base: position 108,758 of record CAVPRE010000016.1, on the reverse strand, counting down.
TCGTCTCGGACACGCGTGACGTCGCCGAGGCGGACGCGATCTTCGGCGGTCCGATGCCGGCCGCGACGCTGTACTCGCCGGTGGGGTTCATCGAAAAGAACCCGAACACGGTGCAGGCGCTGACCAACGCGATCGTGCGGGCGAACAAGTGGATCCAGCAGGCCGGCCCGTCCGACATCGTCAAGGCGGTTCCGGAGAGCTTCCTGCTCGGCGACCGCGCCGTGTACATCGACGCGTTCCTGAAGGCGCAGAAGGCGCTCTCGCCCGACGGCATGATCCCGGAGCAGGGCGCCGCGACCGCGCTGCGCGCGCTGCAGAGCGTCGACGACAAGCTGAAAGGCGTGAAGCTCGACCTGAAGTCGGTCTACACGAACGACTTCGTCCGCAAGGCGAACGCGAAGTATCCGAAGGGCTAGTCGCGACCGCGCCACTGTCCGCACCCGGGGCCGCGCAGGCGGCCCGATCCGCATGAACGCTCCCGCACTGTCACTGGCCGGCATCACCTGCACGTTCGTCAGCCGCGACGACCGCAGCCAGCGCTACACGGCGGTGCGCGACGTCACGCTCGACGTCGCTCCCGGCGAGTTCGTCAGCGTGGTGGGACCAACGGGCTGCGGCAAGAGCACGCTGCTGAACGTGGCCGCCGGCCTGCTGGAACCGAGCGTCGGGACGATCCACGTGTTCGGCGAGCCGCTCGCCGGGCATCAACGGCCGCGCCGGCTACATGTTCCAGAGCGAGGCGCTGATGCCATGGCGCACGGCGCGCGCCAACGTGATGGCGGGGCTCGAGTTCCACGGTGTCGATCCGCAGGAGGCCGGCGACGCGGGCCGACGAATGGCTCAAGCGCGTCGGGCTCGGCGGTTTCGGCGACCGCTATCCGCACCAGTTGTCGGGCGGCATGCGCAAGCGGACCTCGCTGGCGCAGACGCTCGATGCTGGACCCGGACATCATCCTGATGGACGAGCCGTTCTCGGCGCTCGACATCCAGACGCGGCAGTTGATGGAGAACGAGGTCCTCGAACTCTGGGCGGCCAAGCGCAAGGCGGTGCTCTTCATCACGCACGACCTCGACGAGGCGATCGCGATGAGCGACCGCGTCGTGGTGCTGTCGGCCGGCCCGGCATCCCACCCCATCGGGGAATTCGTGATCGACCTGCCGCGGCCGCGTGACGTGGCGGAGGTGCGCATCACGCCGCGCTTCATCGAACTGCACAGGGCGATCTGGGACGTAATGCGCGAGGAAGTCCTGAAGGGCTACGCCCAGCAGAAGCTGGCGGCCTGACCATGTGGAATTTCATCCGTCCGCGCACGGGGACCTTGCGCTTCTGGCAGGCGCTGGTGCTGGTCGTGCTCTTCGTCTTCTGGTGGGCGATGACCACGCCGGGCGTGATTCCGCCGTTCATGTTCGAGAACGACCGCCAGGCGGCGTTCTTCTTCGGCGAGCCGATCAAGATCTTCGCGCGCATCTGGGAGTGGTTCGTCACGGACCGCGACATCTACGGCCACCTGTGGGTGACGCTGCTCGAAACCGTGCTGGCGTTCCTGCTCGGCACCGTGGCCGGGCTCGTCATCGGCATGTGGCTCGCGCTGTCGCCGATCGCCGCGGCCATCCTCGATCCGTACATCAAGGCGATGAACTCCATGCCGCGCGTGATCCTGGCGCCGATCTTCGCCGTGTGGTTCGGGCTCGGCATCGCCTCGAAGGTCGCGCTGGGCTTCACGCTCGTGTTCTTCATCGTCTTCTTCAACGTCTACCAGGGCGTGAAGGAAGTGAGTCCCGACCGTGCTCGCGAACGCGCGGATGCTGGGCGCCGGCCGCAACCAGCTGCTGCGCCATGTGTACCTGCCCAGCGCCACGAGCTGGGTGTTCTCTTGCGCTGCACACGTCGGTCGGCCTTGCCTTCGTCGGCGCCGTCGTGGGCGAGTACCTGGGCTCGTCGCGGGGCGTGGGCTACCTGATCCTGCAGGCCGAGGGCACGTTCGACATCAACACGGTGATGGCGGGCATCCTGGTCCTCACCGCGTTCGCCCTGGTGCTCGACTGGGTGGTCGGACGCGCCGAGTCGCACCTGATGCGCTGGCAGCCGCGCGCCGGCGAGACCGAAAAGCTCTGACGCACCCGGCCTTCGCCGGGCCGCCGTCTCTGGACAGCGCATCGCCGGCCCCGTAGTCTGCGATAGACCCTTCCCGCGACACGCCAATGTCCTCCACCACCGAAGCATTCGATCCGGCGGCTGCCGTCGAGCCGTTCTGGCAGCGCATCCACCGGTTCTTCACGCTGCCGCTCGATCGCGCCGTGCTGACGCGCATCGCCGGACTCGCCGTCGCTGGCGTGATCGCGTTCGCGCTCTTCTTCCTCGGCGTGCTGGGGGTCCTTGCCGGCCTGGCCGGAATCCTCGCCGTGCTCGTCATCGGAGCACGCTACGGCTTCAAGATCATCGAGCGATCGTCCCGCGGTTTCCTCCAGCCGGGCGCCTATCCGCTGTCGGACGAGGACCTCGTCAGCCCGTACCTGCCGTACAAGTTCGTCGCGATGAACTTCGTCTTCGGGCTGGTACTCGGCCTCGCGGCGCTGCTCACCGGCGGCAGCGAGTTCTTCACCCTGCTGGTCTGGCTCGGGCTGTTCGTCGTGGTCATGCCGGCGGCCACGATGCGCCTCGTCATCACGGGCCGCCTGCGCGCCGCGCTGAATCCCGCGGAGCTCGTGGCGCTGATCCAGCGCATCGGCAAGCCATACGCGGCGCTGGCCGCGTTCGTGTTCTGTGCCGACCTGTGCCGCACCTACGGCATGGCGGCGCTCGCCGTAGCCGGCGGGCTGGGCGCGGGAGCGCTCGGACTGGCTGGCGGACCGAAAACGGCGATCGGGTTCGGCGGAGTCGCGCTGCTCTTCTTCATGGGGGTGGGCTTCTGGTACTTCACCTACGTCATCTGCGCGCTGATCGGCTACGCCATGTACCAGTACGCCGGCACGCTCGACATTTCGGTGGTCGGCCCGGGCGAGGAGCGGGTCCGGACCGTCGCCCGGGCGCACGGGGCAGACTCGCGGACGCGGACGCGCGAATTGCTGATCGGACAGATGATCGCGGCCGGCGAGATCAAGGAGGCGCTCGGACTGCTGGGCGAGGACCTGCGCGACCGGCCGAATGACCTCGCGCTGCACGGGCGTTACCACCGGTTGCTGACGGCGGACGGCGACGCCTTGGCGATCGAGTCGCACGCGGAGCACTACATGACGCTGCTCGTGAAGTCGGAGAACTGGCGGGAAGCGATGGACCTCTACGAGGACACGCTGACCCGGAGCCCGGACTGGACGATGCGCGAGGTGGGCAACATCGTCCCCCTGGCGCAGGCGGCGCTGCGCGCCGGCAAGCCGAAGATCGCGGGACAACTGGTCCGCGCGTTCGACAGGAAGCACCCGGATCACCCGGATGTCCCCCGCGCCTACCTGATCGGGGCCCAGCTGATGGCGGAACACGGCAACAAGCCGGAGGACGCCAGGCGCATCCTGCGGTACGTCGTCAAGCGCCACGCCGGAACCCCGGCCGCCGTGGAGGCCGAGCGCTACCTCGAGGTGATGCGCCGGATGGAGAAGTAGTCCGGCGGCAACGGCGGCCGCGTCCGGCTCAGGACCGCGACCGTGGCGTCGAGTCGAGGTCGATGTCGAGCTCGGAGTGGCCGCCTTGCGTGAGGCGCCACGGTGTCGCAGGTGCGCCGGCATCGGACGCACTGGCGATCGACGGAAAGCGGGCGGAAAGCCGCGCTCTCACCTGAGCCGCCTCGCTCTGCGCTCCGCTGCGCGAATACATCCTGATCAGCGTCGCCATGCAGTCGGCGATCGCGTCCGCGTGACGACTCCGCGTGGCCTCGTTCGCGGTCAGTGCATCGAGCACCCGCAGCGCCGCGGCGTCCTCGCGCGCGCCGGCGAGGCGCCGGACCAGCCGCAGTTGTTCATCCACCGGAAGCAGCGCGGCGACGTTGGGCTGGCTCATCTTCGCGTAGGCCGGCTGCAGCTGGGCGCGCGCGGACGGGTCGCGTATCGACAGTGCTCGCACGGTCGCGTCGAGCAGCGTCTCCGGATGGCGACCGAGCAGCGCCATGTTGAAGTACGCGGTCGCGTGGCTGGCGTTGCCGGGCTCGTAGGTCAGCAGCTGCGCGTACGCGCGCGCGGCGCGCCGCGTGTCGAGCCGGGCCGCCGCCTGCTGCGCTTCGTCGAGCAGCGTGGCGCGGCGATCGCGGTCGTCCTCGCCGGCGAACTGCTCGTCGAGGATCTTCTGCACCTCCGGCCGGTGGCCGGATCTGAGCAGCCAGGCCGCGAGCGCCCCCGCCAGGAAGCCGCCGATGTGCGCGGTGTAGGCGACGCGCGAGCCGGGCGACAGGGCCCACTGCATGGCCTCGATCACGAGCCAGACCGGAAGCAGCAGCAGCGCCGGAACCCGCGCGGTATTGAAGTAGACGAAGAGCCAGTAGAACACCGGCACCTTGCGCGTGCCGTAGAGCACCGCGACCATCGCCATGGCCCCGGCGATCGCGCCGGAGGCACCCACCAGCGCCTGGCCGTTGAACGACAGGAACAGCGCTCCGGCGCAGGCGCCACTGAACAGGTAGGCGAGCAGGAAGCGCATCCGTCCGAGCGCCGCTTCGGCGAACGGGCCGGCGAGCAGCAGCACGAGCATGTTTCCGAACCAGTGCATCGCGTTGCCGTGCAGGAACTGGTGAGTCAGCAGCCCGGACCAGCTGCCGCCGGGCTGGAGCGCGAACCGCTCGGTGAAGACCTCCTTCAGCAGGCTCTCGAAGCGTTCGCGCTGCTGGCGCCAGGCTTCGTACGCGGGATCGCTGGCCGGCAGGAGCACTCCGCCCTTCAGGTCGCGCATGAACTCGCGGTCGTGCTGCATCGCTGCAAGGATCGCCGGCGACTCCGGGCTGCGCGGCTGCGCGTTCACCGCGCGCAGGACGCGCACAGCGCGCGGATCGCCGCGCTGCTCCAGCACCGCGGCGAACCGCGGCAGTTCGATCGCGGGCAGGTCCGAGCTGAAGTAGTACGCCGCCGCGTTCTGGCTGGCCGCGCGGTCGCCCGCCTGGAACACGAAGTAGACGAGCGCGTTGACGAGGATCAGCGCGAGCGTGACCACCGGCAACGACCCCGAGGTGAAACGGGTCTGGTACGGAATGATCAGCACGACATGTCGAGTCCGGCGATGATCGTCTCCAGCTTGCCGGCGTCGGCCGCGAACGCGCGGATGCCCTCGGCGAGCTTCTCGGTCGCCATCGCGTCTTCGTTCAGGCTCCAGCGGAACGCGCGCTCGGTGAGGTCGATCGGCGGGGCGCGCTCTGCCTGGGCGACGTCGAGGGCCCGGGGCACTTCACCCGTGGACGAGGCCAGTTCGTCGAGCAGTTCCGGGCTGATCGTCAGCAGGTCGCAGCCGGCGAGCGCCAGCACCTGGCCGACGCTGCGGAAGCTCGCGCCCATCACCTCGGTCCGGTAGCCCCCGCCCTTCAGGCGCGCGAAGATGGCGCGGACGGAACGCACGCCGGGATCGCTGGCGCCGCTCATGGCGGCCTCGTCCCACTGGCTGCCGGCGGCCTTCCTGTGCCAGTCGTAGATGCGGCCGACGAAGGGCGAGATCAGCGTCACGCCCGCCTGCGCGCACGCCTCGGCCTGCGGCATCGCGAACAGCAGCGTCAAGTTGCAGTGGATGCCTTCCCGCTCGAGCACTTCCGCCGCGCGGATGCCTTCCCAGGTCGACGCGATCTTGATCAGCACGCGCCCGCGCGAAACGCCGAGCGCTTCGTAGAGCGCGATCAGGTGCCGCGCCTTCTCGATGGTCGCGCGCGAGTCGAAGGACAGGCGCGCGTCGACCTCGGTCGAGACGCGGCCGTCGATCAGGCCGAGGATCCGCGCGCCGAACGCCACCAGCACGCGGTCGAGCTGCGCGGCGAGCGGTTCGGCGCGGTGCGCGCGCAGCGTGTCGACCAGCAGCGGCCGGTACTCCGGCTTCTGCGCCGCCTTCAGGATGAGCGACGGGTTCGTGGTCGCGTCGCGCGGGCGCAGCCGTTCGATGGCGGCGAGATCGCCGGTGTCGGCGACGATCGTCGTCCACTGCTTGAGTCCGTCCAGTCGGGAGGGCATGGGGGCGGCCGGGTCGCGCGGCGCTGTCACGATATAATCCGCGAGTTTATCTGCAGCCAAATTTCGGGAGACGCAGGTCGGTCATCCCGTGCATCGCGGCGCAGGCGTCCGCAGGCCGCCAAGCTGCGCGAAGGAGTTTCGTTGGCCCCCCTGATTGTTGATCCGCGTCCCGTCGCGGCCCTCGTGCTGGCCGACGGAACGATCTTTCGCGGCCGTTCGATCGGCGCGCCTGGCAGCACGCTCGGAGAAGTCGTCTTCAACACGGCGATGACCGGGTACCAGGAGATCCTGACCGATCCGTCGTACGCCGGCCAGATCGTCACGCTGACGTACCCGCACATCGGCAACACCGGCGTGAACGACGAGGACGTCGAGGCGCCGCGAGTGTTCGCCGCCGGCCTCGTGATCCGCGACCTGCCGCAGCGTCCGTCGAACTTCCGGATGCAGCGCGACCTGTCCACGTACCTGCGCGACGAAGGCATCGTCGGCATCGCCGACATCGACACCCGCAAGCTGACGCGCATTCTCCGTGAGCACGGCGCGCAGGCGGGCGTGATCGTCGCGGCCGGCGAAGGCCAGCCGCTGACCGACGCGATGGTGCGGGACGCGCTGGCGCAGGCGAGGGCCTATCCGGGGATGGCCGGGCAGGATCTCGCCAGGGTCGTCAGCACGCGGCAGTCCTACGCCTGGACCGAGGGAACGTGGCGGCTCGCGCGGGCCGACGGCACGCCGGGCTGCGTCACGCCAGACGCCTTCCGCTTCCACGTCGTCGCATTCGACTACGGCGTGAAGCGGAACATCCTGCGCCTGATGGCCGACCGCGGCTGCCGCATCACGGTGGTGCCGGCGCAGACGCCGGTGGACGAGGTGCTGAAGCTCGCGCCCGACGGCATCTTCCTGTCGAACGGCCCGGGGGACCCCGAGCCGTGCACCTACGCGATCGACGCGGCGCGGGCGTTCATCGCGCGCAGGCTGCCGACCTTCGGCATCTGCCTCGGGCACCAGATCATGGGCCTGGCGGTCGGCGGCCGCACGCTGAAGATGAAGTTCGGCCACCATGGGGCCAACCACCCGGTGGTCGACGTCGAGTCGCGCAAGGTCTACATCACCAGCCAGAACCACGGCTTCGCGGTCGACGAGAAGTCGCTGCCCGCGAACGTGCGCGTGACCCACGTGTCGCTGTTCGACGGCTCGCTGCAGGGCTTCGCGCTGACGGACGCGCCGGCGTTCTGCTTCCAGGGCCACCCCGAAGCGAGCCCGGGCCCGCACGACATCGGCGACCTGTTCGACCGTTTCGTGAAGCTGATGGAGGCCGCCCGATGAGCGACGTCGCAGCGGTTCGCGCGGCGCTCGCCGAGGCAGCGGCTAGCCTCGAGCGCCTGTACGGCGACGAGGCGACGCTCGCGGCGATTGCCCGCGCCGGACAGGTGCTCGCGGACACGTTCGCCGCAGGCGGCCGTGCCTACGCATGCGGCAACGGCGGCTCGATGTGCGACGCGATGCACTTCGCCGAGGAACTGACGGGCCGCTTCCGCGACAACCGCCCCGGGTATGCGGCGATGGCGATCGCCGACCCGAGCCACCTGTCATGCGTCGGCAACGACTACGGCTACGACCAGGTGTTCGCGCGCTTCGTCGAGGCCCACGGCCGCGCCGGCGACGTCCTGCTCGCGATCTCCACCAGCGGCACCAGCCGGAACGTCGTCGCGGCCGCGCAGGCGGCGAGGCGGCTCGGTGTTCGCGTCATCGCGCTCACGGGACGTGGTGGCACACCGCTGACCGAACTCGCCGACATCGCGGTCGTCACTCCGGCGGGCCGCTACGCCGACCGCGTGCAGGAACTGCACATCAAGGTCATCCACATCATGATCGAGGTGGTCGAGCGCCGGCTCGCCCCCGAAAACTACAAGGCCCCCGATGCCGCGTCGCGCTGACCTCGAGAGCATCCTGATCATTGGCGCCGGACCGATCGTCATCGGCCAGGCGTGCGAGTTCGACTACTCCGGCGCGCAGGCGTGCAAGGCGCTGCGGCAGGAGGGCTACAAGGTCATCCTCGTCAACAGCAACCCGGCGACGATCATGACCGACCCCGAGACGGCCGATGTCACGTACATCGAGCCGATCACGTGGCAGGTCGTCGAACGCATCATCGCCAAGGAGAGGCCCGACGCGATCCTGCCGACGATGGGCGGGCAGACCGCGCTCAACTGCGCGATGGACCTCTACAAGAACGGTGTCCTGAACAAGTACGAAGTCGAGTTGATCGGCGCCTCGCCGGCGGCGATCGAGAAGGCCGAGGACCGGCTGAAATTCAAGGAGGCGATGACCCGCATCGGGCTCGCTTCCGCGCGCTCCGGCATCGCGCACTCGCTCGCCGAGGCGCTGCAGGTGCAGGAGCGGCTCGGTTTCCCCGCGGTGATCCGGCCGAGCTTCACGCTGGGCGGCACCGGTGGCGGCATCGCCTACAACATGGAGGAGTTCGTCGCGATCTGCCAGCGCGGGCTCGACCTGTCGCCGACGCGCGAGCTGCTGATCGAGGAGTCGCTGATCGGCTGGAAGGAATACGAGATGGAGGTCGTCCGCGACAAGGCGGACAACTGCATCATCGTGTGCTCGATCGAGAACCTGGACCCGATGGGCATCCACACCGGCGACTCGATCACCGTGGCGCCGGCGCAGACGCTGACCGACAAGGAATACCAGCTGATGCGCGACGCGTCGATCGCGATCCTGCGCGAGATCGGCGTCGACACCGGCGGCAGCAACGTGCAGTTCTCGATCAACCCGGCCGACGGCCGGATGATCGTGATCGAGATGAACCCGCGCGTGTCGCGTTCGTCGGCGCTGGCGTCGAAGGCCACCGGCTTCCCGATCGCCAAGGTCGCCGCCAAGCTCGCCGTCGGGTACACGCTCGACGAACTGCGCAACGAGATCACCGGCGGCGCGACGCCGGCGTCGTTCGAGCCGACGATCGACTACGTCGTCACCAAGATCCCGCGCTTCGCGTTCGAGAAGTTCCCGCAGGCGGACAACCACCTCACCACACAGATGAAGTCGGTGGGCGAGGTGATGGCGATCGGCCGCACCTTCCAGGAGTCGTTCCAGAAGGCGCTGCGCGGCCTCGAGGTCGGCTCCGACGGGCTCGACGAGCACTCGACCGATCGTGACGAGATCATCGAGGAGATCGGCGAGCCGGGGCCGAACCGCATCTGGTTCGTCGGCGATGCCTTCCGCATCGGCATGACGCTGTCCGAGGTGTTCGAGGAAACGGCGATCGACCCCTGGTTCCTGGCGCAGATCGAGGAACTGGTGCAGATCGAAGGCCGGCTGAAGGGTCGCGGGCTTGCCGGGCTCTCGGCCGACGAACTGCGCTTCCTGAAGCGCAAGGGATTCTCGGATCGTCGACTCGCGAAGCTCCTGGGGGTGCGCTCGGCCGAGGTGCGTGCCGCGCGCCTGAAGCTCGGCGTGCGCCCGGTGTTCAAGCGCGTCGACACGTGCGCGGCCGAGTTCGCGACGACCACCGCCTACATGTACTCGACCTACGAGGACGAGTGCGAGGCGAACCCGACCGACCGCAGGAAAGTCATCGTGCTCGGCGGCGGGCCGAACCGCATCGGGCAGGGCATCGAGTTCGACTACTGCTGCGTGCACGCCGCGTTCGCGCTGCGCGACAGCGGGTTCGAGACCATCATGGTCAACTGCAACCCCGAGACCGTGTCGACCGACTACGACACGTCCGACCGCCTGTACTTCGAGCCGCTGACGCTCGAGGACGTGCTCGAGATCGTCGACAAGGAAAAGCCGTTCGGCGTGATCGTGCAGTACGGCGGGCAGACGCCGCTGAAGCTCGCGCGCGACCTCGAGGCCAACGGCGTGCCGATCATCGGCACCTCGCCGGACTCGATCGACATCGCCGAGGACCGCGAACGCTTCCAGACGCTGCTGCGGCAACTCGACCTGAAGCAGCCGCCGAACCGCACGGCGCGCACGGAGGACGAGGCGCTGCGCCTCGCCGAGGAGATCGGCTACCCGCTCGTCGTGCGCCCGAGCTACGTGCTCGGCGGCCGCGCGATGGAGATCGTGCACGATCCGCGCGACCTCGAGCGCTACATGCGCGAGGCGGTCAAGGTCAGCAACGATTCGCCGGTGCTGCTCGACCGCTTCCTCGACGACGCGATCGAGGTCGACGTCGACTGCCTGTGCGACGGCCAGCGCGTGCTGATCGGCGGCGTGATGGAGCACATCGAGCAGGCCGGGGTGCACTCGGGCGACTCGGCGTGCTCGCTGCCGCCGTACTCGCTGCCGGCATCGCTGATCGACGAGCTGCGCGAGCAGACGGCGCTGATGGCGAAGGCGCTGAAGGTCGTCGGCCTGATGAACGTGCAGTTCGCGATCCAGAAGCAGGACGGCAAGGCGACCATCTACGTGCTCGAGGTGAACCCGCGCGCGTCCCGCACGGTGCCCTTCGTGTCGAAGGCGACCGGCATGCCGCTCGCGAAGATCGCCGCGCTGTCGATGGTCGGCATCACGCTGGACCAGCAGGGCGTGGAAGGCGAGATCGTCCCGCCGTACTTCTCGGTGAAGGAGGCGGTGTTCCCGTTCGCCAAGTTCCAGGGCGTCGACCCGCTGCTCGGGCCCGAGATGCGCTCCACCGGCGAGGTGATGGGCGTGGGCACGACCTTCGGCGAGGCGCTGTTCAAGTCGCAGCTCGGCGCCGGCACGTCGCTGCCGGACAAGGGCACGGTGCTGCTGAGCGTGAAGGATGCCGACAAGCAGAAGACCATCGCCCTCGCGCAGCTGCTGCACGACATGGGGTACAACCTGGCCGCCACGCGTGGCACGGCGCAGGCGATCGAGCAGGCCGGCATACCGGTGAAGGCGGTCAACAAGGTCAAGGACGGCCGCCCGCACATCGTCGACCTGCTGAAGAACGGCGACATCCAGCTCGTGATCACGACCGTCAGTGAAGTGCGCAGCCAGATCGCCGACTCGCGCTCGATCCGCACCACGGCGCTCGCCCAGCGCGTCACGTACTACACGACGATCGCGGGTGGTCGCGCGGCCATCGAAGGCATGAAGCACCTCGCGAACCTCGAGGTGTACGACATCCAGGGCCTGCACCGCTCGCTGGCCCGGAACGCCGGCCAGGAAGCGTCCGTCCGGCACTGAGCGATCGCCCCCGGGGTGTTGCAAGCCCCCGGGCCTTTGGCTACATTGTTTTCGCGGCCCCGGCTTTGCCGGGGCTTTGTTTTTCCCTCGTGTTCTGGATGGATATGCGTGCAATACCGATCACGGCGCGTGGCGCCGAAAGACTCAAGGCCGAACTGCAGCGCCTGCGCTCGGTGGACCGGCCGGCCGTCATCCAGGCCATCAAGGAAGCGCGCGAGAAGGGCGACCTGTCCGAGAACGCGGAGTACGACGCCGCACGCGAGCGCCAGGGCTTCATCGAGGGCCGGATCAAGGAACTCGAGGGCAAGCTGTCGAGCCTGCAGATCATCGACCCGGCGACGGTGGACGCGGCCGGCCGGGTGGTGTTCGGCGCGACGGTCGAACTCGAGGATGAAGTCTCGGGCGAGGTGGTCAAGTACCAGATCGTCGGCGACGACGAAGGCGACATCAAGGCCGGGCTGGTCTCGATCTCGAGCCCGATCGCGCGCGCGCTGATCGGCAGGAGCGAAGGCGACACGGCGGAAGTGCTCGCCCCCGCCGGCAAGCGGACCTACTCGATCATCTCGGTCGCCTACGGGTAGGCGACCGGCGGTGCGCTACTTGCCGCGCCCGCCCTTGGGCGCGTTGGTCCGCCCGACGGCGCGACGGGCCGTGCCTGGATCGAGGCGCGGCACGGTGCCGCGATTCACCCGCTCGGCATCCCTTCGTCCCGCCTTCGCGCGGCCGCCCCCCGGGACGGGTGACTTGCCGCGGGGCGTGGTTGCCGGGGCCTTGGGAGAGCGATTTTCGGTACGCATGGTGCGACTCCCTTTCTGGCGAGGGGCCGCGGGCGCCTGCTCCGCTTCCTCGGGGGCAGGCCGGAACAGCACCAGCAGCTTGCCGATCGCCTGCACGCGGGCCGCGGCAAGACTTTCCGCCAGCGAAGCGAAGAGTTCCTCGCGTTCGGTGCGGTCGTCGCCCGGCACCTTCACCTTGATGAGTTCGTGGGCCACCAGCGCGCGGTCGATTTCCTTGACGACCGCCGGCGACAGCCCGGCCGAGCCGAGCAGCACGACCGGCTTCAGGCCATGTGCGAGGGCCTTGAGCGCCTGCCGTTCCTTCGGGGTGAGTTGAATCTCGGCCATTTGTATCCTCCGTTTACAGTCTAGCGGCGCGGAGTCCGGCTTCAACCGGATTCGCCGCCAATCCGCAGAGTTTGCAGGGAACATGCCGCAAGCCAAGAAGAAGCACCGCTCCAACCGGGAGTGGATCGAGCGCCACCTGTCGGACCCGTTCGTGAAGCGATCGGTCCAGGACGGGCTACCGCTCGCGCGCGGCCTACAAGCTGACGGAGATCGACGACAAGGACAGGCTCCTGCGGCCCGGTGCCATCGTCGTCGACCTGGGTGCTGCGCCCGGCAGCTGGACCCAGGTGATCCGGGAGCGGCTGAGCCGGCGCGGGAAGCTGAGCGGCCGGGTGCTTGCGCTCGACATCCTGCCGATGGAGCCGCTGCCGGACGTCGACGTGATCCAGGGCGACTTCCGGGAGGAAGCCGTCGAGCAGGAGCTGGAAGCGAAGCTCGAGGGCGTGAAGGTCGACGTCGTCGTGTCGGACATGGCGCCCAATCTTTCAGGAGTCGCTGCCGCCGATGCCGCCCGCAGCCTGCTGGTCGCGGAACTTGCGCTCGAGTTTGCCGTCAACCACCTCAAGCCGGACGGCGCATTCCTCGTCAAGGCATTCCAGGGCAGCGGTCACAGCCAGTTCGTGGAGCGGCTGAAACGCAGTTTTCGATCCGTGGCCGTGCGCAAACCCGCCGCGTCCCGGGAGAGTTCGGCCGAGGTTTACCTGCTGGCCCGCGGGCTGCGTGCGCCCGAGGTCGGGTAATTCCGTCCCTCGCCGCATGGGCAATGACCTTGAAATGCCCGGCACTCGCCCTCTACTTGGTCATAGGCGGGGCAGTGCGGGTTTAGAATGATTCGAACCACTCTTTCCTGCCCCGATCCGGCTCCGGCCGAAGGCCCCCGATTCACTCGAGTCGTCCCGGAAACGACGCGCGAGACGATTCACCAAGGAGTACCAGGTTGAACAACAACATGTTCGCGAAAGCCGCCATCTGGATGGTGATCGCGCTCGTCCTGTTCACGGTCTTCAAGCAGTTCGAAAGTCGCCAGAAGCCGGCCGAGTCCGTGAGCTACACCCAGTTCCTGGAGGAGGCCAAGGCGGGCAAGATCAAGCGCGTCGAGGTCCAGGGCCGCACGCTGCAGGTCACGCCGGCCGAGGGGGCGCGCTACACGCTGACCTCCCCGGGCGATGCCTGGATGGTGTCCGACCTGATGAAGTCCGGCGTCCAGGTATTCGGCAAGCCCGAGGAAGAGCAGTCGCTGCTGACGACGATCTTCGTCTCCTGGTTCCCGATGCTGCTGCTGATCGGCGTCTGGATCTTTTTCATGCGTCAGATGCAGGGCGGCGGACGAGGCGGTGCATTCTCGTTCGGCAAGTCGCGCGCCCGCATGCTGGACGAGACCAACAACAGCATCACCTTCGCTGACGTCGCCGGCTGCGACGAGGCCAAGGAAGAGGTGCACGAGCTGGTCGAGTTCCTCCGCGACCCGTCCAAGTTCCAGAAGCTCGGCGGCCGGATTCCCCGCGGCGTGCTGCTGGTCGGCTCCCCGGGTACCGGCAAGACCTTGCTCGCCAAGGCCATCGCCGGCGAGGCCAAGGTGCCGTTCTTCTCGATCTCGGGTTCCGACTTCGTCGAGATGTTCGTCGGCGTCGGCGCGGCGCGCGTGCGCGACATGTTCGAGAACGCGAAGAAGCACGCGCCCTGCATCATCTTCATCGATGAAATTGACGCGGTCGGCCGCCAGCGGGGAGCCGGACTGGGGGGCGGGAACGACGAGCGCGAACAGACGCTGAACCAGATGCTGGTCGAGATGGATGGCTTCGAGACCGGCATGGGCGTCATCGTCATCGCGGCGACCAACCGCCCGGACGTGCTCGACCCGGCGCTGCTGCGCCCGGGCCGCTTCGACCGCCAGGTGGTGGTGCCGCTGCCCGACATCCGCGGCCGCGAGCAGATCCTGAGCGTGCACATGCGCAAGGTGCCGATCGGCGCCGACGTCAAGGCCGACGTGATCGCCCGCGGCACACCGGGCTTCTCGGGCGCGGACCTCGCCAACCTCGTCAACGAGGCGGCGCTGTTCGCCGCGCGGCGCAATGCGCGCGTGGTCGAGATGACCGACTTCGAGAAGGCCAAGGACAAGGTCATGATGGGCGCGGAGCGCAAATCCATGGTCATGTCGGAGGAGGAGCGGACCAATACGGCGTACCACGAGTCGGGCCACGCGCTGGTGGCCAAGCTGGTGCCGAAGTCCGACCCGGTGCACAAGGTCACGATCATCCCGCGCGGCCGCGCCCTCGGCCTGACGATGCAGTTGCCGGAGCAGGACCGGTACGCCTACGACCGCCAGTACCTGCTGTCGCGCATCGCGGTGCTGTTCGGCGGTCGCATTGCCGAAGAAGTGTTCATGAACCAGATGACCACCGGCGCCAGCAACGACTTCGAGCGCGCGACCCAGATGGCGCGCGACATGGTCACCCGCTACGGCATGAGCGACGCGCTGGGTCCGATGGTCTACGCGGAGAACGAGGGCGAAGTCTTCCTCGGCCGCTCGATCACCAAGACCACGCACGTGTCGGAAGAGACGATGCGCAAGGTCGACGCCGAGATCCGCCGCATCATCGACGAACAGTACGGACTGGCACGGCGCCTGATCGAGGAGAACCGCGACAAGGTCGAAGCGATGGCCCGGGCGCTGCTCGACTGGGAAACCATCGACAGCGACCAGATCGACGACATCATCGCCGGCAAGCCGCCACGCCCGCCCAAGTCGACCAGTTCGACGCCACCGGCCGGAGGCAAGTCGGCGAGCGGCGGAGTCGAAGGCGCCGCGCAGCCCGCCTGACCGACACGATCGAAAGCAGGGGCCGGATCATTCCGGCCCTTTTCTTTCGCCTTCGGCGCTTGGGGCCGCCGCCTAGAATTCCGGCATGAAGCGCGATCCCGGACAGGGTCATCACAACGCGACCGCGTGGGCGGTGCGCGGCCGCGTGCTCTCGCTGGCGCGGCCGCTGATCATGGGCATCGTCAACGTCACGCCCGACTCGTTTTCCGATGGCGGCCAGCATCCCACGCATGGCACGGCGCTGGCGCATGCGCTGCGGCTGGTCGAGGAAGGCGCCGACATCCTCGACATCGGCGGCGAGTCGACGCGCCCCGGGGCCGCCGACGTGACGCTGGACGAGGAACTCGAGCGGGTCGTTCCGCTCGTCGAGTCGCTCGCGCGCGAGGGTGTGCCGCTGTCGGTGGACACGAGCAAGCCGGAGGTGATGCGCGCGGCGATCGGCGCCGGGGCCGCGATCATCAACGATATCCGCGCCCTGCAGGCGCCCGGCGCCGTCGATGCCGTGGCCGACATCGCCTGCGGCGTCGTGCTGATGCACATGCAGGGCATGCCGCGCACGATGCAGATGGCGCCGCGCTACGAAGACGTCGTCGCCGAGGTCCGCGTGTTCCTGCGCGAACGGCTCGGCGTGCTCGAGGCTGCCGGCGTCCCACACGAACGGATCGCGCTGGACCCCGGATTCGGCTTCGGCAAGACGGTCGAGCATAATTTCACGTTGCTCCGCGAACTGCAGCGCTTCACGTCGCTGGGCTGCCCGGTGGTCGCCGGGCTCTCGCGCAAGTCGATGCTCGGCGCAGTGACCGGGCGGGCGGTCGGCGAGCGCGCGACGGCCTCTGTGGTCGGCGCGGTGCTGGCGGCCGAGCGCGGCGCGCGGGTGCTGAGGGTGCATGACGTGGCCGCCACGCGCGACGGCCTGCGCGTCTGGGAGGCCATGCAAGGCCAGGGAGAGAAGCTGTGAGTCGCAAGTATTTCGGGACGGATGGAGTGCGCGGAACGGTCGGCGAAGTGCCGATCACGCCGGAGTTCGTTCTGCGGCTCGGCCAGGCGGCCGGACGCGCCCTGACCAGCACGACGGCAGGACATCGCCCCGCGGTGCTGATCGGCAAGGACACCCGCATCTCGGGCTACATGCTCGAGGCCGCGCTCGAGGCCGGCCTGTCGAGCGCCGGGGTCGACGTCGTGCTGTGCGGCCCGTTGCCGACGCCTGGCGTCGCGTATCTCACGCGCGCGCTCCGGCTCGACGCCGGCATCGTCATCAGCGCCTCGCACAATCCGTATCCGGACAACGGCATCAAGTTCTTCTCGGCGCACGGCAAGAAGCTGCCCGATGCGGTCGAGGCGGCGATCGAAGCTGAACTCGACAAGCCGCTGCAGTGCGTCAGTTCGAAGAACCTCGGCAAGGCGCGCCGGCTCGACGACGCGGCCGGCCGCTACATCGAGTTCTGCAAGCGCACCTTCCCGAACGAACTCGACCTGAAGGACCTGAAGATCGTGGTCGACAGCGCGCACGGCGCGGCCTACCACGTCGCGCCGCCGGTCTTCCACGAACTCGGCGCCGAGGTGATCTCGCTCGGCGCGTCGCCCAACGGCATGAACATCAACGACGGCGTCGGCGCGCTGCACGCGCCGCATCTCGCACAGGCCGTCCAGTCGAACCAGGCCGATGTCGGCATCGCGCTCGACGGCGACGCGGACCGCCTCGTGATGGTCGACGCCGACGGCCGCATCTACAACGGCGACGAGCTGCTGTACGTCATCGTGCGCGAGCGCATGCGCCGCGGCACCGTGGACGGCGTGGTCGGCACGCTGATGACGAACTACGCGCTCGAGCGCCGCTTCCGCGAGCTCGGCGTGCCGTTCGCGCGCGCGAAGGTCGGCGATCGCTACGTGCTCGAGATGCTGGAGGAGAAGGGCTGGCTGGTCGGCGGCGAAGGGTCGGGCCACCTGCTGACCCTCGACTGCCACACGACCGGCGACGGCATCGTCAGCGCGCTGCAGGTCCTGAGCGCGATGCGCCGGCAGCAGCAGACGCTCGCCGGCCTGACGGCCGACCTGGCCCTGATGCCGCAGGCGCTCGTCAACGCGAAGGTCGAGCGCGGCTTCGACTGGAAGGCGCACGACGGCCTGGTCAGCGCCGTCGGCGAGGTCGAGCGCGAACTGAACGGCGCCGGACGCGTGTTGATCAGGCCCTCCGGAACCGAGCCCGTGCTGCGGGTGATGGTGGAAGCGCGCGAAGTCGAGATCGCGGAGGCGATGGCGCATCGCCTGGCGGCGGTCGTCGGACCGGTCGCGACGCACTAGCGGGCTTCACGCCCGCCGGGACACGATCCTCTCGGCCGGCACCTTCGCGGCCGCCTGCTGCAGCCAGATGAACTGCTGCGTGGCGGCGCGCCACGAGTGGCGCTCCGCGTACCGGCGGCACTCGGCGCGGTCGATCCGCAGGGCGAGCAGGGCGGCCTTCTGCAGGTCATCGTCCAGCACGGCCACGCCGGATCCTCCAACGACATCGATCGGCCCCTGCACCGGAAACGCCGCGACCGGCGTTCCGCACGCCAGCGCTTCGAGCATGACGAGCCCGAAAGTGTCCGTCCGGCTCGGGAAGACGAATACGTCGGCGGAACTGTAGAGCCGCGCGAGTTCCGTGAACCCGAGCACGCCGACGAAGTGCACTTCCGGGAATCGCTGCTTCAGCGTCTCGAGCGCGGGCCCGACGCCGGCGACGACCTTCGTGCCGGGCAGGTCGAGACGGAGAAAGGCCTGGATGTTCTTCTCCACCGACACGCGGCCGACATACAGGAAGAGCGGGCGCGGCAGGTCGGCCAGCACGCGTTCGTCGCGCGGATGGAACACGTCGAGGTCGACGCCGCGCGTCCAGCGCGCGACGTTGTCGAGACCGTTGGCGCGCAGTTCGCTCCTCGACCGTGAGGGTCGGCGCCATCACGAACGACGCCTTGCCGTGGAAGCGGCGCAGGAAGCCGTAGGTCCACGGCTCTGGAACGCGGAACATCGCCTTCAGGTACTGCGGGAACCGCGTGTGGTACGCGGTGGTGAACGGCAGGCAGCGCGCGAGGCAGTAGCGGCGCGCGGCATGGCCGAGTGGGCCTTCGGTGGCGACGTGGAACGCCACGCTGCGTTCGGACTCGAGTTGCTCGTCGAGCAGTTGCACGAGGCGGCCATAGGGAAAGAGCGACAGCCGGATCTCCGCATAGCCCGGGCAGGGCAATGCGGCGAACTGGTCGGGACCGATGACCGCAACGGTGTGGCCGGCCTTCACCAGTTCGCGGTTGGTTGCCTCGATGGTCCGCACCACGCCGTTGACCTGCGGATGCCAGGCGTCGGTGATCGTCACGATCCTCATGCGGTGGTCTCCTCGGTGACGCGCGGTGCCGGGAGGCCCGCGGTTTCGTTTTCATCGTTCCAGCGCACGCCGGCCTGCACCGGGGCGCGCAGGCGGTCCCACGTGATGATCTGCAGGTGACCGTCGAGCGTCTCGACCAGCGCGGTGAGGCTCTCGACCCAGTCGCCGTCGTTCGCGTACGTCATGCCGTCGACGTCGCGGATCTCGGCCTTGTGGATGTGTCCGCAGACGACGCCGTCGTAGCCGTGGCGCCGTGCCTCGCGCAGCAGTCACCTGCTCGAAGTCGAAGATGAAGCTCACGGCGTTCTTCACGCGGTGCTTCAGGTACTGCGACAGGCTCCAGTACGGGGAGCCGAGGCGCACGCGCACGCGGTTCAGCTGGTGGTTCAGCCAGAGGCTGAACTCGTAGGCGGTGTCGCCGACGTAGGCGAGCCAGCGCGCGTGCCGCATCACGCCGTCGGCGAAGTCGCCGTGGACGACCCCAGGAGGCGCCCGCCGCGGTCGTGTGGACGTGCGTCACTTCGCGGCATCGCGATGCCGCCAAACTGCAGCCCCGTGAACTGGCGCGCCGACTCGAATCGTGATTGCCTGGCACGTACACCACGCGCGTGCCCTTGCGCGCCTTGCGCAGCACCTTCTGGACGATGTCGTTGTGCGCCTGCGGCCAGTGCCAGTCCTTCGCAATTGCCCAGCCGTCGATGATGTCGCCGACGAGATACAGCATGTCGGATTCGTTGTGCCGCAGGAAGTCGAGCAGGTAGGACGCCTTGCAGCCGCGCGTGCCGAGGTGCACGTCCGAGATGAAGATCGCTCGGTAATGCTGCGTCGGCGCCGGAGGCTGGTCGGCCGGCAGCGGCGCGAGGCCCCCGGCCTGCGACGGCGCGCGCCCGGCGGGGGAGTCCGGGCGGGCCGTCGCATCCCACGCGGACCAGCGGTAGAGCAACTTTCCGATCATGGGAACCGCAGGGTACGGCGTGTCGATGACGTCGGCGTGACAGGCAGGCTCCGTGCTTTCGCCCGTCGCGCGGCGGGTTGTGTTCACGCGAGCGTCACATCGCGCATCGACACTCGCGCTGCTTCCTGTCGAAGCGCGCGACCACATCCCCTTCGGAGCCACACTCAATGTCGTACGAAGACGAAACCACGAACACTTCCAGCAACCCGCACATCAACGACCTGGTCGAGTCCCGCCTGCAGGATCCCGCGCGCCGCGGCCTGCTGCGCGGCGGATTCGGAGCCGCGGCCCTTTCTTTCATCGGTGGTACTTCCCTGCTTGCCGGTTGCGGGGGCAGCGATGACGCGATTGCATCCGCTGCGCCAGCATCGGCACCCGACGCCAGCGCTGCGCGGGCACCGGCGCGCGGGCCCGGGAGATCGCCTGCACCGACCCGACCGACCGCGCTCGGATTCACCGCCGTGCCGAAGTCGCTCGCCGACGCGCTCGTCGTGCCTGAGGGCTACACCGCGAGCGTGCTGCTGCGACTCGGCGATCCGATCGCCGACAAGATTCCCGAGTATGCGAACGATGGCACCGACGAAGCGAGCACCTACGCGTGGCGCGCGGGTGACCATCACGACGGCATGCACTACTTCGGAATCGGTGCGACCGGAACGAACGATGCCGCAGCGAGCGCCCGCGGCCTGCTGGTGCAGAACCACGAGGCGATCACACCGGTCTTCCTGCACGTCAACGGGCCGACGATCAGCGGCACGGGCACGGGGGCGGCGCGAACCGCGCCCGACGAGGTGCTGAAGGAGTTCTACGTCCACGGCGTGTCGACCGTCGAAGTCAGTCGGGCCGCGGACGGCTCGTGGAGCTACCGGAAGAACTCGCCATTCAACCGCCGCGTCCACACGCTGACCGAGATGGAGCTTGCGGGGCCGGCGGCGGGAAGCTCGTCCATGGTGACGAAGTACTCCACGGACGGCACGCGCACGCGCGGCACCGTGAACAATTGCGCCAGCGGCTACACGCCTTGGAATACGTACCTTGCGTGCGAGGAGAACTGGGCCGGCTACTTCCGTCGCATCGAGGCGACGGACAACGCGAACCGCAGCGCGAAGGAACTGAAGTCGCTCGGGCGCTACGGGGTCCGGGGCAACGGCCGGGAACTGTGGGCCACGGTCACGCCCGACACGCCGGACAACCTGTATGGCCGCTGGAATGCCATGGCGCTCGGCGCCAGCGCGGCGGATGACTACCGCAACGGCCCGAACACCTACGGCTGGAACGTCGAGATCGACCCGTTCGCGCCGAACTCCACCCCGAAGAAGCGCACCGCGATGGGCCGCTTCGCGCACGAGGGCGCCTGGATCGCCAGGGTCGAGGCGGGCAAGCCGCTCGTCTGGTACATGGGCTGCGACTCGCGCAACGAGTACATCTACAAGTACGTGTCGAATGCCAGCTGGGACCCGGTCGACGCGAGCCGCGGCCTCGCGGCTGGTGACAAGTACCTCGACGACGGCAAGCTCTACGTCGCGAAGTTCAACGCCGACGGCACCGGCAACTGGCTCGAACTGTCGTTCGGCGTGAACGGCATCACGGCGGCGAGCACGGTGTACCCGTTCGCCGACCAGGCCGACGTGCTGATCAATTCCGCGGCTCGCCGCCGACGTCGTCGGCGCGACGAAGATGGACCGTCCGGAGTGGGGCGCGGTCGATCCGGTCACCGGCGCCGTGTACATGACGCTGACGAACAACAGCGCGACGCTGCGCAGCCTCGCGGCGACGGATGCCGCGAACCCGCGCCACTACAACGACCCGCGTACCGACAATGGAAGGGATCAGCGCGGCAATCCGAACGGCCACATCATCCGGTGGCTCGAGGCCGCGGGCGACCCCGCCGCGACCAAGTTCGACTGGGACATCTTCCTGTTCGGCGCGCGATCGACCGCGGACGCGGTCAACGTCAACATCTCCGGGTTGACAGCGGACAACGACTTCTCGAGCCCGGACGGCCTGTGGTTCTCGAAGGCGACCAACGTCTGCTGGATCCAGACCGACGACGGCGCCTACACCGACGTGACCAACTGCATGCTGCTGGCCTCGCTACCCGGTGCGGTCGGCGATGGCGGCGTGAAGACGATCACGAACACGGACGCGACCGGCGCGACCAAGGAGGTGCAGACCTACGTCGGCGCCAGCCTCGGCACGAAGCTGCGCCGCTTCCTGGTCGGTCCGGTCGAGTGCGAGATCACCGGGCTCGCTGAGTCGCCAGACGGGCGCGCGCTGTTCCTGAACATCCAGCATCCGGGTGAGGATACGGCGGCCACCGACATCGGCAGCCCGGACCTGTTCACCAGCCACTGGCCCGACGGCGGCTCGAGCCGTCCACGGTCGGCGACCATCGTCATCACGCGCGACGACGGCGGCGTGATCGGCGTGTAGCTACGAGTACCTGTGTCTGCCTGGGTTCGGGGGGCGCAAGCCCCCCGTTTTTTCGTGGACGCATCGGGCGGGGAAGCGCGATGCAGCGGCCACCGGGCAGACCGACGCTGCGGGCCTCGCGGCGGGCGCGTGTGAATGCGCGGCAGTGCCGCGCATTCACATGTGTAAAGCGCCGCTACCGAGCGGTCTAGAGCTCGGGACTGCGCGCCGGCTGCTTTGAAGGCGCAGTGAAGAGGTTCGTGCGGTCGGCGTAATAGCGATCGATGCGCCAGTCGCGCAGCAGGTCGATCGCAAGCTCGAAGGACTCCCAGTCCAGCGTGTACAACTCGCTCAGCGGCAGCGACTCTTCCTTCGACAGCGTTGCCGGCAGGCGCGAGAGGACTTGCGCGGAAGGTGATTCGGAATGGTCGCTGAGATAGCGACGGATGTCGTGAATGGCTTTCACTGTTGCGTTCCCCGCTTCCGTTGGGTGGGCAGTCTCCCACACGGTTACGCACGGTTTGATGACAGTTCCATGAACTCGAGCGAGGACTCCATGACCGGCGTCAAGGCCCTTGCCAGGCTTGCCGCATCGCGAGACCGGTAGGCCCGGTGCATTTCGTCATGCGAAGGATTCGGCGCTGTGGAAGCGGACTTGGCGCGGCCGTATCCGCGCCGGGAACGGCCGGTCAGAACAGGCGGGTCATCGCGGCGTAGTACGCGTCGCCGAGCCGGCTCGACAGGAACCTGCGACGCAGTTCCTCGACCAGGACCGCGCGGTCAGGGCGGCCGGTGAACGGAGCGATCTGGGAGTCGCTCGCGACGACCGCGTTTTCGCTGACCGCCGGCGGGAGCAGCACGGCGAGGTCGGGACGACAGCGGCGCGAGCCGCCACCGATGACGTGATCGATCGGACGCGTGACCGGGCCGCCGGCAGCGAGGAATCGCGACGCGAACTCCGTGCGCACGACATAGCCCCACGTGTTGAGGATGCCGCCGATCGCGCGATGAAGATGGAACGGTCCGCACGCCTCCGGACGGCGCATCGAGATGTTGCGCGACGACGTGCCGAGGTAGACGACGTCGTGCCGCGCCGCGCGCGTGAGCCGCCAATGGGCTTCGGCGAAGTGAGGCTGCAGGACGAGGTCGTCCTCGATCACCGTGCAGGCGGACACGCGGGCGTCGACCGCGCGCTGCCAGGCCGTCAGGTGCGACAGCCAGCAACCGATCTCGGGGCCGCTCAGCAGGCCGCCGAAACGGAACGCCGGAAATGCAGCTCGTGCCATCTCCCGCGCGCGATCACGAGCCACGCCGCGCAGATCGACTCCGACCCGTTCCGCCGCCAGGCCCGCCGCTTCCAACTGCGCTTCCATCGAGGCGCGGCGTGCGACGGCACCGTCCAGGTTGATCAGGACGAGCATCGCTTCAGCCACCGGGCTGGACGATCGACCACGGACGCGGCCGGCGATCGAGCGCGTTCAACTGCCGTGCCGCCTGGGCGACAAGTCCTGGCTCGATGCGATCGAACCACTCCTTCGGAGCCCTGATGGAGTCCGCGGGGAGGGCGTCGGCCAGGCGAGCGAGCGCCACCGACGCGTCGTTCAGTTCGCCCAGGGTGTCCTGCAGCGCAGCCAGCGCTTCGATGTAGTCGGCAGCCCCGCGGCCGGGCAGCGAGGGCGCGAGCAGGTCGAGGGCGTAGCGCAGCCGCTTCGCGTGGATCCGCACCCGGTGTCGCTTCGCCTGGCCGAGGTGGCTGAACGAGCGCGCGTCCTTGAAGAGCCGGTCGGCCGCCTGCTCCAGCAGCGACGCAGCCGTCTCGCCGATGCTGCCCGTCGCCGCGGCCGGATCCACCATGGACCAGCGCGCGATCCGGAGCACGAGCCGGGCATAGCGCCGCGAACTGACCGCGGCGACGACCCGCCTGATCGCCCGTGCCTGCTCACGCCGCGCGGTGCGGCGCAACAGTCGCTGGTCCGCGTCGTCCACGGGTGCCGACGACAGGATCGCCGGCAAGGTCTGCTCGACGATGACGTCGCAGTCGCGCGCCGCTCCAAGCGTCTGCGCGAGCCAGTGCAGTCCCTTGCCCAGCCGTGCGGGCCAGTCCTCGCCGTACGGATCGAACGCGCGGATCGCGGAGCGCATGCGCCGTAGCGCAACGCGCGCCTGGTGGACGTGCTCGCTGGCGGGATCGCCGCGCAGCGCATCGGCATTCGCGACGACCAGCGCGATGCCGTGCCGGATGACTTCCCTCAGCGCCTGCGCGGTCGGCATTTCGGCGCGAAGCCGCGCGGCGAAGCCGCCGGCCGAGGCGCGGGCTGCCCCCATGCCGTCGCGCGAGGCAAGGCCATAGCCGCGCTCCGCCTTGCTGCGCAGGGCGGGAACGAGAGTCACTCCGTGTCCCTGCTTCACCAGCGCGCTTCCCACGTCCAGCAGGTCCTGCGGGCGACCCGACTTCAGCTCGAGCTCCACTTCGGCCACCGGCTGGCGTCGCTTCCGGCCCTCCACGCGTGCGCGCAGTTCGCCCTGATCCAGCGCCACTTCGATCTGCGAGGTCCCATGCACCAGGACTCCCCGTCGCCGCGAGATCCGGGTGCGGAAGACCGGCACGAGCGAGTCGGCTTCGAGGCCGGCCCGCAGCAGAACCCGCAGCGGCGTGATCTCGAAACGCTCGAGGTCGAGCGCGGGGGCCGATTTGCGCTTGGGCAGGGCGACTTCCCACTCGCCGCGCACCGGGACGACGCTGTGCCCGCTGCTCGCGGCCTTCAGCGTCTGCAGCCACCGGTCGCCGTCGCGCCGCAGTCGGAGCACCAGGCCGCGCCGGCGCAGGCTGGCGTCCGGAGTGTCGTAGTAGACGTCCTCGATGGCCGTCTGCTCGAGATGGACGTCGCCGATCGCGCGGCGCGCACGCGCGAGGCTGCCCTTGACAAGGGCGAGCTTCAGTTCGATCTCGGTGTTCGTGTCCTGCATGGCGCTCCGACGGCCGGTGTCGATCAGGCGGCGTCGTCCAACGACACCTCGAAGTGTCGCGCGAAACGCCGGTCGATGTCGTCGACGGCGACAAGCAGGTCCGGCGACGGGCGCGTCAGCTCGAGGGCGGCTCGTCGCTCGGGCCCTGTTTGTTCCGTCTTGGCAACCCCGCCAGCACGACGTCGAACAACCTGATGCGAGCCGCGTAATAGCGGTCGAGCCGCCAGTCCTTGATCAGTTCGATGGCGAGTTCGAAGGCCTCGTGGTCGAGTTCGTAGAGATCCCGCAGCGGGATCTCGCGTTCCTCGGCGAGGGCCTCGACGAGGTCAGCCAGGAAGAACGACGACTTGCGGGTGGGGTGCTGCTCCAGGTACTTGCGGACCTGCTTGATGGCGTTCATGGGGATTCAGTGGAAGAACCGATGTGACATCTTCCCACGCTGCTGACCATCGAATGATGACGCACCGATGACACGTCCATGACATGTCATCGGTGCACTGATGACACGGTCGCTCCGGGCAACCGGCCTCAGGTTCGGGAGGCCCGGGGTCAGCGCTTCATGGGCGGCAGCAGCACGCGATCGATGACCTGGACCACGCCGTTGCTGGCGGGCCGATCGGCGCCCGTCACCATCGCTTCTTCGGCGGTGACGAAGGTTCCGGCGCGGGCCAGCGGCAGGTTGGCGCCGTTGACAGTCTTCACGTTGCCCGGCTTGACGTCGGCCACGTTCAGCTTCACCGGCACGACGTGGAAGGTCAGCACGCTCTTCAGCAGGTCCTTGTCCGCCGCCAGTTCGCCCATCGTCTTCGCTGGCACCTTCTTGAATGCCTCGTTGGTGGGGGCGAACACCGTGAAGGGCCCGGCACCGGCCAGGGTCTCGGTCAGTCCAGCCTGCTTGATCAACCCGCTGAGGGTCGAAAGGTTGGGATCGGACGCGATGACCTGGTTCACGGTCTGCGGCTGCATGGAGGCGCAACCCACCAGGGACACTGACAGCAGACTGAGCAGCAGCGCTCGGCGATTCATCTCTTCTCCTCTTGCAAGATGGCGGCCCGACGGGAGTGCAGGCCGCGAATCGCCGGAACACTAGAGTGCCCGAGTGACAGACGCATGACAGGCGCGGCGCAACCTGTGACCGCGCCTCGCGGCTTCAGGCCAGTTCCGGGCCGATCGCCGCGCGCAGGATCGGCTCGGCGTCACCGTTGGACTCGCGGTGACTGATCCAGATCACGGCCCCCTTCTTGATGGGCCAGTCGCGTTCCCTTCCCGCGAGCAGGCGACTGGCGACGCGCCCCAGGGTCGGCTGGTGGCCGACCACCACGAGCGTTCCCTTGCCGGCGGTCCAGCCGACGGCGTCCAGTATCTCGTCGACGGTCGCGTCCGGCGCGAGAGCTTCCATGTTCTTGACCTTGCGGTGGGACGCCTCGGCGAGGGCCTGAGCCGTCTGCTGCGCGCGCTTGGCTGGACTCGATAGGATCTTCGCGGTATCAGGCAGGCGGTTGTGCAGCCACTCGGCGACCCGCTTCGCCTGCTTCTCGCCCTTCGGGGTCAGCTTGCGCCCCTCATCGGGTTCGCCGGACTCCGCCTCCGCGTGGCGCCACAGCACGAGGTCCATCAGCCGGCTCCCACGCTGTCGGCGAGTTCGGCGAGCAGCCGGTGCTGCGCGCAACTGCCCTGCCTGGGTCGCCGCGGCGCGCGGTACCGGCCGTCCGCGCCGAGCGTCCACGCTTCCATCGTGTCTTCCAGGTACGGCTTCAGCCCTTCGACCAGCACGCGCTTTGCAAGCTTCGGATCCAGCACGGGCCAGGCGATCTCGATCCGGCGGAACAGGTTGCGTCCCATCCAGTCCGCGCTCGACAGGTAGACGAGCGGATCGCCGCCATTCTCGAAGTAGTAGATCCGGTGATGCTCGAGGAACCGACCGACGATCGAGCGGACCCTGATGTTCTCCGACAGGCCTTTCACACCGGGGCGCAGCGCGCACGCGCCACGAACGATGAGGTCGATCCTGACCCCGGCCCGCGATGCCGCATACAGTGCGTCGATCATCGCTTCGTCCGTCAGCGAGTTCATCTTCGCGATGACCCGCGCCGGCTTGCCAGCCGTTGCCGCCGCGACTTCGTTGCCGAGTGCCTTCAGCAGGTTGCGGTGGAGGGTGAACGGCGCCAGCCACAGGTGCTTCAGGCGCTCGACCTTCGTCAGGCTCGTCAGGTGCATGAATACCTTGTCCACATCCGCGCAGATATCCGGATTGGCAGTCAGCATTCCGAAGTCGGTGTACAGCTTCGTCGTGGTCGAGTGATAGTTGCCCGTCCCGAGATGGACATATGGAACGAGCGCTGGCCGGCCTTCCACCACCTCACGGCGCAGGACCTGCGTGGCCTTGCCGTGCGTCTTCAGGCCCATGACGCCGTACACGACCTGTGCGCCGACGGCCTCGAGACGCTCGGCGAGGTTGATGTTGGCCTCCTCGTCGAAACGGGCCTTCAGTTCGACGA
The DNA here is from genome assembly GCA_963707725.1 of uncultured beta proteobacterium. Lineage (GTDB taxonomy): Bacteria > Pseudomonadota > Gammaproteobacteria > Burkholderiales > Burkholderiaceae_F > JAOUJD01. The sequence continues at coordinate 81,325 of CAVPRE010000016.1, read as the reverse complement.
CGGCGGTGACCTCCTTGCCGCGCCGGGCGGCTTCCTCCAGCAGGTCGACCACCGTGGAGCTGATGCCTGTCCGGTACAGCGTCATCCGGATCGCCGCGACCGCCGGATCGGTGCCGGCCTGGCGCAGGAACTCGGTCACCGGCTCGAAGCTCTCGTAGGGGTGATGCAGCAGGAGGTCGCCCTGCTGCAGCGCGGCGAAGATGTCGGCGCCGCGCGGTAGCCGGGCGGGCCATGCCGGCAGGGACGGGGGCCAGCGCAGTTCGGCCTGCGTCAGGTGATCGACCAGCTGGTTCAGCCGAACGAGGTTGACCGGGCCGTCGACGCGGAACACGGCTTCCTCGGGCAACTGGAACTGCTCTCGCAGCAGTTGCTGCAGCGGTTGCGGACAGGTCTGCCGCACTTCGAGGCGGACCGCATTGCCGAAGTGGCGCTGCGTCAGCTCCATGCGCATCGCCTGGCGCAGGTTGCGCACTTCCTGTTCGTCGACGGTGAGGTCCGAGTCGCGCGTCACGCGGAACTGCGAGAAGCCGGTCACCTGCCGGTCCGGAAACAGATCCTGCAGGTGCGCTCGTATGGCCGATGTGAGCAGCACGAACGCCGTCCTGCCGCCGGCCAGCGCGTCCGGCACCGGAATCACGCGCGGCAGCACGCGCGGCACCTTCAGGATCGCGGTGGCGGACGGCCGCCCGAAGGCGTCCTTGCCCTCCAGCTGCAGGATGAAGTTCAGCGACTTGTTGAGGACCTGCGGAAACGGATGCGACGGGTCGAGCCCGATCGGCGAGAGCAGCGGACGCACTTCGCGCTGGAAGTAGTCGCGTACCCATTCCCGCTGCTCCGGCGAGCGCTGCGCATGGTTCACGATGACGACGCCGCGTTCCTCGAGCGCCGGCATGATGACTTCGTTGAACAGCCCGTACTGCCGGCGCACGAGGCGATGCGCCCGTCCCAGGATGCTGCGATAGGCGCCCGCCGACAGACCGCTCCGGTCTGTCCGGACATCCTCGGTCAGGTCGGACAACCGCACCTCGAAGAACTCGTCCAGGTTGGAAGAGACAATGCAGATGTAGCGCAGCCGCTCGGCCAGGGGGACATCCTCGCGCGTGGCCATGGCGAGCACGCGCTCGTTGAATGCGAGCAGCGACAGCTCGCGGTTGAGATGGGCATCCGGATTGACGGGCGACACGACGGAAGGTGAACCCTTGTGGTTCGCTTTGACACTAGGCGGCCGGTGTGACAGGTCCGTGACACGGAGCCCAGGATCGGGCGTGCCACGGCCGGCATTCGAGGGTTTTTTCAGTCTGCGTGTAACCGAACGGTCACATCCGGTTCCTACACTCGCCTCGTTCAGAAAACCTTTTGCCTCATGACTCGAGAGGAGCATGGAATGAAGATCGTTGGATTGAAGACCGCGTTCGCCGGCCTGCTGGTCGCCGCGACCGCCACGAGCGCCCTGGCGCAACAGGTCACGGGCGCGGGCGCGACCTTCCCGGCGCCGCTGTACGCCAAGTGGGCGGACGCCTACAACAAGGCTACCGGTGTGCGCGTCAACTACCAGTCCGTGGGCTCCGGCGCCGGGCTGCGCCAGATCCGCGGCAAGACCGTCGATTTCGGCGCATCCGACATGCCGCTGACCGACGAGGAACTGGCCAAGGATGGCCTGATCCAGTTTCCGACGGTGATCGGCGGCGTCGTGCCGGTGATCAACATCGCCGGCATCGCCACGCGCCAGCTGCGCCTGACCGGACCTGTGCTCGGGGACATCTACCTCGGCAAGATCACGAAGTGGAACGATCCGGCGATCACTGCGCTGAATCCGGGCCTGAAGCTGCCGGACGCCCAGATCGCCGTCGTGCGTCGGGCCGACGGCTCGGGCACGACGTTCATCTTCACCAATTACCTGTCGAAGGTGAACCCCGAGTGGAAGGCAAAGGCCGGTGAAGGCACCGCGGTCAACTGGCCGACGGGCGCGGGCGGCAAGGGCAACGAGGGCGTCTCGGCCTTCGTGCAGCGACTGCCGAACTCGATCGGCTACGTCGAGTACGCCTACGCGAAGCAGAACAAGCTTGCGTACGCCCTGCTTCAGAACTCGAGCGGCAGCTTCGTGGCGCCGGAGGACACCTCGTTCAAGGCGGCCGCGGCCGGCGCGGACTGGAATCGGTGCTTCTACCAGATCCTGACGAACCAGCCCGGCAAGGACGCATGGCCGATCACCGGTGCGACGTTCATCATGATGCACACGAAGCAGGACAAGCCGCAGCAGGCTACGCAGGCCCTGCGCTTCTTCGACTGGGCCTTCGCCAACGGCGACAAGATGTCCGACGAGCTCGATTACGTTCCGCTGCCGCAGTCGGTCGAAGACCAGATCCGCCAGCAGTGGGGCAAGATCGCGGACGGTTCCGGCAAGCCGGTCGGCTTCAAGTAAGCAACCAGCACGGCCCGGGCTCTCGAGCCCGGGCCTGCGCGTTCCAGCCACGCTCGCGCTCCCCTCGGGAGCGCACACCCCGGGGAGACGCCCGTTGGACGCTACACTTTCCACCTCGTCCACCCGCCACGAAAACGCCACGATGCAGATGCCCGACCAACCGCCGGTGCGAAAGGCGGGGACGCTGGGAGATGTCGTGTTCGCCGTCCTGACGCGTGGGGCGGCGATCCTGACGCTGCTGATGCTGCTGGGCATCATTCTCTCGCTGCTCGTCGGCGCATGGCCGTCGATCAGCCACTTCGGGCTGCCGTTCCTCTGGACCTCCGAGTGGGATCCGGTGCAGGAAAAATTCGGCGGCCTGGTGATGATCTACGGCACCGTGGCCACGTCGATCATCGCGCTGATCATCGCGGTGCCGGTCAGCTTCGGCATCGCGCTGTTCCTCACCGAACTGTCCCCGAAATGGCTCAAGCGGCCGCTCGGGACCGCGATCGAACTGCTGGCGGCGATCCCGTCGATCGTCTACGGCATGTGGGGCCTGCTGGTGTTCTCGCCGCTGCTGGCGACCTACGTCCAGCAACCGCTGCAGCGCGCCTTCGGTGACGTGCCGGTGCTCGGCGCGCTCTTCTCGGGTGCCCCCGTCGGCATCGGCATCCTGTCCGCGGGGATCATCCTCGCCATCATGATCATCCCTTTCATCGCGGCCGTGATGCGCGACGTCTTCGAGGTCACGCCGGCCCTGCTCAAGGAGTCCGCGTACGGGCTCGGCTCGACGACCTGGGAGGTGGTGTCGCGCGTGGTCCTTCCGTACACCAAGGCCGGCGTCATCGGCGGCATCATGCTGGGCCTCGGCCGGGCGCTGGGCGAGACGATGGCCGTCACCTTTGTCATCGGCAACTTCAACCAGCTCGAGTCGCTCTCGCTGTTCGAGGCCGCGAACTCGATCACGTCGGCGCTCGCCAACGAGTTCGCCGAGGCGACGCCGGGCCTGCACGAGGCTTCGCTGATCTACCTCGGCCTGGTCCTGTTCCTGATCACGTTCATCGTTCTCGCGCTGTCGAAGCTGCTGCTGATTCAGCTGCAGCGCGGGGAGGGCAAGCGCACATGAGCACGCCGGCCATCCGGCCCGACCGGGGCGATTACCGGCTGCCGCTGCATCGCCGGCGCAAGCTCGTCAACGCCATCGCACTTGCGCTTTCGCTGACGGCGATGGCATTCGGCCTCGTCTGGCTGATCTGGATCCTCTGGGACACCTTGCTGCTCGGCGTCAAGGGCCTGGCCTACGCCACCTTCACCGAGTCCACTCCGCCGCCCAACGTCGAGGAGGGCGGCCTCGCGAATGCGATCGTCGGATCCCTGATCATGGTCACGGCAGCCACCGCGCTCGCGACCCCGGTGGGCATCCTGGCCGGCATCTACCTCGCCGAGTACGGCCGCCGCGGGTGGCTGGGCCAGGTGACGCGCTTCATCAACGACATCCTGCTGTCGGCGCCGTCGATCGTGATCGGCCTGTTCGTGTACGCGGTCGTGGTCGCCCAGACCCGCACCTTCTCCGGCTACGCGGGTGTGCTGGCGCTGGCGCTCATCGTGGTGCCCGTGGTGGTGCGGACGACCGAGAACATGCTGGCGCTGATCCCGGATACGTTGCGCGAGGCCGCGGTGGCGCTGGGCGCGCCCAAGTGGGTGATGATCATGCGCGTCACGTTGAAGGCCGCGCGTGCCGGCGTCGTCACCGGCGTGCTGCTGGCGCTGGCGCGAATCGCCGGCGAGACGGCGCCGCTGCTCTTCACGGCGCTGTCGAACCAGTTCTTCAGCCTCGACCTCGGGCAGCCGATGGCCAACCTGCCGGTCACCATCTTCAAGTTCGCCATGAGCCCGTTCACCAACTGGCAGGAGCTGGCGTGGGCGGGTGTCTTCCTGATCACCCTCGGCGTGCTCGCGTTGAACATCCTCGCGCGCGTGCTGTTCCGGCAAAAGAACTGACGGGATTTCGATGGAAACCACTTCCCAGACGGCGAGCCTCGCCAAAGAGCGCATCAAGATGGACGTGCAGAACCTGAACTTCTACTACGGGAAGTTCCAGGCCCTGAAGTCCATCACGCTCCGTATTCCGGAGAAGAAGGTCACGGCCTTCATCGGACCGTCCGGCTGCGGCAAGTCCACGCTATTGCGCGTGTTCAACCGGATGTTCGAACTCTACCCCGAGCAGCGCGCGGAAGGCGAGGTCAAGGTCGACGGCGAGAACATCCTGACCAGCAAGGAAGACGTCGCGCTGGTCCGCGCCAAGATCGGCATGATCTTCCAGAAGCCGACGCCGTTCCCGATGTCGATCTACGACAACATCGCGTTCGGCGTGCGGCTGTTCGAGGGCCTCTCGCGGTCGGCCATGGACGACCGCGTGGAGTGGGCGCTGAAGAAGGCGGCGCTCTGGAACGAGGTGAAGGACAAGCTCGGCCAGAGCGGCACCAGCCTCTCGGGCGGCCAGCAGCAGAGGCTGTGCATCGCGCGCGGCATCGCCGTGAAGCCCGAGATCATCCTGTTCGACGAGCCGTGCTCGGCGCTCGACCCGATCTCCACGGCGAAGATCGAGGAACTGATCGACGAACTGAAGCACGACTACACGGTGGCGATCGTCACCCACAACATGCAGCAGGCCGCGCGCGTGTCCGACTACACGGCGTACATGTACCTGGGCGAAATGATCGAGTTCGGCGACACCGACCAGATCTTCGTCAAGCCGGCGCGCAAGGAAACCGAGGACTACATCACCGGCCGATTCGGCTGAACGGGGACAAGATGGCGAGCGGCGACCATTCGATGCGGAAGTACGACGAGGAACTCGAGGCGATCCGCTCTCGCGTGCTGCACATGGGCGGGCTGGTCGAGTCCCAGGTGAGGACTGCGCTGGCGGCGTTCGACAAGGGCGACCTCGACCTCGCGCAGCAGGCGATCGATGCCGACCGCCGGGTCAACGACCTCGAGCTGGAGCTCGACCAGATGGTGATCCACGTGATCGCCCGCAGGCAGCCGACGGCGGGCGACCTGCGGATGATCATCGGCACCGCCAAGGCGATCATGGACATCGAGCGCATCGGGGACGAAGCCACCAAGATCGCACGTGCCGTCAAGTGGTTGCACGAGAAGGGTGCCGGCACCCGGATGCACCGCGTGCCCGACGTGCAGCACTCGGGGGAGATCGCCGTGTCGATGCTCCGGCGGACGCTGGACGCATTCGCGAGGATGGACACGGCCGCCGCCGCCGCCATCATCAAGGACGACAAGGGCGTCGACGACCGCTTCCGCGCGATCCTGCGGCAGCTGATCACGTTCATGATGGAGGATCCGCGCACGATCTCCACCTCGCTCGACATCGTCTGGGCGGCCAAGGCGATCGAGCGCATCGGCGACCATGCGAAGAACATCGCCGAGTTCATCATCTTCATATCCCAGGGCGTCGACATGCGGCACATGACGCCGGACGAGGTCGAACGCGCTCTGGCGCGGGGCTAGATGTCGGCGACGATTCTCGTGGTCGAGGACGAGCCGGCCATCCAGGAACTGGTCGCCTACGCCTGCCAGACCAACGGTTTCAAGGTCCGTCGCTCCGACAGCGTGCGGGCGGCGCGCGAGGCCGTGTCGGGCGAACTTCCCGACCTCGTGCTGCTCGACTGGATGCTGCCGGATCGCCCCGGAATCGAGCTGCTGCGCGAGTTCCGCGGCCAGGAGCGCACCAGGACGCTGCCGGTCATCATGCTGACGGCGAAGGGCAGCGAATCCGACAAGGTCGCGGGCCTCGACGCCGGTGCCGACGACTACGTGGTGAAGCCCTTTTCCCCGCGCGAGCTCGTCTCGCGCATCCGCGCCGTGTTCCGGCGGCGGGCGCCCGAGCTTTCGGGCGAGGTGATGGAGTACGGACCGTTGACGCTCGATTCGGCGCGCCGTGAACTGCTCGCCCACGGCAAGCCCGTGAAGATCGGCCTGACGGAGTTCAAGCTCCTCACTTTCTTCATGGCGCACCCCGAGCGCGTCTTCTCGCGCTCGCAACTCCTCGATGGCGTGTGGGGTGACCACGTGTTCATCGAGGAGCGCACCATCGACGTCCACATGCTGCGCCTGCGCAAGGCGCTTGCCCCGCATGACCTGCACTTCATGGTCCAGACGGTGCGCGGGCTCGGGTATCGGCTTTCCCAGCGGTCCGAGACGTGAACCGTAGTCCATGAGCGGACGCGACCGCCTCCGGGTACTGACGCCCGCGTTCCTGCGGGTCGTCGTGCTCGTCGCGCTGGCGATCACGGTGGGCTGGCTCTTCGGCCGGACAGCCGGCCTGTGGGTCGCCGTGATCGGCCTCGGCCTGCTGCTCGTGATGCACCTGTTCTACGCCAGTCTGCTGGCCGGCTGGCTCGAGGCGCCGCGGCTCGAGGACATTCCCAACGGAATGGGCATCTGGACGCAGGTGTTCGCGCGCCTGTACCGTGCCCGCCGCACGACGGAACAGAACGAGCGCCGGTTGCAGGACAACGAGGAGCGCTTCCGGCGCACGATCAGCGCGCTGCCGGAGGGAATCGTCCTCGTCGACCTGTCGCTGCAGATCGAATGGTGCAATCCGGTGGCGGAAGAGCATCTCGGACTCTCGCTGACCGGGGACCATGGCATGCGCGTCACGAACCTGGTGCGTGACCCTGCGTTCGTCAGCTACATGACTTCCGGCCAGTACGAACTTCCGCTCGAGTTCAGGCCGATGGCCCGGCCGAACACGGCGCTCGAAGTCCGGGTCATCGAGGTGGAGCGCACCCGGCTGATGGTGATCTCGCGCGATATCACGCAGCGCGAGCAGGTCGACGCCATGCGGCGCGACTTCATCGCGAACGTCTCGCACGAACTGCGCACGCCGCTCACCGTGGTCAACGGCTTCATGGAGATGCTGCTCGACGCGCAGCAGGAGGATGAGGCGACGCGGCAGCACCACCTCAAGCTGATGCAGGAGCAGGCGCAGCGCATGTCGCGCCTGGTCGAGGACCTGCTGACGCTGTCCCGACTGGAGTCGAGCGAGAGTTCGCTGGTGGAGGAGATCGTCGACGTTCATCTGCTGATGAGCGAAGTCGCCGACGAGGCCCGGGTGCTTTCGGGCGGGCGCCACCGGGTCGAGGTCAGTCCGGCAAAGGCGTTCCTGCGGGGAAACCGCGAGGAACTGCGCAGCGCGTTCGGCAACCTGGTGTCGAACGCGATCCGCTACACGCCAGAGGGCGGGCGCATCACGCTCGCCTGGTCGATGCGCGATGACGGCGACGGGCGCTTCGAGGTGCAGGACACCGGCATCGGTGTCGCGCCGGAGCACATTTCGCGCCTGACGGAGCGTTTCTACCGCGTAGACAAGAGCCGCTCCCGGGAAACCGGCGGCACCGGTCTCGGTCTCGCGATCGTCAAGCACGTGCTGCTGCGTCACGACGCAAGGCTCGACATCGAGTCCGAGGTCGGAAAGGGCAGCACCTTCTCCGTCGTGTTCCCGGCCTCGCGCATCGTCATCCCGAAGCAGGAGCCGGCGAAGGCGGCCTAGCCGCGCCGTGCGGCCGCTCAGCCCGCCGGCACGCCCAGCAACGCCTGTCCCGCCTGCAACGTGGCGCACATCAGCACTGCGCCGGCGACATCCGGATGTCGGCCGTGACCGGCGACCGGGCGGAGGCGCACAATCGCTGCCCGGTCGCCGCGCCATGACTCTCTTCAATTCGCAGTCGCTGAAACCCGGTGTCCCGCGCCGCGAGGTGTTCGCGTGGGCGATGTACGACTTCGCGAACTCCGGTTACACGACCGTGGTGCTCACGGCCGTGTTCAACGCGTACTTCGTCGGCGTCGTGGCCGGCAATGCGCCGTGGGCGACCCTCGCGTGGACGGTCGTGCTGTCGGCGTCGTATGCCGTCGGCCTGCTGCTGATGCCGCTGCTTGGTGCCTATGCCGACGTGCACGCGCGCAAGAAGTTCCTGCTCGGCGTCGTGACGGCAGGCTGCGTCGTCAGCACTGCCGCGCTGGCGTTGGTCGGACCGGGCGACCTGTGGCTCGCGGCGGCCCTGCTCGTCGTATCCAATTTCTGCTACGCCGCCGGCGTCGCCCTCAACAGCGCCTTCCTCCCCGAACTGTCGCGCCCCGAAGCGCTCGGCAAGGTGTCGGGCTGGGGCTGGAGCATCGGCTACTTGGGGGGCCTCGTGGCGCTCGGCTTGAGCCTGGCGTACGTGGTCGCGTCCCAGGCACGCGGCGCGCCCGTGACCCACTATGTGCCGGTGACGATGCTGATCACCGCGGCGCTGTTCGCGGCGGCGTCGCTGGTCACCTTTGCCTTGCTGAAGGAACGCGCGCAGCCGCTCGCCGGCGCAAGCGTCGGTGGCCGCGTCCGCGCGACGACCCGGCGGCTGTGGCACACGCTGCGCCACATCCACGACTTCCGCGACTTCGGCTGGCTGATGCTGTGCGGGCTGCTCTACCAGGCGGGCCTCAACGTGGTGATCGCGCTCGCCGCGATCTACGCGCAGCAGGTGATGAAGTTCGAGACGGCGCAGACGATGGCGCTCGTGCTGGTCGTCAACGTGACCGCCGCGCTCGGTGCCTTCGCGTTCGGGTATGTGCAGGATGCTCTCGGCCACCGCAAGGCGCTTGCCCTGACGATCGCCGGCTGGATCGCGATGATCGCGATTGCGTCGACGACGACGGACTCGACCGGCTTCTGGATCGCGGCCAACATCGCCGGCCTGTGCATGGGCTCCAGCCAGTCGGCCGGCCGCGCGCTGGTCGGCGTGTTCGCCCCGTCACACCGGCTGGCGGAGTTCTACGGGCTGTGGAACTCCGCTGTGTGGCTGTCGGCCATCCTCGGTCCGGTGACCTACGGTCTCGTCACGTGGGTCACCGAGAACAACCACCGGCTGGCGATGATGATCACGGGCCTGTACTTCGTCGCCGGGCTGCTGGTGCTCGCGCTCGTCGACGTGGAGCGCGGTCGCCGGGCGGCGCTTCGAAGTGCCGACTGAACACGGCCGGGGAGGGCCCGGTGCTATCATTCGCGGCCCACGGGGTGTAGCGCAGTCTGGTAGCGCGCCTGCTTTGGGAGCAGGATGTCGGGAGTTCGAATCTCTCCACCCCGACCAGCGCCGCACCAGGGGGCGCGCCCGCAGTGCTTTCGACTTCTGCCCGTAGCTCAGCTGGATAGAGCACCAGCCTTCTAAGCTGGGGGTCACAGGTTCGAGTCCTGTCGGGCAGGCCAGTTCTAGCGATAAGCGCAGGGCCGCCCCAAGCTCATCGCGTGCCCCCACGGGGGCGGCCGCCAAGCGGCCGGGGGCGCAAGTTTCAGAGTGGTGGCTGTAGCTCAGTTGGTAGAGTCCCGGATTGTGATTCCGGTTGTCGTGGGTTCGAGTCCCATCAGCCACCCCAACTACTCCAAGCATCCGGTTTCACTTCGCGCCGCGGGTCGGCCTACTGCATCCGCTCGCGAATCAGGAGACCTGTCGTCGACACGCGCACCTCGAGTTCCGTCGGCCGCGTGACGGGCATGAACGACGCCTAAAGAAACCACGCAAGCGGTCGACCGCGGAGACCATTCTCTTCGCCCTGTCGTCCCCGCGACAGCGAGTGAGCCGAGGAGCGGGTCGGGCCTTCTTCATCGGCGGGCGGCCCCCTCGGGGCGCCGCCCGCAGTTCACGCCAACCTAGATGTTGGGCGTCGCGAGATAGGCCGCGATGTCGGCCAACTCAGCAGAAGTCAGCCTCCCGGCGAGCGTGCCCATACCGCCCGTGCCTCTAGCGATTGCGTCAGCGATCAGGGTCGGATTGTTGGCCCCCCTAAGCACCTTGGCCACGTTGTTCGCCGGATTGGCCGTGTGGCACGACGCACAGGAAGCGCCGTAGAGCACCTTGCCGTTCGCTGCACTTGGCCCCGTCGGCGGCGGCGGCGGTGGCGGCGGCGGCGGTGGCGGCGGCGGCGGTGGCGGCGGCGGTGGCGGCGGCGGCGGTGGTGTCGTCGGTGGCGGTGGCGGTGGTGGCGGCGGCGGCGGTGGCGGGGGCGGCGGCGGTGGCGGGGGCGGCGGCGGTGGTGTCGTCGGTGGCGGTGGTGGTGGCGGCGGCGGCGGTGGCGGGGGCGAATCCACGGTTGCCGTTGCCGTCCAGGTGCCCGTGTCACCGTCAGCGGGGCCGGTCAGTGTGCCTTTCACGCTGCCATCGGCGTCAACGAGTCCGGTCGCGCGGATCTTGCCTCGGTCGCCGAGGTCAACGCTCAGCACGATCGCGCCGCCCGGTTCGATCCTGCCGTGAACCTCGAAGCCCCTGGCGGCTCGTTCGTCGTCCTCATCGTCGTCGTCACCTGCAGGCCGTCTGCTGTCGCATGCCGCACGGTATTCGGCGACCAGCGCGCTCAGCGCAGCCCGGTACTCGGCCATGCGCTCACGAAACTTCGTCCTGAACAGCGCCAGGGCCTCCTTCTGCGCATCGCTCAGCCCAGTGGAGCCGGGGACTGCGCCGTTCGAAAGCGCAAGTTTCAGGTCTTCCGACAGGGCCTTGATGTCGGCCCGCAGCGCCGCCTTCAGTTCCTTGCGGTCTGTCTTGAACTTTTCCTTCAGATCTTCACCCGGGGGCGGCAGCGTCGGGCTTTCGTCCGGGAAGAGCCGTCCTTCGACTTCCGTGTAGCCGTCATCTTCGCGTTCGCCCTTTAATATGAGCAGGCCGGTCAGCGCGACGCCCTTGTTCGGGCCGGCGTCGATTTGAGCCGCGAACGTGTACTGCAGTGACTGCGCTTCGTACAACATCGGCTTGCCGGCGGTGCGCACGTCCGCCTTGACCGACATCATCGTGGCGGTCTCGACGACGGACACGGACTGGACGGTCGCCGATGGGGCAGCGACCGGAGCCGGCTGTCCGAGCGGCACGGAGCTGGTGTCGCTCCCGCCGCCACAACCAAACAACAGGCTGACGGCGAGCGCGGCCGCCGTGAGCCGGAATACCGGTCTACCGAGCTTTCGATTCTTCATTTACGTCTCCCATTGGGTACAACAAGTCAACCTGGCCAGGGACGATTCGACGGGAGGCCCGACGTCGCGTCTTCGGCCGCTCAGCAATGACTCCGGTGGCTTGTGCCGACTACTGGCAAGTCATCGGAGCGCGGTGACCGGCGGGTCAATCTACGGTGAACGGTGTGACCGCCACGCACCGCACTGCGTCCGGTTCACCCGGTGAGGCGTGCGTAATCGGCGCGCCTTGACCGGTGTGAACTGGAAGCCCTCACTTCAGTCCTTGAGCTCAGCCGTCTCCACCGCACCGAGCGTGTTGCCTTCGATCTCGACCAGGGTGCCGGGCGACGTCGCGCTGGCCGGCACCACCGCGGCGAAGAACTGCGCTCGACTGATCGCCTGTTCGTTGCGGTCGAGGAACCGGGGGGTGTTGGCGAGCGATGCGTTCAGAGTGCCGAAGAATGTCAGGGTGAAGGTGGATTCGTTCTTCGCACTGACTGCCGCCTGGACCCGTTCCTTGCCGCAACTGTCGGGCTCCTTGATCTCTTCGGCGACGATGCTGGAGCCTTCGACGGTTGCCCGCACTTCCACGCAATCGACGTTCGGGACGAGATCGACGAGCGAGGTCGAGCCGCCGCTGCTGCTGCGGGTTTCGATCCGGGTCAGGTTGGTGGACCGCACCGTCTGGCCGAGAACGACGATCGTGCCCGCGGCCGCATCGACTGCGGTCGCGCGCCCGCGGAGTTGAACGCGGATGTTGTGGAACTCGACCTTGCTCGCCACCAGCACGCCCTGTGAATTGACGATGCCTTCGACCTCGACCTTGACGTTGTTGGCGAGGTCGCCGCCCGTGCCGTCTTCGAAGCGCGTGCTCGAGGTGGTGGTCACACTGCGCCCGTTGACCAGGAAGCTGCCCGGGTGGGCGGTGAAGCCGCTGACGAAGCCCTCGACTTCCTGCTCCTCGTCGGCCCTGCCCCGCAAGTTGTCGTCTTTCAGATCCTCGAAGTCCACCTGAGTCGCGGTGAACTCATTGCCGGCCAGAGTGCCGCGGACCTCTACCACGGTGCCGTTGCGGAGCGAGGATTCGCCGGTGCCCGCCGGGCTGAAGACGGCGGTCGCGTAGTTGACGGTGATGGTGCCGTTCATTACGAAGCTATTGGCGCCGGTATCGATCGAAGATGCCGCGCCACGCAGTTCGTCGGCCCCCGAACCCGCGCCCACGAGTTCGACGCGCGAGGCCCGCAGTTTGCCGCCCGCGTCGCGCAGCCCATGGACCTCGACACGGTCGCCCGTGCTCAGCGCGGCGAAACCGGCTGCGTTGGCGAAGACGGTCTCGCTTTCCACCAGCACGGTGATGCCGGCGGCGACGAACGACGGCGGGCTGGACGCGGGACTGAGCGAGGCGATCGCCGCGCGAAGTTCGTTCTCGACATCGATGCGTTCGGCTATGCCGCTGCTGCTGTCGATCCTGCGGCCACGCAACTTGACCACCATGCCGTTGGCCAGGCCGGAGGCCGTGCGGCCGCGATCGTCGGACACGGTCGCGGCGGAGTCGTCGAAGCGCACACCGTTGACGATCACGCTGCCCTTCGTCATCACGCCGCTGGTGGTGATGCCAGCGGCCGATGGGACGGGGCTGCCGGTGCCATCGGTGCCACCGCCGCAGGCGGCGATGATGCCGAGGCAGGCCGCGAGCAGTGCGGCACGCGGAAACTTGCGCTCGTTCATTTGACTTCTCCCTGCTCCAAAGAGCGCGTGCGACGGCGCACGGACGCTTGTTTCGATGTGCGCTCGGTCCGTGGTTCGATGACTTCTTCGAAGCTGAATACGCCGACGCCGGCGCGCATGCGACCGCTGCCCGAGACGGCCGGGTTGGCATCCCGGTCGTGCTCCGCGAGCCAGCGGTCGAGCAGTTCGATCAGTTCCTGGGCATGCCGGGACGAGATGGCACGAAACTCGTCCATCGCCTCCAACGGCAGGTTGTCGTACATCACCTTGCGCTGGAAGCGGCTCGGCTCGAGCCCCTGCAAGTTGTGGTCGATCGTCCCGATGAGGTAGGGCACGTCTGCCGCAAGGATGCCGAGTTTCGCAGCGTCACTCGTGCGCGGGATGTAGACGCGCGTCAACAACTTCAGCGACCCGTCTTCCAGGCGCTCGACGGTTCCCACGCGCCTCAGTTCGTCGAGCACCGCACGGGGGGGAACATCGCCGCTAAAGCGGCGGACCAGCGTCGAGAAGGTGGGTTCCGCGCCTTCAAAGCGCAGTGCCAGCGGCTCGCCATCCGGCCCATGGAAATCGGCGTCCCTGACCCACCCGGCAACGACGCGGGCGGCGCGGCTCTCGGGCAGGGCATAAGCGCTGTCCGCACCCGATCCCTCGTCGTCAACGATGCGCTGCGCCTCTTTGCGGGTTAGACCGGTCAGAAGCGCGGCGCGCGACACCGACGGCTTGCGGCCGGGGATCGCGAAGTCTCTGAGCGCGACATCGACATAGGCGCGCTTGGCGAGTTCGACGAAGGCGGGCAGCGTCACGCCGTGCCTCACCAGCACCCGGATGAGTGCGCGAAGGACGCGGAGGATCGCTTGTTGGAGCGCAGCCGAACTTTGAGCTTTCGTGTTCACGTGGGAAAAATATCCCAAATCAGGCAAAAATGAACGGTTTTTGTGATAGATGACGCATATATACGTTATCAATCGGCTCCCGGCTGGGAGGCATGGGTCACGGCTTGGCTAACCCAGCCTGGCAGTGAGAAGGTCGAGCGCACTGGCGTCCGTCCGGCCGGCAGCGAATGAAGGGCGTTGCGCCCCGTGATCACGACCGGCGGGAGATGAGGTCCTTCGAGAAGTCGTTGGAGCCGCCATGGATGCGCTGTGCGCGCGAATCGTCGTTCGTGCGGGTGGCCGGGACTCGGTCTTGTCGCCGTACGCTCCGAACAGTTGCAGGCAATCGTCGACGACATTGCACTGCTGCTCGCTGCGCTGCCGCCTGACAAAGCAGGTGGACTCGTTGAAGCGTTGATGACATCTGAAAGTGGGAAGGGCCATGGGATTGCGTCGCATGGCGGTCGCGGTGTGCCTGGTCCTCGCCGGTTGCGCCACCCAGGAACCGCCCGCGCCCGCGCGCCAGGACCAGTTGCCCGGCCAGATCGCGCAGTTGCTGCCGCCGAACCTGGCGGACCGGACGGGCTGGGCCGCGGACATCTACGCCGCGTTCGCGACACAGGGCATCGCGCCGTCGCTCGCGAACGTGTGCTCGGTGCTGGCCGTGACCGAGCAGGAGTCGAGCTTCCGCGCCGATCCTTCCATTCCGGGGCTGCCGGCGATTGCCTGGCGCGAGATCGACGGCCGCGCCGAGCGCATCGGCGTGCCGAAGTTCGTCGTGCGCGGGGCCCTGCAACTGTCGTCACCCGATGGCCGCACCTATAGCGATCGGATCGACGCCGTGAAGACCGAACGCGAGCTGAGCGAACTCTACGAGGACTTCATCGCTGGCGTTCCGCTCGGCTCGCGGCTGTTCGCGAAGCACAACCCGGTGCGCACCGGCGGGCCGATGCAGGTCAGCGTTGCCTTCGCCGAGGAACACGTGACGGCGCACCCGTATCCGTTTCCGGTGACCGGATCGATCCGCCGCGAAGTGTTCACGCGGCGCGGCGGAATGTACTTCGGCATCGCGCACCTGCTGGGCTACGAGGCGCCTTACTCCGAGCCGCTGTACCGCTTCGCCGACTTCAACGCCGGCCAGTACGCGAGCCGCAACGCCGCGTTCCAGGCCGCGGTGAGTCGGTTGTCGGGCATTGCCCTGGTGCTCGACGGCGACCTGCTGCCGCCGGGGGCGAAGGCGGGTACGACCGGCGAAACCGAGCGCGCCGTGCAGGCACTGGCACCGCGGTTGGGAATCGGCGCCGCGGCCATCCGGCGCGATCTGGAGCAGGGCGACCAGCCGGCGTTCGAGGGCACGCGCCTGTACTTGCGCGTGTTCGCGCAAGCCGACCGCAGCGAGGGCCGCCCGGTGCCGCGCGCGGTGGTCCCGGACATCGCGCTCAAGAGCCCGAAGATCACGCGCAAGCTGACCACCGAGTGGTTCGCGCGCCGCGTGGACGAGCGCTTTCGGCGCTGTCTGGCGAAGGCGGCGGCTCTATCCGGCGGTTAGCGCCGTCGCTGCCGGCTGGCGGAGTGCGGCCCGTGTTGTCCTCAGCCGCCCTTCGCCACTTCGTGGTTCGCCAGCATCTCGAGCGCACGGACCATCGCCGAGTGGTCCCAGCCCTTGCCGCCGTGGGCCGCGCACGCGTTGAACAGTTCCTGCGCGGTCGCCGTGTTGGGCAGCGACATGCCGACGGCACGCGCGCTCGACAGCGCGAGGTTCAGGTCCTTCTGGTGCAGTTCGATGCGGAAGCCGGGGTCGAAGGTCCGCTTCACCATCCGCTCGCCGTGCACCTCGAGCACGCGCGACGAGGCGAAGCCTCCCATCAGCGCCTGCCGCACCTTGGCCGGGTCGGCGCCCATCTTCGACGCGAACAGCAGCGCCTCGCCGACGGCCTCGATGTTCAGCGCGACGATGATCTGGTTGGCCACCTTGCAGGTCTGGCCGTCGCCGTTGCCGCCGACGAGCGTGATGTTCTTGCCCATCTTCTCGAAGAGCGGCTTCACCTTCTCGAAGGTCTCGGCCGGGCCGCCGACCATGATCGTGAGGCTCGCCGCCTTCGCGCCCACCTCGCCCCCGGACACCGGCGCGTCGAGGTAGGCGCAGCCGAGCTCGTTGATGCGGCGGGCGAACGACTTCGTCTCCACCGGCGAGATCGAACTCATGTCGACGACGATCTTGCCCGGCGACAGGCCCTCGGCGACGCCGTTCGGGTCGAACAGCGCGGCCGCGACATGCGGTGTGTCGGGCACCATCGTGATCACGATGTCCGACTTCTCGGCCACCTCCCGGCCGCAGCCGCAGACGCGCGCGCCCTGCTCGACCAGCGCCGCCGGCACGGGCCGGATGTCGAAGGCATGGAGTTCGTGTCCGGCCGCCAGCAGGTGACCCGCCATCGGCGTTCCCATGATTCCCAGTCCCACGAAACCTACTTTGCTCATTGCTCCTGCTCCATTGAGTCGATGAACGCCGGACGGGGTTCCGCCGGGCGGGGTAGCGCCAATTCTTGAAGAGTACTGCGCGCCCGGCCTTCAGTGCCGGCAGCGGCACGATGACGAGGGCGACCGCGGAGACAGCAAGCAGGCTAGCGCCGATCGGACGCGTGATGAAGTCCGTCGCGTCGCCCCTGAGATCGGCAACGCCCGGCGCCGGGTCGGCCCTGCCGGTGCGGGTCGGGGAATTCCTGCTGCCGAGCAAGCGGCATCGAACGAAGCGGCGCCGATGCGAGGGTTCATCGTTCGCCTTTGAGGATGGGCAACACGGGGATTCGGCCGGGAGCCATCTTGAAGAAGCGGAAGGGCAATTTCGCCAATCCGCCACTGTCAGGCGCCGCGGTATTGGACGTGGGCGAAGTCGGCCGCGCGGGGTCCTTGGCAGGCGTTCGGAAAGACGCTTCGATGAGCGAGCCCCGAGCCCGGGCAGTGCAGACGGACCTCACGCCGAACGAGCGCACGCTGGCGGTTTCGCCGGACGTGGCGTTCCTGCGCCGTGGCCGCTGGTTTGGTTCACTGCCCGATGCGCTCCAGTCGCTCATCGTCGAGCGAACGATCACACGGTGCTATGGCAAGGGCGCCTTCATCATCCACGAGGGCGCGCCTCCGCGTGGCCTGTTCGCGCTGATCGAGGGCCGGGTGCACGTCGTCCGCGGGATTGCCGAGTCGGAGCAGGCGCTGATCCACGTCGGCGAGCCCGGAATGTGGTTCGGCGAGCACGGGATGCTCTCAGGCCGGCCGGCGCTCGCGAGCATCGTCGCCACGACGAACGCCAGGACGCTGCTGCTTCCGGTCGCCGAGTTCCAGCGCATCGTCGCCGACGAACCGCGTTACTACCCGCTGTTCGCGGCGCTGCTGTTCGAGCGTTACGCGACCGTCTTTCGCTACGCGAGCGAGGCGCGTGCGGTGCCGGCCGAAGATTGGCTGTGGACCCGGCTGCAGGACCTCGCGGCAACCCGTCGCCTAGACGCGCAGATCCAGGGGCCGGTCGACATCAATGTGTCGCAGATGGAACTCGCGACGATGGTCGGCGTGTCGCGCCAGACGCTATGCATGCTGCTAGGGCGCCTGCAGGCGCGCGGGCAGATCGACGTCGCGTACAAGCGGATCCGCGTGCTGTAGAGGCCGCGACCGCGGCCGGTGCGGCTCAGCTCTTCTTGGATGCCTTGTGGGCTTCCTTGTGGGCCCTTTCGATCTCTTCGAACAGCGATGCGCGCGCGGCTTCGGACTGTTCGACCGTCGACGCCTTCGCTGGCGAGAACACCGGGGACGTCGCGGGGCCCGTGTCGAAGTCGTCGAGCGAGAAGTCGAGCGACTGCAGCGCTGGTCGCCTTCTCCGACGGCGCCGACCGTGGTGCCCGCCACGATGTCCGACGGAAACATCGTCGTTCCCGCGGCGGTGGTCGTGGGCATGATCGTGCCGTGACCGGTGCTTTCCTGGACGTCGATCTTCGTGATGTCGAGGTCGGTGACGGTGTCGGTCGTCGTGATCCGGTAGCTCGGCGCCGGGGTTGCCGCTGCCTTCTGCGCCGCAGCTTCCTCGCGCACCTCGGGCAGTGAAGCGGGCGGCGGCGCGAAGGACGCTGCGTCGGCGTCGCCGCCTTCGGATTCGAGGTTGTCGCGCCACGACGGCTTCTTCGCGCCACGCCGACCCAGCAAGCCGAGGCCGACACCGGCCAGCACGATGCCGAGTCCGGCCGCGGCAAACCAGCCGGTGCGCGATTCCGCTTCCCTGATCAGTTCCTGGTTGCGCGCGGAGATCTTGTCCATGTCGTCGCGCATGCGCGCGACTTCCTTCGTGAGCGCCTCGACCTGGCGCGTCAGCGCCTCTTCGCGCGCGTCTCGCGCCGCGTCCTTGGCCGCCTGTTCGGCAGCCTGCTCGGCCGTCGTCGGCCGGCTGGCGACCGGTTCGGCATCGGCGAGCACAAGGCGATCCGTCGTCGACGCCGGCTTGGCGGGCGCTTGCGGACGCACCGGAGGTGGCGGGGCCGACGCGGGCTTTGCCGGCGTGGCGACCTGCGTGCGCGCGACTGGCTTCGGACGCGGCTTGGGTGCGGCCTTGCGCGGTGCTGCCGCGGCGGCGACTGCAGGCGCGGCCGCCGGTGCGGCGGAACTGGAAGAAGAAGCGGACGGAACCGGCGCCGTGCTGCCAGAGGCGTTGCCGCCCCAGCGCGGCTCATTGCCCGGGATCACCCGCGCCGCGGGGGGCACCACCGCGGCCTGCGTTCCAGCGGTCTGCACGGAAGGCAGGTCGGGCGGATCGATCAGCAGGACGAACTCGCGGCGCAGGCGATTGCCGCATCCCATTTCGAGGACGAAGCGGATGGCCGGCTCCGCGATTGCAGCTGGCGTGGTCACCACGACGGCGGGGGGCCTGGACGTGCGGTCGATCCCGACGAGGGCGTTGGTCAGCGACGGGGCGTCCTGCAGCACGGAGTCGGGAATCAGCCGGACGCACTCGGGCGTGACATCGGCGGCACCTTGCCCGACCAGCGGGACACGGGCGTACAGCCGCTCTCCGAGCTGGCTCGCGACCTGGACTTCGCCGAAGCCGGCGGCGTGCGCGTCGGGAGCCGCCATCGCAAGGAGGACGGCCAGCACGACGCCACTGACGGCGAAGACCGTACGAGGCCCCTGTCGCGAGCGACGGGAAGATTCAGGCGTTGACACTTTCTTCGTGGCCATTGAGCGAGGACGCCGTTAGTCCGTCCTGGGTAGTCCAACGCTTGCAGTTTGAACGAAGAACCCGGCCAGTTGAAGGTGTCGAGGCAGGGGAAAACAGGTCGAAACACCGGCTTGTTCTGTCTCTATGCGGCATCTCCAGCCGCGAGTCGGGTCCTTGCTACGGGGTCACGACGTGCGTGATGACTGCGAAGCTCGACAGCGCCGCGCGCGCTTCAAGGCACGCGCGTCACTGTCGCGCGTTCCACCGCAACGCGACGGCCGCACGCCCTGGCGTGCCATCGATCGCCAACTCCGCGTCGTGCAGGCTGGCCACGAAGGAACTGATCCGCAGCTCCAGCAACTCCGCGTCGGACCAGTCGGCGTCGGCTGCCGGCCCCTCGATCCGCAGCGCGACCGAGCCGGCATCCAAGTGCGACGACACATCGAGCACCGCGCCTTCCCGTGCGCGGCTCGCAACGACAACCAGCAGCCGCTGCACGAGCCGCTGCAGGCGCCGCTCGTCGCCATCGATTCCGACGAGATCGCGGTGCGGCTGCACGGCGAAGGACGCGCCGCGCAGCTTCGCTGCAGGCGCGGCGCGCTCCACGGCGTGCGCCACCAGGTCCTCGATCCGCAGTCCGACGGGATCCAGCTTCAGCACGCCGAGCACGGCGCGGCCGTCGTCGACGAACTCGTCGAGCATCACGACCTGCGCGCGCGTACTGCGCGCGAGGACGTCCATCACGTGCCGGCTGCGCGAGCTGTCGACCATGCCCTGCTGCAGCAGGTGCGTCCAGCTCATGACCGTGTTGAGCGGCGTGCGCATGTCGTGGTTGAACCGACTGAGCAGCGCGACCATCAGTTCGCTCCGGAGCGCGCACCCTTCGCGGGCGAGCCAGGCGGAGCCCGCGCGATCATCCGGAACGTCGAAGGCAAAGGCAGGCATGGCTCCGGGATGCCGGGAAGAAGAGCATCAGCGTAGCGCGGGCGGGGGCAAGCTGGCGGCCAGCGTTCCAGCTCGCACATCGCGCGGCGGCGGTCGCCGGGCGCGGCAGTGCGCGAGCGCGGTAGCATCGCGTCACGGAGAAGCGACATGAGCAAGGCATTCGTCAAGGAGAGCGAAGGCGACGACGAGGAACTCGAAACGCCCGAGATGCCGAGTGGCGCGCGCAACTACATCACTCCCGCGGGGCACAAGCGGCTGAAGGACGAACTGCTGCACCTGATCGACGTCGAGCGCCCCGAGGTCGTGCGCACCGTGTCGTGGGCGGCGTCCAACGGCGACCGCTCCGAGAACGGCGACTACATCTACGGGAAGAAGCGGTTGCGGGAGATCGACCGGCGCATCCGCTTCCTGACCAGGCGCCTCGACAAGGCCGAAGTCGTCGATCCGGCGGCGCGGGAGGCGACCGACCAGGTCTTCTTCGGCGCCACCGTGCGCTACGCGATTGGCGAAGGGCGCGAGAGCCGCGTCCGCATCGTCGGCATCGACGAGGTCGATCCGTCGCGCGGGCAGGTGAGCTGGATCTCGCCGATCGCGCGCGCGCTGATCAAGGCGCGCGAGGGCGACAGCGTCCTGCTGCGCACGCCGGCCGGCGTCGAGACGCTGGAAATCCTCGAAGTGCGCTACGAAGCGTCCTGATGGCCGCGCGCGCCGCCACGCGGCCGCGCGATCTGGACGACGTGCTTCACGCGCCGCAGCGAGCGGATCACGCGGGCGAGGTGGGTGCGATCGCGCACCTGGATCTTGAAGTGGATCAGCGCGACCTGCGCTTCCTCGTCCTCGACGTGGACGTTCAGGATGTTGGAGTCGCCTTCGGCGATCGCTACCGCGATGCGGCCCAGCACGCCGCGTTCGTTCAGCACGCCGACATCGAGGCCGACCGTGAAGTTCGCCGCCGAGTCGTTGGCCCACTGCAGCTCGATCCAGCGCTCGGGGTCGGCACGGCGCGCGCGCTGCGCGTGCAGGCACTCGGCCTGGTGCACCGCCAGTCCCTGGCCCTTGCGGATGTGTCCGACGACGGCATCGCCCGGGATCGGATGGCAGCAGTTCGCGAGCTGCACCGCCATGCCCTCCGTGCCGCGGATCAGCACCGGGCCATGCGGCGTGGGTACGGCGGCGCGCGGGGACGCGGACGACTCCTCGTCCGGGTTCTCCGGCGCGGCGCCTAGCGCGAGCTGCCGCGCGACGACGGCGGCCAGCCGGCGGCCGAGGCCGATGTCGGCGAGCAGGTCGTTGCGCGACTCCAGTTCGGCCTGCCTGAGGACTGTTTCCCACTGGGCCTCGCCGACCTCGGCGAGCGTCAGGTTGAACTGGCGCGCCGCCTGCGCGAGCAGGCGCTCGCCGAGCTCGACCGACTCGTCGAACTTCATGGTGCGCAGGAAGTGGCGGATCTCCGAGCGCGCCTTGCCGGTGCGCACGAACGACAGCCACGCCGGGTTGGGCCGCGCGACCGGCCCGGTGACGATCTCGATCATGTCGCCGTTGCGCAGCGGGGTGCGCAGCGGCTGGATCTCGCTGTTGATGCGCGCGGCCGACGCACTTGTTGCCGACGTCGGTGTGGACTGCTGTAGGCGAAGTCGACGACCGTGGCGCCGCGCGGCAGCGACATGATCCTGCCCTTCGGCGTGAAGACGTAGACCTTGTCCGGGAAGAGGTCGACCTTGACGTGCTCGAGGAACTCGCTCGAGTCGCCGGTCTGCCGCTGGATCTCGAGCAGCGACTGCAGCCACTGGTGCGTGCGCGACTGCAGCTCGGAAAGGTTGGAGTCGTCGTCCTTGTACAGCCAGTGCGCCGCCACGCCGCTTTCGGCGACGTGGTGCATGTCCTTGGTCCGGATCTGGAACTCCACCGGCGTGCCGAACGGGCCGATCAGCGTCGTGTGCAGCGACTGGTAGCCGTTGACCTTCGGGATCGCGATGTAGTCCTTGAACTTGCCCGGCACCGGCTTGAAGAGCCCATGCAGCGCACCGAGCGTGAGGTAGCAGCTCGGGCCGGGTGTCGACGACGATGCGGAAGCCGTAGATGTCGAGCACCTCCGAGAACGACAGGTTCTTCTCGGCCATCTTGCGGTAGATGCCGTACAGCGTCTTCTCGCGGCCGTAGACCTCGGCGTGGATCTTCGACTCGGCAAGCGCCTTGCGCACGGACTGCAGGATCTTGCCGAGCAGCTCGCGGCGGTTGCCGCGCGCGGAGAGCACTGCCTTGTGCAGCACCCGGTAGCGCATCGGGTGCAGGTGCTGGAAGCTCAGCTCCTCGAGTTCGCGGAACAGCGCGTTGAGCCCGAGCCGGTGCGCGATCGGCGCGTAGATCTCGAGGGTCTCGCGCGCGATGCGGCGCCGCCGCTCGGCGTCGACCGCGTCGAGCGTGCGCATGTTGTGCAGGCGGTCGGCGAGCTTGATCAGCATGACGCGCACGTCGCGCGCCATCGCGAGCAGCATCTTGCGGAAGTTCTCGGCCTGCGCCTGCTCGGTCGACGAGAACTGCAGCTTGTCGAGCTTCGACACGCCGTCGACCAGTTCGGCCACGACCGCGCCGAACTTCTCGACGAGTTTCTCCTTCGCCACGCCCGAGTCCTCGAGCACGTCGTGCAGCAGCGCCGCCTGGATCGCGGCGCCGTCGAGGCGCCAGTCGGTGAGGATCTCGGCGACGGCGAGCGGATGCGTGATGTACGGCGCACCGCTGCGGCGGAACTGGCCGAGGTGCGCTTCGTCCGAAAATCGGAACGCGTCCTTGACCTTCTGCACGTCGGACGACGGCAGGTACTTCTTGACGCGGTCGGTCAGCGTGGCGACCGTCGCCACGCCGTTGTGCGGTTCCTGCGCGGGGTCCGAGCGCCAGACCGCTTTTCTCAGCGCCTCGGCCGCGCGGCGCGCGAACCCGGGCTGCGGCGGCGGAGGAAGCGCCGGATTCGAGGAGGGAGGAGGATCAGCGGACCGCATGTTGTGCCCCGTCGCTAGGCTAACTGGACGGGAGGGCGGCCGCAAACTACGCGGTTACGTCGGTACCTTGCGCAGCATCTCGATGCCGACCTTTTCCTGCGCGATCTCGCGCAGCGCGGCCACCGGCGGCTTGTCCTTGGTGTCGATCTTCGGCGTGTGGCCCTGCGCCAACTGGCGCGCGCGGTACGCGGCGGCCAGGCACAGCTGGAAGCGGTTCGGAATGTGTTTCAGGCAGTCTTCGACGGTGATGCGGGCCATGGGCGTCCAATCCTTGAGGGTTGTGGCGCATTTTACCGGAGTACTAGAGTGTGGCGTTCGGAGGGTGGCTCCCCGTGCTGTTGTGGCCAAGGCCGGGGAGCCAGGCGCGAACAGCGGCTGGCTCGGCCGCCCGAAGCCCGGCCTTCTGACTGGTCGCGGCGAGTGCACGTGCGACGGCAAAGCCGTCGCGTACACGAGCCGCGCAGCCTAGCCCACTATGCCCAGCTGGGCGAACAGCTCGTGGTGCCGCGCGGCCTGGCTGCCGTAGCGCAGCCGGGTTGCCGTCACGATGGCGGCCAGTTGGCCCACCGCGGTCTCGAAGTCCTCGTTGACGACCGCGTAGTCGAACTCGGGGGCATGCGCCATCTCGCTGCCGGCGGCGAGCAGCCGGCGGGCGATCACCGGCTGCGTGTCCTGCCCGCGCCTGCGCAGGCGCGCCTCGAGCGCCTCGAACGACGGCGGCAGGATGAAGATCCCGACCGCGTGCGGGAAGTTCGCCTTCACCTGGCGGGCGCCCTGCCAGTCGATCTCCAGCAGCACGTCGGTGCCGGCGCGTACGCGTTCCTCGATCCACTTGCGCGACGTCGCGTAGTAGTTGCCGTGCACCTCGGCGCTCTCGAGGAACTCGCCGTCGGCGCGACGCTGCATGAAGTCCTCGACGCTGACGAAGTGGTACTCGCGGCCGTCCTGGTCGCCCGGACGCGGGTCGCGGGTTGTGTAGGAGACTGACAGCTGGATGTTGGAGTCGCGCGCGAGCAGCGCGTTCACCAGCGTCGACTTGCCCGCGCCCGACGGCGCGACCACGAGGAACAGCGAGCCCGCGTGGTCGCCGGCGAGCGGGGCAAGGGCGTCGGTCACGGTCACTCCAGGTTCTGGATCTGTTCGCGCATCTGCTCGATGAGCATCTTCAGCTCGACCGAGGCATTTGTCATCTCGATCGCGGCGGCCTTGGAGCCGACCGTGTTCGCCTCGCGGTTCAGTTCCTGCATCAGGAAGTCGAGACGGCGTCCCACCGGTCCGCCCGCGGCCAGGACCCGCCGCACCTCGTTCACGTGCGTGGTCAGGCGCTTGATCTCCTCCTCGACGTCCATCTTCAGTCCGTAGAGGGTGACTTCCTGGCGGATGCGGTCGGCCACTTCCTCGCGACTGATTGTCGTCGCCTTCGTCATCGTCTCGCCGAGCGCCTGTTCGAGGCGCTCGACCAGCTTGCGTTCGACGGCCGCCAGCAGGTCGGGCGCGCGCGCCTTCAGCTGGTTCGCGATCGACTCGACCTGGGCGCAGTGGGTGACCAGCGCCTCGCGCAGCGCCTCGCCTTCACGCCGGCGCGAAGCCGTCATGCCGTCGAGCGCTTCGGCCAGCGCCTCGGCGGTTGCCGTGCGCAGCGCGTCCGGATCGCTGCCGGGCGTCTCGACGACACCCGGCCACTCGAGCACGTCGGCGGTGCCGAGCGGCCGCACGCCCGGGATCGCCTGTTCGACCCGTCCGGCGAGGCCGGTCAGCTGGGCAAGCGCCGCGGCATTCAGCGTCGGCTCGGCCGCGCCCACGCCGCGGACGATGTTGATCCGGCACTCCACCTTGCCGCGGGTGAGCCGCGCGGCGATGGCTTCGCGCAGCATCGGCTCGAACACGCGCCAGTCGTCCGGGATCCGCATCGACAGGTCGAGGAAGCGGGAGTTGACGGAACGCAGGTCGATCGTCAGCTGCCCGAGCGCAGTGGGACGCGCGGCGCTGGCGAAGCCGGTCATGCTCGCGACTGGTTTCATCGGGTTGGGAGGCGGTTGGAGCTGGTGTTATCGAGGGGATTGCACGTCTTATCGCGTGTTTGGAGCGTCGAGTCCTGCTGGCTGGGCAGCTAGAATCGCCCGGTCTCACCGAACGAGCGTTCATGCCCGCCCAGACCAACGCACCACTGCCAGAAGGCCTCGAGGTAGGCGGCTACCGCATTGTAAAGAAGATATCCAGCGGCGGATTCTCGATTGTCTACCTGGCCACGGACGACCAGGGCAACTCCGTCGCGATCAAGGAGTACCTGCCGGCGTCCCTCGCGCAGCGCAGGCCGGGCGAACTGCTGCCGTACATCGCGCCCGAGAACCTCAACACATACCGCATCGGCCTGAAGTGCTTCTTCGAGGAGGGCCGCGCGCTCGCCTCGATCTATCACCCGAACATCGTGCGCGTCATGAACTTCTTCCGCGCGAACGAGACCGTGTACATGGTGATGAACTACGAGTCGGGCCGCTCGCTGCAGGAGCACGTGCTGCGCAACCGCAGCAAGGACCAGAAGGACGTCCTGTCCGAGCGCTTCATCCGCCGCGTGTTCGCGCAGGTGATGAACGGGCTGCGCGAGGTGCACTCGAACCGCCTGCTGCACCTCGACGTCAAGCCGGCGAACATCTACCTGCGCATGGACGGCACGCCGATCCTGCTCGACTTCGGCGCCGCGCGCCAGACGCTGCAGCGGGACATCAGCAAGACCTACCCGATGTACACGCCCGGGTTCGCCGCGCCGGAGCTGTACAAGCGCGATGCCGAACTCGGCCCGTGGACCGACGTGTATTCGATCGGCGCGTGCATCTACGCGTGCATGTCGGGCATGCCGCCGCAGGAGTCGGACGCGCGGCTGAAGGAGGACAAGATGCCCACGGCGCTGCGCGCGTTCCGCGGCCTGTACTCGAACGAACTGATCTCGATGATCGAGCGCTGCCTGCGGCTCAACTCGCTCGAGCGCCCGCAGACGGTGTACGCGGTCCAGAAGGAACTGCTGCAGACGGTGCCCGAGCGGCCCGAGTTCACGCTGATGGAGCGGACCGGCGCGCGCTTCCGCAATCTCCAGGCGCGCGTGACGCGCTTCATGAAGGACCACAACATCACCTGGTTCTAGGGCCTGCTAACGCTTGGATCGCACATGCGTGACCTCCAGAACGTTCGCAATCTAGGCGCGCTGCCGCCGGCAGGGCGGCTCCCTGTCAAGGCAGCGCAACGACGAGTGCGGGCGTTCTGGAGGATCACCCTTCGGGCCGGGTCTTGGCGGGCCGCGCCGCGTCGTTGCGGCTCCTCGCCTTGCCTCGGCAATGGTCTCGTCGCCGCGCCTAGCTGCGCGGCCCGCCAAGGCCCGGCGCATGCGCGAGCCAAGCGTTAACAGGCCCTAGGATGCGGCGCCCGCGTCCGGCCCCTGCCGCGCAGCGGTTGATCCGGGGCAGATGCGTGGCGTAGGCTCGCGAACCACACGGTCGAAAGGCAACGAGCGCAGCGGATGCGGTTCTCGGTCTACCAGGAAAGCAAGAAGGGCGGGCGCAAGGTCAACCAGGACCGGATGGGGTACCTGTACACCCGCGACTCACTGCTGATGCTCGTGGCCGACGGCATGGGCGGGCACGCGCGCGGCGAGGTCGCCTCGCAGCTCACCCTGCAGACGATGGCCGCGATCTACCAGCGCGACGCCAAGCCGCTGCTGACCGATCCGGTGCGCTACCTCGAGGAAGCGGTTCTCGCCGCGCACCGCGAACTGCATCGCTACCGCGCTGAGCACTCGCTGCCGGAAGCGCCGCGCACCACGGTGGTCGCCTGCATCGTGCAGCAGGGCATGGCGATCTGGGCGCACGTCGGCGATTCGCGCCTGTACCTCATCCGCGGCGGTCGGATCGCCGAGCGCACCCTCGATCACTCGCGCGTCCACCACCTGGTGCAGGCCGGATTGATCCGACCGGAGGACGCCAAGGACCATCCCGAGCGCAACCGGATCTTCAACTGCATCGGGGCCTACGTCGCGCCGACCGTCGAGATCAGCCGTCCGTTCGCGCTGCGCAACGGCGACACCGTGCTGCTGTGCTCCGACGGCCTGTGGGGTTCGCTGAACGACCGCCAGGTCGCGGAGGCCTTCACGGGCAAGACGGTGATGCGGGCGGTGCCCGAGCTGATGGAACTCGCGCTCGAGCTCGGCGGTCCCGACTCGGACAACTGCACGGCGGTCGCGATGACCTGGGCCGGCACCGAGTCGATGGAAATGGTGCCGCCGAGCGAGGCGCCGGTGTCGACGCTGCTCATCCCGGAAGGGACGATCGCGTCGACCATCCACATGCCACGCGTCGGCGAGACCGACGACGAAGCGGAGCTGTCGGAGGAGGAGATCGACGACGCCGTCGCCGAGATCCAGCGCGCGATCTCCCGCGCGGCGAGGCTCGTAAACAAGTAGCGTCGGCTGCGCTAGTCTTGCCGGAGCCCCGAGGCGGTCCGCCTCGCTTTCCGGAATCCACCGAATGCCAACAGACCTGCAGCGCCCCGGCGGGCGGCGCCACGACCAATTGCGTCCCGTACGGCTGACGCGCAACTACACCAGGCACGCCGAAGGCGCGGTGCTCGTCGAGTTCGGCGACACCAAGGTCATCTGCACGGCGAGCGTCGAGGAGAAAGTCCCGCCGTTCCTCAAGGGCAAGGGGCAGGGCTGGGTGACCGCCGAGTACGGCATGCTTCCGCGCTCGACCAACACCCGCTCCGATCGCGAGGCCGCGCGCGGCAAGCAGAGCGGCCGCACGCAGGAGATCCAGCGGCTCATCGGGCGCAGCCTGCGCTCGGTGATCGACCTCGCCGGGCTCGGCGAGCGCACGCTGCAGATCGACTGCGACGTCATCCAGGCCGATGGCGGGACGCGCACCGCAGCGATCACCGGCGGGTTCGTCGCGACCTACGACGCCATCCGGTGGCTGCGGCAGCGTGGACTGATCGAGGCGCTGCCCGTGCTGGACTTCGTCGCCGCCGTGTCGGTCGGCGTGCACCAGGGCGTTGAGCTGCTCGACCTGGACTATGCCGAGGACTCGACGTGCGAGACCGACATGAACGTCGTGATGACGGGTGGCGGCGGCTTCGTCGAAGTGCAGGGCACGGCCGAGGGCAAGCCGTTCACGCGCGAGCAGATGGATGCGCTGCTCGAACTGGCGCGCCAGGGCATCGGGTCGCTGGTCGCGGCGCAGAGGGCGGCCCTGCAACTCTGACCGGGCCTCCTGCATTCGTCGGATAGGCGCGGCGCTCCGCGCCGCGTAGCTTCGAGTCATCCCGAGATCCGGCCGGTGCCGGCAACCGACGCGGAGAGCGCGTCAACTTCTGGAGGGTGACATGAGGCAGGTTTCGTTCGACGAAGCGGCGGCGGTGAGCGGGGCGGAGTGCGGGGATCTGACGATGTCAGTGGGGCTGACAGGCGTGAGTCTCACCGGATCCGTGAGCACGTGGGAAAGCTGCATGACGAGCATCTACAACGGGATTTCCGACACGCTCTCCGGCTACGGCGCGCACTACGTCACCGGCATCCCGTACGGAGAGCCGCACGTCGGTTGAGTGATCAGGCGAAGCGGGGCCCGGGCACCGGGCTCCTGCCACCTGGGGTCGCTTCCCATCGTGCACCCGACTGACTTCACTGGCGCCGCCGCAACGCTGGTGCGCGTGGTGGTCGCGGTCGCGATCGTCTGGGCGGTGTACTGGGCGCCGACGTTCGTGCTTCTGCGGGTCGCGCACGCGCTGCCATCGCATGCGGATCCGCGATTCGTGGAACTGGCCGCGAGGACGATCCTGCTCGGGGTGGTCTTTGCGCTGCTCCGCGTGCCGGTGCGAATGATCGGGTTCGGTCGCGTATGCACGGCCGGGGGAAGAGCCGCGTTCTGGCTCGTGCTGGGGACCTTCCTCGTTTCGCTGCTCGTCTCCGTCACCATCGTCTCCACATCCGACGCTGCGAAGGCCGGATTCACGGTCGGTAATGCGATCGCGAGATGGCGCGACGGCTTCCCGGTCACGGGGCTCGCAGGGCGATTCCTGTTCAACGCCATGCTCGGCCCGGTGTTCGAAGAAGTGCTGTTCCGCGTGCTGATCCTCGGATTCCTGCTGCGGGCGGCCAGACCGGCGTTTGCGCTGGCCGTTTCGACGCTGCTGTTCACGGCCGGTCACGGGTCCTGGCTGCTCTCCGGCCTGCTGGGCCTGGCGTTCGGGCTTCTCTATCTCCGGTTCCGGGGCCTCTGGGTGTGCGCGGCGGCGCACGGAGCGCACAACCTTTTCTCAGCCTCGGGCGCGCCGTTCCTGGTGGCCTATCTGCACGAGGCTGGCTTGTTGATGCCCATCGGTCCGCACCTGCTTGTGATTCAATTGGCGTGGTTCATCGTGTCGCTGGCGTGCTTCGCCATGTTCCTGCGCCAGGTCCTTGCCGGAACTTCGGGTGGCCAGTTGCTGCTGCTGCCGAGACCTTCACCGCTGGAAGTCAAGCCGACCCCTGCTTCATGACTCGCCGCATCGTCATCGCCACCGGCAACCCCGGCAAGCTTCGCGAGTTCCGCCATCTGCTCGCGCCCCTCGGGTGGGAGGCGATCGCGCAGACGGAACTCGACGTGGCGCCGGCGGAGGAGCCGCACCTCACGTTCCTGGAGAACGCGCTCGCGAAGGCGCGCCACGCGGCATCCGCGACCGGGCTGCCCGCGCTCGCCGACGACTCGGGCATCTGCGCGGCCGCGCTGCACGGCGCGCCGGGCGTGCTGTCCGCGCGCTTCGCCGGCGAACCGTCCGACGACACGCGCAACAACGATGAACTGCTGCGGCGGCTGGCGGGCGAGCGCGACCGGCGCGCGCACTACACGTGCGTGCTGGCCGCCGTGCGAGCGGCGGACGACCCGGAGCCGCTGATTGCCGACGCGCGCTGGCACGGCGTGATCATCGACCGGCCGCGCGGACGCGGCGGCTTCGGCTACGACCCGCTTTTCCTGCTGCCGGACCTTGGCAAGACCGCGGCCGAGCTCGATCCCGCCGAGAAGAACCGCATCAGCCACCGGGGCCAGGCCATGGCGGAGCTCGCGCGCAAGATGGCCGCGGCCTGGGCCTGACCTCGATCCGCGCCGCCCGTGCCTTCCTCGATCGAGATCAAGCCTGCCGCCGGCGCGCCGATGCCGGACGTCGCGACGTTGATGCGTGCGGGCACGCTGTCGCTGCCGGCGCTGCCGCCGCTGTCTCTGTACGTCCACTTCCCGTGGTGCGTGCGCAAGTGCCCCTACTGCGACTTCAACTCTCACGAGCCGGACGGCCAGGGCATTCCCGAGCCGGCGTACCTCGACGCGCTCGTGGCTGACATCGAAGCCGCGCTGCCGCTTATCTGGGGGCGTCCTGTCGTCAGCGTCTTCATCGGCGGCGGCACGCCGAGCCTGATGTCGGCAGAGGGCGTCGAGCGCCTCCTGTCCGATGTCCGTGCGCGGCTGCCGCTCGAGGCCGACTGCGAGATCACGATGGAGGCGAACCCGGGCACGTTCGAGGCCGAGCGATTCGCGGCCTACCGTTCGGCCGGCGTCAACCGGCTGTCGATCGGGGTGCAGTCGTTCAATGCGGCCAAGCTGCAGGCGCTCGGGCGCATCCACGACCGCGCGCAGGCCGAGGCGGCGGCCGACCTGGCCCGCCGCGTCTTCGACAACTTCAACCTCGACCTGATGTTCGGCCTGCCGTCGCAGTCGCTCGAGGAGGCGCAGGCCGACGTCGAGGCTGCGCTGCAGTTCGCACCACCGCACCTGTCGCTGTACCAGCTCACGCTCGAGCCCAATACCGTGTTCGCGAAGTACCCGCCGGCGGTGCCGGACGAAGACGCCGTCGCCGGGATGCAGGAGTGGATCGAGGCGCGCACGGCGCAGGCGGGATACCGTCGGTACGAGGTGTCGGCCTACGCCCGGCCGGGCCGCGAGTGCCGGCACAACCTGAACTACTGGCGCTTCGGGGACTACCTGGGCGTCGGGGCGGGGGCGCACAGCAAGATCTCGTTTCCCCATCGAATCGTCCGTCAGGTCCGCTTCCGCCAGCCGGCCTCGTATCTCGAGCGGGCCGCGCGTGGCGAGTTCCTCGCCGAGCACGTCGAGGTCGGCCGCTCGGACCTTCCGTTCGAGTTCATGCTGAACGCCCTTCGGCTCCCGGAGGGGGTGCCGGCCGGGCTGTTTGCGGAACGGACCGGACTTCCGGCGTCGGCCATCGAGGCCCCGCTGCAGCGGGCCGAGGAGCGCGGCCTGATCGAACGCGATCTCACCCGGATCCAGCCGACCGAACTCGGCCACCGTTTCCTGACGGATCTGCAGTCCCTCTTCCTGCCGGCTGGGCGCACCTGAGCGGTGCGTTGATATGCACTTTAGCAGTGCATAATGCCCCAAGAACGGGTGGCGAGCGGCTGTAGCTGCTCTCTTTGCCGGTCGAGCGACCCGAGTGTAAACGCTTGTCGCACAAGGCTAGTGCAGCCGCAAACGGTGCGTACCGGGTTTTGGCACACTTCCTGCGTTGCGATGCCGCAGAGCCCGGAGCGGTCAACAGTGGTTGTCCGGGGAACTGTTAACCCAGTGCGATTGAGGAGAACACATCGATGGCCACGGCCAAAGACGTAATCAAAATGATGACGGACAACGAAGTCCTCTTCGTTGACCTTCGCTTCACGGACACCAAGGGCAAGGAGCAGCACGTCTCCGTTCCGGCCAAGGTCTTCGACGAAGACAAGTTCGAGCACGGCCACGCCTTCGACGGTTCCTCGATCGCCGGCTGGAAGGGCATCGAGGCGTCCGACATGCTGCTGGTGCCGGATCCCGGCTCCGCCCGCATGGACCCGTTCCGCGAAGAGAACACGCTGATCGTCACGTGCGACGTGGTCGAACCGTCGACCGGCAAGGGCTACGACCGCGATCCGCGCTCGCTCGCGAAGCGCGCCGAGGCGTACCTGAAGTCGACAGGCGTCGGCGACACCGCCTACTTCGGTCCCGAGCCCGAGTTCTTCATCTTCGACGCCGTGACGTGGAACGTCGACATGTCCGGCAGCTTCGTCAAGATCAAGTCGGAAGAGGCGCCCTGGTCCACCGGCATCGACTATGAGGGCGGCAACCTGGCGCACCGTCCGGCGCTCAAGGGCGGCTACTTCCCGGTCCCTCCGGTCGACTCGTTCCAGGACATCCGCTCCGAGATGTGCCTGCTGCTCGAGCAGCAAGGCGTCGAGGTCGAGGTGCACCACCACGAAGTGGCCGCGCCGGGGCAGAACGAGATCGGCACGAAGTTCTCGACGCTGGTGAAGCGCGCCGACTGGCTGCAGATCATGAAGTACACGATCTGGAACGTCGCGGCGAGCTACGGCAAGACGGCGACCTTCATGCCGAAGCCGGTCGTCGGCGACAACGGGTCGGGCATGCACGTGCACCAGTCGGTGTGGAAGGACGGCACCAATCTGTTCGCCGGCAACGGCTACGGCGGGCTGTCGGACTTCGCGCTTTACTACATCGGCGGCATCATCAAGCACGCCCGTGCGCTGAATGCGATCACGAATCCGGGCACCAACAGCTACAAGCGCCTGGTGCCGGGCTTCGAGGCGCCGGTCAAGCTCGCGTACTCCGCGCGCAACCGCTCGGCGTCGATCCGCATCCCGTACGTCAACAACCCGAAGGGCCGGCGCATCGAGGTGCGCTTCCCGGATCCGCTCGCCAATCCGTACCTCGCTTTCGCCGCGATGCTGATGGCGGGCCTCGACGGCGTGCAGAACAAGATCCATCCGGGCGAGGCCGCCGACAAGAACCTGTACGACCTTCCGCCGGAAGAGGACGCGAAGATCCCGACGGTGTGCTCGTCGCTCGACCAGGCGCTCGAGTACCTCGACAAGGATCGCGAGTTCCTGACGCGCGGCGGCGTGTTCAGCAACGACCTGATCGACGCGTACATCGCGCTGAAGTCGGACGAGGTCACGCGCTTCCGCATGACCACGCATCCGGTCGAGTTCGACATGTACTACAGCTCGTAAGAGAGAGCTGCCGCTCGGCGCTGGAAGAGGGGCGGGGGACCGCCCCTTTTCATTCGGTCGCCGGCGGCACCGGAAACGCCACGCATGGCACGGGCAGCAGCGAAAATGAGGGAAGTGGACCGGCAACACGCGGCACTCGCGGCCTTTGCGCGCGCCGGCCTCGGATACACTGCCCGCGTCCCATCGTCCGGGGAAACCGCCCGTGAACCGTCTTGCGCTGATGCTCGTGTCGTCCGCCTTCGCGGCGGCTTCGTTGCCGACGCCGGCCGTGGCGTCGGACATCTTCATGTGCGTGGACGCGGACGGCAACAAGGTCTTCCAGAACGTCGGCAACGGCAAGGGCTGCAAGCGCATGGACGTCGGGCCGGTGCTGAGCATGCCGGCGCCGCGCGTGCCGCAGCAGCGTGCGTCGGCACCCAGCGCGGACCGGGTGACGGTGTCGCCCGCGAGCTTCCCGCGCGTCGACCGCGACACGCAGCGTTCACGGGACAACGACCGCAGGCGCATCCTGGAAGACGAGCTGAAGGCGGAAGAAGACAAGCTCGCGCGCCTGAAGGCCGAGTACGGCAACGGCGAGCCGGAGCGCCGCGGCGATGAACGCAACTTCGCGCTCTACGCCGAGCGGGTCCAGCGCCTGCGCGACGACCTCGCGCGCGCCGAAGGCAACGTCAACGCCCTGCGGCGCGAGCTCGCGCTGCTGCGCACTCAGTAACACCGCGCACTCCACGCGCCGTCCGGCGCGTGTGCCAGCCGTTTCCATCGTTCCCGGCGGAGGACTCCCCCGGTGAACGCCGTCGACTTCACCGCGCCGGTGGCCGACAGCCTCGCGCGCTACGAAGGCCTCGACCTGCTGTCGACCGCCGTGCTGCTGCTCGACGCGAAGGCACGGATCGTCCACGTGAACCAGGCGGCGGAACTTCTGTTCGATACGTCCCGCAAGACGCTGGTCGGGCAGCCGGTGGGACGCGTCCTCGGCGACGAAGCGGGCATCCGGCAGCTGGTGTCGGATGCGGAGGGCAATGCGTTCGGGCAGCGCAAGCAGATCATGGAGCTGCGTCGCGTGGGTCGCGAGCCGCTGCAGGTGCAGGTGACGGCGAGCGCCCAGCTCGCCGAGGCGACCCCGGTCGTACTCGAAGTGTCCGAGATCGAGCAGCAGCTGAAGGTCGACCGCGAGGAGCGCCAGCTCGGCCTGACCGAGGCCAACCGCCAGCTGATGCGCAACCTCGCGCACGAGATCAAGAACCCGCTTGGTGGAGTGCGCGGCGCGGCCCAGCTCCTCGAGTCCGAACTGAACGCAGACCAGCGCGAGTACACGCGGGTGATCATCGCGGAGGCCGACCGCCTGCAGGCGCTGGTGGACCGCCTGCTGGCGCCACACCGCGCGCCGCGCGTCGTCGCCGACGTCAACATCCACGAAGTGCTCGAGCGCGTCCGCATGGTGATGCTGGCCGAGTTTCCGCGCGGCCTCGCCATCGAGCGCGACTACGACGCGAGCGCCCCGGAGTTCCGTGGCGACAAGGAGCAGCTCATCCAGGCCGTGCTGAACGTCGTGCGCAACGCCGCCGAAGCGCTCGAGGAGCGCATCGCCGCGGGCGACGCGCGGATCACCCTGCGCACGCGCGTCGCGCGGCAGGCGACGATCGCGCGCACCCGCCACCGGCTCGCGCTCGACCTGCACATCATCGACAACGGACCCGGCATCCCGGACGACCTGAAGGACCGCGTGTTCTTCCCGCTGGTGTCGGGACGCGACACCGGTACCGGGCTCGGGCTCACGCTGGCGCAGACCTTCGTGCAGCAGCACCACGGCCTGATCGAGGTCGACAGCCGTCCGGGCCGCACCGACTTCCGCATCCTGATCCCGCTGCAGCGAGCCCACGACACATGAATTCCGAAGGACGATCGAAGCGATGAGACCGATCTGGATCGTGGACGACGACCGCTCGATCCGATGGGTCCTGGAAAAGGCCCTGGCGCGCGAGAACCTTCCCTGCAAGGCGTTCGGCGTCGCGCAGGACGTGCTCCGGGAACTCGAGCACGACAGCCCGCAGGTGCTGGTCTCCGACATCCGCATGCCGGGGATGAACGGGATCGAGCTGCTGCGAGCGGTGAAACGCAAGCACCCGGCGCTGCCGGTCATCATCATGACCGCCTTCTCCGACCTCGAGAGCGCGGTGTCGGCGTTCCAGGGCGGAGCGTTCGAGTACCTGCCGAAGCCGTTCGACGTCGACAAGGCGGTCGAGCTGATCCGCCGCGCGGTCGACGAGAGCGAACGCGAGTCGCGCACCGACGAGACGCCGACGGAAGTGCCGGAGATCCTCGGGCAGGCACCTTCGATGCAGGAGGTGTTCCGCGCGATCGGCCGCCTCAGCCAGTCGAACGTCACCGTGCTGCTGACCGGCGAGTCGGGCAGCGGCAAGGAAGTGGTCGCGCGCGCCCTGCACAAGCACAGCCAGCGCGCCGAGAAGCCGTTCATCGCGCTCAACATGGCGGCGATCCCGCGCGACCTGCTCGAGTCGGAGCTGTTCGGTCACGAGCGCGGCGCCTTCACCGGCGCGCAGGCGATGCGGCGCGGCCGCTTCGAGCAGGCCGAGGGCGGCACGCTGTTCCTCGACGAGATCGGCGACATGCCGGCGGAACTGCAGACGCGCCTGCTGCGCGTGCTGTCCGACGGCTTCTACTACCGCGTCGGCGGCCACCAGCCGATCAAGGCCGACGTCCGGGTGATCGCCGCCACGCACCAGAACCTCGAGGAGCGCGTTCGGCAGGGCCTGTTCCGCGAGGACCTGTATCACCGGCTCAACGTCATCCGCCTGCGCCTGCCCTCGCTGCGCGAGCGTCGCGAAGACATCCCGCTGCTGGCGAAGCACTTCCTGGCAAAGAGCGCGCGCGAACTGGGCGTCGAGCCGAAGAAGCTGTCGGAAGAGGCGCTGCAGTACATCAGCCAGATGCCGTTCCCGGGCAACGTGCGGCAGCTCGAGAACCTCTGCCACTGGCTCACGGTGCTGGCGCCGGCGCAGGTCGTGAAGGTCGAGGACCTGCCGCTCGACGCGCGGGAGGGCAACTGGTTGACGGCGGGCGAAGCGCCGGTCGGCGGGGCACCAGTGGCGGCAGCGGCAAGCGCAGCGGCGCCGGTGGCCGGGCCCGTGCTCGCGGGCGGCGCGGACTGGATCGCCCAGCTGACAGGCGAGGTCGAACGACGCCTGCAGGCCGGCGTGCCCGACGTCATGGACGCGCTGACGCGGGACTTCGAGGCGGCCGTGATCCGTGCCGCGCTCCGGCACACCCACGGGCGGCGCATCGACGCAGCCACGCGCCTCGGGGTCGGCCGGAACACGATCACCCGCAAGATCCAGGACCTCAAGCTCGAGGACTGAAGAGATTTCGAAGTGCCCACCCCGGGGCGGCACCGTTCGTCCCGGAGGCGTGCAGTTCGTCGCCCAGCCCCGCGCTTCGTCGCAATCCGGAAGCATTCCGTCGTCCGGCACGGATAATCGCGCCCTGTCGAATCACTGGGCGTCCGTGCCACGAGCGCGGGCGCGAGCCCGCCACATCCGGCGCCGGCTCCGGGGGACGAAAAGATGACGAAGAAGGCAAAGTGGTGGCTGGCCATCGTGGGCGTGTTCGCCGTCGCCACGATCGGCGGGGCGGCGGCGCTCGCGATCAACAAGCGCGCCGAGCAGGCCGCCGCGAGCAAGAAGAAGGAGCAGCCGCCGCTGGAGTTCGCCGCGACCGATGTCGTGAAGCTGCAGCCGCAGCGGCTGGCCGTCGAACTGGCGCTGCCGGGCTCGGTCCATGCGATGTCGCAGGCCACCGTGCGCGCCAAGCTGTCCGCCGAGGTCAGGCGCGTGCTGGTGCGCGAGGGCGATCGGGTTGCGGCCGGGCAGGTGGTTGCCGAGTTCGACACGGCCCAGCTGCGCGCGCAGCTCGCCGAGCGCACCGCGAGCTACGAGTCGGCGAAGGCGCAGCTGGCGACCACCGAGCGCACGCGCCAGGCCAACGCCCAACTCGTCAAGCAGAATTTCATTTCGCAGAACGCGTTCGACACCGCCGACAGCGCCTACCAGGCGCAGCTCGCCGCCGTCGCCGCCGCGCGCGCCCAGCTCGAGCAGACGCAGATCCTGATGGCAGACGCGGTCGTGCGCGCGCCGATCGCGGGCACGGTCGCCAAGCGCAACGTGCAGTCGGGCGAGAAGGTCGCCTTCGACGCGCCGCTGCTCGCGATCGTCGACCTGTCGCAACTCGAGGTGCAGGCGCAGGTGCCGGTGTCGGACGTGACCCAGCTGAAGACGGGCATGCCGGCACAGGTGGAGGTCGAGGGCATCGCCGGCCGCAGGTTTGCCGGGCGGGTGGAACGCATCAATCCGAGCACGGAGCCGGGCACGCGCACGATCAACATCTACGTGTCGCTGCCGAACGAGGACTCGCTGCTGCGCGCCGGCATGTTCGCGCGCGTCGCGCTCGTCACGTCGGCCGAGGCCGAGGTGCCCGCGCTGCCGATCTCCGCGCTGCGCGTCGACAACGGAACGACGTTCGTGTGGACGGTCGTCGACGGCAAGCTGGTCCGGCGCCTGGTCGAGGTGGGGCGGCGCGACGAGCGGGCCCAGATGGTCGAGATCACGGGGGGCCTCACGGCCGCCGACACGGTCATTGCGACCAAGTTCGACAACCTGAAGGACGGCCTCGCCGCGAAGGTCCTCGGCGGCACCGGCGCGGCGCGCGTCGCCGGCCAGGACGCGCCGGCGACCCCGCTGCGCTCCAACTAGGACTCGCGCCATGTGGATGACGCGCGTCTCGATCAATCATCCGGTGTTCGCGACCATGGTGATGGTCGCGCTGACCGTGCTTGGGTTGTTCGCCTACAACAAGCTCGGCGTCGAGCCGATGCCGGACATCAACCCGCCGACCGTGTCGATCCGCGTCGTCTACCCCGGCGCGTCGCCGGAACAGGTGGAGAACGACCTCACGAAGCCGATCGAGAACGCGGTCAACACCGTGGCCGGCGTCAAGCGGATCCTCTCCGCATCGTACGAAGGCATTTCGTACACGTGGGTCGAGTTCCGGCTCGACGTCGACACGACCCGCGTGACGCAGGAGATCCGCGACAAGCTCGCGCAGATCCGCGCCGGGTTCCCGCGCGACGCGAAGGACCCGATCGTGGAGCGCGGCGGCAGCGAGAACGACCAGCCGGTCGCGACCTACACGCTGGTCGGCACCAACAAGACGCAGCGCGAGCTGACGCTCGCCGCCGAGCAGATCGTGCAGAAGGGCTTCGAGCGCGTGAACGGCGTCGGCCGCGTCGCGCTCGGCGGCACGGTGACGCGGCAGATCCAGGTGCGCGTCGACCCGGCGAAGCTGACCGCCTACGGACTGACGGTCGACACGGTCGTGCAGGCGCTGCGCAACGCCAACGTGGCGGTGCCGGTGGGGACGATCTCGAACGCCACCGCAGAGGCGATCGTGCGGGTCGATGGCCGCCTGTCGGAACCCGGGCAGTTCGACAACATCATCGTCGCGCGCCGCAACGGCACGCCGATCCTGCTGTCGCAGGTGGCCGAGGTGCGCGACGCCGAGCGCGAGCGCCAGTCGCTGACCCGCGTGAACGGCCAGCCGGCGGTCGGCGTGTACATCTTCAAGACGCAGGACGCGAACATCGTCGAGGTCGGCCGCGCGCTGAAGGCGGCCGCGGTCGACATCGGCAAGCAGCTGCCGGCCGGCGCCGAGCTGAAGCTGCTGTGGGCGATGTCCGACTTCGTGCAGCAGTCGGTCGACAACGTCAAGCGCACGATCGTCGAGGGCGCGGCTCTGACGGTGCTGATCGTGTTCCTGTTCCTCGGGTCGTGGCGCAGCACGGTCATCACCGGGCTCACGCTGCCGATTGCCGTGATCGCGACCTTCATCGCCATCTACGCGCTCGGCTTCACGCTGAACTACATGACGCTGATGGCGCTGTCGCTGTGCATCGGCCTGCTGATCGACGATGCCATCGTGGTGCGCGAGAACATCGTGCGGCACATCCGCATGGGCAAGGACCACTACACGGCGGCCCGCGAGGGCACGGACGAGATCGGCCTCGCGGTCCTGGCGACGACCTTCTCGATCGTCGCCGTGTTCGTGCCGATCGCCTTCATGAGCGGGATCATCGGCAAGTTCTTCTATCCGTTCGGCATGACGGTGGTCGTCGCCGTGCTGGTGTCGCTGTTCGTCAGCTTCACGCTGGACCCGATGCTGTCGGCCGTGTGGCGCGACCCGCCGGACGGCGCGAAGAACGTGCGCGTGATCGGCCCGGTGCTGACGCGCTTCGACCACTTCGTCGACAAGCTGCACGCGGTCTACGACGCCCTGCTGCGCTGGGCGCTGGCGCACCGCAAGACGACGCTGGCGATCGCCACCGCGAGCTTTCTTGCCAGCATTCCGATCGCCGGCCTGGTCGGCACGGAGATGATGCCGGAGAGCGACGAGGGGTTCACCAGCGTGCGGCTCACCACGCCGGTCGGCTCGAGCCTCGAGTACACCGACGAGCGCGTGAAGCGCGTCGAGGAGGTGCTGCGCGAGTTCCCGGAGATCGAGACGCTCAACACCGGCATCGCGACCGACGGCGGCAAGAACACCGCGCGCATCAACCTGAAACTGGTGCCGCGCGCCGAGCGCGCGCGCACGCAGAAGCAGGTCGAGCAGGCCATCCGCAAGCGGGTGGCCGGCATCCCGGGCGTCGACCTGCGCGTGGGATGGGGCGGCCCGATCTACGTCGCGCTGCTCGGCAACAACGACGCGGAGATGAACCGCGTGATGCTCGACGTCAAGGAGAAGGTCGCGAAGATCCAGGGCGTGACCGACATCGAGATCACGGTGAAGGAGGGCACGCCCGCGCTGTCGATCCGGCTGAAGCCGGAACTCGCGGCCGAGTACGGCATCACGCACATGCAGCTGGGCAGCACGCTGCGCGCGATGGTGGGCGGCGAGAACTCCGGGTACTGGCTCGCGCCCGACGGCCAGAACTACGAGGTGATCACGCAGCTGCCGCGCGCCAGCCGCACGGTGGTGGACGACATCGCCAACCTGAACATCTCGACCAGCCGCCTGCTGCCGGACGGCACGCCGGAGATCGTCCCGCTGCGCGCCGTGGCGACGATCGAGCGCACGTTCAACCCGGAGAACATCCGCCGCCAGGACCTGCAGCGCCGGGTCGCGATGTTCGCCAACGTGCAGGGCCGCCCGGCCGGCGACGCGGGCAAGGAAGTGCAGGCGCTGGTCAAGGGCTACGAACTGCCGCCGGGGCTGCGGTTCGACGTCGGCGGGCAGATCAGGGAGCAGCAGGAGATCAACTCGGCGATCTTCGGCGCGCTCGCGCTCGCGGTGATCTTCATCTACATCGTGCTGGCATCGCAGTTCGGCAGCTTCATCCAGCCGGTGGCGATCATGGCTTCGCTGCCGCTGTCCATCGTCGGCGTGATGCTGGCGCTGCTGCTGACCGGCACGACGCTGAACATCTTCTCGATGATCGGCATCGTGTTCCTGATGGGCCTCGTGACGAAGAACGCGATCCTGCTGGTGGACTTCGCGAACAAGGGCCAGCGCGACGGCCTGGCCCGCGACCAGGCGCTGCTCGCCGCCGGCCAGACGCGGCTGCGGCCGATCCTGATGACCACGGGCGCGATGATCTTCGGCATGCTGCCGCTCGCCATCGGCCTGGGCGAAGGCGCCGAGCAGCAGGCGCCGATGGGCCGCGCGATCATCGGCGGCGTCATCACCTCGACGCTGCTGACGCTGGTCGTCGTGCCGGTGATCTACACGCTACCTCGACGCGTTCGAGCGGCGCATCAAGCGCAGGCGGCACGGCGCGACGGTGCTGTCGCACCAGCCCGCGGACAAGGCCTGAGCGACTCGCCCGGGTCAGCTAATCTGGCCCGATGGCACGTCCCTTGTTTTCTGCCGATCCCGGCCCGACCACCCTGCGGTGGGGCTGGTTCCTGTGGGTCACCTGGGCGGTTGTCGGCACGGGCCTGCTCGGTGAGGACCGCGAAGGCACCGGCTTCGCGCTGGGCCTGGTGCTGTCGGCGCCCTTCTGGGCTCTCTGGCTGCTGTGGCCTTGCTACCGCGGCTGGGCCGTCTGGACGCGTCGGCGCGAGCGCGAGGGCCCCTGAGGGCCGGCGTCGCGTGACTGGCAGCGCGCCGATCCGCATCGGCACAATCGCCACGACCGGCGGGGGCGACGCGGCGCGGGCGAGGAGGGCGACGATGGCCGAGTTGAAGACCAGGGCGACGCGCGCGAGCGCGACCGCCTGCATCGAGAAGATCGAGGACGAGGTTCGGCGCGAAGACTGCCGCCGGATCGCCGCGTTGATGGCGAAGGCGACCGGAGCGACGGCAACCATGTGGGGCGAATCGATCATCGGGTTTGGAACGCGCCACTTTCGCTATGCCAGCGGACGCGAGGGCGAATGGTTCGCGGTCGGCCTCGCGTCGCGCAGGAACGGCATTTCCGTCTACCTGTCGTGCGACGCAGCGGCCGACCCCGCGCTGCTGAAGCAGCTCGGCAAGCACAAGATGGGAAAGGGCTGCCTGACGATCGCGCGGCTCGCCGACGTCGACGCCAAGGTGCTGGAGCGGCTGATCAGGAACTCGGTGGCCGCGACTACTGCAGCGTGACGATCACCGGCGCGTGGTCGCTCGGCTGCTCGAGGCGGCGCGGCTCGACGTCGATCGTGCACGCGGTGCAGCGCGCGGCGAGGGCCTTCGACAGCAGGATGTGGTCGATCCGCAGTCCCGCCTTGCGGCGGAACGCGAGCATCCGGTAGTCCCACCACGTGTAGCTGCGCTCGGGCTGCTCGAACAGCCGGAAGCTGTCGACGAGGCCGAGCGCGACCAGGTCGCGGAACGCCTGCCGCTCCGGTTCCGAGAACAGCACCTGGCCTTCCCACGCCTTGGGGTCGTGGACGTCGCGCTCCTCCGGCGCGACGTTGTAGTCGCCGAGCAGCGCGAGCTGCGGCGAGCGCGCCAGTTCGCCACGCAGCCAGTCGTTCAGCGCGGCGATCCAGCGCAGCTTGTAGTCGTACTTCTCACTGCCCACCGCCTGGCCGTTCGGGAAGTAGCCGCACACGACGCGCACGCCGGCCACGGTCGCCGCGATCAGCCGCTTCTGCTCGTCGGGGAAGTTCGGCAGGTTGGCCTGCGCGTCGGTGGCTGCGCCGACCGTCGCGCGCCGCGTCAGGATCGCCACCCCGTTGTAGGTCTTCTGTCCCGTGTAGAGGCTGTCGTAGCCAGCCTGCTGCAGTACCTCGACGGGAAACTTGTCATCGGGCAGCTTGGTCTCCTGCAGGCACACGACGTCGACCGCGTGCGTGCCGAGCCAGTCGAGCAGGTGCGGGAGGCGGACCTTCAGCGAGTTGACATTCCAGGTGGCGAGGGTCAGGGGCATCGCAGCGGCGCCCGCGGATACCGCGGGCCTGTGACTCTTCGGGTAAGGCCCGCTTTATAGCCGATCGATCGCGTGGGCCGCCTGCGCCCGGGCGCGACCACTGAGCGCGCCATCCGCGCGGGCGCATGCCTCGACGCGGCGCGAAGGCGGCCGCATGGCGGGTAAGCTGGCCGCCTTCCATCCCGGGGGTGGCTCATGGCGTCGCTGCAAGCGCTCGTCTTCGATGTGTTCGGCACGGTGGTCGACTGGCGCGCGGGCGTGGCCCGCGACCTCGCCGCCTTCTTAGCGCGGCACGGCGCCGCAAACATCGACGCGCACGCCGTGGCCGACGCGTGGCGGCGC
This sequence comes from uncultured beta proteobacterium, assembly GCA_963707725.1. Taxonomy (GTDB): domain Bacteria; phylum Pseudomonadota; class Gammaproteobacteria; order Burkholderiales; family Burkholderiaceae_F; genus JAOUJD01. Next base: position 38,395 of record CAVPRE010000016.1, on the reverse strand, counting down.
CGCTACCAGCCGGCGATGGAGGAGTGCCGCTCCGGGCGCCGGCCGTTCACCCGGCTCGACGTGCTCCACCGCGAGAACCTCGACGCGGTCCTGGTCGAGCACGGCGTCGACCTTGGTGCGGTCGACGCGGCCGAACTCGACGAGCTGAACCGCGCGTGGCATCGGCTCGATCCGTGGCCCGACGCCATCCCGGGGCTGCTGCGCATGAAGGCGCGCTACGTCATCGCCCCCCTTTCGAACGGCAATGTCGCCCTCCTGCTGAACATGGCGAAGCGCGCAGGACTTCCGTGGGACGCGATCCTCGGTGCCGAGGTCGCAGGCGCCTACAAGCCGCAGCCCGAGGCCTACCTGCGCACCGCCGACATCCTCGGCCTGCAGCCGCGGGAGGTGTGCCTCGTCGCCGCGCACAACAGCGACCTCGCGGCCGCGCGCGCGTGCGGGCTGGCGACGGCGTTCGTGCTGCGCGCCACCGAGCACGGCCCGGCGCAGGTGACCGATCTCGCGGCATCGGACGCATGGGACTTCATCGCGCCGGACTTCGGCGATCTCGCGACGCAGTTGGGCTGCTGATACGGCGCGGCTCGGCGCTTCGCCGGCCCGGGCCGAAGTCAACGTGCAGGCGGGCCGTGGATTCCGGAGCGCGTTGCGCCGTCACTTCACCGGCAGCTTGTACCAGGTGTCGTTCAGGAACTTGGCGACGTTCTCTTCGTCGTCGGGAAACAGTCCGATGTTGAGCATCGTGTTGCAGCCCGCCACCTGTGCCTTCAGCTTCTCCCAGCTCGTGACCTTGCGGTCCTTGCGCGTGTAGATGCTGCCCGGCGGTCCGTAGACCTTCGATTCGTGGCAGGCCTCGCACTTGTGCTGCTGCACCAGCTTGCCGCCCTCGGCGGCGTTGGGCGCCGCAACAGCTGCGAGCGGCAGGAGGAGCAGGGACAACACGGCGGCGCGGATCTTCATGGCGGGGTGCCTCCTGGAGGGAGGCGCGAGTCTAGCGGCAGTGCCGAGGCGCGGGCGATCCCTTCGACGTGCGAACCGCCCGAGGCGTTGGCGGCCGCGTTGCCGGTCCCGCCGCTTCGCATGATCGAGACCGCCGATCGGCGGCGCGATGGCGCGCGATGTGCCGGGCGCGAATGGGCTGTCCGCCTCGGGGGAGCGCGGACAGCCCGCCGGCGACGTTGCCGTCGCCGGCCCTGCAATCAAATCGCGTCGAACGTGAACTCGACCTTCCGCGTGCCGGCGTGTCCCGGTGCGAAGCGCCACTTCTCCACCGCTCGCGTGGCGGTCCGCGTGAAGACCTGCACCGGGTAGGCCGACAGGACCTGCACGTTGGTCACCGTGCCGTCAGCGGCGACGTCGTAGCCGAGCAGCACGCGACCGAAGCGTTCGCCGTAACGTAGGGCGGATACCGGATAGCCCGGCAATGGGCGCGACTCCTGGAACGAACTCCCAGAAGCGGCGCCGAGCGCCGTCAGCGTCACGGCGGGCTCGCTGGCCTGCGCCGCGACCGAGGCGGCCATGGACACTCCAATCAGTGCAGCTGCGACTGTCTTCATCGTCTCTCCTTCGTCTTGCGTGACCCCCGGGCGGGGAGCGGGTGGGCTGTCGATGACAGCGCTGGATGGAGTCGTGTGCGGGCCCGCGGTGTCAGGCGCGCGCCGCCTCGCTCGTCGCTGCGGCCAGTTGTCCGCCGCTGCTGTACAGCGTGGCCAGGCCGTCGATGCTGCCGAGAACGAAGACGGTCGCGACGATGGCGGCGAGGGCAAACACCGAGCGGGCGGGGGCCGAGGTCGAGGTGAATTGGCGGTTCATGCGAGGCTCCTGGGTGGCGGTGGGGGCGGAACGGCGTCAGGCGCGCGGGGCCGCGGCTTCGGTCGTCGCGACCTGGACCTGGCTGCCGTAGTGGTCGGCGAGGCCGATGACGGCGCCGAGGACCAGCGCGGAGGTCAGGACGGCGGCCAGGGCGGATCCGGCGCGGGACAGTTTGGAAGCGGGGCGGAAGGGCTGGTTCATGGTCTGCTCCTGGGTGGTGGCGGGTGGATCGGTGCTGCGTTGTCGATGGACGCACTGTGCGCGGCGTCCCCCGCTTCAGTCCTTGAGCGTTCTGTAAGGCGCTGAAGGAGGGCCTTAAACGTTCTGAAACGCGCCGGCCGCGGGCTCCTGGCCCCTTGTCGCGCGATGCGGGGTTGCGCAGACTGCGCTCACCGACCACTCGCACGGCAAGCCATGCCCGACGACCAGCCCTTCGACGCCATCGAGATCCGCCCCGCGGAGCGGCAGGTGCTCGTCGGCGGCCAGCCCGCCGCGCTCGGGGCCCGCGCCTTCGATCTGCTGATGGCGCTGTACGAGCGGCGCGAGCGGGTGGTCGGCAAGAACGAACTGCTCGACCTCGTGTGGCCCGGCCTGGTGGTCGAGGAGAACAACCTGCAGGTGCAGGTCAGCAGCCTGCGCAAGGTGCTCGGGCCGGCGGCGATCGCGACGATCCCGGGGCGGGGCTACCGGTTCACGCTGCCGCTCGGCGCGCCGGCCAGGGTCGCGCGCCCTTCCGAGGCATCGACGGGCGAGGGCGGACCGGCGCCGGTCCAGGAGGCGCCGCGCACCAACCTGCCGGCCGCCGCTCCGCTGTTCGGGCGCGACGACGATCTCGGCGAGGCGGCCGAACTGATGCGCCGGTGCCCGGTGGTGTCGATCGTCGGCGCCGGCGGCATCGGCAAGACGCGGCTGGCGCTGGCGCTCGCGGCGGCCGATCCGCTCGATGCGCCCGACGGCCGCTGGTGGATCGAACTGGCGCCGATCAACGAGGCTGCGCAGGTGCCCGCCGCCATCGCCGGCGCGATGGGCTTGCAGCTGCCGGCCAGTCGTCCCCCACGCGACGCGCTCGTTGCGGCGCTCGCGAGGCAGCGGCTGCTGCTGGTGCTCGACAACTGCGAGCACCTGACCGAAGCGGTCGCGCCCATCGTCGCGCTGATGCGCGCGCAGGCGCCCGGCGTGCGGCTGCTGATCACGTCGCAGGAGTCGCTGAAGTGCGTCGACGAGCAGGTATTCCGCCTGGGGTCGCTGGCGCTGCCGGCGACGGCGGACCTCGAGGAAGCTTCACGGCACGGCGCGGTGGCGCTCTTCGTGGCGCGCGCGCATGCGGTGGACCCGCGCTTTCGCCTCGGCCCGGACAACGTCGCGGCGGTGATCGACGTCTGCCGCCGCCTCGACGGCATCCCGCTGGCGATCGAGCTGGCCGCCGCGCGCGTGCCGCTCCTCGGTGTCGTCGGCTTGCAGTCGCGCCTCGACCAGATGTTCAACGTGCTGACCGGCGTGGCGCGGATGAAGCTGCGCCGGCACCAGACCCTGCGCGCAGCGCTCGAGTGGAGCGTCGGGCTCCTGTCCGACGACGAGCGAGCGGTGTTCCGGCGGCTCGGCGTCTTCGCCGGCGGCTTCCGGCTGGAGCTCGCCCAGGGTGTCGCCCGCGACGAGCGCATCGACCAGTGGCAGGTACTCGACCTTCTCGCGCAGCTGATCGACAAGTCGCTGGTGATCGCCGAAGGGGAAGGCGAGCCGCGCTATCGCCTGCTCGAGCCGACCCGTGCCTTCGCGCTCGAGCAGCTGGCCGCGGCAGGCGAATCGGAAGTCATGCTGCGCAGGCACGCGGAAACGCTGTGCGACTTCCTTGCGGTCGAGGACGCGTCACGCTGGACGGCTCCGTATGCAACTCGCATCCGGTTGCTGGCCGAACTCGGCAATTTGCGAGCGGCAGTCGATTGGGCCATGAGCCCTGCGGGCGATCCCGGGCTCGCGATTCGCCTGCTGGGGCATGGGTGGTTCGTGTGGACCGCCAACAGCGTTCCGGCCGAGGGCTTCGAGCGGATGATGCGGCTGTGGCCGCTGCCTGCGGACCTGCCGCCCGATGTCGAAGCGGCTTTCTGCCTCGCCGTTGCGAACATCCAGGGCTACACGGCGCGCGAGGAGAAACTGCAGGCTGCGCGCCGCGCGGCGGAGCTCTATCGGCAACTCGGCGATCGGTGCCGGCTCGGGGACGCCCTCTGCCGCGTGGTCTCGATCGGCAGTGCGCGCGGCAACCTTCCGGGAACCGCCGAAGCGCTGCAGGAGGCCGCCGCGGTGATCGGCGACGATGCTCCCGTGCGGCTGCAGGCCGTGCTGGCGATGGTCCACGGCTCGCAGGCCCTGAACCTCCAGGACTTCGCGGCGGCCAAGGTGGCGTTCGGGCGCCAGGCCGATCTCTACCGGCGCGAAGGAGCGGAGGCCGGCGAGTGCATGGCGCTGACCAACCTGTCCGTCGTGCTGCTGGACACGGGCGAGGTTGATGCCGCGGTCGACACGCTGCGCCGCGTGCTCGACGGCCTGCAACGGCTGCAGGCGCCGTACGGCAGGGCGATGCCGCGTGCGCTGCACGCCGTTGCGCTGGCCGTGCGGGGCGATGACGCCGATGTGTTGATACTCGCGCGCGAGGCGTTCGACTACTTCAGTCCGATGGGGGGGTCGGCACCCTACAAGCCCTTGCTGGCAGCCGCCTTGCATCACGCGCGGCGCGGCGACGCGCGGCGCGGAACCTTGATCGCAGGCTACGCGTTGCACGTCTTGTCGAAGGAATCGTCGACCATGTGTCTCATCGACGCGCGCATGCGCGATCAGTTGGTCGAGTTGGCAGAGGCCGCTGGTGACGGCGTGCGGGTCGACGCGTGGCTGAAGACCGGCGAGCGGCTGACCCAGGCCCAGGCCGCGGCACTCGCCTTCGAGGGCGCCCGCGTCGAGGACTTCCTCGGCTGACCAGCCTCCGGGGCACCGGCGACCGCGCGAGCGCAGCGGCGGCGCCATGCATCGACCCCTGATCGCGCGCAAGGTTGCGTCCGCGGAGCGACGGACGCCGTTGATACACTCGCGCGTCGCTTTCGCTTCCCCCCGCTCCCGCTTCGCCCCGCTGCCGCGTCCATGCAACTCGCCGCCGTCGACCTCGGCTCCAACAGCTTCCGCCTCGAGATCGGGCGTGTCGAAGGCAGCCACATCGCTCGCGTCGGCTACTGGAAGGAGACCGTGCGCCTCGCCGCCGGGCTCGACGACGAGGGGCGGCTCAGCAAGAAGGCGATTGCCATCGCCGTCGACACGCTCGCCCGAATGAACGAGCGGCTGCGCGGCATCGGCGCCGACCACGTCCGCGCGGTGGGCACGCAGACGCTGAGGCAGGCGCGCAACGTCGATGCTTTCCTGCTCGAAGCCCAGGACGCGCTCGGGTATCCCATCGAGGTGATTTCGGGACGCGAAGAGGCCCGGCTGATCTTCGAAGGTTGCGCGCACGAACTGCCGCTGAACGACCAGCCACGGCTGGTCGTCGACATCGGTGGCGCGTCGACGGAGATGATCGTCGGCACGGGGTTCAGGGCGGCGAGTGCCGAGTCCTTCAAGGTCGGCTGCGTCAACACCTCGCTGCGCTTCTTCAAGGGCGGCCGGATCGATCGGTCGGCGCTCAAGCGGGCGCAGGTGGCCGCGGCGGCCGAGATCGAGGAAGCCGTGTCGCTGTTCGGCAGTGCCAACTGGAGCGAGGCGTGGGGCTCGAGCGGGACGGTCGGCGCGGTGTCCGAGATCCTGCGCGCCGAGGGCTGGAGCGACGGCACGATCACGGCCGACGGACTGCAGCGGGTGCGCAGCGCCGTGCTCGAGGCGGGCGAAGTGAACCGCATCCGGCTTGCCGGCATGAAGCTGGACCGCCAGTCCGTGATCGCCGGGGGGCTCGCAGTGCTCTGTGCCGTCTTCGACACGCTCGGCGTGACGTCCATGAAGCCGGCGCGCGGCGGCTTGCGCGTCGGCGTCCTGTACGACCTGCTGGGGCGGCGCGAGCACAAGGACGTCCGGCACGCGACCGTCGAGCGCGTGCTGAAGCGCTTTTCCGTGGACCGCGACCAGGCCGAACGCGTGCGCCGGCTTGCGCTCGCGCTGTACGCCGCGCTGGAGCCGAAGGCTTCCGAGGAGATGGTCAACCGGCTGCACTGGGCCGCGATGCTGCACGAGGTCGGCTTCGCGATCTCGCACGGCGACTATCACAAGCACTCCGCCTACCTCGTGCAGAACAGCGACCTGGCCGGCTTCTCCACCACGGACCAGGAACGGATCGCGACACTGGTGCTCGCGCAGCGCGGCAACCTGAAGAAGGTCGCCGACGCGGTCCAGGACCGTGCACGCGCGGCGAAGGTTCTCGCGCTGCGCCTCGCCGTGATCCTTGCTCACGCACGCCGGCCGGTGGATCTGCCGCACCTGGCGCTGCGCTTCGGCAATTCGATCGACTTCGAGATCGAAGGCGAGTGGCTGCTCGAGCACCCGCTGACGCACTACCTGCTCGAGGAAGAGGCGCTCCTGTGGGAGCGGAGCGGCGTCCGCTTCGAGTTGAAGGTCCGCTAGGACGCCGCGACTACACGAGGTCCGGCGTGATCGCGGCGCGCAGCACCGCGTGCGATCGATCGTCGTCTTGCCTCCCCGCCAGCCACACCACCGCGCCCTTCCTGATCGGCCAGTCGTCCACGTCCGCTCCAAGCAGCCGCGATACGAGCTCACCGAGCGTGGGCTGGTGGCCGACCACGACGATGGTGCGCGCCGGGTCGGTCGCGCGGAGCGCGCCCAGCGCCGCGTCCACGCGGGCCGACGGTGCGAACTCGTCGACCGTGACGAACTCGCGTGCGCCGAGGTGCGCCAGCGCCAGCGCGGTCTGTTGCGCGCGCTTCGCCGGGCTGGCGTAGATGACCGCGTCCGGCGGCAGGCGCTCATGCAGCCAGCGCGCCACCCGCCTGGCCTGCTTGTGCCCCTTGGGCGTCAGCGCGCGGTGCAGGTCGGGCACGCCGGCCTCGGCATCGGCGTGGCGCCACAGGACGACGTCGGTCACCTGGACTTGCCCTCGTCGATCGCGAGCGCTGCGAGCAGCAGGTGCTGCGCGCAGGCGCCGCCCTTCGGGCGACGCGGCGGGCGGTAGCGTCCATCCGGCCCGAGGGTCCAGGCTTCCATCGTGTCGGTGAGATAGGGCTTCAGCCCTTCCTCGATCACGCGCTTCGCAAGCTTGGGTTCGAGCACCGGCCACGCGATCTCGATGCGCCGGAACAGGTTGCGCCCCATCCAGTCCGCGCTCGAAAGGTAGACGCGCGGTTCGCCGCCGTTCTCGAAGTAGTAGATGCGGTGGTGCTCGAGGAACCGCCCGATGATCGAGCGGACGCGGATGTTCTCCGACAGCCCCTTGACGCCGGGCCGCAGGGCACAGCCGCCGCGCACGATCAGGTCGATCTTCACGCCGGCGCGCGAGGCCTCGTACAGCGCGCTGATCGTCGACTCGTCGGTCAGCGCGTTCATCTTCGCGATGACCCGCGCCGGCTTGCCCGCCGCCGCGGCCGCCGCTTCCTGGGCCAGGGCCTTCAGCAGTTCGCGGTGCAGCGCGAAGGGCGCGAGCCACAGGTGCTTCAGGCGCTCGACCTTGGTGAGGCTGGTGAGGTGCATGAAGACCTTCTCGACGTCGCTGCAGATTGCCGGATGGGTCGTCAGCATGCCGAAGTCCGTGTAGGACTTCGTCGTCACCGAGTGATAGTTGCCGGTGCCGAGGTGGACGTACGGCACCAGCACCGGGACGCCGTTCACCTGCTCGCGGCGCAGCACCTGCGTGAGCTTCGCGTGCGTCTTCAGGCCCATCACCCCGTAGACGACCTGCGCGCCGACCGCCTCCAGCCGCTCGGCCAGGTTGATGTTCGCCTCCTCGTCGAAGCGCGCCTTCAGCTCGACGATCGCGGTGACCTCCTTGCCGCGCCGCGCCGCTTCCTCGAGCAGGTCGACCACGGTCGAGCTGATGCCGGTGCGATACAGCGTCATCCGGATCGCGGCCACCGCGGGGTCGGCGCCGGCCTGCCGCAGGAATTCCGTCACCGGCTCGAAGCTCTGGAACGGGTGGTGCAGCAGGATGTCGCCCTGCTTCATCGCGGCGAACATGTCGGTGCCGCGCGCGAGCTTGCCGGGCCACGCCGGATAGAGCGGAGGCCAGCGCAGGTCGCTGGCTGACAGATGATCGACCAGCTGGTTCACGCGCACGAGGTTGACCGGGCCGTTGACGCGGAACACGGCCTCGCCCGGCAACTGGAATTGCCGCTGCAGCAGCTGCTGCAGCGGCTGCGAACAGGTCTCGATCACCTCCAGCCGCACGGCGTTGCCGAAGTGCCGCTGCGTCAGTTCCATGCGCAGGGCCTGCCGCAGGTTGTGCACCTCTTCCTCGTCGACCGTCAGTTCCGAGTCGCGCGTGACGCGGAACTGCGAGAAGCCGCGCAGCGTGCGGCCCGGGAGCAGGTCCTGCAGGTGGGCAGTGATGATCGACGTCAGCAGCACGAAGGCCTGCTTGCCGCCGGCGATCGGTGCGGGCACCGGGATCACGCGCGGCAGCACGCGCGGCACCTTCAGGATCATGATCGCCGAGGGCCGGCCGAACGCGTCCTTGCCGTCCAGCTGCAGGACGAAGTTGAGCGACTTGTTGACGATCTGCGGAAACGGATGCTCCGGTTCCAGCCCGATCGGCGACAGCAGCGGCCGGACCTCCCGGTGCAGGTACTCGCGGACCCATTCGCGCTGGGCGGCGTTGCGGTCCGGATTGCGCAGGATCACGACGCCGCGCTTTGCGAGCGCCGGCATCACATGCTCGTTGTAGAGCAGGTACTGGCGGCGCACGAGGCGATGGGCCCGCGCCAGGATCGCGCGGTAGCTCGTGGCGGCCGGTCCCGTCCGGTCCGCCCGCATCTCCTCGGTCAGGTCGGTCAGCCGCACCTCGAAGAATTCGTCGAGGTTGGAGGAGACGATGCAGATGTAGCGCAGGCGCTCGGCGAGCGGGACGTCGTCCCGCGTCGCCATCGCGAGTACCCGCTCGTTGAAGGCCAGCTGCGACAGCTCGCGGTGAAGGAACTTTCCACCCACGTCCGCGATCGGCGCAAGTGACTTGGACCAGTTCGCCACGCTCGAACTTCCGATACCCCGGGGCTTCATGATGCCGCAGAGCGGTCACGACGGGTCCGTGCCGCTCTGACTAATCTCGACACGCCGGTTGCTTCCGGCCGATGGCAGGGGCACGATGCACCGAGTGACCGAGAGATTTTGGAAGAGGACGACCATGGCGAACAAGAAAGGTGCGGTGAAGGCGAAGCCGGCAGCGAGCAAGGACGGGAAGGCCCCGAAGGCCGCCGTCGTGAAGGTCGCCGACAAGGCGGCCGCCCCGGCGAAGAAGGACAAGCTGTCGCGCAAGGAGTACGACCGCGCGCTCGAGAAACTGCACGTCGAGCTGGTCAAGATGCAGGAGTGGGTCAAGCTCAAGGGCCTGAAGGTCTGCATCGTCTTCGAAGGCCGCGACGGCGCCGGCAAGGGCGGCACGATCAAGGCGATCACGGAACGGGTCAGCCCACGCGTGTTCCGCGTGATCGCGCTGCCGGCGCCGACCGAGCGCGAGAAGTCGCAGATGTACGCGCAGCGTTACCTGCCGCACCTGCCCGCCGCCGGCGAGGTCGTGATCTTCGATCGCAGCTGGTACAACCGCGCCGGCGTCGAGCGCGTGATGGGTTTCTGCTCCGAGGAGGCGGCGCAGGGCTTCCTGAACGTGGTGCCGCTCTTCGAGCAGTTGATGGTCAAGTCCGGGATCATCCTGCTGAAGTACTGGCTCGAGGTCAGCCCGGAGGAGCAGACGCGGCGGCTCGCATCGCGCATCGACGACGGCCGCAAGATCTGGAAACTCTCCCCGATGGACCTGAAGTCCTACGACCGCTGGGATGACTACACGCGCGCCCGCGACGAGATGTTCAAGGCGACCGACAGCTCCTGGGCGCCGTGGTTCGTCGCCCGCTCCGAGGACAAGAAGCGCGTGCGCCTGAACGTGATCAGCCACCTGCTCAAGCAGATCCCGTACAAGGCTCCGCCGCCGATGAAAGTCAAGCTTCCGAAGCGCAAGATCGGCAAGTACAAGGCCGCCGACTATCCCTTCAAGTACGTTCCGGAACGCTACTGACGATCCTGGAAGTGAAGGGCGCTGCCGGCTTGCTGAAGTTCGACGTGGTCGCGGGACTGACCGCGGCCGCCGTCGTGCTCCCGAAGGCGATGGCCTACGCCACCGTGGCGGGGCTGCCGGTGGCCGTCGGCCTGTACACCGCCTTCGTGCCGATGCTGATCTACGCCCTGCTCGGCTCCTCGCGGGTCCTGAGCGTGAGCTCGACCACGACGCTGGCGATCCTCGCCGGAACGCAGCTCGGGCTCGTCGTGCCGGACGGCGATCCGGCGCAGCTGCTCACCGCCACGGCGACGCTCACGGCGCTCGTCGGCGTCATGCTGCTGCTGGCGCGCCTGCTGCGGCTGGGGTTCGTGGCCAACTTCATCTCGGCACCGGTGCTGACCGGGTTCAAGGCGGGCATCGGGCTCGTGATCGTGCTCGACCAACTGCCCAAGCTCCTCGGACTCCACATCGAGAAGGCGGGCTTCTTCCGCGATGCGCTGAGTCTCGCCCAGCACCTGCCCGAGGCATCGCTCGTGACTCTGGCCGTGGCCGCGGCGACGTTCGCGATCCTGATCGGCATGGAGCGGCTGTGGCCACACTCGCCCGCGCCGCTCGTCGCGGTGGGTGGCGCCATTGCCGCGTCGTGGCTGCTGGGACTGCACTCGATGGGCGTCGCCATCGTCGGAACGATCCCGCAGGGGTTTCCCGCGCTGACCTTGCCCGATCTTCAACTCGTCACGGAACTCGTGCCGGGCGCGCTCGGCATCGCGCTGATGAGCTTCACGGAAACCATTGCCGCGGGCCGTGCCTTCGCCCGGCCTTCCGACCCCGCGATCAACGCCAACCGCGAACTCGTCGCCACGGGCGCCGCGAACCTCGGGGGCGCTCTGTTCGGTGCGATGCCTGCCGGCGGCGGAACGTCGCAGACCGCGGTCGTGCGCTCCGCGGGTGGACAGTCGCAGCGCGCCTCGATGGTGACGGCCGGTGCGGCCGTGGCCACGATGCTGCTGCTGGCGCCGCTGCTGGGCCTGATGCCGAACGCCACGCTCGCGGCGGTGGTCATCGTCTACTCGATCGGGCTCATCCAGCCGACCGAGTTCCGCGCGATCCGCAAGGTGCGAACCATGGAGTTCCGCTGGGCGATGGCCGCCTGCGTCGGCGTCCTGCTGTTCGGGACGCTGAAGGGCATCGTGGTGGCGATCATCGTGTCGATGATCGGGCTCGCGAGCCAGACCTCGCGCCCGCGGGTGTCGGTCATCGGTCGCAAGCGGGGCGCCGACGTGCTGCGACCGCTGTCTCCCGAGCATCCCGACGACGAAACCTTCGAGGGTCTCCTCATCATCCGGCCCGAGGGGCGGCTGTTCTTCGTGAACTCGGATTACGTCAGGGAGACCATCCGCGACCTGGTCGTACAGCACGCGCCGCGCGTGGTGGCCCTGGACATGAGCCGTGTTCCCGATCTCGAGTACTCCGCCCTGCAGTCGTTGATCGAGGGCGAGCAGCGCCTGACCGAGTCGGGCGTGGAAGTCTGGCTCGTGGGCCTGAATCCCGGCGTGCTCGAGATGGTGAGGCACTCCGGGCTGGCCGACCGACTGGGGCGCGAACGGATGCTGTTCAACGCGCGCGCAGCGATCGAGCGGTACCGGGAGTTGCCGCCGCAGCGAGGGGCAGCACCGGCGGCGGCGTCCGCGTGATGTCCGCCTGACGCCCTTCAGCGGGTCGTCGCGTACGCCGCGATTGAGCGGAGCGCGCCGTCGCCGCGCGGCGGAGCGCGAATGAGCGGCCGCCCCTTGATGCGCAGGCTTCCCGCCTCCATCTGATCACAAAGATCGAGGGGAACCCGAAATGCTGAACACCTCCGGAGACACCTTCCAGCGGGACGTCGTCGATGCGTCGCACGAAGTCCCCGTGCTGGTCGACTTCTGGGCGCCCTGGTGCGGTCCCTGCCGGGCACTCGGGCCGATGCTCGAGCGCCTCGAACAGGACTCCGGCGGGCGCTTCCGCCTCGTCAAGATCAACTCCGACGACAACCCCGACCTTTCCGCGCAGTTCGGCGTCCGCAGCATTCCGTATGTGGTGGCATTCGTGGACGGGCGGCCGGTCGATTCCTTCGTCGGCGTCCTGCCCGAGTCGCAGCTGCGCGCCTTCATCGATCGCGTCGCGCCCAATCCAAGCGAGATCGAACGCCGCAAGGCGGCCGCGCTCGTCGAGGCGGGCGACCGCGCGGGCGCGGTGGCATCGCTGCGCGCGGCGCTGGCGCTCGATCCCGCCAATGACGAAGCGCGGCTCGACCTCGCGGGACTGCTGCTCGACGCCGCGCCGGGCGCCGAGGGCGTGAACGACGCCGCCGAACTGCTCGCGAAGACTTCAACGCTCACTCAGCAGACCGCTCGTTTCCGTGCGCTGCGCACGCGCATCGACAGCCTCGAGCAGGCCGCGCGCCTGCCATCCGCCGACGAGTTGCGCCAGCGGATCGAGGCGCAACCTGGCGACCTGCAGGCGCGGGCCGACCTGTCCCGGCAGCTGATCGCGCAGGGCCAGTTCGAGCCAGCGCTCGAGCAGTTGCTGGAGATCGTCGCGCGCGATCGCGCGTTCGGCGACGACTATGGCCGCAAGGCCGCTCTGGCCGTGTTCGACCTGATGTCCGATCAGCCGAACGTGGTCAGCATCTATCGCCGCCGACTGGCGTCCGCACTGAATCGCTGACGCCGTCGTGCGCTGGCCGTGTGGCGTGCACGGCTCGGTGCTCGAGATAACTGGCGCGATCGGCGGTCTGCTGGAATCTGATCTCGATCAAGTTTCCGGGAGCCGCGTCGTCGACGTCAGCAACGGCGGTCCGACCGGCTCCGGACGGCCTTGACGTGAGTCACGGACGAGGCGCGCCAAAGCTTGCCCTTGCCGTCTTCTTCGCCGATGTTGACTGAGAGACGAGGAGAAACGATGGCAGGCATCGGAAAGGCGAGCGGCGCGCCGGGCCGTGTCGGTGGGGCCAGGATGCTGCGGGTGATGTACGAAGCCGCGAGGCGGGAAGTGTTCGCGGATCCGGCGGCGGCGCTTCGCAAGTACCAGCCGACCTGGGTGCTGTCGATGCCGAGTCCGGTCCCGAAGGGACGGCACCACGGTTAGTGCGTGCTTCTTCACTGCGCTCGGCTGTTGCAAATCGCCCTCATCGAACGCCGTCCATCGGGACGGGTCGACGGAAAGGATGAGCGGTCATACCGTGGTCACGGCACCTCGCGGAAGATTGGTGTCAACGCACCAAGCCTGAGGGACGCATGAGCAGCAGCGGGATGAAGCGCCGTCGCAAGCGGGAGCGACGTTTCCTCGAGTTCTACGACACGATTTCGATTCGCGCGACCATCGTCGGCGTCGGCGGCAGCATCGCGCTGCTCGCGTGGGTCGCCGCGCGGTCGGTCTTCCTGAGCTGACCGGAACCCGCGCGCTTCGCCAGACCGCCCGCGGCCGTTACGCGGCGACCATCTCCGGGGTCGGGGCCGCCGTTGCCGCCTTGCTGTCGCCAAGGCGAATCAAGTGGTCGAACGCCGACAGCGCCGCCTTCGCGCCTTCCCCGGCCGCGATGATGATCTGCTTGTAGGGCGTCGTCGTGGCGTCGCCCGCGGCGAACACGCCGGGTACGCTCGTCGCGCCCTTTGCGTCGACCACGATCTCGCCGTACTTCGACAGCTCGACCGTGCCGCGCAACCACTCGGTGTTGGGGACGAGTCCGATCTGCACGAACACGCCGGCGAGTTCGACGGCGTGCTCGGCGCCGGTGGCACGGTCGCGGTAGCGCAGCCCGTTCACCTTCTGTCCGTCGCCCGTGATCTCGGTGGTCTGCGCGTTGGTGTGGATCGTCACGTTCGGCAGGCTCTTGAGCTTGCTGACGAGCACCGCGTCGGCCTTCAGCCGGTCGGCGAACTCGATCAGCGTGACGTGCTCGACCACGCCGGCGAGGTCGATCGCCGCCTCCACGCCTGAATTGCCGCCGCCGATCACGGCCACCTTGCGGCCCTTGAACAGCGGTCCGTCGCAGTGCGGGCAGTACGCCACGCCCTTGTTGCGGTACTCCTGTTCACCCGGCACGTTGACGGTGCGCCAGCGCGCGCCCGTCGAGAGGATCACCGTGCGACCCTGCAACTGCGCGCCGCTGGCGAGCGTCACCGTCGCGACGCCGCCCGGCGTGGAGGCGGGCCGCAGCGCCTCGACGCGCTGGCCGCCGATGATGTCGACGTCGTAGCGGCGCGCGTGTGCTTCCAGCGCGGCGGCGAAGCGGGGGCCTTCGGTCTCTAGGACGGAGATGAAGTTCTCGATGCCGAGCGTGTCGAGCGTCTGGCCGCCGATGCGCTCGGCGACGATGCCGGTGCGAATGCCCTTGCGTGCCGCGTACACCGCGGCCGCCGCGCCGGCCGGGCCGCCGCCGACGATCAGCACGTCGAACACGTCCTTCTGCGCAAGCTTCGCGGCGTCGCGCGCCGCCGCACCGGTGTCGATCTTCGCGAGGATCTCGCCGATCTCCATGCGGCCCGAGCCGAACGGCTGGCCGTTGAGGTAGATCGCCGGCACCGCCATCACCTGGCGCGCCTCGACCTCGTCCTGGAACAGCGCGCCGTCGATCGCGACGTGGCGGATGCGCGGATTGAGCACCGCCATCAGGTTCAGCGCCTGCACGACGTCGGGACAGTTGTGACAGGTCAGCGACATGTACGTCTCGAACGCGAAGTCGCCCTCGAGCGCCTGGATCTGTTCGATCACTTCCGGCTCGAGCTTCGGCGGGTGGCCGCCGGCCTGCAGCAGCGCCAGCACCAGCGACGTGAACTCGTGGCCCATCGGGATCGCCGCGAAGCGCACGCCCATGTCATGGCCGGCGCGGCTGACCGAAAACGACGGCCGCCGCTCATCGCTGCCGTCGTGCCGCACTCGCAGCAGCGGACTCAGCGTCGCGATCTCGTCGAGCAGTTCGCGCATCTCGGCCGATGCCGCGCGCTCGTCGAGCGAAGCGACGATCTCGACCGGCTGCGTCAGGCGTTGCAGGTAACCGGCGAGCTGGGTCTTCAGGGTGTCGTCCAACATGGGGTATCCAGGAAGCGGGTAGGGGAACGCCGCCGGCGCCAGCCGGCGGCGGGTTCAACGCGGTCGATGCGCCTTAGATCTTGCCGACGAGGTCGAGCGACGGCGCGATCGTCTTCGCGCCTTCCTGCCACTTGGCGGGGCAGACCTGGCCGGGGTTCTTGGCGATGTACTGCGCGGCCTGCAGCTTGCGCAGTGTCTCCTTGACGTCACGCGCGATCGCGTTGTCGTGGATCTCGGCCGTCTTGACCACGCCGTCGGGGTTGATCACGAAGGTGCCGCGCAGCGCCAGGCCTTCCTCGTCGATGTGCACGCCGAACATGCGCGTCAGCGTGTGCGTCGGGTCGCCGACCAGCGGGAACTTCGCCTTCTTCACCGCCGGGCTGGTCTCGTGCCACACCTTGTGCGCGAAGTGCGTGTCGGTCGTGACGATGTAGACCTCGGCGCCGAGCGACTGGAACATGTGGTAGTTGTCGGCCGCGTCCTCGACTTCGGTCGGGCAGTTGAACGTGAACGCCGCCGGCATGAACACGAACACGGACCACTTGCCCTTGAGCGACTGGTCGGTGACCTCGACGAACTTGCCGTTGTGGAACGCCTGGGCCTTGAAGGGCTGGACCTGGGTATTGATGATCGCCATTGCTTTCGTCCTCGTTGCTGGATTGGTTAAGGGAGATGAAATCCGAACAGGACGAAGTTTGAAGCTATCGACGAAGTTCCTCCAATTCAATTTTCCTAACGGAGCGATAGGCCGCCACCATGCCGGGAACGGCCGCCGTCCCGGCTCCCGCGTGGACCTCGGGACCGCGAGCGCGTCGCTACTTCTTCGGCGCCGCGTCGGCGGGCTTCGGGGCCGAGGACGCCGGTGCGGCCGACGCCGCCTTGAGCTTGGCCATCATCGTCTGCTCGAGCGCCTTGAGCTTGGGTTCGACCTGCGGCCGCGTCTCGGCGACGATCTTCTGCGTCAGTGCCTGCTGTGCCCCGCCGGACAGCTGCTGATACTTGCGGCTGACCGGCGACTCGAGCCAGGCGATCAGCGTCTTCAATTCGTCCTCGGTCAGCTTCTCCTCGAGCGCGGTGCCGAGCGTCGAAGGGGCCCACTTCATCGCGCTCGCGCGCAGGATCGGCGTCACTTCGCCCTGGAACTTCCGCACTTCCGCCTGCAGTTCGGTGGCCACGCCCTGGCGCTTGTCCTCGGGCAGGCGCGTGATGGCCGGCGTGGCGATCTGCAGCAATTGCCCGGCGGCCTGGCTGGCCATCGCGGCGCCGACGCCTTCGATGCCTGCCTGTTGCAGCTGCAGGGCCTTCTTCACCAGTTCCTTCTTCGCGGGCGAGCTGGCGACCGCGGCCGCGGCCGGTGTGGCGGGCGGCGCGGCGACTTGCGCGACGCTGGGCGCTGCGCTGCACGCGAGCATCGTGATGACAGCCAGCGGAGCCAGTCGAGAGGTCGGTTTCATGGGGGTCCTGTGCGGCAAGAGTTGTTGAGGGCCGAAGGAACGAGCACCGAGCCGACCCGAAGGCGCGAGTTTAGAGGGGGCTGGATCGCGGCGGAAGCGCGGCTCGTCGCGGCGGGCACGGCGGTTGACCGGTGGCAAGGCACGTCCCTCCGCGGGCCGCCGGGGCCGAGGAAGTAGGATCGGTTGCATGCGCATCGGCATCGACCTCGGCGGCACCAAGATCGAAGGCATCGTGATCGACGACGCCGGTCGCGAACGCGCGCGCCGGCGCGTGCCGACGCCGAAGGGCGACTACCGCGCCACCGTCGAGGCGATCGCGCGCCTCGTTGCGCGCGCTCGAGTCGGCGGATCCGGCGGTCGTGCCACCGTCGGCGTCGGCATTCCCGGGCGCGATCTCGCGCGTCAGCGGACTCGTGAAGAACGCCAACTCGACCTGCCTGATCGGCCAGCCGCTGCAGGCGCGACCTCGGAGACGGCGCTCGAGCGGCCGGTTCGCCTCGCCAACGACGCCAACTGCTTCGCGCTCTCGGAAGCCATCGACGGCGCGGGCCGCGGCGCGCGCGTGGTGTTCGGCGTGATCCTCGGCACCGGCGTCGGCGGCGGCATCGTGGTCGACGGCCGCGTGCTGGAAGGCGCCAACGCCATCGCCGGCGAGTGGGGCCACAACCCGCTGCCGCTGCCGGCGGCGACGACCTGCCGCTGCGGCCCTGCTACTGCGGTCGCGCCGGCTGCATCGAGACCTACCTGTGCGGGCCGGCGCTCGAGCGTGAAGGCGGTGCGGTCGTGGAGAAGCGCGATCGCGCGTTACGAGGCCCGGCTGGCGCGCGCGCTGGCCGGTGTCGTCAACCTGCTCGACCCGGACGTGATCGTGCTCGGCGGCGGCGTGTCGAACGTCGATCGCCTGTACGCGAACGTGCCGCGGCTCTGGCGCGCGCACGTCTTCTCGGACCATGTCGCGACCCGCCTGGCGAAGCACGCGCACGGCGACTCGAGCGGCGTAAGGGGCGCGGCGTGGCTGTGGGGCGGGCCGCCCGGTCCCTGAGCAGCCGGCCGGCCGACGCTCAGTTCACCATGCCGTGGTGGCGCAGCAGGGCATCGATCGTCGGCTTGCGCCCGCGGAAGGCGACGAACGACTGCATCGCCGGGCGGCTGCCGCCGACCGCGAGGATCTCGTCGTGGAAGCGGCGACCGATCGCCGGATTGAGCACGCCGCCGTCCTCGAACGCCGAGTACGCGTCGGCCGACAGCACTTCGGCCCACTTGTAGCTGTAGTAGCCGGCCGCGTAGCCGCCCGCGAAGATGTGCGAGAACGCGTGCGGGAAGCGGTTGTACTCGGGGGCCTGCAGCACCGCCACCTCGCGCCGGACCTCGTCGAGCTGCGCCATCACCTCGCGCTCGGTGGCGGGCGGCGGGCCGTCGTGCAGCCGCATGTCGAACAGCGAGAACTCGATCTGCCGCATCGTGTAGAAACCGCTCTGGAAGTTGCGCGCGGCGATCATCTTGTCGAAGAGCGCCCGCGGCAGCTTCTCGCCGGTGTCGACGTGCTCGGTCAGCAGCTGCAGGACTTCCCACTCCCAGGCGAAGTTCTCCATGAACTGCGACGGCAACTCGACCGCGTCCCACTCGACGCCGTGGATGCCGGACACCGACGGCTCGTCGACGCGGGTCAGCATGTGGTGCAGCCCGTGGCCGAATTCGTGGAACAGCGTCAGCACCTCGTCGTGCTGGAACGTCGCGGGCTTGCCGCCGACCGGCCGCGCGAAGTTGCACGTCAGGTACGACACCGGGGTGGGCAGCCCGGGCCGACGGCCGCGGCGCGAGCGCGCGTCGTCCTGCCACGCGCCGCCCTGCTTGTGGTCGCGCGCATACAGGTCGAGGTAGAACTGGCCGATCAGCTGGCCCTTCGGGTCCTCGATGCGGAAGAACTTCACGTCCGGGTGCCACACTGGTGCGGCGTCCTCGCGGATCGCGACGGAGAACAGCGTCTCGATCACCTTGAACAGGCCCGCCAGCACCCGCGGCTCGGTGAAGTACTTCCTCAGCTCCTGCTCCGAGTAGGCGTAGCGCGCCTCGCGCAGCTTCTCGCTGGCGTACGAGAAATCCCACGGCTGCAGGTCCGCGATGCCGAGCTCGGCTGGCCGCGAACTCGCGGACTTCGCGCACGTCGCGCTCGGCGTACGGCCGGGCGCGACGCCCGAGGTCGCGCAGGAAGTCGAGCACTTCCGACGGCCGGTCGGCCATTTTCGGCACCAGCGACACCTCGGCGAAGCTCGCGTACCCGAGCAGTCGGGCGTGCTCCTGCCGCAGCGACAGCAGCTCGACCATCAGGGGACCGTTGTTCCACTCCGGCTTGCCGAATTCGGAGGCCTTGGTGACGTACGCGCGATACAACTGCTGGCGCAACGCCCGGTCGTCGGCGTAGTCGACGATCGCCGCGTAGCTCGGGTACTGCAGCGAGATCTTGTAGCCGGCGCGGCCTTCGGCGGCCGCTGCCTCCGCGAACATCTGGACCGCGTCTTCCGGCACGCCCGCGAGCGCCTTCGCGTCGTCGACGTACAGCGCAAACGCGTTGATCGCGTCGAGCACGTTCTCCGCGAAGCGCGTCGACACCTGCGCCTCCCGCTCGGCGAGCGCCTTGAAGCGTTGCTTGCGGTCGGCCGGCAGCTCGGCGCCGCCGAGGCGGAAGTCCCTCAGCTCGTTGTCGATCACCTTGCGCCGTGCCGCGGGCCAGGACGCGAAGTCCGGCCGCGCAGCCAGCTCCTTGAAGCGCGCGTACAGCGCCTCGTTCTGGGACAGCTCGGTGAAGAAGGCGGTGAGCTTGGGCTGGTTGATGTTGTACTGCTCGCGCAGTGCCGGCGTGTCGAACACCGCATTCAGGTGCGACACCGCGCCCCAGGCGCGGCCAAGTCGGTCGGTGGCGTCGTCGAGCGGCTCGACGATGGCGTCCCACGACGCCGGCGTCTGCGGGTCGGTGACCTGCCGGACGACGTCGCGCGCCCGCTGCAGCAGGGCGTCGATGGCCGGCGTGACGTGGACGGGCTCGATCGCGCCGAAGCGCGGCAGCCCGGAGAAGTCGAGGAGGGGGTTCGTCTGTTGTTCCATGGCGTGTGTTCCAGCGCAGCGGCGGCGCCCTGGCGCGGCGCCGTGCTGCAATGTCGATCGGAGCTACCGGGCAACCCGCAGGCGGCGTTCCGCCGCCTCGACCGTGTTGACGAGCAGCATGGTGATCGTCATCGGCCCGACCCCGCCGGGCACCGGCGAGATCCAGCCCGCGACTTCCTGCACGCCGTCGAAGTCGACGTCGCCGGCGAGCTTGCCCTCGGGTGTGCGGTTGGTGCCGACGTCGATCACGACCGCCCCCGGCTTGACCATGTCGCGCGTCACGAGGCCGCGTCGTCCGACCGCGGCGACGAGCACGTCGGCCTGGCGGGTGATGGCGCCGAGGTCGCGCGTCTTGGAGTGGGCGATGGTGACGGTGGCGTTGGCGGCGAGCAGCAGCATCGCCATCGGCTTGCCGACCATGTTCGAGCGGCCGAGCACGACCGCGTGGCAGCCCGCGACCGGGTAGTCGATCGACTCCAGCATCTTCATCACGCCGTACGGCGTGCACGAGCGGAAGTGCGGCGTGCCCATCAGCGTCAGGCCGGCGTTCATCGCGTGCAGGCCGTCGACGTCCTTGTCGAAGGCGATCGTCTCGAGGATCTTCTGCGCATCGAGGTGCTTCGGCAGCGGCAGCTGCACGAGGATGCCGTGCACCGCTGTGTCGGCGTTCAGCCGCGCGATGTGGCCGAGCAGTTCGGCCTCGGTCGTCTCGGCCGGCAGCCGCGTGAAGGACGACCGGATGCCGATCTCCTCGCACGCCTTGACCTTGTTGCGGACGTACACGGCCGACGCCGGGTCGTCACCGACGAGGATGACCGCGAGGCCCGGCGGATGGCCCGCGGCGGTGAGCGTCTGGATGCGGGGAACGAGGCCGGCGCGGGTCGTTGCTGCAAGCGCCTTGCCGTCGATGATGCGAGCCGTCATGTCGGCTTACTCCTGTCGGAACAGCCGGGCATTTTAGGGCTTGCCGATTTCGGGCCGGAGCCGTGCCGCGAGACGGCGGGCGGTGTGCGGCCGGCGTGCCTACGGCGGCGGTCAGCGCTGCGCGCTGACTCCGCTGCGCTGCTCGCCGAGTGGCGCCCGGCGGAACTCGCGTCGCTCACTGCGTTCGCTCTGCTCGAACACGCCGCCGGGAGTCAGAAGACGAGCGCGCTGACGCGCGCCGCCCCTCGGCTCCGCTGCTCGCCGCCGCCGAAGGCGCGCCCTCCGCACACCGCCCGCCGTCAGCCACCATCGTCGCTGCCGCGGCCATGCATTGGGCGAAGCGTTCGAACTGGGAAAGCATGTGCGAGAGTGGCTGATGACGCCGCCCGTGCGCCTTCGGAGGCGCCGAGCAGCGCAGGCGAGGCCGGGGCTTTCGGCCAACGAGTGCCGTGTGTTGGCCCTCGTTGGCCGCCGGCCTCGTCGAGCAGCGCAGGGGAGTCGGCGCGTAGCGCGACCGCCTCCGCAGGCGCACGGGCGGCGTCATCAGCCACTCCCGCGACCGAGTCCCACGCAGGCCTTCAGCTCAAGACTGCTTCAGCCCGCCCCCCGACAGCACGATCCGCATCAGGTCGGCCACCGTGTTGGCGTTGACCTTGTCCATGATGTTGGCGCGGTGCGCCTCGACGGTCTTGATGGAGATGCCGAGGTCGTCGGCGATCTGCTTGTTGAGCCGCCCCGCGACGATGCGCTCGAGCACCTGCTCCTCGCGCGGCGTGAGCTTGGCGAGCAGCGCCTCGCTCAGCTTCTGCCGCTCGTTGGCCGCCGCGTTCTCGCGCGCTTCGATCAGCAGGCGGTCGACGAGCGCCTTGAGCGCCGCCTGGTCGAACGGCTTCTCGATGAAGTCGACGGCGCCCTTCTTCATCGTGTTCACCGCCATCGGCACGTCGCCGTGGCCGGTGATGAAGATGATCGGGAAGGTCGCCTTGCGGGCGATCAGCTCTTCCTGCAGCTCGAGTCCGCTCATGCCCGGCATGCGGACGTCGAGGATCGCCACCGCGATGGCCGCGGGGTCGTAGCCCGCGAGGAATTTCTCGGCGCTCTCGAAACCGAAGACCCGGTAGCGGCTGGCTTCGAGCAGCCATTGCAGCGAGTCGCGCACCGCGTCGTCGTCGTCGACGACGTACACCACACCCAGCGATTCAGCGTTGTCAGTCACGTTTGGCTCCAGTTCAGGCGGGCGGATTGTCGTTGACCGCCTGCTCACGGGCAAGCGGCAGCGTGAAGCGGAAGATCGAGCCACCCTCGGGGTTTTCCTCTACGGTGAGGCGACCGTGGTGGAACTCGACGATCGAGCGGCAGATGTTCAGACCCATGCCCATGCCTTCCGACTTCGTGCTGAAGAACGGCTGGAACAGGCTGGTGCGCTGCGACTCTGGAACGCCCGTGCCGCGGTCGATCACCGAGAACTCGGCCATGTCGTCGATGCGCCGCACGACCAGGTCGATCACCCGCACCTGCGCGCCTTCCATCGCCTCGACGGCGTTCTTCAGCAGGTTGAGCAGCAACTGCTCGATCAGGATCGGGTCGACGTCCAGCGGCGGCATGGCGGGCGGCAACTGCGTGCGGATCGCAATGCCGCGCTTGGCCGCCTCGATCTCGGCGAAGCCGATGCTGTCCTCGACGACGCGCGCCGCGGGGGTCGGCCGGCGCCGCGGCTCGGAGCGCTTCACGAACTCGCGGATGCGGCGAATGATGTTGCCGGCGCGCTGCGCCTGCCCCGCGGCCTTCTCCAGCGCCGGCAGGACATCTTCGACCGAGGCGCCGCCGTCCTTGATGCGCGACACCGTGCCGAGGCTGTAGTTGCTGATCGCCGTCAGCGGCTGGTTCAGTTCGTGGGCGAGCGACGAGGCCATCTCGCCCATCGTCATCAGGCGCGACGTCAGCTGCACCTTCTCCTGCTGCTGGCGCACGATGTCCTCGGTGGCCTTGCGTTCCGTGATGTCGGTGGCGATCTGCAGGCGCACGTCGCGGCCGTCGACCCAGCGCACGGCGCGCGTGCGCACGTCGAACCAGCGCTGCGTCTCGCCGTCGAACACCTCGCCCGCGGTCGATGCGCCGAGCGCGCCCTGCAGCCGCCGGTGGCCGGCCGCGTCGGCCGCGTACAGGTCGCGGTAGCTGCGGTTGGCGAACAGCAGTTCCGCGCCGTCGGGCCCGGCCACCACCGACACCGCCGCGTCGAGCGACTCCAGCACCGTGGTGAACCGCTCATGCGCGAGCTCGAGCTGCTCGCTGATGCGCTTGGGCTCGGTGATGTCGGCCATCGCCGACATCCAGCCCAGCTGCTCGCCGTCGTCGGCCAGCAGCGGCGACACGTACATGCGCGCGTCGAACAGAGTGCCATCCTTGCGCTGCACCTTCAGTTCGAATCCGCTCGGCGGCGCCTGGCCGGCGAGCGTGGCGGCCAACTGGCTGTGATGCGCGGCGTGCTGGCCGGCCGGCCAGTAGGGGAAGGGCGGGCCGCGGCCGACGAGCTCGCTCTCGGGCCACCCGGTCATCTGGCAGAAGGCCGGGTTGACGTGACGGATGACGCCGTCGCGGTCGATCACTTCCATGCCGGTGGCCAGCGAGTCCTCCATCGCACGCCGGAATGCCGTCTCCGCGCGCAGCACGCGCTCGACGCGCGCCTGCCGCACGTCGCGCCGCGCGAGCGCCACCAGCGTCGCCATGACGATCAGCGACAGGCCGCCGACGAGCCAGGCGAGCGCGTTGCCGAGCAGCGGCGAGCGTTGCTTGAAGGCGGACGCCTCGATCGCGAGCCCGTCGGGCAGCAACGCGATCGGCGCCGCGTAACGCGCGGCGTCCGGCCGCGCCTCGCTCAGCGTCGACGTCGCCAGCACCTTCCCGGCGTCGTCGATCAGCGAGATCCGGTAGTTGCGCGCGAGCTCGAGGTTCACCGTGGCGCGCAGCATCTGCGGCAGTGAGATGCGGGCGAGGATCACTCCGAGGTAGGCGTCCTCGCGGAACACGGGCACGACGAGGTCCGTGAACGGACTGCCGTTGTCGCCGCCCGCCGATCCGGACACATCCTCGTAGGGCGGCGAGAAGAACGCCGAGTGCGACTTCTGGGCGTGCGCGATCGCGGCGCTCACCGCGTCACCGCCGATCTCGCTGTCCGGCGGTCGGGCGGTGTCGCCGAGCGGGCCGGGCGACGCCACCGACCAGCGGACGCGCTGCCCGGCATCGACGAAGGCCATGTGCATCAACTCCTGCTTCTGGAGCATCAGCTCGCGGGCCGCGGAGGTGAAGCGGCGGTCGTTGTACTCGGCGTCGGCCACGTTCTGCGCGATCCGGGTCGCCGCCTCGGTCATCGTCTCGAGCCGCAGCGAGATCGACTGCACCAGCGTGTCGACGTCCCGGTTCAGCGCGTCGCGCTGCAGCTCGCGGTCTTCGTTGACGATCAGGTACGCGAGCCCGGCGAGCAGCGCGGCGAGCAGCGCGATGGCGATCGGGTAGGCGTAGCGGCTGAGCTCGGGCCGCCGGCCCTTCGCGCGCGCCATCCGGTCGAACGCAAGCAGGACCGAGCCGGGGGCGGGGGGCGGAGGGGTGTCCATCGTCGTGCGCGTCGCGTGCGGTCCGGCCTCGCCGTGGCGGGAGGCTGGGCATATTATCGGTGGCGGTCCGTCGCGGCCTGCCTCCACGCCTTCTGGTTATCCCGCATTAAGAAATCGAGCGCCACTATTTGAAAGAGCCGGAGGGGGCTGTTATCGTCCGTTTTTCACGCCTGCACCGGGCGCCAACGTAGCGCCCGGGCTGTCCGGCCCCGGCCGGCATCCAACAAGGAGACAGCAATGTCCGCCATTCCCCACATCGCGGCGAACGACGACGACGCGTCCGAAACCCGAGAGTGGCTCGATGCCCTCGAAGCGGTGCTCGAGCGCGAGGGCCCCGAGCGCGCGCACTTCCTGCTCGAGGCGCTGATCGACAAGGCGCGCCGCGAGGGTGCGCACATTCCGTACTCGGCGAACACGGCCTACCTGAACACGATCCCGCCGCATCAGGAAGAGCCGCTGCCGGGCGATGCCGCGATCGAGGAGCGCATCCGCTCCTACATCCGCTGGAACGCGATGGCGATGGTCGTGCGGGCCAACCGCGGCGAGGGCGACCTCGGCGGCCATATCGCCAGCTATGCGTCGGTCAACACGCTGATGGAGATCGGGTTCAACCACTTCTGGCGCGCGCCGACCGCGGAGTTCGGCGGCGACCTCATCTACTTCCAGGGGCACTGCGCGCCAGGCGTCTACGCACGCGCGTTCCTGGAAGGCCGGCTCACCGAGGAGCAGCTGAACAACTTCCGGCGCGACGTGGACGGCAAGGGTGTCACGTCGTACCCGCATCCGAAGCTGATGCCGGAGTTCTGGCAGTTCCCCACGGTGTCGATGGGCCTCGGGCCGATCCAGGGCATCTACATGGCGCGCTACCTGAAGTACCTGCACGCGCGCGGCATCGCCAATACCGAAGGCCGCAAGGTGTGGGTGTTCTGCGGCGACGG
Source organism: uncultured beta proteobacterium (assembly GCA_963707725.1). Lineage (GTDB taxonomy): Bacteria > Pseudomonadota > Gammaproteobacteria > Burkholderiales > Burkholderiaceae_F > JAOUJD01. The sequence continues at coordinate 13,305 of CAVPRE010000016.1, read as the reverse complement.
CGAGATGGACGAACCGGAGTCGCTCGGCGCCATCGGGATGGCGTCGCGCGAGAAGCTCGACAACCTCATCTTCGTCATCAACTGCAACCTGCAGCGCCTCGACGGCCCGGTGCGCGGCAACGGCAAGATCATCCAGGAGCTCGAAGGCAGCTTCCGCGGCGACGGCTGGAAGGTGATCAAGGTCATCTGGGGCTCGTACTGGGACCCGCTGCTCGCCAAAGACCACGATGGCCGCCTGCTTCGCGTGATGGAAGACACCGTCGACGGCGAGTACCAGAACTTCAAGGCCAACGACGGCGCGTTCGTGCGCAAGCACTTCTTCGGCAAGGACCCGAAGCTGCTCGAAATGGTCTCGCGCATGACCGACGACGACATCTGGCGCCTGAACCGCGGTGGCCACGACCCGCACAAGATCTACGCCGCGTACGCGGCGGCCGTGAAGGTCACGGGGCGCCCGACCGTCATCCTGGCCAAGACGGTCAAGGGCTACGGCATGGGCAAGGTCGGCGAGGGCAAGAACCCGACGCACCAGCTGAAGAAGCTCGACACCGCCGCGATCCGCGAATTCCGCGACCGCTTCGCCATCCCGATCCCCGACGACGACCTGGAAGAAGTGCCGTACTTCAAGCCGGCCGAAGACTCGCCCGAGATGAAGTACCTGCACGAGCACCGGCGTGCGTTGGGCGGCTACCTGCCGCAGCGCCGCCGCAAGGCCGACGAGAAGCTGGCCGTGCCGGCGCTCGACGCGTTCAAGGCCGTGCTGGAACCGACCGCCGAAGGCCGCGAGATCTCGACCACGCAGGCGTTCGTCCGATCGCTGACGCAGCTGGTGCGCGACAAGTCGATCGGCCCGCGCGTGGTGCCGATCATCCCGGACGAGGCGCGCACGTTCGGCATGGAAGGCATGTTCCGCCAGCTCGGCATCTATGCCTCGCAGGGCCAGCTGTACGAGCCGGTCGACAAGGACCAGGTGATGTACTACCGCGAGGACAAGGCCGGCCAGATCCTCGAGGAAGGCATCAACGAGGCGGGCGCGATGAGCTCGTGGATCGCCGCGGCGACGTCGTACTCGCACACGAACCGCATCTCGATTCCGTTCTACATCTTCTATTCGATGTTCGGGTTCCAGCGCGTCGGCGACCTCGCCTGGGCGGCGGGCGACTGCCAGACGCGCGGCTTCCTGCTCGGCGCCACCGCGGGCCGCACGACGCTGAACGGCGAGGGCCTGCAGCACCAGGATGGCCACTCGCACCTGATGAGCCTGACGATCCCGAACTGCGTCAGCTACGACCCGACGTTCGCGCACGAGGTGGCCGTGATCCTGCAGGCCGGGCTCAAGCGGATGATCGAGGAGCAGGAGAACGTCTGGTACTACGTGACGCTGATGAACGAGAACTACCCGCAGCCCGGTCTCACCAAGGGCCAGGAGGCGGGGATCCTCAAGGGGATGTACCGGCTGCAGGAAGGCCCGGCGGGCAGCGGCCTGGGTCGCTCGATTCCGCGCGTGCAGTTGCTCGGCAGCGGCACCATCCTGCGCGAGGCCATCGCCGCGGCGGACCTGCTGTGGCACGACTGGGGCGTGGCGGGCGACGTCTGGAGCGTCACGAGCTTCACCGAACTGCGGCGCGAAGGCATCGACGTCGAGCGCTGGAACCTGCTGCACCCGGGCGACAAGCCGCGCAAGGCGTACGTCACGCAGCAGCTCGAGAAGACCGTGGGACCGATCGTCGCCACCACCGACTACAAGCGGCTGTTCGCGGAGCAGATCCGGCCGTTCCTGCCCCGCGGCCGTGACTACCGCGTGCTCGGCACCGACGGCTTCGGCCGGTCCGACACCCGCGCGAAGCTGCGCGAGTTCTTCGAGGTCGACCGGCACTACGTCGTGCTTTCGGCGCTGCGGGCGCTGGCCGACGAGGGCATGCTGCCGGTGGCCAAGGTGGCGGAAGCCATCAAGAAGTACGGCATCGACCCGAACAAGCCGAACCCGGCGACTGTCTAGGCGCGGCACGGCGACACCCGCGCCGACGACGGCGCGGGAACAACGGACAAGAAAGGGCCGAGGAGATGGGCCAACTGGTCGAAGTGAAAGTGCCGGACATCGGCGACTTCAAGGAAGTCGAGGTGATCGAGGTGCTCGTGAAGCCCGGCGACACCGTGGCGAAGGAGCAGTCGCTGATCACGGTCGAGAGCGACAAGGCGTCGATGGAGATTCCGTCGTCGGCCGCCGGCGTCGTGAAGGAACTGAAGATCAAGCTCGGCGACAAGGTGTCGGAGGGCTCGCTGCTGCTGGTGCTCGACGCCGCCGCGGGCGCGTCGGCCCCGGCTGCACCTGCACCGGCTCCTGCACCGGCTCCGGCCCCCGCTCCTGCACCGGCCCCCAAGGCCGCGCCCGCACCCGCGCCGGCGGCAGCGCCTGCCCCCGCGCCGGCGCCGGCCCCGGCCACCGATGCCGCAGCCGCCGTGGTCGAGCGCGCCGGCGACTTCCACACCGAGATGGGCGCGCGGCCCGCGCCGATCGACCTCAGCGCACCGGGCGCCCGACCGCATGCGTCGCCGTCGGTGCGCAAGTTCGCGCGCGAACTCGGCGTCGACCTGCAGCACGTGGCGGGCAGCGGGCCCAAGGGCCGCATCACGCCGGACGACGTGCGCGAGCATGTGAAGGCCGTGATGGCGAGCGGCGCGCGCCCCGCGGCCGCGACGGCCGTGGCCGCGGCGCCCGGCGCCGGGCTGAACCTGCCGCCGTGGCCCGTGATCGACTTTGCGAAGTTCGGCCCGGTGGAGCGCGTCGCCATGTCGCGCATCCGCAAGATCTCCGGCCCGTCGCTGACGCGCAACGCGATGGTGATTCCGCACGTCACCAATCACGACGACGCGGACATCACCGAGCTGGAGGCCTTCCGCGTCCAGCTCAACAAGGAAAACGAGAAGAACAAGGACGCGCCGAAGCTGACGATGCTGGCGTTCCTGGTCAAGGCCTGCGTCGCCGCGCTGAAGAAGTTTCCCGAGTTCAACGCGTCGATCGACCCGGAAACCGGCGACGCCGTGTTCCTGAAGAAGTACTACCACATCGGATTCGCGGCCGACACGCCGAACGGCCTGGTCGTTCCCGTGATCCGGGACGCCGACCAGAAGGGCGTGTTCGAGATCGCGCTGGAGACCTCGGCGCTTGCCGCCAAGGCGCGCGACGGCAAGCTCGCGCCGACCGACATGCAGGGCGGCACGTTCTCGATCTCGTCACTCGGCGGCATCGGCGGCACGTACTTCACGCCGATCATCAACGCGCCCGAGGTCGCGATCCTCGGCGTGTGCCGCTCGCAGACGCGGCCGGTGTGGGACGGCCGGCAGTTCGCGCCGCGCCTGATGCTGCCGCTGTCGCTGTCGTGGGACCACCGCGTGGTCGACGGCGCGGGGGCGGCGCGCTTCAACGCGTACCTCGGCCAGATCCTGGCGGACTTCCGCCGAGTGATGCTCTAGGGGACATCGGATGAGCCAGGCCGTCGAAGTGAAAGTGCCCGACATCGGTGACTTCAAGGATGTCGAAGTGATCGAGGTGCTGGTGAAGCCGGGCGACACGGTTGCGCAGGAACAGTCGCTGATCACCGTCGAGAGCGACAAGGCATCGATGGAGATCCCGTCGTCGGCGGCGGGCGTGGTGAAGGAGATGCGCGTGAAGCTCGGCGACAAGGTGTCGCAGGGCACGCCGCTGCTCGTGCTCGAGGCCTCCGGCGCTGCCGCCGCGGCGCCGACGCCGGCGCCCGCACCGGCGCCTGCCGCGGCCGCTCCGAAGCCGGCGCCCGCACCTGCGGCGTCGCCGGCTCCGGTTGCCGCGTCGTTCGGCGGCGCGGCCGACATCGAGTGCGAGATGCTGGTGCTCGGTGCCGGCCCCGGCGGCTACTCGGCCGCGTTCCGCGCGGCCGACCTCGGCATGAAGACCGTGCTGGTCGAGCGCTACGCGACGCTCGGCGGCGTGTGCCTGAACGTCGGCTGCATTCCGTCGAAGGCGCTGCTGCACGTCGCCGCCGTGATGGACGAAGCCGCGCACTTCGCCGCGCTCGGCGTCGAGTTCGGCGCGCCGAAGATCGATCTGGCGAAGCTGCGCGCGCACAAGGCCAAGGTCGTCGGCAAGCTCACCGGCGGCCTCGCCGGCATGGCGAAGACGCGCAAGGTCACGACGGTGCGCGGCGTCGGCCGCTTCGTCGGGCCGAACCACCTCGAAGTGCAACTGACGTCCGGCCCGGGCCAGGCGCCGACCGGCGAGAAGACCGTCGTGCGGTTCGCGAAGGCGATCATCGCGGCCGGCTCGCAGGCCGTGAAGCTGCCGTTCGTTCCCGAGGATCCGCGCATCGTCGACTCCACCGGCGCGCTGGAACTCGCCGCGGTGCCGAAGCGGATGCTGGTGATCGGCGGCGGCATCATCGGGCTCGAGATGGCGACGGTGTACTCGACGCTGGGCGCCCGCATCGAGGTGGTCGAGATGCTCGACCGGCTGATGACCGGCGCCGACGCCGACCTCGTCCGCGTCTGGCAGAAGCACAACGCGACGCGCTTCGACAAGGTCATGCTGAAGACGAAGACGGTCGGCGTCGAGGCGAAGCCCGAAGGCATCCTGGTGCGCTTCGAGGGCGAGCAGGCGCCGTCCGAGCCGCAGCTCTACGACCTCGTGCTGGTGGCCGTCGGCCGCGCGCCGAACGGCCGGCGCATCGGCGCCGAGGCGGCCGGCGTGGCGGTCACCGAGCGCGGCTTCATCGAGGTCGACCGGCAGATGCGGACCAACGTGCCGCACATCCACGCGATCGGCGACATCGTCGGCAACCCGATGCTCGCGCACAAGGCGGTGCACGAGGGCCACGTCGCGGCGGAGGCCGCGCACGGCGAGAAGGCATTCTTCGACGCGCGCGTGATTCCGTCGGTGGCCTACACCGATCCGGAAGTCGCGTGGGTCGGCCTGACCGAGGAAGAGGCGAAGGCGCAGGGCGTGAAGGTCAAGGTCGGCAAGTTCCCGTGGGCCGCGAGCGGCCGCGCGATCGCGAACGGACGCGACGAGGGCTTCACCAAGCTGATCTTCGACGAGGCGAGCCATCGCGTCCTGGGCGGCGGCATCGTCGGCACGCATGCCGGCGACCTCATCAGCGAGGTCGCGCTCGCGGTCGAGATGGGCGCGGACGCGGTCGACATCGGCCGCACCATCCATCCGCACCCCACGCTCGGCGAATCGGTCGGGCTGGCGGCCGAAGTGGCCGAGGGCGTCTGCACCGACGTTCCGCCGCCGCGCCGCTGAGATGCCGGTCCTCGACGTCGAGATCGTCGGCCGGCAGGCCGGCGACGCGCCGTTGGAGGGGCTGGCCGAGCGCATCGCCATGGATGTCGGCACCGCGCTCGGCGTGCCAGCGGGGCAGTTGTGGGTGACGTTGCGGCACCTTGCCGCGTCGCACTACGCGGAGAACGGATCGCCGATCGCGACGATGCCAGTGTTCGTGCGCGTGCTCGCGCGCACGCGGGATGCTCGGGAATCTTCCGACGCAGCCGACCGGTCGCAGCGCGCGGCGACGATTGCCGCCGTCGTGTCGCAGGCGCTGGCGCGCGAGCGCGCGTCGGTGCACGTGATCTTCGAGCCGGACGCGAGCGGACGGGTCTTTTTCGGCGGCGTGCCCGACCCTCGCGCGCGCTGAGTGCCGACAGGGCTGCGCGCTTCATCTCTCCTCGAGCCGCACCCGCGAATCGATGGTCGCGCGTCCCCGGGCTCCATGCTGAACAGGCGGCCACTCTGCGCGCCAACCGTCGCGGCTCCGTATGATCGCGCCTCGGGAGGAGTGAGCTGATGGCGACGCAGGACGATCTGAAGCGCGAGGTGGCGCGCGCCGCGGTGCGGTTCGTGCCGGAGGGGCAGGTCATCGGGGTCGGCACCGGCTCGACGGCCGACTTCTTCATCGACGAACTCGCCGGAGTCCGGGACCGGATAGTCGGGGCCGTGCCGAGTTCGGATCGCAGCGCGCAGCGCCTTGCGGCCCACGGCATCCCGCTGCTCGATCTCAACGACGTCGAGACACTCTCCGTCTACGTCGACGGCGCGGACGAGATCGACGCGGGCTTCTGCATGATCAAGGGCGGCGGTGGTGCCCTCACGCGCGAGAAGATCGTCGCGGCGGTGGCGCAGACCTTCGTGTGCATCGCCGACCAGAGCAAGCTGGTTGGAGCGCTCGGCCGCTTTCCGCTGCCGGTCGAAGTGATCCCGATGGCGCGCGCCTACGTCGCGCGCGAGCTGGCGAAGCTCGGCGGCACGCCGAAGCTGCGCGAGGGATTCGTCACGGACAACGGCAACGTCATCATCGACGTGCACGGGCTCGCGATCGCCGACCCGGTCGCGTTCGAACGGACCGTGAACGGCATCGTCGGCGTCGTGACGAACGGCCTGTTCGCGGCGCGCGGCGCCGACGTCCTTCTGCTCGGCACGGCCGACGGGGTGAGGGAATCGCGCCGTTCGTGAGGCGGCTCGCCGTCGCCCTGGTCGGACTGGCGGTCGTCGTGCCGGCCGCCTACCTGCTGGTGGCGGTCGTCCTCGCGCTGATTCCGCTGAATGCCGACTTCCAGCCGAGCGCCGATGGCATCCCGGTCTACGTCCGGACCAACGGCGTGCACGCGGAACTGGTGCTGCCGACGCGGTCGGCGGACGTCGACTGGTCCGTCGACCATCCGGCGAGCGACATGCGCGCGCTCGCCGCGCCGATGCGATGGATCGCCTTCGGCTGGGGCGACGCCGCCTTCTTCGCCAGCACGCCGACCTGGACCGACCTGAAGCCCGGCACGGCGCTCGTGGCGCTCACCGGTCTGGGCGAGGGCGCGATGCACGTGGAATACGTCGCCAACCCCGCTTCCTACGCGGGCCGCGAGGTGCGCCTGTCCCCGCCGCAGTTCGCGCGGCTCGTCGCGTACGTCCGCGACTCGTTCGCGCGGACCGCGGACGGCCGGCCGATCCGGTTGGGCGCGCCCGGCTACTTCGACACGGACGCCTTCTATGCGGCGAAGCCGCGCTACACGTTCTGGATGACCAGCAACGAGTGGGTGCGCCGCGGGCTGACGGTGGCTGGCGTGCGCACGCCGGTCTGGGCGCCGTTCGACAGCGCGCTGTTCTTCCAGCTGCGCTCGCTCTGAACCGCGCCGGCGCGGTGCCGCGGGCGTGGCCGGGGGAAGGGCCTGGTCAGTTCGACGGCGGCACGTAGCCCTGCGCCACGTCGGCGCCTTCGCCGAAGAAGTGCTTCTCCATCTGCTGCAGCAGGTACTTGCGGGCGCGCGCATCGGCCAGGTTCAGCCGGTTCTCGTTGACGAGCATCGTCTGGTGCTTCAGCCACCCGGCCCACGCTTCCTTGGAGACGTTCTCCCAGAGGCGCTTGCCGAGGTCGCCGGGCACCGGCGGGAAGTCGAGGCCCTCGGCTTCCTTGCCGAGCTTCACGCAGTTCACCATTCTTGCCATTGCGGGACTCCTAGATCTGCTTCAGCAGCACCTGCGAGCGGCGCTGCCAGTTGTACATGTGCTGCCGCGCCTGCGGCAGGTCGTCGACGCTGGCCGGACGGAAGCCGCGCTTGATGAAGAAGTGCGCCGTGCGCGTCGTCAGCACGAAGAGCTTGTTGATCCCGGCCGCCTTCGCGCGCTGCTCGATCCGCTTCATCAGCCGCTCGCCGTCGCCGTAGCTCTGGTAGTCCGGGTGCACCGTCAGGCAGGCCAGCTCGCCCATGTGCTCGCGCGCGAAGGGATAGAGCGCGGCGCAGCCGAAGATGAAGCCGTCGTGCTCCATCACGATGAAGCGGTCGATCTCGCGCTCGATGAGCTCCCGCGGCCGCTTCACCAGGGTGCCGTCCGCTTCCAGCGGCTCGATCAGCTTGATGACGCCGCCGACGTCGTCCGGCGTGGCTTCGCGCAACTTCTCGAGGTTCTCCGGAGCCACCATCGTGCCCACGCCATCGTGCGTGAACAGCTCCGCAAGCACGCTGCCGTCGAGCGTGTACGGAATGATGTGCGCGCGCGCCACGCCGGCCTTGCACGCCCGGATGGCGAACTTCAGGTTGAACGCCGGATCGCCCTTCACGGCGGCAGTGCCCAGCATCGCTTCGGCGTCCTGCACCGACAGCTCGCTCTTCAGCGCGCCGGCGGCGTCGCGGATGCCGTCGGTCTCGGTCAGCAGGATCAGCTTGTCGGCCTTGACCGCCGTCGCCACGCTGGTGGCGAGGTCTTCCATCGTCAGGTTGAACGCCTCGCCGGTCGGCGAGAAACCGAGCGGCGACAGCAGCACGATCGCGCCGTTGGCGAGCGTGAAGCGGATCGCGTCGGCGTCGACCTTGCGCACGACGCCGGTGAGTTCGTAGTCCACGCCGTCGATCACGCCCAGCGGCCGTGCGGTGACGAAGTTGCCGCTGACGACGCGCACCTTCGAGTGCGCCATCGGCGTGGACGGCAGGCCCTGCGAGAAGGCGGCTTCGATGTCGAGCCGGATCTCGCCGGACGCCTCCTTGGCGCACTCGAGCGCCGCGCTGTCCGTGATCCGCACGTCGGCGTGGAAGCGCGCCGGCACGCCCTTCAGCGCGAGCTGCGCCTGCACCTGCGGGCGCGAGCCATGCACGAGCACGAGCCGGATGCCCATCGCCGACAGCAGCGACAGGTCGTGCACCAGCCCGGTCAGGGCGCCGGCCTCGACGAGCCCGCCGGAGAAGGCGACGACGAAGGTCTTGCCGCGGTGCGCGTGCACGTAGGGCGCCACCTGGCGCAGCCAGGCGACGAAGCGCGCGTGGTCGTCGGTCACTTCGGCGGCCACGTGGGGCGCGGGAGCGGCGTCGTTCATCGGCAAAAGTATACTGACCGCCTCGCGCTCGCTTCGAGCGCGACTTCACCCCGCCGGACACCGACATGACCACGCCGCGCTAGCGCGCGGCCGCCGATGCAGCCCCACCGCCGAGACAACGCGTCCGGGTCCGCGCGACCCCCACGTCGTCGTGCGCCGCTGCCGGTCATCACCTTTCCCGAGGAACTGCCCGTCTCCGGTCGCCGCGAGGACATCGCGCGCGCCATCGAGACGCACCAGGTCGTGATCGTCAGCGGCGAAACGGGCTCGGGCAAGACGACGCAGCTGCCGAAGATCTGCCTCGCCCTCGGCCGCGGCGAGCGCGGGCTGATCGGCCACACCCAGCCGCGCCGCCTCGCCGCCTCGACGATCGCGCGCCGCATCGCGCACGAGCTCGGCACGCCGCCGGGCGAGGTCGTCGGCTACAAGGTGCGCTTCACCGACCACACGCGGCCCGGCGCGTCGATCAAGCTGATGACCGACGGCATCCTGCTCGCCGAGACGCAGGGCGATCCGCTGCTCAAGGCGTACGACACGCTGATCATCGACGAGGCGCACGAGCGGTCGCTGAACATCGACTTCCTGCTCGGCTACCTCCGGCAACTGCTGCCGCGGCGGCCCGACCTGAAGGTGATCATCACGTCGGCGACGATCGACGCCGAGCGCTTCGCGAGGCACTTCGGCGGGGCCGACGGGCCGGTGCCCATCATCGAGGTGTCGGGCCGGCTCTATCCGGTCGAAGTGCGGTACCGGCCGGTCCGGGACGAGGACGACGCCGATGACCGCACGCTGATGGACGGCATCGTCGACGCCGTCGATGAACTGGCCGGGGTCGGCCGCGGCGACGTGCTGGTGTTCCTGCCGGGCGAGCGCGAGATCCGCGAAGCCGCGGAGGCGCTGCGCAAGCACAGGATTGGAGCCGCCGGGCGCGGGCCGGCGGCCGGCCCCGCCACGGAGATCCTGCCGCTCTACGCGCGGCTGTCGGTCGAGGACCAGGAGCGCGTGTTCCGGCCGGGCGGCGGACGGCGCATCGTGCTCGCGACCAACGTGGCCGAGACCTCGCTGACCGTGCCCGGGATCCGGTACGTGGTCGACACCGGGCTGGCGCGCGTCAAGCGCTACTCGTACCGCAACAAGGTCGAGCAGCTGCAGGTCGAGCCGGTCTCGCAGGCGGCGGCGAACCAGCGCGCCGGCCGCTGCGGCCGCGTGGCCGACGGTGTCTGCATCCGGCTCTACGGCGAGGACGACTTCGCGAAGCGGCCGCGCTTCACCGACCCCGAGGTGCTGCGCTCGTCGTTGGCGAGCGTGATCCTGCGCATGAAGTCGCTCGGCCTCGGTGACGTCGGCGAGTTTCCGTTCGTCGAGCCGCCGCCGGGACGCGCGATCGCCGACGGCTACCAGCTGCTCGCGGAACTGAACGCGGTCGACGACCGCAACGAGCTCACCGCGACCGGCCGCGAGCTGGCGAAGCTGCCGCTCGACCCGCGCATCGGCCGCATGCTGCTGGCGGCGCGCGACCAGCAGTGCCTCGCCGAGATGCTGGTGATCGCGTCGGCGCTGTCGGTGCAGGACCCGCGCGAGCGCCCGCTCGAGGCGCAGGAGGCGGCCGACCAGGCGCACCGCCGGCTCGCCGACGACAAGAGCGACTTCCTGTCGCTGGTGAAGCTGTGGACCTTCGTGCAGGAAAGGATCGAGCACAAGAAGTCGAACCGCAAGCTCACTGACGACCTGAAGAGCCACTTCCTCAGTCCGCGCCGCGTGCGCGAGTGGATCGACGTGCATGGCCAGCTCGCCACGATCGCGCGCGAGCAGGGCTGGCGCATCGACTCGGCGCCGGCCACGTTCGAGCAGCTGCACCTCGCGCTGCTGGCGGGCCTGCTCGGCAACGTCGGCACGCGCATCCTCGATGCCGACCGCGGCGAGCCGCCGTACGCCGGCGCGCGCGGCATCAAGTTCCACGTCTGGCCGGGCTCGCCGCTGCTGAAGAAGGCGGGGCGCTGGGTGATGGCGGCCGAGCTGGTCGAGACGTCGCGCCTGTTCGCGCGGACCATCGCGAACATCGAGCCCGGGTGGCTCGAGCGCGTCGGCGCGCACCTGCTGAAGAAGTCCCACACCGATCCGCACTGGGAGAAGAAGGCGGGGCAGGTGATGGCCTTCGAGCGCGCGACGTTGTACGGCCTCGTCGTCTATGCGCAGCGCCGCGTGCCGTACGGCCTGCTGGACCCGGCGCACGCGCGCGAGATCTTCCTGCGCGAAGCGCTCGTCGAGGGCGAGCTCGAGACGCGCGCGCCGTTCTTCGCGCACAACCAGCGGCTGGTGCGCGAGATCCGCGAGCTCGAGCACAAGACGCGTCGGCTCGACGTGCTGGTCGACGACGAACTGATCTTCGCGTTCTACGACGAGCTGGTGCCGGCCGACGTCCACACGGCCGCGCAGTTCGAGAAGTGGCGCGCGGTGGCCGAGCGCGAGCAGCCGAAGCGGCTCTTCCTGTCGCGCGACGACCTGATGCGGCACGAGGCCGCCGGCGTGACGACCGATCTCTTCCCCAAACAGGTCGAGATGCGCGGCGTCACGATGGCGCTCGCCTATCACTTCGAGCCCGGCTCCCCGCGCGACGGCGTGACGCTGACCGTGCCGCTCTATGCGCTGAACCAGGTCGATCCGGTCCGCTGCGAGTGGCTGGTGCCGGGGATGCTCGAAGGAGAAGGCGCACCTGCTGCTGAAGTCGCTGCCGCAGAAGCTGCGTCGCCATCTCGTCCCGGTTCCCGAGTACGCCGCCGGCTTCGTGGAGCGGATCGGCGAGCGGGCCGGCGCATCGCCGCTCATCGAGGCGCTGATCGCCGACATCCGCGCGGAGCGCAGCCTGGTCGCGCAGCCCGCGGACTTCAAGCTCGAAACGCTGCCCGCGCATCTGCTGATGAACTTCAAGGTCACCGACGAACACGGCCGGCAGCTCGGCATGGACGCAACCTCGCGCAACTGCGCGCGGAACTGGGCGCGCAGGCGCAGAAGAACTTCCAGCAGCTCGCGCAGAAGGATGCCGAGGTCGCGGAGGGTCTCGCCGACGAGATCACCGACTGGGACTTCGGCGAGTTGCCCGAGCTGCTCGAGATCCGCCGCGGCGGCCAGTCGCTCGTGGGCTACCCGGCGCTGGTCGATCACGGCGCACACTGCGCGGTCGAAGTGTTCGACGAGCCCGACGAGGCGCTGGGGCAGCATCGCGCCGGGCTGCGGCGGTTGTTCCGGCTGCAGCTGCGGGAACAGGTGAAGTACCTGGAGAAGAGCCTGTCGACGCTGCAGCCGACGCAGATCCAGGCCGCGACCGTGCCGGCGCTTGCGCACGCGTGGGACGGCTTCGAGGACTTGCGCGACCAGGTCGTCACCGCGGCCCTCGACCGCACCTGCCTCGTCGAGCCGTGGCCCAGGGACCGCGCCGGCTTCGTGGCGCGCAAGGACGAGGCGCGCGGCAAGCTGACGTTGATCGCGCAGGAGATCGCGCGGCTGCTGGCGACGATCGTGCAGGACGCTGCGCCGATCGCGCGCAGGCTCAACGGCCTGAAGGCGTTCCCCGCGGTCGTGACCGACGTCGAGCAGCAGCTGGGGCGTCTCTTCGCGCGGCGCTTCGTCGTGACCACGCCGGCGAGCGCGCTCGCGCACTATCCGCGCTACCTGAAGGCGATCGCGGCGCGGCTCGACAAGCTGAAGAGCGACCCCGCGCGCGACGTCGCGCGGATGAGCGAAGTCGCCACGCTGCAGACGCCGTACCTGCGCGAACTCGCCGCGCGCAAGGGCGTGGCCGACGCCCGGCTCGACGAGTTCCGCTGGCTGCTGGAGGAACTGCGGCGTGTCGCTGTTCGCGCAGGAACTGCGCACGCCGATGCCGGTGAGCGTCAAGCGACTTCAGAAGGTGTGGGACAGCGTGAGCCGCTGACGTCCCTCCTTGCGCACACCTGCGCTGCTGCGAGTGCTGGTTTGAGCGGTGGTGTGAAGCTTTAGAGGGTTGTTGCGGGCCTACGGAGCCAATTGCGCGCCGAGCGCGCTGTGGGGCGCCTCGACTCCGCGCGACGCGCGGCGGGCGACACTGGGTCGAGGGCACTTCTTGCGGGCGGGTAGCTTTCGGAGTGAGCTCTCGCGATTCCTCCGATCGTGCCTTCCGGCCGGTGTTGCTCCTGGCCCGCCGCCGTTTCTGGATTGCGACGCCCGCCGCACGGCGTCGCGCTCCGCGAGACACCCCACAGCACACTCGGCGCGCCGCGCGGCGTGGATGCACGGCCGCGCACTGGCCCACGAGCGACCGCGGCGCGGCGACGTCGTGGGACTTCGCGGCTAAGCGCCACTGCGCTCGTCCGACCCGACCATACGCGCGGCGCCTGGGTGGGTGGTGGGGTGCCTCACGGAGCGACCGTCAGGCGGCGGGCGTGCCAGTGGCGCGAGGGTGGCGGGCCAGGTAGGCGCAGCCGCGAGGCACCGCTGT
>CAVPRE010000015.1:0-52433 GCA_963707725.1 uncultured beta proteobacterium | reverse complement strand
TCGGCGATGCAAGTGCTTCATTTGTCGAAGATTTTTCGTTCGGCACGCGCGCTTCGGTCGCTTCGGCGGTCAGCGCCGGCCGCTAACTCGTGCAGAAAACAAGGCAAAGGTTGAAATCATGGCAGTTGAACGCACTCTGTCCATCATCAAACCCGATGCCGTCGCCAAGAACGTGATCGGCAAGATCTATTCCCGTTTCGAGACCAATGGCCTCAAGGTCATCGCTGCCAGAATGAAGCACCTGTCGCGCAGGAAGCCGAAGGCTTCTACGCCGTGCACCGCGAGCGCCCGTTCTTCAAGGATCTGGTCGAATTCATGATTTCCGGTCCGGTGATGATGCAGGTGCTGGAAGGCGAAGACGCGATCGCCAAGAACCGCGAACTGATGGGCGCGACCGACCCGAAGAAGGCCGACGCCGGCACCATTCGCGCCGACTTCGCCGACGAGCATCGACGCCAACGCCGTGCATGGCTCCGACGCGCCGGAAACCGCCGCGGTCGAGATCGCCTACTTCTTCCCCGCCAGCGAACGTCTACTCGCGCTGAGGCGCGAGTCGCGCCGATGCCCGCGACAACCTGCTCGATTTCGACCTCGCCGGACTGACCGCCTGGTTCGCCGAACGTCGGCGAAAAGCCGTTTCGCGCCAGGCAGGTGTTGCGCTGGATCCACCAGCGCGGGGTAGCGCGATTTCGCGCGATGACCGATATCGCCAAGAGTCTTGCGCGAAAAGCTGCAGCAGCACGGCCGAGTCGTGCGGCCCCGGCTGATCAAGTGACGCGCACCGTCGGCCGACGGCACGCGCAAGTGGCTGTTCGATGTCGGGCGCCGGCAATCGCGCAGTGCGAAACGCGTGTTCATTCCGGAAGACGACCGCGGCACGCTGTGCGTGTCCATCCCAGGTCGGCTGCGCGCTGGAGTGCACGTTCTGCTCGACCGGACGCCAGGGCTTCAACCGCAACCTGACGATGGCCGAGATCATCGGCCAGCTGTGGTGGGCCAATCACGCAGCTGCGCCGCACGGCGGGCCTGGCCGCGGAAGGCGAGCGCGTGATCAGCAACGTGGTGATGATGGGCATGGGCGAGCCGCTGCCGAATTTCGACAACGTGGTGACCGCGCTGCGGCTGATGCTGGACGACCATGCCTACGGCCTGTCGCGGCGGCGCGTGACGGTGTCGACCTCCGGCCTGGTGCCGGCATGGACCGGCTGGCGGACGATTGTCCGGTGGCGCTGGCGGTGTCGCTGCATGCGCCCGAACGATGCGTTGCGCGACCAGCTGGTGCCGATCAACCGCAAGTATCCGCTGCGCGAACTGATGGCGGCCTGCCGGCGCTATCTGCGGTCGGCGCCGCGCGATTTCATCACCTTCGAATACGTGATGCTGGACGGCGTGAACGACAGCCGACGCGCATGCGCGCGAGCTGGTCGAGCTGGTGCGCGACGTGCCGTGCAAGTTCAACCTGATTCCGTTCAATCCGTTTCCGGAGTCGCGGCTTGGCCGGTCGCCGCCGGAGCGGATCCGGGCCTTTCGCGCAGCGTGCTGCATCGATGCCGGCATCGTGACCACCACGCGCAAGACGCGCGGCGACGACATCGACGCGGCCTGCGGCCAACTGGCCGGCCAAGTGCAGGACCGCACACGGGTCGGCGAGCGCAACCGGGGACGCGTGGTGCCGATCGTTGCGGCGACCCACTGAGGAGAACTGATGACACTGACGCGATGGGCGGGGGCGTTGCTGGCGAGTGTGCTGGCGGCGTGCACGACGACGACGGTCACCACGAGCAGCGGCGAAGTGGTGGCCGCGGGGTCGGAACGGGTCGTGGCGACCGCGAACACGGCAGACGCCCGCACGCGCGCCCGCGCGCGCGCCGATCTGGCCGCGGGGTATTACCGCACGGGGCAACTGGCGGTGGCGCTCGAAGAGGCGCGCCGCGCCGTGACCATCGATCCCGGGTTCGCCGGTGCCTACGGGCTGCTCGGCCTGATCTACATGGACATGAACGAGCGGGCGGACGCCGAGGCGAATTTCCAGAAGGCACTGCGGCTCGATCCGACGGGGTCCGAACTCGCCAACAACTATGGCTGGTACCTGTGCCAGACGGGACGCGAGCGTGAATCGCTGCCGTACTTCGACCGCGCGCTGCGCGACCCGCTGTACACGACACCAGCACGGGCCGCGCAGAACGCCGGCTCGTGCCTCATCAAGCTGAAGGATTACGCCGGGGCCGAGGGCTATCTGCGTCGATCGTTCGAACTGGACGCGTCGAGCCCGGTGACGAAGTACCTGCTGGCGCGCACGTATCTGGTGACCGGCCAGATCGACCGCGCCACCTTCTACTACAACCTGCTGGCCCGTTCCGTCGAGTCAACGCCCGAGACGCTCTGGCTCGGTCTGCGCATCGCCCGCGCCAACGGGGACCTGCGCACCGAGAGCCAGCTGGCCAACGAGTTGCGGGAGCGTTTCCCGCGTTCCCCCGAGGTGGCGGCGCTCGCACGGGGTGACTTCAATGACTGACGACGAAGTGCGCGCGGCCGCCGCGCCGGTGGCCGGCGGCGAGCCCGCTTCCTTCGGCGCGCGGCTGGCGGCGGCGCGCGAGAGGGAGCGCCTCAGCGTCGGCGACATGGCCGCCCGGCTGCGCCTGCACGTGAACCAGGTGCGCGCGATCGAAGGCGAGAACCTTGCGCAGTTGCCGGAGGCGGCGTATGTGCGCGGCTTCGTTCGCAGCTATGCGCGCTCGCTGGGACTGGATCCCGCTCCGCTCATCGACGACCTGAACTCCAAGCTCGCGCCTGCGACTGACTCGGTCGTGGACGGCATCGCGAAGGCGCGCGACTACTCGCCCGTGCGGGCCGCCGCGCACGAGCGGGCGTCGCGCTCGCTGGTGCTCGGCCTGTCGCTGGTGGGCCTGGTTGCGCTCGGGGCACTGGGTTGGTACGCGACGCGCCAGCCCCGGCCGGAGCCTTTGCCGACGCCAGCGCCCGCCGCCGCGCCGGCGTCGACCGCGGCGCCGGCTGCGCCGTCCGCGGCCGCCGAGGCGCCCGGTGCCGACAGCGCGAGCGCGGGCAGCGATGCCCAGCCGGCGGCGGCCACCGAGCCGGCGCCCGCGCCCTCACAGCCCATGAGTGAGGCGGGTGCGCTGCTCCTGATGTCGTTCAGCGGGTCGTCGTGGGTCGAGGTCACCGATGCCAGCGGCAAGGTCGTGGTGTCGCAGACCGCGGGTGCCGGCGAGGCAATCCAGCCGGTCGGCAAGCCGCCGTTCTCCGTCGTCATCGGCGACGCGGCGCAGGCCACGGTGAAGGTGCGGGGCGAGGCGTTCGACCTGCAGCCCGTGACGCGCGCCAATATCGCGCGCTTCACCGTCAAGTGACAGCCGTGAACCGGCCCTTCGAACCCCTTGACTGCACACCGGCGGCGGCGCAGCCCGCGCCCCGGCGCCGCTCGCGCCAGGTCGCCGTGCGCTGGGGCCAGCGGGTGGTGCCGGTCGGCGGCGAGGCTCCGGTGGTCGTGCAGTCGATGACCAACACCGACACGGCCGACGCGATTTCCACCGCGGTGCAGGTGAAGGAACTGGCGCAGGCGGGCTCCGAAATCGTTCGCATCACCGTGAACTCTCCGGAGGCGGCGGCGGAAGTCGCGGCCATCCGCGAACAGCTCGACCGCATGGGCCTCGACGTGCCGCTGGTGGGGGACTTCCACTACAACGGCCACAAGCTGCTGACGCAGTTTCCGGAGTGCGCGCAGGCGCTCTCGAAGTACCGCATCAACCCGGGCAACGTCGGCAAGGGCGCGCGACGCGAGGACAACTTCGCGCAGATGATCGAGGTCGCCTGCCGCCATGGCAAGCCGGTCCGCATCGGCGTCAACTGGGGATCGCTCGACCAGGAACTGCTCGCGCGGATGATGGACGAAAACGCCGCTCGCGCGACGCCGTGGGACGCGAACGCCGTGCTGCGCGAGGCCCTGGTGCGCTCGGCGATCGAGAATGCGCAGCGCGCCGAGGCGCTCGGCCTGCCGGGCGATCGCATCTGCCTGTCGGCCAAGGTGAGCGGCGTGCAGGACCTGATCGCCGTGTACCGCGAACTGGCGCGCCGCTGCGACTACCCGCTTCACCTCGGCCTGACGGAGGCCGGGATGGGCAGCAAGGGCATCGTCGCGTCGACGGCGGCGCTGGCGGTCCTGCTGCAGGAGGGCATCGGCGACACGATCCGCGTGTCGCTGACGCCCGCGCCGGGGGAGTCGCGCACACGCGAGGTCCAGGTGGCGCAGGAGATCCTCCAGACCATGGGCCTGCGCGCGTTCACGCCGATGGTCGTCGCGTGTCCCGGCTGCGGCCGAACGACGAGCACGTTCTTCCAGGAACTCGCCGACAAGATCCAGACCTACCTGCGCGAGCAGATGCCGGCCTGGCGGTCGCGCCATCCCGGCGTCGAATCGATGAGCGTGGCCGTGATGGGCTGCGTCGTGAACGGGCCGGGCGAGAGCAAGCACGCCAACATCGGCATCAGCCTGCCGGGTTCCGGCGAAGCGCCGGTCGCGCCCGTCTTCATCGACGGCGAGCGCAGCGTCACCCTGAAGGGTGAGCGCATCGCCGAGGAGTTCCAGGCGATTGTCGACGACTACGTGCGCCGGACCTATGCGAGCCGCGCGGCGCCCGCCGCCGCGGACTGAATGATGACCAGCAAGAAGCTCGCCGCCGTGCGCGGCATGAACGACCTGTTGCCCGCCGATGCGCCCGTGTGGGAGTGGTTCGAGGCGCGCGTGACGGACTGGGTGCGCAGCTATGGCTGCCAGCTGATCCGCACGCCGATGCTCGAGCACACCGAATTGTTCGTTCGCGGCATCGGGGAAGTGACCGACATCGTCGAGAAGGAGATGTACTCCTTCGAGGACAAGCTCAACGGCGAGAACCTGACGCTGCGCCCCGAGTTCACCGCAGGCACCGTGCGGGCTTCCGTCGAGCACAACTTGACGTACGAAGGCCCGAAGCGCGTGTGGTCGATGGGCCCGGTGTTCCGCCACGAACGGCCGCAGCGGGGACGCTACCGGCAGTTCCACCAGGTCAATGTCGAAGCGCTCGGCTTCGCCGGCCCCGACATCGATGCCGAGCACATCGTCATGCTGGCGCGGCTGTGGAAGATCCTCGGCATCGGCCCGGTGCGCCTCGAGATCAATTGCCTCGGACAGGCGGACGAGCGCGCGCGCCACCGCGCCGACCTGATCACCTACTTCGAGGCGCACGTGGACGCGCTCGACGAGGATTCGAAGCGCCGGTTGCGCACCAACCCGCTGCGCATCCTCGACACCAAGAATCCGGCCCTGGCCGACATCGTTTCGAAGGCGCCCCGGATCACTGCGTACCTCGGCGAGTCCTCGCGGGCCCACTTCGAAGGCCTGCAGCGCCTGCTGACGCTGGCGGGCGTGCCGTTCACAGTGAACCCGCGGCTGGTGCGTGGGCTCGACTACTACAACCTGACGGTGTTCGAGTGGATCACCGATGCGCTCGGGGCGCAGGGCACGATCTGCGGCGGCGGGCGCTACGACCCGCTGGTCGAGCGCATGGGCGGCCGCGCCTCGCCGGCGTGCGGCTTCGCGATCGGCGTGGAGCGCGTCATCGAACTGCTCAAGGATGCCAAGGTCGTCGAAGCCGCCGCGGTGGCCGACGTCTACGTCGCGCACCAGGGCGGCGCCACCGCGGCGCAGGCCTTCGTCGTGGCCGAGCGCCTGCGGGATGCGGGACTCGACGCGCTGTATCACGCGGGGGAGGGCAGCCTCAAGTCGCAGATGAAGAAGGCCGACGCGAGCGGGGCGGAATTCGCCGTCATCGTCGGCGAAACGGAACTGGCGCAGGGCGCGGTGGCACTGAAGGCGTTGCGTGCCGCGGCCGCGGGTGCGGGAGGCGGCGAACAGCGTATCGTGCCGCTCGACCGGCTGGCCGAGGAACTGGTGGACGCGCTGACGCGCGCTGAACAGCTATAGGAAAGGGACGCCGTGCGCTGCGCGCGGCCAGGAAACGATGGCATACGATCTCGAAGAACAGGAACAACTCGCCGAACTGAAGGCGTGGTGGAACAAGTACGGCAACTTCATCCTGACGGTCGTCACGATCGTTCTGCTCGCCTTCGCCGCGTACAACGGCTGGCAGTGGTACCAGCGCGAACAGGCGTCCCAGGCCGCGGGCGTGTACGGGCAACTCGATCGGGCCATCGCGACGCGTGACCTCGACAAGGTCGGCGCCTACGCCGAGATGCTGACGAGCAAGTACGGCAGCACGGCGTATGCGTCGATGGCTGCGCTGCAGGCGGCGAAGGCACAGGCCGAGGCGGGCCAGGCGGATCGCGCGCGCGCGTTGCTGCAGTGGGTGATCGACCAGTCGCCCCAGGGGGAGTTGAAGGCGATCGCCCAGGTGCGCCTCGCGGGCGTGCTCCTCGACGAGAAGAAGTACGACGAAGCCCTGAAGGTGCTGAGCGGTGAGGTGCCGGCCGTCCAGGCCGTGGCCGTGGCGGACCGGCGCGGCGACGTGCTGATGGCGCAGAACAAGGTAGCGGAAGCGCGCGCTGCGTACGCCGAAGCCCTCGCCAAGGCGGACGCGCAGCATCCGCTGCGCCAGTTGATCCAGCTGAAGCTGGACACGCTGCCGTCGAGCGGATCCTAGCGAGCGCCGCATGAAGCGTCCGAGCCAGGGTGAAGGGCGCGCGTCGCCCGCGACGCGCAGGGTGGCCGCCCTGGTGCTCGCCGCCACGGTGAGCCTGATGGCGGGCTGCTCGTGGATGCCGACGTGGCTCGGGGGCACGCCGAGCAAGGCCTCCCTCGCCGCGCCCCTGACGGAATTCAAGCCGGCGCTCACGACGCGTGTCGCCTGGCGCGCCACCGTCGGCTCGGCGCGTGGTGCCTACCTGCAGCCCGCCGTCCTCGAGAACGCCATCTTCGCGGCCGCGGCCGACGGCACCGTCGTGCGGCTGTCGCCAGCCGGTGAAGTCGTCTGGCGCATCGACGCGAAGTCGAAGATCTCCGGTGGTGTCGGCAGCGATGGATTCACCGTCGCGGTCGGAACATCCCGTGGCGAAGTCATCACCTTCGGAGCCGACGGCAAGGCGCTGTGGCGCGCCCAGATCCAGGGCGAGGTTCAGTCGCCGCCGCTGGTTGGCCGCGGACTCGTGATCGTGCGCGGCAGCGACTTCCGTGTCACGGCCTTCGACGCCGAGACGGGGCGCCGGCGCTGGACGTACCAGCGCGCCACGACGCCGCTGACGCTGCGTGGGGCGAACGAGATGGCATTCGCCGGCGACTTCGTCGTCGCCGGCTTCCCCGGCGGCCGCCTCGTCGCACTGGCGACTGCGAGCGGCGCAGTGCGTTGGGACGTCATCGTGTCCGAGCCCCGCGGCGCCACCGAGGTCGAGCGCCTGGCCGACGTCATGGGCCAGCCGCTGGTGGCGGCAGGCGACGTCTGTGCCGCCTCCTACCAGGGCCGCCTCGCGTGCTTCGAAGCCGCCAACGGCGCATTGCGCTGGGCGCGCGACTTGTCGGCCATGACGGGTCCCGGCGGGGACGCGCAGCGCGTCTTCGTGGTCGATGCCAAGTCGCACCTTTACGGGTTTTCGCGCACCGCTGGCGCCAGTGCGTGGCTGCAGAAGGGTCTGGAGAGGCGCGACCTGTCGGCGCCGCTCGCCCTGCCGCGCGCGGTCGTCACGGGCGACTTCCAGGGATACGTGCACTTCCTGTCGCCGGAGGACGGTGCCTTCGTCGCGCGGGTGAGCCTCGGCAGCGCCATCAGCGCCACTCCGCGCGCGTTCGGCGGCGGCGCCATCGTTCAGACTCAGGACGGCGTGGTCGCCCTGATCAACATCGACTAGGCGCCTCGCGCCCTCCAAAACGGTGAAGCCGGTCGTCACGCTGGTCGGGCGTCCCAATGTCGGCAAGTCGACGCTGTTCAATCGGCTGACCCGCTCGCGGTCGGCGATCGTCGCCGACTTTCCCGGGCTGACCCGCGACCGCCATTACGGCGAAGGCCGCGGGGGTCCGCGCGACTACATCGTCATCGACACCGGCGGTTTCGAGCCGGTGAATGCCGAGGGCATCGTGCGCGAAATGGCGGCGCAGACCGAGCAGGCCATTGCTGAGAGCGACGTCATCGTCTTGGTGCTCGATGCGCGTGACGGCCTCACGGCCCAGGATCGCCGCATCGGCGAACGCCTGCGCGTGACCGGCCGCCCGCTCGTGCTCGCGGTGAACAAGGCCGAGGGCATGCGATCGGAGGCGGTGGCCGAGTTCCACGAACTCGGGCTCGGCGAGCCGATGATGATCTCCGCGTCGCACGGTGATGGCGTGCGCGACCTGATCGAGCACGCGCTCGCGCCCTTCATGGAAGAGGCCGAGGCGGGCGAGGGGGGCGACGCCGATGCGTCCGCGCCCGGAAAGCGCGTCAAGGTCGCCGTGGTCGGCCGTCCGAACGTCGGCAAGTCGACGCTGATCAACGCGCTGCTCGGGGAGGAGCGGCTGATCGCGTTCGACCAGCCGGGCACCACGCGGGACTCGATCGAGGTCGAGTTCGACTACCAGGGCCAGCCATTCACGCTGATCGACACGGCCGGGATCCGGCGCAAGGGCAAGGTGTTCGAGGCGATCGAGAAGTTCTCGGTCGTCAAGACGCTGCAGTCCATTGCCGACGCCAACGTCGTCGTGCTGCTGCTCGACGCCGCCTCGGAGATCGCCGACCAGGACGCACACATCGCCGGCTTCGTGCTGGAAAGCGGTCGCGCACTCGTGGTGGCGGTCAACAAGTGGGATGGCCTTGACGACTACCAGCGCGACCGCATCAAGCGCGAGATCGACCGCAAGCTCCACTTCCTGCGCTGGGCCCGCGTGCACCACATCTCGGCGTTGAAGAAGAGCGGCCTGGGCGCGCTGATGCGGTCCGTGGTGGAGGCGCACAAGGCTGCCTTCGCCAAGCTCCCGACGCCGAAGCTCACGCGCGCGCTGATCGCGGCCGTTGCGCGCCAGCAGCCGGCCCGCAGCGGCAACACGCGTCCCAAGCTGCGCTATGCGCACCAGGGGGGGCAGAATCCGCCGGTCATCGTGATCCACGGCAACTCGCTGGCGCACGTGTCGGATGGATACCGCCGCTACCTCGAATCGCGGTTCCGCGAGGAGTTCGAACTGACCGGCACGCCACTGCGCGTCGAGTTCCGTACGAGCAGAAACCCGTACGCGGATTGACTCCGCCGGGTGGCGAAGGCAGGTCATTTGCTTTACATTGAAACGCGTCGTTTCGTCCCCACTTCCCATGGAACGGAACGGTTCGGCCGGCCGTTGGTTTCCCCTCCCGAGCCGAATACAACAAGCGTTATCCAAACGCTGGAGTGAACATGAGCAACAAAGGGCAACTCCTACAAGACCCGTTTCTGAACGCGCTGCGCAAGGAACACATCCCGGTGTCGATCTACCTGGTCAACGGCATCAAGCTGCAGGGCCAGATCGAGTCGTTCGACCAGTACGTGGTCCTGTTGCGCAACACCGTCACGCAGATGGTGTACAAGCACGCGATCTCGACCGTGGTTCCGGCGCGTCCGGTCAACCTCACCGCGGAGAGCGAAACCTGACCGTCTTCCAGGTTGAATCGGGGCGCGGGCAGCCGTCGGCGCGCGCCTTGCTGGTCAGTGTCGCCGTCGGGCGCCGGGATGATCCGGACGCCGCCGAGGAACTGAGGCAGCTGGTCGACTCGGCTGCGATCGAGTCGGTCGGCCGCGTCGCCGTGCGGCGCGATCGCCCGGACCCCGCGTTCTTCATCGGCTCCGGCAAGGTCGAGGAGATCAAGGCGCAGGCCATCGCCGCCGGCGCCGGGTTCGTGGTCTTCGACGTCGCACTGTCGCCCGCGCAGCAGCGCAATCTCGAACGCGCCCTCGAGCTCTGGGTGCTCGACCGCACCGCGCTGATCCTCTACATCTTCTCCCGTCGAGCCAAGAGCCGCGAGGGCAAGCTGCAGGTGGAACTCGCCCAGCTGGCGCACCTGTCGACGCGCCTCGTGCGCGGATGGTCACACCTCGAGCGACAGCGCGGCGGCCTGGGCAAGACCGGAGGTCCTGGCGAGAAGCAGATCGAGCTCGACCGCCGGATGATTGGCGTGCGGGTGCGGCAGTTGCGCGAACGGCTGAAGCAGCTCGAGAAGCAGCGGCTCACGCGCCGCCGGGCGCGTTCTCGCCGCGACGTGCTCTCGGTCTCCCTGGTCGGCTACACCAACGCCGGCAAGTCGACCCTGTTCAATGCGTTGACGCGGGCCGACAGTTACGCGGCGGACCAGTTGTTCGCGACGCTCGACACCACGTCCCGGCGGGTTCACGTCGCCGCCGACGTCGACGCGGTGCTGTCCGACACCGTAGGGTTTATCCGGGGGCTGCCTCACCAGCTGATCGAAGCGTTCAAGTCGACTCTCGACGAGACGGCGGACGCGGACCTCCTGCTTCACGTGGTCGACGCGGCTTCGCCGGCGCGCGAGGAACAGATGGCCGAAGTCGATCGTGTGCTGGCCGAGATCGGCGCGGCCGAGGTGCCGCGCATCGTCGTCTTCAACAAGATCGACCTGGCTGACCGTGAGCCCGCCGTGGTGCGAGACCCCTGTGATACGATCGTTTCGGTTGCGGTGAGCGCACGAACAGGAGCGGGCCTGGACCTGTTGCGAGGCGCGATCGCTGAATTTTCGCGGCGTTCGACCGCTGAAGACCAACCCTCCGACGAAGCCTCTTCCTGGTCACGCGCAGCAACGGCGTGATCCGATCCGGTACGCTTCGCCCGCTGGTTTCATGAACACTCTCCTTCGTTAGGAAACGCGATGTCGCTGAACGACCCCCAGTGGGGCCGGGGTGGCGGTTCCAACAGTTCGAATGACGACGGTCGCGACGACGATCGCAAGCCGCAACGTCCCGGCAACGACGGGCCTCCCGACCTCGACGAGCTCTGGCGCGACTTCAATCGCCGGCTGAACGGCCTGTTCGGCCGGCGCGGTGGCGGCGGTAATCGTCCAACGGGCGGCGGCTTCGGCGCGATGCGACCGAACGGCAAGAGCGCCGGGATCGGCCTGTCGGCGATCCTGGGGGTCGTGGCGCTGATCTGGCTGGGCAGCGGCTTCTACATCGTGCCCGAGGGACAGGTCGGCGTCGTGACCACGTTCGGCAAGTACACCGAGACCACGTCGCCGGGCTTCCGCTGGCGCCTGCCGTGGCCGATCCAGAACAGCGAGCTCGTGGACATCCTCTCGTTGCGGCGGGTGGAAGTCGGCACGCGCGGCCGTCCCGAGCGCCTGAAGGAAGCGCTGGTGCTGTCGGACGACGAGAACATCGTCGACATCCAGTTCGAAGTCCAGTACCGGATCAGGGACGATGGCGCCACCGACTTTCTGTTCAACAGTCGCAATCCGACGAGCGCCGTGATCCAGGCGGCGGAGTCGGCGATGCGCGAAGTCGTCGGCCGCAAGACGATGGACTCGGTCCTGTACGAGTCGCGCCAGCAGATCGCCATCGAGGTGCGCGAACGCATGCAGGCGATGCTGGACCGCTACGGCACGGGCATCCTGGTGTCGGTCGTCGCCATCCAGAACGCGCAGCCGCCCGAGCAGGTGCAGGCCGCCTTCGACGATGCGGTGAAGGCCGGGCAGGATCGCGAGCGGCAGATCAACGAAGGGCAGGCGTACGCCAACGACGTCGTGCCGAGGGCGCGCGGCATGGCGTCGCGGCTGATGCAGGAGGCCGAGGGCCACCGCGCGCGCATCGTCGAGACCGCGCAGGGCGACGCGTCGCGCTTCCGCCAGATCCTCGTCGAGTACCAGAAGGCACCGGCCGTCACGCGCGACCGCATGTACATCGAGACGATGCAGCAGGTGTTCGGCAACACGACGACCGTCCTGGTCGACCTGCGCCAGGGCAACCAGCTGCTGTACCTGCCGTTCGACAAGCTGATCGAGCAGGCCACGCAGGACCCGGCCGCGCCGCGCGCCGCGCCACCGGCAGTGCCGGAGGCGCCGGCGCCTGCCGAGGCCACGCGCAGCCGCGACACGTCGCTGCGCAGCCGTGACCGTGAAGCGCGCTGAGGAGAACCGATGAACCGCATCCTTGCCCTCGTGGTCGGCGCCGTCGTCGTCGCCGTCGTCATCCGCGCCAGCACCTTCGTGGTGGACCAGCGCCAGTTCGCGATCGTCTTCCAGCTCGGCCAGATCGTCCGCGTGATCACCGAGCCGGGCCTGTACTTCCGGCTGCCGCTGGTGCAGAACGTCGAGTACCAGGACCGTCGCATCCTGACGATCGACACGCCGGTGGCGGACCGGGTGCAGACCGCCGAGAAGAAGAACCTGCTGATCGACTCCTTCGTGCGCTGGCGCATCAGCGATCCGCGCGCGTTCCGCGTCAGTTTCCCCGCGGGCGAGCGGGCCGCCGAGGAGCGGATCGGAACACTGGTGCGCGACGCGCTGAACGCCGCCGTCAATCGCCGCACCGTCAACGAGATCACCTCGCGCCAGCGTGAGAAGGCGATGGAGGAAATCCGGGTCACGGTGCAGGAAGCCACGAAAGGACTCGGGGTCGAGATCGTCGATGTCCGGCTGAAGCGCGTCGACTTCGTGCCGGAGATCAGTGAATCGGTGTTCCGCCGGATGGAGGCCGAGCGCAAGCGGGTCGCCAACGAGCAGCGTTCGATCGGTGCCGCCGAGAGCGAGAAGATCCGGGCCGACGCGGACCGCCAGCGCGAGGTGCTGCTGGCCGAGGCGTACCGCGACGCCCAGAAGATCAAGGGCGAGGGTGACGCGCGGGCGTCCGCGATCTACGCGCAGGCGTTCGGGCAGAACCCGGAGTTCGCGCAGTTCTACCGCAGCCTCGAGGCCTACCGGACGACCTTCGACAAGCGCAGCGACGTGCTGGTCGTCGACAAGAGCGCCGACTTCTTCCGGTTCATGAACGGGACGGGCGGCGGTGGCGGACGGCAGGCGGCGCCACAGCGCTGATGTGGACCACGCTCGGCCTCGCCTTCGCCCTGATGCTCGTCCTCGAGGGCATCCTGCCGCTCGTGGCGCCCGCCTCGTGGCGGCAGATGTTCAGTCGTGTGACCGAACTCAATGACGGGCAGATCCGTTTCTTCGGGCTGATCGCCGTGGCTGGCGGCGCGCTATTGTTCTGGCTTCAGAGCTGACCGCTGGTCCGATGCCACCCGAAATGCCAGGCGCCTGACAGGCGCCTTTTCACGCGCATCTTCCCTTCGTCATGCCGCGCTGGCTCCTTCCCGAGAACATCTCCGACATCCTGCCGCTCGAAGCGCGGCGGGTGGAGGAACTGCGGCGGGCCCTGCTCGACCTGTATCGCGGCTATGGGTACGAACTCGTCATTCCGCCGCTGATCGAGTATCTCGACTCGCTGCTGACCGGCACCGGCAGCGACCTCGACCTGCGCATGTTCAAGCTCACCGACCAGGCGAGCGGGCGCCTTCTGGGACTGCGCGCCGACGCCACGCCGCAGGTCGCGCGGATCGACGCGCACATCCTGAACCGCACGGGCGTGGCGCGGCTCTGCTATGCCGGCAGCGTCCTGCACGCGCGCCCGCTGCATCCGCTGGCCTCGCGGGAACCGCTTCAGGTCGGCGCCGAGCTGTACGGAATGGCCGGGCCGCAGGCCGACGCGGAGGTGATCGAGCTGGCCGTCGCCTCGCTGCGGCTGGCCGGGCTGGCGGCGGTGCACCTGGACCTCGGCCACACGGCCGTGGTGCGGGCGCTGCTCGATCTCGCTCCGCCGGCGTCGGCGGTGGTGGACGACCTGCTGGCGGCACTGAGTTCCAAGGATGAGCCGTGGTTGCGGGTCCTCGTGGCTGGCATGCCACCGAAGGCCGCCGAAGCGCTGCTCGAGCTCGTTCGCCTGAACGGAGGCGCGGAGGTGATCGACCGGGCCCGTGGGCGGCTGCCGGCCTTGCCGCCGATCGTGGCGGCGCTCGACGAACTCGAGGTCATCGCGCAGAACTGCGGCGCCGAGGTCTCGTTCGATCTCGCCGACCTGCACGGCTACCGGTACCACAACGGCGTGACGTTCGCGGTGCACGTCGAGGGACTGCCGGCGGCGGTGCTGCGCGGCGGTCGCTACGACGGCATCGGCAAGGCGTTCGGCCGCGCGCGGCCGGCGGTTGGCTTCTCGATCTATCTGCGCGAACTGGCGCGGCTGGGCGAGGTGGCGAGTCCGCGGGCGATCCTGGCTCCCGCGCGTCCGGATCCCGCACTGCGCACGCTGGTACGGCAGCTGCGCGAGGCGGGCGAGGTAGTGGTGCAGGCGCTGCCCGGCGAGGAAGAGCAGGCGGGCGATTTCGTGTTCGATCGTGAGATCGAAGAACAGAACGGCAACTGGAGCGTGGTGGCGCGTACGGCGTCCCCCGCGAGATAGGAAGCATCGATGGCACAGAATGTGGTCGTCGTCGGCACGCAGTGGGGTGACGAAGGCAAGGGCAAGATCGTCGACTGGCTGACCGAGGACGTCGACGGCGTGGTTCGCTTCCAGGGCGGGCACAACGCCGGGCACACGCTGGTCATCGCGGGCCGCAAGACGATCCTGCGGCTGATTCCGTCCGGCATCCTGCGCCCGACGACGCGCTGCTACATCGGCAACGGGGTCGTGCTGTCGCCGACCGCGCTGCTGAACGAAATCGACGAGCTACAGGCGGCCGGTGTCGACGTGGCGTCGCGAATGTCGATCAGTGGCAACTGCCCGTTGATCCTCGAATACCACGTGGCGCTCGACAAGGCGCGTGAAGGCCGGCGAGGCGACTCGAAGATCGGCACGACCGGCCGCGGCATCGGCCCGGCCTACGAAGACAAGGTCGGCCGCCGTGCGGTGCGCACCCAGGACCTGTTCGATCCGAAGCACTTCGGCAGCCAGGTGCGCGAGGCCCTCGACTTCCACAACTTTGTGCTGGTGAACTACTTCGGCGCGCCGACGGTGGACCCGGCCCGGGTGATCGAGGAGACGCTGCAAATGGCCGACCGCCTGCGCCCCATGATCACCGACGTCTCCTACAAGCTGAACAAAGTGATGGCGGCCGGGCAGCGCCTGTTGTTCGAGGGCGCTCAGGGCACGCTGCTCGACGTGGACCACGGCACGTATCCGTACGTGACCTCCAGCAACACAGTCGCGGGCGCGGCCGCCGCCGGCGCCGGCGTCGCCCCGCAGCGGCTCGACTACGTGCTGGGCATCACCAAGGCCTACTCGACCCGGGTCGGGTCCGGACCGTTCCCGACCGAGCTGACCGACGAGACCGGCGCACACCTGCGCGAAAAGGGGCAGGAGTTCGGCTCGGTCACCGGGCGCCCGCGCCGCTGCGGCTGGTTCGACG
Source organism: uncultured beta proteobacterium (assembly GCA_963707725.1). Lineage (GTDB taxonomy): Bacteria > Pseudomonadota > Gammaproteobacteria > Burkholderiales > Burkholderiaceae_F > JAOUJD01. Next base: position 37,087 of record CAVPRE010000015.1, on the reverse strand, counting down.
CCGCCGGCCTGAAGCGCGCGGTGCAGCTGAACGGAACGACCGGCCTGTGCATCACGAAGCTCGACGTGCTCGACGGCCTGCCTACCGTTCGCCTGAACACCGGCTATCGGATGGATGGCGAGTCGATCGACATCCTGCCGTACGGGGCCGAGGCCGTGTCGCGCTGCGAGCCGATGTACGAGGACTTCCCCGGCTGGAGCGAGTCGACCTTCGGCGTGTGCAACTGGGAACAGCTGCCGGCGAACGCGCGCCGCTACCTCGAGCGACTGTCGGAAGTGCTCGGTGTGCCGATCGACCTCATCTCGACCGGCCCCGATCGGGACCAGACCATCGTACTTCGGCATCCGTTCCGCGGGACGCCGTGAAGGACCTGTACGTCAGCTGGGACGAGTACCACGGGCTGATCGAGGAACTGGCCCTGTCGGTCCACGAGTCCGGCTGGCGCTTCGATTCCCTGCTGTGCCTCGCCCGCGGAGGGCTGCGCGTGGGGGACGTGTTCTCGCGGATCTACGACATGCCGCTCGCCATCCTGGCCGCGAGTTCCTATCGCGCGGCGGCTGGCAGGGAGCAAGGCCGCCTGGACATTGGGGAGTTCATCACGATGACCGGTGGCGCCCTGGGCGGCCACCTGCTGCTGGTGGACGATCTCGTCGACTCGGGCGTCACGCTGACGCGCGTGATCGAGCATCTGCGGCAGCGCTATCCGGCGATCACGGAGGTGCGCACCGGCGTGCTCTGGTACAAGGCCTGCTCCACGGTGCGCCCGGACTACTACGTGCAGCATCTGCCGACGAACCCGTGGATTCATCAGCCCTTCGAGGTCTACGACGCGATGGGACCGGAGAAGCTCGCAGCGCGGCTGAGGAGCCGTGTGCCGCCGGAGAACTAGAAAAAAAGACGCCGGCGCATGCGCCGGCGTCCCTGACAATGACCTGGTGCCCAGAAGAGGACTCGAACCTCCACGCCTCGCGGCGCTAGTACCTGAAACTAGTGCGTCTACCAATTCCGCCATCTGGGCGACTGCGGCAGCCTCGATCGAACAACGCAGAATCAAGGCAAGCTGCAAATTCTAGCGGCGAAGCCATTGAAGTCAAATTGAACCCACCGCCGGCCCCAACCGAGTGCCGGTAGAAAGAAGAAGTGACTCCCAAATCCCCCAAGATCAGCGCTGACTCCATTCTGGAGGCGCTGTCGGCCGCCCGGGCGCCGTTGACCCCGGCCGACCTCGCCGAACGGCTCGCGTTGCACACCGATGAAGCCCGATCCGCGTTCAACGCGCAGGTCGAGGAACTCGAGCGTGCCGGCCGCCTCGTGCGCAACCGCGCGGGCCTGCTGCTCATTGCCGCGCGCGCCAACCTGCTCTCCGGGCAAGTGCAGGGACACCGTGATGGCTTCGGCTTCCTGATCCGCGACGACGGCGCCCAGGATCTCGTGCTCTCCGAGCACGAGATGAGCAAGGTGCTGCACGGCGACCGCGTGCTAGCCCGGATCACCGGGACCGATCGGCGCGGCCGGCCCGAAGGCGAGATCGTCGAGGTCATCGAGCACCGCACCAACAAGCTCGTCGGCCGCCTGCTGAACGAGCGCGGGGTCACCATCGTGGTGCCCGAGGACCAGCGCATCCAGCAGGAAATCCTGGTGCCACCGGGTGGCGCCCTCGCGGCCGAGCCGGGGCAGGTCGTCGTCGTGGAGATCCTGCAGCAGCCACAGCGCTACGTGCAGCCGGTCGGCCGCGTGGTCGAGGTGCTCGGCGCGATCGACGACCCGGGCATGGAGATCGAGATCGCGGTGCGCAAGTTCGCGGTGCCGCACGAGTTCCCGGCGCCCGTCCTGGAGCAGGCCGAGGCGCTGCCCGACGGCGTGCTGCCGAAGGACTTTCGCGGCCGCGTCGACCTGCGCGACGTGCCGCTGGTGACCATCGACGGCGAGGACGCGCGCGACTTCGACGATGCGGTGTACTGCGAACCGGTCGCGGGCCGGCGCAAGGGCTGGCGCCTGATCGTCGCCATCGCCGACGTCAGCCACTACGTGAGGCCGGCCGATGCGATCGATGTCGAGGCCCAGAGCCGCTCCACGTCGGTGTACTTCCCGCGCCGCGTGATCCCGATGCTGCCGGAGAAGCTGTCGAACGGCCTGTGTTCGCTGAACCCGAACGTCGACCGCCTCGTCATGGTGTGCGACGCGGTGATCACGGCCAAGGGCGTGATCGACGCCTACCAGTTCTACCCGGCCGTGATTCACTCCCACGCGCGCCTGACCTACACCGACGTGTGGGACGCGCTTTCGGTCCCCGGCGCGCGCGCGGCGCAGCGGGTGGGCGACCTGATGCCGCACCTGCAGAACCTGTACGCGCTGTACGAGGTGCTGGCGCAGGCGCGCGAGGCGCGCGGCGCGATCGACCTGGAGACGACCGAGACGTACATCGTGTGCGATCCGAACGGACGGATCGAGAGGATCCTGCCGCGCGTGCGCAACGACGCGCACAAGCTGATCGAGGAGTGCATGCTTGCGGCGAACGTCTGCACGGCGGACTTCCTCGCGCGCGGCAAGCAGCCTAGCCTGTATCGCGTGCACGAAGGGCCGACGCCCGAGCGGCTGGCCAACCTGCGCACGCTGCTGAAGACCCTGGGCCTGCACCTGGAGGGCGGCGACGCGCCGGAGCCGTCCGACTACGCGCAACTGCTGAAGAAGATCCGGCCGCGGCCCGATGCGCAGTTGCTGCAGACGGTGCTGCTGCGCTCGATGCAGCAGGCGATCTACAGCCCGCACAACTCGGGGCACTTCGGGCTCGCGTACAAGGCCTACACGCACTTCACCTCGCCGATCCGCCGCTATCCGGACCTGCTGGTGCATCGCACGATCAAGGCCATCCTCGATAGGAAGCCGTATGCGCCGGTGGTCAGCGGCACGCCGGACGCCGCCTCGGCACCGCTCGCGGCGCGCGTCGCCCTGCGCAACGCGCAGGCCCGCAAGCACGCAGCCCCCAACGAGGCGAACGCGGCGTGGGAGAAGCTGGGGCTCATCTGTTCGGCCAACGAGCGCCGCGCCGACGACGCCTCGCGCGATGTCGAGGCCTGGCTCAAGAGCTACTACATGCGAGAGCGTGTAGGCGAGACCTTCAGCGGCACGGTGAGCTCGGTGGTGCCGTTCGGCATCTTCATCGTGCTCGACGATCTGTACGTCGAGGGACTCGTGCACGTTTCCGAACTCGGTTCCGAATACTTCCTGTTCAACGAGGCCCTGCACGAACTGCGTGGCGAGCGCACCGGCCTGCGCTATCGGCTCGGCGACCGGCTCACGGTGCAGGTGGCGCGGGTCGACCTCGAGGCGCGGCGCATCGAGTTCAGGATGGTGAAGGGCGATACGCGCAAGGCGCTGCTCGCCGGCCCGGCGGAACCGCGCGAGACGGACCGCAAGCGCGGCGAGAGCGTCGAGGAACGGCGCGACCGCCAGGCCAAGGTCGCGCAGCGGCGTGAGGCCCGACGCGGCCAGTTGCACAAGATCGGCAAGAAGGACAGGACGGGCGGCACGGCGCGCAAGGTGAAGGTGCGCGTGGGCAAGCGGGTGCGATGATGACCGCCAGGCGGATACTCGCGGGCTTCCACGCGGTCAGCGCGCGCCTGCGCCACGCGCCGGAGACGATCGAGGCACTTTACGTCGACGCCCGCCGTCGGGACGGCCGCATGGCGCAGTTGCAGCAGCGCGCGGCCGACCTGAAGGTGAAGGTCGTCGCCGCCGATCCGGATCGACTGCGTGGTCTGGCGGGCGAGACTCCGCACCAGGGCGTGGTCGCCGTCGCCGCGCACCTCGATGAGCCGCTGAGCCTCGACGATGTGGTCAACGACGTCGGACCCGGCACGCTGCTGCTGCTGCTCGACGGTGTGACCGACCCGCGCAACCTCGGCGCGTGCCTGCGTGTGGCCGACGCCGCCGGTGTGCAGGCGGTGATCGTTCCGCGCGACCGCTCGGTGGGACTGACGCCGGCGGCGCTGAAGGCGGCCGCGGGGGCCGCCGAGGCCGTTCCGCTGATCGCCGTCACCAACCTGGCCCGGGCGATGGACGATCTGCGGGACGCCGGCGTTCGACTGGTGGGAGCGGCCGGCGAGGCCGGCCAGTCGCTGTTCGACCTGGACCTGACCGGTCCGCTGGCGTGGGTGCTCGGCGCCGAGGGCGCCGGGTTGCGCCGCCTCACGCGCGAGCGGTGCGACGCTCTCGCGAGCATTCCGATCATCGGGCACGTCGAAAGCCTAAACGTGTCGGTCGCGACCGGCGTCTGCCTCTACGAAGCGGTGCGACAGCGGCGCGTCGGCGCCGCCTAGGGGATGTGCTTCGCCGGCGCACCGCCGCCGCCCTCGGCGTCTTGATCTGGCCTGCCGGCGCGTGCACCATCCCGGCGTGCTCGCGACCTTCTTCAGCGTCCTGTTCCTCGCGTTCTTCACCCTGATGCCCTTGCAGTGGGTGGCGATCGGCGCACCGTGGGCGTCGATCGCGGTCGCTTTCGTCGCGATCCCGCTGATCGACGCGCTCGTCGGTCGCCCGCGGCGCGGCGACGGCCCGCCGCGCCCGATTCCCCTCGTGCGATGGATTCCCCGCCTGCAACTGCCGCTGCAGGCCGCGCTGCTGGCCGGCGCCGTTCGCCTCGCGCCGGAACTGCCGGCGGGCCAGCTGCTCGTGTTCGCGCTCGCCATCGGCACGGTGACGGGCGGGATGGGGATCACCATCGCGCACGAACTCGGGCATCGCGCGTCGCGGCTCGACCGGCTGATCGCCAAGGCGCTGCTCGTGAGCGTGGCTTATGGGCACTTCTTCGTGGAGCACGTGCGCGGCCATCACGTGCGAGTCGCGACACCGGACGACCCCGCGACGGCACCGCGGGGCATGTCGGTGTATCGCTTCATCCCGCGGTCGGTGATCGGCAGCTTTCACCACGCATGGCGGCTCGAACGCATGCGCCTTGCGCGAGCGGGGCGGTCCGCGTGGCACGTGTCGAACTGGGTACTGAGCGGTTCCCTGCTGTCGGCCGGCCTGCTCGCGCTCGCATGGCTCGTTGCCGGTCCGCACGGCGCGCTGTTGTTCGGCCTGCAGGCGGCATGGGCGTTCGTGCTGCTCGAGATCATCAACTACGTCGAGCACTACGGGCTGCTGCGGCGACGGATCGACGGCCGCTACGAGCCGGTGCGCGAAGAACACTCCTGGAACGCGGACTTTGCGGTCAGCAACTGGGTCCTGTTCAACCTGCAGCTGCACTCGGACCACCACGCGCACATGAACAGGCCGTTCGAGCAACTGCGGACGGTTCCCGGTGCGCCGCAGTTGCCCGCGGGCTATCCAGCGATGGTCCTGCTCGCGCTGCTGCCGCCGCTGTGGTTTGCCGTGATGGATCCGCGGATTCCCGCGCGCGCGTGAGCGACGCCCTCGCCAGCGCGCGGTGGCGGCTCGCCGGGGCGCGTCGGGTCGCGGTCCTGACGGGCGCGGGCATCTCCGCGGAGAGCGGAATTCCGACGTTCCGTGACGCGCAGACAGGACTGTGGGCGCAGTTCGATCCGATGCAACTGGCCACGGAGGAGGGCTTCCGGGCCGATCCGTCGCTGGTCTGGCGCTGGTACGCATGGCGGCGCACCCTGGTCGGGCAGGCACGTCCCAACCCCGGCCACCGGGCGCTGGCGGCGGCACAGGCGTGTTTCGAGCGGTTTCACGTGATCACGCAGAACGTGGATGGACTGCATGCGCGGGCGGGTAGCACGAACCTGATCGAGCTGCACGGCAACATCCTGCGCACGATCTGCCTGGAGCACTGCGGCTTCGCGGAAGACTCACCGGCCCGGCTTCCGGCCGGGGAGCCGCCGCGGTGCCCGCAGTGCGGCGCCTGGCTGCGTCCCGCGGTCGTCTGGTTCGGCGAGATGCTCGACCCGACGGCCCTGCGCGAGGCGGATGCGGCCGCGGAGGACTGCGACGTGATGCTCGTGGTCGGCACTTCCGGCCTCGTCTATCCGGCGGCGGGCATTCCGGCGAGCGCGCGGCGGGCCGGGGCCGTCGTGCTCACGGTGAACCCGGAGCCGACCGACCTCGACGCGGTCGCGAGCGTCTGCATCCGGGGCAAGGCTGCCGAGGTGTTGCCCCGGCTGCTGGAGACCGCCCACTAACGCGGCTGGCGGCCGCTTGTCCGCGACCGCCGTTCCGGGCTAGAATCGCAGGCTTTTCAAGCTCTTGCGTCCACATTTACCGCTGCAACGGACGTCGAGCTTCCTTGCCACACCGCGGACGACGCCACGGGTGGCTTCAATCCACAGGGACCCGCAAGGGGCAACAAGGAGAACCGTCGAATGCGTCATTACGAAATATGTTTCATCGTCCACCCGGATCAAAGCGAGCAGGTGCCCGCGATGATCGAGCGGTACCGGACGCTGATCACCGGCAGCAAGGGCACGGTGCATCGGGTCGAGGACTGGGGTCGCCGCCAGCTCGCCTATCCGATCGAGAAGCTGGTCAAGGCGCACTATGTGCTCATGAACATCGAGTGCGACGGCAAGACGCTCGACGAACTCGAGAACGGCTTCCGCTACAACGACGCCGTGCTGCGCCACCTGACGATCAAGATGAAGAAGGCCGAGACCGCCGCGTCGCCGATGATGAAGGTCGTCGAGCGCGAAGAGGCGAAGAAGGCGTCTTCCGATACGTCCGCTGCCGCCGCGCCGGCGCCGGTCGCAGCGCCGGTCGAGGCTGCGGCGCAGGCCGCTCCCGCGGCCTGAGCGTTGCACGAGAGGCGGGCAACGACGAGCACGTGAACCAGGTCCGGCTCCGGGCGGCACCGGTGGCGAAGAGCGCCTTGCGCTACACGCCGGCAGGCATCCCGGTCGCGGAACTGAGCCTGCGCCACGACGGCGCGGTCAGCGAGGCAGGCATCGAGCGGCAGCTGGGATTCGAGTTTCCGGCGATCGCGGTGGGGCCGGTAGCCGTCGCGCTGGACCGTGAGCCGCTGGGCAGGGCCCTCGACGTCGCCGGGTTCATCGCACCGAAGAGCCGCCGCTCCAGCCGATTGATCGTCCACATCACCGAATACGCGAGTAGCGAAGAAAACTGAAGGAGTCTGAAATGGCATTTGGAGCACGAGGCAAGGGCAAGGGGAAGGGCAAGCCGCGCCGCGGCGACAAGCAGAACGCGCTGTTCAAGCGCAAGCGCTTCTGCCGCTTCACGGCGGAGAAGGTCGACCAGATCGACTACAAGGACATCGAGACGCTGCGTGACTTCGTCGGCGAGAACGGCAAGATCACGCCGGCCCGCCTGACCGGCACGAAGGCGCACTACCAGCGCCAGCTCGACACGGCGATCAAGCGCGCGCGCTTCCTCGCCCTCCTGCCGTACACCGACACGCACTGAACGGGAGAACGAACATGCAAGTCATCCTCCTGGAACGAGTCATCAACCTGGGCCAGCTCGGCGATGTGGTCAAGGTCAAGGAAGGCTACGCGCGCAACTTCCTGATCCCGCAGGGCAAGGCGCGTCGCGCCACCGAGACCGCGATCAAGGAATTCGAAGCGCGTCGAGCCGACCTGGAGAAGGCCCAGGCCGATCGCCTCAGCGCGGCGCAGGCCGAAGGCGAGAAGCTGAACGGAACGACCGTGAGGATCACGGCCAAGGCCGGCGTCGACGGCCGCCTGTTCGGTTCGGTCACGAACTACGACATTTCCGAAGCGCTGACCAAGCAGGGATTCCAGGTCAACAAGGCGCAGGTCCGCATGCCGCAGGGTCCGCTGAAGACCGTCGGCGAGCATCCGATCAGCGTCGCGCTGCACACCGACGTCGTCGCGGAAGTGAGCGTGACCGTGGTGGGCGAGCAAGCCTGACGCGGTTGCCCGGCTGATCCAGCACAACGGCGGCCCTCGGGCCGCCGTTGTCGCTTGCAAGGGGCGCGAAGGCGCGAAATTCGAGGCGCTGTCGCTTGTATAGTGGCGGTGCCCGCCGTCCTGCATCCTTCGCGCCGTCCCATCCCGTGAACCAGCCTGTCGATCCGCAACTCGCGGCCGTCCGCACCCCGCCGCACTCCATCGAGGCCGAGCAGGCCGTCCTGGGCGGGCTGCTGATCGACAACGCTGCCTGGGACCGCATTGCCGACCTGGTCGGCGTTCCCGACTTCTACCGGCAGGACCACAAGCTGATCTTCGGGGCCATCAGCCGGCTGATCGATGGCAGCAAGCCCGCGGACGCGGTCACGGTCTACGAGGCGCTGCGCAATACCGGCAAGGCTGACGACGCCGGCGGCCTCGTCTACCTGAACACGCTCGCCCAGAACACGCCGTCGGCCGCCAACATCCGTCGCTACGCGGAGATCGTGCGCGAGCGCTCGGTGCTGCGCCGCCTGGTCACGGCCGGCGACGAGATCGCCACGAGCGCCCTGAACCCCGCCGGGCGCGAGACGAAGCAGATCCTCGACGAGGCCGAGACCAAGGTCTTCCAGATCGCCGAGGAGGGCGCTCGCGGCCGACAGGGATTCCAGGAGATCCAGCCGCTGCTGACCAAGGTCGTCGAGCGCATCCAGGAACTGTTCGAGCGCGCGGATCCGTCGGATGTCACCGGGGTGCCGACCGGGTTCACCGACCTCGACACCAAGACATCCGGCTTTCAGCCCGGTGACCTGATCATCATCGCCGGCAGACCCGCAATGGGGAAGACGTCCCTGGCGCTGAACATCGGCGAGCACGTCGCCATCGACAAGGGCATGCCGGTCGCGGTGTTCTCGATGGAGATGGGCGCCGGGCAGCTCGCGCTGCGGATGCTGAGCTCGGTCGGCCGGCTCGACCAGCAGCGCCTGCGCACCGGTCGGCTCGTTCGACGAGGACTGGCCGAAGCTCACCGCGGCGATCCAGAAGATGCACGAGGCGCCGCTCTACATCGACGAGACGCCGGCGATGAACTCGATCGACCTGCGCGCGCGCGCGCGTCGGCTCGCCCGCACCTGCGGCCGCCTCGGCCTGATCATCGTCGACTACCTGCAGCTGATGAGCGCCAGCTCGGCGGGCGAGAACCGTGCCACCGAGATCTCGGAGATCTCGCGCGGACTGAAGGCGCTGGCCAAGGAACTGCACGTGCCCGTGATCGCGCTGTCGCAGCTCAACCGCACTGTGGAGCAGCGCACGGACAAGCGTCCGGTGATGTCGGACTTGCGTGAGTGCGTCACCGGCGACACGCTGGTGTGGCTGTCCGACGGCCGGCGCGTGCCGATCGCCGAGCTCGTCGGCACGACGCCGCAGGTGGTCACCGTGACGCCGTCGCAGCGCGTCGTGCAGGCGTTCGCTGACGCGGTGTGGTCGGTCGGCCGCAAACCGGTGTTGCGCATGACGCTCGCGAGCGGCCGCACGCTGCGCGCCACGGCCCGGCATCGCGTGCTGACCGGCCGTGGATGGAAAGAACTCGGCGAGTGCGCCATCGGCGAACGAGTGGCCCTCGCTCGCCGGGTACCAGAGCCTGTCCAGACGCAGCCGTGGACCGAAAGCGAACTCGTGCTGCTCGCGCACCTGGTGGGCGACGGCAGCTACCTTCGCCACCAGCCCCTGCGCTACACAACGGCTTCAGAGGACAACAGCCAAGTCGTGCGCGAAGCGGCGGAGGCGCTTGGTTCCACCGTGACGCGCCACGCCGGGCGCGGACAGTGGCACCAGCTCGTCATCGCGGGCAACGGGAACCGATGGAATCCGGCCGGCGTGGGCGCGTGGCTCAAGCGCCTGGGCGTGCATGGGCAGCGGTCGCACGAGAAGCATCTACCCGCATCGCTGTTCCAGGTACCGGACGCACAAGTCGCCCTGTTCCTGCGCCACCTGTGGGCGACTGACGGTTGCATCGCCGTCAGGAAGCCGGGCGCCCGCGGTCCCGCACGTGTGTACCTCTCGACGTGCAGCGAGCGGCTGGCGCGCGACGTTGCAGCCCTGTTGCTGCGCCTGGGCATCGTCGCGCGGCTGCGGTGGGTGGCTCAGCGAGGCGGGCGGCCGGTGTGGAGCGTCGACGTCAGCGGCCAGGAGTCGCAGGCGCGATTCCTGACCGTGGTCGGCGCCTTCGGTCCTCGTGCCGCGCCTGCCGAAGCACTGCGCCAGATGCTGGCGACGACGCAGGCGAATACGAACGTCGACACCTTGCCGCGCGAAGTCTTCGAGATCGCGAAGCGCGAGATGGCCGCGCGCGGATTCAGCCAGCGTGCCATGGCGCAGGCGCGCGGAACCTCCTACGGCGGATCGTCGCACTTCAGGTTTTCGCCCAGTCGAGCCGTCGTGCTCGACTACGCGCACCAGCTCGGCAGCGGCGAGCTCATGGTGTGGGGCGAGTCCGACCTGTTCTGGGACACCGTGGTCGGCGTGGACGCCCAGGGTGAGGAAGAGGTGTACGACCTCACGGTGCCGGGCCCGGCCTGCTGGGTCGCCGATGGAATCGTCACGCACAACTCCGGGGCGATCGAGCAGGATGCCGACCTGATCCTCTTCATCTACCGCGACGAGGTCTACAACCCGGACACGAACGACAAGAACGTGGCCGAGATCATCATCGGCAAGCAGCGCAACGGCCCGATCGGGCGCGTCAACCTCCGGTTCGACGGGCAGTACACCCGGTTCGAGAACCTGGCGCGCGGTTCCGGATACCAATGACGTCCCAGTTCGTGCCCGAACGCATCGATCGTGCCGAGCGCTCCGATCGCCGGCGTCCGGTGCGCAGTCTGCTGCGCAGGCTCATTCCGCGCGACCGCCGGTTCTTCACGCTGTTCCAGACCCAGGCCGGCCTGTGCGTCGAAGGGGTCGAGGCCCTCGCGCAGCTGCTGCTCGACGTGAGCGACCCCGGCGGCCGCGTCCGTGAGATCGAAGCGATCGAGAAGCGCGCGGATGGCGTCGTCGACGAGTCGCAGGCGCTGTTGCGTCGCGCTCTCTTTCCTCCGTTCCCGCGCGCGGCGATCCACGGGCTGCTCAACAGCCTCGACGACGTGCTCGACCTCACGGAGGACGCGGCGCAGTCCCTGCACCTGTATCACGTCACGTCGGTGACCGCCGACGCGCATCGGCTCGCCGACCTCGGCGTGCAGGCAGCGCGCAAGTTGCAGCAGGCCGTCGGCGCCCTGTGCTCGACCGACGATCCGCGCCAGGCGCTGGCGCTGTGCGAAGAAGTGGACCAGCTCGAAGCGCAGGCGGACCACGTCATGCGCGCGGCGATGTCACGGCTGTTTCGCGAGGAGCAGGATGCCCGCCAGCTGGTCAAGCTGCGATCGATCTATGAACTGCTCGAGGAACTGACCGACAAGTGCAAGCACGCGGCGGCGGATGTCGAAGCGCTTGCGCTGCGCTGAGCGGCCGAGCCGATGACTGAGTTCCTCTGGGTCACTGCCGTCCTTCTTGTGATCGTCGGCGCGGTGGGCACGGTGCTGCCGGCGCTGCCGGGCGTGCCGATGATCTTCGCGGGAGTTCTGCTCGCCGCCTGGGCCGAGGACTTCCAGCGCATCGGCGGCTGGACGCTCGGGGCGCTGGCGGGCCTGGCGCTGATCGGCCTGGTCGTGGATTACGTGGCAGCGTCGATGTCCGCCCATCGGGCCGGGGCGAGCCGGCAGGGCATCATCGGTGCCGCGATCGGGACCGTGGCGGGCATCTTCACCGGGCTCCTCGGGCTCGTGTTCATGCCGCTGGTCGGCGCGGCCATCGGCGAGTTCATTGCGCATCGGGATGCGCTGAGAGCCGGCAAGGTCGGCGTGGCCACCTGGCTCGGACTGCTCGTTGCGACCGCCATCAAGATCGCGGTTGCCTTCACGATGATCGGCGTCTTCGTCGCGGCCATCGTCATCCAGTAGCAGTTCGCGGCGCCGGCGGGCCTGTCGTCCCGTGAGAGCGCCGTCCCGCGACCGTCACCCCTGGCCTGCCGTGAGCGCGAAACACGGATTGCGCCCATACTCGGGCGTTTGGGCGCTGTTCGGCGCCTCGTCAAGGAACTGGAGCAACATGAGCAAGGCGAAGAACGTTCCGCTCAAGCCGACCTACACGCCGCCGAGCCTGGTGGTGTGGACCGATGAGCGTCTGGCCGCGCTCGACAAGACGCAACTGGCGAATCTGCTCGAGAACCTCCGGACGCAGCTGACCAGCGGGCGTGTCTCGGAGGCCACGGCCGTCGACCTGGAGGTGCGGATCAAGTCGAGGCTGCCGACCCCGAAGGCTGCGCCGCGGCGCAAGCGTGCGCGCAGCGAGGTCCGGGCCGAAGCGCGGGCGGCGGAGCAACTGGGAGATCTGGCCGCCGAGCTCGCGCGCCGCTACGACCTCAGCGCGGAATCCGCGGCCAAGGCGTCGGCAGGGGTCAAGGGATTCCGCGCCGAGCCCATGACCGACAGCAAGGGGCACGCGCGAACGGGCGCATCGGTCAGGAGCGGTGCGGCCGCCGTCGAGCGCTACGTCGGGTACCGCAGCGGCGACTCGTTCGCGGGCCTGGCGTTCGTCCTGCTGTCGGACGATTCGGACCGGCCGGGATACGTCCTGCTCGGAACCGACGACCTGATCGGCGACGACGCGGCCGACAACGAGTACTCGGCGCTGGCCGCTCAGCATGGCTGGTCGGCGACCTCGCGCGCGCGCATGCGGGCGCAGCCGGTGTCGGGATTCGACGAGGGCGCGCAGCGCTACGAGGAACTGGTGGCGAAGTTGGTGTCGATCCGACAGTAGGAGGGTGGAGCCCGGGCCGCGCCAGGAGCGCCGCGCGGGCCGCTCCTCATTTCAAGCCCCCCTCGGCAGAAAAATAATCCTCGACACGGGAACCGACTTCGCGTACCTTCCGCGTGCTTTCGGTTTAAGTCGCGCTTGTTCTAGGTTATCTCCCGTCCGCTGTAGAGCGGATTCTGAGTTCTACCCCAGTTCACGTTTCTTGATCGTTCGCTCGCCGCCGGGCATTTCCTGCGGTGAATTTCTTCTCACCATCAAGGAACGAGAAAATGGCACAAGGTACAGTCAAGTGGTTCAACGACGCCAAGGGTTTCGGCTTCATCACGCCGGAAGATGGCTCCAAGGACCTGTTCGCACACTTCTCCGAGATCCAGGCCGGCGGCTTCAAGTCGCTGACTGAAGGCCAGCGTGTGCAGTACGTCACCAAAGACGGACCCAAGGGTCCGCAGGCATCGCAGATCCAGGTCATCTAAGGATCTCGCTGCAACGAAAAACCGCGGCTCGCCGCGGTTTTTTTTCGTCCGCGCGCAGCGCGATGCGCGGGCGGGTGCCTTACCCGAATCCCGGATCGGACGTCAGCACCATCAGCATGTCCGCGTACCACGCGACGTTGAGGCCGAGCGCGTCGTCGATCTGCGGATCGCGGGTGCGCATGTCCAGCATCGACGAGTGCACGCCGAGGAGCCTCCATGGCAGACCCGGCGGCCCGTCGGTGCGCAGCACGACCGGGGCGCCGCTCATCCCGCGGTGCGTGCGCGCGTCGGTGAGGAAGCACCCCTCGCCCTGGAAGCGGACGCCGAACGAGGACGCGATGGCTGCCTGCCGCACGACAGGAAGATGGTGCACGGTGTCGTAGAACCCGAGGGGGAACCCGACGATCTGCAGCGTGGTCCCAACTTCCAGTTCCTCCAGCGAGCGCTGGAGATGCTCGGGCCCGAAGCAGCGGAGCTGGGCCGACGCCGGCAGCAGGGCACGGTCGACTTCGATCACGGCGACGTCGACCTCGCCGCCCTGGTCCCGCCCCTGGCGCCAGAGGCCCTGCCCACCGCGGTACAGGTCGAGCGACAGGGTGGCGGCTTGCGTGAGGTCGTGCGCGTCGAGGTGGATCGGGATCTCGATGCGGTCGGGCAGGTGCGCCGTCGGCTGGTCGAACAGCACGTGCCGGCTCGTCACGAGAAAGAGCCGTGCGTCGCGCTCGAAGAAGAAGCCGCTGGCCGCCGTGAGCAATTGCGCGCCGAGGAACGTCGAGACGCGCGTCGTGGTGAGCAGGATGGATTCGACCATGGCCGACGTTAGCGCAATGCTTCGGCGCGCGCTGCAGGCGCGAAGAGAACAGGGCGTGGACTCGGGGCCGCCAGGTCCGCCACGCTAAAGGACGTCGGCCGCGTGGTCGGCCAGGCGCGACCGCTCGCCCCGCTGCAGCGTCACGTGTCCCGAGTGCTGCCAGCCCTTGAAGCGGTCGACCACGTACGTGAGGCCGGACGAGCCCTCCGTGAGGTAGGGCGTGTCGATCTGCGCGATGTTGCCCAGGCAAACGACCTTGGTGCCGGGACCAGCCCGCGTGATCAGGGTCTTCATCTGCTTCGGCGTCAGGTTCTGCGCCTCGTCGATGATCAGGTACTTGTTGATGAACGTGCGACCGCGCATGAAGTTCATCGACTTGATGCGGATGCGCGTGCGGATCAGGTCGTTGGTGGCGGCGCGGCCCCACTCGCCGGCCGCGTCGTCGGTCTTGTTCAGCACTTCGAGGTTGTCCTCGAGCGCGCCCATCCACGGCGCCATCTTCTCCTCCTCGGTGCCGGGCAGGAAGCCGATGTCCTCGCCGACCGGCACGGTGGCGCGCGTGACGATGATCTCCGTGAAGCGCTTCGTTTCCAGCGTCTGCGACAGGCCGGCGGCGAGCGCAAGCAGCGTCTTGCCGGTGCCGGCCTGGCCGATCAGCGTGACGAAGTCGCACTCCGGATCCATCAGCAGGTTCAGCGCGAAGCTCTGCTCTCGGTTGCGCGCGGTCACGCCCCACACCGCGTTCTTCGCATGCGTGTAGTCCCGCAGCACGCGCAGCACGGCCGACTTGCCGCGGATCTCGCGCACCTGGGCATAGAAGCTCGAGCCGTTCTCGAGGAAGACGAACTGGCCGACCAGCAATTCGGCGACGATCGGGCCCGTGATGCGATAGAACGTGTAGCCGCCGTGCTGCCACGACTCCATCCCCTTGCCGTTCCGGTCCCAGAAGTTGGCGGGCAACTGGAGCAGGCCGGTGTAGAGGATGTCCGTGTCCTCGAGCACCTTGTCGTTGTAGTAGTCCTCGGCCGGCAGGCCGAGCGCGCGCGCCTTGACGCGCATGTTGATGTCCTTCGACACCAGCACGACTTCGCGGTCCGTGTGACGGTCCTTCAGGGTCCGGACGACGCCGAGGATCTGGTTGTCGGCCTTGCCGGCCGGCAGGCTGGCAGGCAGCGAGGCCTCCGCCGCCGTCGTCTGGAAGAACAGCCGTCCCGCGGCGTCCTTGTTGCCGAGCGCCGACAGCGCAATGCCTGTCTCGATCGGCGTCTTGCAGGAGGCGACGAGGGCGTCGAGCGTGCGCGACACCTGCCGCGCGCTGCGCGCCACGTCGCTCATGCCTTTCTTGTGGGCGTCGAGTTCCTCCAGCGTCATCATCGGCAGGAAGATGTCGTGCTCCTCGAACCGGAAGAGGCTCGTCGGGTCGTGCAGCAGCACGTTGGTGTCGAGTACGAAGAGCTTCGGCGTTTCGGTGGCGCGTGCCTTGCGGCTGGCGCCCTTGGGTTTCGATTCGACGACGGCCAGCCGCGTGGCGGGGCCGGGCCGCACGGCCGGCGCCTGCGGGCTGCGCGCTTCGGGTTGCGGCGGGATGCGCTCCACCCGGGCGGGAGCGGTCGGGACGGGGACGAGGATGGTCGCGGGCTTGGTCGGCGCTTTCGGCAGTGGCATCAGCGGTGGGATGAGTCCGTCAGGGGTGAATCGGTCGGTCAGGCAAGCGTCTGGACGCAGGCGAGCACTTCATCGACATGGTTGGCCACCTTCACGCCGCGCCACTCGCGCGCCAGCTTGCCGGCGGCGTCGATCACGAACGTGCTGCGCTCGATGCCGCGCACCTGCTTACCGTACATGTTCTTCATCTTCATGACGCCGAACTGGCTGCACAGCGCCTCTTCGGGATCCGAGATCAGGTCGAACGGAAACTTCATCTTGGCCTTGAATCCCTCGTGCGACTTCAGGCTGTCGCGCGAGATGCCGGCCACCACCGCGCCGGCCTTCGCGAACTTCGCATGGTTCTTCGCGAAGTCCAGACCTTCGGTCGTGCAGCCTGGCGTGTTGTCCTTCGGATAGAAGTAGAGCACCACGGCCTTGCCGCGCTGCGACCTGAGCTGGAACTCGCCGCCGGTCGAGGCGGCGGTGAAGTCGGGGACGATCCTGCCGACGGTGACGGTCATGGTTCGCTTTCGAGCAGCAGGGCCGCGGCCACCTTGCGGCCCTCGGCCATCAGGATGTTGTAGGTGCGACAGGCGGCCGCGGTGGTCATGACCTCGAGGCCGATGCGCGCCTCGCTCAGCGCGTGCACCAGGCGGGGGTGGGGGAAGCGCTGGCGGGAGCCGGTGCCCAGCAGCGCGACCTCCGGGTCCAGGGCGCGCAGCCGCTCGAGGTCGCCGGCATCCAGCGCCTCGAACGAGGCGACGGACCACGGCTCGACGCGGTCGGGCGTCAGCAGCACGGCCGAGGCGTGACGTACCTTGTTGATTTCGATGAAGCCCGGACCGTAGGCCGTAACGGTGTTGAGCGCTGTCGGCGCGTCCGCGTGCAGTTTCAATTCGCCCGAGGCTTCCTGTTTCCGCCCTCTGGAGGCAAGGGCGGCGAGTCAGAGTCTTCGAGTACATTATAGGCACACGTTGCAGCGCAAAAGCGAGCCCCGGGCCGCGGATTTTTCGTTTCGGCCGGCGGGCTTGCAACACTTTCAGGGCAAGGGAGCGATGGTCGAGTTTCCGCGCATCAAGCGCCTTCCACCGTATGTCTTCAACATCACGGGCGAGCTGAAGATGGCGGCCCGGCGCCGTGGTGAGGACATCATCGACATGAGCATGGGCAACCCCGACGGGGCCACGCCGAAGCACATCGTCGACAAGCTGGTGGAAGCGGCGCAGCGGCAGGACACGCACGGTTACTCGGTCTCGAAGGGCATCCCGCGGCTGCGCCGCGCGATCAGCACCTGGTACAAGACCCGCTACGGCGTGGACGTCGACCCGGATTCCGAGGCGATCGTCACGATCGGATCGAAGGAGGGCCTGGCGCACCTGATGCTCGCCACGCTCGATCGCGGCGACACGGTCCTGGTGCCGAACCCGAGTTACCCGATCCACATCTACGGCGCGATCATCGCCGGCGCCGACATCCGCTCGGTGCGGATGGATGGCCGCGTCGACTTCTTCGCGGAACTCGAGCGCGCGATCCGCGAGTCGTTCCCGAAGCCGAAGATGATGATCCTCGGCTTCCCGAGCAACCCGACCGCCCAGTGCGTCGAGATGGAGTTCTTCCACAGGGTGGTCACTCTCGCGAAGCAGCACGGCATCTACGTCGTGCACGACCTGGCGTACGCGGACATCTGCTACGACGGGATCTATCCGGACAACCGCGCGCCATCGATCATGCAGGTGCCCGGCGCGCGCGACGTGGCGGTCGAGTTCTTCACGATGAGCAAGAGCTACAACATGGCCGGCTGGCGCATCGGCTTCATGGTCGGGAACAAGGATCTCGTCGCCGCGTTGGGCCGCATGAAGAGCTACCACGATTACGGCACGTTCACGCCGATCCAGGTGGCGTCGATCGCGGCCCTGGAGGGTCCGCAGGACTGCGTCGAGGAAATCCGCTGCGAGTACCAGCGACGCCGCGACGTGCTCGCGCGCGGCCTGCACGAAGCCGGCTGGATGGTCGACGTGCCGAAGGCCTCCATGTACATCTGGGCCGAGATCCCCGAGCCGTATCGCGCGCTGGGTTCGCTCGAGTTCTCGAAAAAGGTCCTGGCGGAGGCGAAGGTCGCCATCTCGCCGGGCATCGGCTTCGGCGACTACGGCGACAACCACGTCCGCTTCGCGATGATCGAGAACGAGCACCGGATCCGGCAGGCCGTGCGCGGCATCAAGGAGATGTTCCGCAAGGACGGACTGGTCGCGCCGCGCCCGGAGAAAGCAGCCGCCTGAGCCGGGGGGCGGCTCCGACAGAGTTCATGTGGCCGGGCGCCCATGCGGCCGGCGTATCCAGGTGATGAAATGAAACCGATCAAGGTCGGGCTGCTGGGGCTCGGCACCGTGGGGCGCGGCACGTACGGCGTGCTGAAGCGCAATCAGGAAGAGATCACGCGCCGAGCCGGGCGCGGCATCGAAATCGCCGCGGTGGCGGTGCGCGACGTCGGCAAGGCGCGCGAAGTGGTCGGGCCGGAGATGCCGGTCACGTCGAACGCCGCGGACGTCGTCCGTCGTCCGGACATCGACATCGTGGTCGAACTCATCGGCGGCTACGAGCCCGCGCGCACTCTGGTGCTCGAGGCGATCGCCCGCGGCAAGCACGTCGTCACGGCCAACAAGGCGCTGCTCGCGAAGCACGGCAACGAAATATTCGAGGCGGCACGCGCACAGGGCGTGATGGTCGCGTTCGAGGCCGCCGTCGCCGGCGGCATCCCGATCATCAAGGCGCTGCGCGAGGGCCTGACGGCCAACCGGATCGAGTGGATCGCCGGGATCATCAACGGCACCAGCAACTTCATCCTGTCCGAAATGCGCGCCAAGGGCCTGACCTTCGATGTGGTCTTGAAGGAAGCGCAGCGGCTGGGCTACGCGGAGGCCGACCCGACCTTCGACGTCGAGGGCATCGATGCCGCGCACAAGCTCGCCATCCTGTCGTCGATCGCCTTCGGCGTGCCGATCAACATCGACGCGGCGTACACGGAGGGCATCTCGAAGCTCGCCGCCGCCGACATCCGCTACGCGGAGCAGCTCGGCTACCGGATCAAGCTGCTCGGCATCACCAAGCGCACGCCGAAGGGCATCGAGCTGCGCGTGCACCCGACGCTGGTGCCCATGCAGCGGCTGCTGGCGAGCGTGGAAGGTGCGATGAACGCCGTGCTCGTGAAGGGCGATGCCGTCGGAACAACGCTCTACTACGGCCCCGGCGCCGGCTCGGAGCCGACGGCCTCGGCCGTCATCGCCGACCTCGTCGACGTGACGCGGATGCAGACCGCGGATCCCGAGAACCACGTGCCGCACCTGGCGTTCCAGGCCGGGTCGATCGCCGAAGTCCCGTGGCTGACGATCGACGACACGGTCACCTCGTACTACTTCCGCATGCGCGTGGCCGACCAGCCCGGCGTGCTGGCGGACATCACGCGCATCCTGGCCGACGGCCGGATCTCGATCAACGCGTTGTTCCAGCGCGAGCCGTCGGAGGGCGAGAACCAGACCGACATCATCATGCTCACGCACGATGCGGTGGAGCGCGACGTGAACGCCGCGATCCGGCGCATCGAGGCGCTGCCGACCGTGCTGGCGCCGGTGATCCGCCTGCGGCAGGAAGAGCTGCTGTAATGCGGTACGTCTCGACGCGCGGGCGCGCGCCGACGCTGGGCTTCAGCGACGTTCTGCTCGCGGGGCTCGCGACCGACGGCGGCCTGTACCTGCCGGAGCAGTACCCCAGGCTCACCGGCGCTGAGCTGACGCGCTGGCGCGGGTCTGCCGTACGCCGACCTCGCCGCCGAAGTGATCGCGAAGTTCGCCGACGACATTCCGCGGGAAACGCTGTTCGAGCTGTGCCGCCGGACGTACACGCCGTCCGTGTTCGGCAATGGGCGACCGGACAGCGACACTGCGCTGATCACGCCGCTGCGCTGGCTGGAGCCGGGGCTCGGGCTGCTCGAACTGTCGAACGGGCCGACGCTCGCGTTCAAGGACATGGCGATGCAGCTGCTCGGGACGCTCTTCGAGCACGTGCTCGAGCAGCGCGGCGAGCGCCTGAACGTGCTCGGCGCCACCTCGGGCGACACGGGCTCGGCTGCCGAGTACGCGCTGCGGGGTCGGCGCGGCATCGAGGTGTTCATGCTGTCGCCGGCCGGACGCATGAGCGCCTTCCAGCGCGCGCAGATGTACTCGCTGCAGGACGCGAACATCCACAACCTCGCGGTGAAGGGCGTGTTCGACGAATGCCAGGATCTCGTGAAGGCCGTGGCCGGCGACCTGCCGTTCCGGGAGCGGTACCACATCGGCACGGTGAACTCGATCAACTGGGGCCGCGTGGTGGCGCAGGTCGTGTACTACGTCCGCGGCTACCTGCTCGGCACGCGTTCGAACGAGGAGAAGGTCTCGTTCGCGGTGCCGTCGGGCAACTTCGGAAACGTCTTCTCCGGCTGGGTGGCGAAGCAGATGGGGCTGCCGATCGACCGGCTGGTGCTTGCGACGAACGAGAACGACGTGCTCGACGAGTTCTTCCGCACCGGGCGCTACCGGGTGCGCGGGAGCGGCGAGACCCACGCGACCAGCAGTCCGTCGATGGACATCTCGAAGGCGTCGAACTTCGAGCGCTACGTCTTCGACATGATCGGGCGCGACCCGGCGATGCTGCGGGAACTGTGGTGGGAAGTCGACACGCGGGCGCAGTTCCACCTCGGCAGCACGCCCGTCTGGCCGGCGATCCAGGCGAGCGGCATGGTGTCCGGCAGCAGCACGCACACCGACCGGCTGCGCACGATCATGTTGGCGCACCAGCGCTACAAGCTCATCATCGACCCGCACACGGCGGACGGGATGAAGGTGGCGCTGCAGAATCGGGACCGCTCGGTGCCGATGATCTGCCTGGAGACCGCGCTGCCGGTGAAGTTCGCCGAGACGATCGTCGAGGCGATCGGCGCGCAACCGCCGCGCCCGCCTGCCTTCGACGGCATCGAGGCGCGCGCCCAGCGGTTCGAGACGATCGACGCCGATGCCGGCGTGCTGAAGGACTACATCGCACGCCATGCCTGCTGACGAACGCAGGGCGGTCGGATTCATCGGCTACTCGAACAGCGGCAAGACCACGCTGATCGAGAAACTGATCCCGCGGTTCCGCGCGCAGGGCCTGACCGTGTCGGCCATCAAGAACGCGCACCACGGGTTCGACATGGACCGCCCCGGCAAGGACTCGTACCGCTACCGCGAGTCGGGGGCGGGACAGGTGCTGATCGCGACGACCGAGCGCTGGGCGCTGCTCACGGAGACGCCGGGCGGCCACGCCACGCTCGAGGAACTGCTCGCGCGCCTCGATCCGTGCGACCTGGTGATCGTCGAGGGCTTCAAGAGCGAGGGCCGGATTCCCCGCATCGAGGTGCGGCGTACGTCGGTGGGTGACCCGCCGATCTACCCGCACGACCCGAACGTCATCGCGGTCGCCGCCGACTTCGCGCTCGCATGCCCGTTGCCCGTCCTCGACCTGAACGACCCCGATAGAATTGCCGCATTCATCACCCGGCACCTGTCCCTCGCGGCGCCACGCTGACCTTCGCTGCCCGTCCCATGCTCACCGTCGAACAGGCACTGTCTCAGATGCTCGCGAGCGCCGACGCGCTCGCGGACGTCGAGTCCATTCCGACGCTGCAGGCGTGCGGCCGCGTGCTGGCGACCAACGTCGTCTCGGCGATGCAGGTGCCGCCGATGGACAACTCGCAGATGGACGGCTACGCCGTGCGCTCGCTCGACGTGCCCGCGGTACCGACGACGCTGCGCGTGAGCCAGCGCATCGCCGCCGGGCACGTGGGCGGGCCGCTCGAGCCCGGAACGGCCGCCCGCATCTTCACCGGCGCGCCGGTGCCGCCTGGCGCCGACGCGATCGTGATGCAGGAAGACTGCGTCGCGGACGGCGAAAAGGTCACCATCAACGAAAGGCCGGCCACCGGCGCGTGGGTTCGCCGGGCCGGAGTGGATGTCGAGGCGGGCCAGACCGTGCTCGCGGCCGGCACTCGACTGCGGCCCCAGGACCTCGGGCTCGCCGCGTCCGTCGGCGTCGGCGACCTCACCGTCCATCGCCGCCTGCGGGTGGCCGTCTTCTTCACGGGCGACGAGCTCATGATGCCGGGCGAGCCGCTGCCGCCTGGCCGGATCTACAACTCGAACCGCTTCGTGCTGCGCGGACTGCTGGAGAAGCTGGGCTGCGAGGTGCTCGACGTCGGCATCGTGCCGGATGACCGCCAGCGCACGCGCGAGGCCTTCGCCAGCGCCTCGGTCGGCGCCGACCTGATCATCACGTCGGGCGGCGTGTCGGTCGGCGAGGAGGACCACATCAAGCCGGCGGTGGAAGCCGAGGGCCGGCTCGAGATGTGGCAGATCGCGATGAAGCCGGGCAAGCCGCTCGCCTTCGGCCACGTGCGCGACGTCCCGTTCATCGGCCTGCCGGGCAATCCGGTGTCGAGCTTCGTGACGTTCCTGCTGTTCGCGCGTCCCTTCATCCTGCGACGGCAGGGCGTGCTCGACGTCGATGTGCGTGCGCTCATGCTTCCCGCCGATTTCGACCTGCCGCAGGGCGACCGGCGCCGCGAGTTCCTGCGCGCGCGGATGAACGCCCACGGCGCGCTCGAACTGTTCCGCAACCAGAACTCCGGCGTGTTGAACTCGGCGGTGTGGGCGGATGGCCTGATCGACAACCCGGCGGGGCAATCGATCCGGCGTGGCGACGTCGTGCGCTTCCTGCCGTACTCGGAGTTGCTGTCGTGAAGGTGCGCGTGCTGTATTTCGCGGCTCTGCGCGAGCGCGTGGGTCGGTCCGGGGAAACGGTCGACGTGCCGGACGACGTCCGCCGGGTCGGACAATTGCAGCACTGGCTCGCCGCACGCGGCGAACCGTGGACGGCCGCGTTCGCCGAGACGCGGCGGGTGAGGGCGGCGGTCGACCAGTCGATGGCGAGCGAAGGCGCCGAATTGCACGAGGACGCCGAAGTCGCGTTCTTCCCTCCAGTGACCGGCGGCTGAGATGCCGGTCCGCGTCCAGCACGAGGACTTCGACGTCGGCGCCGAGATCGCGCGGCTGCGCGCCGGCAATCCGAAGGTCGGCGCGGTCGCGAGCTTCGTCGGGGTCGTGCGCGACCTGAACGAAGGCGCCGACGTCGCGACGATGACGCTCGAGCACTATCCGGGCATGACAGAGAGCGCGCTCGCCGGCATCGTCGAGCAGGCGCGGGCGCGCTGGGCGCTGTACGACGTGCTCGTGATCCATCGCATCGGCGAGCTCCGGCCGACCGACCAGATCGTGCTGGTCGTGGTCGCGAGTGCGCATCGCGGCGACGCGTTCGCCGCATGCGAGTTCGTGATGGACTACCTGAAGACCGAGGCGCCGTTCTGGAAGAAGGAGACGACGCCGGGAGGGACCCGCTGGGTCGATGCCCGCGACAGCGACAGCGCTGCGCGCGATCGCTGGGAGCGGAAGCCGTGATCACGGGCCGCGACGGGCCGGTGCTGGCGGCCCTGGCGGCGGTCGGTGTCGGCGCCGTGTTCGGTGCGTGGCTTCGATGGGGGCTCGCCTACTGGCTCAACCCGAAGCTCGATCACCTGCCGCTGGGCACGCTCACGGCGAATCTCGTCGGCGGCTACCTGATCGGGCTTGCGATCGCGGTGTTCGCGGCGCATCCCGCCCTGTCGCCGTTCTGGCGCCTGCTGATCGTCACCGGTTTTCTCGGAGGCCTGACCACGTTCTCGACGTTCTCGGCCGAGAACGTCGCGCTGCTGGCCAGCGGCGCCTGGGGCGGGGCGCTGCTGCACGCCGGCCTGCATCTCGCCGGGTCGCTGGTCGCGACGGCCGTGGGGATCGCGAGCGTCCGGGCCTTCACCTGAGCGGCCTCGCCCGCCAGCGTGTTCGGCGCAGGGCGTTTGACGCCAGCGACGTTGGCTGGCTATATTACTGACCGCTTAGTCATTAACAAGCTCGCGCCATGCCGCCCGCCCGACTTGCCCTTCCGCTCACGGCGGCGCTGTCCTCCGTCCTGTACCTCGCTGCGTGCTCGAACGACCCGGTCGCGACCGAGGACGTGCGACCGGTCCGTACGTTGATGATCAGCCCGCGCTCCAGCAGCGCGGCGGTGGACTTCGCCGGCGAAGTGCGGCCGCGCGTCGAAACCCGCGCGGGCTTCCAGGTGGCCGGTCGCATCACGCAGCGGCTCGTCGAAGTCGGCCAGGCGGTCCGGCAGGGCCAGCCGCTGGCGACGATCGATCCCCAGGACTACCGCCTCGCGGCCGAGGCCTCGGAGGCCGCGCGCACCTCGGCGCAGGTCGATCGCGATCAGCAGCGCGCCGACTACAAGCGCTTCGAGGACCTGCAGGCAAAGGGCTTCATCAGCCAGGCGGAACTCGATCGCCGCAAGGCGAGCCTCGATGCGGCCGAGGCGCGCTATGCGCAGACGGCGGCCAATGCGCGCGTCAGCGGCAACCAGGCCGGATACGCCACGCTGCGCGCGCCGCACGACGCCGTCGTCACGGCGATCGACGCCGAGGTCGGGCAGGTCGTGGCCGCCGGCCAGTCAGTGGTCCGCCTGGCGCAGACCGGGGAGAAGGAAGTCCTCATCGGCATCCCCGAGCAGCAGCTCGCCGCGCTGAAGGGCGCCAACGAGATCAGCGTCCGGTTGTGGGCCGGGGGCGCGCCGATCACCGGCAAGCTGCGCGAGCTGTCGCCCATCGCCGATCCCGCCACGCGCACCTTCCCCGCGCGCATCAGCCTGGTCGACCCGCCCGCCGCCGTCGCCCTCGGCATGACGGCGACAGTG
Source organism: uncultured beta proteobacterium (assembly GCA_963707725.1). Classification (GTDB taxonomy): domain Bacteria; phylum Pseudomonadota; class Gammaproteobacteria; order Burkholderiales; family Burkholderiaceae_F; genus JAOUJD01. The sequence continues at coordinate 12,638 of CAVPRE010000015.1, read as the reverse complement.
TCGTTCGCGATCCCGCTCCCGGAGCCGGTCATCACGGTGCCGTTGCAGGCGCTCGTCGTCGAAGCAGGTGCGACGCACACGTGGCGCTACGACGGCGCCACCGGCACGGTGCAGCGGACGCGAGTGCGCGTGGGCAACGTCGCCGGCAACGAAGTCGTGGTGGCGGAGGGGCTGAAGGCGGGCGACGTCGTCGTCACGGCCGGCGCGCACCAGCTGAAGGAAGGGCAGAAGGTCAAGCTGCTCTCGGAGGTCGGCACGCCGGCCGGCCCGGCGGGCACAACCACCGTGAAGCCCGAGGGCGCGAAGAAGACCTGACGTGCAGCGCAGCCGCTTCAATCTCTCCGCGTGGGCGCTGGAGCACCAGCCCCTGCTGCGCTACCTGATGGCGGTGCTGCTGATCGGGGGCGCCTTCGCGTTCGCCGCGCTCGGGCAGGACGAGGACCCGCCGTTCACGTTCCGCGCGATGGTCGTGCGCGCCTACTGGCCGGGCGCAACCGCCCAGCAGATGGCCGAGCAGGTGACCGACAAGATCGAGAAGAAGCTGCAGGAGACGCCGTACCTCGACAAGGTGCGCTCCTACAGCAAGCCCGGTGAGACGCTCGTCTTCGTGCTGCTGAAGGACTCGTCGCCGCCGCGCGAGATCAGCAACGTCTGGTACCAGGTGCGCAAGAAGGTCGGCGACGTCCGGGGCCAGCTGCCGGCGGGCGTGCAGGGCCCGTTCTTCAACGACGAGTTCGGCGACGTCTACGGCGTGATGTTCGCCTTCTCCACCGACGGCTTCAGCTACCGCGAACTCAAGGACTACGTCGAGCAGGCGCGGCAGGCCCTGCTGCGCGTGCCGAACGTCGCGAAGGTCGACCTGTTCGGCGTGCAGGACGAGAAGGTCTACATCGAGATCTCGCACAAGCGGCTCGCGCAGCTCGGGCTCGACATCAACCAGCTCGCGCAGCAGCTCAACGCGCAGAACGCCGTGGAGGGCGCGGGCGTCGTCGTTCTGCCTACCGACAACGTGCAGGTCCGCGTCACCGGCGAGTTCCGCGCGGTCGAGGACCTGCGGCAGCTGCCGATCCGTGCCAACGGACTGACCTACAAGCTGGGCGACGTGGCGACGATCACGCGCGGCTACGTCGATCCGCCGCGGGACAAGATGCGCGCGGGGCGCGGCGGCGACGTCGGCCGCGAGGTGATCGGGCTCGGCGTGACGATGGCCCGGGGCGGCGACATCATCGAGCTCGGCCGGGATCTCGCCGTGGCCGAGCGACGCATCCAGTCGACGCTGCCGGTCGGCATCGACATGGCGAAGGTCGCTGACCAGCCGCGCGCGGTGTCGACCTCGGTGAACGAGTTCCTGCGCGTGCTGGCCGAGGCGCTCGTCATCGTGCTCGCCGTGTCCTTCGTCAGCCTCGGGCTGCACACCCGGCCGCTGCGCATCGACATGCGACCGGGCCTGGTCGTCCTGCTGACGATCCCGCTGGTGCTGGCGATCACGTTCCTCGGCATGTGGGCGCTCGACATCAACCTGCACAAGATCTCGCTCGGCGCGCTGATCATCGCGCTCGGGCTGCTGGTCGACGACGCCATCATCGCGGTCGAGATGATGGTGCGGAAGATGGAGGAGGGCTACGACCGGACAGCGGCCGTGACCTTCATGTACGAGTCGACCGCGTTCCCGATGCTGACCGGCACGCTGATCACGGCGGCCGGGTTCCTGCCGATCGCGCTCGCCCGGTCGGCGGCGGGCGAGTACACGTTCTCGATCTTCGGCGTCACCGCGCTGGCGCTCGTGATCTCGTGGTTCGTCGCCGTGCTGTTCGTGCCGCTGCTCGGCGTGTGGCTGCTGAAGGCGCCGCCGCGGGCGGCCAGCGGCGAACCGCACGAACTGTTCGGCACGCCGTTCTATTCGCGGTTCCGGCGCACGGTCGACTGGTGCGTCGAGTGGCGCAAGACCGTCATCGCCGTCACCCTGGCCAGCCTCGCGCTCGGCATCGTCGGTTTCCGCTTCGTCGAGCAGCAGTTCTTCCCGGACTCGATCAGGCTGGAACTCGTCGTCAACCTGTGGCTGCCCGAGGGATCGAGCATCGAGGCGACCGAGCAGCAGACGAAGAAGTTCGAGTACTGGCTCGCGCAGCAGCCCGAGGTCGATCACTGGGTGAGCTACGTCGGCACCGGCGCGCCGCGGTTCTACCTGCCGCAGGATCAGCAGTTCAACAACACCAACCTGGCGGAGATCATCGTCACGCCGCGCTCGCTGCGCGAACGCAACGCCCTGCGCGTGCGGATGATCGAACTGTTCCGCAACGACTTCCCCAACCTGCGCGGACGGGTCAAGCTGCTGCCCAACGGTCCGCCGGTGCCATACCCGGTGCAGTTTCGCGTGCAGGGCACCGAGGTGGCGACCGTGCGTTCGATCGCCGACCAGGTCAAGGACGTCGTGCGAGCCAACCCGAACACGGTGGGCGTGAACGACAACTGGAACGAGCAGGTGAAGTCGCTGAAGCTGACGCTCGACCAGGACAAGGCGCGCGCGCTCGGCGTGTCGAGCCAGGCGCTGGCGAAGGCGGCCCAGACGATCCTGTCGGGCACGACGGTGGCCCAGTTCCGCGAAGGCAATGAACTGATCGACATCGTGCTGCGGCAGCCGTTCGAGGAACGCGCGGTGATGTCGAGGCTCGCCGACGCGAACATCCCGACGGCCTCCGGACGCTCGGTGCCGCTGTCGCAGCTCGTGAAGGTCGAACTCGGCTGGGAGCCGGGCGTCGTCTGGCGCGAGAACCGCGACTACACCATCACCGTGCAGAGCGAGGTCAAGGACGGCGTGCAGGGCCCGACCGTGACCAGGCAGATCGATCCGCAGCTCGATGGCCTGCGTGCCCGGCTGCCGCCGGGCTACCAGCATCGACGTTGCCGGTGCGGCCGAGGAGTCGGCCAAGGCCGGTCGGTCGATCGCGGTCAACATCCCGCTGATGCTCTTCATCGTGTTCACGCTGCTGATGCTGCAGCTGCACTCGTTCTCGCGCTCGCTGCTCGTGTTCCTGACCGGCCCGCTGGGCTTCATCGGTGCGGCGGCGACGCTGCTCGTGTTCCGCGCGCCATTCGGCTTCGTGGCGCAACTGGGTGTGCTCGCCCTGCTTGGCATGATCATCCGCAACTCGGTGATCCTGGTCGACCAGATCGAGCGCGACCGCGCGGCGGGGGTGCCGGCGTGGGACGCGATCGTCGAGGCGGCGGTGCGGCGTTTCCGGCCGATCATGCTGACGGCCGCCGCCGCCGTGCTGGCCATGATCCCGCTGTCGCGCAGCGTGTTCTGGGGTCCGATGGCCGTCGCGATCATGGGCGGACTGATCGTCGCCACGGCGCTGACGCTGCTGTTCCTTCCGGCGCTGTATGCCGCCGCGTATCGCGTGCGCCGTCCGCTGCTGCCTGCGGACGCGACCGCAGCGGTGCCGCAGCCGGTCTAGCGGTCGCCCGTGACGATCGCCCGGGCGCGTGAGCGCGTCCGGCGGCCGCGGAAGTGCGTCGGCGCGGGCCGTGACGCGCCCCGGTCCGGGTCCGGGCATGTCGGCCGAGGCAGAATGGCGGTTTCATCGAACCGCACCGCCGCGATGTCCTCCCGAGCCACCGACGCCGAGCGCCTGCGCCAGCAACTGCGCGTTACGCCCAACGACCGCATCGCGTGGCACAACCTGGCGGCGGCCGAGGGCGATCTCGGGCGCGTGGCCGAAGCCGAGGCGGCCGCGCGGCGGGCGATTGCGCTCGGGCTGCAGGCGCCGGAGACCCGGCTCGTGCTGGCGCGCGCGCTGCAGTCGCAGCGCAAGCTCGACGACGCCGAGAAGGCGTTTCGCGACGCGATCGCGCGTCGTCCGGCCTACGTCGACGCGCATCGTGACCTCGCGCAGCTTCTGTGGATGCGCAGCGGGCAGGCGGACCTCGCGCTCGCGCCGCTCGACCGCGCGCTGCGCGCGGCGCCGGGCGAGGCCGGCCTGCACCTCGTGCGTTCCACCGTCCTCGAGTTCGCCGGCGACGTCGACGCCGCGCTGGCAGCGGCCGAGACGGGGCTCGCGCGCGTACCCGGAAGCAAGGACCTGCTGCGGCAGGCCGCGCACCTGGCAGCGCAGCGCGGTCTGGTCGACCGTGCCGTCGCGTTCGCGGAACAGGCGGTGCGCGGGGCGGCGGACGGGTCGCCCGAGCGCTTCGCCTGGTGCGAGGCACTGGTCGCGGCGGGACGCGTGGAAGACGCCGAGTCGGTGGCGGCGGCACTCGTGGCCGCCTTGCCGGACAACCAGTACGCGATCGCCCTGCAGGGCATCGTGTGGCGGATGCGTGGCGATCCGCGTTACCAGGGGCTGTTCGACTACGGTCGCCTGGTGGGCGTGCAGAGGCTGGAGGCGCCCGCCGGCTGGCCGACGCTCGCCACGTTCCTCGCCGAGGTCACGGCGGAGCTGGAGTCCCTGCATGCCTTCAGCGCGCATCCGCTGCAGCAGTCGGTGCGCGGCGGCGGGCAGCTCCACCTGCAGGCGCCCGAGTTCGCGCGGCCGCTGATCGCGGCGCTGTTCGGCGCGATCGGAGTCGCGGTGCGCCGGCACCTCGCCAACCTCGGCAGCGGCGCAGGCCCGATGCGCTCGCGCAACCGCGGCTCGGGGGTTCTCACCGGGGCCTGGAGCGTGCGGCTGCGCTCGGGTGGCTTCCACACGGATCACGTGCACCCGCACGGCTGGCTTTCGTCGGCGTGCTACATCGCGCTGCCGGACGCGATCGGCGGCGGCGCCGACGGCGACCGCGCCGGCTGGCTGCGGTTCGGTCAGCCCGCCATCCCGACGCGGCCCGCGCTCGGCGCCGAGCACTTCGTGCGGCCCGAGTCGGGGCTGCTCGCGCTGTTCCCCGCGTACATGTGGCACGGCGTCGAGCCGTTCGAGGACGAGAAGCCCCGGCTCACCGTCGCCTTCGACGTCGTGCCGGGCTGACGGCTGCGTCGGCGGTCGCCTGCCTGCGGCCGGCCGGCGCCATCAGTCGAACGCAAGGGAGTACACCAGGTCGAGCGCGTTGGTGCTGCCCGCGCGTGCGATGAGCGAGAGCCGCCGCGTGAGCTGGTAGTTCAGTGCAACGAAGTAGTCGGATCCGCTCAGTGCCTGCTCGAACGTCACGAACAACTGGTCGTTGATCCGCTTTCCGAGTGCGACGAAGTCACCGGCCGCAGAGCTGGAGCTGCCCCGGCGCAGCGTGCCTGCCACCGTTTCGCGCGGCAACATCGAGGTGCCGCCCTGGAAGCCCGACCGGACGCCGAATTCGTCGATGCCGAGCGAGCGCAGGATGTTCGACGGACCTCCGTCCGACTGCCCGGCAAAGAGTGCACTGGCCGCTGCCGTCAGCATCGCCGCCTCCTGGCCCTCTCCGGTGCTCGCCGGGCGCCCGAGTACAAGCCAGTTGAGCCTCTCCACGTCGGACATCGCGACGTCGGAGTGCAGCCGCACGACCGGCGCCAGCGCGGTGCCCGAGATCATCACGCCGACCTCGACCGGCAGTCCGCTGCGCACGGCGAGCACGTTGAGGGCGGGATTGCCGAGCGGGCCGGAGAACGTCACCAGGCCGCGCTGGATCTGCAGCCGTTGTCCGTAGCCGTTGAAGACGCCGTCGACGATGCGCACGTTGCCGATCGCCTGCAACTGCGCCGGGCGCCCGGTGACGGTGACGCCGCCGGCCAGGCGCGCCTCGAGGCCGGCGCCGCGAATGTAGAAGCGCTGGCCCAGCCGTGCGTCGACGTTCAGCACGACGTCCATCGGCGGGCCGCCTTGCCTTTCCTTCCGAGGCTCCTCGCGCCGCACGACGACGACGTCGCCGGGCAACGTGCGCGGACCGCGCAGCGCGGAGAAGTCGATGTAGGCGCCGTCGACCGTCGACTTCGCGTACAACTCCGCGCGCCTGGGCGTCAGCGTGATGCCGCCTTCACCGCTCACCACCATCCAGCGGTCGCGACGCTGCAGGATCGGCAGCCGGGTTGCGGTGACGCCAATGCTGCCGGTCAGCGTCTGCAGCGCCACGCGGCCGACGACCTTCAGCGTGCCCGGCTGGCCGGTCGCGAGGGCGCCGAGCGCGCGCGCGTCGTCGGGCGGAACGCGCGCCTCGCCGGTGAACGTCATCTCGTCGAGCACCAGCACGCCATCCTCGAGCGCGGCGTTGAGCGTGCCGTTCTCCAGCCGGAAGCCCTGTTCGATCCAGGCGAGCCGCAGGTCACTCCCTCGCACCCGGCCGTTGGCGCTCGGGCTGCCGGGCGTGCCGCCGATGGCCGCCTGCACCGTCGCGGAGCCCTGGATCTGCACGGCGTCGCCGATCAGCGGGCCGATCCACCCGAGGTCGGGCAGCGTCGCGTCGACGTCCACGCGGAGGGGCCGGTCCTGCGCGAGCCGCAGCTGCGCGGGATCGACGTGGGCGTCGATCACGGCGTCGACCTTGCCGAGCGCGCGGCCGCGCAGGTATGCGGTTCCGGTCACGCGGTTGTCGACGATGCTCAGTGCCGCGCCGACGTCGCTCACGCCGATCGCGTGGACCGCGTCGGCCCCGCTGTACAGGTCGCCGCTCGTGCGCTCGATCACGAAGATGCCGTTCAGCGCCTCGGCGTACTCGAACTGCCAGCGGCCGCCGAGCGTCAGCGGCTGCGGATCGGCCGCGGTCGTTCGCACGGCGCGCCGTGCCGCGCGAGCGCGCGGGTCGAGGGCCTGCGGTTGCAGCTCGGCGAAGGCGCCGGCGGTGCGCCAGCGTCCTGCGCCACGAGAGAACTCGACCTCGGCGAAGCGCGTCGCACGCAGCGTGAGCTGCGCCGGGCCGAGTGCGATGCGGTCGGCCGCGACGAGCAGCGGCGCCGTGCCTTCCAGCAGGAGGTCGAGCGGCCTGCCGGCGGCCAGCGAGTCCACCTTGCCCCGCCACGCGTCCTGCCGCCATCCGCCGCTCGCCCGCAGCGTCAGCGGCTCCCCGGTCTCCGTCTTCGCGTCCAGTGCGATGGCGTGCGCCGAGGTCGTGCCCTTTGCGGTCAGGCTGACGATCGACAGCCAGAGCTCCGGCCGACCCGGTGCCTTGTGCCCGCTCAGCGTCATCGCGACATCGAGTGGTGCGTCCGGCGCCAGGCCACCGCGCAGCGTCGCATCGAACTTGTCGATCCGGTGCTGGCCGGGCAGCAGCAGCGCCGCGCCGCTGGCCGTTGCCTCGATCCATGGCACCTGCGCCGTGCCGCCCAGCTTGCCCTGCATCGAGACGCTGCCGCCAAGCGATGCGACGAGGTCGCCGAGGCGCGGCACGTCGATATCGAACGACAGCTCGCGGCCGTCGCCGATACCGCCGTTCGCGCGCAGCCGCGCGTCGCCGGACACGAACTCGGTGTCGACGTCGAACCGGTCGCCATCCAGCCGCAGCACCGCGCGGCCCTCGACCGGTCGTCCATACAGCCGGCTGTCGGCGAGCGCGACCTCGGCGCGCCCACGCCGCACGGGCTGCAGCGCGCCGTCGACGTCGAGGGTTCCGTTGAGACGCGTGTCGACGCCGGCCACCACTTGCGACAGGTCGAGGGCACGGAACGCGCCGCGCAGTTGCACGGCCGTGGCCTGGCCAAGCCGGACGCGTCCGCTGACATCCGCCCGGCCTTCACCCAGGCGCGCGATCGCCCGCTCGATCTCGATGACGTCATCGGCCACGGTGACGGCGAAGTCGAGATCGATGGGAAGGCCGCGCGCATTGGAGGCGCGGCCGGTGAAGCGATGCCGCCCCGGCCCGGACACGAAGTCGAGCTGACCGGAGGCCTGTGTGGCCGTGGCGGACGTGTGGATACGCGCCGCGTCGAGGCCCCGGAAGTTCACCTGCCCGGTGATCGCGCCGTTGGCCGATCGAACGGCACCCGCGCGCGCGCTGCCGCCGGCGACGTCGACCTGCTCCAGTGCGAGTTCCAGCGCCGCCGCGGACCAGCGCAGCGTGCCCCGCGCCGACTGCACCGGCAGGCGCTGCCGGTCGACGGGACCGGACATGGCATTCGTCAGCTGGAACGGCCCGGCAAGGGTGAACTCGGCGCCGGGCTGCGGCTGCAGGTCCGCCGTGCCCGCCAACCGCATGACCGGGACGTCGGGCAGCCACTTGTCCGGCTCGAGCTCCGCGATCGTCAGCGACAGCGCAGCGAGCGGCACGGCGGAGAACGGCGTGATGCGCGCCTGCGCTTCGAGGCGGCCGGCGTCGTTGTCGCTGCGAGCGGCGAGTGCCATGTCCAGCAGCGAGCCCGAAGCGGTGAGCACCGCCTGCACGGGCTTGTCGAGCACGATCGAGCGCAATTCCGCGTGTGCCGCGAGCGGGAACGGACGGGCGGCACCCAGCGTGCCGCCGAGTACCGCTTCCGTCGGCCCGTACCGCGCACTCGCGTGGTCGATCCGGATCGCGACGGCGTCGGCCTGTCCGCGCAGCCGGACGTCCTTGAGTATGTGCGGCTCCTGGCCGCGTTCGCCCAGCCGCAACTCGCCGATCGTCGCGTCGTGCAGGCGCAGGGACAGCGGGAGCGCAAGCGAGGCCGGCGCTTCGGGCGCGGACTTCGACTCGCTCGGCGCCCAGGCGATGGTTACCGACGCGGCCGAAAGCTGCGCGAGGTCGATCGCCCGGTCCGGCACGCTGAGCTGCGCGGGAATCACGACGACGTTCGTCGCGACCAGCGCGAATCCGGGTTCGTCGACCGCGATCCGCTCGAGCTTGAAGCCCGCGTGGAGCGATCCACTGACGCCGGTCGCCTGCAGCGAGGGCACGGCCCAGGCACCGGCCCACAGGAGCGCGCGCAGGCCCGGTGTGGTCGTGCCCAGCCAGACCACGAGCAGCCCGACGGCCGCGACTACGGCGGCGGCCGGAACGAGAACGACGACGATCGACGTCAGCCAGGGCGGGCGACGCCGCGGCGGCGCGGGGGCCGGCGCGGCAGGCGGGGGCGGGGTATCGGCCATGGCGCTAGAACGCGATCGCGATGGAGAAGTGCACCCGCACCTGCCGCTCGCGCTCGCCCCACGCGACGTCGACTGCGAGCGGGCCGGCCGGCGTGCGATAGCGCACCCCCAGTCCGACCCCGAATGCCGGATCGAGCTCGCCCCAGGTGTCGGCGGCATCGCCGACATCGACGAATGCCGCCAGGCCCAGGTTGCCGTCGAAGCGGTCGGTCCACCGGACGTACTCGGCCGACGCCACCGCGAGCGCGCGCCCGCCGATCGTGGCGCCGTCCTGCTTCACGCCGAGGCTCTCGAAGCTGTAGCCGCGCACGGTCGTCGTGCCGCCCGTGCGGAACAGGTACTTCGACGGCACGGCCGCGATGCCGTCCGCCTGCACGTAGCCAAGGTCGGCGCGCGCGATGAAGACATCCCGTGGGCCGACCGGAAAGAACTGCTGGATGCGACCGTAGCCGCGCACGAATACGTCGTCGAGTCGCGTTCCGCTCGCGCCAACGGTGCCTTCGAGCCGCAGGATGTTGCCGCGGCGCGGCTCGACCAGGCTGTCGACGTCGCGCCGCACCCAGCTGTACGTGGTGGACAGGACGCTCAGGCTCTGCCAGTCGGTGACCGGTGTGCGGCGATTCTCGTGCTCGAAGTTGACCGACCACCGGGTCACGACGTTGTTGCCGATGCGCGGGCCCACGGTTCGCGCCCGCGCGGCGCCCACGCCCCAGCGCCGCACGCGCAGGTCCTCGACGTCGGAGTCCTCGACCAGCACGCCGACGCTGTCCTGGATCCGGTTCGGCCGCGGCGGCAACAGGACGTCGGCGTAGCCGAACCCGCCGGTCTGGTCGAGGCGCGCGCCGGTCAGCAGCACCCACGGGCGTCCGAACAAGAGATTCTGGCGATAGGCGACTTCGACGTGGGGGCCGGTGTTGGTCTCGTAGCCGACGCCGATGCTGATCCGCTTCAGGCGCGACTCGCGGACGACGACCTTCAGCGGCACCTCGTCCGGTTGCTCCGGCGTCGGCGGCATCGTGATGATCGAGTAGGAGAAGAAGGGCGTGTCGGTCAGCGCCTGCTGGAACTCGACCAGCAGGGCGCGATCGTAGGGCGCGCCTGGCGTGAACGGGTTGAAGCGCTCGACGAGGTCGGCGTCGAAGCGGTTCAGTCCCTCGACCTGCAACCCGCCGACGGTGTAGGCCGGTCCGCTGTCGATTTCGACTTCCAGCGTCGCAGTCGCGGTCTCGACGTCGACGCGCGCGGTGGAGCCGACGAGCAGCGCCCCAGCGAAGTGGCGCTCCTCGGTAGACGCGAGCAGGCGCACCTTGGCCTGCTCCCACTCGGCCGAACGAAACGGGCTGCCCGGCCTCAGTGGCCAGGCGGCACGCAGTTCCTCGGCGCGTTGCGCGAAGCGTGGCTCCGCCAATGCGCCGGTGAACTTCAGGTCCACGGATTCGACGCGGGTCAGCGGCCCGAGGTCGATGATCAGCCGGTAGCGGGTGGCCCCCGATCCGGCGGGCTCGAAGCGCAGCTTCGGATCGAAGTAGCCCTCGGTGGCGAGCGCCTCGCGCACCGCGCGTTCGGCGCGCCGCAGTTCGCGCTCCTCGTCGGCTTCGTCCGCGTCCGGGCCGAGCGTGAAGCGGACGAGGGTGGCGTCCACGACACTGGCCAGCGCGCTCGGCAGCCCCGGCGCCGCCGCCGCGACGGGGCTGGCGTCCTGCGCGGCCGCGTGCAGCGGCCAGACCAGCAGGAGGAAGGCAACGGCGGCGAGGAAGCGGCGGAGCACGATGTGGTACGGGGCGGGCCGGCAATGCGGGAAACACACCGTGGCGGCAGGGCGTCGATGCTAGCAGGGGGCCGAGCGCCGCTTCGTCGGCTTGAAAGGCCCCAACCCCGGCCCAAAGTACCCGCTAACCAAAGGGCCATTGCGCACACCATTCATGCGACTCGACAAGCTCACGACCAAGTTCCAGGAAGCGCTGCAGGATGCGCAGTCCATCGCCGTCGGCCACGACAACCAGCACATCGAGCCCGTGCACGTGCTGCTCGCAATGCTCCGGCAGGACGACGCCGGGACGAAGTCGCTGCTGCAGCGCGCCGGGGTGAACGTGGCGGCGCTCGCCGGTGCGCTCGACAGCGCCGTCAAGCGCCAGCCGCAGGTGAAGGGCGGCGATGGCCAGGTGCAGATCGGCCGCGACCTCACGGCCGTCCTGAACGCCACCGACAAGGAAGCGCAGAAGCGCGGCGACAGCTACATCGCGAGCGAGATGTTCCTGCTGGCGGTGGCGGACGACAAGGGCGTCGCCGGCCAGCTCGCGCGCGACCACGGCCTGTCGAAGAAGGCGCTGCAGGCCGCCATCGACGGCGTGCGCGGCGGGCAGAGCGTGGATTCGGCCGAAGCCGAGGGCCAGCGCGAGGCGCTGAAGAAGTACACGATCGACCTCACCGAGCGCGCCGAGCAGGGCAAGCTCGACCCGGTGATCGGCCGCGACGACGAGATCCGGCGCGCGATCCAGATCCTGCAGCGGCGCACCAAGAACAACCCGGTGCTGATCGGCGAGCCGGGCGTGGGCAAGACCGCCATCGTCGAGGGCCTCGCGCAGCGCATCGTCAACGACGAGGTGCCGGAGACGCTGAAGGGCAAGCGCGTCCTGGTGCTCGACATGGCGGGGCTGCTGGCCGGCGCCAAGTACCGCGGCGAGTTCGAGGAGCGCCTGAAGGCGGTGCTGAAGGAAGTGTCGGCCGAGGCCGGGAAGATCATCCTGTTCATCGACGAGATGCACACGATGGTCGGCGCCGGCAAGGCCGAAGGCGCCATCGACGCCGGCAACATGCTCAAGCCGGCGCTGGCGCGCGGCGAACTGCACTGCATCGGCGCCACGACCCTCGACGAATACCGCAAGTACATCGAGAAGGACGCCGCACTCGAGCGCCGGTTCCAGAAGGTGCTGGTCGACGAGCCGAGCGTGGAGGCGACCATCGCCATCCTGCGCGGCCTGCAGGAACGCTACGAACTGCACCACGGCGTCGAGATCACCGACCCGGCCATCGTCGCCGCGGCCGAGCTCTCGCATCGCTACATCACCGACCGCTTCCTGCCCGACAAGGCGATCGACCTGATCGACGAGGCGGCCGCGCGCATCAAGATGGAGATCGACTCCAAGCCGGAGTCGATGGACAAGCTCGACCGCCGCATCATCCAGCTCAAGATCGAGCGCGAGGCGGTGAAGAAGGAGACCGACGAAGCATCGCGCAAGCGGCTCGGGCTGATCGAGGCCGAGATCGAACGCCTCGGGCGCGAGTACGCCGACCTCGACGAAGTCTGGAAGGGCGAGAAGGCGGCGGTGCAGGGCACGCAGCACATCAAGGAAGAAATCGAGAAGCTGCGCGTGCAGATGGAGGATCTCAAGCGCAAGGGCCAGTACGACAAGCTCGCCGAGATCCAGTACGGCCGGATGCCGCAGCTGGAGGCGCAGATGAAGCAGGCCGAGACCGCCGAGGCGCCGAAGGGCAGGCCGAAGCTGCTGCGCACCCAGGTCGGCGCCGAGGAGATCGCCGAAGTCGTTTCGCGCGCCACCGGCATCCCGGTCAGCAAGATGATGCAGGGCGAGCGCGACAAGCTGCTGAAGATGGAAGGGTTCCTGCACAAGCGCGTGGTCGGCCAGGACGAGGCGGTGCGGCTCGTGTCCGACGCCATCC
>CAVPRE010000014.1:0-9817 GCA_963707725.1 uncultured beta proteobacterium | reverse complement strand
GAATCTCTCGATCCCGATGCCGAACGATACCGATCCTCTCGAGCACGGCGCCCCGGCCGAAGGCGCTGCCGCGCCGGCCGTGCGCGCGGCCGTGCCGCTGCCGGAACTCGGCGTCATCGCCGTCGGCGGCGCGGATGCGACTGCCTTCCTGCAGTCGCAGTTGACCAACGACGTGGCGCACCTGACGGCCGCCGACATGCAGCTCAACGGCTATTGCACGGCCAAGGGCCGCCTGCTTGCCAGCTTCCACCAGTGGCGCCATGGCGACGACGTGCTGCTGCGCCTGCCGCGCGAGATCCTGCCGGCAGTGATGAAGCGCCTGTCGATGTTCGTCTTGCGCGCGAAAGTCCGGCTCGCGGATGCAAGCGACGCGTGGAGCACGACCGGACTGCTCGGCGCGGCCGACCTCGCGCGACGCGCAGGTGTCGAACTGCCCGCCGCACCCTGGACCGGCGTCGTCATCGGCGAAGCGCGCCTCGATCGCGTGCCCGACGCCGGGGCCACGGACCGGTTCCTGCTGACCGCGCCGGCGCAGTCGCCCCTGCCAGACTGGTGCGGCGAGCTTCCGCGCCTGCCGTCGAGCGTGTGGTGGCGCAGCGAGATCGAAGCGGCGGTGCCGACCGTGTTCGCCGCCACGCAGGAGAAGTTCGTTCCGCAGATGGTCAACCTCGAGGTGCTCGGCGGCGTCAGCTTCAGGAAGGGCTGCTACCCGGGCCAGGAAGTCGTCGCGCGCAGCCAGTACCTCGGCAAGCTGAAGCGGCGGATGCAGCGCGCCCACGTCGACCACGACGAGGTCGCGCTCGCCGGCGACGTGTATCCCTCCGGCGAGCAGCAGCCGGTCGGAACGATCGTGATGGCCGCCGCGTCGCCGCGCGGGGGAACCGACCTGCTCGTCGAGGCTCCAATCGACCGGCTGCAATCGGGTTCGCTGCATCTCGGCTCGCCCGCAGGCCCCCCGCTCGCCATGCTCGGCCTGCCGTACGAGCTGTTCGATCCCACGGCCTGAGCGCGCCGGAGCCACGGAACGTGGAGCATTGGTACGTGTACTACAAGCTGACGCCGGCCGAGCGCGACGGAATGCGCGAACCGGTCCGGCGCATGCAGGAACAGGTCGCGAGCGCGAGCGGCGCGCGCACCCGCCTGCTGCAACGAACGGAACTGGGCGAAGCCGGGATGGCGACTGTGATGGAGGTGTACGAAGACATCGAGGACGCGGGCCGCTTCGCGCGCGAGCTCGATGCCGCCGTGCGCGCCCACCTGCCCGCGACGCACGTCGCCGCGCGCCGGGTGGAGCGCTTCCGGGACGCCTGACATGTGCCTGCTCGTCTTTGCCTGGCGCTCGCATCCCGACTATCCGCTGATCCTGGTCGGCAATCGGGACGAGTTCTACGCGCGCCGCACGCGGCCCGCGGCCTGGTGGGGCCACGCGGTGTCGCTGCTCGCCGGCCACGATGAAGAAGCCGGCGGCACCTGGCTCGGCATCACGCGCCGCGGGCGCTTCGCTGCGCTGACCAACGTGCGGGCGCCGACGGAGCGCAATCCGCACGCGCCCTCGCGCGGCGCGCTGGTGCTGTCGGCGCTGCAGGCACCGCAGCACGGCGGCGACTGGATCCAGGCGCAGGCGCCGAAGACCTCGGCCTACAACGGCTTCAACCTGCTGGTCGGCGACGTGCTGCCAAACGACGGCGAAGCGGGATCGTCCGCCCTGCACTACTACAGCAACCGGCTGGAGCAGCCGGCGCAGTCGCTCGCACCCGGCGTCTACGGCCTTTCGAACGGCTTCCTCGACACGCCGTGGCCCAAGGTCACGCGCGCCGTCGGCGCCTTCGCCTGCGAGATCGCCGCCGGCGTCGCGCTCGAGCGCCTGATCCGGCTGATGGAACCGCGCGACGAAGCGCGCGATTCCGAACTCCCCGCGACCGGCGTGCCGCTTGACTGGGAACGTGCGCTGTCGGCGATCCAGATCCGGGCCAACGGCTATGGCACGCGGACGACGACGGTGCTGACGGTCCGCAACGACGCGCTGGTGACCTTCTTCGAGCGCACCTTCGACACCGGCGATCCGGAGCGCTGGACCGACCGCCACTTCGAGTTCATGGTCGACAACGAGGCGCGGCCGTCGGTGCCCGCCCGGACATCCGGCTCTGACTGACCGGCGCGGTCACCCAGGCGTGCCGAGGTGGCACGTCATGTCGACGTGCGGGATCCCGCAGTCCATGTACTCGCCGCTGACGACGACGTAGCCGTGGCGCCGGTAGAAGGCGATCGCGTGGGTCTGCGCGCTCAGGGCGGCCTGCGCGTGCCCACGGCGGCGTGCTTCGCCCATCAGCGCGACCAGCAACGCGCTGCCGACCCCGAGCTTGCGCGCCTCCACCCGCACCGCCATGCGGCCGATGTGCCCGTCGGGCAGCAGGCGACCGGTCCCGAGCGGACGGCCGTCGTCGCTCCAGGCCAGCGCGTGCACGCAGTGCGGATCGCGCTCGTCGATCTCGGACTCCGCGGGGACCTTCTGCTCCTCGACGAACACCGCGAAGCGGATCGGCGCGGCGAGTGCCCGCGCCGATTCCCAGTCGAGGAGTTCAACGCGCATCGGTGCCCGGCTCGTCGGGTGCAACGACCTCGAAGGCGCGGATCTTCGCGCGCAGGGCGTCGTCGACGCGGCGCGGCGTCTTCGTGGCGGCGTCCACGTACACGTACACGAGATCGACCGTGACGAGCGGCGCTTCCGCCTGGCCGCGGCGGAACATCCCGACGCTGAACTGCAGGCTGCTCCCGCCGATGCGGGCGATGCGCCCGCAGACGTCGAGTTCGTCGTCGTAGAGCGCGGCTGCGCGGTAGTCGACGGTCGCCTTGCGCACGTAGAGGTCCGAGCCGAGCGGCTCGAAGTCCGCGGGATAGCGCATGCCGATGGCGCGCCAGTACTCGGTGACGCAGACGTCCGCGTACAGCAGGTAGTGCGCATTGAACACGACGCCCTGGCGGTCGACCTCGGCCCAGCGCACGCGCAACGGCATCCGGTGGCGGAAGTCCTCGGGCCTCGTCACCGGACACCCTTCTTCGCGTCGCCGGCGATCACGAAAGTCATGCGGTCGGGGTCGACGTACTTGCGGAACGCGGCGTTGACCTGCTCGGGCGTCGCGGCCATCAGGCGATCCTCGAACTGCCGCGAGAACTCGAAGGTGCGGCCGAGGTCGAGGTTGCTGATCCAGGCGCCCGCCACGATGCCGTCCTGCGACCGGTTGACGAGGCGCTCCTGCAGCAGGCCCTTCTTCGCGTCGTCGACTTCCTTCGCGGTGAAGCCGTCGCGGCGCGCGCGCTCGAGCTCCTCGCGGATCGCCTGTTCGGCCTGCGCCGCGTTCTGCGGCGCGACGATCGCGCCCAGGCCCCAGGTGGCGACGCGGCTGTGCGAGCCGACATTCAGGCCGGTGCCGGCGCCGTAGCTCAGGCCGTCCTTCTGCCGCAGCCGCTCGATCAGCCGGTTCGACAGGCCGGCCCCGCCACCGAAGATGTCGTTGGCGATGGTCAGCGCGGCTGTGTCGGGATCGTCGTCGCGCAGCGGGAAGTCGAGGCGCGCGCGGATGATCGCGTTCTCCTTGTCCGGCGTGTCGAGCACGATGCGGGCCGGCCTGACTTCGCGGTACTCGCGCTCGACCCGCGCGAACGGCGCCCGCGATGCGAAGCCGGTGAACAGTTCCTTCACCAGCGGTGCGACCTGGCCGGCGTCGAAGTCGCCGACCACGGCGACCTCGCCGCGCGCGGTGCCGTGGAAGTCGCGGTGAAACGCCCGGACCGCGTCGAGCGGCAGCTGCGGCACGTCAGCGATCCGCTCCTTCAGCGGCAGGTAGTGCCGCGGATCGCCGGGCGGGTAGGTGTTGAAGTGATTCGACATCGCATCGCGCGACAGCGCTTCCGGATTGTCGAGCTGCGACGACAACCCGGTCACGACCTGGCTTTGCAGCTGCGCGTACTCGTCCGCCGGGAACGACGCCTCCTTCATCACGTGAGCGAGCAGGCGCAGCGCATCCGGCAGGTGCTCGCGGGTCGTCTGGAACCCGGGCAGGCCGCCGGTCATCTGCAGCCGCGTCATCTCGTCGGCGATCTGCTGACGCGTCATCTTCGACGTGCCGCGGCCGAGCATGCTGCTCGCCATCTCTCCGGCCAGCATCCGGCCGTTGAGGGTTTTCTCGTCGCCCCAGCGGAAGTTGGTCCGCACGTGCACGGTGTTGCCGCGGTTGCGCTTGGGCAGCAAGGCCACCTTGAGATCCCCGAATGCCAGCCGCTGCGTGCGCTTGTCGATGTTCTCCTGCGACGGATCGAACGCCTCCGCCAACGCCGCCGTGGCCACCGGCTTGTAGTCGGCGAGCCGTTGCGCCGGCGTCGGTGCCGCGGGCATCTCGGCGCGCCTCGGCGCATCGTCCGGGAGGTAGGTGCCGACCGTCCGGTTGTCGCGGACGAAGTAGCGCTGCGCCGCCTGCCCGACGCGCGCGGTCGTCACCTGCGCGAGCTGGTCGCGCGAAAGGAAGAACAGCCGCCAGTCGCCGAGGGCGATGAATTCGGACAGGCCGACCCCGAAGGCCTGCGGGTCGGCGAGCGCGCGGTCGAACGCCGTGCGCTGCTGCTGCACCTGCCGCTTCAGCTCCTCCTCCGTGGCCGGGGTCTTCGCGAAGCTGCCTTCGATGGTCTCGATGAGCGTCTGCGTCACCGGCTCGATCGGCTCGCCCTTCCTGACGACGGCGCCGAACAGCACGAAGCCCGGGTCACGCGCGTCGATCGTCCACGCGAACACCTGCGCCGCCTTGCCCGGCACCACGAGCGCCTGGTACAGGCGGCCGCTCGGCGTGTCGCCGAGGATGTCCGCGGCCAGGGCCGCCGCCATGTAGTCGGGGTGCAGCGCCGAAGGCAGGCGGTAGCCGACAACCACGATCTGCACCTCGCCCTTGCGTCGCACCGCCACCGTCCGCTCGCCGTCGTGCGTCGGCTCCGCCGTCCACAGTGCCGGCAACTCGCGCTCGGGCCGGGGAATCGACCCGAAGGCCCGGACGACCCACTCGAGCACCGTCGCCTCGTCGAACTTCCCGGCGATTGTCAGCACGGCGTTGTCCGGCTGGTAGTAGGTGCGGTAGAACGCCTGCAGGTTCTCGATGCGCACGTTCTCGATGTCCGAGCGCGCACCGATCGTCGAGTTGCCGTAGTTGTGCCAGTCGTACATCACCGACTGCATCCGCTTGAGCATCACGCGCGTGGGGTCGTTCTCGCCCATCTCGAACTCGTTGCGCACGACCGTCATCTCGCTGTCGAGGTCCTTCTGCGCGATGAAGGAATTCACCATCGCGTCGGCTGACCAGTCGATGGCCCACTTGAGGTTGTCGTCGCTGGCCTGGAAGGTCGAGTAGTAGTTGGTGCGGTCGAGCCAGGTCGTGCCGTTGTTCTGGAAGCCGCGCCGGCTGAACTCGACCTCCGGATGCGGAAAGTTCTTCGAGCCCTTGAAAAGCAGATGCTCGAGCAGGTGCGCCATGCCGGTCTCGCCGTAGTTCTCGTGGCGCGAGCCCACCAGGTACGTGATGTTGACGGTGGCGGTCGGCTTCGATGGGTCCGCGTACAGGACGATGCGCAGCCCGTTCGACAGGCGGTACTCGGTGACTCCTTCGATCGAGGGTCCGCGCGTCACGCCGTCCGGCAGGGCGAAGTTCTGTGCGGAGGCGAAGCCGGCCGCGAGCAGCAGCGTCACGGACAGGGCCCAGCGGAAGAAGCGAAGCGGCATGGAGGCTCTTGGTTGGTTGCGGTGAAGTTCGTCGAAAATTCTGCCACGCGGCACGGGCCGACCGCGGCCGCAGGCCATGGGCCGCGTCAGCGGCCAATGAACTCGAAGATGAGGCGCGCGACCTCGTCCGGCTCTTCGTGCGCCAGCCAGTGCGTGGCGCGCGGCAACCGATGGACCGTCAGGTCGTCGACCAGTTCCGTCAGGCCGTCGAGCAGTGTGACGGGCAGCGCCGTGTCGGCCTCGCCCCAGATCACGAGCGTGGGCACCCGGACGCGGAAGTCCGCCGGCTTCAGTTGCATCGCCTTCGCACCCGGGTCGCCGTCCGTCGGCGGATAGAGGGGCGACGCGCGGTAGTAGTTCAGCCCACCCGCGAGCCCGCGTGCCCACACCGCGTGGTAACGCACCCGGCGCTGCCCCGTGTACCAGGGCGCGTCGGCGCGCTGCATGCCGAGGAAGAATCCGTCGAGCGGGGCGAAGTCGTCCTTCGCGAGCGCCGCTTCGGCGCCTGGCGCGCGCAGCCAGTTCATGTAGGCGCTCGCGCGCTGCTGCTCGGGATCGGCAGCGAGATCGCGCGCGAACAGCACCGGGTGCGGCGAGTTCAGGATGACCAGCTTCGACACGCGTTCCGGTCGCGCGATCGCCCACTGCCACGCCACCGCCCCGCCCCAGTCGTGCGCGACGACGGTGGTCCGGTCGAACCCCAAGTGAGCCACGAAGCGTTCGAGGTCGCCGACGATCTCCCGCGCGCGATACGCGGCAACTTCCGCCGGCTGGCTCGACAGGTTGAACCCGCGCAAGTCGGGCGCCACCGCGAAGTGCGTGTCGGCGAACAACGGCAGCAGCTCTTCCCACGCGCCCCAGAACTCGGGAAAGCCGTGCAGGAACAGCGCGAGCGGCCGGCGGCGATCGCCGCAACTCGCGTAGTGCAGCCGGATCCCGTTGCCGAGGTCCGCGTACTGTCCGGTCGTGATCACCGAGCGGTCATCCGGCTGGAGACGGCGGCTTGGCCGACGGCTTGCCGGCGAACGGATCGGCAGGCGCGTCGCCGTGCAAGGCTGACTCGAAGCGCGCCTGCACCGTGGGAAGGATCTGAGGATGGGTGAACACGTAGAAACGGCTCTCGCGCACGGCGTCGAACGTCATCTGCGCCACCTGCCCCGCCGTGATGCGACCGCTCGACACGGCCTTCTCGGACGCGGCCTGCGCCATCTTCTGCGACGTCGTGGGCGGCGCGGGGTTGGCGAGCGTCTGCGGACGGTTGCGGTGCGAGTCGGCGATGCCGGTCGGGACGAAAGCGGGGCACAGCGCCGTCACGCCGATCGTCGACTGCGCGAGGCGCAGGTCGTGGTACAGCGTCTCGGATAGCGCGACGACCGCGTGCTTGGAGACGTTGTAGACGCCCATCAGCGGCGCGGCGAGCCATCCGGCCATCGACGCGGTGTTGACGATGTGGCCCGGCGTGCCGTGGCGGTTGGCTTCGAGCATCCGCGGCACGAAGTGCTGGATGCCATGCACGACGCCCATCAGGTTGACCCCGAGCACCCAGTCCCAGTCCTTGTCGGTGTTCTCCCACAGGTAGCCGCCGCCGCCGACCCCGGCGTTGTTCATCAGCAGGTGCACCGGGCCGAAGGCCTGGAACGCGCGATCGGCCAGTTGCGCGACCTGCCCGCTGTCGGCGACATCGACGATCGCACCGATCACTTCGGCGCCCGCGCCGCCCAACTCGGCAACGACCGCGTCGAGCGCCTCGCGCTGCACGTCCGCCAGCACGAGTTTCATGCCTTCGCGCGCGCCGAGCCGCGCGAACTCGCGGCCGAGGCCGCTGCCCGCGCCGGTGATGACCGCCACCTTCCCGCTCAGGTCCTTCATCCGATGAGCTTCACCAGTTGCTTGCCGAAGTTGGCGCCCTTGAGCATGCCGAGGAAGGCCTGCGGCGCGTTCTCG
The DNA here is from genome assembly GCA_963707725.1 of uncultured beta proteobacterium. Classification (GTDB taxonomy): domain Bacteria; phylum Pseudomonadota; class Gammaproteobacteria; order Burkholderiales; family Burkholderiaceae_F; genus JAOUJD01. Next base: position 2,112 of record CAVPRE010000014.1, on the reverse strand, counting down.
AGGCCGTGCGCGATCGACTCGCGGTACCTGATGCGGCCGCCGGCGACGTGGCCGCCGAGTTCCTTCAAGGCCGCCGGCCAGACGTCCATGTGCTCGCTGACGATGAAGCCCTTGAGCAGCAGGCGGCTCACCAGGAACCAGGCCGGGTTCCTGATCGGGATCGGCGTGCCGTCGTAGCCGGCGATCAGCCCGCACAGCGCGATGCGGCCGAACGCGTTCATCCGCGGCAGCACTGCGTCCATGATCTCGCCGCCGACGTTCTCGAAGTAGCCGTCGACGCCGTCCGGCGCCACCGCCTTCAGCCGCTTGCCGACGTCCTCGGACTTGTAGTCGATGCAGGCGTCGAACTGCAGTTCCTGCGTGACGTACGCGCACTTCTCGGCGCCGCCGGCGATCCCGATCGCGCGGCAGCCGCCGAGCCGCGCGAGCTGGCCGACGACGCTGCCGACCGCTCCGCTGGCTGCCGACACGACGACGGTCTGGCCCTGCATCGGCTCGATGATGCGGTTCAGCCCGTACCACGCGGTCACGCCGGGCATCCCGACAGGTCCCAGGTAGGCCGCCAGCGGCACGTGCTGCGTGTCGACCTTGTAGACGCCGGCACCGTCCGACACGCCGTACTCCTGCCAGCCGAGGTACGCGACGACAAGGTCGCCGGCGGCGAAGGCGGGGTTGCGCGACTCGATGACTTCGCCGGCGGTGCCGCCGACCATCACGTCACCCAGCGCCTGCGCGGCGGCGTACGACCGGCCCTCGTTCATGCGACCGCGCATGTACGGGTCGAGCGACAGCCAGTGGTTGCGCACGAGGATCTGCCCGGGTGCAAGCGACGGCACGGGGACTTCCTCGAGCCGGAAGTTGGACGCGGACGCCGCGCCCTCGGGGCGCGAGGCGAGCACGATGCGACGGTTGGTGGCCATGGAGTTCCCTGCCGGTCCTGGTTGGTCAGTACGCCGATGCCCCGCCGTCGACGGCGAGGATCTGGCCGGTGATGTGGCGACCGGCGTCCGATGCCAGCAGCAGCGCCGCGCCCTTGAGGTCCTCGTCGCCGCCGATGCGCTTCAGCGGCGCATAGGCGGCCAGCGTGTCGGCGCCCACCGCGCTGATGATTCCCTGCGTCATCTTCGACGGAAAGAAGCCCGGGGCGAGCGCGTTCACGTTGATATCGTACCGGCCCCACTCGGTGGCCAGGGCGCGCGTGAAGTTCACCAGCGCGCCCTTGCTCGTGTTGTAGGCGATGGACGTCATCGTTCCGGGCGGGTTGCCGAGGAGCCCGGCGATCGACGCGACGTTGATCACGCGCCCGGAGCGCCGCGGGATCATCGACGCGCGCCCGATCGCCTGCGTCAGCAGGAACACGGCGCGGATGTTCAGGTTCATCACCTTGTCCCACGCCTCCGGCGGATGCTCCTCGGCCGGCGCGCCCCAGGTGGCGCCTGCGTTGTTGACGAGGATGTCGACGTGGCCGAGCCGGGCGATCGACTCCTCGGCCAGGCGCGCGACCTGCGCCGGATCGGACGAGTCGGCGGCGATCCAGCCGGCCGAGCCGAGCCTGGACAGCCGCGCGACGGCGGCCTCGAGCTCGTCGGCCTTGCGCGCGGAGACGATCACGCGCGCGCCCATCTCCATGAACCCTTCGGCGATCTGCAGCCCGAGCCCGCGCGAGCCGCCGGTGACGAGCGCCGTGCGGCCGGTGAGATCGAGCAGTTGCTTCAGCGACATACGGTTCCCTTCACGCTTCGTAATCCATGCACTGGCGCTCGAGGCGGACAGCGCCGATGAACGGCTTCACGGCGACGTGCTTCGGATGGTCCTGGTAGGCGTCGAGCGCGGCCTTGTCGGCGAACACCGAGTACAGCACGACGTCATAGGTGGCCTCGAGGCCGGGCTGCGCGAGCGCCACCTCGAACTCGACGATGCCAGGCACGACGTCCCGGCAGTCGTCGAGCAGCGACTTCATCTTCGCCGCGTTGGCCGCCCGGTCGGTGCCCTCGGCGTGGTCCTTCAGCTTCCACATCACGATGTGCTTGATCATCAGAACCACTCGTCTTTCATGTCCAGGGTTGTCGTGTCGAGCGATGCGACGAGGTCGAGCCAGGCGTCGACCTTCGG
>CAVPRE010000013.1:0-163882 GCA_963707725.1 uncultured beta proteobacterium | reverse complement strand
ATCCTGACCCCATCAAAAAACGATGCATCCTGACCTGAGCAGGTTAGTGGGGCCATCGTCACTGGCCCGCCAGATAGCTGGCAAATACGGGCCTCTGCGGCCCGTATCTACTTCCTGCCCGTCAAACCGCCCATCGTTCAGAACGGCACGGGCGGTCCGCGCCAGCCTTCATCGCGTGGCGTGGCGCGCGCCATGGCCTGCGCGGCTTCCAGCCAGCCATCGCATGCATTGCGGCCCGGTCGGCGCCTCAGCATGTTCAGCAGCCCCTTGCACCTTGCGTAGAAGCCGAAGAACCGCAGCACGTTCCTCTTCTCCGCAGGACTCGGCGGCTCGCTGCCGCATACGAGCTTGTCGTCGGACATGCCGCGGTCCGTCAGCGTCACCGCGCCCCACGCCCTGACGCGCAGCAACGTCCCGGCTTTCAGGCGCGGTCCCAGCACCAGGGCATCGAGCAGGTCGCCCTCGAGTCCGACGAAGTCCGGCACCGAGCCATAGTTGTACGGGCACGGGAAGGGCGAGACGAAGTCCACGTGCCCCGTGGACCCGCGCTTGATGAACGAGCCCTTCGGAATCTCGATGACGACCTCGATTTCGGGCGCGTCGGATTTCTCGCGGGCAGGCGGCGGGGCAGGGCTGGCGACGGTCACCGGGACAGACTACGCCAGTCGCAGTCGGGATCCGGGCGGCCTGGCCGCATCCGCGGATCGATAACTCGTCTACTTGCTCGTCGATGCGTCGATCGACTCCAGCGAGTCGAGCAGCGCGCTCAGTCGCTCGAGCTGATCCTTCGCTGCCCGCACCTGCGCTAGCGCGTCCGCGTGCCTGGCCCGGTTTCCGGCCGACGTGCGCAGGGCTTCCGGGTTGCCGACTTCCGCCAGCGTGCGCAACGCTTCGCGCAGACGCGATTCGGCCTCTTCCGCCTGCTCCTTGATCCCGGAAAAATCGATCGGCATCGCCGCCACGCTTCTGTCGCTGCGCTGCCCCGCTTCATGAAACGCCCGGATCGTGCGTTCACAGAAGTCTGGAAACGCGTTCAAGTGCTCCACGTAGCCCTGCCGCGTCTTGTCGCCAGCCTGCACATTCTCGAACGCGAGCGAACCGAACGCGCCAAAGCTGTTCGTCTCCTTGAGCACGCCAACCCAGAGTGCCGAGTACGTGTTCAGCCGCGACTTGAACCACTTGAGGCGATCATTCAGTGACTCGGCGCGGGTACCGCGCAGCATCAGCCTTCTGGCCACGGTCGCTCGCGCACCGGTCGCCGCCTCCGACAGCCCCAGTGGTGCGCTGGGAGACGACACCAGGGCGATGAAGGCGAAGAAGCCGGCCAGGTAGACGACCTCGTGCGGATCGATCCTGCTCTCCTGCCAGCCGGGAAGCTCAGCGAAGTGGGAAGTGATGGAGAGGCAGGCGAGATCCATTTCCTCGCCAAACCCTCCCCGAACGTAGCCGCGTGGCTCGATGACGGGGTGACTCATGGGCGGCGAAGGTAGGTTCCAAACGGGCCGCGCGGTATCCCGTCACCGGGGGGCGTAGCGGCTGCGCAACGCGCGCGCATGGTAGCGGCTGGCTTGGCCGGGCATCGGGCGAGGCGGGCCGAGTTCGTCCGACGGCAGCGGACGGATCCGGAACGCTGTCCAGTCGGCTGTGCGATAGCGCTCCAGGCCGTCGGAGTCGGGACGCGGCGGTCGGTGCCCACGGGACTTCGGCTACACGGCCCGCAACGGTATCTGGCGCTGTTCCTGGAGGGCCGGGAACGTGATGACGTGATCCGCGTCGAGCCGGATGCCGATCTTCTCGCCCACCGCGTGGTCGTGATGGCTCGGCACCAGCGCGAGCACCTCGCGCCCGCTGTCGAGCCGCAACGTGTAGATGAAGTCGCCGCCGCGGAAGATCTTGCGCACCACCTCGGCCTTGAGGCCGCTCGCGTCGTCGTGAACGACATCGTCCGGGCGCAGCAGGACCTCGACGTGGCAGCCCTTGCCGCAGGTGTCGCAGCCCTGCTGGCACGGCAACGGCACATCGCCCTTCAGCGCCCCGAGTTCGATCTCGACGTTCATCGGGTTCAGCACGCGCGCGGGCAGGAACACGCCTTCGCCGATGAAGTCCGCCACATAGCGCGTGGCCGGTCGGTGGTACAGCTCGTACGGCCGGTCCCATTGCTCGAGGCGACCGGCGTTCATCACGCCGACGCGGTCCGCAATCGCGAACGCTTCCTGCTGGTCGTGGGTCACGAGGATCGCGGTCGTGCTGCTGGCCTTCAGGATCTGGCGCACCTCGGCGCCGAGGCGGACGCGCAGTTCGACGTCGAGGCTCGAGAACGGCTCGTCCATCAGCAGGAGGGCAGGGCGCGGCGCGAGCGCGCGCGCCAGGGCGACGCGCTGCTGCTGGCCGCCGGACAACTCGTGCGGATAGCGCGTCGCCTCGCGCGTCAGCCCGACGAGGTCGAGCATCTCGTCGACGCGCGCGCGGCGCTCGACAACTCCGAGATGGCGCAGTCCGAACCCGACGTTATCGTCCACGCGCAGGTGAGGGAAGAGCGCGTAGTCCTGGAACACCAGTCCGACGCCGCGCTTCTCGGGCGCCGCTGTGAAGTTGGGTCCCGAGACGACGAGGCCGCCGATTTCGATCGTGCCGGCAGCGACCGGAATGAAGCCCGCGACCGCGCGCAGCAGCGTCGTCTTGCCGCAGCCGGAGCTTCCGACCACGCAGCCGATCTCGCCCCGGCCGAGCGCGAGCGTGAGCCCGTCGACGACAGTCGGGCCGGTGCCGCCGTAGCGAATGCACAGCCCCTCGATCAGCAGTTGTGGTCGTGCTTCATCCATGCGGCGATTGTAAGTCAAATGCATATAATTCTCATTTGCATCTAAAATCCACGTACGCAACGCGGAATCGCGTGGACTACCGGCCATCGCTCTCAATTCCCTGATCTCGAAGATGTTCCCAGGTTCCCGCGTGGACTCCGGGGGCGAACGGCTGGGCCTCGCGGTGGGGCTCGCGCTCGTTTGCGGCGCGCTGGTCGCGCTCCCGGTGCTTGGCGTGTTCGGCAGCTTCTGGGATCTCGGGCCGGCGGCGGAGACGCTGAGGCATCTCGCCGCGACGGTCATTCCCAGCGCGCTGTACGAGACGGCCGTGCTTGCGGTCGGCGTCGGCATCGGCGTGGCCGCGCTTGGCGCTTCCACCGCGTGGGTTGTCGCGAGTTGCGACTTTCCCGGGCGCAAGGTCTTCGAGTGGGCGCTGCTGCTGCCGTTGGCGATGCCTGCGTACATCGTCGCCTACGCGTACACCGACTATCTTCAGTACGCCGGCCCGTTGCAGTCGGCGCTGCGCGGCGCGTTCGGGTGGGAGCGGGGCGACTACTGGTTTCCGGAGATCCGTTCACTGCAGGGCGCGGTGTTCGTGTTCACGGTGGCGCTCTACCCCTACGTCTACCTTCTCGCCCGCACCGCGTTCCTCGCGCGCACTGCGGCGATGATCGACGCCGCGCGCAGCCTCGGCCTCACTCCGTGGCAGGCCTGGTGGCGGGTCAACCTGCCGCTGGCGCGTCCGGCGATCGCCGCGGGCGTGCTGCTGGCGCTGATGGAGACGATCGCCGACTACGGCGCATCGGCGTACTTCGGGCTGCAGACCTTCACCACGTCGATCTACCGCGCATGGTTCTCGCTCGGCGATCGCACGGCCGCGAGCCAGCTCGCCGCGATGCTGCTCCTCCTCGTGCTCGTGCTGTTCTACGTCGAGCACCGCGCGCGCGGACGTGCCCGCTTCTTCACGCCGACCGCAAGCCAGCGGCCGGCGCCGCGCTCGCCGCTGAAGGGCCGCGGAGCCGCGGGCGCCTTGGCGCTGTGCGCAGCGAGCGTCGCCCTCGGCTTCGCGATTCCGCTGGTGCTGCTGGTGCGCCTGCTGCTGCCCGCGTGGACCACGCTCGACTGGTCACGCTACGGCGGCTGGGTGGTGAACACGCTGTCCATCGGCGCGGCGGCCGCGCTGATCGTGCTGGCGGCCGTGCTCGCGCTCGCGTACACGGCGCGCGCCGTGACCCGTGGAAAGCCGGCGGTGCTCGTGCGCGCGGCCGTGAAGCTGATGAGCCTCGGCTACGCGGTTCCCGGCGCCGTCATCGCGGTCGGCATCCTGATTCCGCTCGCACTGTTCGACAACCGCCTGAATGAAGCCATGAAGGCGCTGATCGGCGCCGGCCCTGGCCTGCTGCTCACCGGCAGCGTGTTCGCGCTGCTGTACGGCTACCTGGTCCGCTACTTCGCGGTCGGGTACCAGTCGGTCGAGGCCGGGCTCGCGCGCATCACGCCGGCGATGGACGCCAGCGCGCGCAGCCTCGGCAGTACCCCGCTCGACACCTTCGTGCGCGTGCACCTGCCTATCCTCAGGCCCTCGGTGCTCGCCGCCGCGCTGCTCGTATTCGTCGACGTGATGAAGGAGCTGCCTGCGACCCTGGTGCTGCGCCCGTTCAACTTCGACACGCTGGCCGTGATCGCGTATCAGATGGCGAGCGACGAACGCCTCGGCGAAGCGGCGCTGCCGGCGCTGACGATCGTGGCCGTCGGCGTGCTGCCCGTGGCGCTGCTGTCACGCGCCATCTCGAAAGCTGCCGGCCCGGGCCACGCGTAGACTTCCCGCTCTCGCGGGTCAAACCCCCCGCACGACAGGAGAGTGTCCTTCCATGGGTTACGTGTTCGCAGCCCCGCCGCAGGCCGTGGTTCCGGTCGACGGCTCAAGTGACCTGCTGCCGGTGCATCGCATCTATTGCGTCGGACGCAACTATGCCGAGCACCAGAAGGAGATGGGCTTCTCGGGGCGCGAGGCGCCGTTCTTCTTCATGAAGCCGGCGGACGCCGTGCTGCCGGTCCCGTTCGGCAACGTCGGCGAGATGCCGTACCCGGGCGAGACGCAAAACCTGCACCACGAGATCGAACTCGTGGTGGCCATCGGCAAGGGCGGCCGCGACATCGCGGCGGCCGATGCCGCGAGGCACATCTACGGCTATGCGGTCGGCCTCGACATGACGCGACGCGACCAGCAGTTCGCGCTGCGCGACAAGGGCCGGCCGTGGGACGTCGCCAAGGGTTTCGACTGGTCGGCCCCGATCTCTCCCGTGAAGCCGATCGGCGCGACCGGCGAGATCACGGCCGCGCAGATCTTCCTGAACGTCAACGGCCAGCGGCGCCAGGCGAGCGACGTCTCGAACCTCATCTGGAGCGTCAGCGAAACCATCGAGCACCTGTCGAGGTACTTCGAGCTCAGGCCCGGCGATCTCGTCTTCACCGGAACGCCCGAGGGCGTCGGCGCGGTGGTGAAGGGCGATGAGCTCGAAGGCGGCGTCGCCGGCATCGGCACGCTGAAGGTCCGCATCGTCTGATCCTCGCCATGCTTCGATCGTTGCTTACACGCTCGCTTGTGCTCCTTGCGCTCGCGCTGTCCGGCAGCGCCCTGGCGCAGTCGCCGATCACTCTCAAGGTCCATCATTTCCTGCCGCCCGGCTCCACGACGCACGCGAAGATGCTTGTGCCGTGGTGCGAGCGGATCGAGAAGGCGTCGGCGCGACGGCTGAAGTGCCAACTCTATCCGTCGATGCAGCTCGGCGGCACCGCCCCGCAGCTGTTCGACCAGGCGCGGGACGGCATCGCGGACATCGTCTGGACCCTGCCCGGCTACACGGCGGGGCGTTTCCCGAGGATGGAGGTGTTCGAGCTCCCGTTCATGATCGGCGACGCCGAAGCGGCATCGAAGGCGGCGTGGGAGTTCTACGAGAAGCACGCGCGCGACGAGTTCCGCGAGGTCAAGCCGCTCGCCGTCCACGTCCACGATGCCGGCTACCTGCACACGCGCGAAAAGCAGGTCCGCACGCTGGCGGATTTCCGCGGACTGAAGCTGCGCGCGCCGACACGCCAGACGAATCGCCTGCTCGCCGCGCTCGGCGCCACGCCAGTGTCGATGCCGGTGACCGGGCTCGCTGACGCGATGTCGAAGGGCGTGATCGACGGCGCCGTGATTCCGTGGGAGGTCGTCCCGGCGGTCAAGGTGCAGGAGATCGCACGCTTCCACACCGAAACCGATCCCGACATGCCGGCGATGTACACGGCGGTCTTCCTGCTCGCGATGAACCGCAAGACCTACGATGGCCTGCCGCCGGACCTGCGCGCCGTCATCGACCGAAACTCCGGGCTCGGGCTGTCGGGCCAGGCCGGCCGACTGTGGGACCTGCAGAAGGCACCGGCGCGCAGGCTCGCGCTCGATCGCGGCAACACGGTGTATGTGGTTCCCGCCGCCGAACTCGCGCAGTGGCAGGTGGCCGCGCAGCCCGTGCTCGCCGACTGGGTGCGCGACATGGGCAAGCGCGGCATCGACGGCGACGGGCTGCTGGCCGATGCGCGCGCGCTGATCGCGCGGCACTCGAGGGCCGCGGCGCCGCCGCCCGTGCCCGCGGCCGCCCCGCGCAAGTAGTCCCATGCGCCGGCTGCTCGATGCGCTGGCGACAACGCTCGCGCTCATCGGCGGCGCGCTGCTGGTCGCGGTCTCGGTGGCGACCGTCGTTTCGGTGGCCGGCCGCTGGGTCGCGGGCCGGCCGATCACCGGCGACATCGAACTGGTGCAGCTCGCCGTCGCCGCGGCGATCGCGTTGTTCCTGCCGTACTGCCAGCTGCATCGCAGTCACCTGGTCGTCGACTTCTTCACGGCGCGCTCCTCCGGCCCCGTGCAGCGCCGGCTCGATGCCGCCGGGTCGATGCTCGCGGGTGCCGTGTTCTTCGTGCTCGCCTGGCGCGCGGGCGTGGCGGTGAGCGACATGCGCAATGCATCCGAGACCACGATGGTGCTCGGGATCCCGCTCTGGATTCCCTATGCGGCGATGGTGCCCGGGCTGGCGCTGGCGGGGTTGGCGGGCGTCGTGCAGCCGTTTCATGCGCGCGCGCGGGCGGGGGCGGCCCCGTGAACCTCGGTGTCGCGGGGGGGCTCTTCGCCGCAATGCTGGCGCTGATGGCGCTGCGGGTGCCGATCTGGGCCGCGATGTTCGTCCCGGGCGCGCTGGGGTATGCGTGGCTCTCCGGCCCCGATCCGCTGCTCGCGTTCCTGAAGGGACTCGCGTTCGCGCGCTTCTCCATCTACGACCTGTCGGTCGTGCCGCTGTTCCTGCTGATGGGGCAGCTGGCCACGCAGGGCGGGCTGTCGGCGGGCCTGTTCCGCGCGGCGGCGGCATTCGTCGGCCACTGGCGCGGCGGACTCGCGCAGGCGAGCGTGCTGGCGAGCGCGGCCTTCGGCTCGGTGTGCGGGTCGTCGGTCGCGACGGCGGCGACGATCTCGCAGGTGGCGCTGCCCGAGATGCGGCGCTATCGCTATGACGGCGGGTTCGCCACGGCGACGCTGGCGGCGGGCGGCACGCTCGGCATCCTGATTCCGCCGTCGGTCGTGCTCGTCCTGTACGCGATCCTGGCCGAGCAGAACATCGCCAGGCTGTTTGCCGCGGCGCTGATTCCAGGGGCCCTCGCGGCAGCCCTGTACTGCGTCGCGATCGCCCTCTTCATGCGCGTGCGTCCGCAGCTGGGGCCGCCGGACGCGCGGATGCCGATGCGCCGGCGGCTCGAGGTGCTCGCCGGCGTGGTGCCGGTGACGGCGATCTTCGTGATCGTCCTGGGAGGGATCTACGGCGGCGTGTTCACCGCGACCGAGGCGGCGGCGATCGGCGTGCTGCTGACCGCGCTTGCTGGCTTCGCCGCGCGCCAGCTCACCCCCCGGCGACTGGGCCGGGCACTGCTTGCGACCGCGCAGACCACCGGCGCGATCTTCATGATCTTCATCGGCGCCGACATGCTGAACGCGGCGCTGGCACTGACGCAGATGCCGGCGCAGGTGGCGGAACTGATCGCCCAAGTCGACCTCTCGCCGGTTGTGGTCGTTGTTGCGGTGCTGCTCTTCTACATCGTGCTTGGCGGAGTGATGGACGAACTGTCGATGCTGCTGCTGACGCTGCCCGTCGTGTTCCCGGCCGTCATGCAACTGCCGCTGTTCGGGCTCGGCCTCGAGGACAAGGCGCTGTGGTTCGGCGTGCTGCTGCTCACCGTGGTCAACATCGGGCTGATCGCGCCTCCGATGGGACTGAACGTCTACGTGGTCGCGATGCAGGCGCGCGACGTGCCCGTTGCCCGCACTTACCGCTACGTGTTCGTGTTCCTCGCGGCCGACGCGCTGCGCCTCGCGCTGCTCGTCGCGCTTCCCGTACTCTCGCTCTGGCTCGTCCAGTTCGTCCGATGACATGAAGCTATACAACTACTTCCGAAGCTCGGCCTCGTTCCGGGTGCGCATCGCGCTGAACCTCAAGGGGCTGCCGTACGAGTACGCGGTGGTGCACCTGACGAAGGGTGGCGGCCAGCAGTTCGCGCCGGAGTTCCGCGCCATCAACCCGGACGCGCTGATCCCGGTGCTCGACGACGAGGGGCAGCGGCTGACGCAGTCGCTCGCGATCATCGAGTACCTGGAAGAGACGCACCCGGAGCCGCCGCTGCTGCCGACGGCGCCGCTCGAGCGCGCGTACGTGCGCGCGATCGCGCTCGGCATCGCCTGCGAGATCCACCCGCTGAACAACCTGCGGGTGCTGCGCTACCTGGTGCGCGACCTGAAGGTGACCGACGAGCAGAAGGACGCCTGGTACCGGCACTGGGTGCAGGAGGGACTCGCCGCGATCGAGGCGCGGCTCGTGGCGGAGCAGAGGAGCGGGCGTTACGCGCTCGGCAGCCAGGTGACGCTCGCCGACGTGGTGATCGTCCCGCAGATCTTCAACGCGAAGCGGTTCGACTGCCGGCTCGATCACGTGCCGACCGTCATGCGGATCTTCGAGCACTGCATGGAGCTGCCGGCGTTCGTCGACGCTCAGCCAGCGCGCCAGCCCGACGCCGAGTGACGCTCAGGATCGGCCGACCTCGCGCCTGAGCGCCTCGGCCAGTTCGACAACCGCCGTCGCGTAGAAGTAGCTGCGGTTGTATTGCAGGATCGCCGCGAAGTTCGCCGTGCCGACGCGATAGAGTCGCCGGGTCTCGCCGCCGGCATCGAGGTAGGGCAGGTCGATGACGAGGACCGGCGTGTCGAAGTCCAGCGGAAGATCCGGAGCCACGCCCGCGATCAGGGCGTCGGCCCAGGTCGCGGACGCAGCGATGCCGCGACCCAGTGCGTCGACGATCGCCTCGTCCGCTTCGGCTTCGAACAGGACCGGCAGACAGCGCTGCCAGCCGTGCTCGACCAGGAAGTTGGCGACCGAGCCGATCGCGTCGGTCGGGCTGCCTGCCAGGTCGGTCCGGCCGTCGCCGTCGAAGTCGACGGCGAAGCGGCGCATCGAGCCTGGCATGAACTGCGGCAGGCCGATCGCGCCGGCGAACGATCCCTTGAACCGCAGCGGATCCGTGCCCTGTTCGCGCGCGAGCAGCAGCAGTTCGACGAGTTCCTTTCGGTAATAGTCCGCGCGCCGCAGGTAGTCGAACGACAGGGTCGCCAGCACGTCGATCGTGCGGAAGTTCCCGGTGATGCGGCCCCAGTACGTTTCGACGCCGATGATCGCAACGACGAACTCCGGCGGCACCCCGAAGCGATCCGCCGCGTGGTTCAGCGCGGATGCGTTGCCGCGCCAGAAGTCGGCGCCTGCCTGCACGCGCCTGTCCTCGAGGTAGCGCGAACGGTATTCGAGCCAGTTGCGCTGGCCGAAGGGAATCGGCGGCTGCATCAGTCGCTCTACGGTTCCCGAGTAGCGCGCCGCGTTGAGCCAGTGTTCGACGCGCTCCCGGTCGAAGCCGTGCTGTGCGACGACCTCGTCGATGAACTGCTGGACCTCGGCACGGGAGGCATACGGCGGCCGCGCGGGACTGCGCGCCGTCGCGGGAGCAACGAGCGCGGCGGCGAGCGCAGCGACAAGGCGGCGTCGCTTCATGTCGGGGGTTCTCATTCGGGACTGCGGGCAGGCCTGAAGGCGCGGACCGCGCTCCGCAGCGCGCGGATGTCGGCGGCCACAATACCTTCGGAGCTGCGCGAATATCGCATGCTTTCGTATCGGGCCAGCAGTTGGCCGGCCTGCAGCGCGGAGTCGCGCGGCAGGACGCGCTCGCTGCGCTCGCGCAGAGCGCGGGGCCCGCAGTGTTCACCGGCCTCGACGCCCGCCCGTTGCAGCTTCTCCCTCAGGTGCCGGTAAGTGTCACCCAGCGGGTCACGCACGGCGCGCGAACGCATCGACACCGCCGCCATCCCGGCGACGAGGAGGCCGACGAGCACCGCCAGCACGGCGGCGACGCTCTCCCAGCGCGGCGCCAGCCCGAGCATCTCGACCAGCGCGCGCTGGTGCTCCTGCGAGTAGGACAGTACCCACTGGTGCCAGCTGTTCTGCACGGCTTCCCAGTTGAAACGCCACACGCGCAGCCAGTTGGCGCTCCCGAACACGGGGTCGCGGGCAAGCTCGCCGGCGCGCGCGGCGTCTGCGGCCGGGTCGACGCGAGCCGGGGCCACCATCGCGGTGGGATCGACCCGCGACCAGCCGCGTCCCTGCAGCCACACTTCGGACCACGCGTGGGCATCCGATTGCCGCACGGTCACGAACCCGTCGACTGGATTCCGTTCGCCGCCCTGGTATCCGGTGACGACCCGCGCCGGGACGCCGAGGGCCCGCATCATCACCACGAACGCCGATGAATAGTGTTCGCAGTAGCCGCGCTTCGTGTCGAACAGGAACTCGTCGACCGAGTGGCGTCCGAGCCGCGGCGGCGACAACGTGTATTCGAAGCCGCCGTTGCGGAAGTGATCGAGCACGGCTCGCACGAGCTGGGCGTCGCGGTCCGTGCTGCCTGCGCGTGTGCGCCGCTGCAGCTCCGATGCGAACTCGTGGGTGCGCGGGTTGTACGACGCCGGCAGCGTCAGCCAGTCCTGCAGTTCGGTGGCACTGGCATCGCGCCCGAGGCGGAAGCCGAGGTACGAGCGCATTGTGTAGCGCGTGCGGTCCCGCACGAGATCGCCCGCGAGCAGTTCCATGTCCGCGGTCAGGCGCGCGGTCAAGTTGCCGATCGCAGGCAGGCCGGCGGGTGCCTCCAGCGCGAACAGCCAGTCGCGCCGGTGCGGCTCGAGCGTGACCGTGTAGGCGACAGCGGAGTCGCGGTCAGGCTCGATGGTCGGCGGCGCGGGTTCCACGGCGCGGCGCCCGAGCGGCGACCAGGCGCGGCCGTTGAAGCTGCCGAAGACGGGCCCGCGCCAGTACAGCTGGCCCGGGGCCGGTGCGTTGCCGTCGAATTTCGCGCGGAACGCGATTTCACGGGACTCGAGCAACTGGCCGATCGAACCCGGCGACATCGAACTGGACAGGCCGGTGCCGCCGCTGGTGCCATCGCCCGGCATGCCCCAGAGCGGACCCGAGATGCGGGGAAACAGCAGGAAGAGCACGATCGTCAGCGGCACGGCCTTCAGAAGCGACCATCCGACGATCTTCATCTTGCGCGCGGCGGGCAGGTCCGCCTCGTCGAGGTTGACGCTGACCAGCACGAAGAACAGCGCGGCGACCGCCATCAGCGTCATCAGCGCCACGCCCGGCCCCTGGCTGTGCATGAACTGCGTCAGCAGGATGAAGAAGCACAGGAAGATGACGACGAACACGTCGCGCCGCGCGCGCATCTCCAGCAGCTTCAGCGCCATCAGAAGCAGCAGGAAGGTGACGCCGGCTTCCTGCCCGACCAGCGTGCCGTGCTGCAGGTACACGCCGGCGGCGGCACCGATCAGCAGCGGCAGCAGGAGGGTGCGGCCGGGCACCGACAGCTGCCTGGCCGCGATGACGCCGCGCCATGCGAGCATCGCGAGCAGCAGCAGCGTCGCCCACCAGGGCAGGTGCTCGAAGTGCGGCACCACGACGAACGTGACCGCGAGCAGCAGCACCAGGACGTCGCGGCGTTCGCGCGCGGCGCTCGACGTCTGCGGACCGAAGAGCCGGTTCAGCGGCCCTGTCACGCGCGAAGCGCGCGTACGGCGTGCCGTCGCCGCCATGTCAGCCCCCGCAGACGGCCAGCGCCGTCAGGCAGCGATCGCGGTGCTGAACGCCGCTGCCAAGGTCGATCACCGCGTCGGGCAGGCGCAGGCCGTAGCGCATGCGCGATGCGTCGGCGTCGAGGACCCAGCGGGTCAGTCGGGAGAGGCGATGCTCGAGTCCGATCGACGACGGCAGCGCATCGAAATCCAGCATCAGGTCACCGCCGCCCGCCGCCTCGAACTGCTTCACGGACAGATCGTCGGAGCGGGCGGCCAGTCGCCACGCGATGAGCTTCTGGGTATCGCCCGCCTGGTACGGCCGCACGCCGGCGAAGTCGTCGCCGCTCGGAGCCATGCCCGCTGCCTCGTCCCGGCCGCCCTCGGCCGCGGGCAGCGGTGGCGCGTCCTCTTCGGGTCGCGGATACACGGTGGCCTCGAGCGCGGGCGTCAGGTAGGCCCACGCGCGCCACAGGCCAAAGGGAAAGCGGGTCTCGACGGTGATCCGCGGCGCCGGCAGGCGGCCACGGTTGGGGGCGGGCAGAGGCACCAGCACCGTTCGCATTCCGCGGGCGGGAACCTCGATCGACACCGTCGGCGCGGAGGCAGCCGGCTGACCATCGCGATTGCGGCGTGAGCGCGTCGACGACGGAGTGAACGCGAACCGCAGCGCGAAGCGGTCGAGCGTGCCGGGATTGGAGACCGTGATCTCGAACGCGGCGACATCGCCGGCGAAGACCGGCTCCACGCGCACTCCGCGCAGCGCGAGCTGCACCAGGTTCGAGTGGGTCGCGTGCATCCCCACGACCGCCATGCTGGCCACGAGGAAGGTCAGGAGAAAGCCGAGCTGCAGGCTGTAGTTGATCGAGCCGACCAGCAGCACGAGCACGGCAACGCCGAACGCCAGGCCCGGCACCGTCGGCAGGATGTACACGCGTCGGCGGTCGAGCAGGACCTCGCCGGCCTCGGGGCCGTCGCCGCCCGCGATCCAGCGCGCGATCCGCAGCGTCAGCGGACTGGCCGTGATGCTCATGGGGCTCAGGGCACCGGAACGGCGGCGATCAGCTGCGCGACGAGTTCCCTTCCGTGCAGCGCGCGCCCGCTCTCGCGGCTGGTCGCGTGGAGCCGATGTCCCGCCACCGACGCCAAGATGTTCTGAACGTCCTCGGGAATCACGTGCTCGCGTCCATCGAGCCATGCCCAAGCCCGCGCCGCGGCGAGCAGCGCCAGCCCTCCGCGCGGACTCAGCCCTTCGGCGTACTTGCCCGAGGCCCGCGTGTGCGCGATCAGCGCCTGCACGTAGTCGAGCAAGGCCGCGGACACGAACACCTTCTTCACCTCGGCCTGCGCGGCGAGCAGGTCCGAGGGCCGCGCGACCGGCTGCAGCGCTTTCAGCAGGTCGCGGCGCGCCTCACCCGCCAGCAGCGCGCGTTCGGCGTCACGGTCCGGGTAGCCGAGGCTGATGCACATCAGGAAGCGGTCGAGCTGCGACTCGGGCAGCGGGAAGGTGCCGACCTGGTGGAAAGGATTCTGCGTGGCGATCACGAAGAAGGGCTGCGGCAGCGGGCGCGACAGGCCGTCGACCGACACCTGGTTCTCCTCCATCGCTTCCAGCAGGGCACTCTGCGTCTTCGGGCTCGCGCGGTTGATCTCGTCGGCGAGCAGCACTTCCGTGAAGATCGGTCCAGGATGGAACACGAACTGCCCGCTGGTCCGCTCATATACCGACACGCCGATGACATCGGACGGCAGCAGGTCGCTCGTGAACTGGATCCTGCGGAACGGCAGTCCCATCGAGAGCGCGATCGCGTGCGCGAGCGTGGTCTTGCCGACGCCGGGCGCGTCCTCGATCAGCAGGTGGCCGCCGGCCAGCAGGCAGGTCAGGCTTTGCCGGATCTGCAGGGTCTTGCCGACGATGATCGTTCCGATCTGGCTGGCAGTCGCGCGGAATTTCTCTAACATTGGGATATAAGGTGCCAGACGAAGGCCGCCGAAAACAACAGGCTGGACGGAGACAGATGCTGCATACCGGGTTCTTCACCCACCGCGCCTGCGCGGAGCACGAGATGGGATCGTGGCACCCGGAATCGCCGGAGCGCCTGGCTGCGATTCACGACCACCTGATTGCCATCGGGATCTCGCCGCACCTGGAACATCACGATGCGCCGGCCGCGTCGTTCGATTCGCTCGTCCGAGCGCACGACGCGGCGTACGTGGAACGGTTGAAATCCAGCGTACCACAGCAGGGCTACTGGCCCGTCGACCCGGACACGTCGATGAACCCGCGCACCTGGGACGCGGCCCTGCGCTCGGCCGGCGCGGTGGTCGACGCGACCGATCGCGTGATGCGCAAGGAACTCGCGAACGCGTTCTGCGCCGTGCGCCCGCCGGGGCACCATGCGCGCAAGGCGTCCGCGATGGGCTTCTGCTTCTTCAACAACGTCGCGATCGGGGCGCTCCATGCGCTCGAGGTCCACGGGCTCGAAAGGGTCGCGGTCATCGACTTCGACGTGCATCACGGCAACGGGACCGAGGACATCCTTGCGAACGACGAACGGGTGCTGATGGCGAGCTTCTTCCAGCACCCGTTCTATCCGTACACCGGCGCGGACAACCCGGCGAAAAACATGGTGAACGTCCCCTTGCCGGCCGGAACCAGGGGCGATGTCGTGCGGCAGGTCGTCGACGAAGTGTGGCTGCCGCGGCTCCGTTCATTCAGGCCGCAGGCGCTGTTCATCTCGGCCGGGTTCGACGCGCACCGCGAGGACGACCTCGGCCAGATGGGCCTCGTGGAATCCGACTACGCGTACATCACGCAAAGGCTGATGGAAGTCGCCGACGAATTCGGCGAGGGCCGCGTGATCAGTTCGCTCGAGGGCGGATACAACCTGAGTGCGCTGGCACGCAGCGTCGGCGCGCACCTGAAGACACTCGCACAACTGTAGAGGCACGGAGACCCCATGAACGCACCGGAATCGAAGGTCGCGATCGAACCCTACCTGCTGGAATCGCGCGACGCGTCCGGCGTAGTGACCCTGACGCTGAACCGGCCGCAGCAGTTCAACGCGCTGTCGGTCGAGATGATGGCCGCGCTGCAGGCCGCGCTCGACGCGATCGCCGCCGATCCGTCGGCGCGCGTCGTGGTGCTGGCGGGCGCCGGCAAGGCCTTCTGTGCCGGACATGACCTCAAGCAGATGAAGGAAGACACTTCGCTCGACACCTATCGCGCGCTGTTCGCGCAGTGCTCGAAGCTGATGCTGACGATCCAGCGCATGCCGCAGCCTGTCATCGCGCGGGTGCACGGCGTCGCGACGGCGGCCGGGTGCCAGCTGGTGGGGACGTGCGACCTCGCGGTTGCGGTCGAGGGCGCGCGCTTCGGGGTCTCCGGGATCAACGTCGGTCTCTTCTGCACGACGCCGGGCGTGGCGCTGGCCCGCAACGTCGGCCGCAAGGAGGCCTTCGAGATGCTGGTGACCGGCGACCTCATCGACGCGCAGACCGCGCGCGAGCGCGGCCTCGTGAACCGCGTTGTCGCGGCCGACCAGCTCGATGCCGAGATCGCGAAGCTCGCCGCGTCGATCGTCGCCAAGCCCGCGATCGCAATCGCGATGGGCAAGGAGATGTTCTATCGCCAGGTCGAGGCGGGCACCGAGGCGGCGTACCAGATGGCGGGCCAGACCATGGCCTGCAACCTGGTCGATCCGGCGGCGCAGGAAGGCATCGACGCCTTCATGGCCAAGCGCAGGCCGAACTGGGCACCGCCGGCCTGAACTTCGCGCCGACGGCCGCCTTCACGGCTTCACGGGCTCGGCCGAGGCGTCCGTCTCTGCCGGCGGCGCGCTGAGGGCGCGACGAAACAGTGCTGCCAGACCGCTCTCTTCGGGCGCGGCCGTTTCCGCGGCGACCGGCGCCGGTGCGATGTCCTCGCCCTTGCGCGCCGGTCCTTTCGCGCGGGGCGCGGTGGCGCGGTGGCAGCGGGCGCGGCAGCGGCGCGCGATGCTCCACGCAGCTCCGCGGCAGCCCTGGCGTCGGTCGGCAAGGGCAGGGCCAGTGTGTACAGGGTGAGCGCGACCCAGCCGGCAAGGATGGCGAGCGGCATCAGGGTGGTCGGCCCAGTCGCCGACGCTGCGGGAGATGACGCCGTCGCGCGAGAACACGACCGGACGTGCCGCGATGCGCTCGAGCGCATGCTCGACCAGCCGCCGGCTCTGGCGCAGCGGCGCGATGCGATCGCGACTGCCCCGCTGGGACAGGTGTCCCAGGACCAGCGACACGACGGCGAAGCCCGCGATGGCGGCGAGTAGCCAGCGCTTGCCGGGGAGCGGCAGCGACCAGCCGCCGACGAGGACGATCAGGTAGGACGCCAGCAGGAAGGCCTGCGCCAGCACCGACCATTGAAGGTGCTGCGCCGACGCGGTCGAGTGCGCGCCAATCGCGACGTTCAGGCGATCCAGTTCACGCTCGAGCGCCAAGCGGCTGTCGATGGCCTCCGAGGCCGCCGCGTCGCGGACGGCCTGTGCGCTGCCGTCCTTGGTGGAAAGTACGTCCATGTCGCCTCCTCGGGCTTCTCATGGACAGTTTCGACAGGCGGGGCGGCGCGCGGATCGTCCGTCCGATGGACGGCGCGTCACCCGCTTCGGCGATTGTGCGGGGCGCCGGGGCTCAGGCCGCGCGTCGCAGTTCCTCGAATCCCCGCTCGTGGTCGCTGCCGTGGACGCGGTCCGCGGCGCGCGTTTCGTTGTCGAGGCGCAGCGTCAGGCAATAGGCAGCGCCGCCCGACCGATTGAACGAATCGAGGGGAACGACATGCACGCGGTAACCGCGCGCGGTGAGGGAGGCGCGGGTCGGGCATCGGACGCGTGGCACATCACGACGTCACGCCCGAGGCACACCGAGTTGACTCCGAGGTGCAGCGCATCTTCGTCGGTTGCCTCGATCAGGTTCCCAGCGCCCGCCATCCGGCGCACGGCTGTCGGCCGACTCCACCGAGAACGCCGATGGGTACCAGAGGATGTCTCCGCCGGACAGCACGCAGAAGCAGGTGTCGAGGTGATAGAAGCGGGGATCGACCAGTTCCAGCGGCACGGTCGGCACGCCGTAGAGCGATTCGATGGCAGCGTGGACGCCACGGCTCGAGCGCTGTCCGTGACCGGTCCAGATGTGGCCGCGTCCTGCGTCCCAGATGGCGTCGCCGGCGCCCTCGAAGAAGAGGCCGGACGGCGGGTCCACCACCTCGTCGACGAGGCCGCGATCGCGCAGCGCCTCGAAGAACCGGCGATTGTGCGGTTCTTCGCCCTGGCGTTCCTCGCGCAGGAAGCGGGCGAGCAGCACCTTGCGGTCCAGCACGACGGCCGCATTGGCGGTGAACACGAGGTCGGGAAGGCCTCGGACCGGCTCCTGCGTCGTCACCCGCGCGCCGAGCCGCTCGTAGGTCGCCTTCAGCTGGGCCCATCCACGGCGCGCATCTTCGGCGAGCCGGTCCGCGGAAACGCGCCATTGCGACGGATCCATCCACGGGTTGATCGCGTAGCTGACCTCGAAGTGACGTGGCGAACTCATCATCAGGTGCGCCGACGGGCGGGCACGGCGTGCAATCAGGGATGCGGCAGACACGTCGTTGTTCCTCCGAGTGGCATAGGCGGTGGTGTGGGGAATGCTGGAGTCGCGGAAGGGCACTGTGTGCGGGTCGAACTCCGCAAGCACGGCAGCGAAGACATCGACCCCCCAGTCGAGCGCTTCGCGGCGGATGGTCAGCGGCGGCGCGAAACGGATCACGGTCCCGTGCGTGTCCTTGGTCAGCACGCCTCGCTGGGCGAGCCGCTCGACGACGGCGCGCGCCGAGACCGCCGGCGTGAGTTCGACGCCGGCCCACAGTCCGCGCCCGCGCACGGCGCGGATCAGCGGCGAGCGCAGGTGGCGCAGCCGGTCGAGCAGGTGCGCTCCAAGCGTTCGGCTGCGCTCGACCAGCCCTTCTTCCTCGATCACGCGCAGTGCTTCGAGGGCAACGTGCGCCGCGAGCGGATTGCCGCCGAAGGTCGAACCGTGGCTTCCCGGCCCCATCAGGTCGAGCACCGGCGCGCGCGCGACGAATGCGGAGACGGGCAGCAGGCCGCCGCCCAGGGCCTTGCCGACGATGACGGCGTCGGGACGGATGCCCTCGTGCATGTAGGCGAACCACGCGCCGGTGCGGCCGAGGCCCGACTGGATCTCGTCGACGATCAGCAGGACGTTGCGCGCGGTGCACAGTTCGCGCGCGGCGCGCAGGAACCCGGGCGGCGGCGTGACGATGCCGGCCTCGCCCTGGATCGGTTCGATCAGGACCGCGCAGGTGTTGTCGTTGATCGCGTCGGCGAGTCCGGCGATGTCGCCGAAGTCGAAGTGCCGGAACCCGGGCGCGAACGGTCCGAAGTCGGCGCGGTAGTCCTCCTCGGTGGAGAAGCCGACCACGGTCGTGGATCGCCCGTGGAAGTTGCCGCGGGCGACGACGATCTCGGCCCGGTCCGGATCGATCCCCCTGGCCCGGTAGCCCCACCGGCGCGCGGCCTTGATGGCCGTTTCGACCGACTCGCAACCGCCGCTCGCCGGCAGCGCGCGTGCCTCGCCATCGAGGTCCGCCACCTCGACCAGCTTCGCGAGGAAGGGCGCGAGTTCTGTCGAGTGGTATGCGCGCGAAGTGACCGCCACGCGCTGTGCCTGTTCGACCAGGGCGCGGACCAGGCGCGGATGCGCGTGGCCGTGGCTGACCGCCGAGTATGCCGACATGAAGTCCAGGTAGCGCCTGCCGTCGGCGTCCCACAGCCAGCTGCCCTCGCCGCGCTCGAGCACCACGGGCAGCGGCGCGTAGTTCGGCGCGGCAAAGGCCGCCTCGAGTTCGATCAGGCCTTGCACTCTCCCGGCACGCGCGTCCATCGCTCACCTCGCACAATCGACACCTTGACTGGAAGGGAAGTGTAGGAATCGCGCGCGTCACGCACGGCGTAAGTGAAGCGACCGGAAAGCAGGAAACGCGTGTTGCGGGATCCGTCGCCGCCGAATCGGCGGCGCTGCGGCCCTGGGCAACTCAGGGGAGCGGATAGCCGCGGAACGGCTTGATCGTCTGCAGCACCGGTTTCGACGTGATCTTCTCGACGCCGAGGGCCGGATCGTCCGTCCACGCGTTGGTCAGTTCGCGGTAGTGGTCGAGGTCGCGGCAGGCGAGCCGCAGGACGTAGTCGCACTGTCCGGACACCAGGAAGCACTCGACGACTTCCTCCGCGTTGCGCATCCGCTGCTCGAAGCGCGCGTGGGTCGCCTGAGTCTGGTCCTTCAGCGTCACTTCGACGATGATCGTCAGCAGCGTGCCGCCGAGCTTGCGCGGATCGACCAGCGCCATGTAGCCGCGGATCAGCCCGCTGCGCTCCAGGCGACGCGTGCGGTCGAGGCAGGCGCGCGGGCTCAGCGCGACCCGCTCCGACAACTCCTGGTTCGTTATACGGCCGTCCTGCTGCAGGATCTCGAGGATCCTGCGGTCGAGCCGGTCGAGTTCGCGCGTCGCCATGATGGCGGCAATGTAACGCGAGTCCGCCGATTCGGCGGACTCGGGATGAAGCGCCGATCAGCCGCCGAGCGCGGCGATCGCGGCCTTCGCGACCTGGGCGTCTTCGCTCGACTTCACGCCGGACACGCCGACCGCGCCGATGACCTGGTCGTCGACGATGATGGGCACGCCGCCCTCCAGCATCCCCTGCAGGGGGGCCGACAGGAACGCGTTGCGGCCCTGGTTGATCATGTCTTCGTAGACCTTCGTCTCGCGCTTGCCCATCGCGGCAGCGCGCGCTTTCTCCGGCGCGATGTAGCTGGAGATCGGCGCCACGCCGTCGAGCCGGTGCAGCAGGATCAGGTGCCCGCCGTCGTCGCACACCGCGATCACGACCTTCCATTCGTTCTTGTTCGCTTCGGCCTCGCCCGCGGCGGCCATCCTGCGCGCGTCGTCGAGCGTCAGCGTCGGTTTCGTCTTCATCGTTTTTCCTCCTCGTCGAACGTGATCTTCGATGCCTGGCTTACCGGCGGCCTAGCTGCCCAGGAGCCGGTACCAGCCGCGCGCAATCCACTCGCGCAACGACAGGTGGGACACGACCAGGGCGCCGGCCCCGGGCGCGAGCTGCCCGGGCGTGAACGGCCGCTGCGCGACGTAGCCGGTCGGCGCCGGGATGACCGTGAATCCCGCCGCCTCGAAGGCCTGCTTCGAGCGCGGCATGTGGATGGCGGTGGTCACGAGCGCCACGCGCTGGATGCCGAGCGGCTTCAGGTCTTTCGCGGCCATCAGGGCGTTGCCGCGCGTGGTCGGCGCCGACTGGTCGATCCACTTCGGCCGGATGCCGTAGTCCCGTTGCAGCACGCTCGCCATCAATTGCGCCTCGGAGTGCCTTGCGTCGCCGGGCACGCCGCCGGTTACGTAGATCGGCAGGCCGCTCGAGCGGGCGAGGTGGGCGCCGTAGCGGACGCGCTGCAGCGTGAAGTCGTTGACGGATTCGCCACCCCACTCGATGGCGCTGCGGTTGAGCCCGCCGGCGAGGATCACGATCGCCTGCGCGCGATCGAGGCCGTCGGCGGCGAGCGGCGGCGGCTCGAGCGTTCGCGCGATCGCGCCTGCGACCACCGGCATGGAGAGCGCGAGCAGTGCGAGCTGGGAGAACGCCATCAGCCCGACGGCGAAGCGCGGGCGACTCCCGAGCAGCAGCAACCCGAGCAGCGTCAGCAGCACGAGCGATGTCGGCGGCAGGACGAGGCCGGACAAGAGGTAGGAGACGGACACCGGTTCCAGGGCGCGAGCACCAATGAAAACGGCCGCGAGCTTACGCGAGCCCGCGGCCGGGACCTGACGCGGCGGGCTAGCCGCGCACCGCTGCCTGGATCTGGTCGAGGGCGGTCGGGTCCTCGATGGTGGTCAGGTCGCCCGGGTCGCGCCCTTCGCATAGCGCCTGGATCGACCGGCGCAGCAGCTTGCCGGACCGCGTCTTCGGCAGGCTGCTGACGAAGTGAACGCGCGCGGGCCGCGCCACCGCGCCGAGCTGGCCGTCGACGACCTTCATCAGTTCGCCCTCGTGCGCCAGTCTCTTCTCCAGCGTGTCGGCCCTGCTCGCGTCCTTCAGGATCACGAATCCGATGGCGACCTGGCCCTTGAGCTGATCGGCGACTCCGACCACCGCCACCTCGGCGACGTTCGGGTGCGACGACAGCGACTCCTCGATCTCGCGCGTGCCCAGGCGATGGCCCGCGACGTTGATCACGTCGTCAGTGCGACCGAGGATGAAGAAGTAGCCGTCCTCGTCGCGGATGCCCCAGTCGAAGGTCGAGTAGACCTGCCGGTTCGGGACGCTCGTCCAGTAGGTCTTCACGAACCGTTCGTCGTCGCCCCAGACCGTCGTCATGCACCCCGGCGGCAGCGGGCCTTCGATCGCAACCACGCCCTTCTCGTGATGGCCGGTGATCTCCTCGCCGGTCGCCTCGTTGAGGATCTTGACGTTGTAGCCATAGACGGGCAGTCCCGGCGAGCCGAACTTCGACGGCAGCCCCTCGACGCCGCGTGGTATCGCGAGGATCGGCCAGCCCGTTTCGGTCTGCCAGTAGTTGTCGATCACGGGCTTGCCGATGCCGTCGGCGATCCAGCGACCGGTCGGCTCGTCGAGCGGTTCGCCGGCGAGGAACAGCAGCCGCAGCGACGACAGGTCGTACTTCTTCAGCAGCGCCGGGTCCTGCTTCTTCAGCACGCGGATCGCGGTCGGTGACGAGAACATCGACGTGACCTTGTACTTCTCCACGATGCTCCACCAGATGCCGCCGTCGGGGCGGATCGGCGTGCCTTCGTACATGATCGTGCCCATGCCGGCGATCAGCGGTCCATAGACGATGTAGCTGTGGCCCACGACCCAGCCGATGTCGCTGGTGGAAAAGTAATTCTCGCCGGCGTTGCCGCAGAAGATGAGCTTCATCGAGGCGGCGAGTGCGACGGCGTAGCCGCCGGTGTCGCGCTGCACGCCCTTCGGCTTGCCCGTCGTGCCGGAGGTGTAGAGGATGTACGACGGCTCGCTGGACTCCAGCCACTCGCACGGCACCTCGTCGTTCATGTGCTCGGCGCGCATCTTCGCGTAGTCGACGTCGCGGCCCGCAACCATCGCAGCGGGCGCCAGCCCGCGGTTCACCATCAGCACGCTGCTGGGCGGGAAACTGGCGAGCGCGATCGCCTCGTCGAGCAGGTGCTTGTACGGCACCGGCTTGCCGGCGCGCGATCCGGCGTCGGCGCTCACGATCACCTTCGGCTGCGCGTCGTCGATCCGGGTCGCGAGACTGACCGACGCGAACCCGCCGAACACGACCGAGTGGATCGCGCCGATGCGCGCGCACGCCAGCATCGCGAACGCGGCTTCCGGAACCATCGGCATGTAGATCAGTACGCGGTCGCCGCGCCCGACGCCGAGTCCCCGCAGGATCCCGGCCATGCGGTTCACTTCGCGATACAGCTGGGCAAACGTGTAGGTCTTGTCCTCGCCGGTCTCGGTCGAGATGTAGATCAGCGCGGCCTGGTCGCCGCGGGCCGCGAGGTGGCGGTCGACCGCGTTGTGGCAGAGGTTGGTCGTTCCGCCGACGAACCACTTCGCGAACGGCGGCCGCGAGTAGTCGAGGACCTGCGTGAACGGCTGCTTCCAGTCGACCAGGGCGGCCTGCTCGGCCCAGAACCCCTGCGGGTCGCTGATGGATCTAGCGTGGAACTGTTTGTACGTTGTCATGCGGGCCTCCCTCCGCAGGTGTCGCCTGTGCTTGTAGTTCTCTCTGTAGTCGCACCAGCTTCAGCAGGGGCGCGACCTGTTGCAGCAATCTTGGCAGGTGCGGCACCACTTCGGTGGCCCGGCCGGCGCGGATCAGCGCCAACGCCAGGTTGATGTCCATCGAGCCCTCGGCCGGCTGGGGCTCGACGCTTCCCGCCTCGCCGTCGCCGGCGCCGAGAATGATGCGGCGCGACCGATTCTGCTGGGCTTTCTCGGCGCGTTTTTGAGCCAGCGCACGAAGTTCCTCCGCGCTTCGGCGCAACTCCTCGGAAAGGGTGGCAACGCCGATGCAGGTCCAGACCTCGACGCCCGGCCCGGCTGTCTCTGCGTTTTCCAGGACTTTCCGCAGGCGGGCCGCGAACCGGAGCACGCCGGACAGTCCCGACGAAGGCGTCGCGACGCAGAACTCGTACCGGTCGGATCGGGTGCCGAGGTCCTCGAGGCGGATCGAGGCGGCGATGGCGCGGCCCACCAGCTTTAACCGTTGGTCGGCCTCGCCGTCCCAGGTGTCGCTGCCGGAGATCGACAGTTCGACCCGGACGCAGATGACCGCGACGTCGGAAAGATTGCGGCGGGCATAACTGACCAGTTTCTCGACCTGCTTGTCGAAGAAGGGCAGGTTCAGCAGTTCCGTGTCCGTGTCGACGGTGCGGGACGACTCGAGGGACGCCTGGCTATCGGCCAGCGCCTCGCGGGTGCTGGACAGCCGGACCAGCACCTCCATGCGAGCGACGAGTTCGGCGGCGCCGACCCCCTTGCCGATGAAGTCGGTCGCGCCCACTCCGGCCGCCCGCTCGCGCTCGGCGGTTTCCTCCTCGCCGGAAATGATCACGATCGGGAGTTCGCGGATGCGCTGCACCTTCGAACTGCGCACGCGGTTGAGGAGCTCGAAGCCGTCGACCTTGGGCATCGTCAGGTCGCTGATGACGACCCGGATCGACGAGTCGAGCAGGATGGCCTGCCAGGCGGCTTCCCCGTCCATGACCTCACGGATATCGAAGCGGTCCTTCAGGTGCTGGACGAGCGAGGCGCGGACGATGCGCGAGTCGTCGGCGATCAGGACGCGGGGCTTTCCGGATGCGCTTGCCGCTGCACTGATTTGCGATTCGTTCGCCACGACGTCTGGTTCCCGGTCCGGTCCGGTGCAGAGCCCCGGAGAGTGTTGACTTTAGCCGAATTGTTCGGCCTAACCTGCGGAGTTCTTTAGGTTTTCTCGCTCGAATGCGCTATTTTGCGGTCCGTTGAAGGCGACCGGTGCGGCGAGCGGATGAGCGGTCATCAGAGGTCGTGGGCGGGCAGGTTCGTGGTCGGCTTCGCGCTGACCGTGTTCGTCATCGTCGGGCGGGCGCAGGAGGGCACGCACAACGCGCGGTCGGACATCGTGCTCCAGGCCTTGTCTCTGCTCGGAACGCCGTATCGCTTCGGCGGCAGCAGCCCCGAGGCCGGATTCGACTGCAGCGGGCTCGTTCAGCATGTCTTTGCCTCCGTGCTCAACCGGGATCTGCCGCGACGCGCTGAAGAGATCAGCGGCGTCGGCCACCCCGTGTCACGCGCGGAACTGCAGCCCGGCGACCTCGTGTTCTTCAACACGCTGCGGCGGGCTTTCTCGCACGTCGCGATCTACATCGGGGAGGGGAGGTTCGTCCACGCGCCGGCCAGGAACGGCCGCGTGCGGGTCGAAGGCCTGGACGACCGGTACTGGGCAACGCGCTTCAACGGGGCGCGTCGCGTGATGGAGCCGCTCCCGGCCGACCCCTTCATCGCGAAACCGGACGCGTCGCCCTCCACGGTTGCTGCCATGCGGCTTGCGCCAGATGGAGCGATGTCCGACCGGCCGCCCGAGCCATAGCCGCCGCGCTCGGATTGATGAGGATCAACATATTACGAATGAGAAGTATTTGCATTTAAGAATCATTTGCGATAACGTTCGTCCGTCGGCCCGGTCCGCGGGCTCTCCCTGGCCCCCCGGCCGGCCGGCACCCTCGCCAACACAGCAACGGACGAAGCAATGAAGCGGTTCTCGCCCCTGATGGAACACCTCGAAGTCGCCTTGCGGCGCACGATGCAGGCCGCGGTGGTCGGCGGCCTGGTCCTCGCGGCCGCGGTACCCATCGACGGCCAAGCGCAGGAAAAGGTCCTCAATCTCTACTCGGCGCGCCACTACCAGACCGACGAAGCGCTGTACGCCGACTTCACGAAGCAGACGGGCATCAAGATCAATCGCATCGAACTCGGCGACGAGCAACTGTTGCAGCGCCTTCGCACGGAGGGGGCGGCCAGTCCGGCCGACGTCGTGCTGCTGGTCGACGCTGCGCGACTCTGGCGCGCGCAGGTCGACGGGCTGTTCCAGCCGGTCCAGTCAAAGGTGCTGAACGAGCGCATCCCCGCCAACCTGCGGTCGAACGACGGCACCTGGTTCGGATTCTCGAGTCGCGCGCGCGTCATCGTGTACGACAAGGCCAGGGTGAAGACGGAGGACGTCGACACGTACGAGGAACTGGCTGACCCGAAGAACAAGGGCAAGGTGTGCACGCGTTCCGGTTCGCACCCGTACATGCTGTCGCTGATCGGTTCGCTGATCGAGCGCCTGGGCGAGGCCAAGACCGAGGCGTGGGCGCGGGGCATGGTCGCCAACATGGCGCGGCCGCCGCGCGGTGGCGACACCGACCAGATCAAGGGCGTCGCTTCCGGCGAGTGTGGGGTTGCCCTGACCAACTCGTACTACTGGGTGCGTCTGGTCCGATCCGCCGATCCGAAAGACCAGGACGTGGTTTCGAAGGTCGCGTTCGTCTGGCCGAACCAGGCGACCACGGGCACCCACATGAACATCTCCGGCGGCGGCGTGGCGAAGAACGCACCTCACAAGGCGAACGCGGTGGCCTTCCTCGAGTACCTGACCAGCCCGAAGGCGCAGGCCTACTTTGCCAGCGGGAACAACGAGTGGCCCGTGGTGAAGGGCGCGGTCAGCGACAACCCGGCGCTCGCGGCGCTGGGCACGCCGAAGATGGAGAACGTGCCGATCTCCACGATCGGCAAGAACCAGATCGCGGCCCAGCGGATCCTCGACCGCGTCGGTTACCGTTGATCAGCGGCGCTTCACGCGGCCGCCGATAAGATGCGCGCCTCGAATGGTCCGAGGCGCGCATGCCGTCTTCCTCGCTCGATGTCGTCGTCATCGGTGCCGGCCACAACGGCCTGACCTGCGCCTGTTACCTCGCCGCGGCCGGGCTGAAAGTCCGCGTGGTGGAGCGCCGCGCGGTGGTTGGCGGCGCCGCGGTCACGGAGGAGTTCTTCACCGGGTTCCGCAACTCGACGGCCAGCTACACCGTCAGCCTGCTGAACCCGAAGGTGATTCGCGACCTGAAGCTCGCCGAGCACGGCCTGCGGGTCGTCGAGCGCCCCTTCTCCAACTTCGTTCCGCTGCCCGATGGCCGTTCGCTCAGGTTCGGCGGCGATCTGGCCGAAACACAGGCGGAGGTCTCGAAGTTCTCCCCGCGCGACGCCGAGCGGCTGCCCGCGTACTACGCGCGGCTCGACAGGCTCGCCGACCAGCTGAAGCAATGGGTGCTGCGCGCTCCGCCGAACCTTGGCGGACCCTTCGTGGTCGAGGGCTGGCGCGATCTTGTTGCCGGAGCGCAGCTGCTGCTGCAGATGGGCCGGCTGCCCCGCGAAGGCCAGCGCGACCTGCTCGACGTCTTCACGAAGAGCGCGGGCGACTGGCTCGACCACTGGTTCGAGTCGGAACCGCTGAAGGCCGTGCTCGGCTGGGATGCGGTGGTCGGCAACTACGCCAGCCCGTACGCGGCCGGCTCCGCCTACGTGCTGCTGCATCATTGCTTCGGCGAAGTGAACGGCAAGCCTGGCAAGTGGGGCCATGCGATCGGCGGCATGGGGGCCATCACGCAGGCGATGGCGGCGGAAGCGCGCGTACGCGGCGTCGAGGTCACGACGGATGCCGCTGTAAAGCGCGTCGTCGTCGAGCAGGGGTCCGCGGTCGGCGTGGAGCTTGCTTCCGGCGAGGTCGTCCGTGCGCGGGCCGTTGCCGCGAACGTCAATCCCAGGCTGCTGTACCAGCGACTGCTGGACGCCAGCGTGCTGCCGCCCGAGTTCAACGAAGCGATGCAGCGCTACAAGTGCGGCTCTGGAACGTTCCGAATGAATGTCGCGCTGCGCGAACTCCCTGACTTCTCGGCCCTGCCGGGCAGGCAGGCGCAACCTCATCATGCGAGCGGCATCGTGTTCGCGCCGTCGCTGGCGTACATGGATGCCGCCTGGCACAGCGCGGTCGCGCAGGGGTACGCGGCGCGGCCGATCGTCGAGATGCTGATCCCGAGTGTGGTCGACGACACGCTCGCTCCGCGCGGCGCGCACGTGGCCAGCCTGTTCTGCCAGCAGTTCGATCCCGCTGCCGACTGGTCGACGCT
Organism: uncultured beta proteobacterium; assembly: GCA_963707725.1. Lineage (GTDB taxonomy): Bacteria > Pseudomonadota > Gammaproteobacteria > Burkholderiales > Burkholderiaceae_F > JAOUJD01. The sequence goes on along the minus strand of CAVPRE010000013.1, from coordinate 136,668 downwards.
CAGGGAACCGGCGGTCCAGGCGATCCTCGATGTCGTGCAGTCGTACTGCCCGAACTTCCGCGAGGCGCTGCTTGGCTGGCGCGCGCTGTCGCCCGCCGACCTCGAGAGCGAGTTCGGACTCGTCGGCGGCGACATCTTCCACGGCCAGCTGTCGCTCGACCAGTTGTTCTCGATGCGGCCGCTGATGGGCTATGCGAAGTACCGCGGGCCGCTGAAGGGCCTGTATCACTGCGGGTCGGGAGCGCATCCGGGCGGCGGCGTGACGGGTGCGCCGGGGCACAACGCGGCGCGGGAGATCGTTCGCGACCTTCGGTAGACGCGCGGCTTGGACGTTGCTTTCGTCTGCCGGAGGGCGAGTCGGGTGGCCGCGGCCCCGGCCTGCGACGGCGGTCGGCGCTGCGCGCCGACTGCCCTGCGCTGCTGACGAGGCCGGCGGTCGGCGAGGGCCAACACACGGCACTCGCCACCCGACTGCCCCGGCTCGCCTGCGCTGCTCGGTGCCACCGGCCGGGCCGTCGGCACGGCAGGCGGCGAGTGGGCGGGCGCGGCTGTGCGGCTGCGGCAGCGCAGCCGAGCGAGCGCGCGCGCGCGGCCTTCGCTGCTGCGCGTCCTGTCCGAGCGGCGCGCGCGGCCGCAGAGCGCAGCTCGCGCGCGCACGCCGCGCGCCGCGCGGCCGGGCCGCCGCCGTGCGACCGTGCCGAAGCTGCGCCCGGGATCAACTCTGCGTCGCGTACTCACCGCCAGGCACGTCCGCCGGCTTTCATCCGTCACACGGTCTCGCGCGACACGCCGGAGTACCGGCCTCCTCTCACGCCAGCAACTCGACGTTCCCGCCCGCCGCCGCCGTGTTGATCGTCACCGTGCGCTCAACGCAGAAGCGCAGCAGGTAGTTCGGCCCGCCCGCCTTCGGTCCGGTGCCCGACAGGCCCTCACCGCCGAACGGCTGGCTGCCCACGACCGCGCCGATGATGTTGCGGTTCACGTAGAGGTTGCCGACCCGCGCGCGCCGTGCCACGTGCTCGACACGGCCGTCGAGGCGCGTGTGCAGGCCCATCGTCAGGCCGTAGCCGGTCGCGTTGATCGCGTCGATCACGGTGTCGAGTTCGTGCTTGTCGTAGCGCACGACGTGCAGGATCGGGCCGAAGTTCTCGTGCGCCAGGTCGCCGATCGAACCGATCTCGGCGGCGACCGGCGCGAAATAGTGGCCGTCGAGACCGTGCGGCAGGGCGCATTCGTGGAGGATGCGCGCGTGCTTCCCGAGCCAGGCGCGGTGCCGCACGAGCAGCGCCAGTTGCTCGGCGTCGATCACGGGCCCGATGTCGGTGCGTGGGTCGGCGGGGTTGCCGATCACGAGTTCACGCATCGCGCCGCCGATCATCTCGATCATCGAGTCGGCGATCTCGGCCTGCAGGAACAGCACGCGCAGTGCAGAGCAGCGCTGCCCGCACGAGCGGAACGCGCTGGAGACGACGGCATCGGTGACCTGTTCCGGCAGGGCCGTCGAGTCGACGATCATCGCGTTCTGGCCGCCGGTTTCGGCGATCAGTACTCCGATCGGCGCGTCGCGCGCCGCGAGCGCCCGGTTGATCGCGCGGGCGGTCGCGACCGATCCGGTGAACGCCACTCCGGCGACGCGCGGATCGCTCGTCAGTGCCCTGCCGACGCTCTCGCCGTCGCCGAGCACCAGGTGCAGGACCCCGGGCGGCACGCCGGCTTCGTGCATCAGCTGCACCGCGCGGAACGCAACGAGGGGCGTCTGCTCCGCCGGCTTCGCGACCACGGCATTGCCAGCGACCAGCGCGGCGGCGACCTGCCCGCCGAAGATCGCGAGCGGGAAGTTCCAGGGGCTGATGCACGCGAAGACGCCGCGACCGCCCAGGCGCAATTCGTTTGATTCGCCGGCCGGGCCGGGCAGCGGCTGAGTCTGCAGCCGTTCGCGACCGACCGCGGCGTAGTACCGGCAGAAGTCGATTGCTTCGCGCACCTCGAGGTGCGCATCGAGCATCGTGCGGCCACCCTCGCGCACGACCAGCGCCACGAGTTCGTCGTGGGCGGCTTCCCATGCGTCGGCCACGCGGTCGATGATGTCCGCGCGGGCGCCGACGCCACGCGCGTCCCAGCCGGGAAAGGCCGCGAACGCCTCGCCCACGGCGCGTTCGGCGTCGGCCGTGCTCGCAGCGGCCACCGTTCCGATGACCTGCGTCAGCGACGCCGGGTTGCGGACTCCCGTGCCCGGGCCGGCCCGCGCGCCGCCGATGATCGAGGTCGCCTGCACGTCGCTCGCGCGCTCGACGGCCGACGTCAGGTCGGTCAAGGTCGGCGCCTGCTGAAGGTCGATGCCGCGGGAGTTCCTGCGCGTGCCGAAGAGCCCGGCTCCGGTCGGCAACGCCGATGCGGGCTCGTCTGACGCGACGAAGGCGCGCGCGAGTTCGTAGACATCTTCCACGAGCGAGGCGGACGGTACCGAGCGGTCGGTGATCTGATGGACGAACGACGTGTTCGAGCCGTTCTCGAGCAGCCGGCGCACCAGGTAGGCGAGCAGGTCGCGAAACGCGCCCACCGGCGCATAGACGCGCACGCGCACGTCCGGGCTGCCGGCGAGCAGCGCGTCGTACAGCGGATCGCCCATGCCGTGCAAGCGCTGGAACTCGTAGCGCCGGCCCGGAGCGAGTTCGGCGGCGTACTCGACGATCGAGGCGACGGTCAGGGCGTTGTGCGTCGCGAATTGCGGATAGACGGGGGCCGGGTGGGCAAGCAGGCGACGCGCGGTGGCGAGGTACGACAGGTCCGTCGCCCACTTGCGCGTGTAGACGGGGAAGCCCGGCATGCCGAGTTCCTGCGCACGCTTGATCTCCGCGTCCCAGTAGGCGCCTTTGGTGAAGCGGACGGTGATGGGGCGCTGCAGCTCGTGGCTCAATTGCAGCAAGCGATCGACGGTGGCGACCGCGCGCGCCTGGTAGGTCTGCACGGCCAGCCCCAGGCCGGGCCAGTCAGCGAGCGCGGGCTCGCGCATCAGGCGCTCGAAGAGGCCGATGTGCAGGGCCAGCCGCTCCGACTCCTCGGCGTCGATCGTCAGGTTCACGTCCGCCGCGCGCGCCAGTCGCCCGAGTTCGACGAGCCGCGGATACAGCTCGCGGTCGCTGCTTTCGACCTGCGCGGTCTCGAAACGCGGATGGATCGCCGACAGCTTCACCGAGATGCCGTCGCGCAGTGTCCAGTCGTCTCCTCCGGCGACCTTGAGCGCAGACAGCGCGCTGACGTAGGACCCGTAGGCGCGGTCCGCATCGAGCCGCGTGCGCGCGCCTTCGCCGAGCATGTCGAACGAGTACAGGATTCGGGCTTCGGGTCGCTGCGCGGCGCGTGCGAGCGCGCCCTTCAGGTTGGTGGCGAACACGAACTGGTCGCCGAAGCGGCGGATGCCCTCGATCACCAAGGGGCGCAGCGCGCTGCGCGCGAACCAGGAGCGCACCGAACCCTGGTCGCCTTCGGCGCCGCGCAGGTCGGTATCGGCGGCCGTGTGCCCCGCAGCCTTCAGCGCCGCAGCGAGAACGCGCGTGACGAAGTTGCCGTCCATGCCGATGCGGGTCGCGCGAAATGCCGCGAGCTTCTCGGCGATCAGCCAGGTCTGCGTATCGGCGTCGGGCGCGCGCAGCAGGGCTTCGGCCAGCCGAAGCAGGGCGATGCCTTCCGGCGTGGCGAGCGGAAACGAATTGAGCAGGTTCTGCGCCGACAGCAGGCCGGGATCGGCGGCGCGCACGGCCTGGATGTAGCCGAGGGCGCGTTCGCGCGCGGCGGCGCGGCGCTCGGCCTGCGGCTCGCCGAGCGCGATCAGCCGCTGGATGGCCGTTCGTTCATCTGCATACGGATCGCCGAGGTCGGGCAAGCGTTGCAGCGCTTCCAGTACGCCAGGCATGTGGTCTCCAGCGAGGAAAGGCGCGTCGAATTTAGCACCGGCTTCATCCGGGTTGTCCTCTGCGGCAAGGCAGCGCTCCTGCTTCTACAATCGCGCGCCTTCGGGAGCCCGCATGTTCGACTTCTCCGCCGAGTCCGGCTTCATCGCGCTGTTCGCGGCGAGTTTCATCGCGGCGACGATCCTGCCTGGGGGATCGGAGATCGTGCTGATCGGCGTCATCCACAAGCACCCCGACGCGCTGTGGCAGGCGATCGGCGTCGCGACGATCGGCAACACCCTGGGGGGCGTCACTTCGTACTGGATGGGACGCCTGCTGCCCAACCGAGTGCAGCACAAGGTCATCATCACGCTGCACAAGTATGGCTACTGGGCGCTGCTGCTGTCGTGGCTGCCGCTCGTCGGCGACGCGCTGGCGGTGGGCGCGGGCTGGCTGCGGCTCAATCCGTGGCTGACCATGGCTGCCTTCGCGGTCGGCAAGTTCTTCCGTTATGTCCTGGTCGGCGGCGGCTGGGCCTGGCTCGAGACGCTGTTCCGAGTCTAGGGGTACCCCTCTACCCGGGTCGGAGGCCGTCGCGGGAGGGTTCGTATAATCGCGAAGGAAAAGCGAATCGAACCGCGCGCCGTCCGGCGCATCCCAAACCCCAAGAACGCCAACCCACCAACGGCTCCCATGAAAGTCCTCGTCCCCGTCAAGCGCGTCGTCGACTACAACGTGAAGGTGCGCGTGAAGTCCGACCAGACCGGTGTCGACATCGCGAACGTCAAGATGTCGATGAATCCCTTCGATGAGATCGCGGTGGAGGAGGCGGTGCGACTCAAGGAGAAGGGTGCTGCGACCGAGATCATCGTCGTGTCCTGCGGCCTGCTGCAGTGCCAGGAGACGCTGCGCACCGCGATGGCCATCGGCGCCGATCGCGGCATCCTGGTCGAAACCGATGTCGAGTTGCAGCCGCTCGCCGTCGCCAAGCTGCTGAAGGCGATCGTCGACAAGGAGAAGCCCGATCTCGTGATCGTCGGCAAGCAGGCGATCGACGACGACGCGAATCAGACCGGCCAGATGCTGGCCGCGCTGGCCGATCTGCCGCAGGGAACGTTCGCCTCGAAGCTGGAACTGGTCGATGGTCGCGCGCAGGTCACGCGGGAGGTCGACGGCGGCCTCGAGACGATTTCGCTGTCCCTGCCGGCGGTGATCACCGCCGACCTGCGCCTGAACGAGCCGCGCTACGTCACGCTGCCCAACATCATGAAGGCGAAGAAGAAGCCGCTCGAGACGGTCAAGCCGGCCGACCTCGGAGTGGACGTGACGCCGCGGCTGAAGACGGTCAAGGTGAGCGAGCCGCCGGCGCGCAAGGCCGGCGCCCGCGTGCCCGACGTGGCGACGCTGGTCGCCAAGTTGAAGACCGAAGCCAAAGTCCTCTAGAACAGACAGCGCGGAGACACAGATGACGGTTCTTGTACTTGCCGAACACGACAACCACTCGCTGCGGCCATCGACGCTCAACACGGTGACGGCGGCCGCCAAGTGCGGCGGCGAGGTTCACCTGCTCGTGGTGGGACACAACGCAGCGGACGCGGCCCAGCAGGCGGCGAAGATCGCGGGCGATTTCCAAGGTGTTGCTCGCGGACGGGCCGCAGTTCGAAGGCGGGCTCGCCGAGGCGGTGGCGGCGCAGGTCGTCGCGCTGGCCGGCAGCTACACCCACGTGGTGGGGGCCGCGACGGCGTACGGCAAGAACATCCTGCCGCGCGTCGCCGCCAGGCTCGACGTCGCGCAGGTCTCCGACATCATCAGCGTCGAGTCGCCCGACACGTTCACGCGGCCGATCTACGCCGGCAATGCGATCGCCACCGTCCAGAGCACGGACCCGGTCAAGGTCGATCACCGCTCGGCCGACCAACTTCGATCCGGCGGCCGCCGAGGGTGGCTCCGCGACGGTCGAGAACGTGGCAGCGGTGGCGGGCGCGGACTCGTCGCGCTTCATCTCGCGCGACATCGCGAAGTCCGACCGCCCTGAACTGCAGGGCGCGAAAGTCGTGGTTTCCGGCGGGCGCGGCATGGGCTCGGCGGACAGCTTCAAGCTGCTCGAGCCGCTCGCCGACAAGCTGAACGCGGCGATGGGCGCCTCCCGCGCGGCGGTCGACGCCGGCTACGCGCCGAACGACTGGCAGGTGGGCCAGACCGGCAAGGTCGTCGCGCCCGAGCTTGTACGTCGCGGTCGGCATCTCCGGCGCGATCCAGCATCTGGCCGGCATGAAGGACTCGAAGGTGATCGTCGCCATCAACAAGGATCCCGAGGCGCCGATCTTCCAGGTCGCCGACTACGGCCTCGTCGGCGATCTCTTCGAGGTCGTGCCGCAACTGGTCAAGGAACTCGGCTGACGGCCTGACGCCATGACGATGCGGGGCACAGCGCGCACGGGCCACCGTGTAGCTGTGCCCTTTTTGTTCACCCAGCAGGAAATGCCATGAACTACGTCGCCCCGATCAAGGACATGCAGTTCGTTCTGCAACGAACTGGCAGGATTGAAGCAGATCCAGACACTCCCCGGCTGCGAGGATGCGACCGACGAAACGGTCGCGGCGGTGCTCGAGGAGAACGCGCGCTTCATGGGTGAAGTGGTCGCGCCGCTGAACCGCACCGGTGACGTCGAGCCGGCGAAGTGGGACAACGGCCGGGTGATCACGACGCCCGGGTTCAAGCAGGCGTTCGACGCGTTCGTGCAGGCGGGCTGGCAGGGCGTGCAGCACCCCGGCGAATTCGGCGGGCAGGGCCTGCCCAAGGTCGTCGCCGCGCCCTGCATGGAGATGCTGCAGGCCGCGAACCTGTCGTTCGCGCTGTGCCCGCTGCTGACCGACGGCGCCATCGAGGCATTGCTGACGGCGGGCAGCGACGAGCAGAAGTCGACCTACATCCATCGGCTGATCGACGGCAGCTGGACCGGAACGATGAACCTGACCGAGCCGCAGGCCGGGTCCGACCTGGCCCAGGTGCGCACGCGGGCGGTGCCGCAGGGCGACGGCACGTACCGGCTGTTCGGGCAGAAGATATTCATCACCTTCGGCGAGCACGACCTCGCCGAGAACATCGTGCACCTCGTGCTCGCGCGCACGCCGGACGCGCCCGAGGGCGTGAAGGGCATTTCGCTCTTCATCGTGCCCAAGTTCCTGTTCGATGCCGAGGGCAAGCTCGGCAAGCGCAACGACGTGTACTGCGCGTCGATCGAGCACAAGCTCGGCATCAACGCGAGCCCGACCTGCGTGCTGCTGTTCGGCGACGGGAAGGGCGAAGTCGGGCCCGGCGCGATCGGGCATCTCATCGGCCAGGAGAACCGCGGCCTCGAGTACATGTTCATCATGATGAACGCCGCGCGTTTCCAGGTCGGGATGCAGGGCATCGCGGTGTGCGACCGCGCCTACCAGCAGGCCGTCTGGTACGCGAAGGACCGCGTCCAGAGCCGCGCCGTCGAGGGGTCGGCAGGCCCGGTTCCGATCATCCGCCATCCGGACGTGCGCCGGATGCTGATGTTCATGCGCGCGAACACCGAGGCCGCGCGTGCCGTCGCCTACGTCGCCGCCGGGTACAACGACATCGCCCATCACCATCCGGATGCCGACGCGCGCGCCTCGGCGAAGGCGGCATACGATTACCTCGTGCCGATCGTGAAGGGCTGGTCGACCGAGATGTCGATCGACGTGACTTCCACCGGAGTGCAGGTGCACGGCGGCATGGGCTTCGTCGAGGAGACGGGAGCTGCGCAGTACTACCGCGACGCGCGGATCCTGACGATCTACGAAGGAACGACGGCCATCCAGGCAAACGACCTGATCGGCCGCAAGACGAGCCGCGACGGCGGTGCAACCGCCAGGCGGTTCATCGAAGAGATGCGCATGACCGCCAGCGAACTCGACAAGGCCGGCGCCGACTGCGCTGCGATTGCCGGTCGCCTGCGCGCCGCTGTCGACGCCTACGCCGAAGTGATCGACTTCGTCGTGCGCGAGTTCAAGGGCGGCGATGTGCGCGCGGTCTACGCCGGATCGGTGCCGTACCTGAAGCTCGCGGGCATCGTGCACGGCGGATGGCAGATGGCACGGGCCGCGCTCGCATCGAGTCGACACCTGGCGGCTGGAGCGGATCCCGCGTTCCACAGCGCGAAGATCGGGACGGCCCGGTTCTTTGCCGACCACATGCTGGTGACGTCGACTGCACTCGCGGCCGCGGCAACGGAGGGCAGCGCGGGCACCCTGGCGCTGACGGATGAACAGTTCTGACCCGGGCTTTGCGCCCGGAGCAACGCGACCGGCGATAGCGAGTCGCTATCATAGGAATAGTGACAATCTATTTTTTGTATCCATGTCGCAGGCGTAGATTCATTGCCTGGCCGGAGCGCTTGCTCCGGGCTTCTTTCTTCGTCTGGATCAGCAACAGGAGACATCGATGCAACTGAAGGGCACCAAGACTGAACAGAACCTGAAAGACGCGTTTGCCGGTGAATCGCAGGCCAACCGTCGCTACCTGTATTTCGCAGCGAAGGCGGACGTCGAGGGCTACAACGACGTGGCGGCCGTGTTCCGTTCGACCGCTGAAGGCGAGACGGGCCACGCGCACGGGCACCTCGAGTACCTCGAGGCCGTCGGCGATCCGGCCACCGGGCTGCCGATCGGCCCGACCAAGGCCAACCTGAAGGCGTCGATCGCTGGCGAGACGCACGAGTACACCGACATGTACCCGGGCATGGCGAAGTCCGCGCGCGACGAGGGCTTCGATGAGATCGCCGACTGGTTCGAGACGCTGGCCAAGGCGGAGCGTTCGCACGCGAACAAGTTCCAGAGGACTCTCGACGCGCTCGCCGAGTAAGTCGATGCGGGCCCCGTCCCGCGGAAGCAATACCCGCGCGTCGCGACGACGCGCGGTTTCTCCGCGGCCCGGCACCTGCCGGGCCGAGGGAGCCCTGCAGTCCAATCACTACGGAATACACCATGATCGTCCGTGAGGGCAGCCTCGAGGCGCCGACCCGGCATCCGCTCGGGCAGCAAAGCGCAGGGTTCTGGGACGAACAGGCGCTCGAGAAGGAGATGGAGCGCGTGTTCGACATCTGCCACGGTTGCCGCCGCTGCGTCAGCCTGTGCGGATCGTTCCCGGCGCTGTTCGACCTCGTCGACAACGGCCCGACGGGCGAAGTCGACGGCGTGCCGAAGGAGAAGTACAAGGACGTCGTCGACCAGTGCTACCTGTGCGACATGTGCTACATGAGCAAGTGTCCGTACGTCCCGCCGCACCAGTGGAACCTCGACTTCCCGCACCTGATGCTGCGCGCCAAGGCCGTGCAGTTCAGGAAGCACGGCGCCACCGCGAGCGACAAGTTCCTGACTTCGACCGACAAGGTCGGCCTGTTCGCCGGCATTCCCATCGTCACGCAGGCCGTGAACGCGGTGAACCGCACGGCTCCGGCGCGCACGGCGATGGAAAAGTTGATGGGCATCGACCGCAACGCGTGGCGACCGGATTTCGCGCCGAAGACATTCCGCGGCGGCGCGCGCTCGAACGCGGGCGCGGCGGTGCGCGACGGTGCGAAGACGCCCGGCAAGGTCGCGATCTTCTCGACCTGCTACGTCAACTACAACGAGCCAGGCATCGGCTGGGACCTGATCAGGATCCTCGAGCACAACGAGATCCCGTACGTGCTGGCCGAAAAGGAAGCGTGTTGCGGCATGCCGAAGCTCGAGATCGGCGACCTCGATGCGGTCGAGCAGTTGAAGAACGTCAACATTCCGCAACTCGCGCGTCTCGCCCGCGAGGGTTATGCGATCGTCACGGCGATCCCGTCGTGCACGCTGATGTACAAGCAGGAACTGCCGCTGATGTTCCCGGACGATGCCGACGTGCAGGCGGTCAAGGCGGCGATGTGGGATCCGTTCGAGTACCTTGTCGCGCGCAACAAGGACGGCCTGCTGAAGACCGACTTCAAGAAGCCGCTCGGCACCGTCTCGTACCACGTGCCGTGCCACGGCCGCGTGCAGAACGTCGGGCGCAAGACCGAAGAGATGCTGAAGCTGGTGCCCGACACGACGCTCAACACCGTCGAGCGGTGCTCGGGCCACTCCGGCATCTGGGGCACCCGCAAGGAGTTCCACGGCATGGCGATGAAGATCGGCAAGCCGGTCTTCAAGAGCATGGCGAACGCGAAGCCCGACTACGTGAGCTCGGACTGCCAGCTGGCGGGACATCACATCGAGCAGGGCATCCAGCAGTTTGCCAAGGAGGCGCTCGGCGGCAAGACGCCGGAAGTCGCCCATCCGATCACCCTCGTGCGCATCGCGTACGGCCTGTAATCGAAAGGAAACCGGAGACATGACGATGGCGCAGATCTCGCGTGACAGCCTGCTGACGCTCGAGGCCTATGCGAAGCAGCGCGCGGAGTTCCGCTCCCGCGTGCTCGCCCACAAGAAGAACCGCACCGTGCGGCTGGGCGACCACGTGACGCTGATCTTCGAGGACGAGTTGACGATCCGCTACCAGATCCAGGAGATGCTGCGGATCGAGAAGACGTTCGAGGAGGCGGGCATCCAGGACGAACTCGACGCGTACAACCCGCTGATACCGGACGGCACGAACCTCAAGGCGACGATGATGATCGAGTACGACGATCCCGTCGTGCGCAAGGGCGCGCTGGCGCAGCTGAAGGGCGTCGAGGACCGCGTCTACGTCCAGGTCGACGGCCAGCCGAAGGTGTACGCGATCGCCGACGAGGATCTCGAGCGCGAGAACGAGGAGAAGACATCGTCGGTCCACTTCCTGCGCTTCGAGTTCGATCCGGCCGCGATAGCCGCGGTGAAGCAGGGCGTGGCGATTGCCATCGGCGTGGACCACCCCCACTGCACCCTGCGCCTCGACGAGGTCGCGCCGCAGGTCCAGGCCGCGCTTGCCCGGGACTTCCGCTGACGGTTCGATCGAGCGGATCCGGAGCGACGATCCGGTCGTCGCCCGATCCGCTCCAGTCCCGGTCGCCCGCAAGGGGCGCGGCGCGGTGTCCAACCTCGCCCACCGCTTCGAAGCGGTGCAGCGCTCTCCGGATCCGGACACTCTGGCGGCCGCGGACGAAGTCCTGCCTCCGCTCGCCACTTCGGTCACGTTCGAGGCGGCGCGCTCCATCATCACGCGCAACGAGTCGCCGGACATCGGTTTCAACCGCTCGATCAACCCCTATCGCGGCTGCGAGCACGGCTGCATCTACTGCTACGCGCGGCCGACGCACAGTTACCTGAACCTGTCACCCGGGCTCGACTTCGAGACGAAGCTCGTCGCCAAGCGCAATGCGGCCGAGCTGCTGCTGAAGGAACTCGCCGCACCGGGCTACACGCCGGAGCTGATCATGGTCGGCGCGAGCACGGACGCCTACCAGCCCATCGAACGCGAGCTGAAGATCACGCGCGGCGTCCTCGAGGTGCTGGTCGCGGCGCGCCATCCGTTCGGACTCGTCACGAAGTCGTCGCTGATCGAGCGCGACCTCGACCTCATCGCGGCCGTGGCGCACCTCGACCTCGCGTCGGTCAGCATCAGCATCACATCGCTCGACCCGAAGCTCGCGCGCATCCTCGAGCCGCGGGCGGCGAGCCCGCTGCGGCGGCTGCGAACGGTGCGCGCGCTCGCCGAGGCAGGCGTGCCGGTACGCGTGAACGTGGCGCCGGTCATCCCCTTCGTCAACGAGCCCGAGATCGAGGCGCTCGTCGACGCGGCCGCGGAGGCCGGGGCGAGCAGCGCGCACTACACAGTGGTGCGGCTGCCGTGGGAGGTGAGCCCGCTGTTCGAGGAGTGGCTGCGGACGCACTTCCCCGACCGTGCGGGGCGGGTGATGAACCGCATCCGCGAGATGCGCGGGGGGAAGAACTACGACGCCTCCTTCGGGCGCCGCATGACCGGAGAAGGGACCTGGGCCAGCCTCATCGAGCAGCGGTTCAAGCTCGCCAGCGCCCGGCATGGCTACAGCGACAACTGGCCGTCGCTGCGGACCGACCTCTTCGTCCAGCCGCGTCTGCCGACGCCGCAGATGGATCTGTTCTGAGCGATCAGCCTGGTGGCCTCAGCACGCTTTCGAAGTAGGTCTGGAACAGCAGCGCGATCGATGCCGTCAGGACGATGGTGCCGGCGGCCAGCGAGGCAATCGCCACCAGCACGGCGTCCCAGCCGCTGCGATTGCGCCGGTCGGTGTTCGCGTTGAACCGGGCATCGAACTTCTCGTCTGGCATCAGCGCCAGCACGAGCGCCTGGATGAAGCCGGCGATCACCGGGACCATTGCGACAAAGAAGGCGGGGGTCTGGTACCAGTTGCGGACGCCGAAAAGCAGCGGGAGCGCGCCCAGCGTGACGCCGAGCGGCAGCCACCACAGGCCCTGGCCAAGATAGACCCGGTTCAGTCCGAGGGCGCCGGTGAGGGCGGCGAGCAGGGCGGCGAGGGCCTTGTGGCGGAACCTGGGCATGGCGGTCGCCATCATAGTGGTCCGGCGTAGCGCTTCACGGACCCCGGGCGCGCGCCGGGACGCGGCTTGCCGCCGGAGGGCCGCCGCGGCTACAATCGCGAGTTTTCCGCGGTGCCGGCGGTATGAGTACGCACAGGCCTCCCGGCGGATCGAAAAGCACGCAAGTACCGAACATAAAAGGGATTTGACCTATGGTCGTCATTCGCCTCGCCCGGGGCGGCGCCAAGAAGCGCCCGTTCTTCAATATCGTCGCCACCGACTCGCGCAATGCGCGCGACGGTCGCTTCATCGAGCGCCTGGGTTTCTACAACCCGGTCTCTGCCGAAAGCGAGCCGCGCTTCCGCATCGCCAACGATCGCCTGGCCTACTGGACTGGGGTCGGGGCGCAGTTGTCGCCGACCGTTGCTCGCCTGGTGAAGGAGTTCAAGCCTGCCGCCAGCGCTCCCGCCGCCAGCGCCTGATCGGCGCGGAGTGAATGCGTGAGGCCGTTGCACCGGCCGGCCTGATCGAACTCGGCGCCGTGCGCGGTGCCTACGGGATCAGGGGATGGGCGCGGGTCGCGCCGCACTCGACCGACGGCGGAGTGCTCGAAGCGGTCCGCGAGTGGTGGATCCTCCGAGACGGCGACTCAGAGCGCGTCACGGTCGAGGGATGCCGCCGGCACGGCGCAGCGATCCTCGCAAAGTGGCCGGGATGTGAGTCGAAGGAAGCCGCCGACGCGCTCAAGGGCGCGCGGGTGGCGGTGGCGAGAGAAGCGTTCCCTCCGCTGCCTGAAGGAGAGCATTACCTGGCTGACGTGCTCGGCAGCCGGGTGGTGAACCGGGCGGGCGAGACGCTCGGCGAAGTGAGCGGACTGCGTGCGAATGAGGCGGCGGGCGTCCGGCGACAGTGGCTGGAAGTCGCAGACGGCAGCGCGACGCACCTGATCCCGCTGGTCGAGCAGTACGTCGACGAGGTCGACGCGGCGGGCAAGCTGGTGCGGGTCGACTGGCAGCGGGACTGGTAGGAACGGCGGGTGAAGGGCTGCGGATGCGCTTTGACGTGATCACGTTGTTCCCGGCGATGTTCACGGCGGTCACGGAGCACGGCATCACGCGACGTGCCTGCGAACAGGGCCTGTGGTCGTTGCTGAGCTGGAATCCGCGCGACTTCACCAGCGATCCGCATCGCACCGTGGACGACCGGCCTTATGGCGGTGGTCCCGGGATGGTGATGATGGCCGAGCCGCTGGCGCAGGCGGTCGCAGCGGCGAAGGCGGATGGCGGCGCGGCGCGGGTCGTGGCGTTCGCGCCGAACGGCAGGCCGCTGACGGATGCGTGGGTGCGGCAGGCTGGCGGAGCAGGGCGGTTCGCTCGCGCTGGTGTGCGGGCGGTACGAGGCGATCGACGAACGCTTCCTCGAGGAATGCGTGGACGAGGTGGTGTCCGTCGGTGACTTCGTGATGTCGGGCGGAGAAGTGCCGGCGATGGCGTTGATCGACGCTGTCGTGCGGCAGTTGCCCGGCGCGCTGAAGGAGGCGTCGGCGGACGAGGAATCGTTCGCCACCGGCCTGCTCGACGGGCCGCACTACACCCGGCCGGAAGCGTGGCGGGGTCGCGCGGTGCCGGATGTGCTGCTGTCGGGCCATCACGCGGACATCGCGCGCTGGCGCAGGCAGCGGGCGCTCGCGGCAACGCAGGCGACGCGACCGGACTTGATCGAGCGCGCGCGGGCCGAGGGACGCCTGAGCGCGCAGGACGAGAAGTATTTGCGCGAGTTTGCGCAGAAGGGCGCGGCGGAGCGATCCGCCGCTTGAGCAAGGACCCATCCTCTCGGCGGCAACATACGAACAGAGCCGCACGATGATGGTTAAAGGAGCAGAGATGGACATCATCCAGAAGCTGGAACAGGAAGAGATGGCGCGCGTCAGCGCCGGCAAGACGATTCCGACCTTCGGGCCGGGCGACACCGTGATCGTCAGCGTCAACGTCGTCGAGGGCACGCGCAAGCGCGTGCAGGCGTTCGAGGGCGTCGTCATCGGCCGCCGCAATCGCGGTCTCAACTCGTCGTTCATCGTTCGCAAGGTGTCGAGCGGGGAAGGCGTCGAGCGCACCTTCCAGCTGTACTCGCCGACGATCGCGTCGATCGAGGTGAAGCGCCGCGGCGACGTGCGTCGCGCCAAGCTGTACTACCTGCGCGAGCGTTCGGGCAAGTCGGCGCGCATTCGCGAGAAGCTGCAGCACAAGAGTGCGGCAGCGAAGCTGCAGCCGACCAGGCGACGAAGGCCGAGTAGCGCTTGCACGGCAACCGGCCCGCGAAGGCCGCCGCTTGCGGCGGCCTTTTTGTTTCCCGCGCACCCCGATGAGTTCGTTCACATCCGGACCTCCCACGCGCCTGCCGGGTTTCGATCCGGAGACGGTCCCGCACGACCCCGATTTCGCCGATCCGGCCAGTCGCGGAAGGCCAGTCCCGCTCGGCGCGATGCATCCGGCTGCGCTGCGGCGGCGTTTCGTCGAGCCACCGTCGTGGTCTCCCGAAATGCGCTCGGACGCGCGCCTCTTCGATCTCGGCGTCGAACCGCGGCCGGCCTCGGTCCTCGTGCCCCTGGTCGTCCGCGACAGCGGTGTTCACGTGCTGCTGACGCAGCGCACCAGCCACCTGACGGACCACGCCGGCCAGATCAGCTTTCCCGGAGGGCGTGTCGAGCAAGGCGATGCCGATGCGGTTGCGACCGCCCTGCGCGAGAGCGAAGAGGAGATCGGACTGCCGTCGCAGGTGGTGGACGTGCTCGGCCGGCTGCCCGAGTACCGCACCGTCACCGGCTACCGCGTGACGCCGGTCGTCGCGCTGATCGAACGGCCGTTCACGCCCCGGCTCGACGAGTTCGAGGTCTCCGAGGCGTTCGAGGTGCCACTCGCGTTCCTGATGGATCCGGCCAACCACGAACGCCGTCTGTATCGCTACGCCGACCTCGCCCGCACCTTCTACGCCATGCCGTACCAGGCGGCGCGCCGCTACTTCATCTGGGGCGCGACCGCGGCCATGCTGCGGAACTTCTACCACTTCCTGCGCGCGTGAGCGCGCACGGCCGCTCCGAAGCGCACATCCCGAGCGCGCAGCGTGAGGGGGTAGTCCAGTGAGCGCGCCCGGGGCGTCGCGCGCACGCCCTCTACAATCCGCTGCGGAGGTGTGAACCTTGGGCTGGCTTTCCCTCGTCATCACGTTGCTGCTGGAACAGCTGCGGCCACTGCCGCGGTCGAACCCCGTGTACTCGGCGGTCCGCCAGGTGTCGGGCTGGGCCGAACGCAACCTGAACGCCGGGCGTCGACGTCACGGCGTGTACGCGTGGCTGCTCGTGGTCATCGGGCTGGCGCTGGTGGTCGGCGCCGTCCACGAAGTCGCGTCGTCGATCAGCCCGATCCTCGGGCTGGTGGTGAACGTCGCGGTCCTGTTCGTCTCGCTCGGCTTCCGGCAGTTCAGCCATCACGGCTCCGAGATCCAGATCGCCCTGGCCAACGGCGACCTGACCGCGGCGCGCCGCGAGCTGACCGCGTGGAAACAGCAGAGCGATCCGGCCTTCACCGCCGCCGACCTCTCGCAGGACGAAGTGGTTCGGCAGGCCATCGAGCACGGGCTGCTGCTGGCGCAGCGGCACGTCTTCGGGGTCTTCTTCTGGTTCGTTGTGTTGCCGGGTCCGATGGGCGCCGTGGTCTATCGGCTCGCCGAGCACGTGTCGCGGGTCTGGAATCGGCCGCCGCTCGCCGGCACGCCGCCCGACCTGTTCGGCGACTTCGCGCGACGCGCCTTCGCGTGGATCGACTGGATACCTGCGCGCCTGACGTCCCTCGGTTTCGCGATCGTCGGCGACTTTGAAGGCGCAATCTACTGCTGGCGCCAGGTGGCGAGGGGGGCGCCGGCCGACGGCATGCCGTCCCCGGACTCGCGCACTCTTATTCTCGCGACCGCCAGCGGCGCGCTCGGAATGCGCCTGCTTCCATCGGTCGAAGCCGTCCAGCACTTCGACGAAGTCGGCAACGAGGGCGCCGGGCTGGCGGAGCCGACGGTGGCGGCCCTGCGTTCGATCGTCGGCCTCGTGTGGCGCGCGATGCTGCTGTGGCTCGCCCTGCTGCTCGCCCTGACGCTCGCGAACTGGCTCGCCTGACCCGTTAGGGCGGCCGGACCGTGCCGCACTTCCAGCAGGTTCCGAACTGCGGTTCCGACTCCTCGCCGCATCCCGTGCAGCGCCATGGTGTCCCGGTGACCGGCCGTCGCAGTTGCTGCAGCACATCGATCGCGCGCGCCTCGTCGCGTTCGTCCAGCACCCAGAGCTGCGGCGCGCATTCGAGGAACGGAATCTCGCCCATCGCACCCGAGAGCGTCGTGTTGCGCACCTCGCAGCGGATCCCAGCCGCGCGCAGCGTGTCGGCCCAGATGGCCGCCTGCAGCGGATGATCGGCGCGGGCAACCAGCTTCACAGCGGACGGGCCTCCGCCAGCGAGCGATAGAACGCATAGCGGTCCGCCTCGACTTTGCCCGCGTCGACCAGCTCGCGCACCGCGCATCCGGGCTCGGTGAGGTGACGACAGTCCTGGAACCGGCACCGACCCAGCGCTGGACGGAACTCCGGGAAGCTCGCGGCCAGCTGGCCGACCGGAACATGCGCCAGTCCGAACTCCTGGAACCCGGGGGTGTCGACGATCGAGCCGCCGAACGGCAGGGTGAAGCGGCGCGACGCCGTGGTGGTCTGCTTGCCGAGGTCGAGCCGCTGCGAATACTCCTGGGTGCGCGCGCCAGCATCGGGAACCAGCAGATTCAGCAGCGTGGACTTGCCCATGCCGGACTGGCCGACGAGCAGACTTGCACGGTCGCGCGCGATCGCCGACAGCGCCGTGCGGGCGTGCTCCGCGTCGGCCTTGGCGGAGATGGCGAGCGTGGCAACGCCGAGTCGTTCGAGCGCTTCGCGGAACCTGCCCGCTTCGCCGTCGTCGTCGAGGTCGGTCTTGTTCTGGATCACCACCGCCTCGATGTCGGCCACGTGCGCGGCCACGAGCGTCTTCCAGATGAACCAGCGATTGAAGGTCGGCCGGGCCGCGTAGACGACCAGCACGCGGTCGATGTTGGCGGCCAGTTCCTTGGTCCGGAACGCATCGGCGCGAAACAGCAGCGAAGCGCGGGGACTGACCGATTCGATGCGGGCCAGTCCCGGCGCGGATGCGCGCGCTCGCACGAGGTCCCCGACGACGACATCACCCTTCCTGCCGCGGCGCGTCGCGGTCCAGACGGAGCCGCCGTCGTCCTCGATGAGGGACTGCCTGCCGAACGTAGCCACGACCCGCGCATCGAAGTCCGCCGAGGCGGCGGATTGCGCGCTGGCGCTCATGGGGATGCGGACGCCGCGCGTCGCGCGTAGATCGCGTCGGCCTCCGCCGCGCAGATGAAGTCGTTGTCGGAGATGCCGCCAACCGAATGGGTGCTGAAGTGGACTTCACAGCGGTCGTAGCCGACGGTCAGGTCCGGGTGGTGGTCTGCGGCGTGCGCGACCCAGGCCAGCGCGTTCACGAACGCGATCGTCTCGTAGTAGTCCCGGAAGCGGAAAGTGCGCGCAATCGCGCCGCGCTCGAGCTTCCAGTCGGACAGGACCGACAACTGCGCCGAGACCTCGCCCGCCGACAGTGCGACGGCCTGCGGCCGGCACTGCGACGCGAGCAGCGCCTCGCGGCTCCTCACGTCACGCCACCTGCTGCGCCAGCCGCTGGATACGGATCGACGCGGGAGGATGCGAGTCGTAGAAGGCCGAGTGCAGCGGGTCAGGAGTCAGTGTCGAGGCGTTGTCCTGGTACAGCTTCACCAGGGCGTTGACGAGGTCGCCGGCGGAGGCATGGCGCGCGGCGAAGGCATCCGCCTCGAACTCGTGCCGGCGGGAAAGCAGGCTGGCGACGGGCGCGAACACGAACGTGAACACGGGCAGGACGAGCGCGAAGAGCACCAGCGCCACGCCGTGGTTCGAGCCGGTCAGAGAGGGCGTCACGCCGAGCCCGGCATAGAACCAGGGCTGCGTGATCAGCCAGCCCAGTAACGCGAGGAACGCAAGGCTGGCGACGAACGAGAACGCCAGCCGCTTGGCGATGTGCTTCAGCTTGAAGTGACCGAGTTCGTGCGCGAGCACCGCCTCGATCTCCGACGGCTGGAGTCGCTCGACCAGGGTGTCGAAGAACACGATGCGCTTCGCGCGTCCGAGGCCCGTGAAGTAGGCGTTGCCGTGCGCCGACCGGCGCGAGCCGTCCATCACGAACACGCCCTTGCTCGAAAAACCGGTGCGCGCAAGGAGCGCGTTGATGCGGTCGGCGAGCCTGCCATCGGTCAGCGGCTCGAACTTGTTGAACAGCGGCGCGATCAGCGTCGGGTACAGCACGAGCACCAGCGCGTTGAATCCGATCCAGAGCAGCCATGCGTAGAGCCACCACAGGTCGCCCGCGCTGCGCATCAGCCACAGCACGGCCGCGAGCAGCGGCAGCCCCAGCAGCGTCGTCAGCGCGAGCGACTTGGCGAGGTCCGCGACCCACAGCTTCGGGGTCATCCGGTTGAAGCCGAACTTCTGCTCGATGTGGAACTGGCGGTACCAGGAGAAGGGCAGGTCGAGCACGCTGACGGCGAAAAGGACGACCGTGACGACCAGCACCTGGAGTACGAAATCGCCGGTGCCGAGTTCGGAGAGGCGGGCGACGATCCAGTCCAGTCCGCCGAGCAGCGTCGCGGCGACGAGGACGAGGGCGCCCGCCGCCGTCTCGAACAGGCCCAGGCGGGTTCTCTCCACGGTGTAGGCCGCCGCGCGGCGGTGCGCGGCGAGCGACACCCGATCGGCGAACTGTGGCGGCACGTCGTTCGCGTGCGCGGTGACGTGGCGGATCTGCCGGAAGGCGAGCCAGTACTTGAGGCCTACCATGGCCAGCAGGAAGGCGACGAAGGCGAGCGTCAGGAGGAGGGACATCGGAACCGGAAAAGGCAAGGCGCGCGTCTCGCCATGCGACAATCGCGCGCCCTTGAAGTTCTGGAAATTATGTCACAGCCCCCCGAGGTCATCGCTGCTCGCCATCCCCGGTTCTCCGAGACGAATCTGGTCTGGGTCGACATGGAGATGTCGGGCCTGAATCCCGACTCCGACCGCGTGATCGAGGTGGCGATCGTCGTCACCGATGCGGCGCTCGACGTCATCGCCGAAGGCCCTGCGCTCGCGATTCACCAGGAGGAGCGGATCCTCCTTGGCATGGACAACTGGAACACCGCGACGCACGGGCGCTCGGGGCTGACCGAACGCGTGCGGGTCTCGGAACTGGACGAGGAAGCCGCGACCGACTGCCTCCTCGAGTTCCTGGCGCCGCTCGTGCCGCGCGGCAAGGCGCCGATGTGCGGGAACTCGATCTGCCAGGATCGTCGCTTCATGGCGCGCTGGATGCCGCGGCTCGAGGCGTACTTCCACTACCGCAACGTCGACGTCAGCACGCTGAAGGAACTGGCGCGCCGCTGGCAGCCAGAGGTGCTTCGCTCGTTCGAGAAGAAGAGCAGGCACGAGGCGCTCGCCGACATCTACGAGTCGATCGACGAAATGAAGCACTACCGCGCGCACTTCCTGCGCGCGTGACGCCGAAGCGCGCCGTCACGACGCCTTCGGCGCCGAACCGGACGGCTCGATCGCAGCGGTCGTTGCCGCGGCCGCCGCCGCGACGGCGCCGGTGGCGGCAGGAATCCCCGTGTCGCGCGCGCTGATCCACTTGCGTCCCAAGGCGATTCCCAGCGCCAGCAGCACCGGCCCGAGGATCACGCCGATGAAGCCGAACGCGATGACGCCGCCGAGCACGCCGAGGAAGATCAGGGCGAGCGACAGCGTGGAGCCGCGCGCGATCAGCAGAGGCTTCACGAAGTTGTCGATGCTGCTGATGACCACCGAGCCCCAGACGACCATGAAGATCGCCCACCCGGTCTCGCCTTGCAGGTAGAGCCACACCGCCGCGCCGCCCCACAGCAGCACCGGGCCCATCGGCACGACCGACAGCACGAAGGTGCCCACGCTCAGCAGGAAGGCGCCCGGCACCCCGGCAATCAGGAAGCCGATGAACGCCGCGATGGCCTGCGCGGCGGCCGTTCCAACGATGCCGATGAAGACGCTGCGCGTGGTGCCGACGATGATGTCGAGGACCTCGACGCTCATTTCGCCCGAGATGCGACCCGAGATGCGGCCGATCACGTCGGCGACGCGATGGCCGTCGCGGTAGTAGAAGAACACGATGAACGTGACCAGCAGCAACTGCAGGATGCCTTCGCCGAGCGTGCGCACGATGGCCACCGAGAGCTTGCCGACGGGCTCGAGCAGCCTCTGCGCGATCGCAGTCAGCTGGGCCTTGTCACCGACCATCAGGGTGAGCTGGTCGTAGATCCGGTCGCCGACGACCGGGATGCTCCTCAGCTGCTCAGGCACGTGGAGGCCGGCGGCGAACCATTTCTTCACCGTAGCGAACAGCCCGGGCAACTGATCCGCCGCGGCGGCAGCCAGAAAGGCGATCGGAATGACGACGAGCACGAGGATCAGCAGCATCATCAGGGCGGCAGACCAGGTGGCTCGCCCGCCCAGGCGGTCATGGATCCGCTGATACAGCGGCCAGGTCGCGATGGCGAGCACGCCTGCGACGAGCAGCGCGCTGAGGAACGGCTGCAGCACCAGGAAGATTCCGACGACGATGATGCCGGCGCCGATGAGCCGGAAGATCACATCGAAGCGGCCGGTCATCG
This sequence comes from uncultured beta proteobacterium, assembly GCA_963707725.1. GTDB lineage: Bacteria > Pseudomonadota > Gammaproteobacteria > Burkholderiales > Burkholderiaceae_F > JAOUJD01. Next base: position 115,518 of record CAVPRE010000013.1, on the reverse strand, counting down.
TGGACAGCGGCGTGTCGGTCATGGTTCGGTGGAATCCTTGTGTCGTGCCCTGCGGCCTGCGGCGCCAGCGGACTGCCTGGCCCCCCCGGCGGGAATCGAACCCACATCTAGCGCTTAGGAGGCACTTGTTCTATCCATTGAACTACGGGGAGCGGACGGCAGTATAGCGACGGGGTCACGTAGAATTCCGCCCCTTCCGCTGGTCGTCCTCGCCTTGAACTCCGCTCGCCGTCCTGAATGGGTCCTCGCGGCCGCCGTCGCCATCCTGCTGATCGCGATGGGCGTGCGCGCGACCTTCGGACTGTTCCTGCAGCCGATGAGCGTGGAGCAGGGCTGGACGCGCGAGGTGTTCTCGCTCGCCTTCGCGATCCAGAGCATCGTGTGGGGCATCGGTGCTCCGTTCTTCGGAGCGATGGCCGACCGCTACGGCGCGGGCCGGACCATCGTGCTCGGCACGCTCCTGTATGCCGCCGGGCTGGCGGGGATGGCGCATGCGCAGTCGCCGTCGGACCTGTACTGGACTGCCGGCGTCCTGTGCGGACTGGGCCAGAGCGGCACGACGTTCGGCGTGGTGCTGGGGGTCGTCGCCCGCAACTTCTCCCTCGCCAGGCGCAGCACCGCGCTCGGCATCGCGAGCGCCGGCGGCTCGATGGGCCAGTTCCTGATGGTGCCGTTCGGCCAGCAACTGATCGCGCACTTCGACTGGTACGCGGCGCTGCTCGTGCTGTCGTCGGTGGCGGCGTTCGGCCTGCCGCTTGCCTACATGCTGCGGGGCAAGGCCGAGGCCGCGGCCGCGCAGGCGCACCTGTCGCTCGGAGCGGCGTTCCGCGAGGCGGCTGGAACGGGCTCGTACCACTACCTGTTCTGGAGCTTCTTCGTCTGCGGCTTCCACACGGCGTTCATCACGCTTCACCTGCCGTCCTACGTGACGGACCGCGGACTGACGGCCACGCACGGCGCGCTGGCGCTCGCGCTGATCGGACTGTTCAACGTCGTGGGCTCGTATGGCTGCGGCTGGCTCGGCGGGCGCTACAGCAAGAAGAACCTGCTGGTGTGGCTGTACGGACTGCGCTCGGTGTTCATTGCGCTGCTGCTGCTCTTCCCGCTGACGCCCGCCGTGCTGTACGCGTTTGCCGCGGGGATGGGGCTGCTGTGGCTGGGCACGGTGCCGCTCACGAACGGGTTGATCGGCCAGATCTACGGCCTGCGCTACGCGTCGACGCTCTACGGCATCGTGTTCCTGGGTCACCAGGTCGGCGGATTCGTCGGCGTGTGGCTCGGCGGCTACGTGTTCGAGACGACCGGATCGTATGACCTGATATGGTGGCTGGGCATCGGGCTTGCGTTCATGGCAGCGGCGCTGTCGTGGCCCATCGATGAACGGTCGCTGGCGCGGCCCGCCGGTACCCCTGTCTGAATGCACGGTCAAGCATGTCTCGACGTTCAACGTGGATCCTCTGGCTCGCCGCGGCGGCACTGCTGGCGGCGGGCTTCGCTGGCTACCTGCATCCGGACATGCGCCTTGACTGGGCCGCCATCGCGCAGATGTGCGGGATCCGCTGACAACTGCGGCCAGGACGCGAGCGGTGCTCATCTACTGAACAGTCCGACGGGAGCCAGCAACGGCGCGGGTTTGCGCGTTCCGGTGCCGGTCTTTTCCACAGAGGCTGGGGACAACTTCCCTTCCCCTTTCACCATGTAAAGCCGGGCCATGCAGGAAAAGCAGAAGACACCATCGAGTCGCCGCGCCGCCGCCGAGTACGGCGAGGCTTCGATCCGCGTGCTGAAAGGGCTCGAGCCCGTCAAGCAGCGGCCGGGCATGTACACGCGCACCGACAGCCCGTTGCATGCAGTGCAGGAAGTGATCGACAACGCGTCGGACGAAATCCTCGCGGGCTCCGGCAGCCGGATCGACGTGACGCTGCACAAGGACGGATCGGTCACCGTCGACGACGACGGCCGCGGCATCCCGGTCGGCCTGCACCCGGAGGAGAAGGCGCCGGTCGTCGAGATCGTGTTCACGCGCCTGCATGCCGGCGGCAAATTCGACAAGCGCGCGGGCGGCGCGTACTCGTTCTCGGGCGGCCTGCACGGGGTCGGCGTTTCCGTCACCAACGCCCTGGCGTCGCGCCTGGACGTCACGGTGTGGCGTGACGGCAGGATGCATACGATCGGATTCAGCGACGGCGACGTGACGCAGCCGCTGAAGTCGATGTCGGCCAAGGGCACGAACAAGGCGACAGGTACCCGGGTCACGGTGTGGCCTAACCCGAAGTACTTCGACACGGCGCAGGTGCCGGTCGAGGAACTCGAGCGCCTGCTGCGCAGCAAGGCGGTGCTGCTGCCAGGCACGGAGATCACCCTGACGCTCGAGAAGAGCGGGATCACGCGGCGCTGGAAGTACGAGGGCGGGCTGCGCGAGTACCTCCTGAGCCTGCTGCCGGTCGATCCGATGCTGCCGCCGTTCGAGTCGTCCGCGTTCGCGTCCGCCGACGACGAGACGTTCGCCGAAGGCGAGGGCGCGAGCTGGGTCGTCGTGTGGACGGAGGAAGGCCCGGTCGCGCGCGAGTCATACGTCAACCTGATTCCCACGCCGGCGGGCGGCACGCACGAGGCGGGGCTGCGCGAAGGGCTCTTCAACGCCGTCCGGGCATTCATCGACGCCCACAGCCTGCAGCCCAAGGGCGTGAAGCTGCTGCCCGAGGATGTGTTCGCGCGCGCCAGCTTCGTGCTCTCGGCCAAGGTGCTCGATCCGCAGTTCCAGGGGCAGATCAAGGAGCGGCTGAACAGCCGGGATGCGCTGCGCCTGGTCTCGTCGTATGTCCGCCCGCAGCTCGAGTTCTGGCTGAACCAGCACCCGAACGAGGGGCGGCAGCTTGCGGAACTCGTCGTGCGCCAGGCGCAGGCGCGCGCGCGCGCCAGCCAGAAGGTCGAGAAGAAGAAGGGCTCCGCGGTCGCTGTGCTGCCGGGCAAGCTGACCGACTGCGAATCAACCGAGATCGATCGCAACGAACTCTTCCTCGTCGAGGGCGATTCGGCCGGCGGCTCGGCGAAGATGGGCCGCGACAAGGAGTTCCAGGCGATCCTGCCGCTGCGCGGCAAGGTGCTGAACACCTGGGAGGTCGAACGCGACCGGCTCTTCGGCAACGCGGAAGTGCACGACATCGCGGTGGCCATCGGCGTCGATCCGCACGGCGCCGCACGACAACGTCAATCTCGAGGCACTGCGCTACGGGAAGATCTGCATCCTGGCCGATGCGGACGTCGACGGCTCGCACATCCAGGTGCTGCTGCTGACGCTGTTCTTCCGCCACTTTCCCGCAGCTCGTCGCAGCGCGGCCACATCTTCGTCGCGCGGCCGCCGCTGTTCCGCGTCGACGTGCCGGCACAGGGCAAGCGTCCCGCGCGTCGGCTCTACTGCCTCGACGACGACGAACTCGACGCCGTGGTGGAAAAGCTGGCGGATGAGGGCGTGAAGCCGGGCAGCTGGGACATCGGTCGATTCAAGGGCCTGGGCGAGATGAGCCCGGAGCAACTGTGGGAGACGACGATGAACCCGGACACGCGCCGGCTGCTCCGGGTGGGCCTGGGTGACATGGCCGAAGAGCAGACGGCCGCGATGATGACGATGCTGATGGGCCGCGCGGAGAGCCAGGCGCGGCGCGCGTGGCTCGAGGAGCACGGCCACGAGGTGGAAGCGGACATCTGACGTCCCTTCAGCCGGTTAGCCGGGTCGGATTACCGGAGACCGGGAGTTCTCGTCCGGATCCGTTCGCGCATACTTTCGCGCGCGGGGGAGCCGTCCGGGCGTCCCCATGAGGGACGTGGATGTCTGGTGATAAACGGCATGGGAGCGACGAAGGGCCGGCAGGGGTGCGTGGCCTCGCCGCCTTCGCGGACGCCGCCTGGCTGCGCACGCTGATCGGCGTCCTCGCCGTGCTGTCGATGGTGACGCTGATCGGCACGCTCGCTTCCGACGATGGGCGGAGCACGATGGCTCTGCTCCACGCCTTGTCGGGCGCGGCGCTCTTCGTCGTCTTGCTGGTGTGGCTGGTGGCCAGCCGCTCGGCCTTGGCCGCCGTCCAGGAGCAGCGCCGTACGTGGCAGCAGTCGCGCCGGCTGATGGAAGACCTCGTCGCTGAACAGGCGCGTGCGCAGGAGCGGATCGAGCTGCTCGCGACCGTCGACAGCCTGACCCAGCTCGCGAACCGCCAGAGCTTCGACGAACGTGCCGCCCGCCTGCTCGCCGGCGCGTACTCCGATGGCAAGCGCTGCGCGCTGCTGTTCATCGACCTCGACAACTTCCGGCTGCTGAACAACGGATACGGGCACCGTGTCGGCGACGAGATGCTGGCGGTCGTCGCCCGTCGGCTGCGGGACATCATCGTTGAACCGGACCTGATCGGCCGCCGCGGCGGCGACGAGCTGGTGGCCCTCCTGGTCGACATCCCTGGCGCCGACCGCGCGGTCGAGGTCGCTCAGGCACTGATCAAGTCGATCTCCGAGCCGGCCCGCGTCCTCGGAATGGAGGTGGCGGTGACGCCGTCGGTCGGCATCAGCTTCTTCCCGCAGGACGGCGTGGATCTCGATTCGCTGCTCAACGCCGCCGACGCCGCCATGTACCAGGCGAAGGAAAGCGGTCGCCGCACGTACGCGTTCTACACGCCGACGGTCGCGCGGCGCGTCGACCTGCGGCTGCGCCTGGAGCAGCGCCTGCGCAAGGCGGTCGAGTCGCGCGACTTCCGACTGCACTACCAGCCCCTCGTCTCGCTGGCCGACGGCAAGATGGTCGGCGCCGAGGCGCTGGTACGGTGGCGCGATGCGGAACTGGGCGACATCTCGCCGGCCGAGTTCGTGCCGATCGCAGAGGAGTCGGGACTGATCGTCGGGCTGGGCGACTGGGTGATCCGCGAGGCGTGCCGCCACCGGCGGGAGTGGCGCGCTCTCGGCATCGACGTGCCGCCGGTGTCGCTCAACATGGCGGGCGTGCAGTTGCGGCAACTCGGCTGCGTCGACGACCTGCTCGACGTGCTCGGCGAGTACGGTGTGGCCACGAGCGAGATCGAGATCGAAGTGACGGAGACCGGCCTGCTCGACACGTCCGCCGTGTCGCGCGAGAACCTCGTCCGGATGCGCAATGCCGGCATCCGGATCGCGCTCGACGACTTCGGCGTCGGATTCTCCAGCCTGGCGCACCTGCGTGACCTGCCGATCCATCGCCTGAAGATCGACCGCAGCTTCACGGTCGAGTGCATGCGGGACGCGCGGACCCTGACGATCGTGAAGGCGGTCGTCGAGATGGCGCGCTCGCTCGGGATCACCGTCACCGCCGAGGGAATCGAGACGCAGGCGCAGCAGACCTGGATGCAGCACCTCGGCTGCGACTCCGCCCAGGGCTATCTGTTTGCCCGACCCATGACCGCCGAGGACTTCCTGAAGCTGTTCGTCGATCGACGCGGCGCCGGCCGCGAACGGTCGCTGATGCACTAAGCTCCTCGTCCCGCCAGGCCGGCGGGGACCGCAAGCGAGCACGCGACATGTACACGACCTGGTTCAAGGGGCAGTGGAGTGACGGCAACACGCCACTGATCGGCGCGATGGATCACGGCGTCTGGCTCGCCTCGACCGTGTTCGACGGCGCGCGCTCGATCCACCGGATGGCGCCGGACCTGCGCGCGCACTGCCAGCGCACGTTCGACTCGGCCGAGCGCGTCGGCCTCGGCGTGCCGCTGACGGTCGACGACATGGTCGAGCTGTGCATCCAGGGCATCCATCGGTTCCCCGAGGACGCCGACCTCTACATCCGGCCCTTGGTGTTCGGCACCGAGGGCCTGCTCGTGCCGACCGGTTCGGATTTCGCGTTGACGCTGTTCGACGCGCCCCTGCCGCCGTTCGCCGGCTTCTCGGCGATGCTGTCGAGCCGTCGTCGCCCGTCACCCCTTGCCGCGACGACCGACGCGAAGGCCTCCGCGCTTTATCCCAACGTGGCCCGGGCCCTGCGCGAAGCGAAGTCCGCGGGCTTCGACAACGCGGTCATCCTCGATCCCGACGGCCACGTCGCCGAGTTCGCCACCGCGAACCTGTTCTTCGTCGCCGCCGACGGCACCGTGGTCACGCCGGCGGCGAACGGAACCTTCCTGGCCGGCATCACCCGCGCCCGCGTGATCGACCTGCTGGCGCAGGACGGAGTCGCTGTCCAGCAGAGGATGGTCGAGCCGGCGGAGCTCGAGTCGGCGCGGGAGATCTTCAACACCGGCAACTACGGCAAGGTGATGCCGTGCACGCGCTACGGCACGCACGAAATGCCGATCGGGCCCGTCGCCGCGCGCGCGCGCGAGCTCTACCTGAAGTTCGCGGAGCGGTGCCGGGTCTAGCAGGCCGCGGACGGGGGCCGGGCGCGCTGACGTAAAATCGTCCGCCACGCGCCATTCGTGCGCGACTTCCCCCGATGCTCGAACAACAGACACTTTTCCCCCCGGGCGCCGGCGGGGACGACGACAACGCGCTGACGCTCGGCCGCTTCGCGCAGCAGGCGTACCTCGACTACGCGATCTCGGTCGTGAAGGGACGCGCGCTGCCGGACGGTGCGGATGGCCTCAAGCCCGTGCAGCGCCGGATCCTGTACGCGATGAACGCGATGGGGCTGGCAGCCGGGGCACGCCCGGTCAAGTCGGCGCGCGTCGTCGGCGACGTGCTCGGCCGCTACCACCCGCATGGCGACCAGGCCGCTTACGACGCGATGGTGCGGATGGCGCAGGACTTCTCGCTGCGCTACCCCTTGATCGACGGCCAGGGCAATTTCGGCAGCCGCGATGGCGACGGCGCGGCGGCGATGCGCTACACCGAAGCGCGCCTGACGCCGATCGCTCGACTCCTGCTCGACGAGATCGACGAAGGCACCGTCGACTTCATGCCGAACTACGACGGCTCGACGGAGGAGCCGCGCCTGCTGCCCGCGCGGCTGCCCTTCGTGCTGCTCAACGGCGCCTCGGGCATCGCCGTCGGCATGGCCACCGAGATTCCGTCGCACAACCTGCGGGAAGTCGCCGCCGCCACGCTGCTCCTGATGAAGGATCCGACGGCGACGGTGGAGGACGTGCTGCGGGTGATGCCCGGGCCCGACTTCCCGGGCGGCGGCCAGCTCATCTCGTCCGCGCAGGAGATCCGCGACATCTACACATCGGGTCGCGGCAGCCTCAAGGCCCGCGCGCGGCATGAGTTCGAGGAACTTGCCCGCGGCCAGTGGCAGCTCGTCGTCACCGAATTGCCGCCGGGCGCCTCGTCGCAGCGCATCCTCGAAGAGATCGAGGAACTGACCAACCCGAAGGTCAAGGCCGGCAAGAAGGCGCTTACCGCGGAACAGGTCCAGACGAAGCAGCTCGTGCTGTCCGTGCTGGACGCGGTGCGCGACGAGTCCGGCAAGGACGCCGCGGTGCGCCTGGTGTTCGAGCCGCGCACGGCGAAGGTCGATCGCGAGGAACTGGTGCGCGTGCTGCTGTCGTACACCAGCATGGAGTCGAGCGCCCCGGTCAACCTCGTGATGATCGGCCGCGACGGCCGCCCGCGCTGCAAGCCGCTGACCGAGGTGCTGCTGGAGTGGATCGAGTTCCGGGTCGCCACCGTGCGGCGGCGCTCGCAGCACCGGCTGCAGAAGGTGCAGGACCGCATTCACATCCTCGAGGGCCGGCAGGCGATCCTGCTGAATATCGACAAGGTCATCAGGCTGATCCGCAACTCGGACGAGCCGAAGCCGGACCTGATGAAGGCCTTCAAGCTGTCGGAGCGGCAGGCCGAGGACATCCTCGAGATCCGCCTGCGCCAGCTGGCCCGGCTCGAGGGCATCCGCATCGAGCAGGAACTCGCGGAACTGCGCAAGGAAGAGTCGGCGCTCGGCAAGCTGCTCGGCTCCGATGCCGCGCTGCGCAGGCAGGTCGCGAAGGAAGTCGAGGACGACGCGAAGAAGTACGGTGACAAGGACAGGCGCCGCACGCTGATCAAGGAGGCGGAACGGGCGACGTTCGAGGCGAAGGTCGCGGACGAACCGGTGACGGTGATCGTGTCGGAAATGGGTTTCGTGCGAGCGCGCGGCGGCCACGGGCATGATCCTTCGCAGTTCACCTTCAAGACCGGCGACGGCCTGTACGGCGCGTTCGAGTGCCGCACGATCGACGCGCTGGTCGCGGTCGGCAGCAACGGGCGCGTGTACTCGGTGCCGGTCGCGCAACTGCCGTCGGCGCGCGGTGACGGGTCGCCGTTCACGTCGATGATCGACCTCGCTCCGGGATCCAAGCTGGTCGGGTACGTCGCCGGGGCGCCGACGATGGCGCTGATGCTCGCGACGACGAACGGCTACGGTTTCACCGCGACGCTGGGCGATCTCGTGACGCGCCAGAGGGCGGGCAAGCAGTTCATCAACGTGGACGAGGGCGCCGAGCCGCTGCGGCCGCAGGTCTTCGATCCGGCGGCAGACCGCAGCCTCATGTGCCTGTCCGAAAAGGGGCGCGTGCTGGTGTTCGACATGGCCGAGGTGAAGGCGCAGTCCGGGGGCGGCCGCGGCGTCACGCTGATGGACCTCGATGACGGCGAGAAGCTGGTGGTCGCCCTGCCGGTGGCGAAGAGCGGCGGGGTGCTGCACGCGACGAAGGGAACCGCGTCCAGGCCGGTCGCGCTGAACCTGGCGGGCGCGGCGATGGAAGCGCAGCGCGGACGTCGCGCGCGCAAGGGCAAGCTGGTCGACTCCAAGCTAAAGCCACCGTTCCGACTAACGCGCGAGGGCAGTTGAGCGTCGCGCCGGTTCGTTACTCTTCGGCATGGCAATCCACCGAAGCCCGATCTCGACACTGGACCTGGAAGCCGGAGCCTGACAGACGATGAAGGTGCTCTACACCTCGATGTTGCTGCTGCACGTCCTCGGCGTGGTCGTCTGGGTCGGCGGCATGTTCCTGATGCACGTCGCCGTCCGCCCGGCGGCCGTCGAACTGCTGCAGCCGGCGCAGCGGCTGGCGCTGCTCGCGTCGGTGCTCAGGCGCTTCTTCTTCTGGGTCGCGATCGCGGTCGTCGCAGTCCTGCTGAGCGGGATCGGCATGATCCTCGAGGGCGGCGGCTTCCGGAACGCGCACCTCTCCGTGCACGTGATGTTCGCGATCGGCCTTGCGATGATGGCGATCTTCCTGCACATCCGGTTCGTGCCGTTCAGGCGCATGCAGTCGGCCGTGGCACTGTCGGAGTGGCCGGTGGCCGCGCGTCACCTCGAGCAGGTGCGCCTGTTGGTCACGACCAACCTGGTTCTGGGGATACTCACGATCGCCGTGGCGACGATCGGGCGCGCGGTTCTGTAGCCGCAGCGTTCCGTCGCCGGCGATCCCGAAGCGCCGGCCGACCCGCGCGGCCGACGGCCTGCCAGGCCGCTTGAAACGCCAACGGCCGGTCCCATTTACCGCGCGAACGCTCGGGCAACAGCAACGGATCACACGAAAGGAGCACTAATGGGGGCGAATGCCGAGGCCGCGACCGCGAAACAGACAATGGGTTTCCAGGCTGAAGTGAAGCAGCTGCTGCAGCTGATGATCCACTCGCTGTACAGCAACAAGGAGATCTTCCTGCGCGAGCTGATCAGCAACGCCTCGGATGCGTGCGACAAGCTGCGCTTCGAGGCGATGACTCGGCCGGAACTGCTCGAAGGACACGGCGAACTGGCGATCACCGTCGCGCTGGACAAGGCGGCCCGCACGGTCACCGTCTCCGACAACGGCATCGGGCTCTCGCGCGCCGAAGCCATCGAGCACCTCGGCACGATCGCGAAGTCGGGCACGCGCGAGTTCTTTTCCCGGCTCACGGGCGACCAGCAGAAGGACGCGCAGCTGATCGGCCAGTTCGGAGTCGGGTTCTACTCGAGTTTCATCGTCGCCGACCGCGTGACGGTCGTGTCGAGACGCGCGGGGCTGCCGGCCGGGGAGGCGATCCGCTGGGAGAGCGATGGCGCGGGCGAGTTCACGGTGGAGCCGGCGGAACGGACCGAGGCCGGCACCGACGTGACGCTGCACCTGCGCGAAGGCGAGGACGAGTTGCTGTCCCCGTGGAAGCTGAAGGGCATCGTCACCCGCTACTCGGACCACATCTCGCTGCCGATCCGGATGCGCGGGGAGGAGTGGGACAAGGACGCGAACGAGTTCCGGGCGACGGACAAGTTCGAGACCGTCAACCAGGCCAACGCGCTGTGGGCGCGCGCGAAAGCCGACATCACCGACGAGCAGTACCAGGCCTTCTACAAGCACGTGTCGCACGACTTCGGAGAGCCGCTGGCGTGGACCCACAACCGCGTCGAGGGACGCACCGAGTACATCCAGTTGCTGTACCTGCCCGAGCGCGCGCCGTTCGATCTCTGGGACCGCAACCAGCGCCACGGGATCAAGCTCTACGTGCGTCGCGTGTTCATCATGGACGACGCCGATCAGCTGATGCCGCCGTACCTGCGGTTCGTGCGCGGCGTGATCGACAGCAACGACCTCCCGCTGAACGTCTCGCGCGAAATCCTGCAGGAAAGCCGCGACGTGAAGGCGATCCGCGAAGGCTCGACCAAGCGCGTGCTCTCGCTGCTGGAGGACCTGGCAGGCAACCAGACGGAAAAGTACGCCGCCTTCTGGAAGGAGTTCGGCCAGGTGCTGAAGGAGGGCGTCGGCGAGGACGCGGCGAACCGCGAGCGGATCGCGAAGCTGCTGCGCTTCCGCTCGACCGCCCACGAGGGCGAGCCCGCCGTGGCGCTCGCGGACTACGTCGCCCGCATGAGGGAAGGGCAGAAGCACATCTACTACGTCACCGCCGACACGCTCGAAGCGGCGCGCAGCAGCCCGCACCTCGAGATCTTCCGCAAGAAAGGCGTCGAGGTGCTGCTGCTGACGGACCGCGTCGACGAATGGATGCTGTCGTTCCTGACCGAGTTCGACGGCAAGGCGCTGACGTCGGTGGCCAAGGGCGCCCTGGACCTGGACGAGCTCGCCGACGAGGCGGAGAAGGCCGAGCAGGCGAAGACCGGCGACGAGTTCAGGGGCCTGGTCGAGAAGGCGAAGACGGGACTCGCGGAGCGAGTGAAGGACGTGCGCATCACATTCCGCCTCACCGACTCGCCCGCGTGCCTGGTGGCCGACGAGGACGAGATGAGTGGCCACCTGCAACGCCTGCTGAAGGCCGCGGGCCAGAAGACGCCCACCGGCAAGCCGATCCTCGAGCTGAATCCGCACCACCCGCTGGTGCGGCGCCTGAAGGACGAGCCGCAGGACTCGCGCGTGCAGGATTGGCTCGAACTGCTCGTCGACCAGGCGGTTCTGGCGGAAGGCGGGCAGCTCGACGACCCTGGCGCATTCGTGAAGCGACTGAACAGCATGCTGCTGGAGGTCGGTCGTTAGCGAGCCGGCTCGGCTGAGGGGTTTCCCGCCGGTGATCGACCGGCGGGTAACCCGCCTGATCCTCGGCAGCTTCCCGTCGGAAGCGTCGCTTGCCGCCGGCCAGTACTACGCGCACCCCCGCAATCAGTTCTGGCGGTTGATGGGCGACCTGTTCGGCGAGGCGCTGCGCGAGCAGCCGTATCCGCGGCGTCTGCAACGGTTGCTGGCGCACCGGGTTGGCCTGTGGGATGTGATCGACGCCTGCGACCGCGAAGGCAGCCTCGACTCGGCCATCACGAACGCGCGCGCTAATCCGTTCGCCCGACTCGAGCAGCTTGCGCCGCGTCTGTCCGACGTTGCGTTCAATGGCGGATCGGCCGGACGCTTCGCGCGGGCGTTCGCCAGCGCGGGCTACCTCACCTGCGTGCTGCCGTCGTCCAGCCCGGCACACGCAAGCCGCACCTATGAGCAGAAGCTTGCGCTCTGGCGCGCGTGGTGGCATCGCGCAAGCAGCGCTTGACGCGGTGCGGAAGGCCGATACCGGAAGATGCGGGCAAATGCGAGCGCATTACGGTCCGAGCAGGGGCATCGCTTCCGGTACGCTTGGCCGCAGGCTCGCTGGAAGAGCGCGCCACGACTGGAGCCATGAGCACCGAAAGAACACCGGGAACCGGCCGGCGCACCGCCGTGCAGCGCGCGCTGTCAAGCATGCGTCAGTCCGCGCGCAGGTCGCTTGAACCGCTCCTGAAGGCTGCGACACAGGACGTGGTGCAGTCGCTCGAACTCGACCTGACGCTGTCCAGTTCGCTGAAGACCTCGGCGCGGGACATGCTCACCGGCTTCCCCGCGTTTTCTGCTGCGTTCTTCGCGGCGCTCGACAAGGAAATGGACGCGGCGGTCGAAGACCACATGGACGGCCAGGAGGCCGCGGCGAAGCCGGCACGCAGCCGGAGCCTGTCGCTGGTCGACTACGACCAGATGGAAGCGCAGGCGATGGTCGACCGTGTCGCGGCGCGGCTGCGCAATGCCACCGACTCCGAGTACGTTCCGCTTTCGCAGCGGGTCGTCCGCGCGGCACGCCTGCCGGCGCTTGGGGATCGCGAGAATCCATTCCACCCGCTGCGTTACTGCCGTGCGCTCGGCAGCGCGCTGGACAAGCTGGGGTTCAAGGGCGAGGAGTTGCAGGCCGTCATCAAGGCCTTCGAGGTGCCGCTGCAGAAACCCCTGGTCGCCGTGTATTCGGCGCTGAACAAGCGGCTCGAGGAGCAGGGCGTGCCGGACGGCGAGGCGGCCAGCTACACCAACGCGACTGCCGGTGTCCGCGCGGCCGCAGCCGAGGCAACGGCGCAGTCGGCCCATGCCGCCGCGGCGGCTGGAGCGGCCGCGAACAACGGCCCGGTCACGGAAGCGTCGCAGGCGGCGGCATCTGTGAGCTGCACCACCGCCGAACAGTTGCTGGCCGCGATGTTCCAGAGAATGAACGCGAAGATCGCGGGCGGCATCGGCGGGACCGTGCCTGTCCTTCCGGCATCGGAGTCGGCGCGCGACCACCTGGACACCCATGCGCTGGGCCCGACGACGCAGGGTTTCGCCGGCAGCGTCCCGTTGGCTGTGCCGCCCGTTGCCGGCCTCGGATCGGCGCCGACGGCTGCGCCGGTCGGCCTCGGTGTTCCGGTTCAGTTCGCCTCGATCGACCCGGCGCTGCTCGCCTCGATCAACGAAGTGCAGCGGCTGAATGCGCTGGCGACGATGACCGGCATGAACGGCACGGCCGCAGCGGCCGCCAACGTGGGCGACGAGCACCAGTTGCGCCAGCACGTGGTCGAGACGGCGACGCGCCAGGTCGACAAGCTGACGGTCGAACTGGTCGGCATGGTGTTCGACCGCATACACCAGGAAGACCAGATTCCCGCACAGATCAAGATCGCGCTGTCGCGGCTCCAGTTTCCGGTCATGAAGGCGGCGCTGGCGGACGTCGACCTGTTCGTCTCGCCATCGCAGCCGGCCCGCCGGCTGATGGACCGGATCGCGACCACGGCGGTCGGCTGGCGTCCGGAGGGCGACGAGAACGCGCGCTACCTGGCCGAGGTCAACAAGGCCATCAACACCGTGGTGCTGGCGATCAACGAAGGCCCGACCATCTTCGAGGCGGCACTCGACGAGTTCGAGAAGTACCTCGCCGACGAGCGCGGACGCGAAGACGATCCGGTGACGCGCGCCAGGCGAGCGCTCGAGGATGCGGAGAAGCGCGAAGCGATGGCCATCAACGCGGCAGCCGGCGTCCGGCGCGCGCTCGAGGACGTGCCGGCCGAGCCGTATCTCTCGGCGTTCCTGCTCGATGTGTGGGTCAAGGTGCTGGTGGCGGCGACCCTGAGAGAACGGGCGGAACCCGGCTTTGCGGGACGCTTCCGTGACGCTGTGTCCGACCTGATCTGGAGCGTGCAGGCGAAGTCAGATCCCGATGAACGCAAGCGGCTGGTCAAGACGATCCCGGCCGTGCTGAACACACTGCGGGAAGGCCTGCAGCTGATCGATGTGCCTTTCTCCGGCATGCGACCCTTCTTCCGCAGCCTGATGGCGTCGCACGCGCTGGCGGTGAAGGCCGGCGAGGCGCCGTCCTCGAGCGGCACGACGGTGGACCAGACGTCCCTCCGCAGGAAGGTCGACGAGGTTCCGATCGAGGCGTCTCCCGAGGAGCTGGCCGAACAGCCGTGGAGCATCGCCGCCGAGGTGTTGCGCGATGCCATGGCCGCTAACAACGCCGAGGTCAACCTGCTGGACGAACCCGGGCACGTAACGGCGGAGGAGCTGGTCCCGTTCGATCAACTGTCCGACGACACCATCGACGCGATGATCGAGGGCTGGGAGCGCGGCTCCTGGTTCGACCTTTGGACCGGTGAGGAGACCGAGCGGGTCCGTCTTCGTTGGGTCAGCCCGCGTGGGCACTTCTATCTCTTCACGTCGGCCGAAGGCGGGCGGGCGCACTCCCTCGCGCCGTCCATCCTGCGTGGCTATGTCCGGGCAGGCCGCATCAGGCCCGCGGAACAGTCGCCGCTGTTCCAGCGAGTCGTCGACCATCTGCTGCGCGATCTGCAAGCCGAGGGCGCTGCAGTCCCGGCGTAGCGCGGCGGACGCGCTCGCGGAGTCATCCTGTGGCGCGTCGGCCGAAGACCAGCGGAGTCACCCTGTCCGAAGAGGCCGGCATGCGCTACCTGCACTTCGGCACGGAGTGGATCCAGGGCGGCATGCGGGTCTCGCGCCCGTACGCGCTCGAACTCGCCTACCAGCAGGAGATGATGGCGCCCGGCCTGTTCCTGCCGGAGCCGCGTCGCATCGTGCAACTGGGCCTGGGAGCGGCGGCGCTCACGAAATTCTGTTATCGCAACGTGCCGAGCGCCGACGTGCTGGTCGTCGAACTGAGCCAGGACGTGATCGACGCCGCGCGCGCCTGGTTCCTGCTGCCCGACGACGATGCGCGCCTGACGGTCGTGCACGAGGATGCGAAGGACTTCATCGCGCGTCCGAAGCAGCGTGGCCGCGCGGACTGGCTGCAGGTCGACCTCTACGACAAGCACGCGCGCGGGCCGGTGTACGACGATGTCGAGTTCTACCGGATCTGCCGCGCGGCGCTGGGTCGACCCGGGGTCGCCTGCTTCAACCTGTTCGGTCGCCGCTTCGATCCCAGTTTCGAGCGCATCTGCTCCGCGTTCGACGATCGCGCGCTCGCGCTGCCGGAGGTTGACGAGGGAAATCGCATCGTCCTCGCCTTCAACGGTCCCCCGCTTTCAGTTCCGATCGCCGCGCTGCTCGACCGTGCGGCTGAACTCGAGGCCCGCTGGCAGTTGCCGGCGCGTCGCTGGGTCTCCGGCCTGCGTTCTGCGAACGGGCTGCGGGACGAGCTTTCGATCTGATGCGCCATCGAGGAAAGCCGCCACGCGCGAGTTTGGTACAACGTAAAGTCGCTTGACACACCGGACCGCGCCGATAGATTCGGGCGTCTATAGTTCGGACTTTCGCAGGACTCCGGCCACGGTCTGACCCCATGGCGTTCCCTCCCAACCCAGATTCCAGCCGCACGGGCGGCGAGGCGTTCCATGTCAGCCCCTCGCATGCGTCGGCGCTGCTGCGCTCGGCGATGGCGATCGCGTCCGAACTGATCGGGGCCTCTTTCCCGGCGATGGTCCGGGGACTGATTGGCGAGGCGGGAACCAAGGCGGGCTCCGATGCCGGTGCGCTGCTGGTGCAGCGTCACCTCGCGGCGCGCGCCACGGAACTGCAGCGGGCGTTCCTCGGCCGGCTGCAGGAGGCGCAGGACCAGTTTCTGACCGACCTGACGGCTTCGCGCAGGACCGGATCTTCGCTGGCGCTCGATGCCGAAACGCTGTCGCTGGTCGATGCGGTCTCGGTCGAGAGCTCCACCGTGGTGGACCGTCACGCGAACAAGGTCGCGGGGCTGATCGAGCAGCCGGTGAACGACCTGAACGTGATCGTCGGTGCGCTGCTGGAGCGGCCCTCCCTGCGGACCTCCGAGAACCCCCTGGGTCCTTCGGTCTACGTGCGGGCGCTGATGAGCGCGGCGGAGGACACCGAGCTCGGCAAGGAGGCGTTCGAAAGCTTCCTGGCGCTGTTCGAGAAGCCGCTGGCCGAAGAACTCGGCAATGTCGCTCGCCAGTTGCTCGAGCACTTCGTACGGCACGGGGTCGACGTGCGCGCGATTCGCCGCTCAATGGCGGTTCCGCGTACCGGCTGGAGCGCCACGCAGGTTGGCGTCAGCACGACGCTGGGAAGCGACACGCTGATGGGCGGCAACACGCTGATGGGCGGCAATACGCTGACCGGTGGCAACACGCGGCCGGGCGCATTGGGCGGATCGTTTGCGGGAGGCCGCGACTGGACGGGCGAGGGGCCGGCGACGAGCGCTCAAGCGGGTGCTGGCGGCACGTACGGCGGCGGGTCATCGGGAAACACGGCGTTCCGCAACACGACGGTCGGAGGCTCGGGAGCTGGCGCGACCTCCGGTGCAGGTCGGTCCGGCGGCGCATCGTCCGGCGTGCTGTCGGCGAGGGAGGCGTCCGAGTTCCTCGGCGGACTGCTGTCGCAGCTGCAATCCAACGTGCGCGGTTCCCGCCAGCAGTCGCCGGCTGCCGCCGGCCCGGCGCCACCGCAGCTGCTCCAGTCGATCGGGGAGTTCCAGCGGGCGGGCCTGCCAGGCCCCGACGCCGAAGCGGACTTCTCCGCGATGCCGGCGCCGGAGTCGATCGCCGCCTTTCGCCAGGACCTGATCGCCAAGTCGACGCGGACCGTCGACAAGCTCACGATCGAGCTGGTCGGCATGCTGTTCGACCACGTGATGCAGGACAAGCAGGTCCCGTCGGACATCAAGGCGCGGCTGTCGCGACTGCAGTTCCCGGTGCTGAAGGCCGCGCTGGTGGACGCCGCGTTCTTCGCCTCGAGCGCACACCCTGCGCGCCGGCTGATCGACCGGATCGCGAGCACCTCGGCGGGCTGGGAGCCGTACGGCGACGACAACCAGCGCTACCTGAAGGAGATCGACCGGCTCGTCACCGACATCCTCAGGAATTTCGAGACCGACGTCGGCGTGTTCGAGCGCGTCTACGGCGAGTTCGACAAGTTCGTCTCGGACATCCAGCCGGAGGACAACGACCCGGTCGCTCGCGCCAAGAAGGCGCTCGAGGCCGCCGAGAAGCACGAGGTCCTGATGATCAACACGACGATCCAGGTCCGTCGCGCATTCGAGCGCGTTTTCCTCGAGCCGTACATGAAGGAGTTCCTGCTCGGCCCGTGGGTCAAGGTGCTGGTGGCCGCCGCCGTGCGCAACGAGGCCCAGCCGGGATTCGCGCAGGCGTTCCGGGATGTCATCCACGAACTCGTCTGGTCGGTGCAGCCGAAGGCCAGCAACGAAGACCGCAGCCGCCTGGTGAAACTGATCCCGGGCATGGTGCGGGTGGTGCGGGACGGGCTCGGCCTCATCAACATGCCCGAGCGCGAGCGCGACGAGTTCTTCAAGCACCTGATGGAGTCCCACGCGATGGCGGTCAAGCCGGTCGACCAGGCGACCTACATCAGGTCGAGCCTGATGGCGTCCGACCTGCGGGTGCAGATCGACCAGATGCAGCTGTCCGGCGCCTTCCCCGTTGCCGCGGTGCCCGGTGGCATCCACGTATCGACCGGGCTCATCATGCGGCAGGCGAAGGAACACGACGCGGAGATCCTGGTGCCGGAGGCGGCGACCGACATCGCCAAGCTCGATCCGATGCAGGACGCGCAGATCCAGGAGGAAGTCGGCCGCTGGCAGCGCGGGACCTGGTTCAAGCTGTGGACGGGGAAGGAATTCGAGCAGGTCAAGCTGCGCTGGATGAGTCCGCTGCGCACGCTGTTCCTGTTCTCGGGCGAGCACAACCAGAAGGCCCACGTGCTGTCCTCGGACACGCTGAAGTCCTACCTCGCGCGCAAGTACATCGAGCCGATGGAGAGCGTTCCGCTGATGAAGCGCGCGGTCGACGCGGTGGTCGCCGATTTCGAAGGTTCGCCGGACCGGGCCAAGGAGCTCGCAAACCGGCATGCCGCGTCCCAGACTGCCTCACCCCGTTGAACCGATGAACGCCAAAGACGCGGCCGGCGCCCACAGACGTCCAGGCCACGACTCGCATCGGCCGCATGGCCAGCCGCCGGCGGTCCTGAACGGTCGCGTGACCGGCGGCTACGTCGTCAAGCAACTCGTGGCCGACGGCTTGCTGTCGGCGAGCGATGCCGAGCGCTTCAACCAGTCCGGCGGACGCGAACGCGCGGGCCACCCGCTGGCCGTGCTGGCGGAGATGAACTATCGATCGCCGCAGGCCGATCGTCGCCTGCTCGACCTCGAGACGCTCACGCAGTGGCTCGCCGGCAAGGCCGGCCTGCCGTACTTCCACATCGATCCGCTGCGGGTCGACTTCACGCGCGTGGTCGACGTGATGTCGTCGTCCTACGCGAGCACGTACTCGATCCTGCCGGTCGCGATCTCGGGCGCCGAAGTCACCATCGCCACCAGCGAGCCGTTCCAGACCGGTTGGGAACGCGAGATCGAGCAGATCACGAAGAAGGCCGTGAAGCGCGTCGTCGCCAACCCGGTCGACGTTGCGCGCTACACCACCGAGTTCTACAAGCTGGCGCAGCAGGTGAAGGGCGCGGCCCGGGCGGGCGGCGCCGCGCCGCTCGTGTCGAGCTTCGAGCAGCTCGTGGAGCTCGGCGGCAAGGTCGAGGCCAACGACGCGCACGTGATCCACATCGTCGACTGGCTGCTGCAGTATGCGTTCGACCAGCGCGCCAGCGACATCCACCTCGAGCCGCGACGCGAGGTCGGCATCGCGCGGTTCCGCATCGACGGCGTGCTGCACCAGGTGTACCAGGTGCCGTCGAGCGTGATGGGCGCGATGACGAGCCGCATCAAGCTTCTCGGTCGCATGGACGTCGTCGAGAAGCGCCGTCCACAGGATGGCCGCATCAAGACCAAGATCGCAAGCGGCACGAACGCGGGCCGCGAGGTCGAGATCCGCCTCTCGACGCTGCCGACCGCGTTCGGCGAGAAGCTGGTGATGCGGATCTTCGATCCGGAAGTCGTGGTCCGCAGCTACGCCGAACTTGGCTTCTCGAACGACGAGGCGAAAGTCTGGGAGGACCTGATCCACCGGCCGTCCGGCATCGTGCTCGTCACGGGGCCGACCGGGTCGGGCAAGACGACCACGCTGTATTCGACGCTGAAGCAGCTGGCGACCGACGAAGTGAACGTCAGCACGGTCGAGGACCCGATCGAGATGGTCGACCCGGCGCTGAACCAGATGCAGGTCCAGCACGGCATCGACCTCGGCTTTGCCGACGGGCTGCGCGCGCTGATGCGGCAGGACCCGGACATCATCATGGTCGGCGAGATCCGCGACAAGGAAACGGCGGACATGGCCGTGCAGGCCGCGCTCACCGGGCACCTGGTGTTCTCCACGCTGCACACGAACGACGCGGCGTCGTCGATCGCGCGCCTGCTCGAGCTCGGCGTGCCGAACTATCTCGTCAACGCCACGCTGATCGGCATCCTTGCGCAAAGGCTGGTGCGGACGCTGTGCCCGCAGTGCAAGTCGGTGGGCGAGCCGGTGGATCCGGCGCTGTGGAGGGAAATCGTCGCCCCGTGGCGCTCGAACGTGCCGGAGTCCGTGTACAAGCCGGTCGGCTGCCTCGAGTGCCGGCACACGGGTTACATGGGCCGGACCGGCTTGATCGAATTGCTGGTGATGACGGATGCGTTGCGGGCGCTGGTCGCGCGCGGCGCCGACCTCACGGAGCTTCGCTCGCAGGCGGCGCGCGACGGACTGCGCTCGCTGCGGGTGTCGGGCGCCGAGAAGATCGCGAAGGGCGTCACGACCGTCGATGAAGTGCTGAAGGCGGCGCCGCCTTTCGTCAGCTGAGCCCGCGGCCCTCCGGGGGGCGTGATCGCGCCCGGCCGGTCACTTCGTCAGCTGACGCATCGCCCGCGTCAGCCCCTCGAGCGTCATCGGGAACATCCTGCCGCCCGCGAGCTGGCGGATGACGGACACCGACTGGCGGTACTGCCACAGGCCTTCGGGCTCGGGGTTGATCCACACCGATTTCGGAAAGGTGTGGAAGAAGCGCTGCAGCCACACCGCGCCCGCTTCCTCGTTGTTGTACTCGACCGAGCCGCCCGGCTGCAGCACCTCGTACGGGCTCATCGTCGCGTCGCCGACGAAGATCAGCTTCCAGTCGTGCGGGTACTTGCGGATCACGTCCCAGGTCGCGAACCGCTCGGTGTAACGGCGCCGGTTGTTGCGCCAGAGGAACTCGTACACGCAGTTGTGGAAGTAGTAGAACTCGAGGTGCTTGAACTCGCTCTTCGCGGCGGAGAAGAGCTCCTCGGTGCGCTTGATGTGCTCGTCCATCGTGCCGCCGACGTCGAGCAGCATCAGCACCTTCACCGTGTTGTGGCGCTCGGGCACCAGCTTGAGGTCCAGCCAGCCGGCGTTCTTCGCGGTGGACTCGATCGTGTCGTGCAGGTCGAGCTCGAGATCCGCGCCTTCGCGCGCGAAGCGCCGCAGGCGCCGCAGGGCGACCTTGATGTTGCGGGTGCCGAGCTCGACGCTGTCGTCGTAGTCGCGGTAGCCGCGCATCTCCCATACCTTGACGGCCGACTTGCCGCCCTTGCTCGGGCCGCCGACCCGGATGCCCTCCGGGTGCGCGCCGCCGTGGCCGAACGGCGAGGTGCCGCCCGAGCCGATCCAGCGGCTTCCGCCGTGGTGGGCGCCGTCCTGCTCCTCGAGGCGCTTCCTGAACTCCTCCATCAGCTTGTCCCAGCCGAGCTTCTCGAGCTTTGCGATCTCCTCGGGCGTGAAGGCGCGCTCCAGCACCTGCTTGAACCACTCGTCCGGGATCTCCTTCGCGAGATCGATGTGCGTGGTCACGCCGCGGAAGTACTCGCCGAAGGCGCGGTCGAACTTGTCGAACTGGGTCTCGTCCTTGACCAGCGTCGCCCGGGACAGGTAGTAGAACTCGTCGATCGACGGCCCGATCACGTCGCGCCGGACGGCCTCGAGCAGCGTCAGCAGCTCGTTGATCGAGACCTTGAGCTTCGCCGCGCGCAGGTGGAAGAAGAAGTCGATCAGCATGGGCTCAGCGATGCCGCACCAGACGCGCTTCGAGGTGGCGCTTCACGTCGCGCCACTCGGTCGCGAGGATGCTGTACATCACGGTGTCGCGCACGGTGCCGTCGCGGCGCGGCGCGTGGTGCCGGATCACGCCGTCCTTCTTCGCGCCGAGCGCCTCGATCGCCTGCTGCGAAGCGAAGTTGAAGTTGTCGGTCCGCAGTCCGACGACATCGCAGCCGAGCGCATCGAACGCGTGGCCGAGCAGCAGCAGCTTGCAGGCCGTGTTTACGTGGCTCTTCTGCCAGCGGCGCGCGTACCACGTGTACCCGATCTCGACGCGGCCGGCGGCCGGCACGATGTCGTGGTAGCGCGTGCTGCCGGCGATCAGCCCGGTCGCGAGTTCGCGCACGGCCCACGGCAGCATGTGGCCCGCTTCCTGGCCGGCCAGCGCGGCCGAGATGTACGCGTGCGCCTGGTCGGGCTCGGGCACCGACGTGAACCAGAGCTTCCACAGTTCGCCGTCCTGCGCGGCCGCGACCAGCCCGTCGTGGTGCTCGCGTGTCAGCGGCTCGAGCCGCACGCCGTGGCCCTCGAGCGTGATCGGCGAAGGCGTGTCCATCGCGTCAGCGGTTGTTGCGCGCCATGAAGACCAGCCGCTCGAACAGGTGCATGTCCTGCTCGTTCTTCAGCAGCGCGCCGGCGAGCGGCGGCACCGCGAGCTTGTCGTCCTTCGAGCGCAGCACGTCAGCCGGAATCTGCTCGGCGACCAGCAGCTTCAGCCAGTCGAGCAGTTCCGAAGTCGACGGCTTCTTCTTCAGCCCCGGCAGGTCGCGCACGCCGAAGAACACCGCCAGCGCGTTCTGCAGCAGCTCCTTGCGCAGCCCGGGGAAGTGGACGTCCACGATGGACTGCATCGTGTCCTTGTCCGGGAACTTGATGTAGTGGAAGAAGCAGCGCCGAAGGAACGCGTCGGGCAGTTCCTTCTCGTTGTTGGACGTGATCACCACCAGCGGCCGATGGCGCGCCCGGATGGTCTGTCGCGTCTCGTAGACGAAGAACTCCATGCGGTCGAGTTCGCGCAGCAGGTCGTTCGGGAACTCGATGTCGGCCTTGTCGATCTCGTCGATCAGCAGCACCGCCGGGTCGGGCGAATCGAAGGCCTGCCACAGCACGCCCCTGACGATGTAGTTTTCGATCGACTGCACGCGTGCGTCGCCGAGCTGCGAATCGCGCAGGCGGGACACCGCGTCGTACTCGTACAGGCCCTGCTGCGCCTTGGTGGTCGACTTGATGTGCCACGCCAGCAGCGGCATGCCGAGCGCCGTGGCGACTTCCTCGGCCAGCATGGTCTTGCCGGTGCCTGGCTCGCCCTTGATCAGCAGCGGCCGCTGCAGCGTCAGGGCCGCGTTGACGGCGAGTTTCAGGTCGTCGGTGGCGACGTACGTGCTGGAACCTTCGAAGCGGGGCATCGGGGACATTCGGGTTGTTCGGGAGGGGGCTGCCAGGGGCCCGTCGAGTATACGCACCGGGTCCTTTCAGCTGCGGCGCGTCGGCCCGCGGGTTCCGTGGTCGAACCACTCCGCTACAATCGCGCGCTGTTTTACGGGGAGGCAGCGGGGCGCCAGCCCGCGCGGCAGTCACCACAACCAAGAGACTCAAACTCCAGGACGGATCATCCGGATGAAACTTTCCAGAATCCTGCTGCTCGCGGCGGCGGCGATGCTGTCGTTCGCCGCCGTGGCGCAAGAGAAGAAGACCGGCGCGGCCGCCGGCACGGTGCAAGCGCCGGTGTCGACCTGCATCGGTTGCCACTCCATTCCCGGCTACCAGGCCTCGTTCCCGCAGGTCTACCGGGTGCCGAAGATCGGCGGCCAGTCGCCGCAGTACATCGAGGCGGCGCTGAAGGCGTACCGTCAGGGCGACCGCAAGCACCCGACGATGGTCGGCGTCGCCAAGGGTCTCTCCGACGACGAGATTGCCGCCCTGGCGGCGTATTACGCCCAGCGCGGCCGCTAACCCGGGAGCGACACGATGAAACGCAACCTGATCATCCTCGCACTGGCGCTCGCCGCGCAGCCGGCGATCGCCGCGGACGTCAAGAAGGGCGAGCAGCTGGCGCAGCAGCAGTGCGCCGCCTGCCACGGCAAGGACTTCATCACCGCCGTCGATCCGACCTATCCAAAGCTCGCCGGCCAGTACGTCGACTACCTGGAGAAGGCGCTGCGCGACTACCAGACCGGCGCACGCAAGAACGCCATCATGGCGGGCCTCGCCAAGCCGCTGTCGCGCGACGACATCCGCAACCTGGCGGCCTACCTGTCGAGCCTGCCCGGCCCGCTGAACAACGAGAAACGCTGAGCGCAAGGCTGAAACGACAAACGGGCCGCGAGGCCCGTTTTCCTTTGGTGCCGATTCAGTCGCCGCTCGCCTTGCGCTCGAGGCAGTCGAGGTAGCGCGCCGTCATCTCGTCCGGCGGCAGGGCAGAGCCGGCGCGCTGCGCGGCCCACACGACCTCGCCGAGGCAGTCCATCACCGCGTGGGCGGCGGCGTGTTCGTCGCCGCGCCTCTCGGCGAGCTTCCGGTACGCGGCCCGGATGCCGGGCGGCTGGTCCACGGACAACTGCTCGGCAATCGCGAGGTGCATCGACAGGTGCAGGAAGGGATTGGTCCGCCCCTCTTCGATGCTGTAGTCCCGGGCCATCGCCGCCGCCGAGTCGGCCAGCTCGTCCTGGTACTCGGGGTGGCGGCGGATCCAGTCCACGGCGATCGCTTCCAGCGGCGTCAGGACGCTGCCACGGCGATGCCTGTCCCACGCATCACAGAAGAAGCGACGGACCTCGTCCTTCGAGGGATTGAACATCGAGGGCTCACTCGCCGGCGGCGGACGGGCCGGGCAGCAGGCGTGCCGGCGCGCGCGGGGCCTGAGTCTTCGGCTTGAATTCGCACCACGCAGCGATCGGGCAGCGCCAGCACTCGGGCGTGCGCGCCTTGCAGATGTAGCGGCCGTGCAGGATCAGCCAGTGGTGCGCGTCTTTCCTGAATTCGTCCGGCGTGAATTTCTCCAGCCGCGCCTCGACCTCGTCGACCGTGTCGCCGGGCGCGAGCCTGGTGCGGTTCGCGACGCGGAAGATGTGCGTGTCGACCGCGATCGTCGGTTCGCCGAAGGCGGTGTTCAGCACGACGTTTGCCGTTTTGCGGCCGACGCCGGGCAGAGCCTCGAGGGCTTCGCGCTCGCGCGGCACTTCGCCTCCGTGGCGCTCGAGCAGCAGCCGTGACAGGCTGACGACGTTGCGCGCCTTCGTGCGGTACAGCCCGATCGTCCGGATGTAGGCGGCGAGGCCTTCCTCGCCGAGCGCGACGATCGCCTGCGGCGTGTTGGCGACCTTGTACAGCGCCCGCGTCGCCGCGTTGACGCTCTTGTCGGTCGCTTGCGCGGACAGCACGACGGCCACAAGCAGTTCGAACGGCGTCGAGTACTCGAGCTCCGTGGCGGGATGCGGATTCAGCTCGCGCAGCGTCTCGTAGATCGCGCGCCGTTTGGCGGGGTTCATTCGGTTGCCGTGGGCGTGGTCGAGGCGGCACGGCGGGCGCGCGCGCGGGTGAGGGCGGCCTGGACGACGGACTTCCTGCGGTCGGCCTGCTCCGGCGCCAGGTCGTCGCGCGTGTCCAGCTCGGCGAGCCTGGCGACCGCCTTCTCTGCAAGGCGCCGCTCGTTGCGGGCCTGCTCGGTGGCGCGGCGCGCGTTGCGCACGGCGTGGCGATGTCGGGCCGCCTCGGCGTCGGCTCGCGTCCACGCGCGCGTCGGCTGCACCGGAACCATCGCGATGCAGTCCATCGGGCACGGCGGAAGGCATAGGTCGCAGCCCGTGCACTGGGACTCGATCACGGTGTGCATCTTCGTAGGGGCGCCGACAATGCAGTCCACCGGGCAGGCCTGGATGCACAGCGTGCAGCCGATGCAGAGCGCCTCGTCGATCACTGCTGCCGTGAGCGGTTTCTCGACGCCGTTTGCCGGGTTCAGTGGCAGCACGGGACGGTGCAGCAGCGCGGCGAGTCCGGCGATGCCGGCCGTGCCGCCGGGAGGGCACTGGTTGATCGGCGCGCTCCCCGCGGCGATCGCATCGGCGTACGGGCGGCAACCGGCATAGCCGCACTTCGTGCACTGCGTCTGTGGAAGCAGCGCATCGATGCGATCGGCGAGGGCGGTGGCGGCGTCTTTGTGCATTCGGGCGGCAACGGCTCGATCGCGATGCTGCGGTGAGCCACGCGATCGACCCGGCGCGACGATTATCGCAGCCGGCACCGCTTCAGGACCCGGCGGTGCGCTCCACCACGCGCAGTGTTTCGCGATAACGATAGACGCGCGGTCCGCCGAGGGCGACCGCGCGCTCGGCGGCATTGCGCGCCTCGTCCGGGCGACCAGCGGCGAGATGCACCAGGGCCAGGTTGTTCCAGGCATCAGCCGCTGCTGGATCGACCTGTGTCGCGCGCTCGAACGCTCGCAGCGCGCCGGCCGTATCGCCGATTGCATGTCGGACATTTCCGAGACCGAACCACGCCCCGTAGAACCCGGGGTCGCGAACTGTCAGTGCCTCGTAGGCGGGGCCCGCAGAACGCGCATCGACGCGCTCGAGCGCGGCGGCGGCGACCAGCAGTGCTCTGCTGTCGGGCGACGCCGGAAGATCGCCCGGCGCGGTCACCACCATGGCCCAATGGTCACTGCGCGCCCAGGTCCGCTCGAAGACCGACAGCGGCATCACCAGTCGGCTGGTGCTGCCTGAGCGCAACACGACGTCGCCGTCCGCGAGATCGAACCCGACCACGACCGCGTAATGCCAGCGCGGCAGGGCCGGCAGCGACAGGTTCTGCAGCACGACGACCGGACGCCCCGCGGCCACTTCGGCAATCACGGCGTCGAGCTTCGGCGGAAGCACAATCGCCAGGCGACCGTACCTGCGCGCGGTCGCAACCATCTCGGCCTGCAGCGAACCGGCCCGTGCGGGCAGGAACACCTGCGGCACCAGCGCATCGACCGTTGCGTTTGCGCCGGCGGCGCCAAGCACGGTCGCGAGCGCCGCGGGGCCGCACTGGTATTCGTCCTGGGGAAAAAATGGAACGTGCGCAAGTTCGGCGCGCACGGGACGCGTGTGCGGCGGCTGCGCCAGCAGCGCCGACGTCATCGGCGGCGTCGCGCAGCCCGCGAGGAGCGACGCGAGCACTGCGGGCCCCCGCCGTGGCGGGGGCCCGGTATCTAAGCGTCACTTCACCGAACGCGTGAACGGGAATACCTTCGTCAGCCCGAGGATGTCCGTGATCAGAAGGATGATGAATACAGCGAAGAGAACGCCGATGACGCTGCTCGCGCCCGCCGGCAGGCGATCGAGTTCCCCGGCAAGTTGGCGCGCTTCCTCGTCGGTCAGGGCCGCGACCCGTGCCTCGACCTGCACGGGATCGACCCCGCGCGCCGCGAGTGCCTCGCGGACCTCGGCCCGTGCCAGCAGTTCGCCCACCCGTTGCTGCACGGAACCCGCGATTGCTTCCTCGGTCGTGACGATCGAGGGCGACGCGGCCGGTTGAGCCACCACCGGCAGGCTGGTGGCCAGGACGCAGGTTGCGGCGGTCGCGGCGATGACGCGGCGGAGAACGGCCATGGGAGTTCCTCCAAGGGAACGGGCGCAACGCAGGTGCCGGCCCGAAGCCGTCACTTTAGGGCCGGCGGGATCCTCCTGCCTTCCGCCAACCGGACGAACCGATTCGCGCGAAGGCCCCGTCGCTCCGGTCAGGCGCTGGCGCGGATGAAGTCGCGGATCTGCGGCGCGATCTGTTCGCGCCAGCGACGGCCGCTGAAGATGCCGTAGTGACCGGCGCCCTCGGCGGTCAGGTGCTTCTGCCTGATCTTCGGAATGCCGGTGCAGAGGTCGTGCGCGGCCTGCGTCTGGCCGCTGCCGGAGATGTCGTCGAGCTCGCCTTCGATCGTGAACAGCGCCACGCTGCGGATGTCCTGCGGCCGCACCGGCTTGCCGCGCACCTCCCACGTGCCGTTCGGCAGACGGTGCTCCTGGAACACGACCTTGATGGTGTCGAGGTAATACTCGGCCGGCAGGTCCATGACGGCGTTGTATTCGTCGTAGAACTTGCGATGGCCGTCGACGTCGTCCATGTCGCCCTTGACGAGGTCGAGGTAGTAGTCCCAGTGCGAGTTCAGGTGGCGGTCCGGGTTCATCGCCACGAAGCCGGCGTGCTGCAGGAACCCCGGATACACCTTGCGCAGGTAGCCCGGATGCGCCGACGGCACCTTGAACACCACGTTGCTCTCGAACCAGTCGAAGTTCTTCCGCTTGGCCAGCGCGTTGACCTGCGTCGGATTGCGGCGCGTGTCGATCGGCCCGCCCATCATCGTCATCGAGCGCGGCAGCCTGGGGTCCTTGTCGCTGGCCATCAGAGACACCGCGGCCAGCACGGGAACGGTCGGCTGGCACACCGAGATCACGTGCACGTCCGGCCCGAGCAGCCGGATGAAGTCCATTACGTATTCGACGTAATCGTCGAGATGGAAGGGGCCCTGGGCCAGCGGCACCAGCCGCGCGTCGGTCCAGTCGGTGATGCAGACGTCGTGATCAGGCAGCAGCGCGCGCACCGTGTCGCGCAGCAGCGTGGCATGGTGCCCGGACAGCGGCGCGACGATCAGGACCTTCGGGTCGGCCGGGCGCTTGCGCATGCCGTTCGGCCACACGCGCTTGAAGTGCAGCAGGCGGCAGAACGGCTTGGTCTCCAGCGTCTCCTCGACGATCGGGACTTCCTTGCCGTCGACCGTGGTGGTGCGCAGCCCGAATTCGGGCTTTTCATAGTACTTGCCGACCCGGTGCAGCAGGTCGTAGCCGGCCGCCAGTCGGCGTGAAACCGGCGTGTACGCGAGCGGACTGTAGGGACTGGTGAAGAGTTCCGATGTGGCCTGGGCCCACACCGACAGGGGATTCAGGAATCGACGCTGCAGCTCATGCAGGTGATACAGCACGGCGCTCTCCGCTCAACTCACGCTCCTCGAAAGTCCCCATGCAACTGACCATCTGGTGCCGGCGGCTCCACCCGAAACGGCGCAGGGCCAGTGCGGGATTATGCGCGGTAGGCCGGGCATAGGCAATTTTGCTGAGATGGCTTCCGGCGCTCGGCCCGGATAACGGACCCACTGGCCCTCTTCAGGGCACACCTGAGCAGTCACCGTTCCAGCAAGTGACGCTTGTCGCGGACGTCCTTCCAGTCGTCCGCGTCGGCCGCGTGGGGCTTCATGCGCGTGATCGCCGGCCATTGCCTGGCAAGTTCCGCGTTCAGCGGGATGAAGTCGCGCTGGTCCTCCGGGACGTCTTCCTCGGCGTAGATCGCGTTGACGGGACACTCCGGGATGCAGACTGCGCAGTCGATGCACTCGTCCGGGTCGATCGAAAGCATGTTCGGACCTTCGCGAAAGCAGTCGACCGGGCAGACGTCGACGCAGTCGGTGTACTTGCACTTGATGCACGATTCGACGACGACATGCGTCATCCTCAGGGCTCCATCGAAGGCACGGCCGAAGGCAGGAACGCCCGCCGTGCAAAGCCGGTATTCTAGCTGACGGGGCTCGGTCGCCCTGCGAGTTTTCCCTCTGACAACAAGGCTATTCCGATGACCACGCGTCGTGAGCTTCTCGCGCTGGCTGCGCTGTCGACACCGCTGTCGCGGACGTTCGCGCAGGCCGGCCCGATCCGCATCGGCGAGATCAACAGTTACTCCACCATCCCGCAGTTCACGATCCCGTACCGGATGGGATGGCAGCTCGCCGTCGAGGAAGCGAACGCGGCCGGCGGAGTGCTGGGGCGCCGGATCGAAGTGGTCTCGCGGGACGACGCCGGCAAGCCGGAGGACGCGATCCGCCTTGCGACCGAGCTGGTGTCGAACGAGAAAGTCGCGCTGCTGGCCGGCACCTTTCTCTCGAACGTCGGCCTCGCCGTCGCCGACTTCGCGCTGCGCTCGAAGGTGCTGTTCGTCGCCGCCGAGCCGCTGACCGACGCCCTGGTGTGGGAAAAGGGCAACCGCTACACGTTCCGTCTGCGTCCGAGCACGTTCATGCAGTCGGCGATGCTGGTCGAAGAGGCGGCAAAGCTGCCGGCGAAACGCTGGGCCATCATCGCGCCGAACTACGAGTACGGCCAGTCGGCCGTGACAAGCTTCAAGGCGCTGCTGAAGGCGCGCCGGCCGGACGTCGAGTTCGTCGCCGAGCAGTGGCCCGCGCTGGGCAAGCTGGAGGCGGCGAGCACGGTGCAGGCCATCCTCGCCGCGCGGCCCGAGGCGATCTTCAACGTGACCTTCGGGGCCGACCTGCCGCGCCTGGTGCGTGAGGGCAACCTGCGCGGGCTGTTCCCGCGGGTGCCGGTCGTCAGCCTGCTGTCGGGCGAGCCCGAGTACCTCGACGTCCTGAAGGACGAGACGCCAAAGGGCTGGATCGTCACGGGCTATCCGTGGGACCAGATCGCGACGCCCGAGCACGCGAAGTTCTTCAACGCGTACTACCAGCGCTACAAGGACAACCCGCGCCTCGGCTCGGTCGTCGGGTACTCGACCTTCACCGCGATAGTCGAGGCGCTGAAGAAGGCGAAGTCGACCGACACCGAGAAGATGATCGCGGCGATGCGCGGGCTCGCGTGGACGACGCCCTTCGGGCCGGTCGTGTTCCGCCGCGTCGATCACCAGTCGACGATGGGTGCCTTCGTCGGCAAGCTCGATGTGCGCGACGGCCGGGGAACGATGGTGGACTGGCGCTACGCCGACGGCGCGAAGTTCCTGCCCACGGATGCCGAGGTCGCCAGGCGCCGACCTGCCGAAGCGCAGAAGTGACGCCGGCGGCTGAGGGGCCGCGCGACTCCCCGTGGACCTGATCTTCGGCCAGTTCGTCGCGGGCCTGTCGTATGGCTCGACGCTGTTCCTGATCAGCGCCGGACTGACGCTGATCTTCGGCGTCACGCGGGTCGTCAATTTCGCGCACGGTTCGCTCTACATGGTGGGCGCCTACGTGGCGTCGACGATCACCGCCACGCTGCCATCGACGCCGCTCGGGTTCTTCTCGCGGGCTGCTGATCGCCGCGCTGGCGGTCGCGCTGGTCGGCGCGCTGATCGAGGTCGTGGTGCTGCGGCGGATCTATGCCGCGCCGGAAATCTTCCAGCTGCTCGCGACCTTCGGGCTCGTGCTGGTGGTCCAGGACCTCGTGCTCATCACCTGGGGTCCCGAGGAACGCTTCGCGCCACGGGCGCCTGGGCTCGCGGGCAGCGTAGAGCTGTTCGGCGCGTTCATTCCCGAGTACACGCTGTTCCTGATCGTCGTCGGTCCCCTCGTGTTCGCCCTGCTTGCGTGGCTGCTCCGGCGCACGCGTTGGGGCGTGTGGATCCGTGCGTCGGCGCAGGACCGCGAGACGGCGGGCGCGCTCGGCATCAACGAACGGGTCCTGTTCACGTCCGTGTTCGCGCTCGGAGCGTTCCTCGCCGGGCTGGCGGGCGCCCTGCAGATCCCGCGGGAGACCGTCAACCTGCAGATGGACATGGGAATCCTCGTCGAGGCCTTCGTGGTCGTCGTGGTCGGCGGGCTCGGGTCCGTGACCGGCGCGCTGTGGGCCTCGATCGCGATCGGGCTGCTGCACGCGTTCGGCACCTGGTGGCTGCCCCAGTCGACGCTGGTGCTCATCTTCGTCGTGATGGCGGTGGTCCTGGTCGTGCGTCCGCACGGCCTGCTCGGGCGCCCGCAGGCCGAGGCATCGGCCAAGCCGCCGACGCACCTGCCGTTCGTGCCGCTGCCGACCCGCGCGAAGTGGCTGTGGCTCGCCGCCTTCGCCGTCGCCGCGTTGTTGCCCCTCGTGGTCGGCGACTACATCGTCGTGATCGCCACCGAAATGGCGATCGCGTCGCTGCTGGCCGCCAGCCTTCACTTCGCGATGGGGCTTGGCGGCATCGTGTCGTTCGGTCACGCGGCGTTCTTCGGGCTTGGCGCCTACGCCGTCGCGCTCGCGATCCAGCTCGCCGACGCGCCGTTCGCGCTTGCACTCGTTGGCGGGCCGATCGCCGCGGCCGCGGTGGCGCTGCTGGTCGGTGTCGTCGTGCTGCGCTCCGCGGGCGTCTACGCCGCCATGCTGACCCTCGCATTCGCGCAGATCCTGTCGTCGACCGCGATCCAGTGGGTCGACATCACCGGCGGCGACAACGGCGTGCTCGGTCTGTGGTCGTCGCTGCCGGCCGCGCTGGCCGGTGAACTCGGCTTCTACTGGCTCACGCTCGGGGTGGTCGCGGCTTCTCTGCTGGCGTTGCGCCGCGCCGCGGTGGCGCCGTTCGGATTCTCGCTGCGCGCCACCCGCGACAGCGCGTTGCGCGCCGAGGCCCTCGGCATCGATGTCGCGCGCGTGCGCTGGCTTGCCTTTGCCGCCGGCGGGCTGTTCGCGGGGCTGGCCGGCGCACTGCATGCTTTGCAGAAGGGCGCGGTCTTCCCGACCGCGCTGTCCATTCCCGTCTCGGTCGACGCGCTGGTCATGGTCCTGCTCGGTGGACTGCAGACGCTGAGCGGGCCACTCGTCGGTGCGCTGGTGTATCACGGCCTGTCGACCGAACTCGTGCGGGCGACCGACCACTGGCGGCTCGTGCTCGGCCTGGCGATCGTCGCGCTCGTGGTGCTGTTCCCCGGCGGCATCGTCGGCTTCCTGCGCCGTCGTTTCGGAGGGAGGCCAGGGTGAGCGTCCTCGCTGTCGAGAACGTGCAGAAGAGCTTCGGCGGCGTGCGCGCGGTCGACGGCGTGACTTTTGCGCTCGACGATGGCGAGGTGGCGGCGCTGATCGGACCGAACGGCGCGGGCAAGTCGACGCTCTTCAACGTGATCGGCGGCCAGCTGGCCGCGGACGCAGGACACGTGCGCTACCTTGGTCAATCGCTCGATGCCCTTTCGACCGCCGCCCGCACCCGGCTCGGCATCGGCCGCACTTTCCAGGTCGCGCAGGCGTTCGCGTCGATGACGGCGCTGCAGAACGCGCAGGTGGCACTGGAAGCGGCACGGTCGCCACTGAGCGTCGGCGCAGCGCTGTGGCGCCGCCACGTGGACGCCGCCCACACGCTCCTCGCGCAGGTGGGCCTTGCCGAACGCGCGCAGGTCGCCGCTGCGACGCTGGCCTACGGCGACCTGAAGCGGCTCGAGTTCGCGCTGGCGCTGGCGACCGGACCGCGACTCCTGCTGATGGACGAGCCGACCGCGGGGATGGCGCCGGGCGAGCGCACGGCGCTGATGCGCCTCGTGGTCGAACTCGCCGCGGCACGCCGGATGGCCGTGCTGTTCACCGAGCACAGCATGGATGTGGTGTTCGGCTTCGCGCAGCGCGTGCTCGTGCTGTCTTCGGGGCGCCTGGTGGCCGACGGCGCTCCGGAAGCCGTGCGCGTCGATCCGGAGGTGCGCCGCGTCTACCTCGGGGACGCGGCGTGAGCACCGCGCGTCCACTGCCCGACGGGAAGCCGGCGCTCGGCGCCGGGGCATCGACGTCGCCCGCGCTGGAATTGCGGCGCGTGTCGGCGTTCCACGGCGACGCGCAAGTCTTGTTCGACGTGGACCTGGTTGTCGCAACCGGTGAGGTCGTGGCGCTCGTGGGGCGCAACGGCGCCGGCAAGACGTCGCTGCTGCGGGCAGCCATGGGCCTCGGCGCCCGCGTGCGCGGGGAGGTGCTGCTCGACGGCAAGGACGTGAGCGCGCTGCCGCCACACGCGCGTGCGCGACGCGGGCTTGGCTACGTGCCCGAGGATCGCCGCATCTTCACCGACCTCACCGTCGCGGAGAACCTGCGGCTGGTCGCACGCCCGGTGCGCGGAGGCTTCGCCGAGGCCGACCTGCTGCAGCTTTTCCCGAACCTTGCGTCGATGCTCGACCGGCCGGCGAGCGCGATGAGCGGCGGCGAGCAGCAGATGCTCGCCGTCGCGCGCACGCTCGCCGCCAATCCACGGGTGGTACTGCTCGACGAACCGTCGGAGGGCATCGCGCCGATCGTCGTCGGCGGCATGAAGAAGGCGGTGCTGGCGATGCGCGAGCGCGGTGTCGCGGTACTGGTGTCAGAGCAGAACCTGGCGTTCGTCGCGACGATTGCGGACCGGGCCGTGCTGATCGAGCAGGGGCACCTGGTCGGCGAGGCCACGCGGCAGGACCTGCTCGCGCCCAGCGCCGCGGTGCAGCGAGTCCTGGGCGTTTGATCTGCCTACAATGCCCCGATGATCATCACGTCACTGCTCGACACCGACCTGTACAAGTTCACGATGATGCAGGTCGTGCTGCATCACTTTCCGGGCGCCAGCGTCGAGTACCGGTTCAAGTGCCGCAATGCCGGCATCGACCTCCGGCCGTACGTCGACGAGATCCGCGAACAGGTGCACTTCCTGTGCACGCTGCGCTTCCGCGAGCAGGAACTCGCGTACCTGCGCGACCTGCGGTTCATCAAGAGCGACTTCGTCGACTTCCTGGGACTGTTCCAGCTCAACACCAAGTACATCACGATCAACCCTTCGCCGCAGGACAACGGCGAGATCGAGATCGTGATCAGGGGCCCGTGGCTGCACACGATCTTGTTCGAGATCCCGGTGCTGGCCATCGTCAACGAGGTCTACTTCCGCGCCACGCAGAAGGCGCCCGACTTCGTCGAGGGCCGCCGCCGGCTGCGCGAAAAGATCGCGCTGATCGCGCAGAACCCGGCGATGGAGGGCGTGCGGATTGCCGACTACGGCACGCGCCGGCGCTTCTCGCGGCTGTGGCACGAGGAAGTGATCGCCGCGCTCAAGGAGGGCCTGGGCGACAACCTGGCCGGGTCCAGCAACGTGATGTACGCGGCAAGGCACGGGCTCACCCCGCTGGGGACGATGGCGCACGAGTACCTGCAGGCATGCCAGGCACTGGGCCCGCGGTTGCGCGACTCCCAGACCTTCGGCTTCGAAACGTGGGCCCGGGAGTACCGCGGTGACCTCGGCATCGCGCTGTCGGACGTGTACGGGATGAACGCATTCCTGCGCGACTTCGACCTGTACTTCTGCAAGCTGTTCGACGGTGCCCGGCACGACTCCGGCGACCCGATGGAGTGGGGTGAGCGCCTGATCGCGCACTACGAGCGCAATCGCGTCGATCCGCGGACGAAGACGATCGTGTTCTCCGACTCGCTGACGATCCCGAAGGTGATCGAGCTGTACCAGCGGTTCCGTGACCGGGCCCGCATCGCCTTCGGCGTCGGCACCAACCTGACCAACGACCTGGGCTACACGCCGCTGCAGATCGTGATCAAGATGGTCCGCTGCAACGGGCAGCCCGTCGCGAAGCTGTCGGACTCGCCCGAGAAGAACATGTGCGAAGACGTTGCCTACCTGGCCTACCTGCGCCAGGTGTTCGAGATCACGCCTCCGGAACCAAGGACGAAATGAAGCTGGCCCGATTCCCGCGCGTGCGGCTGACGCACGCGCCGACGCCCCTCGAGCCGATGGGCAACCTCACCCGCCTGCTCGGCGGCCCGAACCTGTGGATCAAGCGCGACGACTGCACGGGACTGTCGACCGGTGGCAACAAGACGCGCAAGCTGGAGTTCCTCATGGGCGAGGCGCTGGCGAAGAAGGCGGACATCGTCGTCACGCAGGGAGCGACGCAGTCGAATCACGCGCGGCAAACCGCAGCCTTGCCGCGAAGTTCGGGATGCAGTGCCAGATCCTGCTGGAGGACCGCACCGGCTCCACGGACGACGACTACAACAACGACGGCAACGTCATCCTCGATCGCCTGCTTGGCGCAACCGCCGAGAGCGTGCCGGCGGCCTCGACATGGACGCGCCAGGCGAACCGCGGTGGCCGACCAGCTGCGGGCCGCCAGACGCTACGTGATTCCGGGCGGCGGCTCCAATCCGATCGGCGCGCTCGGCTATGTCACCTGCGCGCTGGAACTGGCCGAGCAGGCCAACGACCTCGCGCTCGACATCGACCTGCTGGTGCACGCGACCGGCAGCACCGGAACGCAGGCCGGCCTGCTCGCGGGCTCGAAGGCTCGCGCCGGGGATTCCGGTGCTCGGAATCGGCGTGCGCGCGCCGAAGCCGGTGCAGGAGGAGAAGGTGTATGCGCTCGCCGCACGGACGGCCGAGATGCTGGGCGTACCGGGCACGGTGAAGCGCGAGCGACGTCGTGGCCAACGCCAGTACGTGGGTGAGGGCTACGGCATTGCCGACGCCGGGCATGATGGAAGCGCTCGAACTCGTCGCGCGCACCGAGGCAATCCTGCTCGACCCGGTGTACTCCGGCAAGGCGATGGCGGGCCTGATCGACCTGATCCGCAAGGGCCAGTTCGCAAAGGGCCAGAACATCGTGTTCCTGCACACGGGCGGTGCCGTCGGCCTGTTCGGCTACGTGCACGGCTGGACCGAGCGCCTCGGGCTGTAGACCATGCTGGGCGTGATCGGCGGCATGGGACCGCTGGCGACGGCGGACTTCTTCCGCAAGCTGATCGACGCCACGCCGGCGAGGGACGACGACGAGCACATCCCGGTACTGATCCATTCCGTGCCGCAGATCCCGTCACGGCCGGCGGCGATCCTGCGCGGCGGGCCGTCACCGTTGCCGGCCCTGATCCGGGCTCGCGACCGCCTGCTCGAGGCGGGCGCCACGATGCTGGCGATGCCGTGCAATACCGCGCATCACTGGTACGACGACCTCGTCGCGGGCAGCACGGTGCCGTTCGTCCACATCGTCGACGCGGTGGCCGAACTGCTTCCAGCGGGGGCGCGCGAACTCGGCATCGTGGCCACGCGGGCGACCTTGCAAACGCGCGTGTTCGAGCAACGCCTGGTCACGCGCGGCATCGCGCTCTCCGCGCCGGACGAAGCAACGTACGACCGTGCCGTGCAACCGGCGATCGACGCCGTGAAGCGCGGCGCGGCAGTGGAGGGCGGTCGCCTGCTCGAGCCGGTGATCGCGGCCGAACTCGCGCGCGGCGCCGCCGCGGTGGTGCTGGCCTGCACCGAACTGCCGATCGCGCTCGACGCGATCGCCTCGCCGCTGCGCGCGCGCTGCATCGATTCGACCGACGCACTGGCCCGGGCCTGCGTTCGACACTGGGCTGCACTGGCAGCGTGACCCCGCTCCTATAATCGCCGCGCCATGCCAAACCTCTCTCGCCGTGCCAGCGCGCTGGGCACCGAGAACGCGTTCGTCGTCCTCGCCGAAGTGAACAAGCTGATCGCGCGAGGGCAAGGACATCATTTCCTTCTGCATCGGCCAGCCCGACTTCCCGACGCCGACGCACATCCAGGACGCCGCCATCGAGGCGATCCGCGAGCGGCAAGCACGGCTACACGCCCTCGGCGGGCATCGCCGAGCTGCGTGCCGCGGTCGCGAGCTCGATGTGCGCGCTGCGCGGCATCGATCGCGCCCGACGACGTCGTGGTCGGCGCCGGCGCCAAGCCGTTCATCGGCTACACGATCCCGTCGGTCACCGACCACGGTGTGGGCGACGAGGTGATCTATCCCGAACCCGGGCTTCCCGATCTACGAATCGCTGATCGTCGCCAACGGCGCGGTGCCGGTCGGCCTGCCGCTGCGCGAAGCGCGCGGTTTCGCGTTCGACCCGAGCGACCTCGAGGCCAAGATCGGGCCGAAGACCCGGCTGCTGATCCTGAACTCGCCGCACAACCCGACCGGGCGGCCTGCTGACGCGTGGGGACCTCGAGGCGATCGCCGAGATCCTGCGCAGCCACCCGGAGGTCTGGATCTACGCCGACGAGATCTACTCGCAAGCTGGTCTACGACGGCGACGTTCGTGTCGATCGCGACGGTGCCCGGCATGCGCGAGCGGACCATCATTTCCGACGGCGCATCGAAGACGTACGCGATGACCGGCTGGCGCCTCGGATACGCCGCGAACCCGACGCTGGCGCCGGTCTTCACGCGCTGGATCACCAACACCGAGTCGTGCGCATCGCAGATCAGCCAGTAGGCGGCGCTCGCGGCGCTGACCGGACCGCAGGACGAGGCCGACCGGATGCAAGGCGAGTTTCCGCCGCGCGTCGCGACCTGATCGTCCGGCTGCTGAACGAGATGCCGGGCTTCACGCTGCGCGTCGCCGGGCGGCGCCTTCTATGTGTGGCCGAACGTCACCGAGGCGTGCGCACGCGTCGGCGCGAAGGACTCGGAGGAACTGCGCAAGCGCCTGCTCCACGAGGCCGGCGTCGCCGTGCTGGCCGACATTCACTTCGGTCCGCGCGTCGAGGGCGACGGCCAGCACATCCGCTTCTCGTACGCGGCGAGCGAGGCGGCGATCGAGGAGGGCGTCCGCCGCATCGACACCTACGTCCGGAAGGCGCAGCGATGAGCTTCGACACGAGCAAGCCGCGCGCGGCGATCCTCCAGCGCATCCGCACCAACCAGCGGCGCCCGGGACGTGCGACCGAGACCGAGCGCGCCCAGGCCGAGGATTACCTGGCGCGTCATCCTGCCGGGCCGGGCCCGGTGATCTCCGGTGACCTGACACGCCACTTCCGCCAGACCGCCGAGCGCATGGCGAGCACCGTCGACGAGGTGTCGTCGATGGGCGAGACGCCCGACGCCGTTGCGCGCTACCTGGCGGCGCAGGGGCTCGCGCCGAACGTGGTGATCTGGCCGCAGTTCGCCGAACTCGACTGGGCGGCTGCCGGCGTGGAGGCCGCGGTGCGGCGCCCGAAGCGCGACGAATCGCAGGGCGCGGACCCGGTTGGCGTCACGGGCTGCTTCTGCGCGCTGGCCGAGACCGGAACCCTCGTGCTCACGTCCAGTCGCGAGACGCCGTCCTCGACGCACCTGCTGCCCGAGACGCACATCGCGATCGTGCCGGCATCGCGCATCGTGGCCACGATGGAGGATGCGTTCGCCCTGATGCGCGCGGAGCGCGGCGGCGTCGCCGAGATGATGCCCCGCGCGATCAACATGGTGTCGGGCCCGTCGAGGACGGGTGACATCGAGCAGACCATCGTCCTGGGTGCACACGGTCCCTACCGGGTGCACATCGTCGTCGCCACGGGCGCCTGATCCGTGGTCGGCGCAGCGGGCATCCGCAGCGGGCTGATCCCCCTCGGTCTCAGTCTTCTCGCGCCGCCGGCGGCCGCCGCAGGCACCGGTGGCGAAGCGCTCTCCCTCGCCTGGGCGATCCCGTTCGCCGGCATGCTGCTGTCGATCGCCCTGCTGCCGCTGCTGGCGCCGGCCTTCTGGCACCGTCACTACGGCAAGGTCGCGGCGTTCTGGTCGCTCGCGTTGCTGCTGCCATACGCCGTCGCGCTCGGGCCGGCGCACGCCTTCGAACAGGTCGTCCACACGCTGCTCGCCGAGTACATCCCGTTCATCCTGCTGCTGCTCGCGCTGTTCACGGTGACCGGAGGCATCCACATCAAGGGCAACCTCCACGGGACCCCGGTCGTGAACACGGCGCTACTCGGCGCGGGCACTGCCCTGGCCAGCGTGATGGGCACGACCGGTGCGTCGATGCTGCTGATACGTCCTCTGCTGCGGGCCAACGATGCCCGCCGCCATCGCACGCACGTGGTCGTGTTCTTCATCTTCCTCGTGGCCAACATCGGCGGCTCGCTGACGCCGCTAGGCGATCCGCCGCTGTTCCTCGGTTTCCTGAAAGGCGTGGACTTCTTCTGGACCACGCGGGCGATGTTCGGGCCGATGCTCGTCAGCTCGGTGATCCTGCTCGGGGTGTTCTTCCTGATCGACAGTTGGTTCTACGGGCGGCGCGACGAAGCGCTGCCTGTCGACCCGACGCCGGACTCGCCGTTGCACGTCGAAGGCTGGATCAACTTCCTGCTCTTCGGCCCCCTGGTGCTGCTCTCCGTGCTGCTGTCCGGGGTCTGGAAGCCGGGCGTCTCCTTCGACCTGTTCGGCACGCCGGTCGAACTGCAGAACGCCGCGCGGGACGTTTTGCTGGTCGCGATCACCTGGGCCTCGCTGCGCTTCACGGCGCGCGAAGTGCGCCGGGCCAACCACTTCGAGTGGGGACCGATCGTGGAAGTCGGCAAGCTGTTCGCGGGGATCTTCCTCACCATCATCCCGGTGATCGCGATCCTGCGTGCCGGCAGCGACGGCGCCATGGCGCCGCTGGTCGCGCTCGTGACCGGGCCGGGCGGGTCGCCCGACAACGCGATGTACTTCTGGATGACCGGCGCGCTGTCGAGCTTCCTCGACAACGCCCCGACGTACCTCGTGTTCTTCAACCTCGCGGGCGGCGACGCGCAGGCGTTGATGGGACCGCTTGTCGACGACGCTCACCGCGATCTCGGCAGGCGCAGTGTTCATGGGCGCCAACACCTACATCGGCAACGCGCCGAACTTCATGGTGATGGCGGTGGCTGCGTCGCGCGGCGTGCGCATGCCGAGCTTCTTCGGCTACATGCTGTGGTCGGCACTGCTGCTGCTGCCGCTGTTCGCTCTGCTAACCCTGCTGTTCTTCAGGTGAGCGACCCGAGTCGCGACCAGGGAGGAGAAGATATGCACCGCGTTGTCGTGTCCAGGCGCATCTACCCGGAGCTGATCGAGCTGCTGGGCCGGGAGTTCGACGTCGTCGCCAACCAGGATGACTCGAACTGGTCCGCTGCCGAGCTCGCGCAGGCCCTTGCCGACGCCGACGCCGCGCTGGTCACGGCCGGCGAGCGCATCGACGACGCGCTGCTGGCTCGCTGCCAGAAGCTGAAGGTGGTCGCCAATATCGCCGTTGGCTACAACAACATCGATGTGGCGGCGTGCACGAGGCACGGGGTGCTCGCGACCAACACGCCGGACGTCCTGAACGAGGCGACGGCCGACCACGCCTGGGCGCTGCTGCTGGCGGCAGCGCGCCGCGTCGGCGAGTCGGAGCGCTGGCTGCGCGCGGGGCACTGGAAGCGCTGGACCTTCGAGATGTTCAACGGCGCGGAAGTCTGCGGCACCACGCTCGGCATCCTCGGCATGGGTCGGATCGGCCGCGCGATAGCGCGGCGGGCCGCCGGTTTCTCGATGCGGGTCGTCTACCACAACCGCAACCGACTGCCGGCCGGGCAGGAGGGCGGCGCGCAGTACGTCGAACTCGACGTATTGCTCGCGCAGTCGGATCACCTGGTGCTCGTGGTGCCGTACTCGCAGGCCGTGCATCACATCATCGGCGGGCCGCAGCTGGCGCGCATGAAGCCCTCCGCCGTGCTCGTCAACATCGCGCGCGGCGGCGTGGTCGACGACGCCGCCCTGGTGACGGCGCTGCGCGACGGGCGGATTGCCGCGGCCGGACTCGACGTCTACGAGAACGAGCCGGCGCTGCACCCGGGCCTGCTCGAACTCGAGAACGTGGTGCTGACGCCGCACATCGCGTCCAGCACGCGCGGAACCCGGATTGCGATGGCGACGCTGGCGGCGGACAATGCGCGCGCCGCGCTGGCTGGCCAGGTGCCGCCGTCGCTGCTGAACCCCGAAGTCCTTCCCGATCGCCGCCGCTGAACGGAGACACGATGGCCGACATCAAGATGATCAAGTACCACGCGCTGCCGATCGCCAGGGCGAGGCAGCTGGTGCAGAAGGCGGCCGATGACCTTGGCGAGGAATACGACCTGACGAGCGAGTGGCACGGCGACACGCTGCGCTTTCACCGCAGCGGGGTCGAGGGCCAGATGAAGGTCACCGCGGCCGAGATCCACCTCGACGTGACCCTCGGCTTCCTGTTGCGGCCGTTCAAGGCGAAGTTCGTCGAGCACATCGAGCACAACTTCGACCAGCTGCTCGCGCATGCCGCGGCACGCGGCGAGCACAAGGGGGCGGCCAAGGCGGCGGGCAAGGCGGCGAAGAAGCCCGCGAAGAAGACGAGCCGCAACGCCTGAGGGGCGGCGGTAAAGCAAGGGGCCCGCAAGCGCGGGCCCCTTCTTGCATCCGGACTCGCGCTGGCTCTCAGCCCTTCAGGTCCTCGATCAGGCTCACGTACTGCTTCATCGCGTCGTCATTGCTCGTGCCCTTGATCTCGTTCCACGCGTCCCACTTGGCGCGGCCGACCATGTCGGTGAAGCCGGGGCGCTTGCCTTCGACGTCGCCGGCCGTGGCCTGCTTGTACAGGGCGTAGAGCTTCAGCAGCGTCTGGTTGTCGGGCCGCTCGGGGAGGCTCTTCGAGGCGGCCACCGCCTGCTCGAATGTGGATTTCAGGTCGCTCACTGCATGTCTCCTTGATGGGTTCGAGTTCTTGTAGGGCGGCTCGGGGCCGACCGCTGCGTCTATTATGGCAGCGAGTCTGCACGAATCGTCACGGTACGCCGCAGCAGACGGCGCCACTTCAGGAGACGCGATGGGCAAGCGCGAACGGATGTCGTCGGTCGACACCGCGTGGTTGCGGATGGATTCCCCCGGCAATCTGATGATGATTGTCGGCATCTACGAGTACGAAGGGCAGCTCGACTTCGCGCGGCTGCGGGAACTCGTGCAGCAGCGCTTCTGCGTGCACCGGCGGCTCCGCAGCAGGGTCGTGCAGGATGCGACCGGCTACTACTGGGAAGAGGACGATGACTTCGACCTCGACCTTCACCTGGTGCGCACCGCGTTGCCGGGAGCGGGCACCACCGAGGACCTGAAGAAGTTCGCGGGCCGGATGGCGTCCACTGCCCTCGATCCGTCGCGGCCGCTGTGGCAGTTCCAGGTGGTCGACAACTACAACGGCGGCCAGGCGATGGTCGCCCGCATCCATCACTGCATCGCGGACGGCATCGCGCTGATCGGCGTGCTGCTGGGGATGACGTCGCAGGATCCGCTGGAGGACGCGGCGGAAGCTGGCGCGCCGGCGCCACCATCGCGCCGAGGCCCCCGCAGCGACTGGGATGCACTGCTGCGGCCGCTGACGGACGCCACCGTCCGGGCCATCGACACGACCGGCGATGTGGCCAGCAAGGTGTTGCACGCCTACGGCGCGATGCTGCGCGACCCCGAGTCGCTCGGCGAGACCGCCGGCGAGTACGCGCGCATCGCCGCGCAGGTTGCGAAGGACGCCACCGCGATCGCGCTGATGGAAAACGACAGCGTGACCAGCCTGAAAGGTCTGCCGTCGGGCTCGAAGGTCGTGGCATGGAACGAGCCGCTGTCGCTCGACGACGTCAAGGCCGTCAGCAAGGCGCTCGGCTGCTCGATCAACGATGTGCTGCTGGCATCGGTCGCTGGCGCGATCCGTTCCTATCTCGTCGATCGTGGCGAGGACGTCTCCGGCTGCGAACTGCGGGCGATGGTCCCGGTCAACCTGCGCGACCCGAAGAAGTGGCGGGAACTGGGCAACAAGTTCGGCCTGGTCCCGCTGCTGCTGCCGGTCGGCATCGAGAACCCGATCGCCCGCGTGTTCGAGGTGCAACGCCGCATGACCGAGCTGAAGACCAGCTACCAGGCCGTGCTGGCGATGGCGCTGCTCGGCGTGGTGGGACTCGCGCCGCGCATGCTGCAGAGGCAGACGCTCGACTTCCTCGCGCGGAAGGCGACGACCGTGATGACCAACGTGCCGGGTCCGCAGCAGCCGCTGTACATGGCGGGGGCCAGGATCCGCCGGATCATGGCCTGGGTGCCGCAGTCGGGCGACATCGGCGTCGGCGTGTCGATCCTGTCGTACGCGGGCGGCGTGCAGTTCGGGCTGATCACCGACAAGAAGCTGTGCGCCGAGCCGCAGCAGATCATCGACCGCTTCGCGCCGGAGTTCGAGAAGCTGGTCCTGTCGCTGTGCCTGCTGCCGTGGGAACGCGCCGTCGATCCGGACCAGGCCGAGTCATGGCTCTTCCCGAGCGTGCCCGGGCCGGTGGCGGCCACGCCGAAGGCGTCGAAGCGGATACGGCGGGCAGCGCGGAAGACGGCGACTCCGGCGAACGCCGCGCCGGTGGAGTCCGCGCCCGCGGTAGAGGTGCCCGCCGCTGCCGAGCCCGCGTCGAGCGCCGCCGGCGAGTCGATCGGGGTGGACGCGGCGGCCGATTCGACCGAGCCCGCGCCGCAAGCCCCGCCAGCGCCGGCGAAGCCGCGGCGCGCGCGCACCCGTCGTCCCGGTTCCGACATCGCCCGCGCATCCGAGTGATCGCGTGACCGAAGCGCTGTTCCGCAACGACGCGTACGTCGCTGCCTGCGACGCCGTGGTTACACGCGTGGCCGACGACGGCGTCGAGCTCGATCGAACGGTGTTCTATCCGCACGGCGGCGGCCAGGCCGGTGATTCAGGGTGGTTCGTGCTCGGCGACGGCACGCGGCTGCGGGTGATCGACGCGCGCAAGAGCCGGCGCGAGGACGCGACGCCGGACGACACGCTGCACGTGCTCGATCCCGCCGGCGACTGGCACCATCGGCTCGCTGCTGGCGCTCCGGTCCGCGCGGAAATCGACTGGGACCGCCGCTACCGCCACATGCGCTTTCACACCGCGACGCACCTGCTGTGCGCCGTAGTGAAGCAACTGGTCGACGGCTGCAGCATCACGTCGGACTACGCGCGGCTCGACTTCGCGATGACCGACCTGCTCGACAAGGGCGAGGTGCAGGCCGGCCTCGACCGGCTGGTCGCCGAGGCGCATCCGGTCTGCGTGCGAGTGGATCACCGACGAGGAAATGCTCGCCAGCCCGCAGCTGGTGAAGTCGATGAGCGTCAGCCCGCCGATCGGCTTTGGCCGCGTGCGGCTGCTGCGCGTGCATGACGTCGACCTGCAGCCGTGCGGCGGCACCCACGTGAAGAACACGGCCGAGATCGGCAAAGTGCGCGTGGCGAAGATCGAGAAGAAGAGCGCACGCGACGCGGCGGGTGGTGCTCGAGTTCGCGGACTGAAGTTGCAGCGACGGTAGACGGCCCATCCGCCGGGACCAATGTCCAGCGGAGGACCGGTAGGGCCATCTGCCGTCGTGCACCGCCGGCCGCTTACCGGCAGGCCAATAACATCGCTGCAATGCTGCCCGCGCCGACAATGCGGTTCGCGCATGTACCGCGCGGCATCAGAAAGGGCCGACCCCATGACCTTCCGTCACGCCAATTTCGATCCGTCCATCGACCCCACGGCCGATCAGGTGCGCGCATTGCGTGATACCGGCCCCGACGGCCCGGTGGTGATGCTCAATCTTCTGAAGTTCCGCGAGCAAGCGAACTACCCCGCAGGGTCTCCCCACGCGCCCTGCTCGGGTGCCGAGGCCTACCGCAGGTACCAGACGGCATTCGTGGAAACCGTGGGCGACGTGAGCCGTGCCGAGGTGGTGTGGGAAGGGAAGATCGACAGACCCTTCATCGGCGATGCCAGCCAGGACTGGGACAAGTGCCTGTTGGTCCGCTACCCGAGCCGCCAGCACTTCCTCGCGATGATGGCCAACGCCGCGTATCGCGAGGCGCTAGTCCATCGCTACGCGGGCCTCGAGCGCACCATCCTCTTGCAGATGCAGGGCTGACGACCCGGCTCGCGGGCAGGGAGACGTGGCGGTACCTTGGCCTCGCGGCTGGACAGATTGTCCCTGGAGTGAACTGCCCTTGAACTCGGGCCGACCACCTCGCCCGACAGGGGACTCGTCGCGCTTCGCTCGGTAGCATCCGTGACATGGAATTGGTTCAAGGCACCCGCGATCACCTGGCGAGCTACGTTGCCGCACTGCGCGCGGGATGGTCGGCCGACAATGTGCGAGGCGCTGCTGCA
Source organism: uncultured beta proteobacterium (assembly GCA_963707725.1). GTDB lineage: Bacteria > Pseudomonadota > Gammaproteobacteria > Burkholderiales > Burkholderiaceae_F > JAOUJD01. Next base: position 70,817 of record CAVPRE010000013.1, on the reverse strand, counting down.
GCGCAGGAGGAGCTTCTGCGGATTGACGCTGATCCCGATGCGTTTCTCGCGAGCCTTTACGACCCGGAGGCCTTGGGGCCGCCGGTCACGTTGCCGGATGGTTCCGAAGTGCGCCGCATTCCTGGTTGCCGGAAGTGGATGTGGGACGGCGAGTTCTGCGGTTCGATCGGGCTGCGTTGGATGCCTGGCACGCATGAACTGCCTGAGCACATCCTCGGACACGTTGGCTACGCCGTCGTGCCGTGGAAGCAGGGTCTTGGCTATGCCAGGCAGGCCCTCAGAGCAATGCTGGCCGAGGCGAGGGCGGTGGGACTGGAATACATCGAGATGACGACGGACCCGGACAACCTCGCCTCCCAACGTGTGATGCTGGCCTGCGGCGCAGTGCTGGTGGAGCGCTTTCAGAAGCCTGCCCTGTACGGCGGGATCGATGGCCTGCGGTACCGCTTGCTTCTGTAGTCGGTCAGGAGCAGCCGCTGAGCGAAACGCTGGCCGAGTCCGGGGCACCTACAGGTTCATTGAGGCGCATCGGAAGCAACACAGCATCGAGGCCTTCTACAATCGAACCCGTCGTCACAGCCATCTTGGCGGCGATGGTGATACTGTCCCGAGCTTTCTCCTACTTAGCTCAGTTGGTCATTCATCCCGGAATGTTGGCGTACCTGCCAGGCGGCGGCGCGACCTTGTGCCCTCCACTGAACGTTCGCCTGGTTTTGTTCAAGCTCCCACCCATTGGCTGTCCCCGTTGAGCGCACAGGCCGATTGTGGCCGCTGAATGCTGGCGCGAGAATCGCTTTAGAGCCGACGTTTCGCCGATGATGGATCCTTGCATGTCTACGTTGCCACGTATCGCGGTGATTGCCACCGGTGGCACGATCGCCGGCGTCAGCGCGACGGAGTCCGACACCACGAGCTACCAGGCCGGTGCGCTGCCGATCACGCAATTGCTGGCGGGGGTTCCTCAGCTCGGCACGCTGGCCGATGTCGTCGCTGAGCAACCGTTCAGCGAGGACAGCAAGGACTTGACGCCGGATCACTGGTTGATACTCGCGCGCCGGGTCCAGGCGCGGCTCGACGAGTCAACGATCGATGCGGTCGTGGTCACCCATGGCACCGACACGCTGGAGGAAACGGCGTTCTTTCTGCATCTGGTGCTGACGTCCGACAAGCCGGTCGTGATGACTGCCGCGATGCGCCCTGCCACTGCACTGTCCGCCGACGGGCCGATGAATCTCTATCAGGCGCTGTCGGTCGCAGCGACGCCCGCGGCGCGCGGACGCGGCGTGCTGGTGGTGGTGGCCGATCGCATCTGGAGTGCGCGCGATGTCGCCAAGCGCCATACGCAGGCAATCGACGCGCTGGGCGATACCGATTCCGGCCCACTGGGCTGGGCGCATCCGCCGCGCTTCTCATCGGGACCCGACAGTCGGCTCGCTGGTCGGATACCGCTTGCGAAGTTGCAGATGTATGGCAAGGCGTCGCTGCCCGAGGTCGAGATTCTGTTCGTTGCGGCGGGCTCCTCGCCCGAGCTGATCACCGCTGCCTGCGCGTTCGCGCGCGGATTAGTACTGGCGCTGCCGGGCAACGGCAGCGTGCCGCAGCGCCTTGCTCCCGCACTCGAAGCTTGTCGTCGCCAGGGCGTGACAGTCGTGCGCGCGTCGCGCACCGGCGCGGGCCCGGTCGCGCCGCTATCCGATGCGTCGGTCGGTCCGATGCTGTGTGCCGGTCAACTTTCGCCGGCCAAGGCGCGCATCGCGTTGATGCTGGCGTTGGCTCAGGGGCGCTTGGAGCTATTCGAAGAAATAGCCGCGTAGCGTTGCCGCCAAGAAGCCATAAGTGCCATAGTCAAGGCAAGCGTCGCAGGGACTGGAAAGGGCGTCACACCGATAAAGCCGATCACGTGCAAGCGTGTCCGAGAAGGCTCCTACCAGGCCTGAGGGGCGCATCTTCTACGGGTCGCGCGCCTACCGGCGCTGCGACGCTGAAGAATTTCCCGTGTACCCGGAATTCGCGCCTCAGCGTCTCGGCTCTCGCCACAGCCTGCCTCCCCAGTCGGCCACTTCCGGTCATCCAGGCTGCCAGAAGACCGCCGCGCCAATGACCGGGCAAGGTTAGCTCGACGGCCGTTCCAAGGAGGTCATTCGGCAAAGCGGTTGCCCACGGCCTTGCGGTGCCGGTCGGCATCGGATGCAGGCCGCATGCCCGCAGTTCGAGCGGCCGAACTGGAATTGCCCACCCGTTCCGGCCGGTCGAGATTCTGCGGGCCGGGTAGAGCTCGACAAAGCGCTCGCTGCCCTCGCGGGCCGCGACGGGTTTCAGTGCGCCGATGCCAGTTCCTCGCGGATTCGCTCTTCCGGCGACCACGCGAAGCCGTTCGATCGATGTCGCCATGTGGCTCTAGAGCCGCACGAGCAACCGTTCGTCAATGGGCGCACCGCCCTGAAGCCGCGGATCGCGAACTTCAGGGTGCCGCATCCGTTGCTTCCTGCCCGCACTTTGGCCGAGCATTCTGCTGCAGCGCGCACGACGGCCGAGCTCAGCGCCACGGCGCTCGCGCACACGCACGACGAGCCGGTTGCGGCTCCTGTCTCATCGAAGAGTTCGGGGCATTGTCGGTTCGCTCACCGCGAAACCTTCCAGGCCGTGCGGTCGATGGCCAGATCCGGGAACTTCGCGGCGTCGAACACCGGGTCGTCGTTGCCGGCCTTGAGCTGGTCGCGGTAGTCGTTCAGCACACGCAACGCCACCGGGAACAGCATCAGCACTGCCAACAGGTTGACCAGCGCCAACAGGCCCATCAGCGGGTCGGAGAAGAAGAACACCGAAGTGGCGCCGGGCGCGCTGGCGCCGAGCAGCACGATGAAGATCACCGCCACCCGCAGCGCGTGCTTCGACACCGCGGTCTTCGTCAGCTCGGCCAGCGCCGTTTCGCCGAGGTAGTAGTTGTAGATGATCGAGCTGAAGGCGAACAGGAATACCGCGAAGGTCAGGAAGTACTGCGCCCAGGCGCCGAGATGCGACACCAGCGATTGCTGTGTCAGCGCGATGCCGTCGACGCCCTCGGCGCCCGGCACGTAGACGCTGCCGAGCAGGATCATGAAGGCGGTGGCCGAGCAGATCAGGATTGTGTCGATGAACACCGACAGCGACTGCGTGATGCCCTGGCTGATCGGGTGGCGGACGTCGGCGACGGCCGCTACGTTCGGCGCCGAGCCCAGGCCCGCCTCGTTGGAGAACAGTCCGCGCCGCAGGCCCTGCGAGATGGCCGCGCCCATGCCGCCGGCCACAGCCTCCTCGAGCCCGAAGGCGCTGGAGACGATCAGCATGAGGACGCGCGGCAGTTCGCCGATGTTCATCACGATGATGAGCAGCGCGATGGCAATGTAGGTCAGCGCCATCACCGGCACAACGACGTCGGCCACCTTGGCGATGCGCTTGATGCCACCGTAGATGATGAACCCGGTGACGCCGGCGAGGAAGATGCCGGTCCACAGGCGCTCGATGCCCAGGCTGTCGTTGACGGCGCCGGCGATCGTATTGCCCTGGAAGGCGTTGAAGCCGAAGGCGAAGGAGCCGATCAGGCAGACGGCGTAAAGCGCCGCCAGCCAGCCATACTGTGCGCCCAGGCCGCGCCGGATGTAGGCCGCGGGGCCGCCGCGGAAGGTGCCGTCCTCGGCGGTGGTCTTGTACACCTGTGCCAATGTGCACTCGACGAGGCTGGTGCACATGCCGACCAGCGCGATGGCCCACATCCAGAACACGGCGCCCGGCCCGCCGAGCGTGATTGCCACGGCCACGCCGGCGATGTTGCCGCCGCCCACGCGGCCGCCCACCGAGACGAGGAGCGCCTCGCGGGCGCTGACCTGGTTGGGATCGTTCTTCGCCTCGCGCCCCACCAGCACGCGGAACATCCGGCCGAAGTACCGGACCTGGACGAATCCGGTGACGACGGTCATGAACAGGCCGAAGATGACCAGGATGGGGATCAGCGACCACCCCCAGGTCAGGTCTTCCAGCACCGTGAAGATCCTCGTGATCAGTTCCATGGACTCCTCCTCTATCGTTGATTGCAGGACAGGGACCACCGTCGCAGTTGCTCGTACACGCCCTTGGCATGGCCGAGCACCTCGAGCGCGCGGTCGGCGACGACCTCGTTGGCGTCGGCCAGCGTGGAGCGCTTGACCGGCGCGCGGAAGCCGATCGCATGGAGCCTGGACGCGTTGGCCGACAAGCCGGCTTCGATGCCGCGCAGGCTCTCGCGCCAGGTCAGTTGCGCCAGGCCATGGCGCGAAACTGCCGCGCGCAGGACAACGTGCGCACGCCCGAGTTGGCCGAGTAGCGCTGCACGATGCGCGCAAAGCTTGTCCACGGCACGCACTCCATGATCTGGGCGAACGGCGTCTTGCCAGCGTTCACGCGCACTCCTCGGGGATGTCAATCTCGGGAAGCTACGCAACTTCTGATCGACGAAGTTCACTTCGGCACCAGACAGTATCTGCCTGCAGACCGCGCCAATGCTCGATCTTGGGCACAGCGCGGTTCATCTGACCGGACAGTAGCGGTTTCCGACAGTCAATTGCTCGGAACAGTAGCTGTTTGTGGCAATCAATGTCGCAAACAGCTGCCCAGCATTCGCGCGCCTCTCGAGAAGCGTGTCCTGGCCGACTGGGCTGCCCAGAGTCGCAAACAGACGGTCGATACACGAAGCGGCAAGCGCTGGTTTCGCGAATCACAATCGCAAACGAGCACTTCCAGAACGGCTTGAGGACTGAGTTCGGCCAGTTGCAGTCTGTGGCCAAGGGCAGCTTGCCGGCATCGCACCGAGTCGTTTCGGTCCCGGTAACGCCAACTGGTCAGCTTGCGGCGCATGAGCGATCCCATCCGTCGCGCGGCCACATGGCAGCTGCGTCGGTCCGGCCCGCGAGTGGCGCAATCGGTAGCCGCATGGGACTTAAGACTTCAGATCGAAGAACGTGCGGGTTCGAGCTCCGCCTCGCGCACCGGCGGCCTCGCCCTGCCACGACCACTTTCACGAGGACCAGCCATGATCTCGACTTGCATGGCTTCCTGTACGAAATCGGCAAGGACCTCGAGGAGGCTTGTTGCGGGGCCGCCCACACCACCGCGTGCCGGCGGGCACGGGAGCGAATCAGCTCGCCCCGCCGTTGACCTCGTCCACCTGCCCGTTCAGCGTCCAGTAGTCGTACAAGACGCCCAGCAGCAGCAGCCCGCCGGTCAGCAACCACAGCAGCCCGGTGAGCCACTTGCCGAGGTAGAAGCGGTGGATGCCGAAGATGCCCAGGAAGGTCAGCAGCACCCAGCTGACGTTGTAGCTCTTGGGGCCGGCCACGTAGCGGCGGTCGGCGTCGCGGTCCATGCCGGGGATCAGGAACAGGTCGATGATCCAGCCGACGAACAGCAGGCCTAGCGTGAAGAACCACAGCGTGCCGGTGACCTGGCGCCCGTAGTAGAAGCGGTGCGCGCCCATGAAGCCGAAGATCCAGAGCAGGTAGCCGATGGTCTTGCTGTGGGTGTCGGGATTGGCGGTCATGGCGGGTCCTGTCGTCATCGAAGGGGGTGGAGGGGCTCGAGTGTCACCCGGACAGCCCAGCCACGACCAGCGCGACCAGGCCGATCACCAGCGCCAGCAGCAGCGCCGGCACCGCCAGCGCTGCGGCGACGGTCCAGCCGCTGCGGCGGCGCAGCGCCTGCACCTGCTCTGGCGGGCCCTGGCTGGCTTCAAGCAGGCGCTCGTTGCGCCCATTGGCCTTGAAGGCGAAGTCGAACAGGTCGCCGGCGACCGGCACCGCGTCAATGATCAGCTCCAGCACAGACTATAGGCGCGATGGCCCTGCCCGCTGAAGTCAACTTGCGGCAGTCCCCGGGGAAAGCCGGTCACGGCCAGAAGCGGTCCATCGGCCAGTCTGATCGCACTCACGGATAGCGGTCGAAAGGGTCTCCGACAGCGGATCTCTGGACAACTTGAATGTCCCGGTCCTCCGGTGCCGAGGCAGAATGAATGCGATGCTTCGCCGCTTTGAAAAGTCGGCGGCCGCGCGACCGTCCTTCACCTCAGCAGTTGATAGTCACGCAAGCGGAACCACTTGCGGGAAAGGATGAACCGGGTCACCGGTTCCGGGGAGAGGCTGGTGACCTCTTCGGTCATGTTCTTTCTGTAAAAGGCGGTGCAGCTGGCGTTCTGCCACACCGTCTTCTGCATCTTGCGTCTCATGTCGGCGACGTATGCATCCTGAAGGTCGCGTCTGGCATCGATGGCCTTGATGCTCGTGTCCCGTTTCACGGCGCAGATGGCCTGCACGATGTAGTCGGTTGCCGCCTCCATGTAGGAAATCTGCGAGCTGTGTCCGGTGCCGGTGTTCGGGCCATTTACCTTGAAATAGTTGGGGTAACCGGAGATGGTGATGCCCTTGTATGAGACCGCCTTTTCTTCCCATTCGCTGTTGAGGTTGCGACCTCCTAGCCCATGCACCTGGAACGTCAGCGCCTTCCTCATGTCCGAGTAGGCGAAGTACCCGGTGGCGTAGACGATGACGTCCAGCGCGATGTCCTTGCCGTCCTTCGTCCTGATGCCCTGGGGCGTGATGCATTCAATCCCGCTGACATCCACGTCGACATTGTCGAGGGACAGCGCCGGGAGGTAGGTGTTGGTCGGTATGACTCGCCGGCAGCCCAACTCGTAGTCGGGCGTCATGTGCTGCCGCAAGTCGTCGTCCTTGATGTACCGGTCCAGATGCTTCTTCAGTCTTCTCCGGTAGTGGTCCTTCATGAGCCGACTGATTGCCGATAGCCCCGGATAGCGGCGAAAGGCGATGAACCGGATGTCATAGAAGAAAAAGACGAGCAGACGAATGGCGTGCCGAATGCCCGGCAGCGTTCGCACGAAACGCTCTGCGGCACCGTAATGCCGGTCCGAGCGCGGGAGAATCCACTGCGCCTTGCCCATGAACAGGGTCAACCGGGAAACCTTGCCGGCTATGGCCGGCACGATCTGGGCTGCTGAACATCCCGATCCGATCACTCCGACTCGTTTCCCCTCATAGGCCACGGAGTGATCCCAGTGCCCGGAGTGGAACATCGGTCCCTTGAAGGTTTCGGAGCCATTGATCCTGGGAGTGTGCGGGTTCGCCAGCACCCCGCTGGTGTCGATCACGAAGCGGGAGGTGTACCTCTCGCCTGATTCGGTCTCGACGTGCCACAGGAATTCGCGCTCGTCGAAAGCGAGCCTGGTCACCGCCTGGTTCGTGCGGGCCTGCTTGCGCAGGCCGAACCTGTTGATGATGTGGTTCGTGTATGCGAGCAGTTCGCTCTGCGGTGCAAAGGATTTCCTGAACGGATAGGGTATGAACGAGATGCAGTAGAGGCTGGTTGGAACGTCCACCTCTGCGCCGGGATATGAGTTGACCTGCCAGGTTCCGCCCAACTCGGAGTTTCTTTCCAACAGGACGAAGTCGTTGCATCGATTCTTCTGTAATCGGATGGCCGCCAACAGCCCGGAGAACCCGGTCCCGATGATCACGGTCTCAACATGTCGAGGCTGCATCGAGTTCGCGGTATTTGTAGATAGCTCGCTTGGTGCGGATTGCCCTGCTGCCGGTTGCTCAGATGCGTTCATGTTCAGGCTCTTTCAAACCGTCGGCTGCCGGTGTACAGGCGGCAGGCGCGCCGCGCACGTGTCGTACCGAAGTGCGGGCGTGAACCGCCTTGGAATGGCGGCGCAATCACCCGGCGACTCTGCCGCGGGCACTCAGCCTACGCCGCACGAGTGACGAGGCAACCGACAGCCGAGCTCTCTCCTTCGAGTTTCAGACACGCAGCTCGACCCTGTGATGGGCAGCGTCAGGAAGCTGAGCCCGAGTGGTCTGGCGCATGTCCGGCGTGTGGCCATCCGGTGACGGCGAAGTGCGGCGAGACGCGCATCGGATGTCTGCTTTCGACATCCGTAACCTACCGCTTCGGGTCGGGAAGCGCCTATCTCGGAAAGGCGGCTATCCACCCAGTTTCAGACCTCACAGACCGGGGATCGAGTTCGCCAGGAGCGGACCACAGCGCAAAGTTATCAAGTAACGGCTGGACGGGACGCCGTACGGGTGCAAAGATCGTCGCCACCGCGTCGTCGTGAGAGGGCCCGCCGTGTCAGACGCACCCGTCATCGCATCGCCATTGGTGCGCGCCCCTCGACCGGACCGGCCGCTGTTCGTCTTTGGCTTGCTACTCGTCCTGACAATCGTTTTTGCCGGCTTTGCCCCGACTTTTTATTTGAAGCGCTTGTTCGGCACACCGCCATTGTCGAATCTGCTGTTTGCGCATGGCGTCTTCATGTCCGCCTGGGTTGCGCTTCTCGTCGTGCAGACAGCTCTGGTTGAGTCTGGACGTGCCGATCTGCATCGCCGGCTCGGTGTCGCCGGCGTCGGCGTTGCGGTCCTGTTGGTTGTCGTCGGCGTGGCGGCCGCGCTCGAGGCCGCGCAGCGCGGATTTTCGCCCACGCCGCAGGTGACGCCGCTGATGTTCCTGGCGATTCCGCTGGTCGATCTTCTCGTGTTTTCGATACTGGTTGGAACCGCGCTTGCCATGCGACGCAAGAGCACCGCGCACAGCAGACTGATGCTGCTGGCCACGGTGGGCATGCTGACGCCGGCCGTAGCGCGGTTGCCGATCGACGCGCTCAAACAGGTCGGCCTGCCCGCGTTCTTCGGGGTGATGATCGCCTGCGTGCTCGTGGTCGTGGCGATCGACACCGTCCGCCATCGCCGACTGCACCCGGCGTTCGGCTGGGGCGCGGCGCTGATCATCGCAGCGGTACCGGGGCGTATCGCCCTCGCTCAGAGCGATGCGTGGGTCTCCATCGCGGGCCGGTTGGTCGCGCTCATCAGCTAGACAAGGCGCGTCCGCACGCGTTGCGCGAACTCGTTAAAGCCCGCACGGGTACCACCGGCCAGAAGCCGCCGAGCCCGATTCGGCCTGGAACGACCCGACTGCGGACCTCCTGACGCGTCCCTGAAACGGATGGCGCGCGTTATGGTCCTGCCGCGACCGGCCGCGCGCAGTGCTGCGGTCGACGCGCCGACATCGAGGCGCTTCAGGTCGCGGAGGCCTCGGCGGCGGCCACCAGCTTGGGCAGGTTGGCTGCCGCGGCACCGATCTGCCCGTGCAGGCGCGCCAGGACGGCCTGCTTCTCCGCGTCGTCCTTGCCCACGGCGTTCACCAGCGGGGCCAGGCCGTCGAGGCGGCAGTGGCGAATCCACTCGCGCAGCGGCTTGTCCTGGCTCCAGTGGAACTGGTTCGTCAAAGCCACGAGCATCGTGCGCGGGTAGTCCTCCAGCGTGTGCGTGAACGGCACCGGCGAGCACAGGCGGTTCTGGTGCGCGGGATCGTCGTAGTGCGCCTCCACGTAGGCCGTGAGGGCGGCGCTGAAGGTCACCAGCGGCGCGCGCAGCAGCTGCGGCGTGATGCGCTGGCTGCTGAACACAGGCATACCGGCCTTGAAGCGCACGGCCGAGGCGGTGCAGTCGATGAACAGCGTCCCGGGCGCCACCGGCACGCGGCCCTCCTGCAGCACCATCTCGTCAGTGTGCAGCGCCTGCACGTGGCCCATGCGCACGACATCGCGGACGCCTCGCAACACGTCAAGCTCGCCCGGCGACAGCGTGGCGAAGTGGAACATCTGCGGCGTACGCTGTGGGTCGATGCGCATCAGCGCACCGCAGGCTTCGAGGCGCAGATAGAGATCGGCCACCGAAGTGGCCTTGGCGAAGGCTTCGAGCTGGTCTGCCTGCCCACCTACGGCCTCGAAGAAGAACTCGGGTCCACTTTGCGTTCCCACGCGATTGAAGAGCCACGAGTCGCGCGGCAGCACCCACTGGATCGCCTCGGCCGGCGCGCCACACTGCTGCAGCCACACGCACGTGTCCATCGCCGTCTTGCCGGCGCCGAGGACGACAAAGCGTCGTGGCGCCGGCGCGCCACGCTCGACCGACTGCCACAACCCCGGCAGGGCATTGGGCGGCACCAGGCGCACACCCGTGCCCACCTCGAAGCGCGGCGTATGCGTGGCCGGCACCTCCGGGCTGAAGTAAGTGCAGTCCACCGTCTTGCGCCGCACGCGTACCTGCGTGCGCCGGCCCGACAGCAGCGACTCGAACGATCCGTCTTCGCGGACGTTGCTCAGCGGGTGGTAGCTGACGCGGCCGCTGGGCAGCAGCCGCTGGTTCATTACACGGTCGAAGTAGCCGGTCACCTCGGCGCCCGAGGCCAGCTCGTACAGGCCCTGGTTCAACCCGATGGTGTCGCGGCGGCCGCTTCCCAGCGGCATCGAGTTCACGCCGTAGAACGACGAGGGCTGGTGCAGGGTGACGAAGGCGTAGGCGTCGTTCCAGTGGCCCCCGGGCTTGCCGCGCCGATCGACGATGGTGATGTGAGCGTCGGTCTCGGCAAGCAGCGTGTCGGCGAAGGCCAGGCCCACGGCGCCGGCGCCGATGATGAGGTAGTCGGTCTCGACTTGACTGGTGCTCATGGCGCCTCTCGTTGACGAGCAATACTAGTGGAGAAGCCCGTCACGCCGACGTGCCGGCCTCATGCGGACATAACGTACCGCGCCGGGCCGCCGGCGCGGTGAGAAGATGCGGGCATCCAACGACTTCAGGTCCCTCGATGAGCGAACACGGCCAACGTCTCTTGATCGCCCGCGCCGCGCTGGTCCAGGCCCACCTCGGCCCCGACCCGGACGCGCCGGCGCAACGCCTGCTGGCGCCAGGCCAGGCGCGGCTGGCGGTGGAGGCGTTCTCGCTGACGGCCAACAACATCACGTACGCCGCGTTTGGCGAGGCCATGAAGTACTGGCAGTTCTTTCCCGCAGGCGACGCTGCGCTCGGCTGCCTGCCGGTGTGGGGCTTCGCGACCGTGGCCGAATCGCAGGCCGAGGGTGTGGTGGAAGGCCGTCGCGTGTGGGGCTACTACCCCGCGGGCACGCATCTCGTGGTGGCGCCTTCGAAGGTGTCGACCTCTGGCTTCTTGGACGGTTCGGAGCACCGGCGGGAACTGGCCGCCGTCTACAACCAGTACGCGTTCTGCGATGCCGACCCCGCGTGGAGGCCTGAGCTCGAAGGCCTGCAGGCCGTATTGCGGCCGCTGTTCGTGACGGCGTTCCTCATCGACGACTTCCTGGCCGACAACGACTACTTTGACGCTCGGCAGGTGCTGCTGTCCAGCGCTTCGAGCAAGACGGCGCAGGGCACCGCCTACTGCCTGTCGAAGCGCCGCGGAATGCCGGGCGCGCCGCGCATCGTGGGCCTGACGTCGGCCGCGCATGTCGGGTTCGTGCGCTCGCTCGGCTGCTACGACGCGGTGCTGACCTACGACCAGCTGAACACGCTGGAGGCGCAGACCCCGACGGTGTACGTCGACTTCGCCGGCGATGCTGGAGTGCGCCGCCGCATTCACACCCACTTCGCGGACGCGCTGATGTTCAGCAGTTCGATCGGCGGCACGCATTGGAGTGCGCTGGGCTCGGCGCGCGATCTACCCGGCCCGCGCCCCGTGCTCTTCTTCGCGCCGGCACAGGTTAAGGCGCGCAGCGCACCGCCACCGCAGGGCTGGGGCGCGGGCGAACTTCAGCGGCGCATGGGGCAGGCCTGGGCGGAGTTCATCGACCAGGTGAATTCACGCGACTGGGTGCGCATCGTGATGCGGCCTGGCCCGCAGGCCGCACTGCAGGCCTACGGCGATGTGCTTGCCGGCCGCACCGAGGCGCGCGAGGGCCTGATGCTCGACATGCGCGGCTGAGCGCGCCGCGCACGGTGCAACCTCGATGGGATCGGCATACCGGCACACGGCGTCCGCCTTGGTCGGCCACGGGCCGAGCTGCGCCAGCGCGCAGGACGACGGGTCGGACTCGGATCCGCTGGACAGCGCGCTATCGGCCCGTTGCGGTCGGTCGAGTTTCTCTATAGCGGCCGCTCGGCCAACACTCCGAAGCTGACGCTCAACGAATGGAGTTCACCCGCGTGCGACAGGCGGCGCCTGGCGCACGCCCGGTGCAGCGGCGGGCTGGGCACCACGCTTGCAGACCCGCACGGTCGTTGAGGAGCGGCGCGCGGTGCTCCGCGTTCTTCACAAGTTGCGCCTGAGTCTGTGCGGGCGACAAGTACTCCGCAGCTTTCTGCGGATTGCCAGCCATTGAGGTCGCGCGCGCAAGCGCCTCGTACGCGTAGCCAATGTCGAATGGTTCAAGGCCGCAGCTGCAGCCCAAGGACATATATTGCGCAGGAATCATCAGCTGACGGCAAGTGCGAGTCGATATGCCTCTTCGACCGACAGAGAACTTCCCTGGTGCTTCCAGGCTTCAACTTCGTCGGGACCTGCATGTGCGGCCAGGCGCTGCAGGGCGTGATCTCGCGCCATGACTTCGGTCGGACGATCCGCATCGACTCCGTGCGCGGCCGCCGCGGCTGCGCCATAACCGAGCAGTTGCGCCGATGCTTTCCAGCGTCCTTCATGCGCGGCGAGTAGAGCGGCCGTCGCCGCGTAGCGGAACCCGATGCCATACCGGACGATCAGCGGCGCCGCCTGCGCCAACGCCTGTCGAGCACCAGCCGGATCGGCCTTGAAGAGCAGCGCGGTGGCCAGAGTCCCGACCGCGTACATGCTGAAGAACTTGTCGTGCAGTGCTAGCCGGTTCGCCACGTCGCGGAGAGCGGCGACGGCGAAATCGAGCTCGCCAATGATCAGTGCCGATTCGGCAGCGTTCTCCTGCGATGCCAGTTCGTGACCCCGTCGCGCCGCAGGCTGCGGCGATCTCGCGCGTCAGTTCAAAGAAATGCCTGGCGTCGGCATATCGGCCCGCGGCAAAATGAAACCCCGCGCTGGCATTGGGCAGAAGCAACCGCATGCGGGCTGGCCATTCGGGCTTGCTTAAGCGCCGCAGTTCGTCAAGCGCGTCCATCGGCTGCTGGCTCGGCGGTGCGTTCGACCCTTGGGCGAGCCCCATCAATGCCGCCGCGAGCGTTGCAGGATCGTCGGCATTGCGCAGCAGTTCCACCGCCCGCGCCGCGGCGTCACGCGATTCCATCGGACGTGTGTTCGCAAGCATCGATGCCCAGGCTTGCCACAAGCGGCCTGCCGCGAGTTGCGGTGTGGCGTCGCTTACCAGTGCAAGCGCCGCCTCGCAGTAAAGCCTTGCCTCCGGCTGCAGTGCGAGTTGGATCCAGAGCGGGCGTGAATCGCCGACCAGGGCGATCGCCACCTCGGGTTGATCGCGCAGACTCCAGTTGAGCGCGGCGCGCAGGTTATCGAGCTCGGGCTCGTAGCGCGCCAGCCACGCGTCGTCGGGCAAGTTCCAGTACTCCTTGTTTGCGCGCGCGAACAGCCGCGCCGTCGCATGCGCGTGACGCTCCAGCATTTGCGGCGTCTCGCTTGCATCGGCCAGCTTTTCGAGCGCATACGCGCGCGTCGTTTCGAGCAGGCGCAACCGGGGCTGAATGCTGCCGACGGCGATCAGTATGGACTTGTCGACCAACGTGCCCAAGTGATCGAGAGTCGCCCAGGAATCGATCGTCTCGTCGGCTACCACGTCCTGTGCGCTCTCGAGCGCAAAGCTGCCGGCAAACACCCCGGTCCGGCGAAACACTGCCTGCTCTTCAGGCGACAGCAAGCCGTGACTGAAATCGAGCGCGGCACGCAGCGTTTGATGCCTTCGGAGAACGAACCTTGATCCACCGGTAAGGACCTGCAATCGCTCGTCAAGTCTCGCGCGGAGTCCTTCGACGCCAAGCAGCGGCAGCCGTGCAGCAGCCAGTTCGAGCGCGAGTGGTATGCCGTCCAACCGCTTGCAGATTTCCGCCACCGCGTCGGCGTTGTCCGCGGTCAGTGCAAAGCGTGGATCGGCCGCCTGCGCACGGCTGACGAAGAGCTGTACGGCGCCGCTCTTCTGCGCCTCGTCGAGGCCCAACGATGACGGGATCGCCAGCGTGTCGAGGCGATAGACGGTCTCTTCGTAGACCTTCAGCGGCTCCTGGCTTGTGACCAGCACGCGCACCCCGGAAGCCGCCTGACTCACGGCGTCGACCAGCGTGGCGACCGCCTCCAGCAGATGCTCGCCGTTGTCGAGCAGCAGCAGCAACGACTGCGAGCGCAATACGTTCGCGATGCTGTCGACCGCCGGCCGATCCACTCCCAGCGGAACACCCAGCACACGCGCCACCTCCTCGGCCACCAGTTCGCCATCAGCAAGCGGAGCCAGTTCGACCCACCAGACGCCGTCGGCGTATGCGCTGCGCAGCTCGCCCGCCACCGCCTGCGCAAGGCGTGTCTTTCCGATGCCGCCGGCACCGACGATCGACACGACGCGATGGTCCGAAAGCAGGGCCCGCACCTTGGCGATGTCGACTGCCCGGCCGTAAAGGGCGGGCGGCAGGTCCGGCAGATTCGTCAGTCGCGGCGCCGCGACTGACGGCTGTGGTGGCGGGACTGTTGCCTGCTGCGGGGCCGCGACCGATCCGCTCGGACCCGGCTCGTCGATCGATTTCGTGAAGCGATACCCGCGTCCTGGAATGGTCGTGATCGCCTGCGGGCCGAGCAACTTGCGCAGGCTGCTGATGTGCACCTGCAGGTTGTTCTCTTCTACCACCAGGTTCGGCCAAACCAGCTCGAGCAGCTCGTTCTTGGTCACCACCCGGTCGCGCCGCTCGACCAGCGCCAGCAGCAGATCGAAGGCGCGCGCCCCTACGGCCGTCGGTTGTCCTCCGATCAGCAGCTCGCGAGTCGAAGGGCGGACTTCGACGTTGCCGAAACGCAATGGGATGCTCACGCGAAGACTTAGGGTGAATCCTGCATCGAAGGGCGGTGCAGTATGACCAAAGCGATTCCTTGTCGCAAACGGCGGCACGCCTCGGGCGCTTTCCGACCCAGAGGCGACATCCGAAGTCGTGATCTCGCTGCCCGACAGCTGCCGGTCGGTCCGGCATGCAGGCACCCGTTGGAGGCACCGCAATGAATGGCACTTACCGGTGGAAGGCACTCAGGGCGATCAAGGCGCAGCGTGCGGCTCGAGAACGTGCGGGCTCACCTCCTCGGGAGTCCGTTGTCCACGCCACCGGCCGGCAGCCCCATCGGGCGTAGGATGGCGCCCCGGTTTGGCACAGGCAGGGCCGATTTGCACGTTGGGGTACCGCCGTCGTCTCCGCAATAATCGTTTCACTTTGGTGCCATGGCTCCGTTCAGCCCTTATGGTCCGGCTTCGATCGACCCTCGCCTGAAACGAAGCGGCCGCATCCGTCTGAGAGACCGTAGGGAGTTTCCATGCAACTCATCGTCTCGGCAGGTCTCATCCTGGCCATCGTCCTGTGGGGTGTCCTGGCACCCGCTTCGCTCGGCGGGGTCTTCGACACCCTGCTGGCCGTCATCACCCGCGACTTCGGCTGGCTCTACCTCTGGGTGGTGCTGGGCCTGGTGGTGCTGGCGGTGGTGCTGGCCTTCAGCCGCTATGGCGATCTGAAGCTTGGCGCGGAAGACGATGAGCCGGAGTTCTCCGTTGGATCCTGGTTCGCCATGCTGTTCGCCGCCGGCATGGGCATCGGCCTGGTGTTCTGGGGTGTGGCCGAACCGATCTCGCACTACGGCGCACCGCCCCCCGGCATCGCGGCGAACACGCCTGAAGCGGCCAACGCCGCCATGCGCTACAGCTTCTTCCATTGGGGCCTGCATCCCTGGGCGGCCTACAGCATCGTGGCGCTGGCCATTGCTTTCTTCCAGTTCCGCAAGGGCGGCTCGGCACTGGTTAGCACCGCGGTCGAGTCGTTGCCGTGGGCGCCGCTGAAGAAGCTTGGCCCGGTGGTCAACGTGCTGGCCGTGATAGCCACCGCCTTCGGAGTGGCGGCCTCGCTGGGCATGGGCGCATTGCAGATCAACAGCGGCCTGAATGCGCTCATGGGCTTGCCGGTGGGCAGCGTCTCGCAAGTGGGCATCATCCTGGTCACCACGGTGCTGTTTCTCGCGTCGGCCGTCACCGGTGTGACCAAGGGCATCAAGTGGCTTTCCAACATCAACCTGATGCTGGCCGCGCTGCTCACGCTGGCTGTCTTCCTGATGGGTCCGACCGTGGCCATCATCGACACCTTCACCAGCACGCTGGGCAGCTACATCAGCGAATTCGTTCGCATGAGCCTGCGTATGACGCCGTTCAGCGAAAGCAGTTGGGTCAGCGGCTGGACCGTCTTCTACTGGGCCTGGTGGGTGAGCTGGTCGCCCTTCGTGGGGTTGTTTATCGCGCGCGTTTCGCGTGGCCGCACCATCCGTGAATTCATCATGGGCACTGTGCTGGCGCCCACGCTTGCCGCCCTCGTGTGGTTTTCGGTGTTCGGCGGCACTGCCCTCAACCAGGAGATCATGCAGGGCCTGCCCATGGCCGAAGCGGTAGGTGCCGATGTGTCCACAGCCATGTTCGCCATGTTCGAAGCGCTGCCCATGAGCGGGCTGCTGTCCGGCGTGGCCACCGTGCTGGTGCTGGTGTTCTTCGTCACCTCGGGCGACTCCGCAACGCTGGTGCTAGGCATGATGAGCACCGGCGGCCAGGCCAATCCGAGTGCTCGCGTGAAGGTCGTCTGGGGAGTGCTGGTCTCGGGCATCGCCGTCAGCCTGCTGTTGGCCGGCGGCGTCAAGGCGGTGCAGACCGCCACCATCGTGTTCGCGCTCCCGTTCACCGTGGTGATCGTGCTGATGGCCGTGGCGCTGTGGCGGGCCGTGCGCACCGACTGGAACGAGGAAGATCGTCGCGACAAGGCGCTGCGCCGGCGCATGAAGAGCCTGATGGACAAGCCCCCCGTGCCATGACGAAGGTCGTTCAATGACCGCCGAGCTGGTGCTCGCGGTGGGCAAGAGCTTCCTGTTCGTGTTCGCCGCCATCCTGCCCATCCTCAACCCGGCAGCCACGGCGCCGATCTTCCTGGGTCTGACCGAAGGAGCCTCTCCTGGCACGCGGGCCCTGCTGGCGCGCCGCATCGCGCGCAACATGTTTGCCTTGATGGTGGGCTCGATGTTGCTGGGCTCCTACCTGCTGGAGTTCTTCGGCATCTCTCTGCCCATCGTGCGGGTGGGCGGCGGGCTGATCGTGGCCGCTGCAGCGTGGCGGCTGCTCGAAACCAACCACGCCAGCGACGACCGCCGCACGGCACTGGCCGAATCCTTCACGCCGGAGCAGGCGCGCCGCCAGGCCTTCTACCCGCTGACCTTCCCGATCAGCTGTGGGCCGGGTTCGATCGCCGCGGCCATCACCGTGGGTGTGGCACTCAGCGACACGCGCCTGTCGTTGTCCCTGGCACGCATGGGCGGCGCCGTGCTGGCACTGCTCGCCATTGCCCTGTTGCTCTACCTGGCGTTTCGCTACGCCCAGCAACTGCTCAAGCCGCTGGGCGAGGCCGGCACAGTGATCTTCCTCCGCCTCTCGGCCTTCATCCTGCTTTGCCTGGGGGTGCAGATCGTGTGGGATGGGCTGAGCGAGTTGCTGCGCGAACTGCTGGTCTAAGGAGTTCCTGGTTGTGGGTTTGGCCGAGCATGTGCTAGAGACCCGATTGCACTCGACGCTGGCCTACGTCAACCCGATACGGTTCGAGCAACAAAGGCTTGCGGCTCCGGCCAAGCAAGTCATTTTTAACTCAGCTATGCGGTGCGGATTCAAGAGGTCAGTCACCACGGCGCTGGCGATGTCAGCCTCATCTTCATGTGGCCCGCAAGCTGGCTGTTGTGGATGTCGCTTCATGGCCGACAGCCGAAGCTGCTTGCCTCAACCGGCTGCGTCGTACGCCTGCTGCAGCCAGCCTACGAGGAGGGCATCGACCTCCGCCGCGCTCTTGATGCGCGTGGTGGCGTTACACATGCCGCCCGGCGGCTGCATCTTCAGCCGGGCGTGCGCAGGCAGATCCCTGGCGTTCAGGCCAATCTCCACGCTGTCCTTCGTGGCAGGCCCCACCATCGCAAACTGCTTCCTGCGGCGCAGGCTGATGTAGTTCTTCTTCGGCGCTTCATCGAACGCGCCGAACGCCCTGATCTGCGCCATCACCGCGTCGTGCAGGGGGCGCAGGCCCGCCTTGGCGCCGGAGTAGATGGCGGCAAGCGGATCGCCATCGGCAGCCAGCGCAGCGGTAGTCGGTGCACCGCCTTCGAGATCGGGCAGCGGGTTGTCGATGAAGTGAACGACAGTGTTCGCGTCGCCGTAACCGAGCTTGAACTGCTCCATCAGCCAACTGCGCTTTTCACCGTGTTTGGTGGCACCGGTGGCGGCGACTGCAGCATGCAACTCGGCAATGGTCTTGCCGGTGCGGGCCTGGATGTTCTTCAGTTGCGTGATCGTTGCGGCTACCGGGTCGGCCATGGCGCGCTCCTGTCCTCGGTGGATCCGCCGCCCTTCAGCGGCCTGTGCTCGCGCTTCGTACGGGCGGGCAGCAAGAACGCCTCTTGATCGAACGACCAATACGGCAGCCGCGTGCTCAAAGCGGGTCGACTGGTCTAGCCGATGGCTTCTCTTGCAGTGTCCCTCGCCTCCGTCAGCAGGCTGCCACGTATCACTTGTACAGGCAAGAGATGTCCGCTGGACTTCTGCGACACAAGGCCATGAAGGACCGCTCGTGGCTGCGTAGCGACCTTCACTCTACGGACGCTTCGCGACCCGTTGCGGCTGTTGCCCACTGCTCGAAAGCAGTCGCTCAACGCCGCGAGCCAAGCTGCCGTAGGGGGTCGGCTTGAGCGAGGGGTTAGGTCACCCCCGGCGCCGCCCTAGCAGCGGGTTTATGGTTCTGACGGAAGTACGCGAATCTCGATCGTTCCGCCGGCTTCGTAGTTCGGGTTGCCTTCCACAAGGCGTTGCGCATCTTCCAGACTCGCGGCTTGAACCTTGATGTAGCCCTCGATGCTCAACTCTGCCTGTTGCGGTGAGCTTCCTTTACGGAACGCAAGACCTCGGCCGATGGAGCTACCACCTTGCAGGGCGCCCGACCGGCGAAGCTTGCTCATGTATTCACCCCAAGCCGGCCCGTCGTCCGCCTTTGCTCGGTTCTCTACATCGCTGCGCATGAGTATCACGAATTCCGGCATGACTTGCTCCGTAGACGCGGGGTGGTGAGGTTAGGAAGCCCGGCGGCGATGCCGAATGCGTGGCCCACCTTGATCAAGCTGGAGTCGGCAGGTTAGGCCGCCAAATCTGCCAAGTCACCTTGCACGCGCACCACCGTAGGTCTGCTCGTGGCCGCGAAGCGCCGATCGACGAAAGGTCGTCCGGCTGCTGCACGATCACGTGATCGTCGCGATCGACCGGCTCGGCCCCTACGAGAAGGCACCGAAGAAGGCCTATGTCAGCCTGCGGCGCAGGGAGCAGTTCGCGACCGTCGGTCCGGCCACGAAGGAGCAGATCGAGATCGGACTCAACGCGCGGGAACTGCCGCCGCCTCCTCGCCTGAAGGCTCTTCCAGTCGGTGGCATGTGCCAGTTCGCCGTGCGGATCTCCGGCAAGAGTGAAGTCGACGCCGACATGGTTCGCTGGCTACGGGCCGCGTACGAGGCGGCCGGCTGACGCGAAAGCGGACTGCGGCAGGTGCGTAATTCATCGGGCCGTCGCTCTCGGAGATCCCGGGGCGCCGCTCAGGGCCGAACGCCGGCGAGCCCGAGCGGGTCCACGGATCAAAGCAAGGCAAGGATCTTGGACTTCAGCGATCCGCAAAACTCCTCTGCGAGGAGGGAGCGCGGCTTGTAGCTTGGAGTCAGGATGGCGAACGGATACGAGATCGCGGGCTCGAAAGGCCGAAAGACGATCGAGCCTCTGTTGCCGCGGTAGATCCGGTAGCTGGCGGCACTGATCGGATCGCAGATCGAATAGGCGAGCTTCTGCTCGACGAAGGCGAACCCCGGCACGAACGCGCGCAGTTCGAAACGCTGTTTGAAGCGGGCGCCAGCGGCCTCGAAGGCGTTGACCGTTTCTCGATGGGTGAAGTGCTCGCTGAAGAGCGAGGCCATCGGCTTCCCCGCGAGGTCGCGCGGGACGATGACTCTCCTGCGAGCGAGCGGATCACCGGCAGGCAGCGCGCAGACGCACCGGGTCTCGATCGTCTCGACCGTGAGCGAATCGCGCTCCTGAGGCACTTCCGCGACGCCGACATCGAACTGCTGTGACGCGACCCAGTCGTGCACGACGGCGGAGCTGTTGCTTTGCAGGGAGATGCGCACTTCCGGACGGTGCCGGGCGAAATCCGCGATCAGTTGCGGAACGAGAAACAGGGACGCGGCGGGCATGCAGGCGATCCGCAGCTGGCCCACCTCCAGCCGCGACAGGTCGCCGATCATCTGCGCGGCCTTCGCAAAATTGTCCAGGGCGTGCTCCACTTCCTCGCGAAAGAAGTGAGCCTCCGGCTTCGGTATCAGCCGGTTGCCCTTGCGCACGAACAGCGTGAAGCCGAGTTCGCTTTCCATGCTGGCCAGCATCGCGCTGAGCGCCGGTTGCGACCAATGCAGGACCTTGGCCGCTCCCGAGACGGAGCCGCAGCGCATCACTTCGCGGAACACCACCAGCTGCCGCAGCGCTTCAGGGCGCCAGGCGCGTTCTGGAGCATCGTTTCATCCTCCCACGTCGTGAGGCCCGGAGCCTCGTCACCTCTGGCCGGAACCGCTGAATGGCGGACCGGTCGAATTACGCACGGCCGGCTTCATGCTGCGCGGAGTCGCCACCACAGGCGCGCACGGCAGGCATGCGGGGTCGTCAGCACGCGCCTCGGCGCGAAGGACGGGATCTACGGCTCGAAAGGAACGGACGATGAACTGGAGAACGACAGGGATCGCCACTGCAATCGCAGCGGGCGCACTCGGCGCGGCTTCGTACGCGCAGCCGTATCTGCAACGCGTGCACGGTCCCCAAGGCGGGATGATGGGTGACTCGGGATCGGGCTACGGAATGATGCAAGGCTACGGTAGCGGTCCGGGGATGATGGGCGGCTACGGCGGCCATCACATGGGCCCGGGGATGATGGGCGGCTACGGCGGCCACCACGTGGGTCCGGGGATGATGGGCGGCTACGGCGGCCACCACATGGGCCCGGGGATGATGGGCGGTCCTGGCGGATATGGACTCGGGACGCTCCGCCGCCTCGATCTCAGCGATGCCCAACGCACACAGTTGAGCCAGATCGAGAGCGGCCTGCGCAAGAAGAACTGGGACCTGATGGGCCAGATGCAGGACGAGATGGCGAAGCTGCGGGACGGCTGGTCGGCGAAGAAGACGGATCGCACCTCAATCCTGGCCGCCAACAAGCGCATGTTCGAACTGCGCCAGCAAATGCTCCAGAACAGGTTCGATGCACAGGACAAGGCCGAGGCTCTGCTGACACCGCAGCAGAAGGAGCAATACGACAAGCTGAGGATGACCTTGTCACTGGTCGATGACGACCATTGAGCGTGGGCATGCCACCCACGACGATCGTGTCCGAGGTGAGCGACACGGCGATGCCGGACAGCGTCAAGGCCGGTGACGAGTTGAAGTCCAGGGTCATCGACGAGGACGGAGAGATGATCCTCACCGGAGTGACGCTGGCCGGCTGATTCGGCCGGCAGCCGTGGTCCGCATCATCATGGCCACCGGCGACGGCCTGACCACCGCGCGCGCGGTCGGGCGTCAGCTGGGCATCGACGAGGTCCACGGCGAGGTGCGTCCCCAGGACAAGGTCGCGATGGCCGGGGATGGCATCAACGACGCGCCAGCGCTGGCGGCGGCGGATGTCGGGATCTCGATGGGAACCGGCACCGATGTCGCCATGGTGTCCGGTCACGTCCCGCTCGCCGCGGGCGTGCTCTACCCGGCGTTCGGGCTGCTGCTCTCGCCGATGATCGCCGCGCTGGCCATGAGCCTGTCGTCGGTGAGCGTGGTCTTCAACGCCTTGCGGCTCCGGAGCGCTTGATCGACGGGCCGGGATCGCTCGGACCACCTGGATCGGGCTGCAGATACATAGTCGTCTGCGCGCGAGCTGAGCGAAAGTCTCAGCCACCGACAGCGCGCGAAGGCATCCGGGACGGCGAACGATGCCGTGGTTGGGGAAGCGTTCGTCGAGTGAATATCGCTGCGCGGCCAGAAGCCGTCCTTGACCTACCGCAGGCGAGGCGCCGCGCTGCGGACGAAGATGAGCAAGAGCACAGGCAGACGTCGGCTATCCGCTCCGTGTGCCTCCCAGGTCTTCTCAAAGCGCGATGACGAAGCCTCGCCGCAGCCGGGCCGTGTGGCCGCCTGGAGTGTCCGAGGCGGCCACTGGGAGTTCCGATGTGGATTCGCAGCATGCATAGGACCCGCCTGGGTCTTGTGGCCCTGGTCGTCGTTCTTGTCGGCTGCAGCCACCCGCGGTACTACGCCGAGGCCGAGGCCCAGCTCACGACCGACGGCTTCTTCGCGTCGCAGGGCCACTTCGCGGTCTACTACCCCTCCGAGATCGCGCTCGACTTTCCAGGCTATGTGGTCGGCATCGAGACGGGCGAGCGCAGTGCTGTCATGCAGGAGAGCGACCTGCAGGTCGACCGCCTGGCATCCGCCGGCAACTCGATGCTGCGGCTGACCGACCAGTTGCGCGATGGACGAAGCCACGGCGAAGCGCTCCACGAGCCGCACCGGGTGCCATTCGTGTCCCAGGTGATTCGCTACCGAGGCCGGCCGCTGGGAGACGGCAACTGCGCGCTGTTCAGCTCGTACCAGAGCGACGACCCGGCCCTGGTTCCCTTCTGCAACGGCCGCCCGCTGCCGAGCATCGGGCACTGGCCGAGCTATCGCGGCGCCTTCGCCGACAGCTGGACGGCGATCGACGCGCTGAAGCGGGCACTGGGCGCGGATGTCGCCGCCGACCGGCCCACGCACCTGGTGGTGGCGATGATGGGCTGGCGGACGACTCAGGAAGAAGCCATCCGCAACTTCAACTCGCTGATGCGCGCGATCACGCTTGCGGCACCACCGGACTTCCGGCCGCTGTTCATCGGCATCACCTGGATGGGCCCGTGGTCCGGGCGCTGGCTCGATCCGATGCTCGAGTTCGTTGCCTACGGCAACATCGCTGATCTTGCCGACACCCTCGGGCTGACCTGGATCGGCGTGCTGACCGACGAAGTGCTGCTGCCGCTGTCGGCGCGCGTACCCATCACCTGGATCACGCACAGTTTCGGCGCGCGCGCGGCCACCACGGCCGCCTGCATCGGACCCGCCATCCGCCAGCGTCCCGGCCCCACCACGCGACCGGAGGGCGCGATCGAACGCGTGATCGGCTTCCAGGCCGCCTTCTCGCTGAAGCGTTTCGACCCGGAGCGGCGGTATCTCTATGAGGACGTCCACTTTCCCGACGACTGCGACCGCGTGCGCTCGATCGTCCTGACCACATCGAGGCACGACCAGGCCTCGGAAGCGATCGTGTGGGCGGACTTCGCCGGCAACCACCGCTATTACAGGTCATTCTGCCGCCGGCACACGGCGGCGCAGGTCAGCTGCGCGGCCGTGGACGACAAGGGCACGATCGAAGGCAGCCACGATCCGGCGGCGAGGCTGCTGTACCTCGACGGCACGCGCCTGATCCGTTTCCGCGCGCCGGGCACCGACGGTGGCGCCCACTCGGACATCTTCCGGCCGCCGGCCGGCCGGCTGATCTGGAGCCTGATGGCGACTCCGATTGACCGGCCGCATCCCGCTGCGCGATGAGCGCGACTTCACCACCGCTGCGCTTCCGCCTGCCGTGCGAAAGACGGCGAATTCCCCGGTCCTTGCGCTCGCACCCGGAGGGTGTGCCGCGACCGGCTCAGATCCGGACCTGCGGTTCCTCGACGGCCTCGGGATGAACATCGGCAGCGCCTTCAACCTCCACGTCGTCATCCGGTTCGGCGATCACGTCCGGCACATCGTTGGCCAGGAATCCGCCGG
This sequence comes from uncultured beta proteobacterium, assembly GCA_963707725.1. Classification (GTDB taxonomy): domain Bacteria; phylum Pseudomonadota; class Gammaproteobacteria; order Burkholderiales; family Burkholderiaceae_F; genus JAOUJD01. The sequence continues at coordinate 46,885 of CAVPRE010000013.1, read as the reverse complement.
ACTGCCGCTTCCATAGCAGCGCGTAGTGGCCGCCGGCGCGCAGCAGTTCGTCGTGCGTGCCCTGCTCGACGATGCGACCGGCGTCCATCACAACGAGGCGGTCCATGCGTGCGATCGTCGACAGCCGGTGCGCGATGGCGATCACGGTCTTGCCCTGCATCAGCGTTTCGAGCTGCTCCTGGATTGCGGCCTCGATCTCGCTGTCGAGCGCGGAGGTGGCCTCGTCCAGCACCAGGATCGGCGCGTTCTTCAGGATCACGCGGGCGAGCGCGACGCGCTGGCGCTGGCCCCCGGACAGCTTGACGCCGCGTTCGCCGGCGTGAGCCTCGTAGCCGGCACGGTCCTTCCAGTCCCGCAGTCCGACGATGAACTCGTGCGCATGCGCCTGGCGCGCCGCGGCCTCGACTTCGGCGTCAGTCGCCTGCGGCCGGCCGTACCGGATGTTGGCCGCGATCGAGCGATGCAGCATCGAGGTGTCCTGCGTGACCACGCCGATCGCCGCGCGCAGCGACTCCTGCGTCACGTCGCGCACGTCCTGGCCGTCGATCGTGATGCGACCGCCTTCGACGTCCTGAAAGCGCAGCAGCAGGCTCACCATGGTCGACTTGCCGGCACCTGATCGACCCACGACGCCGACACGCTCGCCGGCGGCGATCTCCAGGCTCAGATCGTCGATCACGGCGCGTCCGCCGCGCGGCAGCGCGCCGTAGCTGAAGTCCACGTGGTCGAAGCGAATCGTGCCGCCGCTGACCTCGAGTTCGCGCGCACCGGGGCGATCCGTCAACGCGTGCGGCACCGCGATCGTCTCCATGCCTTCCTGCACGACGCCGATGTTCTCGAAGATGCCGCTGACCTCCCACGACACCCAGCCCGCCATGTTGGCGATCTGCCATGCCAGGGGCAGCGCGGTAGCGACCGCTGCCGCGCTCGCCTGGCCGGCCAGCCACAACCACACGCCGAGCGCGGCCGTGCCCACGACCAGGGCGGCATTCATGCAGGTGAGCGTGGCCATGAAGCGGGTGGTCATGCGCATGTGCGCGGCGATGCGCTCGCGGTGCTCGACCATCGCCTCGCGCACGTACGAGTCCTCGTCCGCCGCGCGCGCAAAGAGCTTCACCGTCGGGAAGTTGGTGTACGAATCGACCACCCGTCCCATGACCATGCGAACGCGCCTCCGAGCTCAGCCGCGACAGGTCGCGCATGCGCGGCACGAAGTAGCGCAGGAAGAACACGAAGGCGACGATCCACAGGACGATCGGCGTCGCGAGTCGCCAGTCCGCCGAGCTGACCAGCAGGAGCGCGGTGATCCCGTACACGACGATGTACCAGACGGCCCGGATGCTCGAGACCACGCTTTCGCGCAGCGAGTTCGAGGTGTTCATCACGCGGTTGGCGATCCGTCCGGCAAAGTCGTTCTGGAAGAAGTTCCAGCTCTGCCGGATCACGTGCCAGTGGCTCTGCCAGCGGATCAACGTGGTCACGCCGGGGATCACCGCGTTGTTGCGCACCATCGAGTCCGCGAGAATCGCGAGCGGCCGCGCGATCAGCACCAGGGCCGCCATCGCCAGCAGCAGCGGCGCCTGCGCGAGCACGGCGGCGCGCGGGTCGGGCGTGGTCATCAGCCCGACCAGCCTTCCGATGAAGAGGGGAATCACCGTGTCCAGCAGAGCCACCGTGGCGCCGAACACGAACATCGCGACGTACAGCCGCGGCGACTGGCGCACGAAGTGCAGGTAGAAGGGCACCAGCCCGGGCGGCGGCCCGTCGCGCTCGACGGCCGCCGGCGGCGCCCCCGTGGCGTTCGGCACGCGCGATTCGAAGTAGCTGAAGAGGCTCATGGTCGGGTGGAGATTCGTGTCGGCCGCACGAGGATCGTCTGCCGGCGCACGGAACAACGGCGAACGCGTCGTGAACGCGATCAGCGCCGCAGCCGGGCCGCCAGGTCGTTGAGCCGGTCGCTTGCCGAAGTCAGCCTTGTCTTGCCGCGGAAGCCGACTGCGTCGGTGGGCCAGCAGTCTAAACGGCTGCCCTGGGCGGCACCGCTTCCCCCCCGCGTTCAGGGGGACGCGATGTTCACAGATGGTTCCGCTGCCTCATTCATGGACGTACCGGCCAGGTCAACGAACGTCGATACGACCGGCGTCGCCGTCGAGCCGGAACGGACGCCAGGCGTCCTGCGCCAGCCGGCACATGCCGTAGCGGAAGGGCATCGAGTCGCGGCCCGGGGTCAGGAAGCGCAGGTCCTTGAACCAGACGCACTCGCCGTCGGCGCCCCGGTCGACGCGCTCGAACGCGGGAAACTGGGCGAACCACCGAAAGAACCCGAACTCCGGGTGCGACCAGGCGGCATGCGCCAGCGCCTCGTCGGGACCCTCCGGGACCTTGGGCGCGGTCTGCCACTGCGCGCGGTCGAGCGGCTGGTACGGTGCCGAGAAGCGGCGGATGAAGTTCGCATCCGGTCCGGCGGCAAGCGGCTCGGTGCGGCGGGTATTGACATGCGCGTATCGGTATTGCGCGCCGTCGAAGATCACCACTGTCCAGTTGAACGGCGATGCCGGACGCGGCGCGGCGTCGATCATCCGGGCGGCGATGCCTTCCTGCGCGGCGTACGCGCGCGCGAACTGCAGCGCTTCCGCGCGGCCGACCAGGCTCACGCCGACCCAGGCCGGGAGCAGCGCCAGCGCGACCAAGGCCGGCGCGCGCGAGGACCGCACGAGGAGCGAACCGAGCAGGCCGGCGACGATGATGCCGGTCAGCACCAGGTCGATGATGAAGATCGATCCGAGACCGAACCGCGCGTCCGACAGCGGCGCCAGCAGCATCGTGCCGAACTGCGTGATCCAGTCGCCGAGGATGTGGATCCCGAGGGCGGACGCGGCGATCCAGCTGGCGCGCTTCCACAGCTCCGGCTGGCGGAACAGCCGTGCGAAGAGCAGCCCGATCAGGACCGACCACAGCGGCCACATCAGCAACGAGTGCGTGACGCCGCGGTGGCCGCGCAGGTAGGCGAGGTCCGAGACCCAGCCGAGCACGAAGTCGGCGTCGGGAAAGGTCGCCGCCGCCGCGCCCACCGCGACGGCCTGTGCCACGCTGAGCGGCCGGCCGAACCAGCGCTGCGGCAGCGCCATGCGTGACGTGTCCGGGGCGACCAGGGCGCGGGCGAGCAGGGCGCCCGACAAGGCGTGCGTGAGAGTGTCCATCCGTCCTGCTTCGTGGCTTTCCGGGTGCGCGGACTAGAGCGGAAGTCCGGGGAGCCGTCAATCGGCGATGCCCCGATGTCGGCGCCTCGTGCGCACGGCGAGCGGCACCTTCAGTAGCATGACCTCATGAACCTGGACGCCTACCTCGATCGCATCGGCTACGCCGGTCCGCGAACGCCGACTCTGGCGACGCTCCGAGCGATCACGCGGCTGCACGCGATGACGATTCCCTTCGAGAACCTGTCCGTCCTCGTCGATGGGCCGCCGGACCTCGAACTGCCTGCGCTCGAAGCGAAGCTCGTCGACGCCGGACGGGGCGGGTACTGCTACGAGCAGAACGGATTGCTCGCCGCCGCGCTCGCCGCGCTCGGCTTCCGCGTGCAGGGGCTGTCCGCGCGCGTGCGGCATGGCGTGCCGCCGGATGTCGTCACGCCGAGAAGCCACAGGCTGATGAGCGTCGAGACATCCGAAGGGACGGCGTTCGCCGATGTGGGCTTCGGGGGCCTGACGCTGACCGCTCCGGTCATGTTGCTTTGGAACGAGGAACAGGACACGCCGCACGAGCGCGTGCGGCTGGTGCCGGCCGGAGGGGATTTCCTTCTGCAGGCGCTGGTGGGCGAGGCGTGGACCGATGTCTACCGTTTCGACCTCGCCGTCCATCTGCCGCCTGACTACGTCCAGCAGAACTGGCACACCGCCACCCGGCCGAACGGCTTGTTCGGCAGCAACCTGATCGCCGCGATGCCGATGCCCGAGGGGCGGTATGCCCTGTTCAATCGCACGCTGACCTGGCGCCCCCTGGCGGGCGAGAAGGTGCGCACCGAGGTCCGCTCGAAGGCCGAACTGCGCGAGGTGCTCGGCGAATTGTTCTCGATCGAGGCAGCGGCGGCCGAACTCGATCGCGCGTGGGAGGTGGCGGGTCGCCCGACCCCGCTTCACCCCGGCTTTTCCTAGCGGCGCGCGCCTGAGCTTCCCGCCGATGAGGACCTTGACAAGGCACCTCTCGGAACGCCGGGGGGATCGTCACTGCCGGAAGACAAGCGCGGCGAGACGGTCCGGCCGTTGCCGATCCTCCAACCCGTGCCCGGCCATGGGCTGTCAGCGGTCCGGGACTCATCCAGCCTCGTCCACGACCACAACGCGGAGAACAAAGTGCGTTTCATACCTGAGCAGAAGGACTTCGCTGGCCCGATCGTCATCGTCGGATTCGGATCCATCGGCAGGGGCGCGCTGCCGCTGATCCTGCGTCACGTGCGCGCGCCGCGGGAGAGCATGGTCGTCATCTCGCCGGACGACTCGTGCCGGCGACTGGCGGAACTGGAGGGCGTGCGCTTCGAGAAGCTTGCGTTGACGCCGGACAACTACCGCAGCGTGCTGGCCCCCCTCGTCGCCGGCGGCTTCGTCGTCAACCTCTCGGTCGACGTGTCCTCGGTGGCCCTGATCAAGCTCTGCCGTGAACTCGACGCGATGTACATCGACACCTGCATCGAGCCGTGGGCGGGAGGCTATGTCGATCCTCGGGTGCCGCTCGCCCGACGCACCAACTACGCGCTTCGCGAGGAGGTGCGGAAGATCAGGGGCGAGGGCCCGACGGCCGTGGTGGCGCACGGTGCCAACCCGGGCATGGTGAGTCACCTCTTCAAGCGGGCGCTGGTTCGCCTTGCCGCCGACATGGGCCACACGGTGGCGCCGACCACGCGGGAGGGCTGGGCGCATCTCGCGATGCAACTCGGCGTCAAGGGCATGCACATCGCCGAGCGCGACACGCAGTGGGCCGACATCCCCAAGCAGCCCGACGAGTTCGTGAACACCTGGTCGATCGAGGGCTTCCTGAGCGAGGGCCTGCAGCCGGCTGAACTGGGTTGGGGAACCCACGAGCGGCATGTGCCGCCGGAAGCGATCTTTCACGAGACCGGTTGCATGGCGGCGATCTACCTGACCCGGCCAGGCGCCGGCACGCGGGTGCGGACCTGGACTCCGAATGCCGGCCCGATCCAGGGCTACCTCATCACCCACAACGAATCCATTTCGATCGCTGACTACCTGACGCTCGAGAAGGACGGCGAGGCGATCTACCGCCCGACGGTGCACTACGCCTATCACCCGTGCGATGACACGATCCTCAGTCTCCACGAACTGCAGGGACGCAACATGCGCCCGCAGTCGCGCGTCAGGCTGATGAACGACGAGATCGTCGATGGCATGGACGAGCTCGGGGTACTCCTCTACGGCCACGAGAAGAACGCGTTCTGGTACGGAAGCCACCTGACGATCCATCAGGCGCGGGCCGTTGCCCCGTACCAGAATGCCACCGGGCTGCAGGTTTCCTCCGCCGTCGTCGCGGGCATGATCTGGGCGATCGAGAATCCGCGCCGCGGCGTCGTCGACGCGGACGAACTCGATCACGACCGCATCCTGTCGATCCAGGAACCGTACCTCGGCAAGCTCGTCGGCGCCTACACCGACTGGACGCCTCTGGACAATCGCGGCCAAGGACTCTTCCCGGAGGATATCGACGTCGACGATCCCTGGCAGTTCAAGAACATCATCGTGCGTTGATCGACGGATCGACCCGGAACGCGGTAGCCGAGTGTGAAGGCGCGGCTGAAGTCACGTGCTCGCACCAGCGACGCGCAGGTCGTTTTTCGCTGGCAAGTGCCGAATAAGAGCGGGATTCGGCCCGATGTATTCGGGAACGGTCGCGATCGACCTGAATACGATTCCTCTGGCCGAAGGGTTGGTGCGTTGGGATGGTTGGCCCCGCACGCTACCCCTCAATACCTCCCTTCGGCACCACCCCCTGGCCGCGTGCTCGCCTGAGGCCAGGCATCCCCGCCAAGGCCCGGCGCATGCGCGATCCAAGCGTTAACAGGCCTTAGAACCAGCCGGTGACGGCCACCCCGACGTAGCGGCGCCAGTAGCCTTCGCCGCCGCTCGCCAGCCCCATCGAGCCGCCCGAGCCGCCGGCGTAGGCGCGCAGCTGCACCGACTTGTCGAGATCGTAGGCGGCCGAGAGCTCCAGCACGTTCGGGTTGCCGCTGCTGCGATTGCCCCAGCCATCCTCTTCGCGCGAAGCGCCGACGCCGACCTTCATCCGGAAGTCCCACGGCCGTGCCTCGTGCTCGACGACCGCATACGCGCGCGCTTCCTTGTAGTCGCGCGGGTTCCAGTAGCCGACGTAAGGGTGCGTGTCCGAGGTCGGGTCGGAACTGCGGAACGCCAGCGCCTCGACGCCGACCACGACGCGAGGCCGATTCAACACCCGGTGGTCGGCGCGCAGGTTGACGCGCGTGCGCCGGTTGTCGTCGCTGAAGTCGATGGAAGAAAGCTGGGCCGCGACCGACGAGCGCGGCTGCCAGCGCCAGTCGGCGCCGAGTGCGACCGTGTTCGCGGTCACGCGGTTGGAGATGGCGAGCGGCGTTTCCACCACTTCGCGGCCGACCTCGCCGTCGATGCGCAGGCTGTCCGTCGCCGCCCAGCGGGCGCGGGCAAAGCCGGTCACGGGCTGCCAGTCTTCCATCGTGGACCAGTCGTCGTACTTGTTCGCCTGGATCGACAGTGCCGTCCACACCGGGCCGGAGTCCGCGGGCGACCCGATCGCGTCGGGCGCGGTGCCGAAGCGCGTGCGCCACGTCAGCGCCAGTCGCTGGCCGTCCGCCTCGCGCGTGGGCTCGGTCAGGTCGACCAGCCGAACGCCGACATCCAGGCTGCTGGACGGCGTGACGCGCCACCCGAAGGCGCCGGTGACCAGGCGCGTGTCGAGATCGTCGCTGTCGGTCGAAAACTCGATGCCCGCTTCGGCCCAGTTCCGCAGCTCGCGCCCGGTGCGGAAGTCGCGCAGCCACTGCGCGTCGGGCTGGGACAGGCCCTCCAGCGCATGATGGGCGAGGTCGTCGTAGCCGGCCCATCGCAGCGCGCGGGCATAGTCGAACCGGGCGTCCTGCGGAGGCGTGCGGCCGGCCGACTGATCCGCGGCAAAGGCGCTGCGGTAGTGCGCCACGGCTTCGCGATGGCGACCGGCGTTGTTCAGCGTTCGAATCAGTCCGTAGGTGCTGGCCCGGTCGGCGGGATCGCCTCGATCAGCTGCGTGTACGCGGCGATCGCTTCGTCGTAGCGGTCGAGCCAGGCCAGGGTCTGCGCGACATCCCGCGCCGTGGCCGGGTCGCCCGGTCGCAGATGCCGGGCGCGCTCGAGCGCATCGAGCGAACCCGCGAGATCGCCCGCGTTGCGGCGTGCCTCGGCTATGCCGCGCCACGCGTCGAAGCCATCGCCGCCGCCCGCGAAGGCGGCGGGCCGGGCGGCGACCTCCTGGAACAGCGCTTCCGCTCCCCTCGCGTCCCCCGACCAGAGCGTCTGCCACGCGAGCGACAGCAGCACGTCGCCGCGGCGGGCCGGTGCGAGTTCGATCACCTTGCGGTAGCGCTGCGCCGCGTCGGCGTTGCGATCGGCGAAACCGTGGATGCGGGCCGACTCGATGAGCAGGTCGACGTCGTTCGGCGCCGCCGCCTCGAGTGCCTTCCACCGCGGCAGCGCATCGGCCCAGTCGCGCCGATCCGATGCCGCACGGGCAGCCGCGCGCGCTGCGCGGAGATCGGCGGCGGCCGGCGGCGCGTCGGCCTGGGCCACCGTCGAGCCCGGCGCCGCGAGCGTCATGAGCGCGAGCGCGATGGCGCTGGCCAGCGCGCGGCGCTTCAGTTCGCCCCGTGCATCGGCGGTCTTCGCTGCATTGCCGCTCATGCCGACGCGCCGGTGCGCTGCGTGTTCCAGCGCACCGAGGTGCGCACCGGCCGGCGGAACAGCCAGTGCAGCGAGAGCACGGTGCCGAGCGACAGGAACATCCAGTAGACGATGGGGTACCAGACGGCGTACGGGAGCATGCGCACGATCGACTTGTCGTAGCGGCGGTCGATCAACGTGCCGATGCTCAACTGCACCAGGCACAGCGTCGCGATCGTCATTCCCCACAGATTCGGGATCGGCGACGCGCCGACCGGCGGCAGGCCCGCCGCCCACGAGATCGTCCAGATCGACGTCAGGACCACGAAGCACACCGCCCACAGCGTCGACAGGGAGGACTCGACGAACACCGGCCACATCCGGCGGTACTTCCAGTGCGCCATGACGTCGCGGTGCTTGTGCAGCACCTGCATCAGGCCGCGCGCCCAGCGCAGTCGCTGCTTCCACAGGCCGCGGTAGCTCACCGGCACGGTCATCCAGCACGACGGCGCGCGGCTCGTAGCGCACGTCGTAGAACTTCTTCTGCAGCTTCCAGGTGAGCTCGATGTCCTCGGTCGGCATCTCGGGGCTGAAGCCGCCGACATCGAACAGCGCGCTGCGACGGAACGCGGCGACCACGCCCGACACCGTGACGATCCGGCCCCAGATCCGCTGCGAGCGGCGCAGCAGGCTGATGATCGACGAGAACTCGATCGACTGCAGGCGCGCGAGGAAGGTGTCGGTGTTGCGCACGCGCGGGTTGCCCGTGACCGCGCCGACGCGCGGCGACGCGAAGTGGGGCACCATCCAGCGCAGCAGGTCAGGCGCCGGCTCGGCGTCGGCATCGAGGATCAGCACGACCTCGCCACGCGCCAGCGGCAGCGCGTCGTTCAGCGCCATCGCCTTGCCTTCGTTGACCACCTTGCGCACGATCCGCAGCCGAGGGTTGCCGGCCAGCCGGCCCAGCGCGCCCGCCGTGTCGTCGGTCGAGCCGTCGTCGATGACGATGACCTCGAAGTCCGGGTAGTCCAGCGCGAGCATCGCCCGCACCGAACGCACGACCACCGCTTCTTCGTTGTGCGCCGGCACCAGCACGCTGACCGCGGGGAACGGGCCGTCCGGTGGCGGCACCTCGTCGAGCCGGGGTTCCCAGCGCAGCCGGAACATCAGCGCCGTGGTGACCCACAGGATGCTGGTGACGATCGGGTAGGCCGCGAAGTAGACCAGCGTGGCCTGGAACAGGATCGAGTTCTGCAGCGTGGCGAGGAAGTCGACGAGCATCACGCGGCCCTTCCGCCAGCCACTTCGGTCGCGCCTTCGTTCGAGGCGGCGCTGGCGGCGGCGCCATGATGCGGCGTCAGCGTGACGGTCCATGCCACCATGGGCACGGCGCCTGCGGCCCGATACACCTTGCGCTTGCCGTCCACGTCGATGACGACGACGCTGGCGCGCGCGAGCGCGGCGAAGTCGGCGGCGACCTCGCGGCCGTTCCAGTCATGCCGGTAGGTCTCGTCGACCTTCCGCACGCCGGTGCGCGGACCCTTGCGGCGATGGATTCCCACGTTGTGCAGGACCCAGGCGACCGTCAGCAAGGGCAGGATCACCAGTGACCCGGTGACCAGCCACGTCAGGAACTCTGCCTCCCAGTGCTGGCCGAGCACGTCGTGCCAGGCCCAGAAGAACAGCCCCCAGCCGACGGTAAGCGCGGCCAGGTGCAGCAGTCGTTGCGGCCAGCCGCGCAGCGGCGTGGGACTCAGGCGCGCTTCGGCAGCAGCCGCGGACTCGTTCATCATCGCTTCCTCTTGATCCGGACCACGGCGAGCGCGGCAAGGGCGGCCAGCAGCAGGCCCGCCGTCGCCGGGGCGGGAATCGCGATCGGATCGGCCACGAGATGCGCGGTGGGCACCGTCACCCAGCGGCCATCCTGGAACCACGCGAGGTTCACCGCGCCGACCTCCAGGCGGTCGTAGGCGCCGAGTTCGAAGCGGTACAGCCCGGTGGCCAGCAACAGGTCATCGGCAAAGCCGAACCGCTCGCGTGGGCTGAGGAAGTCCGACGAGATCTCGACCATCGAGCCATCGGCGCCCCAGATGCGCAGGAAGAAGCCGTCGTCGTAGAGCACGCCGAAGTTGTAGGCGCCGGGGTCGGTGATGCGCAGGTAGCCGGTGTAGTGCGACGTCCAGTTGTCCTGCGGCTCGGTACTGCCGAACAGCCCGGTGGGCAACGCACCGATGGCGCCCCACGTGCTCGCGTAGCCCGAAGCGGCGTACTCGCTGTCGGCGTGGTCGATCGTCGACACCAGGCCGCTCCAGCTGAGGACGATGGGCACGGATCCATCGGTGTTGATCGCCACCCAGTCCGCCAGGCCCCAGATGCCGGTGCCCCAGCTGAAGGAGCCGACCGGCTGGAAGCCCTGGCCGGGATGATCGTTCTTGAACTTCTGCGCGTTCTCGTTCCAGTACACCGACGAGCCGGTCCAGCTGCCATCGATGCGAATGAAGGTCGCGTTGGCCCCGGTTCCTTCGGCGTACTCGCCGGGCAGCGTGGGGTCCAGGATCACCGCGGCCTGGGCGACGGTGGCCGCCGTGAGGGCCAGCGCGAGTGCCGCGCCGATGCGGGCAAGGCGGTCGCGCAGGCGCAGCCAACGGGTGGAATGCAAGTTCTTCGTCATGACGCTCCGGCCTCCTCCCTGTGCGCCACTGGCGGCTGCGCCGGCACGCGCGAGGATCGCGCGTGCAGCAGCTACAGCCTGCGCGGCAGGGGCAGGGCAGTCGCGATTGCAGCGCGAAGGCGACGTACCAGGTCGTGGAAAAAGCCGGGTGCAACGGGCGCGTATCCCCGAGGCGAGCGCGCCTCAGTTCAATTGCTGGGGAGAAGTGGCCCGTTCCGGACCATTCAACTCGACGCGTTGGGCGACACGCTACCCAGACTGGGCTGTGATCAGGAGCGCAGCACCGCCGGGATCAGGCGGCTTCGGCGAGGTGATCGGTGGACGAGCGCGGGCACGGCACGAGCCCCGCGGCCCGCCGCAGGTTCAGCGCAGCGCGTTGCGTGCGTCGTACGCGCGCTTGACGCGGGCCTCAGCGTCCGCGACATCGCGCTCGAGATCGGCGATGCGGCTTTCGTACTCGGGCGAAAGGCGCGACCGGCCTGTGCTGTTCCGAGGCGCTCGCCGGGCAGCGGTTCGCGGCCGATCTCGAGCTTGCGCCGCGCGACCGCGAGTTCGCGTTCGGCGGCCGCTGATTTCCGCCATGGCGGCGTCGATGTTCTGCGTGGCTGGACGAACCTGACCCGCGGTGGCGCGGGAGGCCGCCCGGTCCGCGGCGGGCGGCGCCCGTCGCGGGCGGCGCGCTCCTCGGCGCTGCCGCGCGCGGGTCGGCTGGTTTCGCGCTCCTCGAGGATCTTGCCGCTCGGCGGGCGGACTGTCGGTGAACAGGATCGTGCCGTCCGGCATCTGCACCTTGTAGATCGTGGCGAAGGCGACGACCGGCGCGATCGGCGAGGCAAACGGCGAGCGATGACTCGGTGCATTGCGATCTCCCCTTCGGTTTCGCGCCACACAATAGCGGGTCGCGGTTTCCGTCAACGCCGGATCGCGGGCAAAGGACGACCGATCGTTCCGCTAGCCTGTCATCGGTTGTCCCCGTTCAGCGAAAGCCCCGCGAAAGCGTCCCGTACGGCAGGTTATCCACAGTCTGAACGGGTCGACCGGGTGGCAGAATTCCACGGATGAGCAGCACGCGCTTCGTCCATCTGCGGCTCCACTCCGAGTTCTCCGTCGTCGACGGCATCGTCCGGATCGACGACGGCGGTCAGGAAGGCGGCGCGCGACGGACAGGGCGCGCTGGCGCTGACCGACACCTCCAACCTCTTCGGTGCGGTCCGCTTCTACGCCGCGGCTCGCAAGAAGGGTGTCAAGCCGATCATCGGCTGCGACCTGTGGATCACGAACGACGCCGATCGCGACAACCCGTTCCGCCTCGCCGTCCTGGTGCAGGACCGCGGCGGGCTACCTCAACCTGTGTGACCTGCTGACGCGCGCGTACCTCGAGAACCAGCATCGCAATCGGGCCGAGGTGCGACTCGAGTGGTTCGAGGAAGAGGCGGCCGCCGCACGCAGATGGCCTGATCGCGCTGTCCGGTGGCCGGCACGGTGACGTCGGCACGCTGCTGCTGGCCGGCAAGATCGACCGCGCGAAGCTCGCGGCGCAGCGCATGGCGGCCGCCTTCCCCGGCCGCTATTTCCTCGAACTGCACCGCACCGGGCACGAGCGCGACGCCGCGCAGACGAAGGCGGCCCTGGTGCTCGCGGCGCAGTCGACGCTGCCCGTCGTCGCCACCCATCCGATCCAGTTCCTCGAGCAGGGTGACTTCCGGGCGCACGAGGCGCGCGTCTGCATCGCCGAGGGATACACACTGGCCGATCCGCGCCGGCCGCGCCGCTTCACCGAGCAGCAGTACTTCAAGTCGCAGGCCGAGATGGCGGCCCTGTTCGCCGACGTGCCGATCGCGCTCGCCAACACCCTGGCCATCGCGCAGCGCTGCAACCTCGAACTCGAGCTCGGCAAGCCCCGCCTGCCGGACTATCCGACGCCGGCCGGCGTGACGCTGGACGACCACTGCCGCGCGCTGGCGAGCGAAGGCATGGAGAGACGGCTCGCCGCCCTGTACCAGGACGCCAAGGAGCGAGACGGCAAGCGACCCGAGTACGCCGTTCGGCTGGACCTTGAACTGCAGACGATCGCGAAGATGGGCTTCTCCGGCTACTTCCTGATCGTCGCGGACTTCATCAACTGGGCCAAGGCGCACGGCATCCCGGTGGGACCGGGCCGCGGCTCCGGCGCGGGCTCGCTGGTCGCGTATTCGCTCGGCATCACGGACCTCGATCCGTTGCGCTACGAGTTGCTGTTCGAGCGCTTCCTCAATCCGGAGCGCGTGTCGATGCCGGACTTCGACATCGACTTCTGCCAGGACAATCGAGATCGCGTGATCGACTATGTCAAGCACAAGTACGGTCACGATGCGGTCTCTCAGATCGCGACCTTCGGCACGCTGGGCGCAAAGGCGGTGGTGCGCGACGCCGGGCGCGTGCTCGACCTGCCGTACACGAAGTGCGACACGCTGTCGAAGCTGATTCCGCACAATCCGGCCGATCCCTGGACGCTCGACCGTGCGCTGGCGGAGGAGCCGGCGTTCGCCGAGGCGGTCGACGGCGACGAGGAATTCCAGGAACTGGTCACGCTCGCGCGGCCTCTCGAGGGCCTGACCCGCAACGTCGGCATGCACGCGGGCGGCGTGCTGATTGCGCCGGGCAAGCTGACCGACTTCTGTCCCCTGTACTGCGCGCAGGGAACGGACGCGGCGATCAGCCAGTTCGACAAGGACGACGTCGAGGCGATCGGCCTGGTGAAGTTCGACTTCCTCGGGCTCACCACGCTGACCATCCTCGACCTGACCCTGGCCTACGTCCGCGCGCTCGATCCGTCGTTCGGGCTGACGCTGGAGACACTGCCGCTGGACGACCCGAAGACCTACGACGTGTTCAAGCAGGCGGCCACCACGGCGATCTTCCAGTTCGAATCGCGCGGCATGCGCGAGTTGCTGAAGCGCGCGAAGCCCGACCGCCTCGAGGACCTGATCGCCCTGAACGCGCTGTACCGGCCGGGCCCGATGGACCTGATCCCGGACTTCATCGAGCGCAAGCACGGCCGCCAGCGCGTCGAGTACCTGCATCCGTCGATCGAGCCGATCCTGTCCGAGACGTACGGCGTGATGGTCTACCAGGAGCAGGTGATGCGGATCGCGCAGGTCGTCGGCGGCTACTCGCTCGGCGGCGCGGATCTGCTGCGCCGTGCGATGGGCAAGAAGAAGCCGGAAGAGATGGCCAAGCACCGCACCATCTTCGTCGATGGCGCGGCCAGGCAAGGGCGTGTCGGCCGACGTGGCGACCGAACTGTTCGACCACATGGAGAAGTTCGCGGGCTACGGCTTCAACAAGAGCCACTCCGCCGCCTACGCGGTCGTCGCCTACCAGACGGCGTACTTCAAGGCGCGCTATCCGGCCGCGTTCATGGCGGCCAACCTCTCGACCGTGATGGACGACACCGACAAGGTGAAGGACCTGGTCGAGGACTGCAAGGTGCTCGGCCTGACGGTGCTGCCGCCAGACATCAACGCGGGCGGGTGGCGCTTCGAGCCGGTCGACGCCGGGACGATCCGCTACGGGCTGGGCGGCATCAAGGGCACGGGGCAGGGCGCGATCGAGGCCATCCTCGCCGCGCGCAGCGCGGGCGGCCCCTACACGGACCTGTTCGACCTGTGCGCGCGCGTCGACAAGCACGTCATCAACCGGCGCGTCGTGGAAGCGCTGGTCCGCGCCGGCGCGCTGGACCGACTGCTCGACGACCGCGCGACCCTCCTCGCGACGGTCGGACGCGCGATCGAAGCTGCGCAGCACGAGGCGGCCTCTGCCGGGCAGACGAGCCTGTTCGGCGCCCCTGACGGCGCGACGCGCCACATCGAGTACGTGAGATCGCCGCGCTGGAGCACGCGCGAGCAGCTGTCGAACGAGAAGATGGCGCTCGGCTACTACTTCTCCGGGCACCTGTTCGCCGAGTACGCCGCCGAGGCCCGGCGGCTGGCGCCGACGCCGCTCGCGGACGTCCGGCAGGCGCGCGACCTCGTCAAGCTCGCCGGCATCATCGTTGCCGCCCGCAGCCAGAACACGCGGCGCGGCCGCATGGGCGTGGTGGTGCTCGACGACGGCACGGCGCAACTCGAGCTGATGGTGTTCTCGGAACTGTACGACCGCAAGCGCGCGCTGCTGAAGGAAGACCAGCTGCTGATCGTCGTCGGCAAGGTGCGCTACGACGAGTTCGCGCAGCGCCTGTCGATCTCGGCCGAGGACCTGATGGACCTGACCGAGGCACGGGCGAAGGCTGCGGCCCACCTGAAGATCGAGGTCGACGGCGTGGGCGACGTCGGCCGCCTGCGCGACGCGCTGATGCCGTATCGAACCACCAACGGGCAGACGGGCAGCGGCTGCCGCATCGTAGTCAACTACAGCAACGGCGCCGGCACCGTCGACATTCCCCTGCCCGAGGACTGGCGCGTACGCGGCGAAGATCGTCTCGTCACCGAACTGGCGGCGCAGCCGAAGGTGCGCCGCGCCTACTTCACGTACCCGTAGCCGCGAGCGGCGTCAGGAGCGGGGGCGCAGGCCCAGCATCGGCAGGGTGGCGTGCGAGCGGATGCGTTCCTGCAGCAGGTCCCAGTTGCGACCCTCGTGCCGGCGGTCGTTCTCGCGGTGCCAGAGGTGCAGCACGCCTGTCGCGAAGGCTCCCTCCTTGCGGCGTACGCCCGCATTCAGCAGGCGCACTGCAAGGTCCGAGTCCTCGAAACCCCAGCCTTCGAAGGTCTCGTCGAAGCCGCCGACGCTGGCGAAGTCAGACGACCATACGCCGAGGTTGCAGGTCGCGCACGCGCTGCCAGCGGTCGGCGGCGAGCTTGCGCAGCGGACCGAGCGGCAGGTGGGCGAGGGGCAGCGTGCGATTGATGTCGCCACGATCGGCGTCGCGGCGCGCCAATCGGGCATCGTCCAGGCGTGCAGAGGCGAACCGCTCCAGCAAGTGCCGTGCGCGTGAAGGCCTCGGACAGCAGGATGCGGTTGCCGGCCACCATCCAGCCGCGCTCGGCGAGCGCGCGGTGCCGGGCGATGAAGTCGGGTCGCGGGATGCAGTCGCCGTCGAGGAACAGCAGGTACTCGCCGCTGCGCCGCTCGAACGCCCGGTTGCGTGCCGCGCCTGCGCGAAACCCGCGGTCTTCCTGCCAGACGTGATGAAGCCGCAGCGGGACAGCTCGAACGGACGGCGCTCGACCAGCTCGCGCGTGTCGCTCCGCGATCCGTCGTCGGCCACGATCACTTCGAGGTCGCGGTCGTCCTGCGCCGCCAGCCCGTCGAGCACGGCGCGCAGCGCGTCGGGCCGGTTGTACGTCGTGACGATCGACCGAGATCAGCATTCGCCTCAACGCTTCAGGCTGCTCGGCAGCGGCGGTTCGCGCGTGAGGGCGTTCATGCGCTCGGCGTACTTCGCGTAGCGGTAGAACGTGCCCTCGAAGTTGGAGAAGGCGATGATGAAGCCGGCCCAGCCGTCGAGAAACCCGGCGCGCACGACGTAGTGCCGCAGGAAGGCGCCGAGGCCGTGGGCGAGCGCGGACCACATCGACGGCGCCGTGCGGCGCTCGGCAAGCCGCTCGACACCGAGCGTCGAGTAGCGCTGTACCTTGTGCAGGATCTGCGCCAGGTCCTTGAACGGCACCTGCGCGATCGGCTCGGTGGTGCGCCCGAGCGTACCGTCGAGCACGTAGGTCTCGTGCACCGCGTCCGGCGTGTAGCGCAGCTTGCCGCGCCGGAACAACTGCGGCTGGCGGTAGTCGGGGAACCATCCCGAATGCTCGATCCAGCGCCCGAAGAAGAAGTTGCGGCGTGGCACGAGATAGGCGTCCGCCGCATCCGGTCGTTCGATGATGCGCCGGATCTCGGCTGCCGCCGCCTCGGTGCAGCGTTCGTCCGCATCGAGCGAGAACACCCAGTCGCCGGTGAGCTGATCCAGGACGTCGTTGCGCAGCTTGCCGAAGCCCGCAAACGGCACCTGCAGCACGCGGTCCGTGTACTGGCGAGCCAGTTCGGCGGTGCCGTCGGTCGAGAACGAGTCGGCGACCACGATCTCGTCGGCCCAGGCGACGCTCCTGAGGGCGGCCTCGATCTTGTCGGCTTCATTGAACGCGATGATGTAGACGGACAGGCGGGCCATGGTCGCTCCGTGCGAGGCTGCAAGCTTACCTGCGGCCGGGCCTTCATACAATCTGCCTTTCCGCCGCGTCGCGGCAGGTCCTGATTCAGTCCACGGTTCCAGTCAAACGGTCAACCAGCCGTACCAAGGCTCGCGCGCCCCGTCAGCGGCGCTCGCGAACAAATGCCCGATGCGGCCGTTTCCGACAGCCGACGCGCGATGCGTTGCGGGCGGCCGGGATCGCGCGGGCGCGCGCGCGTGGCAGCGACGGCGGGCGTGCTGGTGGCGCTGGTCGCGGTCACCGTCGCGTCGCCCCTCGTGCTAGAGCGCTTCGAGCGCGGCATCGGCGAGCTGCGCGCGGCGCGCCAGTCAAGCGAACTGACGTCGATGGGCGTGCGGGTCGTGATCTGGGAGAACACGCGCGAGCTGATCGCCGAGGCGCCGCTGCTGGGGCACGGCCTCGGCTCGTTCGCGCGGGAGTACTCCCGCTACGCCGCGAAGAGCGGGCCGGGCTGGCAGGCGACGCCCAGCGAGGATCCGCACAACCAGTACCTGTACTTCCTCGCCGAAACCGGCGTGCTCGGACTCGCGGCGTTCGGCTGGTGGCTGCTGGCGGCGGCCCGCCAGCCGGTGACCGCCCGTTCCGCGTCGCCGGCCTCGCGCTGCTGCTGGCCTGGTGCGTGACCAGCCTCTTCAGCTCGCACTTCAGCACTTTCAACGAGGCCACATGATCATGCTGCGCCTCGGCGTGCCGCCCGCGACCGGAGCGGACGCTCAGGCCTCCAGCAATTCGTCGGTGGCCGCGAGCACATCCTCGTAGCGCGGCCATCCGGCGCCGGAACCCACCAGCCTGACGCGTGGGCCCCAGGGTCGCGTTTTCTCCGGCTCGGTGACGCCGAACACGCTGACGAGGGACGCGCCGACGGCCGCTGCCAGGTGGCCGGGACCGCTGTCGTTGGCGACCACCAGGCGCGCGCCGGCGAGCAACGCGGCAAAGGTGCCGACATCACTCTCGGGCAGGACGGTGGCGTCCGGAACGGCGCGCCGCACGGCCCCCGTCTCTCCCGGGCCGGGCAACGCGACGACCCGGTGCGATCGAGCCTGCAACTCTGCCGTGAGGCGGGTGAATCCTGCCCACGCCTTCACCTGGCCATGGTGCAGCCCGACCGCGACCGGGCACACGACGACGTACGGGCCGCGGACGCCGGCCTTCTCGAGCGTCGTCTGCGCCCGCAGGCGGGCGCCGGCGCTGACGTGCAGGTCGAGCCCCGCTGGGACCGCCCGCGACCGCGAGGCCAGCGTCGATGCCAGCCGGTGGTAGTACTCGACCATGTGGTCGGTGCGGACGACAGGCACGGCCTGCGCGAGAAGCAGGGAGCGTCCTCCGCGTGCGTATCCCGTCGCCCGGATACCGGCCAGGCGGAACTCGAGCGCGGTGCTGAATGAATTGGTGAAGAGCAGGCCGGCAGCACCGTCGGCCGCGCTGCGCAGCGCCTGCACGCGCTCCAGGCGTCCGCCGGACAGCACGACCTTCCGCCAGTCGTAGGCCTCGAACAGCGGTGCGACCCACGGGCGACCGGCCAGGATGAGTGCGTGCCCATCCGCGCTCAGCATGTCGAGAGCGGCGATCGTCATGCAGGCGTCGCCGAGGTGGTTGGGCAGCCGGACGATCAGGGATGTCATGGCAGCGGGGTCAGGAAATCGATCGCATACACTACGCGCTGCCGCGTCAGGCACGCGCATGCGTGCGGCCCCGGATTGTGGCACGTGACCCGATGACCTTCGCATCCCGCTCCCGCCTGCTCAACGATCCGAACCTGCGACGGCTGATGCGCATGGTGCTGGCACAGCGCAAGGTCCTTGGATTCGCGCTCCTCGCCACCGCGGTGGCGGCCGCGACTGAGCCGCTGCTGGCCAAGCTGACCGGCACCCTGACCGATCGCGCGCTGCTCGCGGGCGACGCCGGTTCCGCGATGTGGATGCCCTTGTCGTTCGTCGGCCTGGTCATCGTGCGCGGCTTCGGCTCGTTCGCGAGCTCGTATCTGCTGAACCGGATCTCGCAGGGCGTGCTGGTCGATCTGCGCATGACGATGTTCGAGCGCATGCTGCGCTGGCCCTCGTCGACGTTCGAGAACATGCCGTCGGGGATCGTCATCTCGAAGTTCGTCAACGAGGCGACCAACGCGCTGAATCTGGCGGCCGAGGTATTGAGCACGATCGTGCGGGACACGCTGGTCGTCATCGCTCTGCTGGGAATGCTGATCTACTACAACTGGCAGCTGACGCTGGTCACCCTGGTGGTGGCGCCTGTCATCGGCCTGACCCTGAGCGGCTTCAGCCGCCGGCTGCGCCGCCTCAACCTCGAGAGCCAGGCCATGCTGGGCGAGATGACGCGCACGATCCAGGAGGCGCACGAGGGCCAGCGCGTGGTCAAGGTCTACGACGGTGACGCCTACGAGAACGAGCGTTTCCGCCACATCAACGCCAAGCTGCGCGGATTCGCCATGCGGATGCAGGTGGCGTGGTCGGCGGCCACGCCGCTGACGCAGATCGTCGGTGCGACCGGCATCGCAGGTGGTGATGATGATCGCGCTCTGGCAGGTTCGCGACTCGCGGGCAACGCCTGGCGACTTCGTCACGTTCCTCGCGGCTGCGCTGATGCTGCTGCCCGCACTGCGCCACCTCGCGGCGCTGAACGGGCCACTGGCGCGCATGGCGGCCGGCGCCGAGAGCGTGTTCCGCATGATCGACCTGCCGCCGGAGGCCGAGACGGGCACCCGGGACATTGAGCGTGTCAGCGGGCGAGTCGAGTTCCGACGTGCTTCCTTCCGCTATCCCGAGGCGTCGACCGACGCGCTGCATGACTTCTCGCTCGAGGTTCAGCCCGGGCGAGATGATCGCGCTGGTCGGCCCGTCGGGCGCCGGCAAGACCACGGTCATCAACCTGCTGCCGCGCTTCCTGCGGCCGACTGCCGGGGAGATCCTGTTCGACGGCGTGCCGGTTTCCGAACTGACGCTCGCGAGCGTGCGACGGCAGCTGGCCCTCGTGTCGCAGGACGTCGTCCTGTTCGACGACACCGTCGCGGCCAACATCGCCTACGGCGCGCAGCGCGGGGCGTCGATGGAGCGGACCCGCGCCGCTGCCGAGGCCGCCTACCTGCTGCCGTTCATCGAGGCGCTGCCGCAGGGCTTCGATACCCGCATCGGCGAGAACGCCGTCAAGCTTTCGGGCGGCCAGCGCCAGCGGCTGTCGATCGCGCGCGCGATCCTGAAGGACGCGCCGATCCTGCTCCTCGACGAGGCGACTTCCGCGCTGGACTCGGAGTCCGAGCGCTACATCCAGGCCTCGCTCGAGCAGCTGATGCGGGGGCGCACGACATTCGTCGTCGCGCATCGGCTGTCGACGATCGAGCGGGCGCACCGCATCGTGGTGCTCGAGCACGGGCGCGTCGTCGAGATCGGTTCCCACGCCGAACTGATCGCACGCGACGGGCTCTATGCCCGGCTGCATGGAATCCAGTTCGCATCAGTCGAAAACACGAGGGAGGTGGCAAGATGACGACGCCTGTACGACCGATCAGTCGCTGGCCCGTGCCCGATCTGGCGGAACTGCCGGAGGACATCCGCGACCGCATCCGGGCGGTGCAGGACAAGTCCGGCTTCGTTCCGAACGTGTTCCTGACGCTGGCTCACCGGCCGGAGGAGTTCCGCGCCTTCTTTGCGTATCACGACGCGCTGATGCTGCGCGATTCGGGGCTGACCAAGGGCGAGCGGGAGATGATCGTGGTCGCCACCAGCGGCGCCAACGATTGCGTGTACTGCGTCGTTGCGCACGGCGCCATACTGCGAATCTACGAGAAGAATCCCGCTGATCGCCGACCAGGTCGCCGTGAACTACCGCAAGGCCGACATCACGCCGCGGCAGCGGGCGATGCTGGCGTTCGCGATCAAGGTGGCCATCCGATTCGGGGTCGATCGAACCGGCGGACTTCGAGGCGCTGCGTGCGCACGGCTTCAGTGACGAGGACATCTGGGACATCGGTGCCATCGCGGCGTTCTTCGCGCTGTCGAACCGGATGGCGAACATGATCAGCATGCGGCCGAACGACGAGTTCTACCTGCTCGGTCGCGTTCCGCGCAAGTGAGCGCGACATCCGGATCGGCGCGGACGGCGGGCGAGGCGATGCATGCGCTCGGCCTGGACGCGATCCTGATCATCAACGTCAGGAGCTTCGTCGAAAGGCGGCTCCATGTCGAGGCGCAACTGGGCCGCTTTGGCCTGCGCGGCCAGTTCATCCACGACTTCGACGCGAGCGAGATCACTGACGAGCTGGACCGGAGATGGTTTGCGGGCGGGGAACTGAATCGCGGCCAGAAGTCGTGCGCCCTGAAGCACATCGCGGCCCTCGGGATGATCGTCGAACGGGGCTGGCAGCGTTGCCTGGTGCTGGAAGACGACGTCGTGCTCGCGGATGACTTCCCCGCCGGCGTCAGCGGCGGCGCTCGAGGAGACCAGCGCCCAGCCGCACCCCTTTGTCATCTATATCGGGGCTGGGGGCAATTTCTATACTCCGACCAGCCAGCGCGTGCCCGGGCGCAGGATCTACCCGGCGACGCAAAGGCCGCTTCACGGACTCCTACATCATCGGCGCACAGGAAGCCGCCCTGCGACTGGCGCATGCATCGAACGGCAGCCGATGACGAAGCCGATCGACGTCGTGTTCGAGTCCGTCGACCGCGATGCCGGCATCCGTTTCCTCTGGCTCGAGCATCCGGTCGTCGAGCAGGGGAGCAAGCTGGGCCTGTTCGAAACGTCGCTCGAACCGGCGCTGCCGAACTGGCTGCAGGGCCTGCGCTATCGGCTCGAGCGCCTGCGCCGCAGATACATCTACCAGCTCTGGCGCTAGGATGGACCGACCGAGCGAGACACCGTGAGCCCTGTGTTCCAGGACGCCGAGCACAGCGTGGCCAAGCTCGCGCTGGATCGACGCTCGCGCGCTGGTCGACGATCGTCGCGGCGTGCGCCGTGATGATCTCGCCTCCCCTGGCGAACGCGGCGATGGCGCTGATGCTGATTGGTCTGCTGGCGAGCGGGCAGGCGCTGCCGCGCTTGCGGCAGGCGTGCAGCCAGCCGCTTGGCCTGGCCGCGCTCGTGCTGGTCGGCGTCATCGCGCATCGCGATGCTGTGGGCCGACGTCCCCTGGGTCGAGCGCTGCCGATTCGTTCTGGTCCTGGCGCAAGCCGTGGATGATTCCGATCGCGCTGGCGCTGTTCGGGCCGCTTGCGTGGAAGCGTCGCTTCGTCATCGCCTATGTCGCCACGTGTGGCGTGGCGGTGCTGGTCTCGTTCGGCATCGTTGCCGTCACCGGGCGGCTGCCGACAACGGTCGGGGACCTGGCAGGCTCGATGCTGCGCAACCACAGTGCCCAGTCGATGTTCTTCGGGGCATCCGCCTTTCTCGCGCTCTGGCTGGTGACCGATCCGGGACTGTCGCGCCGCTGGCGCTGGCTCGGCGGAGGCTTCGCGGCGCTGTTCGTGCTGAACATGGCTTTCGTCACGCCCGGCCGCAGCGGATTCCTGGCGCTGGCGGTCATGCTGGTCGTGCTGGCGGCGCTGAACCTTCGCGACCGGCGCAGCGCGATCGCGGCCGCCGTCCTCGCCGCCCTGCTGGCGGGCGCCATGGCGCTGTCGCCTCTGACGCGCGATCGGCTCGCCTCGGCGATGAACGAATGGCAGAACGCCGCGACGCTCGCGGAGCCGACATCACTGGGCATTCGCGCCGTGCTTTACGAGAACACGCTCGAGATCGTGCGCGAGCAGCCCTGGCTGGGAACCGGCACCGGGGGGTTCGGTGCGGCCTATGCCGCGCACGTGAAGGGCAAGTACACGGACTGGCGGGTGTTGCCGACGGTGGACCCGCACAATCAGTACCTGTTCTTGCTCGCCGAGCAGGGCATCCTCGGCCTGGTCGCCTTCCTCGTCGTTCATCGCTGGCCGGACTGGCGGACCGCGGCGACGGCACGCGGTGCGCGGGTCGTCGCGGTCGGCTGCTGCTTGGCGTGGTGCGCGACCTCGCTGCTGAGTTCGCACTTCAAGATGTTCTCCGAGGGCCATCTGCATCGCGTCCTGATCCTCGGTGCGATGCTGGCGCGCCCGGTGCCGGGACTCGACCGCGCATCGGCGTCGGCGCGACCGACCGAAGTCTCGTCGGACGGTGCCGGTCCGACTGCCGAACCAGTGGGCGACGCCTGCATGGCGTTGCCGCGGCGGCACCAGCCGCGCGGGCTGGTGCGGCCGAACTCCTTCGGCCCCAATGGGGCTTGGCTGGTCGAGGACGAAGTGGTCGTCGTCATGCCGCGCCGCGGTGAATGACGTCTGAAGCCGCCGGGCGTCAGCGTGCCCGCTGCGCACTCGTCAGCGCTGCGGTTACCTTGGCGACGCGCTGCTGTCGACGCGCGCTGGTCCATGCGCTGAAGCAGCGCTGGCCGGAATGCGTCGGTCGACGTGCTGATATTCGCCGGCACCGAAGGCGTCTTCGAGGGCAACCGGACGTGGCCCGGGTCATCGCGGTGCCGGAGCGGGAGAACGAGCCGCGCAGACGCTGCGGCGGGTGGTCGTCGCTGTGCGCGCCGCTACGACCTCGCCGCCGTGGCGCAGACCGGCACGCGACCGTTCCTGTTCTGGCCTGGTGCGCGGGACGCCGGCGTGTCGGTCTGGTGTCGCGCGAACTGGGCAAGTCCTGGTGGAAGCGCGCTGCTGCTGGACAGTCACGCGATCTTCGACCGATCACGGTGCGCGCGTGCTCGAGAACCAGCGGATCGCGGACCTGCTCGGGCATCGATCGGCGACCCCTCGGTGGTGCGCCGCTCGGCGGGCTGGAGCGCTCGCGAGGTCGGCGCGGCCCTCGGCTTCGATCCGGCGGGACAGCCTTTCGCGATCGCTCATCCATCGCCGCGCTGGCGCTACAAGCAATGGACCCGCCGAGGGCTGGCATGCGCTGGTGCGGCATCTCGCGTCGCGGGGCCTGCGCGTGGTAGTCACCGGCGGTCCCGGCGCCGGCGAGCGGACCTACCTCGACGGCCTGCTCGCGGGCGTGGACGATGACCTGTACGCGCGGTTCGACGGCCGCCTGGTCGCTCGCGCAGACGGCCGACGTGCTGCGACATGCGCGCCTCTTCGTCGGGCCCGGACACGGCGACGACGCACCTTGCGGCGGCCTGCGGAACGCCGACCGTGGCGCTGTTCGGGCCGACCGACCCGGCGATCTGGGGGCCGTGGCCGGCCGACGGCGACGGTGCCGCCTACGCGCGCGTGGCGATCGCAGCAGCGGCGCGGCAACGTGCTGCTGCTGCAGAACCCGGACCTCGCGTGCGTGCCATGCCAGCTCGAGGGCTGCGAACGTCATCGCGGCAGCCATTCCGAGTGCCTCGACCGGCTGCCCGGCCGTACGCGTGATCGACGCGGCCGTGCAGAGCGCGGCTCGGCTGACGCCCTACATCAGCACGATGTCGTACTGCTCCTGGCTGTAGAGCGTCTCGACCTGCATCGAGACCGGCTTGCCGATGAAGTCCGACAGCATCGCGAGCGACTGCGACTCCTCCTCGAGGAAGAGGTCGATCACCTTCTGCGCGGCGAGGACGCGGAATTCGCGCGTTTCGTCGAACAGCCGCGCCTCCCGCAGCAGCTCGCGCAGGATTTCGTAGCAGACCGTCCGCGCGGTCTTCAGCTCGCCGCGGCCCTGGCACATCGGGCACGGCTCGCACAGGATGTGCGCGAGCGACTCGCGCGTGCGCTTGCGCGTCATCTCGACCAGGCCGAGCTGGGTGAAGCCGCTGACCGTCATGCGCGTGCGGTCGCGCGACAGCGCCTTCTTGAACTCCGCCAGCACCGCGTCGCGGTGCTCGACGTTCATCATGTCGATGAAGTCGACGATGATGATGCCGCCGAGGTTGCGCAGGCGCAGCTGCCGCGCGATCGCCTGCGCGGCCTCGAGGTTGGTCTTGAAGATCGTGTCGTCGAAGTTGCGCGTGCCGACGTAGCCGCCGGTGTTGACGTCGACCGTGGTCATCGCCTCGGTCTGGTCGATGATCAGGTAGCCGCCCGACTTCAGCTCGACGCGGCGCCCGAGCGCCTTCTCGATCTCGCCGTCGATCGAGTACAGGTCGAACAGCGGCCGCTCGCCGGTGTAATGGACCAGCTTGGCCTCGACGCGCGGGACGAACTGCCGCGCGAACGTCTGCAGCTTCTGGAAGTTCTCGCGCGAGTCGACCTGGATCGTCGTCGTCTCCTCGGTGGCCACGTCGCGCAGGATCCGCTGCGCCAGGGACAGTTCCTGGTACAGCAGGGCGGGCGCTGTGCTCGACCGCGCGCCGCTCGACGATCCGGTTCCAGAGCACGCTCAGGTACTGGAGGTCGTTGCCGAGATCGTCCTCGGTCGCGTCCTCGGCGCTGGTGCGGATGATGTATCCGCCCTTTTCGCCCGGCGGCACCAGCCGCTGCAGCAGCTCGCGCAGCTGCGCGCGCTCCGACTCGTCCTCGATCCGCTGCGAGATGCCGATGTGCGGGTCCTGCGGCAGGTACACGAGCATCCGTCCCGCGAGGCTGACCTGGGTCGACAAGGCGCGCGCCCTTGGTGCCGATCGGATCCTTCACGACCTGCACCAGCACCGTGTCGCCCTCGTGGATCATCCGTTCGATCGGTGGCGGCTTCTCCTGCGTGAACTGGCGATACTCCCAGATGTCCGCGACGTGCAGGAACGCGGCGCGCTCGAGTCCGATGTCGACGAACGCGGACTGCATGCCGGGCAGCACGCGCGCGACGCGGCCGAGGTAGATGTTGCCGACCAGTCCGCGCATCGTGCTGCGCTCGACGTGCAGCTCCTGCACGACGCCGGCGAGCAGCACCGCCACCCGCGTCTCCTGCGGCGTGATGTTGATGAGGATGTCTTCCATTCGCTGGCAAAGTGTACGCAGGGGGCGTGCGCGATTGCGACGGGTGTTACGGACGAGATCGCAGACGGCATTCGGCGGGATCGCGATTGGGCCGCGAGCGCGCCGACGCGAGGGCTGCGCTGCTCGGCGGCTTCGAAGGCCGCGCGCCGCCCCGCCGGGCGCGCTCGCTTGCAGCGTCGCGGGACGGCGTGTCGCTTCCGTCTGCCTTCGTCGAGTGCTGCGGTGCGTCCCGGCACGGCTGGCGGTGGGCGGCGGGCGCTCCTGCCATGGCGGTCGGCGCTGGCGCGCCGACTCCGCTGTGCTGCTCGACCCAAGGCGCGCCGCGATACTCGCTGCGTTCGATGCGCGAACTCCGCTCAGCAGGCCGCGGCGAGTCAGACACGAAGCGCGCTGCGCGCGCCGCCCTCGGGCCTGCGCTGCTCGCCGCCACGGAAGTCGCGCCCGCCGCCCACCGCCAGCCGTGCCGCCGCGATGAAGCCGATCAGAGCAGCTTGAACCCCACCTGCATCAGCAGGCGCCCGGTCTCGAACAGCGGCAGCCCCATCACGCCGGTGTAGCTGCCTTCGATCCGCTCGATGAAGAGCGCCGCGAGACCCTGGATGCCGTAGCCGCCGGCCTTGTCGTACGGCTCGGAGGTGGCGCAGTAGCGTCTCGCTCTCGTCCTCGGTGAGTGCGCGGAAGCTGACCGTCGACACCGAGGTCGAACTCGACACCGGGCCTTCCATCGCGAGCGCGACGGTGGTGCGCACTTCGTGCGCGCGGCCGGACAGGCGCGTCAGGAATGCCTCGGCCTCCGCGCGGTCGGCGGGCTTGCCGAGCACGTCGCCGTCGACGATCACGACGGTGTCGGCGGCGAGCACGGGCCGTTGCACCATCGAGCGCATGCCGAGCACGCGCAGGCCGAAGGCCGCCTTCTCGCGCGCCGTGCGCTCGACGTAGTCGGCGGCCGACTCGCCCGGCGTGCTGCTTTCATCGACGTCGGCGCCGCGCGGACCGGACATGCGCAGCAGCAGCGGGTCGAACTTCACGTCGAGCTGCTTCAGCAGTTCGCGGCGGCGCGGGCTGCGCGAGGCGAGATAGAAGGACGTGTGCATCAGGCGCGATGGTACGGGTGATTGGCCAGCATTGACCATGCCCGGTAGAACTGCTCGGCCAGCATCACGCGCGCGAGGGCATGCGGCAGGGTCAGGCTCGACAAGCGTACCTGCGCGCGGGCGCCACTGCTTCAGTTCCGGTATCGAGACCGTCCGGTCCGCCGATGACGAACACCGGGTGGACGCCTTCGTCGCGCCAACGACCGAGCGTCGGAGCGAGCTGTCCGTGGTCCAGTCGGCGCCGCGCTCGTCGAGTGCGACGATGCGTCCGTCGGCCGGCACCGCGGCGCGAATACGTGCCGCTTCCGCGGCCATCAGCCGCTGGACCGGTTCGTTGCCCTTGCCACTGCGTGGCTCGGCCTTCACTTCCTTCAGTTCCACCTTGAAGTCAGCCGGAAATCGGGCGAGATAGTCGTCGACGGCGTGCTGGGCCCAGGCCGGCTGGCGCTGGCCGACCGCGACGACCGTGATTCTCATCGCTCGCCCTCGCGGCGCGATCGCCCTGACGGGCTAACGCACGCGCCCTCCTGGCCATCGACGCTTTCACCGCGGGACGGTGTCAGGCGGCACGCCGCCGGGACGCCTTGGCAGGCGGCTTCGACGGTGCCTTGGCGGGCGCCTTCGACGGCGCCTTGGTGACGGACTTGCGCGCCGCCTCTTCGCGGCCGGGCGCGCGCCAGCCGCGGGCGCCGGCGGCCTGAGCCGCACCGGCTTGCCGCCCCAGAGTTCTTCGAGGTTGTAGTACCCGCGGAAGGTCGGCTGCAGGACGTGGACGACGGCCTCGCCGCAGTCGACGAGCACCCACTCGCCGCGTCCTCGCCCTCGACGCTGACGACGTAGCCGCCGGCCTGCCTTGACCTTCTCGACCACGGAGGACGCGAGCGCGCGCGTCTGCCGGTTGGAGGTGCCGCTCGCGATGATCACCCGCTCGAACATGTCCGACAGGTGCTCCGTGTTGAAGACCTTGATGTCCTGGCCCTTGATGTCCTCGAGGGCGTCGACGATCACGCGTTGCAGTTTTCTGAGGTCCATTGGTTCAGGCTGTAGAGGCGATGCCCGCGAATATAGTCGAGCACCGCGGCAGGCAGGAGGCGGGCCAGTCGGCGGTCGGCGTCCGGCGAGGGGTTGGCGAGCAGGTGACGCGCTTCGGTCGCGGAGGCATCGACCGCGGTCATCGGAAACTCCACCAGCCGGCCGGCCGCGCGGTGCGTGCCAGTTCCGCGGGCCCGCCGCTGCCGCTCCGTCGAGAACGCCTGCAGCGTCGGGCTGAGCCGGGCCGCGACGCCGGCGCGTCGCGCGACCGCGATGTGCGCGAGATCGGCAACGGCCCGCCAGTCGCGCCACGTGTCGAACCGCTCGAACTGGTCCGACCCCATGACCAGCACCAGCGAGGCTTCCCGCCCGCACCCGCGCGCAGGTCGCGCAAGCGTGTCGATCGTGTAGGTGGTCCCGCCGCGCTCGATCTCGTGCATGTCCAGCACGCAGCGCGGTTCGCGCGCGATCGCGAGTTCCACCATGTGCGCGCGGTGGGCGGCGTCGGTGACGCGTTCCTTCTGCCACGGCTGCGCGGCGGGGATGAAGCGGACTTCGTCCAGCGGCAGGTGGGCGAGCGCATCGCGCGCGAGTTGCACGTGCCCGACGTGGATCGGGTCGAAGCTGCCGCCGAGCAGGCCGATCACCGGGGCGATCATCGCGTCAGGCCCAGTCGCGCGGCCTCAGGAAATCGGTGTACAGCCTCGCTTCCGGCGAGCCGGGCTCGGGATGCCAGTCGTACTTCCAGTTCACGACCGGCGGCAGCGACATCAGGATCGACTCGGTGCGTCCGCCGGACTGCAGGCCGAACAGCGTGCCGCGGTCGAACACCAGGTTGAACTCGACGTAGCGGCCGCGCCGGATCGCCTGGAAGGTCGCGCTCGCGCTCGCCGTACGGGGCGTGGCGGCGCCGCTCCACGATCGGCACGTAGGCGTCGAGGAAGGCATCGCCGACGGCGCGCATCATCGCGAAGCTCTGCTCGAACCCGAGCTCGCTGAAGTCGTCGAAGAACACGCCGCCGACGCCGCGCGGCTCGTTGCGGTGCTTGAGGAAGAAGTACTCGTCGCACCACTTCTTGAAGCGCGGGTGCTTGTCCGCGCCGAACGGCGCGAGCGCCTGCCGGCAGGTCGCGTGGAAGTGACGCGCGTCCTCTTCGGTCGCGTAGTACGGCGTGAGGTCCATGCCGCCGCCGAACCAGAAGACGTCGTCCTCGCCGTCGGCGCGCGCGAGGAACATGCGCACGTTCATGTGCACCGTCGGCACGTGCGGATTGCGCGGGTGGAACACGAGCGAGACGCCCATCGCCTCGAAGCCGCGGCCGGCGAGTTCGGGCCGGTGCGCCGAGGCCGACGGCGGCAGCTTGCGGCCGACCACGTGCGAGAAGCCCACGCCGCCGCGCTCGAGCAGGTTGCCTTCCTCGATGATCCGCGTCAGTCCGCCGCCGCCGAGCGGCGCGTCGGCCGGCTTCTCCCAGTGATCGGCGCGGAAGGGCAGGCCGTCGAGGTGCTCGAACGTCGCAACGATCCGCTGCTGCAGGCCGATCAGGTACTCGCGCACCGCCTGGCTGTCGACGAAGTCCTTCATTTCATGTGACGTCCGATGAACTCGAGCACCGCTTCGTACCACGCGACGATGTTGCGCGGCTTCATGATCCAGTGGTTCTCGTCCGGGAAGACCAGCAGTTCCGAGGGCACGCCGTGGTACTGCAGCGCCTCGAACAGGTTCAGGCCCTCGCTGATCGGGCAGCGGTAGTCGAGTTCGCCGTGGATGATCAGCGCCGGCGCTCTTCCACTGGCTCACGTAGCGGATCGGCGCGTAGCGGTCGAACTGCGCCGGGTCCGCGTACGGGTTCTCGCCGCCCATCTCCAGGTACCACCAGGCCGGATGATCGGTGGTGCCGGTGAACTGCGCCATCGTCGTCACGCACGCGTGCGTGACCAGGCAGCGGAAGCGCCCGGTCTGCGTGCCGATCCAGTTCGTCATGTAGCCGCCGAAGCTGCCGCCCATGGCCATGATGCGGCCGCGATCGACGTCGGGCCGCTGCTCGATGGCGTCGGCCACCGCCATCAGGTCCTTGTAGCACTGGTCGCCCCACACGTTGCCCCAGATGCCCTGGATGAAGTCCTGGCCGAAGCCGGTCGAGCCGCGCGGGTTCGGCTGCACGACCGTGTAGCCCTGCGCCACGGCGAGCAGCGGATTCCAGCGCCAGTGCCAGGCGTCGGCCGTCATGCCGATCGGTCCGCCATGGATCCAGAGCAGCACCGGATGCCTGCCCTCGGCCGTCGGCCTGACGACGAAGTACTGCACGTCGGCGCCATCGGTGGACCTGACCGTGTGATGCTCGACCACGGCCCAGTCGGGAACGGCGAAGCCGGACAGGCGCGCCAGGGTCTGCGGCGGCGAGTCCGGCCTTCGGCTGCACGACGAACGCTTCGGGCGGCTCGAGGAACGTCGTTCGCAGGCCGGCGATGCGGCCGTCGGCCAGCACGTGCAGGTCCGAGTGCGCGCCGCCGCTGCGCTTCACGGTGATGCGTTCGACCGCATCGGCGTCGATGTCGACCGCGAAGACGGGCACGTGGCCGGCGAGGTCGGCCGTGACGTAGAGGCGCCTGCCGTCGTCGCTCCAGTCGCCGATGTGCGGCCAGGCGTCGAAGCCGGTTGCGAACGGGCGGACGGCGCCGGTCGCGGTGTCGATCAGCGACAGGGTCGGTCGCACGACGCTGCTGCGGCGAGCGCGTGCTGCGCACGACGGCGAGCGTGCGCGCCGTCCGGCGCGAAGCGCGGCGACTCGTTGTTCGTGTTCTCGCCGGCGCCGAGCAGGCGCGATGCGCCGTTGTCGACGTCGATCAGCAGGATCGCGCTGTCGAGCTCGCGGTCCTTGCCGGTGGTCTGCCACGTGATCGCGACCTGCCTGCCGTCGCGCGACAGGTCGAACTGCGGGCTCGATCGCCAGTTCGCGGCGCGCCTGCGGCGTCAGGTCGCGGCGACCGGTGCCGTCGCCCGCGCAGGCGATGACGTGCGTGTTCGGCCGCTCCTCGCCCTCGTGCAGCCAGTGGTCCCAGTGGCGCACCGGCTGCGCGGTGTACTTGCGCGCGCTGCTGCCCTTCTTGCGGCGCTCGGCCTCGACCTCGCGCTGCTTCGCGTGCTCGACGCCGGGCAGCACGGGCGCCAGCAGCACCAGGCGGTCGGCGTTGCGCGCGAAGCGGAACGCGTCCACGCCGAGCGGCTCGTCGGTCAGCTGCTGCGGTTCGCCGCCGCCGGCGGGCAGCAGCCACACCTGCATGCGCTTGTCGGCGTCCTCGTCGGGCTTGACCTCGTTCGGCTGGCGGTTCGACAGGAACGCCGAGCGCGCCGTCGCGGCGAAAGCACGGCGACGCGTCCTTGCTGTCGCCCCGCGTCAGCTGCAGCGGCGCGCTGCCGTCAGTCGGCACCTTCCAGAGGTCGGAGACGTACTTCGTCGCCCTCGCGGTCGAGCCGCTGCACGCGCGACGGCGAGCCAGGTGCCGTCCGGGGACGGCGCCACGGCCGTGACGCGCTTCAGCGCGATGTGCTGTTCGACGGTGTACCTGGGCTCCATTGCCTTTCCCGGATCGACGGCCGACAAAGGGCCGCATTGTGCTCCAGACGCGCGCCTGGCCGCAGGCTCGCCGCGCGGCGGCGCGGCACGTGGACCAGGTCGGCGCGCGCGGCGCCGCGCTCAGCGCGGCTTCTTCAGCGCGCGGTGGCCGATGTCGCGGCGGAACTGCGCGCCGTCGAACGCCACCTGGTCCACCGCCTGGTAGGCGAGCTTCTGCGCGGCCCGCACCGTGTCGCCGAGCGCGGTGACGCAGAGCACGCGCCCACCGGTGACGACGAGCCTTCCGTCCTCGAGGGCCGTGCCCGCGTGGAAGGTCACGCAGTCGTCGGCGTCCGCCGGCAGGCGGGTGATGACGTCGCCCTTGCGCGGCGCATCGGGATAGCCGTGCGCGGCGACGACGACGCCGAGCGCAGGTGCGGCGATCCCACTCGGCCTCGGCGCGATCGAGGCGGCCGTCGATCGGCCGCTTCGAGCAGCTGCGTGAAGTCGCACTTCAGCCGCATCATGATCGGCTGCGTTTCCGGGTCGCCCATGCGGCAGTTGAACTCGAGCGTCCGCGCGTCGCCGTCGGGACCGATCATCAGGCCCGCGTACAGGAAGCCCGTGTACTGGATGCCGTCGGTCGCCATGCCGTTGATCGTCGGCAGGATGATCTCGCGCATCACCTTCGCGTGCAGCGTCGGCGTGACGACGGGCGCCGGCGAGTAGGCGCCCATGCCGCCGGTGTTCGGTCCGCGGTCGTCGTCGAGCAGCCGCTTGTGATCCTGGCTGGTGGCCAGCGCGAGCGCGTGTCCTGCCGTCGCTCATCACGATGAAGCTCGCTTCCTCGCCTTCGAGGAAGTCCTCGATGACCACGCGCGCGCCGCTGGCGCCGAGCCGGTTGTCGAGCAGCATCATGTCGATCGCGGCGAGCGCCTCGTCGACTGTCTGCGCCACGACCACGCCCTTGCCGGCCGCCAGGCCGTCGGCCTTGATGACGATCGGCGCGCCGCGCTCGCGCCACGTAGGCGCGCGCGGCCGTGGCGTCGGTGAAGGTGCGGTACTGCGCGGTCGGGATCCCGTGGCGCTGCATGAACGCCTTGGCGAAGTCCTTGGAGCTCTCGAGCTGCGCGGCGGCCCTCGTGGGGCCGAAGATCCGCAGGCCGGCCGCGCGGAACACGTCGACCACGCCGGACGCGAGCGGCGCCTCGGGCCCGACGACGGTGAATGCCACGCCCTCGTCTGCGCGCGAACCCGACCAGCGCCTCGTTGCTCGCGTACGGCACGTTGCGCAGGCGCTTGTCGCGCGCGGTGCCGCCGTTGCCCGGCGCGACGTAGACGACCTGCACGCGCGGCGACTGCGCGAGCCGCCAGGCCAGCGCGTGTTCCCGGCCGCCGCCGCCGATCACGAGGACTTTCATCGGACGTCCTATTCCTCGATCGCGGCGGTCGTGTAGACCTGCTGGACGTCGTCGAGGTCATCGAGCGCGTCGAGCAGCTTCTGCATCTTCTGCGCGTCCTCGCCGGTGAGCACGGTCTCGGCGAGCGCCTTCATGGTGACCTCGGCGACCTCCGGCTTCAGTCCCGCCTTGTCGAGCGCCTCGCGCACCGCCTCGAAGTCGTTCGGGGCGCAGGTCACCTCGACCGTGCCGTCGTCGTTGGCGATCACGTCCTCGGCGCCGGCCTCGAGCGCGGCGTCGATCACTTTCTCTTCGGACGTGCCGGGCGCGAACAGGAACTGTCCGCAGTGCTTGAAGTTGAACGCGACCGAGCCGTCGGTGCCGAGGTTGCCGCCGTTCTTGGCGAGCGCGTGGCGCACTTCCGCGACGGTGCGGGTCCGGTTGTCGGTCATGCAGTCGATCATCACCGCCGCGCCGCCGATGCCGTAGCCCTCGTAGCGGATCTCCTCGTACGAGGCGCCCTCGAGCCGGCCGGCGCCGCGCTGGATGGCGTTGGTGAGGCGGTCCTTCGGCACGTTGCCGAGCCGCGCCTTGTCGAGCGCGAGCCGCAGCCGCGGGTTCATCGCAGGGTCGGGTCCGCCGTCGCGGGCGGCGACCGTCACTTCACGGATGATCTTGGTCCAGAGCGAACTGCGCTTGATGTCCTGGCGGTTCTTGCGGTGCTGGATGTTGGCCCACTTGGAGTGACCGGCCATGGTGCTGCTCCCGCTCGGGGCGTGAGGTTCACGGAAGGGCCGCGAGTTTATCATTCGGCACCGTCGTTCCCTTCCATCGCAGTGCCATCCAAGCGAGTCTCCCCATGGCCGAACCCCTGATCATCGCCAAGTCCGGCGACACTGATCTCGCGCTGCTTCCCGCCCTTGCCAACCGCCACGGCTGCATCACCGGGGCCACGGGCACCGGCAAGACGGTGACGCTGCAGACGCTCGCGGAGGGCTTTTCGCGCATCGGCGTGCCGGTGTTCATGGCCGACGTCAAGGGCGACCTCACCGGCATCGCGAAGGCGGGCCAGCTCACCGACAAGATGAAGAAGCGGTTCGAGGAGCACAACCTGCCGCAGCCGCAGTGGGGCGCGTGCCCGGTGACGCTGTGGGACGTGTGGGGCGAGCAGGGCCATCCGGTGCGCGCGACGGTGTCCGACATGGGGCCGCTGCTGCTCGCGCGCCTGCTGAACCTCAACGAGACGCAGGAAGGCGTGCTTTCCCTGATCTTCAAGGTCGCGGACGACAGCGGCCTGCTGCTGCTCGACCTCAAGGACCTGCGCGCGGTCCTGCAGTTCGTCGGCGACAACGCCGCGCAGTTCAAGACGCAGTACGGCAACGTGTCGTCGGCGTCGATCGGCGCGATCCAGCGCGGTCTGCTGCAGATCGAGGAGCAGGGCGGCGACCGCTTCTTCGGCGAGCCGATGCTCGACATCCAGGACCTGATGCAGACGAGGGACGGCCAGGGCATCGTGAACATCCTCGCCGCCGACAAGCTGATGAACAACCCGCGGCTGTACGCGAGCTTCCTGCTGTGGCTGCTGGCGGAGCTGTTCGAGAACCTGCCCGAGGTCGGCGACCGCGACAAGCCCAGGTTCGTGTTCTTCTTCGACGAAGCGCACCTGCTGTTCAACGACGCGCCTTCGGCGCTGGTCGAGAAGGTCGAGCAGGTCGTGCGGTTGATCCGTTCCAAGGGCGTCGGCGTCTACTTCGTCACGCAGAACCCGCTCGACATTCCGGAGAAGGTGCTGGGCCAGCTCGGCAACCGCGTGCAGCACGCGTTGCGCGCCTTCACGCCGCGCGACCAGAAGGCCGTGAAGTCGGTCGCCGAGACGATGCGCGCCAATCCGAAGATCGATGCCCGGAAGGCAATCCTCGAGCTCGGCGTCGGCGAGGCGCTGGTGTCCCTGCTCGACGCCAAGGGCACGCCGGGCATCACCGAGCGCGCGTGGGTGCTGGCGCCGGGCTCGCAGCTCGGACCGATCACGCCGGACGATCGCCGGCGGCTCGTTGCGGAGTCCGTCGTCGCGGGCACCTACGAAAAGACGGTCGACCGCGAGTCCGCGTTCGAGCGGTTGAAGCAGCGCGCCGGCGGCGGCGAGGCGCCCCCGTCCGGCGGGGCGACCGCCAAGGGACCGGCGGAGTCCGGGGGCGGGCTGATGGGCGGGCTGGGCGACATCCTGTTCGGCTCGACCGGTCCGCGCGGCGGCCGCCGCGAAGGCGTCGTCGACGCGATGGCGAAGAGCGCCGCGCGCACGGTCGGTTCGTCGATCGCGCGCGAACTCGCGCGCGGCGTGCTCGGTTCGCTGCTCGGCGGCGCGAAGCGGCGCTGACCGCGCCCGCCGTGATCGCGCAGATCGACGGCTCCGCGCTGGCCGACGCGGTCCGCGCCTCGGCGTGGGCCTACCCGGTGCTCGAGGCCGTGCACCTGTGTTCCCTCGCGGCGTTGTTCGGCGGCCTGCTGGTGCTCGACATGCGCCTGTTCGGCGCCGGCCGCGACATCGGGCTGCGCCCGCTGGCTCGCCTGTCGACGCGCGTGGCCGCCGGCGGCTTCCTCGGCGCGGCCGGATCGGGCGCGCTGCTGTGGGCGTCCGACGCCTCGGCTCTCAGTGCAAATCCGGCGTTCCTCGCCAAGCTCGCCTTGATTACAGTCGCCGGGGTCAACGCGGTGTTCTTCCACCTGCGCGGCAGCGCCCGTCGCCACGACCGCATCGCCCACCTGCAGGCCGGCGTGTCGCTGGCGTTGTGGATCGGCGTCATCTTCGCGGGTCGGCTGATCGCGTACGTCTGAATCCGCAACGCAACCCTGAACAGGAGAGCGCACGATGAAACGTCTGCTGCTGGCCGCCATGGTGCTGGCCGCACCGGCCTTCGCCCACCACGGCTGGTCGTCGTTCGACCAGGACCGTCCCTACTACCTGCAGGGCACGGTCAAGAGCGTGCGATGGGCCAACCCGCACGCCGAAGCGGTCATCGAGGTGAAAGCCGACGTCGCCGTGCCTGCGGACCTCGCGACGCGACCGCTGCCGAAGCAGTCCCAGAACGTCGACGCCGCGGCGATCGCCGCGAAGGCGCGGTTCCGCCGGCACCTGCCGGGCAGTGGCAGATCGAGTTCGCGCCGCTCACCCGCATGCAGGCCTGGGGCATGGGCGCGGGGCCGAAGGTCGGGGACCCGATCGAGGTGATCGGCTACACCGGACCAGAGGTCGCCGGTGGCCGCCTGATGCGCGTCGAGTACGTTTTCCACCAGGGCCGAGTCGCCGGCCTGCGTTCGAGCCCCGCGAACTGAGGACGGTCAGGCCCGGCCGGTCGGCCGGCTGCCGAGCGGCTTTTCGACCTGCTCCCACTCGAGACCGCGCCGTTCGGCCATCGCGCGCCCGACGGCCTGCCAGTCGCCCTTGCGCAGCACGCGCTTGAGCGCCGGCAGCACCACGCGCTCTTCCGCGTCGATGTGGTGCCGGTACATCGTGGCGAAGCGGTCGATCAGCGGCTGCTCGAGCGTGACGGCCTTGCCGCGCGCAATCTCGGCGAGCAGAGCGTCGAGGCGCTTCCAGAGGCCGGCCATCTCGAGGTGGTCGGCCTCCACCTGGTCGAGCACGTCGAGCACCGTCCGGTCGTGCTCGCTGTCGAGGCGCTCGCGCAGGCGCGGGAACATGTCGACTTCCTCGTCTTCGTGGTGGCGCGGCGCGGCCTCGTTGAAGTAGCGGCGGATCGAGGTTGCGGTCACCTGCGCGTCCTCGTCGGCGCCGTGCGTGGCGAGGTGCTCGGCGAGCCGGCCCAGCAGCGCCGCGAAGCGCTGGACGCGCTGGTGGCACGCCAGCCACATTTCGATCGGCTGGTCGAAGCCGGCGCCCGGCGTGCGGAAGTCGATCGTGCCTGTCATGCCAGTCCTCCTGCCAGCCATCCCTGCGGGTGCTTCGTCAGCGCCACCGAGACGATGTACGCGTAGGCGAGCAGCGCCACCGCGAAGGCCGTGGTCCGCACGCTCGCGGTCCGGCCGCGCTTCAGCGCGATGGTGCCGGCCACGATATAGACCGCGAGGCCGACCAGCTTTGCTTCAAGCCAAGGAACTTCGAGTGGACGGAAACCGCCGACCCACGCGAGGCCGAGCGCGCTCGCGAGCAGCACCGAGTCGATGGCGTGCGGCGCGGCCCGCCGCCACCCGCGGGCGACAGGCCGGTTGGTGACGGCCCGCACATGGCGCGTTACGAAGCCCGCGCCCGACAGCACGACGGCCGTGACATGGACCAGCTTGAGGGTCGCGTACAGGGACAAGGGGCGAGCGCCGGATCAGCCCGGGCGACCGTCGCGGCGCGGCCGCAGCAGCACCGGCAGATGGCGAGCGGCCCACGCGACCCATGCGCCGGTCCACGCGAGCGCGGAAGCGGCGGACAGGACCGGCCCGTGCGCCGGCCACACGGCGGCGCCGATCCGCAGCAGCGTCGCGGCCTGCAGCACCCAGAACAGCGACCAGACGAAGTCGTCGGCGACCAGGGCGATGCCGCCATGCCCGCAGATCACCCGCGTGGCCATCGCGAACAGCAGGCTGCCGAGGAAGCCCATCGTCAGCGCGTGCAGCGGCGCGTACCCCAGGCGCAGCGCCGGCTCGGTCGCTCCGGCGAGCGACAGCGCGGCGTCCGCCGCGGCGAGCAGCAGGGCCAGCGCCGACCACACGAAGCCGAGGTGCAGCATCGCCAGCAGCCGCAGCGACCGGCCGCGCAGGCTTTGCACCAGTCCCCAGCGCACCGCCAGCACGAAGAGCGCAAGCGCCGCCGGGCCGACGATCCACAGCGTGAGCCCGGCCACGCGACCCGGCGCCAGCGCGTCGAGTCGCGCGGCGACCTGCAGCCCGCCGAAGGCCAGGACCGCCGCGAGCAGCAGCCCGAGCGCCCAGTTGGGTCGCCACGGCACGAAGCGCGTGACCGCGGTCGACGTGAAGAAGGGCAGCACGCGGTGGGCGACCGTCGCGTAGACCGGCGTGACGAAGCCGAACACCATCAGCCACACGGCCACGGTGACCGCGCCCATGTGCCGGATCGCGAGGCCGGCCGCGAACAGCAGCGCGGCCCCGATGCCGACGGTCCAGAACACCATCACGCACTTCGCGTGCAGCTTGTCGCGCGCGCTGCTGGTCCGGATCAGGCCGGCAAACGCGACACCGACCGCGGTCCACGCGATGGCGAGCAGCAGCGCTCCGAACGCAGCGACCGCGTGGCCGACCTGTGTGCCGACGATGATCAGCACGACGCCCGAGCAGTGCAGCCGCACCGGCCAGCGCAGGCCGGCCGCCGGCGGCGGCGCGACATCGAGCCAGCGCGGCCCGGCCGTGAACATGAAGCCAGCCATGAAGAGCGGCATGAACCCGCCGGCGAGCAGCATCCCGTGCAGCAGGGTGGGTGGCATCGCCGTCGTGACCGCCACGCCCGCGAGTGGCGCGAGGAGCAGGCCGGTCCATGCGAACGCCGACAGCAGCAGCATCAGCGTGCCGGCGAAGAAGCCCAGCCGGTGCGGTGCCAGCCGCAGGTACCGCAGCGACAGGCGGGCGCGCGGCGCAGACGGCGCATCGATCGCGCCGGTCGGCCCGGGGCGCGGCTGGATCGGGATCGACCTCATGGCGCGTCGATGCCGGAAGACGGAATGCCGCTGGCGTCGAGGTCGAGAGCGAGGCTGGGGCCGGGGCGGGGCTGGCGGCGGCGTAGGGTCCGGTCCCCGCGTTGTCCGCCTGCGACGCGGGCACGAATCCGCCGCGGTTGACGTCGAAGACGTGGATCTCGCCGTCCTCGATGACGTAATGCCACCCGTGCAGGGCGAGCGTGCCGGCCTCGACGCGCGCGCGCACCATCGGGTAGTCCATCAGCCGTTCGAGCTGCAGCACGATCGCCCGCTGCTCCGTGCGCCGCAGTTCCTCCGGGGCCAGGCTCGGTGACCGGCAGTGCGGCCTCGCGGCCGAGCTGCAGCCAGCGCGCGAGGTTCTGGGCTGCGGCCGGAACCTCGCCGTACAGGGCGCGGATCGCTCCGCAGTGGCTGTGGCCGCAGACGACGATCCGCTTGACTTCGAGGTTCAGGACCGCGAACTCGATCGCGGCGGCGGTGCCGTGGAACCCGTGCGACTGGTCGTACGGCGGGACGAAGGCGCCGACGTTGCGCACGAGAAAGAGCTCACCCGGTCCGGTGCCGGTGAGCAGGTAGGGCACGATGCGCGAATCGCTGCAGCCGATGAACAGCGTCAGCGGGCGCTGCCCATCGTCGACGAGGGACCGGAACTGCGCGCGGTACTGCGGGAAAGCGTCGCTCTGGAAGCGCCGCAGGCGCTCGAGCAGTTCGTCGGGCATCGGCCGCCCCGTGCCGGCTACTGCACCAGCGGCGAGCTGGCGGCGTCGAGGTCGACGCCCTCGAGGCGCGCCTGCCCCGCGAGCACCTCGACGTACTGCCGCAGCGCGGTCGCGTAGGCGTGGCGCTCGAGCGCCTGCCGCACCGCCGCCCGCACCGCCTCGTACGGCGGGACCGTGCCGGCGGCGCGCTCCAGCACTTCGACCACGTGGAATCCGAACCGGCTGCGCACGAGTCGCGGCAGCACGCCGACCTCGGGATGCCCGAACACTTCGCTCGCGAACTCCGGCGCGCAGTCGGCCGCGGTCAGCCAGCCCAGGGCGCCGCCGTCCCGCCCGCTCGGGCAGTTCGACAGCCGGCCGGCGGCCTCGATGAAGCGATCGGCTTCGCCGTGCCTGCGGGCGCGCAGGTCGAGCAGGCAGTCCTCGGCACGCTTGCGCAGCGCGTCGACGTCGACGCCGGGCGTGACGGCGAACAGCACGTGCCGCACGCGGACGCGCTCGCCGACCGCGAAACGCTTCGGGTTGGCGGCGTGGTAGCGCCGGCACGTCGCCTCGTCGGCCTCCGGCCGGACGAGCTCCCGCTCGAGCAGCCTCTCGATGGCGATCGCGGCCGCTTCGCTGACGACGCCGCGCACGGGGGCCGGGTCGTCGGCCGGCAGCAGGCCGGCGCCGATCGCGGCCTGGCGCAGCAGCTCGACGCTCGCGCGGCCGCGCAGCTGCTGCGCGGTCAGGCTCTCGTCGTGCGCGGCCAGCGGCACGCCGTCGACGCTCGCGGTGGCGGCGCGGGAGGCCGCCGCGGCGGGTGTGGCGGTCGCGGCCATCACGAGGTCCGGCCCGGCAGGTTCTGGCCGGTGGGCACGTTCAGCCGCCGCGCCCGCACGATCTGGTACGGCCGGAACAGGTAGGCGATCGACGCGAGTCCGCTCCACACGTGCACCAGGCGCCTGAACGGCAGCAGCAGGAAGATCGTCATGCCGAGCACCATGTGGACCTTGAACGGCCAGTCGATCGTCGCCAGGACGCTCGCGTCCGGCCGGAAGGTGACGACGCCCTGCAGGTACCCCGAGAGGACCAGCATGGCGTGCGCGTCGACGCGATGCGCGTACGACAACGGCAGCGTGATCAGCCCCAGCACGAGCTGCACCCACAGCATCATCAGGATGGCGAGGTCGGTGCGATGGCTGGTGAGGCGGATGCGCGGGTCGGTCAGCCGCCGGTGCAGCAGCATGGTCAGGCCGACGAAGCACATCGCGCCGGCGATGCCGCCGGAGACGATCGCGAACAGCTGCTTGGTCGGCGCGCTGATGAACGGCTCGTAGACCCAGTGCGGCGTCAGCAGGCCGACCATGTGGCCGAAGAGCAGGAACAGGATGCCGATGTGGAACAGGTTGCTGCCCACGCGCAGCTGGCGCGCGCGCAGCATCTGCGAAGAGTCGCTCTTCCACGTGTACTGGTCGCGGTCGAAGCGCGCCAGGCTCCCCATGAAGAAGAACGCCAGGCAGATGTACGGGTAGAC
Source organism: uncultured beta proteobacterium (assembly GCA_963707725.1). Lineage (GTDB taxonomy): Bacteria > Pseudomonadota > Gammaproteobacteria > Burkholderiales > Burkholderiaceae_F > JAOUJD01. The sequence continues at coordinate 6,253 of CAVPRE010000013.1, read as the reverse complement.
GTTGAAGAAGAAGTCGTTGAGGGTCTTCATCAGGTGTTCCTCAGGCGGCCGGGCGCTGCGGCGCTCGTTGGCGGCGGACGAGATGGACGGGCTGCTCTTGGTTCGGGCGCGACTGCCCGTTCGACGTGCAGCCGCCGAAGGCTTCGGGTTCGGCCCAGCTTTCGTCGATCGCCGGCTCGGCGGCGACCTCGACCTGTCTGCGCGCGCTCGCCGGCCAGGTCGAGCACGGCGGCGAGCACGCTCGCGTACGGGCTGCCGCGCTCCAGCAGCGCGCTGAAGATCGCCTGCACGATGTGCGGCGGTCTCGCGCAGGAACTCGCGCGCCTGCACGGGCGGCTGCGTGCTGGCGAACTCCAGCACCACCGGCAGGTAGTCGGGCAGCTCGCCCGGCACGAACTGCAGCCCGGCGCGGTCGTAGATCTGGGCCAGGTCGACCATCGCGGGCCCGCGGTCGCGGGTGTCGCCGTGGACGTGCTCGAACAGGTGCAGGGCGGTGCGCCGGCCGCGGTCGAACAGCTCGACGTAGTCGGCCTCGACGCGCAGGCCGGAGCGGCGGCCAGCCGCCGCACCAGGGCGTCGAGCTCGGCCAGCCGGCTCGCCTCCAGCGCGCCCTCGTCGTGCAGGGCGGCGCCGATCTGCAGTGCAACCGCGCGCAGCTCGGCGTCCGGGTAGCGCAGCAGCCAGGCGAGCGCACGCAGCGTGTGCGCCATCTTCGGTGCTCTCGAATCGCGTCGCGCCATGGCTACACCGTCGCCTTGATGGGAATCGTGCGTTTCTTCTCGCTGCCGAACAGGCTCGTCTCCGACACGCCCTCGCAGCAGCCGTTGCCGAACGAGAAGCCGCAGCCGCCGCGCACGTCGAAGGCGTTCTCCGCGTATTCGCGGTGCGTGGTCGGGATGACGAAGCGGTCCTCGTAGTTCGCGATCGCCATCATGCGGTACATGTCCTCGACCTGCGCCCGGGTCAGGCCGACCTTGCTCGAGCACCGCGGGCTTGTCGACGCCGTCGACGTGGCGCGCGCGCATGTACACGCGCATCGCCATCATGCGCTGCAGCGCCCGCACCACCGGCTCCTCGTCGCCGGCGGTCAGCAGGTTGGCGAGGTACTTCACCGGGATGCGCAGGCTGCGCACGTCGGGCAGCTCGCCGTTCATGCCGATATGGCCGGCCTGCGCGCGCGACTGCACCGGCGACAGCGGCGGCACGTACCAGACCATCGGCAGCGTGCGGTACTCCGGGTGCAGCGGCAAGGCGATCTGCCAGTCGATGGCCATCTTGTAGACCGGCGAGGTCTTCGCGCGCCGTCCAGCCACGCTTCCGGGATGCCGTCGGCGCGTGCCTGCTCGATCACCTTCGGGTCGTTCGGGTCGAGGAAGATGCCGAGCTGCGCGCGAGTACAGCTGCTGTCGTGCTCGGTGCTCGCGGCTTCCTCGATGCGGTCGGCGTCATACAGCAGCGACGCCGAGGTAGCGGATGCGCCCGACGCAGGTCTCGGAGCAGACCGTCGGCTGGCCGGCTTCGATGCGCGGGTAGCAGAAGATGCACTTCTCCGCCTTGCCGGACTTCCAGTTGTAGTAGATCTTCTTGTACGGGCAGGCGGACACGCACATGCGCCAGCCGCGGCACTTGTCCTGGTCGATCAGCACGATGCCGTCTTCCTCGCGCTTGTAGATCGAGCCCGACGGGCAGGTGGCGACGCAGGCCGGGTTCAGGCAGTGCTCGCACAGCCGCGGCAGGTACATCATGAAGGTGTTCTCGAACTGCCCGTAGATGTCCTTCTGGATGTCGTCGAAGTTGCGGTCCTTGCTGCGCTTGGCGAACTCGCCGCCGAGGATCTCCTCCCAGTTCGGGCCCCACTCGATCTTCTCCATCCGCTGGCCGGTGATCAGCGAGCGCGGCCGCGCCGTCGGCGCGGCCTTCATCTCGGGTGCCGAGTGCAGGTGGTCGTAGTCGAACGTGAACGGCTCGTAGTAGTCGTCGATCTCCGGCAGGTTCGGGTTGGCGAAGATCTTCATCAGCAGCTGCCACTTGCCGCCCTGGCGCGGGACGATCGAGCCGTCGGACCGGCGCACCCAGCCGCCCGCCCACTTGTCCTGGTTCTCCCACTCCTTCGGGTAGCCGATGCCGGGCTTGGTCTCGACGTTGTTGAACCAGGCGTATTCCACGCCGGGCCGGCTGGTCCAGACGTTCTTGCAGGTGACGCTAGCAGGTGTGGCAACCGATGCACTTGTCGAGGTTCAGCACCATGCCGATCTGTGCGCGTACTTTCATGTCCAGTTCCTCTCTGATCGGCGTTGGATTAGGGGTTCTCGCCCTGCGACTGGTACGCCTTCGCGAGGTGGTCGTCGCGCGGCGTGTCCAGCCAGTCGACCTTCTTCATCTTCCGCACGACGACGAACTCGTCGCGGTTGGTTCCGATGGTCCCGTAGTAGTTGAAGCCGTACGATCTTGCGGTCCGCGCCCTTGAGTGTCTGTCCTCATTCGCTTTTCTCGCTTGATGAGCGATGGCATGAAATGAGAAGGTGCTGCTCTCTTACAAGCGAATGATGAGGCCACAAGTACAAGAATACACAATACGAACTAGATAGATGCTCGAAGAAGAAGAGAAAGTCAGTTTGGAGGAAAGTAGATCGCTGCAGGACATGCCGCAAGGGCGGGACGACAACATCATGCTGGATACCAAACGTGCAGCGCGGCTTCGGTGGTGGCTGCCAAGATTTAAGTGGGCATGGACTCTTCACTTCGCAATCACCTTTCTTGTTATATTATATGGGAACTATTATAATGGTGGGGAAAAGTAAGTCACAAAGGAAGAATGCATGTGTTGCGAATGCCGTGGCGCGCGCCGCCTTGTTGCGGATTCACGCATCTGTAGAGTACCGGTACATTGACTCTTCTTTTTTCTCTTTTTCTGGTTTGCCTCTTCTAGAAAGTATTATCCTGTTGCTTCGAGAGGTCTTCAATCCTGTGAAAAGGCTTTTGTTAATGTACTTGCCTCTTCCACAGATGAAGAGGAAGCCATTGTCTGCTGCGACGGAGACGATCACCCAACTGCATCAATTTGCACTAGAAAGGTGAGAACCTATACATTTCCTAGTGAAAGGATGCTTACATCATTCATATCTTGTGTCTGACTTGTTTTATTCTTCTCTTTTCAGCCAAATTTCTTTCTATCCAGTAGTTTGGCTCGATTTCCTGGTGCATGGATACTTCCATTAATGCCCATGGCACTTCGTCTCGTTTACAGTCTTGCTGCGAGAATAAGGGGTCGATCAGATGGAGAGAAACTGAGTACTACCATGTTGAGACTCTTGTTTTACATTGCCACATTGAACTTTCGTGGATGGATTCTCTATGTATGTTTAGGATACCTCGAGTCGCTTGTCGTGACGCCTGTTGGCCCGGAATGTTGGTATCGAGAGCTCATGCCGCATCCTTCCTGTCATGCAAGAATATTTGATTTTTCCGATCATACAGTCTTGTACATGGCACAAATACTGCCGCTGCCCTTAATGGAGACTTTGCATTCGTTGGCTTCACCCTTTTGGAGAACAAGTCGAGGACCGCTTCTCTTCTTGTCGTGTGGACTCTCCTATCTTTACGTCATTACATTGATGGGACAATTCAAAACGGCAGCCTACTTTCATACTGGAGGAGAAGTCTTGGCTGGATATGTCATTAGTTGGATAGTGCAGATACCGTATGCTATTCTACAATGCTATCCTGTTTGGGAAGGCATGCGACTATGGCTCTTTGAGTATCCTCTCTTACAATCACGAAAGGAATGACCATGCTAGCTAATGCTTACAAGACAAAAAAGTAAACAAACTATGAAGGGTTAGTAGGTACAAGCTAGGATGTTGGCGGTTCCATTAGATTGCTGTAGCCGCCGCCCTGTTCAAAATACAGTCCGACAATGGCAACAAGAGTGTTAAGTCGGGCGAGTTCTTCCTGATTAGTATCTGAAACCACCAACTTGGCTCTTGCCGCTGTCAAATCTTTCAGCAAGCCGTAAAGAGTGGCAGCATCGTCACGATGTATGGGTCGATCCAATCTAGCTAATAGTGCATAAAGCCAAGAAGATCGTTGTTTCGACGTTGGTGACCAACCGTCTCGTACGTAGTGTGCCAGATGCGACAAGACTCGTCGTACCATGACTTGATCCATTTGTAGTAACAGCCGAACAGAAGGACTGTATCCTTCAGGTGGCATTTCCAGTCTCCATGGAGCAGTTTCGTCTTGATTCATGTCAGCGTCGCTCTCTTCGCTGTCGTCAAAGTAGGATCCGATATTGCCCCGCGCTTCATCTAGACCGACACAAAAGATGTGCCATTCAGAACGATCACGAAGTGGAGGAACGGCAATTCGTTGTGTTGCCTTCCCTCCCACACCCTCCTTGTGACATTGGTCGAGATAGGAACGCAGCTCGGAAAAGTTGGAGAGAGTCACGTCGACCCATTCTCTGCTCGGAGGAGTATGTTGTAATGTCGGCGGTGGCACAACTGCAGTTTGTTCCGAAATTAGGTAAGACAGTGATGCAGCCGAACCGTCAATGGGCACAAAGTCCTTTCGGTCGCCTCTCTGCTCTTGTCGGTCGCCACTATGCTCTTGTTGTGCGGCGGTATCGGCCACAAAGATATCAGGCAGCGCGTTTGCCTGCTGAACAACCGCTGCAATGTATTCGTTGGCATCCATTGATTCGACATGACTAAAATCAACCTCGGCTCCGTCTGCCTGGCGCTTCCGACGGAGCGGCACCGGTAAACAAGGCTGTTGCGACATGGGTGCTGCTGTGCGAGAGATGGCAGCTTATTGATGATCGTTGCAAGTCGCTTTTCTGTGAATGAGGAACGACGCGAGTCCAAAAACACACACAGCAAGCTATTACGCAAAGATCTATGATGTCTCTTGTCTGCGACGGCGTAGATAGAGTGGCGCGAGTTGCTGCCGTCGCTCGCACATCATCATTGTGAGGGAGAGCTACCTGATGGTAGAGGCTACTCGTAGAGACCAGCTCGAGTCGAGTCAGTTTGCCAGTCACAGTCCCTTTCGCGTCATTGGAGGGAGAAACAAAAACAAGCCTTGCACACCAATATTGCTATCTGCTATCATACTTTACTGATCTGTTCTACAATGTCAGAATGCTATTATCACGCAAAAGGATTACCTGGTGCTTCGCATTTGCCCGCATGTTCTGCCTCCACGCAAACAAGTACGGACCCATCCACTTGACTTGGAACGATGCAACCCTTGCAAGCAAAATAACAGAGAAATTTGGTCCTTGTTCACTGAACACCAATCAGTCATTCTCTTCATCACTTTGACTATCTTCATCGTCGTTATCATGCAAAGAGGTAACGTCTTCCAGTTCCGTAGCATCCACACTTGACACTCTGCCGTAGGTCGAGACGTCTGCACTTGTGCTCTTGTAGATTCCTACAATCACCAAGGCAACCAGAAGTGTCACCACTGTTGCTCCATACATCCATTGTCTTGTACTCCTGCACGTAATTTTCCCATTGATGACACGGCACGCTCCTTCACAAGGATTGAATCGAACCAGCGACACTTCTTCGTAAGCGGTAGGAAGAAAGGCTGCTACTTCCATATTTTTCATGATAACCTTGCCTTGATTTCCTCCAAATCTTCCTTTGGGAGCATTGTTCCAAAAGGTAAACTCGACGTAATCGCATTGAAATAGCTCCGAGTCCGACGATAGCTGCAGTTGTGAATTGATGAATCCGTTTACATTCCAAAAGAGCCAACCGTAATAGTCGTCGGCCATCCAAGCTTGATTCAGTTTCCAATGATAAGTTTCATTCTGTTTCCAGTCGAGTTCCGGAGGAATAAAGTAAAGACGAGTCTCTCGTTTCTTGTTGCCATTGGGAATGAAGGACAAGTAGTCGCCAATCACTGTCGAGTTGTGGTGGATCGATCCACTCTCGTATTCAACATGCTCTCCATCACGAAAAATGGCTTGGACAGAGGATGCTTGAAAGTAAATGTTGTCAGCAACATATCGAACGCTGCTCTGTTGCTCCTTCTCGGATGACAACGGTTGGGTGCTTCTTGCATCGCAAAAGGTGCAGATGAGCAACAACGTGAAAATCATCCGCATGGCAGTCAAAGTCGAACAAAAGAGCTAGAGTCTCATCAATCTTGTAGACTACCCTTTTTTTCAGTTCTACTAATGGAAGGCCAACACTAACACCACGGCGCCAACACAGCACGTTCAAAGCTGCCGCTACACTTA
>CAVPRE010000012.1:0-58471 GCA_963707725.1 uncultured beta proteobacterium | reverse complement strand
TGATAAATATTTGAAAATTCAGAAAAAATATATTCACAGCCGCACTGAACCGAACTACAATTAATATAGTAAATCAAACAATCTGCTAAAAAGAAAAATTTTTAAGCAACTTTTGAAGTCTTTTAGCTGCCTCTCCTGCATTTCGTCAATTGAAATTGTGCCGTACATGTCCATAGTGCCCGTCTAAAAGAAGCGTGGCCTAAGAAATTTTGTCCATTACTTGCAGCAAAACCTTGACTTTTTAAGAAGCGTGCAATCGAATGTCGGAATAGGTGTATTAACGTGTTTTAAAATTGGGTCTGGATTTTCAATACCCGCACTTTTGCCTGCCTGCGCAACAAATTTATTAATCGCCCTTAAACTTAAACCCTTGTCGTCGCCATAACAAAAAACAAATCCTTTTGTCCTCGGCCCAATTAAATATTTCAAATCACTTAAGAAAACTCATCATTGATTATAGGCACGACACGAACTTTATTCCCCTTGCCAGTTACTGTCATTCGTTTTCTTTCAAAATCAATATTCCTCACATCGAGTTGAGCTGCTTCTTCTCTTCTTAGCCCGGCCCAAAACAAAGCCTTGATAAGGCAACGATCGCGAAAGGATTTTGTAGCGTAAATAATCTTTTTTACTTCGCTGGGTTTTGAATGGTATGCGGCTGGTGCGAGTTGCTGTTTGAGCATAAAAATATTTAATAAACACGAACGACAGACGTGGCCTTTATTGGCCATCTTGTCTACCTCGATTTTTACTAACATTAAATGGCAGGGATTTTTCTTGCTTTAATTCGTCCGGATCAATGTAAGGCAAAATGGCGGCCACTCCTCTGCCCTCATCCGAATAATGTATAGTCTGCCGTTCTTTTTAATTTCGGATAAAATTCTGTGACCAAACGAAAATCCCCGAGGTCAACTTTTTGAATTGGGTTGGAATTTTTCATATTGGGTACAGGTCCCAAAAAGTGGTTCACTTTTATTTTCATCTGTGAACAAAAGTTCACATTTATATTATAAACAAATCAAAAACCCCTGTCAACCAGGTTGAAAATTCACACTTTTACCAGAATGTGAACTGTTACCCTTGTTGCAAAATCAAGATAACCACCTCGCTTCTATTATCTTCACTTGCAGCGCGAGGAATATTCATAGATATTTATTTTTAATGCAAAGAAAAAAGCGGTGTAAATGGCTACTTTGGCACTGATTACAATCAATGAATTGTTTAGCTTTTCTTTTCAAGGTCTTGCTGATTAAAATGATTAAGGGTGGTTGAAAAAGGATGTTTTGCTTTAGAGCGTTGTAGCAATTTTTTTTAATGAAAAAATCAAATGAGGCCTGATATGTTTATGGACTTCTGGTTTCATCCCCAACCTCCAAGCAAGTATTTCGAAGGCGTTTTCGTCTGAAAATTCAAGAAATTGTGCAACTGCCGTATACTGATCAGTAGATATTGGTGAAAAAAGTTTATATTGTTGAAGCAATACAAGTAAATTATTAGCTAGTTTTTCATCACCGATTTTATATGCATTACTAAGGCTAGTTTCTAATTTCTTAATTCGAATTTTCCATACCCAGTTAATGCTATAAAAATGTCTTCCAGCAGCGTACGATAGTGCCCCACCTAAAAAAGAAAGCACAGCAGCAACTAAATTAACATAATGCAGTATTGATTCATTTCGACATATCATTATATTATTCTCCTTATAATTTCTTAGTATTATTCCATTTCGCTATTCTGAAGCACTTCATGCACAGCTTTGGAAACATCTTCTGGCATTAAATTAAATTTTTGAAGTCGTTTTTTAACACCCCTTTTAATTAAATAATCTAACAACTCTTTGTTTTTTACTACAGTCATAAGTATAATAGGAATAGTAATTTTACACTACATCAATCATATAATCAAAAAGCATAAGGCCATTTTTAGTCAAAATTTCATCAGTTTCTCCACTTCCCTGATTATTAGTCAACTCTTTTGGCACAAATTCAGAAGCTTCTGAATAAGGTATGATTAGGTCTAAAATAACAAGAGAAAAATTTTTCCAATTTTTTAAAATTTCTCTTGCTTCGGCATAAGACCTCACGGGCACAAAGTTAAATCCTTCTTCCTGAAGCGGCTTAATAGACCTTTCTAACATGATAAAAATCATCTTCAACCCAAAGAATGTTATGAGAAACACTTTTCTTGCCAGTCATAATTTTTCTCCTTTTTTATATGCGATAAGGTGTAATTGGTATTTTTATTGTAAATAAATTTAAATACGCACTGTCCAATTTTATACTTCTAGCTTCAACAACGCCACCATGTAGTTCAATTGCGCGTTTACATCGGGAAAGGCACAGCCCCGCTCCTGTTCTGTTTTTGTCAAACGCACTACGCCCTCGATATCTTGGCTTCCAAATTAATCCTTCTTTAATTCGTGTTCAAGAATTCCTACCCCGTAATTTGATATTGTAATTTCATAATACTTATTGCCTATTAATTTAAATACAATCTCGACATAACGCCCGCTTCCTCTCTCAACAGTCCTGTAAGAATACTTCACAGCATTATGAAGTAAATTCTTAAAAGCCAGCGATAAAATTTCGCGGTTCGTCTGTACATCTGGTAAATATTTGCTGACAATCTCTTTAGGCAAAACTTCAATAGTTTTCCTTTTATGCTAATTTTGACTTTGATCACATCGCCATTTGCCATATTAGTAATAATTTTATAGCATTCGTTGGGCAATTGGTCTGGAAAGATAAATTTTTTTATATTATTATGTACTAAGAATGTTTTAATATCTTTTTTTTGAACTATTTCGTTGGCGGGTATGCCTAATTTAAGCTTTATAGGTTCGTAAATTAAATGTTTGTATAAAGTAAATTTATTCAGTGGGTGAAATCGCCGGCCGACGCGAAGGATCAGCGTCTGGCAGTCGATGAGCCGGCACCGCCGCCGGCCGTTGCGCGGCTGCTGATGGGGACGCGCCTCGGCTACATCACCTGCAGCGGCAAGTACCGTGCGTACCTGGAGAAGCGGGACCTCTACGAACTGGTCAGCGACGACGGCATCGCCACGCCGCGCCGCATGGACCTGCCGTCGAGCGACGACACGACGGCGTGCGTGCACGAGACGGTCTACAAGGCCAAGGCCTTGAACGACGCGGCCGCGAAGCAGGCCGGCACGGCCGCCGCGAAGACGGCGCTGCGCGAGTACATGACGGCGTGGCAGGCTTCGCTGACGGCCATCGAGTCGAAGCAGCCGGAGAAGCCCCGCGAGTTCGACGCCCGCCAGAAGAAGCAGGAGGCGCGGCTGGACGAGCTGCAGAGGCGGGTGGAGGCGACGGCGAGATAGCCGGGGGGAGGACCTCCTGATGCGGTGCGGCGCGCGAGCGCCGCATTTGCGTTGCGAGCGCGAATTCGCGCCAGGTTGACGCCGCGGAGCGTGCGACCGGAGACAAAACCGGCAGAATCACGCCTTCGGAGGTGTGGCCGAGCGGTTTAAGGCACCGGTCTTGAAAACCGGCAAGGGTTCACGCCCTTCGTGAGTTCGAATCTCACCGCCTCCGCCACACCAATGGCATCGATGCTCGTGCCCGGCCCCTCCAACTCGGAACCGCGTAAACCATGACCCGGGCGGTCGTCCCCTCGGCCTCCTGACCATGACGCCCCGCCTCGCGCTGACAGGGATCACCAAGCACTACGGCGACGTCGCGGCCAATGAGGACGTCACTCTGGCGGTGATGCCGGGCGAGATCCTCGCGGTGCTCGGCGAGAACGGCGCCGGCAAGAGCACGCTGATGAAGGTCGTCTACGGCGTCGCGCGGCCCGACGCCGGCACCGTGGCGATCGACGGTGTGGAGGTCGAGATCGCGAACCCGGCCCGCGCGCGCGCGCTCGGAATCGCGATGGTGTTCCAGCACTTCGCGCTGTTCGATACGCTCACGGTCGCCGAGAACATCGCGCTCGGGGCGCCGGAGCACGCGTTGTCGGAGGTCGACGAGCGCGTGCGCGAACTGTCGCTGCGCTACGGCCTCGAACTGCACCCGGAACGCAGGGTGCACGACCTGTCGGTGGGCGAGCGGCAGCGCGTCGAGATCCTGCGCGCGCTGATGGCGAGCCCGCGCATCCTGATCCTCGACGAACCAACCTCTGTGCTGACGCCGCAGGCCGTCGATCGCCTGTTCGAGACGCTGCGCCAGCTCGCGGCCGAGGGCGTCAGCGTCGTCTTCATCAGCCACAAGCTCGACGAGATCCGCCGGCTGGCCACCCGTTGCGCCGTGATGCGCGGTGGACGCCTGGTGGTGACCGTCGATCCGCGCGAGCAGAGCGAAGCGGCGCTCGCGCGCCTGATGCTCGGCGCCGACCCGCCGTCGATCGCCGCGCACGACTCGCCGCCGGGCGCGGTCGCGCTCGAGATCACCGGCCTCACCGTGCGCGGCGCTGAGCGGCGCCACTGGCTGCACGAACTTGCGTTCGCCGTTCGATGCGGAGAAATCCTGGGGATCGCCGGCGTGTCCGGCAACGGGCAATCGGCCCTGATGGCCTCGCTGGCGGGCGAGTGGAGAGGGCGCTCCGATTCGGTTCGCCTGTTCGGCGAGCCCGTCGGCCACCTCGGCCCCGCGGCGCGCCGCGCGCGCGGCCTGCGCTACATCCCGGAGCAGCGGCTCGGACACGGCGCTGTCCCCGAACTGTCGCTGCTCGACAACGTCGTGCTCACCGGCGACTCGCTGCATCGGCGCGGCGTCCTGCACCGGGACGAGGCGATGCGCGTCGCGGAGTCCGTCATCCGCGCATTCGACGTGCGCACCGAGGGCGTCGGCGCACGTGCCGCGTCGCTCTCGGGCGGCAACCTGCAGCGCTTCATCGTCGGCCGCGAAACGCTCGCCGAGCCGCGCGTGCTGGTGGTCGACCAGCCGACTTGGGGCGTGGACGTTGGCGCCGCCGTCGCGATCCGCAACGCGCTGATCGGCCTGCGCAGCCGCGGCTGTGCCATCCTGGTCGTATCCGAGGAAATCGACGAGCTGTACCAGCTGTGCGACCGGCTGATGGTGATCGCCAAGGGCCGGCTGTCGCCCGCGGTCGGTGCGCACGACATCGGTGTCGACGAACTCGGCCGCTGGATGGCCGGGCTGTGGCCCGCGCGCGAGCAGGCCACGCCATGAACCTGCCGCTCGCGCTCGTCCCGCGCACGCAGCCGTCGCGCGCGCTCACGTGGCTTTCGCCGGTCGCGGCCGCCGTGCTGACGCTCGCGGCCGGCGCGCTGCTGTTCGCCCTGATGGGCCAGGATCCGATCCAGGGCCTGCGCGTCTTTCTGGTGGAGCCGCTCGTGACCCAGCGCGGCTGGTCCGAGCTCGCGTTGAAGGCAACGCCGCTGATCCTCTGCGCGCTCGGGCTGACCCTGTGCTTCCGCGCCAACGTGTGGAACATCGGCGCCGAGGGCCAGCTGATCGCCGGTGCGATCGTTGGCGGCAGCGTCGCGCTGCTGGCGACGAGCGCGACCTCGCGCGCGATCGTTCCAGCGATCCTGCTTGCTGCCGCGGTGGGTGGCGCGGCCTGGGCGTCGATCACGGCGTGGCTGCGCGACCGCTTCAACGCGAACGAGATCCTGGTGAGCCTGATGCTGGTGTACGTCGCGCAGCTGCTGCTGTCGTGGCTGGTGCACGGCGCGCTGCGCGACCCGCTGGGCTTCGGGTTCCCGCAGAGCAAGCTGTTCGAGGGCGCGGCGCGCATGCCGCTCGTGTTCGCCGGCACCCGGCTGCACATCGGATTTCCGCTGGCGCTCGCCGTCACCGTGGGGGCGTGGTGGCTGCTCGCGCGTTCGCTGATCGGCTTCCAGCTGAAGGTGGCGGGCCTCGCGCCGCTGGCGGCCCGCTACGCGGGGTTCTCGAGCCGGCGCGTGCTGTGGTTCGTGCTGCTCGCCTCCGGCGCGCTGGCCGGCGTGGCCGGCGGCCTCGAAGCGACGGGGCCCGTCGGCCAGCTGACACCGACGATTTCGCCGGGGTACGGCTTCGCGGCGATCATCGTCGCGTTCGTCGGACGACTGCATCCGCTCGGGGTCGTCGCCGGCTCGCTGCTGATGGCGCTGTTCTACATCGGCGGCGAACTCGCGCAGTCGCGCCTCGGCCTGCCGTCGGCGCTGACCGGGGTGTACCAGGGGCTGCTGCTGTTCTTCCTGTTGATGTGCGACACCTTCATCGCGTATCGGCTGCAGTGGCGCCGCACGGCGAAGGCGATGGCGACCTGATGGAAAGCGTCGTCGCCCTGGTCGCCACGACGATGAACGCAGGCACGCCGCTGCTGCTGGCGGCGCTCGGCATCGTGATCAGCGAGCGCAGCGGCGTCGTCAACCTCGGCATCGAGGGAGTGATGCTGGTGGCGGCGGTGCTCGGATTCACCATCGTCCACTGGACCGGGTCGTACAGCCTTGGCTTCGTCGCGGGCGCGCTCGCCGGCGCCGCGCTGGCGATCCTGTTCGGAGCGATGACGCTCGGGCTGCTGACGAACCAGTTCGCCACCGGCCTCGCGCTGGCGCTGTTCGGCGCCGGGCTGTCCGCGTTCATCGGCCAGCCGCTGCAGGGCATGACGCTGCCCGCGCGCGGACGTGACGGCATCCCGGTGCTGCAGGACATTCCCGTGCTCGGGCCCGCGCTGTTCGGCCACCACTGGCTCGTCTACGGGGCGCTCGCGCTCGCCGGGGCGGTCGCGTGGTTCCTGTTCCGCACGCGCGGCGGCCTCGTCTTGCGCGCGGTTGGAGAATCCCCTGAGTCGGCGCACGCGCTAGGCTACCCGGTGCGCCGCATCCGCTTCGCCGCGCTGGCCTTCGGCGGCGCGTGCGCGGGGCTCGCGGGCGCCTACTTGTCGACGGTGTACACGCCGCTGTGGTCCGAGGGCATGGTGGCGGGACGCGGCTGGATCGCGCTCGCGCTCGTGACGTTCGCGACGTGGCGCCCGGGGCGCGTGCTGCTGGGCGCCTATCTCTTCGGTGGCGTCACGATGCTGCAGTTCCACCTGCAGGGACTCGGCATCGAAGTGGCGACGCAACTGCTCGCGATGACCCCGTATCTTGCGACCATCGTCGTGCTCGCGCTGATCTCGCGCAATCCGCGCTGGATCCGCCTGAACATGCCGGCCTCGCTCGGCAAACCCTTCAACCCGAACGCCTGACTGCCAGCCGCGCCAGGGCGCGTTCGAGTGGCGGCAGCGCCGCGAATCCGAGCACGTAGTCGCGCTGCGAGTCCCCGGCCTTCGCGCGGACCAGCCGGATCATCTGCGCGCGCTCGGCGACGCTCCACCGCGCGAGCGGCAGCATCGAGAGCACGGGCGCCCATGCCTCCCAGGCGCGGCGTTCCTCGGCGGTGAAGCCGTCGAGCGAGGCGAGGCCGCAGCGACGCGCGGCATCGGCACTGGCCTGCGCGACGGCGGCGGTCCGGTCGCTGCCGGCGAGTCGCGTCAGATGGCGCGCGGCGGCCAGTCCGACGGACGCCGGAGTGATGAGGGGTGCCGGGTCGCGCGCATCGAGGTCGAGGAAGAGGTGATACCCGGCCAGGGCGCGCAACGTGTCCGGCTGCGTCCGGTGGCCCTTCGACCGCGCAAGCCGCGCGAACTCACGCTCGGCCAGCGCGATGCCGTCGCGCGCGCGCGGGCGGAAACCCAGCTTGGCGTAGAACCACCAGGCGCCCGACGCGAGTCCTTCGTCGTTGCCCTTGCCGAGCTGGTACGGCTCGATGCTGAACGAACGCGCGCCGAAGCCGTGCGCGAGCGCCGCGAGCAGCCGCGCGAACGTGTGGGCCGCTTCGCCGCCGCGAAACGTCTCGAACGTGTTGAAGGAGATTGCCGCGCTGCGGCCGACGAGATCGCACTGGTGATACCCGACCGGCACGCCGTTCTGCAGCGTCAGGCCGCCGTAGATCGCCGGCACGACCGCACGGCGCTCGTTCCGCAGTCCGATCAGCGCGAAGGCGAGTCCGCCGTCGTCCCCGATCCACCAGACGTCGTGCGCGCTGGCATAGGCGAAGGCGTCGAGGTCGCGCCGGCGCGTGACCATCGCTTCGCGGGCGAGCGCGATCAGCGCCTCGGCCTCGGTGGATGTCGCAGGCCGGAAGGTGCGCGGTGGTCGCGCGAGTTCCTGCGCGAGATCGGGCCGCCCGCGCCGTAGCGCGCCGACCTGCCAGACGGGCTGCACGCCGGCCAGCGCAGCGCGCGTGCGGCTTGGCGTGTCGGGACCGGGGAGCAGTTCGCAACTTGGATTGATGGCGTCGTAGTAGGCCTCGCGCGTGCGCTCGTCGGCCGGCAGCGCGCAGACGCGCCGGACAAGGAAGGTCGCATCGGTCTCGCGGCCGCGCACCGCGTCGAGCGCCGCGAATCCGGGCAACTTCGCTTCGCGCAGTCCGTGCGCCTCGACCGGCGTCAGCAAGGCGGGAAGCAGGTCCGCGATCGAGTCGCCGGCCTCGGTGTCGGCGCGCTCCAGCACGAGCCGCGTCGGCCAGCGCTGCGCGAGCCACAGTGCGGTCGGATAGAAGAAGGGGAACCAGATCGTCGTGCCGGCGATGCCCGAGTAGGCAAGCGCGTCGCGGTGCGCGCGCAGGTCGGCGCGCTGGTCGAACCGGGCCAGCATCGCCTCCACCGCGCCGAGCACGTCGGCGTTGTCCGGGTAGGCGCGCATGAAGCACAGGACTTCGTGCAGTCGCTGCACCTGTTCGGCGCGTGCGAGGCGCCTGCGCGCGAGTTCCCGCAGGCGTGTGAGCTTCATCAGCGCCGACGCGGGGTCGAAACGGTCCCGGCGGCGTTCGAGGTCGGTCAGCGCGGACGTCGCCATGAGTGCATTTCCCCGTGTGAAGGTCAGGTGAGCCGGCAGCGTGGTCCGCAATGTAAGCCCGATCGGGCACGGCCGCCGCGATGCGGGATCGCGCTCACGTAGAATTTCGCGCTTCACAAGACCATCGACCACGGGGAAACCGATGCACGCCTCCGCCAGATTCGTCGCTGCGACGTTGATCGCCCTGCTCGCGGCCGCCTGTGGCAAGCAGGAGGCGCCGCCGGCGCCGAAGGCCGAAGCGCCGCAGTCCGCCGCGGCGCCCGCGGCGACGGAACCGCTGAAGATCGGGTTCGTGTACGTCAGTCCGGTCGGCGACGCCGGCTGGACCTCGCAGCACCACGCGGGACGCGGCGAGATGCTCGCGGCGCTCGGCGACAAGGTGACGTCGACCTTCGTCGAGAAGGTTCCCGAGGGCGCCGACGCGGAGCGCGTGATCCGCGACCTCGCGCAGCAGGGCCACAAGCTGATCTTCACCACCTCGTTCGGCTTCATGAACCCGACGCTGAAGGTGGCCGAGGAGTTCAAGGACGTGAGGTTCGAGCACGCCACCGGCTACAAGACCGGCGCGAACGTCAACACCTACAACGCCCGGTTCTACGAAGGCCGCTACCTCGCCGGCATGATCGCCGGCCGGATGACGAAGACGAACACGCTCGGCTACGTCGCGGCGTTCCCGATTCCCGAAGTGCTGCAGGGAATCAACGCGTTCGCGCTCGGCGCGCGCAGCGTGAACCCCAAGGCGCAGGTGCGCGTCGTGTGGGTCAATACCTGGTACGACCCGGGCAAGGAGCGCGACGCGGCCAGCGCGCTGATGGGGCAGGGCGCCGACGTCGTGACGCACCACACCGACTCGACGGCCACCGTCGCCGCCGCCGAGGAGAAGGGCCGGATGGCCGTCGCCTACCACTCCAACATGGCCAAGTTCGGCCCGAACGCGCAACTGGCCGCGGTCACGCACCACTGGGGCGACTACTACACGCGGCGCGCGCAGGCCGCGCTCGATGGAACGTGGAAGGTCGAGCCGGTCTGGGGCGGCATCCGCGAAGGCATGATCAAGCTCGAGGGACTGTCGGACAAGCTGCCGAAGGACGTGGTCGATGCCGTGAAGGGGCGCGAGGACGAACTGCGCGAGGGCGCCTTCCATCCGTTCACCGGTCCGGTCCGCTCGAACGATGGCAAGGTCGTCATCGAGACCGGTGCGCTGAGCGATGAGCAACTGTCCAAGATGGACTACTACGTCGAGGGCGTGGTCGGGAAGGTTCCGGTCGGAGGCAAGTAGGCTCGGCGCCATGGCCCCGACCGAAGCCGCCGACGTCATCGTCATCGGAGCCGGCATCGCCGGCGCTTCGATCGCAAGCGAACTCGCGGCCAACTGCGGCGTGCTGCTGCTCGAGCGCGAGAAGCAGCCCGGGTATCACACGACGGGCCGCTCGGCGGCGCTGTTCACCGAGACATACGGCAGCGAGGCAATGCGGGCGCTGTCACACGCCAGCAGGCCGTTCCTGCAGCAGCCGCCAACGGGATTTTCGCCCACACCGCTGCTGACGCCGCGCGGCACGCTGCTCGCGGCAACGGAGTCGCAGCTCGCGAAGTTGCGGCAGGTGGCCGACGAGTGCTCGGCGTTGGTGGGCAATCTGGAGTGGCTGGAGGGCGACGACGTACGCACCCGCGTCCCGTGCTTCACGCAGCGACAAATCGCTGCCGGGCTGCTCGAGCCAGACGCGATGGACATCGACGTCCACGCCCTGCACATGGGCTACCTGCGCCAGTTCGCAGCGAGAGGAGGACGGCTGGTGAACGACGCCGAGGTGGGCGCCCTCGACTTCACGGGTGGCGCGTGGCGCGTGTCGACCTCGGCCGGCGAGTTCCGCGCCGGCCGGGTGGTCAACGCAGCCGGCGCGTGGGCGGACGAGATCGGGAAGCTCGCTGGCGCGAAGCCGATCGGGCTGGTGCCGAAGCGGCGCACCGTGATCACGTTCGACCCGCCGGAGGGCGTGGACATCGGCCGCTGGCCAGCTGTGATCGACGTCGATGAGCAGTGGTACATCAAACCGGATGCCGGGAGGATCCTCGCGTCGCCCGCGGACGAGACGCCGTCGCTGCCGTGCGATGCCCAGCCCGACGAGTTCGACGTCGCCGTGGTCGTGGACCGCCTGAGCCGGGCGACGACGCTGCAGATACCGCGCATCGTGGCGCGCTGGGCGGGGCTGCGGTCGTTCGTCGAGGACAAGCTTCTCGTGGTCGGCTTCGATCCGCGCGTCCCTCACTTTTTCTGGCTCGCAGGGCAGGGTGGCCACGGCATCCAGACCGCGCCCTCCGTGTCGCGACTGGCGGTGGCGCTGCTCGATGGTCGACCGGTGCCCGCGGACATCGCCGATCTCGGTATCGACGCCGCCATGCTCGCGCCGACCCGCTCCGCGCTCTCGGCGGCTTCCCGATCCATGGGGTGACAGCCTCGCCGTTTCGGTCGGCCCAAACGCCAGCGAGTCGCGATTGAGGTCTAGCCGCGCCGGCGACTTCGAAACCCGCCGTCCAGGCGGATGTCATACTTCCCGCGCCCTCCGAACGCTCTTTCCCCGATGACTTTGTCCCATCTCTTTCTGCAGGCCCTGCGCATGACCGCGCGCGACTGGCGCGCCGGCGAGTTGAGGCTGCTCGCCGCGGCCCTGGTGACGGCCGTGGCGGCGGTCACCAGCGTCGGCTTCCTGGTCGATCGCATCCGGCTTGGATTGGAACGGGACGCCTCGCAGTTGCTCGGCGCCGACCTCGTGCTGAGTTCGGACTCGCCGATCGACGCCGCGCTGGCCGGGCGTGCGCGGGCCGCGGGCCTGCAGACCGCGGCCACGGTCGTCTTTCCCAGCATGGCGCTGAGCGAGAAGGACCGGGACCGCAACGCGCTGGTCGCCGTGAAGGCGGTCTCGGACGGCTACCCCCTGCGTGGGCGGCTGCGCGTCAGCGAGGCGCCTGGCGCCGACGACGCGCCGACCGCGGACGTGCCGGTGCTGGGTGAAGCGTGGGTCGACACGCAGTTGCTGCAGTCGATCGGCGCGAGCGTCGGCGACCGCGTCAGGCTGGGCGAGTCCTCGTTCCGGATCGCGCGGGTCATCGCGGTCGAGCCGGACCGCGGCGCGCAGTTCATCAACTTCGCGCCGCGCGTGATGCTGAACCTCGCGGACCTGCCCGCGACCCAGCTGATCGCCACCGGCAGCCGCGTCACGTATCGCCTGCTGATGGCGGGCGAGCGCCAGGCCGTCAGCGCGTTCGGCGCGGGGCTGGAAAGGCAACTGGCGCGCGGCCAGCGGCTCGAAAGCCTCGAGGGCGGGCGTCCGGAGATGCAGCGCACGCTCGAGCGCGCGCAGCGCTTTCTCGCCCTCGTCGCGCTGCTCGCGGCGATGATCGCCGCGGTGGCCGTAGCGGCCGGCGCGCGCCGGTTCTCGCTGCGGCACCTCGACTCGTGCGCCATGATGCGCTGCCTTGGCCTCGCGCAGGCGGACATCTTCCGGCTGTTCGCGCTGGAGTTCCTCCTGGTCGGCCTGGCGGCGTGCGTGGTGGGAATGCTGGCCGGCTACGCGTTCCACTTCGGCCTGCTCGCCCTGCTGGGATCGCTGATCAGCACCACGCTGCCACTGCCGTCCGTGCTGCCCGCGGTGCAGGGCTTCGCGTGCGGACTGGTGCTGCTGCTCGGTTTCGCGCTGCCTCCGCTCGCGCAACTGCGTCAGGTGTCGCCGCTGCGCGTGTTGCGCAAGGACATCGGGCTGCCGACCGGCCGCGCGGCGGCCGGCTACCTCGTCGGGCTGGTCGGGTTTTTCGCGCTGCTGCTGTGGTCGGCGGACGATGTGAAGATCGGCGCGCTGACCGCGGGCGGATTCGCGATCGGGCTGGTGGTGTTCGCGCTCGTCGCGTGGCTCGCGCTGCAACTGCTCAGGCCGCTGCGCGCCATGACCGGCAAGCTCGGCATCTCCTGGCGGTTCGCGCTGGCGGCGGTGCAGCGGCGGCCCGCGGCCACCGTGGTGCAACTCGTCTCGCTGGCCGTGGGCCTGATGGCGCTGCTGCTGCTGACCGTCACGCGCACCGACCTCGTCGACGCCTGGCGTGGCTCCGCGCCGCCCGACGCGCCCAACCGGTTCATCGTCAACATCCAGCCCGACCAGGTCGAGGCGCTGGGCGATCGGCTGCGCGCGGCCGGTGTCGACGCTTCGATCAATCCGATGGTGCGCGGCCGGCTGGTCGAGGTGAACGGCCGGCCGGTCGGGCCGGAGAACTTCACCGGAGATCGCGCGCAGCGCCTGGTCGATCGCGAGTTCAACCTCTCGTATGCGAAGGACGCGCCGACGCACAACTCGATCACGGCCGGTCGCTGGTTCACGGACGGCAGCGACGAGTTGTCGATCGAGGTGGGCATTGCCGACGCGCTCGGGCTCGCGATCGGCGATGCGATGACGTTCGACATCGTCGGGCAGCGCGTCACCGCGCGCATCACGAGCCTGCGCAAGGTGAACTGGGACTCGATGCGCGCCAACTTCTTCGTGATCATGCCGCCGTCGCTTCTGGCCGACAAACCGGCGAGCTTCATCACGGCGTTCCATCTGCCCCCCGCGCGCGCCGCGTTCTCGGGCGAACTGCTGCGCGAGTTTCCCAACCTCACCGTGGTCGACACGACGGCCGTGTTCCGCCAGGTGCAGGCGGTGATCGACCAGGTGGTCGCCGCCGTGGAGTTCCTGTTCGTGTTCACGCTGGCGGCCGGCGTGCTCGTGCTCTACGCCGCGCTGGCGTCGAGCCGCGACGAGCGGGTGCGCGAAGCGGGACTGCTGCGCGCGCTCGGTGCCTCCCGGCAGCAATTGTCGCGGGCGCAGGTGGCCGAGATGCTCTGCATCGGCGGGCTGGCCGGCTTCCTGGCGGCGGCCGGCGCAAGCGGCATCGGTTGGGCGCTGGCGCGCTATGCGTTCGAGTTCGAGTACGTCGTGTCGCCCTGGGTGTTCGTGTCCGGCGTCGGTGGCGGGGCACTGGCCGCGCTCGTTGGCGGCTGGTTCGGCCTGCGCGGGGTACTGAACACGCCGCCGCTCGCAACGCTGCGCGAAGCCTGATCGGTACGGTCGACAGCGCATCGAACACGGCCAATGCTCGCTGCCGCTTCCGCTCCGCAGTGGCCATGACTTCGGCGGCCACGCTCCAGCGCGAACTGCGCCGGATTCGCTCGACCTACGGCGCGGCCGCGGAGGCCGGCAAGGAACGCCTGCTCGCCGCGCTGGCCGCGCAGCAGCTCCGGAGCCCCTCGCTGCTTTCCGCGTATCACGAGGACTTGTTGTTCCTCGTTGCGTTTCCCGGTTCGGAGCGGGTGCGGGCCCGGGCCATCGAACAGCTGAAAGGTATTTCCCGGCGGGTCGCTTCGCTCGGTGCGGCCGCGCGCGCGGCGTTCGCGAACACCGGGATCGCCGGCAGTGTGTCGCGCTACGCGATCGCGCATCCGATCGCGGCGCTGCTCTGCGCGGACGATCCCGCGGCGATCGAACTCGACTGGTCCGGCGTCGAGGATCCGGCGCGGCTCGATGAACTGATCGCACGGGTCCTGACCGACGTCGAGCGCGAGTCGTTCGGTGTCGAGTTGCCGACGCGCCGCTGGGTGGCGCTCGCGCAGCGGCGCGACGCCGTCTCGACACTGCAGTGGCTGCTGAAGACCGGCGCGTCCTTGCCGGCGACCGAGCGGCGCGGCTTCGCGGCGGCGTGGGACCAGGCGGAGGTGCCGGTCCGGTGGCGGCTAGGCGATTCCGCGCGGAGCGTGACGCTGAACCGGATCGAGGTGCGCGCGGCTGTGTTGCGTACCGCCATGCGCCGCTTGTCCGTTCCGCTCGCGCGCCACGTCATGGCGCCGCTCGACGCGATCGAGCGGCTGCCGCGCCAGCGCGCCGCGCGCGTCATCGACGTCGCCCGCTCGGCGCTGGCGGCGCGTTGCCGTGAAGTCCACGCGATGAACCAGGCGAACCCGGACGAGGTCCACCTGGCTGACCTTGGTGACGGCGTGCAGCTGGCGGTGATCGGCGTGCTGCCGGCGCAGCGCCTGCTGCTCGAGGCCAATTACGGCTATGTCCTGCTGTCCAACGGCGTGCCGATCGGATACGGCGGCGTTTCGCCCTTGTTCCGGCAGGCCAACACGGGCATCAACGTGTTCGATCCCTTCCGCGGCAGCGAGGCGACGTACCTGTGGGCCCAGACGCTGCGCGCATTCCGCAGTTTGTTCGGTGTGCGTCGCTTCATCATCAACGGCTACCAGTTCGGCGCGGGCAATGCGGAGGCGATCGCGAGCGGCGCCTACTGGTTCTACTACCGCCTCGGATTCCGTCCGACCTCGATGGAGAACCAGCGGCTGGCACAAGCCGAAGCGACGCGGCTGCAGGGTAGCGGCGGGCGCAGCCCGGCGGCGACGCTGCGGCAACTCGCGCGCGGTGACCTCGTGCTCGACCTGCCCGACTGGAACGCCGGCGACGTCTTCGAAGAGTCCGCGCTCGATCGCCTTGGAACGGCGGTGGCGCGGCAGTTGTCGGTCCAGCCGCACTGGTCGCGGCAGGCTGGCGCTCGGGCGCTGGCCGCCGAAGTCGCACGGGGGTGCTGTGTACAACTGCATCGACGCGCGGCGGCCGAACGATCGGCGTTCGAGCGACTCGCGCCGCTCGTCGCGGCGCTTCCGGGCTGGTCGTCCTGGCCGCGCGCGGAACGGGTCGCGCTCGGTGCCATGCTGCTCGCGAAGGGCGCGGCGCAGGAAGCGCCCTATGCACGCGGCGCCGCCGCGCATCCACGCTTCTTCCGCGAACTCGCGGCGCTGCTGGCGGCGACCGCGGTCCGGTCCAAGGGAACACCGTGAGCCAGGTGCCGCCCGCCACCACGCCATACGAGCACCTGGGCGGCGACGCCGCCGTGCGAACCCTCGTCGACCGCTTCTACGACCTGATGGACCTCGAGCCGGACTACGTGGACCTGCGCCGCGTGCACGGCTCGGACCTCACCGATGCGCGCGACAAGCTGTACTGGTTCCTGAGCGGCTGGCTGGGCGGTCCCGACCTCTACATCGAGCGCTTCGGCCACCCGCGCCTGCGGGCCCGCCACCTGCCGTTCGCCATCGGCATCCGCGAGCGCGACCAGTGGCTCGCGTGCATGAACCAGGCGATGCTCGAGTGCGGCGTCGACGAGGGCCTGCGCGTGCGGCTGCTGCAGTCCTTCTTCCAGACCGCCGACTGGATGCGGAACCAGGCCGGCTGACGCCGGCGCGGTCGCTTCGACCCGGGCGAGCGCCGCCGTCCGAGGCTCGTCGGCCGAGCCTCGGGCGCCCGTATCATCGACCGCATGACTGAATCGATGCTTCTCATGGTCGTCCCTGGCACGGCGCTGCTGATCGCGCTGTTCGCACTGATCGCGCTGATCGTCGCGGTGCGCCGCGACCGTACGCCGGAACTCGATGCGCGCCTCGGCGCGCTCGCACAGGACAACGAGCGACTCGAGCGCGAGCTGCGCGCGGCGGTCGAGAGCACGTCCGCGCAGGTTCGCATCGACGTGAGCGCCCGGCTCGCCGAGGTCCAGTCCGGACTGACCCAGCAGATGAACGGCGTGGCCGGCTTGCAGGGCCAGCAGCTGCGCGGTTTCGGCGAGCAGGTCGCGAAGGTGAGCGAGGCGGGTGAGACGGCGGCGCGCGCCAACCGGGAGGAGAGCGCGAAGCAGCTGAAGGACTTTGCGACGCTGATGCAGCAGCAGCTCGCCGACATGAGCCGCGGCATCCAGAACAACCTCGCCGAAGTGCGCGCCACGCTGCAGACGCAGCTGCTCACGCTGCAGCAGGGCAACGAGACCAAGCTCGACCAGATGCGGGCCACGGTCGAGGAGAAGCTGCAGACCACCCTCGAGGCGCGGCTCGGCGAGTCGTTCCGGCTCGTTTCGGACAGGCTGGAGCAGGTGCACAAGGGCCTGGGCGAGATGCAGACGCTGGCGGCGGGCGTGGGCGACCTGAAGCGCGTGCTGACGAACGTGAAGACGCGCGGCGGCGTTCGGCGAGGTGCAGTTGGGGGCGCTGCTCGAGCAGATGCTGACGAAGGAGCAATACGACGTGAATGTCGCGACCCGGCCCGGCTCGAAGGACCGCGTCGAGTTCGCGATCAAGCTGCCGGGCCGCGGCCAGCCGTGCTGGATGCCGATCGACGCCAAGTTCCCGATCGAGGACTACGAACGCCTGCACCAGGCGCAGGAGCGTGTTGACCTGCCCGCGGTCGAGGAGGCGGGCCGCGCCCTGGAGAACCGCATCAAGCTCGAGGCGCGCCGGATCCGGGAGAAGTACATCGAGCCGCCGCACACGACCGACTATGCGCTGCTGTTCCTGCCGACCGAGGGGCTGTACGCGGAGGTGCTGCGCCGACCCGGCCTGGTCGACAACCTGCAGCGCGAGCAGCGCGTGGTGGTGACGGGCCCGACCACGCTGGCCGCCATCCTCAACAGCCTGCAGATGGGATTCCGCACCATCGCGATCGAGCAGCGCTCGGCCGAGGTGTGGCAGGTGCTGGGCGCGGTGAAGACCGAGTTCGGCAAGTTCGGCGAGGTGCTGGCGCGGGTCAAGGACCAGCTTCAGGCGGCGTCCAACACGATCGAGAAGGCGGAGACCCGCACGCGCCAGATGGATCGCGCGCTCAAGACGGTCGAGGCGTTGCCGGTCGAGCAGTCGGTCCAGCTGCTGCCGCCGGCTGCCGACGAGCAGCCGTCGCCTTAAGCGCGGCGCCTGGCCTCGATCACCGGCGCGAGTTCGTCGCGCGCGCGCAGGAGCACGCTGCGCGTGGTCTCCCAGTCGATGCAGGCGTCGGTCACCGACACCCCGTACTTCAACTGCGCGAGGTCGGCGGGGATCGGCTGGTTGCCGGCGTGCAGGTGGCTCTCGATCATCATGCCGACGATCGCCTGCGATCCTTCCTTCATCTGGTGCACGCAGTCCATCACGACGAGCGGCTGCAGCGACGGATCCTTCAGCGAGTTCGCGTGCGAGCAGTCGACGACGATGCTGGCCGGCAGCTTCGCCTTCTGCAGCGCCCGCTCGGCGAGCTTGACGCTGACCGTGTCGTAGTTGGGGCGGCCGCCGCCGCCGCGCAGCACGAGGTGCCCGTAGGCATTGCCGCGCGTGCGGACGATCGCGGTGCGCCCGTCGGCGTTGATGCCGAGGAAGCTGTGCGGATGGGCCGCGGACTGGATCGCATTGACCGCGACGTCGAGCCCGCCGTCCGTGCCGTTCTTGAAGCCCACCGGGGTCGACAGTCCGCTCGCCATTTCGCGGTGCGTCTGCGACTCGGTCGTGCGCGCGCCGATCGCGTACCAGCTGATCAGGTCGGCGAGGTACTGCGGCGAGAGCGGATCGAGCGCTTCGGAGCCGGTGGGCAGGCCCAGCTCCGCGAGCTGGACCAGCAGGCGTCGCGCGGCCGTGATGCCTTCCTCGATGTGGAACGAGTCGTCCATCCGCGGATCGTTGACGTAGCCCTTCCAGCCGGTCGACGTGCGCGGCTTCTCGAAGTACACGCGCATCACGATGAAGAGCTGCGGCGCGACTTCCTCGGCGAGCGCCTTCAGCCGCGCCGCATAGTCGAGCGCGGCCACCGGATCGTGGATCGAGCAGGGACCGACCACGATGAAGGGCCGCGGGTCGCGCCGCTCGAGGATCGCGCGCAGCGTGGCCCGGCCGGCCTCGACCGTGCGGGCAGCCGCGGGCGTGACCGGCGCTGCCGCATGCACGTCGGCGGGCGTCGGCATCGAATCCAGGCCGACGACATTGATGTTCTCGAGGGCGCCGTCGCGCTCCGCGGCATCCGCGGCGGGCGTCGTCGTCATGCCGGTGTCCCGCGCTGCAGGCGCTCGAGCGCCGTCCGCAGCGTCTCGTCCCTCTTCGCGAAGCAGAAGCGGATCACCCGGTTCTCGACCGGCCGGTCGTAGAACACCGATACCGGGATCACCGCCACACCGTAGTCGACGATCATCTTCTGCGCGAACTCCGCTTCAGGCAGGCTGGAGACCGCACTGTAGTCCGCCAGAAGGAAATAGGTGCCCGGGCAGGGCAGGACCCGGAACGGCGTGTCCTTCAGCCCCGCGACGAAGCGGTCGCGCTTGGCCTGGTAGAACGCGGGCAGCGTGAGGTACGGGGCCGGGTCGTCGAGATAGGCGGCGAAGGCATGCTGCGCCGGCGTGTTGACCGCGAACACCATGAACTGGTGCACCTTGCGGAACTCCGCGGTGAGCTCCTTCGGCGCGCACGCGTATCCCACCTTCCAGCCGGTCGTGTGGAACGTCTTGCCGAAGCTCGAGATGACGACGCTGCGGGACGCGAGCAGCGGCGAGCGCATCACCGAGCGGTGCGCGACGCCGTCGAACACGATGTGCTCGTAGACCTCGTCGGACAGCAGCAGCACGCCGGTCTCGGCCACGATGCGCTCGAGCGCGGCGAGATCGGCGTCGTCCAGCACGCGCCCGGTGGGGTTGTGCGGGAAGTTGAGCATCAGCAGCCGCGTCCGGGCGGTGATCGCGGCGCGGACGCGGTCCCAGTCGGGCGCGTAGCCGCGCGCGGCATCCAGCGGAACGAACACCGGACGCCCGCCGGCGAGTTCGATCGATGGCACGTAGCTGTCGTAGGCCGGCTCGAGCACGATGACCTCGTCGCCCGGCTGAACCAGCGCGAGCACCGCCGTCATGATGGCCTGCGTCGCGCCGGCCGTGACGGTGATCTCGGCGTCGGCGTCGTAGCGGTGGCGGTACAGCGCCGCGTTCTTGCGGGCGATCGCTTCGCGCAGCGCCGCGACGCCGGTCATTGGAGCGTACTGGTTGTGGCCAGTGCGCACCGCCTCGGCCAGCCGGGCCTGCAGGCGCTCGTCGCAGTTGAAGTCCGGGAATCCCTGGCCGAGGTTGACCGCGCCGTGCTTGATGGCAAGGTGCGACATCACCGTGAAGATGGTCGTGCCGACGCGCGGCAGCTTGCTCGATGCGATCCGGGCGGCAGACACGGACGGTGACGCGCGTTCGTTCAAGAGAATTGTTCGAGGGGGAAGCGGGGATATGCGGGACGGCAAATTATACTTTCGCAGTCCTGTCCCGGCCTCCAGCATGAAGCGCATCAACGAACCCGCGCTCGACCCGATGTTCCGCAGCGCCCCGGTGCATCGCGGCCGGCGGCCGGAGCCGGGGCGCCCGCCGTCATGACGATCTCAATCAGCAGCGCGTTCGACGGCGGTTCGATCGAGGTCGTCGCGCTGGACGGTGATCGCGCTGACCTCGCGATTCGCCACGATCTCGCCGCCGACGGAACGCGCAGCGAGTTCCTGCAGTGGTTTCATTTCCGCGTCAGCGGCGCTGAACGCGACGGAGCGCGGCTGCGCATCGTCAACGCGGGCCGGACCACGTATGCGGGCGGGTGGAGCGACTACCGCGCGGTGGCGAGCTGGGACCGCCGGCGCTGGGAGCGCGTCCCGACCGCGTTCGACGGTGCCGTGATGACGATCGAGCTGCCGCCTGCGTCCGGTCCGACGTACGTCGCCTACTTCGAGCCGTACTCGTGGGAGCGTCATCTGGCGCTGCTGGCCGACAGTTGCGCGCGCGGCGCCGCGTTGCGCCGACTCGGGTCGACCGTGCAGGGACGCGACCTCGACGCGCTGGTGGCAGGCGAGGGCGCGCAGCCGGTCTGGATCATCGGACGCCAGCATCCGGGCGAGACGATGGCCGAGTGGTTCATCGAGGGGCTGCTGGCGCGCCTGCTCGACGAGTCCGACCCGATCGGACGCGCGCTGCGCCGGCAGGCGACCTTTCACATCGTCCCGAACATGAATCCGGACGGTTCGGTGCTCGGCAACCTGCGCACCAACGCCGCCGGCGCCAACCTGAACCGCGAATGGCTCGAGCCCACCGTGGAGCGCAGCCCGGAGGTGAGGGCAGTGCGCGACGCGATCCATTCGACGCGATGCGCCGCGTTCTTCGACATCCACGGCGACGAGAACCTGCCCTACGTGTTCGTCGCCGGGTGCGAGATGCTGCCGAACTTCAGCGAACGCCAGCGGACCGAACAGGACCGCTTCGCGGCCGACTTCGCCGGCGCGAGCCCCGATTTCCAGACCACACACGGCTACTCGCCGGGCAAGTACAAGGATGATGTCCTGAAGCTCGCATCGAAGTACATCGGCCACGCCTTCGGCTGCCTCTCCCTGACCCTGGAGATGCCCTTCAAGGACAACGCCAACGCGCCGGACACGCGCTTCGGCTGGAGCGCCGCGCGCAGCCAGCGGCTCGGCGCGGCGATGCTCGATCCGGTGTGGCGGCACCTGCAGCGCACATGACGGTCGCCACCGGTTCCCGCGTGGCGATCCGGCGCGCAAGCCTGCAGGATCGGCCCCGGGCGTACGAGTGGCTGGTGCAGTCGGACCTCACGCCGCAGTTGTACGGTCCGCTCTTTCCCGAGCGCGTGGTACCCACGACCGAGAAGTTCGCGGCGCGCTACCTCGAATCGTTCTTCGATGGCACCCGTCCATATTCAGGCCGGATGTTCGTGATCGACGTCGGCGACGAGGACGTCGGCTGCGTGGCGCACGGGCCGATCGACCTGTTGAACGACGTCGTCGAACTCGACATCTGGCTCGCCGGCTCGGAGCACACCGGGCGCGGCATCGCGTCGCAGGCGCTGGCCGTGCTCACCGAGTGGCTGCAGGCCAGCTACGGCGTCAACCGCTTTCTCGCCCGTCCGTCCCGCCGCAACGTGCGCGCGCTGCGGGCGCTGCGGCGCGCCGGCTTTCGCGAGGCCGATGTGCCGGCGCGGGAGGTGGTCGCCAAGCTGAGGCTGCCGCCCGGCGAGTGTGCCGACGAAGTGCCGCTGTTCCGCGTCCTGCCCGTGCCATCGTCCGCCCTGCAGCGCGAGGTCGGGCGGACCTATGTCTTCGTCGACAGCGAGTTCACGAGGCTGAACCAGCCCGAACTGATCAGCATCGGAGCCGTGGCGACCGACGCCACGGCGTTCTACGCGGAGGTGCGTGGCTGGAGTCCGGATCGGACCAGTGAGTTCGTTCGGGAGGTCGTGATGCCGCTGCTGGATGGCGATTCCGTTCCGATGGCGATGGCCGCCGAGGCCTTCGCCGCATGGCTGGACGCGCGAGCCAGACGGGCGCCCACGACCATCATCAGCGACTCCGGTTTCGATCGCTGGGCGATCGCCGAACTGCTCGGCAAGGAGGATCTTCCGGCGGGCGTCGTGTGGAAGCGAGTGACAGCGGCTTACGAGGAACTCGACCAGGCGACCGAGGCGCTCAGCCTGCGGCGCCACCACGCGCTCGACGACGCGCGGGCCCTGCGGCACCTGCTGCTCGGCTCCCGCGTTGCGCCGGCCCCGGAGTGAGTGGCCCTGTCCGGTGCGGCGAAGCGTGCGGCGGTAGATCGGTTGCGCGGTGGTGGTCGGGTTGGGCGGCGTGCAGGCGCGAGGCAGGCCGCGCACCGGCGCGGCACTCCAATCGCCGATTGCGAGGACGCGTCAGGCCGGTCTGCGGCAGTCGAGCACCGCGGCGCCGTGGAACGGCCGCTGCGCGAGATCGTCGAGCGCGGCGTTGGCCTCCGCCAGCGGGTAGACCCGACGTGGTGCGGACCGGCACCTGCGCGGCGCCAGCGCGAGAAACTCCTCGCCGTCGCGACGCGTCAGGTTGGCGACCGAGCGCACGACTGCGCTCGTCCCACAGGATGTCGTACGGAAACGCGGGGATGTCGCTCATGTGGATGCCGGCGCAGACCACGACGTCCTCCCTTGACGACGCGGCCGCAATGCGGCCGGGCACGAGCGCGCCGACCGGGCGCGAAGATGATCGCCGCATCGAGCGGCTACGGGCGGAGGCTCGTCGGATGCCGCCGGCCCATGCGGCGCCGAGCGCGCGGGCGAACGCCTGGGCCTGCGTCGTCGCCGGGTCGCGTGAACGCGTAGACCTGCGCGCCTTCGAAGACCGCGACCTGCGCAGATCAGGTGCGCGGCCGCCCCGAAGCCGTAGATGCCGAGCCGCGCGGTCTCGCCGGCCATCGCGCAGCGCAGCGGTAGCCGATCAGCCCGGCGCACAGCAGCGGAGCGGCCTCGGCGTCGGATAGGCCGTCCGGCAGCGGAAAGACGTAGCGTGCATCGGCCACCGCGTACTCGGCGTAGCCGCCGTCGCGTGTGTAGCCGGTGAAGACCGCGCCTCGTCGCACAGGTTTTCCTGGCCGCGCGCGCAGTACCTGCACGCGCCGCAGGTATCGCCGAGCCACGGAACGCCGACGCGGTCGACCGACGGCGAGACCGTGACACGCGGTCCCGATGCTCGACCACCGTGCCGACGATCTCGTGCCCCGGAACGACCGGGAGCTTGGGCTGTGCCAGGTCGCCGTCGACGACGTGCAGGTCGGTGCGGCACACGCCGCAGGCGGAGACCCGGATCAGGACCTGCCCGGGCCCCGGCACGGGCACCTCGCGCTCGACGAGCGCGAGCGGCGCATGGGCCGCGGTGAACACCATCGCGCGCGACCGCGGCTTCACGTGACGGCCGTTCCGAGCTCCG
Organism: uncultured beta proteobacterium; assembly: GCA_963707725.1. Classification (GTDB taxonomy): domain Bacteria; phylum Pseudomonadota; class Gammaproteobacteria; order Burkholderiales; family Burkholderiaceae_F; genus JAOUJD01. Next base: position 35,111 of record CAVPRE010000012.1, on the reverse strand, counting down.
CGCGCGCGGCCTCCGGACTGAGGATCCGCAGTCCGTCCCGGCGCGCCCGGCGCGCGAGCTTCAGCAGGGCCTTGTCCTTCGTGACGAGCCAGTCGGCGCGCGCCGTGTAGGCGAGGTCGAGGAACTTCTGGTCGTCCCGGTCGCTGCACGCGACCGGCGCCGCGAAGACGCGCTCGATGGGCGTGGCGAGCCGGTCCAGTCGCGCAGGATGCCGAAGCGCGCCTCGGTCGCGAGTTCGAACTGCTCGCGCATGATCACCTGGGTGAACTCGTCGACGCTGTCCCCGCTGCGCAGCGCGTTCACCTGCCCGCTCTCGACGGCGGCCCGCAGCGGCCGCGAGGCCGCATCGTCGAACACCCAGAAGTCGAGCAGCACGTTGGTGTCGATCACCGCCCGCGGATGCAGTGGCTTCATTGCAGGTCGAGCGCGTGCTTCGCCAGCTGATCGATGGTCACGACGTCGAGCGCGCGCTCGTGCGTGGCGAGCAGCCACACCGGTGGCGCGACCCGGCTTCGAGCGCCTCCTTCCAGCGCGCACCACAGGCACCAGCGGTCGCCGGCGTTCAGCCCGGGGAACATGTACTCGGGGCGCGGCGTGACGAGGTCGTTGCCGCGGGCAACCGAGGAAGTCGAGGAACTCCCGCGTCATGCGCGCGCACACCGTGTGCGATCCGAGGTCGTGCGGACCCGTGTGGCAGTAGCCGTCGCGGTAGAAGCCGGTGGCTGGCGAGTCGCAGCAGCAGATCAGCTCGCCGCCCAGGACGTTGCGTGCCGATCAGCCGCCCTTGCTTGCGTCGCGCATCGCGCCTGCCCAGCGATCAGCGCGAGGCCGCCGCGGGCAGCTTCGCCGCCGACGCTTCGAGCCACGGCACGAGTTCGTCGAGCACGCTCGTCAGCGCCACGCTCAGCGCCTCTACGGCGCCGCGCGCGTTCTCCTGTGCGACCGGCGCCGCAGCAGGCGGTGAACCGGCGGCGCGCCACCAGGGTCCGCGTCGTGCGATCGATCAGTTCCGCGGTCAGCTCCAGCCGCCCGCGCGCGGCCGCCGCGTCGTGCAGGAGCTCGTCGACGGTCACGTTCAGCGCCAGGTCGCCGCCGACGCCGCCGCCCAGTTCCACGACGAAGACGAAGGCCGCACGCGCGTCGATGCGCCGCACGAGCAACTGAACGACGCGATTCGACGGACGATCTGCCCACGAGGCGTTCTGGTAGAGGGCGCGCTGCTGCGGCGCCCGCGAGTACGCCATCGCGAAGGTGTCGCCGATGCCGAGCGATGGCATCGAGATGACGACAAGCAGCGCGCCACGGTCTTGCCCGCAGGGACCGGCGGCGGTGCGAGATCGTCGACCGTACTGCGCCGGACGTTGCCGTCGTTGCTGCCGACGTCCACGCTGATGCAGCCGGCGAGCAGCAGCGCGGAGCATCCGGCGAGCAGGGCAGACCGGCGCGTGGCAGGCATCATTCTCCGGGCCCTCTCTGCTCCGGCGTGGCGCCGAGCAACGCGGCGCGAGGATCCTGCAGCCGGTCGAGTACGCGGTTCATCGAGTCCACCGTGCGCCTCAGTTCGATCACCGCCGCCGTCAACTGCTCCTCGGTGGCGCTGGCCGCCCCGCCGAAGTCACGCGAGAGGGTGACGACCTGCTTCTCGAGCGACAGAGCGGCGGTGGAGATGTCCTGCAGCGTCTTCTCCGCCTGCCGGATCGTCGGGGCCGAGGTCGGCGCCGGTGCTCTCGGCCACCTTCGCGATCCGGTCGCTGGACTTGCTGATGTCCCCCATGGCGGCGGTCATCGCCGCAATCGACCTGTCGACTTCGCCCAGCCGCGCGTTCAGGCCGGTGGTCAGCTTGCGCAGGCTGTCGAGCGTCTCGGTGAACGCCACGCGGTTGCGCGGCTTCAGGACGTCGTTCAGGTTCTCGAGCGCTTCTGCCGCCATGTCGCCGAGCTGGTTGACCCTGCCGGCCAGCGCGTCGAGGTTGGACTCGCCCTCCGGGATCACCGGAAGCTTCTGGTCGGCCCGGGTCTCGGTCAGTGGCGGCCCGAGCGGCTCGGGCGTGATCAGGCTGATCTTCGCGATGCCCGTCACGAAGTTGCGTGTGACGATCGCCACCGTGTTGGTGCGCACGAACGCGCCGCTTGTCCGTACGGACGGTGACCCGGACGCGGTTGATGTCCTCCGCCTGCAGCTGGTAGTCCTCGACGCGGCCGATCTTGATGCCGCGCATGTCGACGTCGGCGCCGAGCTGCAGGCCATCGAGCGGCTGGCGCTCGAAGTAGATCGAGAAGTAGTTGAAGTCGGCGCGCGTGCCGGTCCGGTTCAGCCAGATGACCCCGATCACCAGCGCGGCCACGAGGACGACCAGCGCCAGACCGACGTACGTGTACTTGGATTCGGCTTCCATCGCAGGTGGATTCTAGGGCCTGTTAGCGCTTGGATCGCACTTGCGCGAGCCAAGCGCTAAGGGGCCCTGGGACGGGTTCGCGGCGGAGGCGTGAACGTTCGGCCGCGCTCACGACGCCACCGTGGCGCGCACCGAAAAATAGGACCGGATCCACGGCGTCGTCGACCGCCAGGATCTCCCGCACGGGGCCGTCGGCGAGCACGTGGCCCCGCGCGAGCACGATGATGCGGTCGACCACGGTCAGCAGCGTGTCGAGATCATGCGTGACGAGGAACACCGTGATGCCGAGGTCGTCGACCAGCGAGCGCACCAGGCGTCGAAACCGCGCGCGGTGATCGGGTCGAGCCCGGAAGTCGGCTCGTCGAGGAACAGCACCTCGGGTTCGAGCGCGATCGCGCGCGCGATCGCCGCCCGCTTGCGCATGCCGCCCGACAGCTCGCTCGGCATCTTGCCGGCCGCGTCGGCGGCGAGGCCGGCCTGCGCAGCCGCAGCCGGATCAAGGGCGTCGAGCGGCCGGCGGCACCGACGTGTGCTCGTGCAGCGGCACCGCGACGTTCTGCGCGACCGTCAGCGACGAGAACAGCGCGCCGTCCTGGAACATCATGCCGAAGCGCCGGCGCACCGCGTCAGCGCGTCGCGGCGGGCGTCGACCACATGTCGGTGCCCAGCAGGCGGATCCGGCCCGCCGTCGGGCCGCTGCAGCCCGATGATCTCGCGCAGCAGCACCGACTTGCCGGTGCCGCTGCCGCCGATCAGCGCGACCAGCGTGCCGCGCCTGACCGTGAAGCTGACACGCCGTCGTGCACGGTCTGCCTGCCGAAGCGCGTGACCACGCGGTCGACTTCGATGACGGCGTCGTCGCGCTCCATCAGATGCCGATTGCCTGGAAGAAGCACGGCGAACGCGGCGTCGAGCAGGATCACCGCCACGATGCACTGCACCACCGTCGACGTGGTGGCCGCGCCGAGCGCGCGCGTGTCGCGGCCGACCGTCATGCCCATGCGCGCGCCGATCACGGCGATCACCAGCGCGAACACCGGCGCCTTCGACCAGCCCGACGCAGCACATGCCGGATGTCGCAGCGCGATCGCGCAGCCGGTCGAAGAAGGCCGACGGCGTGATGTCGAGCATCGGCCGGCGATCAGCATCGCGCCGAACAGGCTCATCACGTCGCCGACGAAGACCAGCAGCGGCAGCGCCAGCATCAGCGCCAGCACGCGCGGCAGCACCAGCACCTGCGATTCGGCGACAGCCCGAGCGTGCGGATGGCGTCGAGTCTCCTCGGTCAGCCGCATCGAGCCGAGCTGCGCGGTGAACGCGGCGCCCGAGCGGCCGGCGACGATGATCGCGACGATGATCGGCGCGAACTCGCGTGTGGCGCCGATGCCGACGCCGTCGACGACGAAGATGTTGGCGCCGTACTTCTCGGCCTGCAGGCCGAGCAGGTAGGCCACGACCACGCCGATCAGCAGCGTCACCAGCGACACGACCGGGATCGCGTTCAGGCCGACCTGTTCGAACTGCGCCGTCAGCTCGCGCACGCGCAGGCGCCGCGGGTGCAGGATGGTGCCGACGATGCCGAGGACCGCGGCACCGAGGAATGCGAGATGGCCGTGGCCCATTCGGGCAATGCCGTTGGCGCGACGCCCGATCACCTCGAAGGCGCTCTCGTGCCGGTGCGGCGGCAGATCGGGCACTCCTTCGATGCGGGTCCGAACCTGCTCGATGATGCGCGTGTCGTTGGCGGCCAGGCCGCGCCACTGCACGCCGGGCGGCAGGTGGGACAGAAGGGCGAGGGCGGCCGCGCTGTCGAGCTCCGCGAGCTGGCTGGCGTCGACCGTGAGGCGCGCTGGAAGCCGGAGGGCGCGCAGTTCGGCGTCGATGAGTCCGAGGCCCGCGAGGCGCCAGGCGCCGGTCAGGCGCAGGACGTCGCCGGCAGCATCGGAGGCGCGCTCCAGTTGTGCGCGCGGACGGGTATCAGGCGGGGCGTCGCTCATGTGGGCACCGCATTCGAACGCCGGTCGAGGGTATCACGCGTCATCGTCGGGATTGCCGTCGTCGTGGTCGATCCGCCAGCTCCTGAAGTGACAACCGCCGCGCGGGGCGGCGGTCGGATTGGCTCGCGGCGCGGATCAGGCAGCGAGCAGCGGCCTGAGTACCACGCCGCGCGGTCGCGCGGCGTCCTTGAGGGGCCTTCCGGCGTACTCAGGCAGCGAGCAGTTGCCTGAGTACCACGCCGCGCGGTCGCGCGGCGTCCTTGAGGGGCCTTCCGGCGTACTCAGGCAGCGAGCAGCTGCCTGAGTACGTACGGAAGGATGCCACCGTGCTTGTAGTACTCGACTTCGATCGGCGTGTCGATCCGCAGCCTGACCGGGATCTGCTTCTCCCCGTCCTTGCCGAATACCAGCAGCATCAGGTTCATCTGCGGGCGGAGCGCGCCTTCGATCTCGATGTCGAACATCTCGTCGCCGCGGATGCCGAACGTTTCCACGCCTTCGCCCGGCTTGAACTGCAGCGGCAGCACGCCCATGCCCACCAGATTGCTGCGGTGGATGCGCTCGAAGCTCTTGCGCGATGACCGCCTTCACGCCGAGCAGCTGGGTGCCCTTGGCAGCCCAGTCGCGCGATGACCCGGTGCCGTACTCCTCGCCGCCGAACACGACGGTGGGGATGTCGTCCTTCTTGTAGCGCATCGCCGCGTCGTAGATCGACATCTGCTCGCCCGCGGGCTGGTGGGTCGTGATTCCGCCTTCGATGCGCGAGCCGTCGGCCTTCGGCGGAACCATCAGGTTCTTGATGCGCACGTTGGCGAAGGTGCCGCGCATCATCACTTCGTGATTGCCGCGGCGCGAGCCGTAGGTGTTGAAGTTGCCGATGCCGACGCCCTTGGGCTCGATCAGGCCAGCGGCCGGCGGGCGACGTGTCCTTGATCGAGCCAGCCGGCGTGATGTGGTCGGTCGTGATCGAGTCGCCGAACATCGCCAGCGCGCGTGCCGCTCTTATGTCGGTGGCCGCGCCGGCTTCATCGTGAAGCCGTCGAAGAAGGGCGGCCGGGAATGTAGGTCGACTTGCGGTCCCACTGGTAGACCTGCGCCCGTGGACGTGCGGATCTCTTCCACAGTTCGCCCGGATCGGCCTTGACCTTGCCGTAGTTCGACTCGAACGCCTTCGGGTCGATCGCGTACTTCATCAGCGGCGTGGACTTCCTCAGACGACGGCCAGATGTCGCCGATCCAGATGTCCTTGCCGTTCTTGCCCTTGCCGAGCGGCTCGGTCATGACGTCGATGTGCACGGAGCCGGCGATCGCATAGGCCACGACCAGCGGCGGCGAGGCAAGGAAGTTGGCCTTGAGCGTTCGGGTGGATGCGCGCCTCGAAGTTGCGGTTGCCCGACAGCACGGCGGCGCAGACAAGGTCGTTCTTCGTGATCGTCTCGTTGATCTCCGGCGACAGGTCGCCTGCATTGCCGATGCAGGTCGTGCAGCCGTAGGCGGCGACCGCTGAAGCCCGAGCTTCTCGAGGTAGGGCAGCAGGCCGGTCTTCTTGAGGTACTCGGTCGACGACGCGCGAGCCCGGCGCCGAGCGAGGTCTTGATGTGCGGCTTGACCTTCAGTCCGCTTCCGACGGCCTTCTTCGCCAGCAGGCCGGCGGCCGAGCAGCACGCCCGGGTTGGTGGTGTTGGTGCACGACGTGATCGCCGCGATCAGCACGTCGCCGTCGGCGATCGTCACGTCATGGACGTCGATCTCGCGCTCCGGCTTCACCAGCGGGCGGTTGGCCGTCATCTCGGCAAGGTCCGCGCGGCTCCGGCCGGGCCTTCCGCCGCCTTGCCCTCGGTGCGGCCACGGGTGCCCACCGGGAATCGCTGCTCGAGCCGCGCCGCCGGCTGGTTGAACCGTTCTCCGCTGTCGGCTTGGAGAAAGCGTCGCGAACTGCTTCTTCACGTTGCCGATCTCGATGCGGTCCTGCGGGCGCTTGGGTCCGGCAAGCGACGGCGCCACCGACGACAGGTCGAGCGACAGCACCGTGGAGTAATCGATCGAGCCGGCCTTCGGCACGCCGAACAGGCCCTGTGCGCGGAAGTACGCTTCGAACGCGGCGATCTCGTCCGCGCGTGCGGCCCGTGCCCTCGAAGTAGGCGATTGTCTTCTCGTCCACCGGGAAGAAGCCCATCGTCGCGCCGTACTCGGGCGCCATGTTCGCGATCGTCGCACGGTCGGGCAACGCGAGCGTGGCCGTTCCCTCGCCGAAGAACTCGACGAACTTGCCGACCACCTTGGCCTTGCGCAGCATCTCGGTGATCGTGCAGTACGAGGTCGGTCGCGGTCACGCCTTCGCGCAGCTTGCCCTTCAGGTGCACGCCGACGACATCCGGCGTCAGGAAGTACACGGGCTGGCCGAGCATGCCGGCCTCGGCCTCGATGCCGCCCACGCCCCACCCGACCACGCCGATGCCGTTGATCATCGTCGTGTGCGTGTCGGTGCCGACCAGCGTGTCGGGGTAGTAGACGCCGTCCTTCCTGTGCACGCCGCGCGCGAGGTACTCCAGGTTCACCTGGTGCACGATGCCGATGCCCGGCGGCACGACTCCGAACGTGTCGAACGCCTGCATGCCCCACTTCATGAACTCGTAGCGCTCGCGGTTGCGCTGGAACTCGAGCTTCATGTTGAGGTCGAGCGCCTGCTTGTTGCCGTAGTGGTCGATCTCACCGAGTGGTCTACGACGAGGTCGACCGGCACCAGCGGCTCGATGGTCTTCGGATTCTTGCCCATCGCGTCGGCGACGTTGCGCATCGCCGCCAGGTCCGCCAGCAGCGGAACGCCGGTGAAGTCCTGCAGCACGACGCGCGCGACGACGAACGGAATCTCGTCGACGCGGTCGCCGGTTGGCTTCCAGCTGGCAAGCTGCCGCACGTGCTCCTCGGTCACCTTGATGCCGTCGCAATTGCGCAGCACGGACTCGAGCACGATGCGGATCGAAACCGGCAGGCGCGAGACCTTGCCGATGCCTGCCTTCTCGAGCGCGGCCAGGCTGTAGTACTTGCCTTTCCTGGCGCCGATCGTGAAGTCCTGCAGGGAGTTGAACAGGTTGTGTGCCATGAGTTGTTGCTCCGGGTTCTCTCGGGTGGTTATTCGGTGCGCTCCAGCGCGAGCTTGTAGCCGAGGTGCGAGTCCTTGAATCCCAGCCGGGCGTAGAAGCGGTGCGCCTCGGTGCGCCGACGGTCGCTCGTAAGCTGCACCAGGCGGCACCCGCGCCGGCGCGCGACGTCCATCGCGCGCTCCATCAGCCATCGGCCCACGCCTCTACCCCGCATCGCGTCGTCGACGCGCACGGCTTCGATGTTCGCCCGCCAGGCGCCGCGGCGGCTGAGGCCGGGGATGAAGGTCAGCTGCAGCATGCCGATGACGCGACTGTCGTGTTCCGCGACCAGGAGCAACTGGTTCGCATCGCGGTCTATCGTGTCGAATGCGAGCGCGTACGACGGGTCATCGCTGCCCATGTCTTCGCGCTGCCTGCCGAGCACGTCGTCGGCAAGCAACTCCAGCAGCCGAGGCAGGTCCGCGCGCCGTGCACGGCGCGCGGCCAGGGCGGCGATGGGAGCGTCCGGCATCACGGGAGGTGCGAGCGCGACGCTGCCAATCGTCAGCCGAGCAGGTGCTTGACGCCGTCGCGCTCCTCGAGGAGCTCCTTCAGCGTGTTGTCCATCTTGCCGCGCGAGAACTCGTCGACGGGCAGGTCCTTGACGACTTCGTACTTGCCGCCGGCGCAGGTGCAGGGCACGCCGTAGATGATCTCCTCCGGGACCCCGTAGCTGCCATCGGACGGCACGCCCATCGTCACCCAGCGGCCGTCGGTGCCCAGCACCCAGTCGCGGATGTGATCGATCGCGGCGTTGGCGGCCGAGGCGGCCGACGACAGTCCGCGCGCCTCGATGATCGCCGCGCCGCGCTTGCCGACGGTCGGCATGTACGTGTCGCGGTACCAGGCCTGGTCGACCATCGGCGCGGCCGGCTGGCCGCCGATCGTGGCGAAGCGGAGGTCCGGATACATGGTCGGCGAGTGGTTGCCCCAGACGACCATCTTCGCGATCGAAGAGACGGGCTTGCCCGTCTTGGCGGCGAGCTGCGACAGCGCGCGGTTGTGGTCGAGCCGCAGCATGGCGGTGAAGTTGCCCTTCGGCAGCGAGGGCGCGGACTTCATCGCGATGTAGGCATTGGTGTTCGCCGGGTTGCCTACGACCAGCACCTTGACGTTGCGGTTCGCGGATTTGTCGAGGGCCTTGCCCTGCGCCGTGAAGATCTGGGCGTTGGCGGCGAGCAGGTCCTTGCGCTCCATGCCGGGCCCGCGCGGGCGCGCGCCCACCAGCACCGCGATCTCGGTGTCCTTGAACGCGCTCACCGGATCGCTGTGGGCTTCCATTCCGGCGAGCAGCGGGAACGCGCAGTCGTCGAGTTCCATCATCACGCCCTTGAGTGCCTTCTGCGCCTTCTCGTCGGGAATTTCGAGCAGTTGAAGGTGGACCGGCTGCTCCTTGCCGAGCATCTCTCCCGAGGCAATCCGGAACAGGATGGCATAACCGATCTGGCCGGCGGCACCGGTGACGGCGACGCGAACGGGCGCTTTACTCATGGTGTGGGTCTCCATAGGAAGGACGGCAAAGTGCGTCTGCGTGTCCGCAGAGGGAACGGCGAGGGCGGGGAGCAGGGGGCACGATTCTGGTGCAGCGCAAGCCGATCGAGTGTACTGCCGGGCATGTGCGATTTCTTTGAGCCAGACCACCTTGCCGCTTCGGGAAGTGGCTCATCCGGCCCGATCTACCGGGCAAGAAGCCTACGTCGTTTGATCTGGACGGTATATCTTATATAAGACATATGATTTAATCCAGATCATTCATACGCGGCTGTGCTGAAATCCGAACCATGATCGATGACCGCGCCGGCGACGCCGCGCGGGCCGGACGGCCCGCCGTCTTTTCGCCGCTGTACCAGCAGATCAAGGACCTGCTGGTGCTGAGCCTCGAACGGGGCGAGTGGAAGCCGGGCGAGCTCATTCCCAGCGAAATCGAGCTTGCGGCGCGTTTCCAGGTGAGCCAGGGCACGGTGCGCAAGGCCGTCGACGAACTCGCGGCCGAGCATCTGGTGGTGCGCCGGCAGGGCAAAGGCACCTTCGTCGCCACGCACCACGAGCCCCGCGCCCAGTTCCGCTTCCTGCGCGTGGTCCCGGACGAGGGCGAGCCTGTTCCGGCTGTCAGCCGGGTGCTGGACTGCAAGCGCGTGCGGGCGCCCTCCGACATCGCGCGCCTGCTCGACCTGCGCGCGGGCGACCCGGTCGTCTATGTCCGCCGAGTGCTCGCATTCAGCGGCAATCCGGTCGTGCTCGACGACATCTGGCTGCCGGGAGTGACCTTCAGGGGACTGACGGCGGAGCGTCTCGCCGAATACAAGGGTCCGCTCTATGGTCTCTTCGAAACCGAGTTCGGCACCCGGATGATCCGCGCCGAGGAACGCATTCGCGCGGTTGCTGCCGAAGCCGAGGCGGCGAGGCTGCTGCAGGTCGCCGCCGGGGACCCGCTGCTGCTCGTCGAACGCGTGTCGTATACCTATGGCGAGCGTGCGGTCGAAGTGCGGCGTGGCCTCAGCGTCACCACGCATCATCACTACCGCAACACGCTCACCTGATTTTGTCGGCTTCGCCAAATCGTTCAGAATACAAAGTCACTCCACGGGCCACGATCGAAGAGCACAACCGGATGAGCACACCTGCTGCCGCGCCAAGAAGAAACCGCCCCGAGTTCCGCAACATCCATGTCACGCAGATCGTCCGGTACCGCATGCCACTGCCGGCCATGGTGTCGATCATGCACAGGATCAGTGGCGCCGCCCTGTTCCTGGCGCTGCCGTTCCTGCTTTGGATGTTCGACCTCAGCCTGATCTCCGAGACCACCTTCGAGCGAATGGCGCTGGTGGCGTCCGGCTGGTTCGTGAAGCTGGTGCTGCTGTTCCTGATCTGGGGCTTCCTGCACCACCTGGTCGCCGGGATCCGTTACCTGGTCCTCGACCTGCATGTCGGCCTCGAACTGCCGCAGGCGCGCGGCAACGCGCTCGCGGTCTTCGCGATCAGCCTGCCGCTGACGCTCGTCGCGGCACTGAAACTCTTCGGAGCGTTCTGATGGCCTTCGCACCCCCTCCCGCCGGAATCGGCACCAAGCGCCTCGTCGTCGGCGCGCACTACGGCGTCGGCAACTTCCTGCTGCAGCGACTGACCGCGCTCGTCCTCGTCGTCTTCTTCGCGCTGCTCGGCGCGCGCCTGCTCCTCGCCGGACCGCTCGACTACGTCGCGTGGGCGTCGCTCTTCGTGCCGATGTGGATGAAGGTCCTGACGCTGGTCGCGCTGCTCGCGCTGCTGTATCACGCCTGGATCGGGGTTAAGGACATCTGGCTGGATTACGTGAAGCCGGTGTGGGCGCGCCTGACATTGCAGACGATCACGGCGCTGTGGCTTGTGGCCTGTGCCGTGTGGTCTGTGCAGATACTGTGGAGAGTATGAGCATGGCTGCTTCGAAAGTCGCGCGCCGTCGCTTCGATGCCGTCATCGTTGGCGCCGGTGGCGCCGGCCTGCGCTGTCGCATTCAATTGTCCGAAGCCGGCCTCAAGACGGCCGTGCTGTCGAAGGTGTTCCCGACCCGTTCGCACACCGTTGCGGCGCAGGGTGGCGTCGCCGCCTCGCTCGGCAACTGCCGAGGAAGATACTGGCACTGGCACATGTTCGACACGGTCAAGGGTTCGGACTAGCTCGGTGACCAGGACGCGATCGAGTTCATGTGCCGGAAGGCGCACGAAGTGGTCGTTACGAACTCGAGCACTACGGCATGCCGTTCGACCGCACCGACAACGGCAAGATCTATCAGCGTCCGTTCGGTGGCCACATGTCCAACTTCGGCGAAAAGCCGGTGCGCCGTTCCTGTGCGGCCGCTGACCGCACCGGTCACGCCTGCTGCACACGATGTACCAGCGCAACGTCACGCGCCATACCCAGTTCTTCGTCGAGTGGATGGCGCTCGACCTGATCCGTGACGAAGACGGCCATGTTGTCGGTGTCACCGCGATCGAAATGGAAACCGGCGAGATCGATGATCTTCCAGTCGAAGGTCACCATTTTCGCGACCGGCGGCGCCGGCCGCATCTTCGACGCGTCGACCAACGCCTACATCAACACCGGCGACGGCCTGGGACTCGTCGCCGCGTGCGGGCATTCCGCTCGAGGACATGGAATTCTGGCAGTTCCACCCGACCGGCGTGGCCGGTGCGGGCGTGCTGATCACCGAAGGCGTGCGTGGCGAGGGCGGCATCCTGCGTAACTCGAGCGAGGAACGCTTCATGGAGCGCTACGCGCCGAACGCCAAGGATCTCGCTTCGCGTGACGTCGTGTCCCGCTCGATGGCGACCAGGAAATCAAGGAAGGTCGCGGCTGCGGCCCCACAAGGACCACGTGCTGCTGACGCTCGACCACCTCGATGCCGACGACCATCATGAAGCGGCTGCCGGTCGATCCGTGAAATCGCTATCAATTCGCGGGCGTCGATCCGATCAGCGAGCCGCTGCCGGTGGTGCCGACCTGTCACTACCAGATGGGCGGCATCCCGACGAACTATCCGGTCGTGTCGTCGTGCCGAAGGACGGCCAGCCGAACGCGGTGGTCAACGGCCTGTACGCGGGCGGCGAATGCGCCTGCGTCTCGGTGCATGGCGCGAACCGTCTCGGCACCAACTCGTTGCTCGATCTCGTCGTCTTCGGCCGCTCGGCTGGCAACCGCTCGTCGAGCAGGGTTTCCAGAAGCAGGGCCACCCATCTTCCCGACGACGGCGGCGACCGGACGATGGCCCGCATCGCGGCGCTGGATACGCGCAAAGGGCGAGCGCGTGCAGAACGTGGCCAAGCAACCGCAAGCGATGCAGGAGCACTGCGGCGTGTTCCGTACCGGTGACGTGCTCAACGAAGGTGTCCGCAAGATCACGAGCTGGCCGAGCGCGCGCAGCGCTGGCGATCGCCGACAAGTCGAAGGTGTTCAACACGGCGCGGATCGAGGCGATGGAGCTCGAGAACCTGATCGAATCGCGAGTGCGACGATGGTGTCGGCCGACGCCCGCACCGAGTGCCGCGGCGCGCACGTGCGTGACGACTTCCCGGAGCGGGACGACGGGCAGTGGCTCAGCACACGCTGTTCTACGCCGATGGAATTCGATCAGATTACAAGCCGGTCAACATGAAGCCGCTGACGGTGCCCACATTCGAGCCCAAGAAGCGGACGTTCTAGACACCCAGGCAGGCCGAAGTTACCGAGCTAACGCATGACAGCGAACAGCAATGTCGAGACGAGCGCGGTGGCCGGAGCGGCGAGCGGCGCGCGGACGGTTCAATTCAGATCTATCGATACGATCCGGACAAGGACGAGCGCCGTACATGCAGAAGCTCGAGGTCGAACTGCAGCCGAACGACAAGATGCTGCTGGACGCGCTCATGCGCTCAAGAGCCACTTCGACGACAGCGTCTCGTTCCGCCGCAGTTGCCGCGAGGGGATTTGCGGTTCCGACGCCATGAACATCAACGGCCGGAATGGCCTGGCGTGCCTGACCGACATCGCCGATCTGAAGCAGCCGATCGTGCTGCGTCCGCTGCCCGGCCTGCCGGTCATCCGCGACCTGATCGTCGACATGACCCAGTTCTTCAAGCAGTACCACTCGATCAAGCCCTACCTGATCAACAACGACCCGCCGCCGGAGAGCGAGCGGCTGCAGTCGCCGGAAGAGCGCGAGGAGCTGAACGGCCTCTACGAATGCATCCTGTGCGCGTGCTGCTCGACCAGCTGCCCGTCGTTCTGGTGGAACCCGGACAAGTTTGTCGGTCCGGCCGGGTTGCTCGCTGCTTACCGCTTCATTGCCGACACGCGTGACCAGGCGACCAACGAGCGGCTCGATAACCTGAAGACCCGTATCGTCTGTTCCGTTGTCATAGCATCATGAACTGTGTCGATGTCTGTCCGAAGGGCCTGAACCCGACCAAGGCGATCGGCAAGATCAAGGACATGATGGTTCGTCGCGCGGTCTGGCCGCGCGATGGAAAGCCGCCGCATCGCGACCTCGAACGTCTCCGTTTGCGCTGGCGGCCGCGGCTTGCTCGAGATCGACATTGTGCTCACCCGCTTTCTCGACCGGGAGGGGGAGCGCTGGAGCGTCACGAAGAACCTCAGCGTTCGTGGAACTCGCTGACCTGGAAGATCACGAACTGTTGCGACCTTTTACTGGCCAGGCAAAGATCGTCGATGTGCGCTGGCACCTATCGTGACGCAACCTGCTACGGCGGTATGCGGACGCTACCTTAGACAACGCCACCGGGTAATAACAATACATGTGATCGGAATCACATGCGACCGAACGTAAAGCCACTTTCACATTGACGGACAAGGCCCCGTCGACTTTCCGATCTGACCCCGACGTCTGTCGGCACCGGACGTGATCGACATCCGCACGCTGTACGGCAAGACCGGCATGTTCACCTACGACCCCGGGTTCCTGTCGACCGCGTCGCTGCAAGTCGACGATCACCTACATCGACGGCGACAAGGGCGAACTGCTGTATCGCGGCTACCCGATCGAGCAGCTGGCCGACCAAGTGCGATTTCCTCGAACCTGCTACCTGCTGATGAACGGCGAGCTGCCGACTGCGAGCCAGAAGGACGATTTCGTACAGACCGTCACGCAACCACACGATGGTGCAACGAGCAGATGCACGTTCTTCCTACGCGGTTTCCGCCGCGACGCGCACCCGATGGCGATGACTGACGGCGCTGGTCGGCGCCTTGTCGGCCTTCTATCACGACTGCGATGGACATTTACGATGCCGAGCATCGCAAGATCTCGGCGATCCGGCTGATCGCCAAGATGCCGACGCTGGTCGCGATGGCGTACAAGTACAACGATCGGCGCAGCCGTACATGTACCCGCACAACGACCTGTCTACACCGGCAAACTTCATGCGCATGATGTTCGGCAAGCCGTGCGAGGAGTACGAGCCGAACGCGGTGCTGGTGCGCGCGCTGGACCGCATCTTCATCCTGCATGCCGACCACGAGCAGAACGCCTCGACCTCGACCGTGCGTCTGTGCGGTTCGTCGGGCACCAACCCGTTTGCCGCGATCGCCGCCGGCGTCGCCTGCCTGTGGGGCCCGGCGCACGGCGGCGCCAACGAGGCCTGCCTGAACATGCTGGAAGACATCCAGCGCAGGGCGGCGTCGCGCAAGATCGGCGAATTCATCGCCCAGGTCAAGGACAAGAACTGATGCGTGCAAGCTGATGGGTTTCGGTCACCGCGTCTACAAAAACTACGATCCGCGCGCCAAGCTGATGCGCGAGACCTGCCACGAAGTGCTGGCCGAACTCGGCCTGGAGAACGACCCCCTGTTCAAGCTGGCCATGGAGCTGGAAAAGATCGCCCTCGAAGACGACGTACTTCGTCGAGAGCAAGCTCTACCCGAACGTCGACTTCTACTCCGGCATCGTCCAGAAGGCGATCGGCATCCCGATGCCGAGATGTTCACGGCTGATTTTCGCGCTGGCCCGCACGGTCGGCTGGATCACGCAGCTGGAACGAAATGATCGCCGATCCCGAGTACAAGATCGGCCGTCCGCGTCAGTTGTACGTCGGCGCTAGCCAAGCGCGATGTCGTGCCGCTGGCCCAACGCTGATCGCTCGCAGGAGTCTGGCAACAGAAACGGCGCCTGCGGGCGCCGTTTTCTCGCGCGCCTCGGGGTGCCGGCGGCGTCGCGATGCGCGGCCGATGCGGCCGGCGCGGTCGAGGCTCAGGCCAGCGCCTTGGCCTTCAGGCGCTGGAACTCCTCGGGCGCGATGGTCCCAGCGTCGAGCAGCGCCTTCGCGTCGGCGATCTGCTCCGCCGGGGACTTGCCTGCCACCTGGCGGATGTAGGCGTCGGTGTCGGACTTCGCGCGCTGCACTGCGGCGCGCTGCCGCTCGGCCATGCCTTTGCCGCGCGTGATGATGTACACGAGCGCGGTCAGCATCGGCAGGAAGATCAGGCCGACGATCCAGGCCGCTTTCCCGAAGCCGCTGACCGTGTCGTCGCGGAACAGGTCCGTGATCACCTGGAACATCACGAACAGGTACGCAACGAACAGGAAGGCCGAGAAGATAAGCCACACGGAATCCCAGAAATTGCTCATCGATTTCCCCTTGGTGTGATCGCGTCGCCGCGACTGAGCCGCTGGCGGCGTGGCAGGCAGGGCCGACGTGCGTCGGCTCCGTCGCGCCGGCCGTGCAGGCGGCCGGCGCTGACCGCAGGGTACTACAGGGCCTGGGCTGCCCCCGGAGCAGCCGGGCCGGCCGCGCACGGGCCCGGCTCGCCGCGCATCGGGTGGGGTTCGATCACGAGCCGGTCGCCGTCGTGGCGCATCGGCATGGCGAACGCGAACCGGTCGGCGCGTGCGCACAGGACGAGGTCGTCGGCGGGCAGGTGCGAGTGAGCGGGGTGGCCGAAGCGGCGGCCGAAGTCCGACTGGCGCACGCGCTGCTCGAAATCCGGCAGCACCGGCGACCGGCCGAGCAGGTGCGCCTCGATCAGGTCGGCGCACGCGTGATCCTCGTCGCCGTCGCGGTCGGTCCACAGGCCCGTGATGACGAAGGTGACGACCGGCGGATTCCTCCACCTGATGTAGTCCGCCGTGGCGCGCGCGCAGACGAGGCTGCCCGCGAGGACTTCGGACGCGTGATCGCAGTCGATCAGTCCGCGCACGCCGCCGGCGCTGTACTCGACGAGCGTGACGCCGGCGAGATCGAGGCAGGCGATGCTGGCGGGAGAGTTGCCGTAGTCGAGGCCGGGAACCGGAAAGCCGCCGGGCTGCGCGCCGACCGTGACAGCCGGGGCGTGCCGCTGCCGGAGCGGCTCGATCTCGTCCAGCGAGTGCGCCACGACGACCGCCCGGGCACCGGCCGCGAAGGCGTACGCCGAGGTGGAAAAGGCCCGCAGGACGTCGACGACGACGACCAGGCCCTCGAGTTCGTGCCCGTGCGCGAGGTCCGAGCGCCGGAAGTCCATCGCGACGAGGGGCCGGCTATGCCATGAACGGCTTCGCGCGCTCCAGCAGTTCCTCGAGTCCCGGCTCGTTCGGGTTCCACGGCTTGCCGGGGTGGATGATGGCCACCTGGCACGCCTCGGCGGCTTCGACCATCTCCCTGTACGTGCCGGCGTTCAGGTCCTTGATGTAGGCCTGCTTGTTGTCGTTGTAGCCGAACAGCTTGTCGTTGATGTTCTGGCACTCATTGCAGCTCGAGCAGCGAACGGTTTCGATCCAGGGCTGGTCGGACGACGGGGCCGGCGCGGCCTCGGCGGCGGCCGGCGCCGGCGCTTCTGCCTTGGCGGCGGCCGGTTCGGTGGCCGGCGCAGCGATGGCCGGCGCGGCGCTGCTGGCCGTGGCCTGGCGCAGCGCGTCGAGTTCCTGCTCCTTCTGCGCCTGCCAGGCGGCCTTCTCGCGTGCCAGCGCCTGCGCGGCATGCGAGTTGTTGATGCCCCCGTGCTCCTGCAGGCGGTGCCACAGCAGCAGGCAGCGGCGCGTCGCCTGCATCATCCGCGCATCGACGATCACGCGATGCAGTCTGTCGCCTTCGTCCACCGCCAGGACGTAGGGCACCCGGTCCGTGGCCTGGTTCTCGGGCAGCGCCAGCCATTCGGCCGCAGGGACCATGGCAGTCGTCCAGCGGTCGCGCGGAACGACGGCGAAGTGATGTGCGTTGCGCTGGTCGCAGAGCATGAAATCCGCGTAGGTGAAGCGGACCTGCTCGCTGACCCGCTGCAGGTTCTCGTCGGCGTACGCAAACTCCTCGACCGGCCAGTCATCGCCTGGATTGCGGTTGTTCTCGAACGAGAAGCGCGTCGCCCAGTTCGTGCCCGCGTTGGCGTCGTAGGTGAAGGCCGGGAAGGCCCGCGATTTCATCGCCGCGGCGGCGGACAGGTAGGGCGCAAGGTTGCCCGCAGCCTCCGGCGAACCGGAGAACACGCTGAACAGCGCGGGACCGCGGCAGCCCATGCCGTGGCGGACCCGGTCGCGCAGGGCGTAGAGGTTGGAACTCGTCGACTGCAGGATGAACATGCCGCCGAGCCCCATGGCGGTCGTCGCGAGGCGGGCACTGCGGACGCCGAATGCGAAGTGGCCCTGGCCGATCGCAGCTTCCTCGAGCAGGTCGCCGTGCTGCACGAGGACCTTCACCGGCATGCCGGCCGACAGCATCTCCATCATCGCGGCGTTCTCGGGCGCGCCGTTGCGATCGGCCGGGATGCAGACGAGGTAGTCGGGGAACTGGGCCAGGTCGTCGGCCGTCAGTGCGTGTTCGTCATAGCGTTCGAAGAACGGGCCGTGGTCGGCCTCGTCGTAGCCGCCGCGCGCCTCCAGCTCGGCGACGGCGATTGCCTTCACCACTTCGACGAGGCGCGGCAGCCGCGCGCCGTGCGCCTCGATGGCGGCCGCGCAGTTGTCGAACTCGAACGAGTACGGTTCGCCCTTCGCGCCGGAGCCCCGGGGATCGGGATAGAAGGGCTGGCTGCGCAGCACGGCGAGCGCCCACTCGATGCGCTCGCGCCGCTTCGCCGGGAGCTCATCCTTCGGCACGTTGCGCGTAACCAGCTTCGACATCGCGGCGAAGTCGAAGACGTCGGTGTGCAGGTTGCCGAAGCCTGACTTCAGCGCCTGTGGCTGCTGGCCCGCCTGCGAGTGCACGAACGCCGCGCGCAGGATGTCGGACAGCTTGCGGATCAGGTGATCGACGAGCAGACGGAAGGCGCGGGCCTTCTCTGCGTTGACGTTCCGCCATGCGCGGGTGACGAGGCGTTCGGTCAGCGCGCGGCTGCAGTCGATGACTTCGCCGTCGATCGCCAGCGCGCCCGCTGCGCGGGTCAGCACGTCGCGCGCGCTGTCGTCGCGTCCGGCCGCGCGTGCCGCCGCTTCGGGCCACAGCGCGGTCAGTGTTCCCGTGGCGCCGTCCGCAACCAGCACGCGGAGTTCGCGCTCGAGGCGCAGCAACTGCTTGCGAAGCCGCTCGCCCTCGATACCGCGCGGCGCGAGATCGGTGATCAGCGCGCCCACGACCGACGACAGCGACCGCACGTAGTCGCGGCTGGCATCGCCCTCGATCAGCACGACCGGATAGTCGTAGCGCAGCCGGGTCAGGTCGCGGTACGGCGCGAGCAGGGCCGGACGGAAGCCTGCGGTCAGCGCCGCCAGGCCTTCGCCCGCGCGCTTGCCCGTCATGTGGAAGACTGTCTGGTCCTGGAACTTTGCAGCCATGTCCATTGGGACGAACCTCGAGTTGCGTGGTGGTCAGGCGGCGCGCTCGTCGCGCTCTTCGTCCGGCCAGATCGTGAACTTGTCGAACTCCTTGTCGAGGCCGGCGCGGATCGCCTCGGCGGTCCGCGGGGCCCCGGCGCCGCGCAGGTCCTCGTAGCACGGCACGCTCGGATCGTGATACAGGATGCCCACCGGGATCGGGTCGACCGACGAGGCGATCTCGCGCGCCTGGTGGATGTTCAGCGGGTCGTGTTCGCGCTGGTTCTTGTAGATCCGGCTCGTCTCGGCACTCGGCTGCAGCCCGTTGGCGTGCGTCAGCAGCAGCGTCTTGCCCGGATCGTGCAGCCACGGCTCGAACGTCTTGGGCAGCCACTCGGGGCAGCGCTGGATGATGCGCACGAACGAGAAGCCGCGGTGGTGGAACGCCTTGTAGATGATGTCGTACAGCATCTCCGGCATCCAGTCGACGCCCTGCGCCACGAACGACGCGTTCTGGACGCCGAGCGTGACCGTCAGCGGGTTCATCGCCTCGAGCACGCTGCCGTGTGGCGTCGTGTTGCTCTTCGTGCCGATCTGCGAGGTCGGCGACGCCTGCTTCTTGGTCAGGCCGTAGATCTGGTTGTCGTGCAGGATCACGGTCAGGTTCATGTTGTACCGGATCGCGTGGATCCAGTGCGCGGCCCCGATCGAGCAGCAGTCGCCGTCGCCGGTGTTGACGAACACGTTCAGGTCCGGGCGCGCCATCTTGACGCCCTCGGCGAGCGGGAACGCGCGGCCGTGGATGCCGTGGAACCCGTAGGTCTTCATGTAGTGCGGGAAGCGGCTCGAGCAGCCGATCCCGGAGACGAATACCGTGCGCTCCGGCGCGAGGTTCTCGTCGCGGCACAGGCGCTGGACCGCCGTGAGGATCGCGTTGTCGCCGCATCCGCTGCACCAGCGCGGCACGCCGCCCTCGTAGTCCTCGAGGGTGTGGTGTTCCTCGTGCAGCTTGATGATGAGTTGGCTGAGTGCGGAGCCCATCGTCTACTTTCCTTCGCTCGGATTCATTCGGCCAGCTTGGCGCGGAGGGCCGCCGCCACCTGGCCCGGCTTGATCGGCTGGCCCTTGGCCTCGGTCCAGCAGTCCACGTCGACCAGGGTGCGCGCGCGCAGCATCATCGCCAGCGGCGCGTAGCGCCGGTTCTCCTCGTCGATCACTTCGTCTTCCGCGGGGCGGTCCGCCCACGTGCCTTCGACGGTCATGACCTTCCTGAACCGCTTGAAGATGCCCTTGATGCCCGACGGCATCGGCTGGATGAAGCGCATCTGCAGCGCCGAGACCTTCAGGCCCTCGTCGCGCAGGCGCTGCACCGCTTCCTCGATGACGCCCTGCGTGCTGCCCCAGCCGACGACCAGCAGGTCGCCCTCGGGGTCGCCGAACACTTCCGGCGTCTTCAGCGTCTTCTGCAGCGTGGCGAGCTTCAGGCTGCGCATGCGCAGCCCTTCCTCGTTGATGATCGGGTCGTACGCGACCTTGCTGTTGCGATCGTGCGCGAGGCCGGTGACGGTGTGCATCCCGCCGGGCTGGCCCGGCGAGAAGCGCCGCGCGATGCCGGTGATCTTGTCCCAGTCGTACGGCTTCGCGCCCTCGGGCAGCGGTGACTGGTCGATCGGCGGCGCCAGCCACTCGTCGTTGAACGCCGGGCGGGGGAAGGGCTGCTGCGCGGTGGCGAGGCTGGCGTCCGTCAGCACCACGACGACCATGTTGAACGTTTCGGCGATCTTGCGCGCGGTGATCATCGAGTAGAAGCAGTCCTCGATGCTCGTGACCGCCAGCACGACCTTGGGCGCGTCGCCGTGGCTGCCGTAGATCGACGTCAGCAGGTCCGCCTGCTCGACCTTGGTCGGCTGGCCGGTCGACGGCCCGCCGCGCATCACGTTGACGACGACCAGCGGGATCTCCGCCATCACCGCCAGCCCGATGCCTTCCTGCTTCAGCGAGTAGCCGGGCCCGGACGTGATGGTCACTGCGCAACGGCCGGCGTACGAGGCGCCAATCGCGAACGCGCACGCCGCGATCTCGTCCTCGGCCTGGTGCACGATGCCGCCGACGCGCTCGAAGCACTCGGAAAGATAGTGCGACGCCGACGTCGCCGGCGTGATCGGGTACATCGCGCAGATGTCCATCCCGGAGGCGAGCACGCCGAGCGCGACGGCGGTGTTGCCGTTGACGACGATCTGCGGCACCTTGGACTTCTCGGCCGGGATCTCGTACTTGAAGTCGAGGTTGGTTTCGCCCCAGGCGTGACCGGCCTCCATCAGCCGCACGTTGGAGTCGATGACCTTCTTGTCCTTCTTGCCGAAGGTGAGCGCAATCTGGTCGCGTGCGAGTTGCAGGTCGAGGCTGTAGATGCTGGCCAGCACGCCCAGCACGAACATGTTCTTGCCGCGCCGTGCGTCACTCATCAGCGCGCGGCACTCCTTTTCGAGGGGCAGGGGAACCACGCGGAAGCCGGCGTCCTTCAACGCCTTCACCGCGTCGGTGTACGTCTTCGCGATGACCGGATCGCGGTGCTCGCCCCACATGTTCTCGAGCAGGATCGTCGCGCCTTGCTTCAGTTCGCCGGCGCGCACGCGTCCGAGCAACACCTGCTCGTTGAACGCGACGACGAGGTCGGTCTCGTCACCGCCGTTGTTCACGTGGCTGGAACCCACGCGGATGCGGATGCCGCTGGCGCCCGCGACGCTGCGTGCCGGCGGCTGGATCTCGGCCGGGATGATCTCGACCGTCCAGATGCCGTTGCCGCTGCGTGCGGCGATCGACGCGAAGGCCTGTCCGCAGCGCTGGGCGCCCTCGCCGGAGTCGCTGATGACCTCGACGATGTGCTCGGGCAGCCTGACGGCCCTCTTGGTGGATGGGGTGCTGCTGGGAGCAAGTACTGCGGCATTCATGCGCGTTCCCTCTTGCGAATTCGTCAGGCGACCCGGACCTGCGCAAAGCCGTGCTCGGCGCGCGGAATGCCGAACAGCGAGCCTTCGGCGCCGGCGTCGTACACGGAGTCACTGTCGCGCAGGCCGAGGTAGGCCTTCATGGCGCGGGCGGCCCGGCGGCCGGCGCCCATTGCCTGGATCACGGTCGCCGCGCCGGTGACGATGTCACCGCCGGCCCAGACGCCCGCGATCGAGGTCGCGAGGCTGTCGTCGGCCGCGATGTAGCCCCACTTGTTGAGCTTCAGCTTCGACGTCTGGCCGAGGATGGGATTGGCGTTGGTGCCGATGGCGAACACGACCATGTCGGCCTCGAACTCGAACTCGCTGCCGGGCACGACGACCGGACGGCGGCGCCCGGACTCGTCCGGCTCGCCGAGTTCCATCTTCACGCAGCGCAGGGCGCGGACCCGGTTCTTCTCGTCGCCGAGGATCTCGACGGGACTGGTGAGCCAGTTGAAGTCGACGCCTTCCTCTTCGGCGTGATGAATCTCCTCGACGCGCGCCGGCGCTTCCTTCTTCGAGCGGCGGTAGATGCAGTGCACGCTCTCCGCACCGAGGCGCAGGGACACGCGCAGGGCGTCCATCGCGGTATTGCCCGCGCCGATCACGGCGACGTGCCTGCCCGGCTGCAGCGGCGTGTCGAAGTTCGGGAAGTCGCGCGCCCGCATCAGGTTGCAGCGCGTCAGCAGCTCGTTCGCCGAGAGCACGCCGTTCAGCGATTCGCCCGGGATGCCCATGAAGCTCGGATAGCCCGCGCCGGTGCCGATGAACACGGCGTGGAACCCCATCTCGTCCACCATCTGTTCGATCGTGAAAAGCCGGCCGACCAGCGTGTTGCACTCGAACTTCACGCCGAGGTTCTTGACCTTGTTGATCTCGGCGTCGATGACGTCGTTCGGCAGGCGGAAGTCGGGGATGCCGTACTTCAGCACGCCACCCGGCGTGTGGAATGCCTCGTAGACGATGACTTCGCAACCGGCCTTGGCCATGTCGGCCGCGCACGCCATTCCGGCGGGTCCTGCGCCGATGATGCCGACCTTGTAGCCCGACGGCTCGATGTACGGGACGTTCTCCCAGCCCTCGGCGATCGCCATGTCGCCGATGAAGCGCTCGAGCCGGCCGATGGCCACGGGCTCCAGCGTCTCGCCCACCGTGCACACGCCTTCGCACTGGTTCTCCTGCGGGCACACGCGTCCGCAGATCGACGGCAGCAGGTTGGTGTCGGTGATGATGTCGTACGCGCCGTTGTAGTGCTTCTCGGTGATCTTCGCGATGAAGTTCGGGATGTCGATGCTGACCGGACAGCCGCGCACGCACGGCTGGTCCGGGCACATGAGGCAGCGCTCCGCCTCGCGCAGGGCGTCCTCGAGGCGGTAGCCGCAGGCGACCTCCTGGAAGTTCCGCGCCCGGATCTGCGGATCCTGCTCCGGCATCGGCGTCCGCTCCTGTGGAATGGTGCGGATCGTCTTCTTCTTCGCAGTCGCCATGGTCCCTCCTAGGCGTCCGCGGCCGGGCGCGCGTCGAGCACCGAAGCCTTCAGGTCGACCACCTTGTCGGCGCGGATGCGGCACGACTCGGTCCAGCGCTCCATCGCTTCCTTCTCGGTCTCCTTGTAGCGGCCGAGGCGCGCCATCAGGTCGTCGAAGTCGACCTGGTGGCCGTCGAAGTCGGGACCGTCGACGCAGGCGAACTTGACCTGCTCGCCGACCTTGACCCGGCAGCCGCCGCACATGCCCGTGCCGTCCACCATCACCGGATTCAGGCTGACGATGGTCTTGATGCCGAGCGCCTTCGTTGTCTGCGCGCAGAACTTCATCATGATCGGGGGGCCGATCGCCACGCACTCATCGATGTCCGCATGCTTTGCCGCGGCCTGCTTGATGCCCTCGGTGACGAGACCCTTGATGCCCGCCGAACCGTCATCGGTGCAGACGATCAACTCGTCGCACACCGCGGCGAACTTGTCCTGCCAGAACATCAGGTCCTTGTTGCGGAAGCCGATCACGCCGATCACGTAGGCGCCGCTTTCCTTGTAGGCGCGCGCCTGCGGATAGACCGGCGCGACGCCAAGGCCGCCGCCAACGCAGACGACCTTCTTCGCCTTGCCGATGTGGCTCGGGATGCCCATCGGACCGACCATGGCGAAGAGGCTGTCGCCGGCCTTCAGGTTGGCCTGCATCTCCTTCGTGGTCTTGCCGACAGCCTGGATGACCAGGGTGATCGTGCCGCGTTCGCGGTCGAAGTCGGCGATGGTGAGCGGAATCCGCTCGCCATGCTCCGTCTCCATCACGATGACGAACTGCCCGGGCTGGGCTGACCGGGCCATCTGCGGATGGGCCACCTCCAGCATGTAGGTGACGTCCGAGTAATCCTCGCGCGCAACGATCCGGAAGCCGGATCCCGCGTTCGCCTGCGCCATGGTGTGTCTCCCCGTGCGCTGTGGGATTGCCGCGCACCCGTCTGGCGCGGGGCAGCGCGGACTGAGGCGAACTACCTCATGTAAGCGAGAGCTTCGATTGCAACGGACCGGGTGACATTGATCTGTCGCAATCGCATATCAGTCCGTGGGACGGCGTTCCAGTCGGCAAAAACGGCGTGCCGCAGGAACATCACTGGCGGAGGGGTCAGGTCAACTCGGCGTTGATCGCCTCGAGCACTCCGGCGCCGGGGCAGAGGTCGACTTCAGCGAGCCGGTTCAGGGGCCTGTCTACTGTATTGAGGTGATCGTGCAGGTCATCGGCAGAGGGATCGACGTAGAGGAGCCCCGTGACGACCTCGCCACGGGCCTGGTGCGCCGTGATGTGGCTGATGGCGGCCAGGCGGTCGCCCGGGTCGTAGCCGTCCGCGAGCTTGCGCAGGCGCAGCCGGCTGCCGTCGTGCTGCGTGATCTCGATCACTTCGCCCGGCGCGTACGCGGCGGTGATGGTGTCGTGCTTCGGCATGAAGTCGAGCCGGTTCACCGCCTCGTTGTGGGCGCGGATGTAATCGTAGCTCTTGGTGCTGCCCGCGTGGTTGTTGAAGGCGACGCAGGGACTGATCACGTCGAGCAGGGCGGCGCCGCGATGATTCAGTGCCCCCTTGATCAGCGGCACCAGCTGTTCCTTGTCTCCCGAGAAGCCGCGCGCCACATAAGTGACGCCGAGCTGCAGCGCCAGCGACACCATGTCGATCGGGGCGTCGCGGTTTATCGCGCCGCGCTTCGACTTCGAGCCCTGGTCGGCGGTGGCCGAGAACTGGCCCTTGGTGAGGCCGTACACGCCGTTGTTCTCGCAGATGTACGTCATGTTGACGCCACGCCGGATCAGGTGCGCGAACTGCCCGAGGCCGATCGATGCCGAGTCGCCGTCGCCCGAGACACCGAGGTAGAGCAGGTCCCGATTTGCAAGGTTCGCTCCGGTCAGCACGGACGGCATGCGGCCGTGGACCGAGTTGAAGCCGTGCGAGTTGCCGAGGAAGTAGTCCGGCGTCTTCGACGAGCACCCGATGCCGGACAGCTTGGCCACGCGGTGCGGCTCGATCGCCAGCTCCCAGCAGGCCTGGATGATCGCCGCCGAGATCGAGTCGTGGCCGCAACCGGCGCACAGCGTCGAGATCTTCCCTTCGTAGTCACGCCGCGTGTAGCCGAGGCGATTCGCGGGCAGCGTGGGATGGTGGAGTCTCGGTTTCGCAAGGTAGGTCATGGCGTCTCCTTACGCGGCACGGCCGCCCTGCAGTGGTCGGACCTGGGCGCCCGGCATCCGGTCCCGGATGGCCTGCACGATGAAGCGCGCCGTGATCGGCGTGCCGTCGTAGTGCAGGATCGGCACCAGCCTCGATGGATCGACCTGCAGTTCGTTGACCAGCATCGACCGCAGCTGCGCATCCCGGTTCTGTTCGACGACGAACACCTGCTCATGCTGCTCGACGAACGCCTTGACCGAGTCCGGGAACGGGAAGGCACGGATGCGCAGGCGGTCGAGGTGCACGCCCGACTGCTCGAGCACGCCGAGCGCCTCGCTCATCGACGGGCTGGTCGAGCCGAAGTAGATGACGCCGTGCGCCGTCTTGTGGCTGGTGCGCCGGACGATGGGTTGCGGCACCAGGCGCTTGGCGGTGTCGAACTTCCGCAGCAGCCGCTCCATGTTGTACATGTAGTCGGTCCCGGCCTCGGAGTAGCGCGCGTGCGCGTCCTTCGTCGTGCCGCGCGTGAAGTACGCTCCCCGCGTCGCATGCGCGCCGGGCAGGGTGCGGAAGGGAATGCCGTCGCCGTCGACGTCGAGATAGCGGCCAAAGTCCTTGCCGGCATCGAGGTCCGGCGCGTGCATCAGCTTGCCGCGGTCGTAGCGCCGGCTATCGTCCCACGCGAGCGGAGCGCACAACCGGTGATTCATGCCGATGTCGAGGTCGGACATCACGAAGATCGGCGTCTGCAGCCGCTCCGCGAGGTCGAGCGCGGCCGCCGTGAACTCGAAGCACTCGTGCGGATCTTCCGGGAACAGCAGCACGTGCTTGGTGTCTCCGTGCGACGCGTAGGCGCACGCGAGCAGGTCGGACTGCTGCGTCCGCGTCGGCATGCCCGTCGACGGACCGCCGCGCTGCACGTTGATGATCGTTGCCGGGATCTCGGCGAAGTAGGCGAGTCCGATGAACTCGGCCATCAGGGACACGCCCGGCCCGGAGGTCGCGGTGAATGCGCGCGCGCCATTCCAGCCCGCGCCGATCACCATGCCGACCGAGGCCAGCTCATCCTCGGCCTGGACGATCGCGAACTTGTTCTTGCCGGTGGCCTTGTCGACGCGGTAACGGCTGCAGTACTTCTGGAATGCCTCCGCGACGGACGACGACGGCGTGATCGGGTACCAGGCGCAGACCGTCGCGCCGGCGTACACCGCCCCGAGGGCGGCGGCCGCGTTGCCTTCCATGAAAATGCGATCGCCGACGTTGTTGCGACGCTCGACCTTGAGACCCAACTCGCCGGCGAGGTGCTCGTCGGCGTAGTGGCGGCCCGTCAGGAAGGCCTCGAGATTGGGCTTGATCAGCTTGTCCTTGCCCTTGTACTGCTCGCCGAGCAGTTGCGCGATCACTTCCGGCTCGATCCCGAGCAGCGAAACCAGCACGCCGACGTACATGATGTTCTTCAGGAGCTGGCGCTCCTTCGGATCGGCGAACTTGCCGGCCGCGATCGCGGTGAGCGGCACGCCGATCGCGCGGACATCGGGGCGGAAGCGCGCCGGCGGCAGCGGCTTCGTGCTGTCGTAGAGCAGGTAGCCGCCGGGCTCGATCTCCTGCAGGTCGCGGTCCCAGGTCTGCGGGTTCATCGAGACCATCAGGTCGACGCCGCCGCGGCGACCGAGGTGTCCCTGTTCGGTTACCCTCACTTCGTACCAGGTGGGCAGGCCCTGGATGTTCGACGGAAAGATGTTGCGCGGCGACACCGGCACGCCCATCCGCAGGATGCTGCGGGCGAACAACTCGTTCGCGGAGGCCGACCCCGAACCGTTGACGTTGGCGAACTTGACGACGAAGTCGTTGGTGGCCGTGATGCCGCGACGGCGGATCACGGGGCCGCTGGTGCGCGGGCCCGGGCGGCCCTCCTCGGGGACGCTCATGCTGCCTCCCTGCGCAGCGGCCGGCACCCGCGGCCGGCGTGCGTCATCTCGATCAGGAACTTCTGCATGTCCCACGCGCCGGTCGGGCAGCGCTCGGCGCACAGGCCGCAGTGCAGGCAGACGTCCTCGTCCTTCACCATTACGCGACCGGTCTTCAGGGGTCCCGAGACATACAGCGACTGTCCGGCATTGAGGGCGGGCGCGCGGAGCCGCGGCCTCAGATCGGCTTCGTCCCCATTGGCGGTGAAGTTGATGCAGTCGGTGGGACAGATGTCGACACACGCGTCGCACTCGATGCACTGCTCGGCGGTGAATACGGTCTGGACGTCGCAGTTCAGGCAGCGCTGCGCCTCCTTCCACGCGGTGGCCGGGTCGAATCCGAGTTCGACTTCCACCCGGATGCTCCTGAGCGACTGGCTGACGTCGCGCCATGGCACCTTGAAGCGCGCGTCGGGCGCCACTTCGTTGTCGTAGCTCCACTCGTGGATGCCCATCTTCTGCGAGACGAGGCTTACGCCGGGCGCGGGTCGTTCGCGGATGTCCTCGCCGTGCAGGAACTTGTCGATCGAGATGGCGGCGTCGTGTCCCTGCGCGACGGCCCAGATGATGTTCTTCGGACCGAGCGCGGCGTCGCCGCCGAAGAACACCCTGGGCAGCGTCGACTGCAGCGTCGTCCTGTCGAGGACCGGCATGCCCCACTGGTCGAACTCGATGCCCGCGTCGCGCTCGATCCAGGGGAAGGCGTTCTCCTGGCCCACCGCGACCAGCACTTCGTCGCACGCGTGGATGGGGTCCGGTTCGCCGGTCGAGATCAGTGCGCGGTGGCCCTTGGCGTCGTAGACCGCCTTCACCTTTTCGAAGCGCATCCCGGTGAGCCGGCCGTTCTCGTGCAGGAAGGCCTTGGGAACGAGGTAGTCGAGGATCGGGATGCCCTCGTGCATCGCATCCTCCTTCTCCCACGGCGAGGCCTTCATCTCCGCGAAGCCCGAGCGCACGATCACCTTGACGTCTTCGCCGCCGAGCCGTTTCGCGGTGCGGCAGCAGTCCATCGCCGTGTTGCCGCCGCCGAGCACGATCACGCGCCGGCCGACCGACGTGACATGGCCGAACGACACCGAAGCGAGCCAGTCGATGCCGACGTGGATCTTCTTCGCCGCTTCCTTGCGGCCCGGCACGTTCAGGTCGCGTCCGCGCGGCGCTCCCGACCCGATGAAGACCGCGTCGAACTTCTCGGCGAGCAGGGACTTCAGCGAGTCGATCCGGGCGCCGCCGCGGAACTCGACGCCGAGCCCGAGCACGTACCCGGTCTCCTCGTCGATTACTTCCTCCGGCAGCCGGAACCGGGGAATCTGCGTGCGGATCATTCCGCCCGCCTTCGGGTCCTGGTCGAACACGGTGACGTGGTAACCGAGAGGTGCGAGGTCGCGCGCGACGGTCAGCGATGCCGGACCGGCGCCGACGCAGGCCACCCGCCGGCCGTTCATGGGACCGAGCCGCCTGGGCAACCGGCTCGTGATGTCATCCTTGAGATCGGCGGCGACGCGCTTCAGGCGGCAGATGGCGACCGGTTCCGGACGCTCGGCCTGGTGCTGCTCGACCCGTCCGCGCCGGCACGCGGGTTCGCACGGCCGGTCGCAGGTGCGACCGAGGATTCCGGGGAAGACATTCGACGTCCAGTTCACCATGTACGCGTCGGCGTAGCGACCGGCCGCGATCAGGCGGATGTACTCGGGGACGGGAGTGTGGGCCGGGCAGGCCCACTGGCAATCCACGACGCGATGGAAATACTCCGGGTTCCGGATGTCCGTCGGCTGCACGCGCGTCTCCTTGCATCGACCGTCATGGCGGTCGCGGCTTTTCTTCGAGTGAAGTCAGTGTATGCCCGGGTACCCCGGGGAGCACTACCCGAGGACGGTTCGCGGCGTCGATGCGACAGGCGGATGGCGGGCGGGAGCCCGGTGGTAGCATCCGCGTTTCGCCGCGGGGGCTCGAGGTCGCCGCCGGCGGAATGACTCGGCAGCGGGACCGGAATCCGGAACCGCTGTCGCCGACGAGCCCACGTCTCGAGTATGGGCTTGGCGGGCATCTCGAACGAGAAACTCGTTTTTTCAGGTGAAGCCGATGATGAGACAGTTCCAGGTCAATTCGTACCTGTTTGGCGGCAATGCGCCGTACGTCGAGGAGCTCTATGAGCGTTACCTCGACAATCCGGGCTCCGTGCCCGAGAAGTGGCGCGCCTACTTCGACCAGATGCAGCTGGTTCCGGGGGCCGATGGCTCGCCGGACTCGCGCGACATCGCCCACGCTCCGATCGTCGAGTCCTTCGCGCAGCGCGCCAAGGCCAACGCCTTCGTCCCGAAAGTGGCGTCGACCGACCTGTCGGTCGCGCGCAAGCAGGTCCACGTCCAGTCGATCATCGCGGCCTACCGGTTCCTCGGCAACCGCTGGGCGAATCTGGATCCGCTGCAGCGACAGGAACGCCCGGTCATTCCCGAACTGGAGCCCGCGTTCTACGACCTGACCGAAGCCGACATGGACACGGTGTTCGCGGCCGCGAACACGTACTTCGGGCAGGAGAACATGACGCTGCGCGACCTGATCAAGGCGCTGCGCGACACCTACTGCTGCAACCTCGGCGTCGAGTTCATGTACATCTCCGATCCCGCGCAGAAGCGCTGGATCCAGCAGCGCCTCGAATCGATCCGTTCGACGCCCACGTTCACCGCCGAGCAGAAGCGCCACATCCTCGAGCGCCTGACGGCGGCCGAAGGACTCGAGCGCTACCTGCACACCAAGTACGTCGGCCAGAAGCGCTTCTCGCTCGAAGGCGGCGAGAGCTTCATCGCGGCGATGGACGAGCTGATCCAGCGCGCGTGGCGCCAAGGGCGTGCAGGAGATCGTCATCGGCATGGCCCACCGCGGCCGCCTGAACGTGCTGGTGAACACCCTCGGCAAGATGCCGAAGGAACTGTTCGCGGAGTTCGAAGGCAAGACCGACGTCCGACCTGCCGGCGGGCGACGTCAAGTACCACATCGGCTTCTCGTCCGACATCACGACGCCCGGCGGGCCGGTGCCACCTGTCGCTGGCCTTCAATCCGTCGCACCTCGAGATCGTCAACCCGGTGGTCGAAGGCTCGGTGCGCGCGCGGCAGGAGCGGCGCGGCGACAAGGAGCGGCGACACGGTGCTGCCGGTCCTGGTGCACGGCGACGCGGCCTTCGCCGGCCAGGGCGTGGTGATGGAAACGCTGAACCTGTCGGAGACGCGCGGCTACGGCACCGGCGGCACGGTGCACATCGTCATCAACAACCAGATCGGCTTCACCACCAGCGATCCGCTGGACTCGCGTTCGACGCTGTACTGCACCGATGTCGCGAAGATGATCGAGGCGCCGATCTTCCACGTGAACGGCGACGATCCGGAGGCCGTGGTGTTCGTCGACGCAACTGGCGCTGGACTTCCGCAGGAGTTCAACAAGGACGTGGTGATCGACATCGTCTGCTTCCGCCGCCTGGGGCCACAACGAGGCAGGACGAGCCGGCGGTGACGCAGCCGCTGATGTACAAGAAGATCGGCCAGCACGCGGGCACCCGCAAGCTGTACGCCGAGAAGCTCGTGCACGCAGGGCACGATCGCGGCGGACGAGCCGGACCAGATGGTCAAGGCGTTCCGGGCTGCGATGGACGAGGGCCGCACCACGTCCGACCCGGTGCTGACCAACTACAAGAGCAAGTTCGCGGTCGACTGGTCGCCGTTCCTGAACCGCAAGTGGACGCGATCACGCGGACACCGCGGTGCCGGTCGCCGAACTGAGGAGGCTGGCGCAGCGGCTGACGACCATTCCGTCGAACTTCAAGCTGCATCCGCTGGTGCAGAAGGTCGTCGCGGACCGCCGCGCGATGGGTGAAGGCAAGCAGCCGCTCGACTGGGGCATGGCCGAGCACCTCGCGTTCGCGTCGCTCGTGGCGAGTGGTTACCCGGTGCGGATCACCGGCCAGGACTCGGGCCGCGGCACGTTCACGCACCGCCACGCGGTGCTGCATGACCAGAACCGCGAGAAGTGGGACGAAGGCAACTACGTGCCGCTGCAGCACGTGTCAGACAAGCAGGCGCCCTTCACGGTGATCGACTCCGTGCTGTCCGAAGAAGCGGTGCTCGGCTTCGAGTACGGCTACGCGAGCGCCGAGCCGAACGCACTGGTGATCTGGGAGGCGCAGTTCGGCGACTTCGTCAACGGCGCGCAGGTCGTGATCGACCAGTTCCTGTCGTCGGGCGAAGTCGAAGTGGGGCCGGCAGTCGGGCCTGACGCTGATGCTGCCGCACGGCTACGAGGGGCAGGGACCCGAACACTCGTCGGCCCGCATCGAGCGCTTCCTGCAACTCGCCGCGGACAACAACATGCAGATAGCGCAGCCGACCACGGCGGCGCAGATCTTTCACCTGCTCCGGCGCCAGATGATCCGGCTGTTCCGCAAGCCGCTGGTGATCATGACGCCGAAGTCGCTGCTGCGGGCGAAAGACGCCGCCTCCGACCTGTCGGAACTGGCGAAGGGCGAGTTCCAGACCGTGATTCCCGAGCGCGATCCGGCGATCGAGGCGAAGAAGGTGAAGCGCGTAATCGCCTGCTCCGGCAAGGTCTACTACGACCTCGTCCACACCCGGCGCGAGCGCGAGGACGCCACGGTGGCCATCATCCGGGTCGAGCAGCTCTATCCTTTCCCGCACAAGGCCCTTGCCACCGAGCTGAAGAAGTATCCGGCCGCGACCGAGGTCGTGTGGTGCCAGGATGAGCCGGCCAACCAGGGCCCCTGGTTCTACGTGCAGCACCACCTGCTCGAGAACATGGCGGACGGCCAGAAGCTCGCCTACGCGGGCCGAGCGCCGTCGGCGTCGCCGGCGGCCGGCTACTACGCCAAGCACATCGAGCAGCAGAAGGCGCTGCTCGACACGGCGTTCGGCAAGCTCAAGGGTCTCGTCCTCAACAGGTAAGGCGTGCGGCGCCGGGCGTGGTCGCACCGGCGCGCCATTTCACGCACAAGAATCGGAGCATCAGAAGAACATGGCCATCGTGGAAGTGAAGGTCCCGCAGCTGTCCGAATCGGTTGCCGAGGCGACCCTGCTGCAGTGGAAGAAGAAGCCCGGCGACGCCGTGGCGATGGACGAGATCCTGATCGAGGTCGAGACGGACAAGGTCGTGCTCGAGGTGCCTGCGCCGGCCGCCGGCGTGATGGCGGAGATCGTCCGCGGCGACGGCAGCACCGTGGTGGCCGGCGAACTGATCGCGCGGCTCGACACCGAAGGCAAGGGCGTGGTCGCGAGCCCCGCCCCGGCCCCGCAGCCTGCGGCGGCGCCAGCCGCGGCCGGCGTTGCGCCGGCGACGGCTCCGGCTGGCGCAGCGATGGCCGGTGTGGCGATGCCGGCGGCCGCGAAGATGATGGCCGACAAGGGCATCGCGGCCGGACAGGTGGCTGGCACGGGCCGCGACGGACGCATCACCAAGGGCGACGTGATCGCCGCCGCGGAAGGCGGCCCGCCGCGCGCCGCGGCGCCGGCAGCGGCGCCAGTGCCGGTGCGTCCGGCGCTGCCGGAAGTGAAGGCGCCGATCGACTTGTCCGATCTGGCCAACCGTCCCGAGCAGCGTGTTCCGATGTCGCGGCTGCGCCAGCGCGTGGCCGAGCGGCTCGTGCAGTCCCAGTCGACCGCCGCCATCCTGACCACGTTCAACGAGGTCAACATGGCGCCGCTGATGGACCTGCGCAACAAGTACAAGGACAGGTTCGAGAAGGAGCACGGCGTCAAGCTCGGGTTCATGTCGTTCTTCGTGAAGGCCGCCGTCGCCGCCCTGAAGCGCTACCCGGTGGTGAACGCGTCGATCGACGGCAACGACATCGTCTATCACGGCTACTTCGACATCGGCATCGCGGTCGGCTCGCCCCGCGGCCTCGTCGTCCCGATCCTGCGCGACGCCGACCAGATGACGTTCGCCGACATCGAGAAGAAGATCGCGCGACTTCGGCAAGCGCGCCGGCGAGGGCAAGCTTGGCCTCGAGGAACTCACGGGCGGAACGTTCTCGATTTCCAACGGCGGCGTGTTCGGGTCGATGCTGTCGACGCCGATCATCAACCCGCCGCAGAGCGCGATCCTCGGCATCCACGCCACGAAGGACCGTCCGGTCGTCGAGAACGGACAGATCGTCATCCGTCCGATGAATACCTCGCGCTGTCCTACGACCATCGCATCATCGACGGCCGCGAGGCGGTGCTGTCCCTGGTAGCGATGAAGGAAGCGCTGGAGGATCCGGCGCGCCTGCTGCTCGAGGTCTGAGCTTTGGAGACTTTCGCATGACGATGGCTGACGAACTCGAGAAGCTGCACCGCCTGCTGCAGGGCGGCGCCCTCACTGCGGACGAGTACGAGGCGGCGAAGGCCCGCGTGCTGGGTGGCGCGGCGGGCTCCTCGGGGCCGTCGTTCGTCATCAACCGCCTGCGCCTGTCCGAGGGCGACAAGTGGATCGCGGGCGTATGCGGCGGCATCGCCGAGGTCACCGGCGTGGAGGCCTGGATCTGGCGATTGATCTTCGTGCTCGGCATGTTCGCCGGAGGATTCACCGCCATCCTCTACATCGTTCTCTGGATCTTCGTGCCGCGCCAGGGGCAGTAGCGCGCGCCGACGACATCGCGAAAGACATCCATGGCCAAGAACTTCGACGTCGTCGTGATCGGCGGCGGACCGGGCGGTTACATCGCGGCGATCCGGGCGGCGCAGCTCGGGTTCGCGACCGCCTGCATCGACGAGTGGAGCAACGCGCAGGGCGGACCCGCCCCGGGGGGCACGTGCACGAACGTCGGCTGCATTCCATCGAAGGCGCTGCTGCAGTCTTCGGAGTACTACGAGCACGCGGGGCACCAGTTCAAGAACCACGGCATCGAGGTGCAGGGGCTGGCGCTTGACCTTGCGAAGCTGCTCGCGCGCAAGGCGAGCGTCGTGAAACAGAACAACGACGGCATCCTGTACCTGTTCAAGAAGAACAAGGTCTCCTTCTTCCACGGCCGCGGCAGTTTCGCGGGCAAGGGCGACGCCGGCTACGAGGTCGCGGTCGCCGGCGCCAGCGCCGAAACGCTGGTGGCGAAGCACGTGATCGTCGCGACCGGGTCGACCGCGCGCGCGCTTCCGGGGGTGCCGTTCGACGAAAGGCAGATCCTGTCGAACGACGGCGCCCTCGCCATCCCTGAAGTCCCGAAGCGGCTCGGTGTCATCGGCGCCGGCGTGATCGGCCTCGAGATGGGCTCGGTGTGGCGACGCCTCGGCGCCGAAGTGACGATCCTCGAGGCGCTGCCCGCGTTTCTCGGGGTGGTGGACGAGCAGATCGCGAAGGAAGCCGCGAAGGCCTTCAACCGGCAGGGCCTGAAGATCCACCTCGGCGTCCGCATCGACACGGTGAAGGCCGACCGGAAGGGTGTGGCTGTCGGCTACACCGACGCGAAGGGCGAGGCGCAGACGCTGGCCGTCGACAAGCTGGTCGTATCGATCGGCCGCGTGCCGAACACGACTGGGCTGAACCCGGAAGCGGTCGGTCTGGCGCTCGACGAACGCGGTTTCGTCGCAGTCGACGACGACTGCCGCACGAACCTTTCGAATGTCTGGGCGGTCGGCGATGTCGTCCGCGGGCCGATGCTGGCCCACAAGGCGGAGGAAGAAGGCGTGGCCGTGGCCGAGCGGATCGCCGGCCAGCACGGACACGTCAACTTCAACACCATCCCATGGGTGATCTACACCTCGCCGGAGATCGCCTGGGTCGGACAGACCGAG
>CAVPRE010000011.1:0-37519 GCA_963707725.1 uncultured beta proteobacterium | reverse complement strand
GTTCGTCGCCGAGAACTTCGAGCACATGCACGTGGAGGAAACGCAGAACCACGCGACCCTCACCGCGCACTACAACGAGGCCGAGGTGTTCGCGATCGAGCAGGCGATCGTCGGCTCGCTGGCGCCCGACGAGGCAATGACGGTGATGCGGTGGATGGCGCCGTGGGCCGCGCCGCACGAGCGCGCCGCGCTGCTCGCCGGCATGAAGCAGAACGCGCCGCGGCCTGCCTTCGAAGCCGTGCTCGGGCTCGTGAAGCGCCACCTGACCGCGCGCGAGTTGGCAAAGCTCGGTGCCGCGATCGGGACCAAGCCGCTCGAAGGCGACGAGTCGACGCCCGCGGCGCGGCCAGGAGCTGGCCGCCGCCTGATTCAACCAGCCTCGACCAGCGTCAGCGGCCGGTCCACGGCGAGGCGGAAGCCGGCCGCGCCCAGGTCTTCTCGATGCGGATCTCGGTCCCGCGCTCGGCCAGGCGGCGCACCAGCAGGATCAGGCGCGCCTCCAGGTTATCGGTGATGTCGGGCAGTCGGATGCGCGCATCGAGGCGCAGTTCGCGGTTGGTGAAGTCGGTGCGGCCCTTGTCGATGAAGTCCGGACCAGCGCGCGGAAGATCGCACCCGCGACGCCCTTGATCAGGTAGTCGTCGCCGATGAAGACGCTGTCGTCGGCGCGGTAGTGCCGCACTTCGAGTGGTTTGCCGCGCGGCTTTGGCGGCCGCGACGTTGCGCTGCCCGGCTCTTCGCCGCCCTCGGCCGCCTGCTGCAGCGTCGCGATCGTCATGCCGAGCTGCGACGCGACCGCGACCAGCGCGTCCTCGTCCTCCCAGTGGAAGCGGCCGTCCTCGGGGCTCTCGACGAACACGACGCCCACCGTGCGTCCGCCGACCAGCATCGGTGCCGCGAGCTGGCTGCCGGGCTTCGCCAGACCAGGGAGCGGGATCTTGGTCTCGAGCAGGGCCGCGAGGCCATCGCTCTCCGCGCTCTTGCGCAGCGCCAGGCTGTACGTGTACTCGCTCGTGCCGTGCGTGATGCGGATCGGCGTGCGTTCGCGCGCCGCGATGCCGATCAGGCCCTGTCCGTTCGGTATCTCGGAGCCCACGCCCGAGGCCGGGTAGCCGCGGCTCGCCACCGTGAACAGCCGGTCGTGCGCGGCGTCGGTCAGCAGCACCATCGCGTGCGTGATCGCCATGTCGGTGGCGAGCACCGCGAGAACGTCGTCGAGCAGCGTGCGCAGGTCGGTCGCGGTCGACAGAACGCTCGCCACGTGGCGCAGCGCGCCGAGCAGGTTGCAGCGGGGCGGCGGCGGAGCCAGTTCGGAGCCCGGCAGCTGATCGATCCGCACGACCTCGTAGACGTCGGAGCCCTGCAGCCTGAACACGCCGCTCATGCCGGTGTGCGAGGCGATGCCCGCAAGGTTCGCCTTCATCCGCTCGAACAGCGGGCCGCTCGACTCGGTGCGCAGGTAGCGCAGCGACAGCACATGGCGACGCGCGGTCCGCGGGTCGATCACGTACACCACGGCGTTCGGGTTGACGAGGATGTTCTCGCGCGTCTTGTTGAAGAACTGGAACGACAGCGCGACGTGCGTGCGGTCGACGAAGTGCACCTGCGACACATACGTCACGTTGGGCGTGCCGTCGCGCGCGCAGGTTGCCAGCACGCTGGGGATCACGCCCTCGAGGCAGCTGCGGATGTCCTCGAGCGACAGCGTGTTCACTGGACGGCTGCTCCGCGCCGCACGTTCCGGGATGAGCGCTACGGAGCCGCCGTGCGCGACATCGCGCGGCGTGCGAGCGCTTCGGCCGCTCACGGCTTGACCTCGCCCAGCGCGGCACCGGCGCGCGGCCCCGGGGTCTGGCCGAAGGCCGCCGACGGCGCGAAGCGCGCGGCGACCACCTGCTGCGGCGTGCACTCGCCCATCTTTCGGATCAGCGGCTCGGGGTAGCCCAGCGGGCAGATCTCGATCACGAGGTCATCGGCGTAGGCGCTGATCACCGGCCAGTCGCCTTCTTCCAGCGGCGTGATGCGCACGCCGTTGCCCTTCACCTGCAGCGACCTGTGCGTGCTCGGTTCGGTGAACACGACGGCCGCCTGCGCCGTGGCCCTCAGGTCCGCGAGCACGCGCTCGGCGTGGCGCGGGACGAAGATGGCGAACTCGCTGGCGTCGGCGCTGATGCGATAGCCGAGCGCGCGCGTCACGGACGGGATGCAGTGCTCGCTGCGCGACGCGATCGACACCGCGACCCGGCGGCCGTCGAGGAAAGCGATGACGTCACGATCGATCAAGCGGAGCCTCCCTGGCCAACGCTTCGACGCCGGACCGTGCTGCGGAAGCCTGCTGCGGACGCGCGGCCCGGTGGAGCGGCGATTCTAGAGGGCGGACGGCGTCCTCTAACATGGGCGGCATGCGGCACCTCCCCAACCTGATCACCGCGCTGCGCTTCCTGCTGATTCCGGTGCTCGTGCTGCTGCTGGTCGAGCAGCGCTTCGTGGCCGCGTTCGCCGTGTTCGTCGTATCCGCCATAAGTGATCTTGCGGATGGCTGGATCGCCCGGCACTGGAACGCGCGCACGCGCCTCGGCGCCATCGCCGACCCGCTGGCGGACAAGCTGACGATGCTGGCCGTCACGCTGGTGCTCGCGTCGCAGGCACTGGTCCCGCTCTGGCTCGCGACCGCGATCGTGGTGCGCGACCTGGTCATCGTCGCCGGCGCGGTGGCGTTCCACTTCGTCGTCGGCCGCGTCGAGATGGAACCGAGCTGGCTGTCGAAGTTCAACACCGTGCTCGAGTTCAGCGTCCTCTCGGCCCTGCTGGCGAATGCCGCGCGGTTGATCGAGATCACCGCCTTCCTGCCGCCGCTGTTCGTCCTAGTGACCGCGACCATCGTCGGCTCGGGGATCCACTATGTCTGGACCTGGGGCCGCCGCGCCCTGCGGTCCCGGCGCGGAACGGCCGCCGCCGAGCCTCGTTGAACCCGACGTCCCGCGTGCCGCTCGACGCCAGCGCGTACGCGCTGATGGTCGGCTGTTGCGTCTTGTGGGGTCTGCAGCAGGTGGCCGTGAAGGTCGCGCTGCCCGACGTGTCGCCGGTGATGCAGGGCGGGATCCGCTCCATCGTGGCGACGGCGCTGCTGCTGGCGTGGGCGCGTGCGCGGTCGCTGGCGCTGTTCGAGCGCGACGGCACGCTTGGTCCCGGCCTCGTCGCGGGCGTGCTGTTCGCCGCCGAGTTCTTCTTCATCTATTTCGGCCTGCCCCACACGACCGCCTCGCGCATGGTCGTGTTCCTGTACCTCGCGCCGTGCCTGACCGCGCTCGGACTGGCGCTGTTCGTGCCCGGGGAGCGCCTGTCGGCGGTGCAGTGGGCCGGGACGCTGGTCGCGTTCGGCGGCATCGTCGTCGCCTTCGCCGACGGGTTGCTGGGCGACGGGACGGGAACGGTCCTGGGCGACTTGTGCGGCATCGCAGCGGCGGTGCTCTGGGCGTCGACCACGGTCGTGATCCGCGCGACGCGGCTGGCGCAGGCGTCGGCTACCAAGACGCTCGGCTACCAGCTCGGCCTGTCCGCCTTGTTGCTGCCCCTGGTATCGCTCGCGCTCGGCGAGCCCGGCATCGTGCGGCTGACGCCATTGGCGATCGGCAGCCTCGTCTACCAGGGCGTGATCGTCGCCTTCGCCAGCTACCTGATCTGGTTCTGGCTGCTGACCCGCTATCTCGCGGGCCGGCTCGCGGTGTTCGGCTTCCTGACGCCGCTGGCCGGCGTCGCGTTCGGCGTGGTGCTGCTCGGGGAGCGCGTGTCGCCGGTGTTCGGGGTCGGCGCCGTGCTCGTCGGCGCAGGGATCGTTCTGGTCAACGCGCCGCGGGTGAAGGCGTAGCGGCCGCTGACTGGATATCGGCTGCAGCAAGCGCTTCGATCTGGCCTTCGATGATCGGCCAGAACGGGTTGCTGCGCACGCGCGTCAGCGAACCCAGAGACACGGTCAGGGCGCCCGACTCACCCCGCAGCAGCAGCGAGCCGAGGCTCGGCAGGCCGTGCCGTCCGCTGCCGGGCCGGATGCCGTAGACCGGATCGTCGGGCGGGAACGGCAGCGCCACGTGGCCGAGCGAAACGAGGTCGCCGGGCCAGGCCAGCCCGGTCTGGACCGTCTCGACCGGCTGGCCCGGCGCCAGCCGGTACAGCGCGATGTCGAGCGTCTCGGGCGACACGTTCGACACCAGCTCGAGGGTGTAGCGGCGCTCGCCGCGCGCCACGCGTTCGATCAAGTCGCGGGCGCCCGGCCGCTGCACGCTGGCCAGCCTGACACTGCGATTGACGTCGAACATCACGAGACGGTGCTGCGCGCCACGCAGCTGCGCGTACAGCACGTCGACGGTCGGTTCCGAGCCGACGGTGGAGTCGACGACCGACTGCCAGGTCACGACCGGTGGCATCGAGGCGATCCGGCCGTCCGCTGCGGCCGCCGCGAGTTCGCTCTGCAGGGCATTGGTCGCGCGGTTCACCTGCCGCGAGGCGTTGACCGGAAAGGAGTTGAACTTGTACGGGTCGTACTCCGCGACGACTTCCTGCCAGCGCACCTTCTCGAGCACCGGCACGGGGATGATCGAGAAGAAGTCGATCACGTTGGCCAAGGCCGCGGCCGGCGTCAGCTGGATCGCGGGCGAGAGCAGCAGCACGCGGGTCGGTCGCCGTGCCGAGTCGTCCTTCAGGGTTCGCAGCGTGTGGTGGAGCGCCAGCGAGGCGCCGGTCGAGTAGCCGCCGACGTAGTACGGCGCGCCCGGCGGCGTGCGTGCCGCGACGTCGCGGGCGGCGAGTTCGACGGCTGCCTGCCAGTCGCGCGCGTGCATCTCGGTCATCATCGACGGCAGCGTGCCGTGGCCGGGAAGGCGGAGCACGGTGACTTCGAAGCCGCTGCGGTACAGAACTTCGGCGACCGCACGCACCGAGTATGGCGAGTCCGTGAGCCCGTGCACGAGCAGCGCGCCACCGACCGGCGCCGCCGGAGTCAGCCGGAACGAGCGGTTGTACGGCGCGCCGTCGGCCAGCTTCCGCATGCTGCTGGCAGCGTTGAACCGGCTGTGGTCGAACGTCTCGCCGCGGCCGTGCCAGGTCGCCGAGACGGCCGCGGCCTCGTCGAACAGTTCCTTCTCGAGGGCCAGGTATCCGGCGAAGTCCATCCGCGCGTGCCTGAGCGCGTCGAACTCCTTGGTCAGCCGCGTGGTGTGCCACGGCTGCAGGTCGGGCAGCGCGTTGACGGCATAGAGGGTGAAGCCGAGCGCGAGGACGAGGCAGCCGGTGATGAACAGCACGACCGCGCGCACGGTCCACGCGACGGCATGGCGCGAGGCGATGGTGGTGAAGTCGAGGATGCGACGCATGGGGCGGAACGATAGCCGGAAAGAGAAACGGCGCCTGTCGGCGCCGTTCTCGTGGTTGCTTAGCGTTGCCGCATCAGGGGCCTCTCGCGGCGCCCTGGCACTTACTGGCCGCCCTCACCCCGCGAACCTGCGACGTCCCCTCAGCGGTTGGCAGTTGTCGATGTACCAGAACTGCCGTTGACGGATGGGTGACACCACCGGCGTACGGCTCCTGGGCGAGAACGACGACCCGCGCTGCCACCGCCGATGACGAATGGCACTTGAGTGGCGTGCCGTCGACGTCACGGTACCGATCCCGGCGACCGGCGAGGGCGGCCATCCAGCCCGTGCCAGCTTCGTACTGGTCGGCGTGCGGCAGAACAGCGGGAACTCGTACGCGTACGCCTCGCCGAGCCCGGCCCGGCAACCTGAGCGATCGCGCGGCGAAGGACGGTTAGTACCGAAATACGCCACGCCGGCGATAGTCGTCGGTGCGTTGACGACTTTCTCCCCGTTCGAAATGTTCGAGCGTCATGAAGCAGCCGTTCTTCACGAGGCTCGCGTCCGGCGCGACCGCTCGACGACCATATTGTCCTTGTTGACCGTCACGATCAAGCAAGGTCCCTCGGCGCTGCAACGGGTACGGCCCGCAGTGGCTACCCGACTTGGTGTCCTTGACCATGTAAAAGCCCTTCCGCGTCCCGGTGCCCCAAATCTTGGACCAGCAGCGGCTTCTCGCGATCGCCCGTACCGACCATCACCGCGACGAAGTCGCTGGGTCACCACGACGTCGGCGCGTAGAAGACCTTGCCGCCGAGCGTGGCGATCTTCACGGCGGCGTGCCGCTCCAGGTGGTCGGGAAGGGGACGTCCCCGCTGGTCGGCAAGTCGATCCGGTAGACGTTGCCGCGGACGTCGACGGCGTAGGCCCGGTCCGGAATGCCGTCCCCCGTCGATGTCGACCACCGTGACGTCGGCGGCAACCGAGTAGTCCGT
The DNA here is from genome assembly GCA_963707725.1 of uncultured beta proteobacterium. GTDB lineage: Bacteria > Pseudomonadota > Gammaproteobacteria > Burkholderiales > Burkholderiaceae_F > JAOUJD01. The sequence continues at coordinate 31,176 of CAVPRE010000011.1, read as the reverse complement.
CGTGACGAACTGTGAGCAACTGCCCCGATGCGCCCGTTGATGAAATAGACCCGATCGCCGGCGGGCGTGCCGTCGCGTCGCCCGTTCGTCTCCTCGGCGACGTCATAGCCGCCGCCCATCATGACGACGACCGGCGGCGTCGCCGATGGTGGACTTGTAGACGATCGGCTTCGGCATCGACCACGTCTGCGCGAGGTCGCTCGAAGCCGTCTGGCCCGACTCGATCTTCCACTTGAAGACGGAGTGGACTGGCTCGTCACGTCGAAGGCGTACACCGAGTTTCCGCCTCGGCGCATCGACGCGAAGATCATCGCCTCCTTCACCGTGGCCGCGCCGCGTTGTAAAGAACGTACGAGCCGAGCGGACCGTCGAAGGCGTACTCCTTGGCGTTCCGCCGTTGAGCAACGGCCGCTCCAGCGTGCCGTCCGAGTCGGTCTCCGGCAGGTGAAGCAGCGGCGTCCCCGCCGCGTTGCCGCGTGAGCATCGCGTAATGCTCGGGCGCGACGAACGACCACAGCTCGTCGCCTCCGGTCGCTCCCGGTCTTCTCGGCCGTCGATCGCGCGGAGGAAGCCGTCGTTGACTCCGTAGTACACGACGACCCCTTCATTGCCATAGTTGATGGCGACCGGACGTGAGTGCAGCACGTCGCCGTGGATGCTGTGGCGGGCGCCGGTCGACCCGAGGTTCTTGACGGTCGCCCGTTGCCGTTCACGAGCCCATGAACTCCTCGGCGCCCGGGCCGCTGGCGACGTTTGCCTCGCCTCGCACCCAGGCGATCTCATCCGTATTGAACGCGGCGACACGTCCGAGTATTGAACTCGTAACGTGATAATCGGACAACGGGGTGTCGGCGGCGGTACCTCGCCGGAAGCGTGTAGACCTTCCGGCTCGCGGCACCCTGCAAATTGCTCCTGCGCAACCGCTGCGCCACGCCACCCTTCTCGACGATCGAACCGTCCGGCAGGTCGCTGGCCGGAGGGCGGGCTGCCGGACGAGGTTCGAAGAACACGGACTCCTCTGTCCAGAAGCTCTCCGCCTGCGGCCGAGAAGAATCCCGGTGCTCTCCAGCACGACGCTTTCTGCCTTCGCGTCGACGAGTTCGAGATTTCCGTCGATCAGGCCGAATGCGTACTGCTTCACGTTGCCGACCCAGCGCGGGCTGAACTGGGCGTCCGGCCGGAACATGCCGACGAACACCTGGTTCAGGAAGGTGCCCTGTGTGGTGGTCGACACCGGAAGAGTGGTCGCCGAGAACACACTGTCCACGGCGGCGACTTCCAGCAGGATTCCCTTGAACGCCTTGACGAGCTTGTAGAGGTCTCCGCCAGACCTCCACGTATGCCGACCCGCCCACGCCGCCAACGGCCGCGATCGACTTCAGAAGCTTGGTCTGGCTGACATCCTCCTGCTTGTTGTAGACGTTCACCGCGTACGTGAAGACCCGCTGTATGCCGCTCACGTCGCTGACATCCGTGTTCGACAGGAAGTAGCTCCACTCGTCGGCGAACTTGGTCGTATCGGACGTCGTTGGTGAGAGCGTCGGCAGTGTGTAGTTGAGGCCCTGAAAGCGGGCGGGACCGGCCTTTGGCTCATCGTTGGGGTACTTGTTGCCGACAAGCACGAGGTAGTTGTTGCCGCAGGCGCCGCTACCGGTGATCGGGGCTCAGGTAGTTGATGCGGTTCGAGTCCGCGAACGCGTCCGGATCGTCGAGTGTCTGCACCTTCGAGAATCGCCCGGTGCCGTACCCGGTACGCCCGACCGGCGACCCGGCCGTCGATACCGCCCCGGCGGCCAGGGTCGGATTCGTATAGCCTCCGAAATACTTGAACACCTCATAGAACATCGCGCCGTAGTCGGCGTCCGAGGGCGCCTTGTACTCCGGGGACTGGATCTGCTTGTCGATGACGTCGAGCTTGTCGAGCAGTTCCTTGCAGGTATTGGCGCTCGAAGGGCCGGTCAGCCGCTTGAACAGCGTGATAGATGAAGGCGACTGCGTCGCCGTTGTTCCGTGCCGTTCCCTTGTCGCCGCTGAACAGCGAGAGTCCTACGTTGACTGCCAGATCTGCATTGGGTCGCATCGCAGACCAGCGCCTTCAGAACGAACTTGATCGCGCGAAGCTCGACGACGCCCTGGGGCGGCGCCTTGTTCGAATTCCAGTTCTGGAAGCCGGGCTCCCACGGCCGCTTTTCGCTTGCGGGCTGGTCGACGTAGAAGATCGTCTCGATCGCGGCCTTGCACTCCTTCGACCGCGCTCGCGTCCAGGTTCTTGCAGATGTTCCAGCTGTCTTGCGGAACCCAGGCCGTTTGCCTGGGCCGACCAGTTGGACGTGTTGTCCAGGAAGAACAGCACGTTGGGCACGGCGCCCGAGCCGCTGCTGCGTAGATGTCGATGTCCGCGGCAGCGGATGCGCCGTGCACGGCGACCGCCGCGAGCGCAACGGCGACGGAACTGCGCCAGCGCGAAGGAGTCGATGTGCGGTTCATGTGGTAGCTCCTGAGGGGCAGGCGCGAGTGGTCTTTAGTCGTGGAAAGGAGTGAAGGAACGACGCCTTCGGCGGCGGCGCTACTCGCAGTCGAACCGGGACGGAGACGGTCGGTACGCGCACTGCAAAGCCCTGGACCACATCGACGCTCGTGCTGGTCGACGCGTCCGTCGCGCGAACGGTCATCGACCACTCCGTGTTCGAACAGAGCGAGGGCGAGCCGCTCGCCGGTGTCGCTCCCGCCGCCGACTCCGACGGCAATGCCGCCTGCGCTGGAACTCGCGAAGCAGCCGGCGTCCTGCCGCCCGCGACGGGACTCAGCTCCGAAGGCGGGATCGGCCTGATTCGCAGGCAACGCGGACCCGCCCGCGTCGAGGCGCACCGTTGACATCAATGGTGACGGGCGGGAAGCTGACTCTTACATCGGCGGCGTTGTCGCCGTTGAAGTCGTACCCGAACGGCGCCGCGTTGACCTGCTGCGATGACGGTTCGCTGTATCGGTGGCGACGCGGGCTTCGCTGAGCAGCAGGTCGATCGTCTCGTTGGCGGCCGAGATCGCTTCGTTGCGCCACTGCATGTTGCCGATCGCCTGCGAGCTGGTCAGCGCGCCGCGAAAGATCGACAGCGCCATGACGAGGAACACCAGGAGGAAGACCAGCGAGACGATCAGCGTCGCGCCCTTCTGCGTGCACGCATCGGCATCACTCCCTCCGGCTTCCGACGTTGTTGAGACGCACCGTCGTCGACAACAGCGTGCGCTTGAAGCCGTCGGGAGCCGCCGGGGTCAGCGCGACATTGGGCCCCAACTGATAGGTGCGTGCGTCCGCGTGGCCCGGCGAGGGCCGCTCACTGCGCGTCAGGACGTGCATGCGGACCGAGACCACGTTCGGCCAATCGGCGGCGGGAACGGCTCCGGCCGTGCAGGTGGCGTCGGGAACGCCGTCGCCGCTGCTGTCCACACCGAACTCGAACTGCAGGTTCTCGACGCCCTCGGCGATCGACGTCGTCAGCTGGTTGCCATTGATCACCTCGACCCGCTTCAGGGTCGGAATGCCGTCGTTGTTCGCGCAGTCGTTGCAGGTTGCCACGTAGTACGTCCGCTGCAGCAGCCGGCGCACGGCGTTGTTGACGGTGCCGCTTGTGCAGTTCGACGTGCATCAGGTTGAAGGTCTCGCGGCCTGACCGGCGGCGATGCGGAACTGTCCGACTTCGTCCCGGCAGCGCGACGGTCTGGATGTAGAGGTTGTCGGTGCTGCGCGGCAGCCAGCGCAATCGAGGGGCCGGTTTCGGCGCGCCGGATCACGATGGCTTCGGTGTTCGGCGCGTCGGTTCTGCCAGGCAGCCGACCGCGGTGGCCGCCGGATGCCCTCGACGGGTCGCGGCACCTGCATCGGCGGTCCCGACGGCCGGGTCGGGCGAACCCAGCCCTGCGCCGTCGGAGCTGCACGGCGCACGGATCGGGCGACGTAGTACCGGCGGCCGGCATGGACCGTGTTCGGGTTGAAATCTGAATAGAAGCCCGGCGTGCATCACGTCTTCGGTCAGGGTGTCCACCGCGAAGCGGGCGTTCTCCATCTGGCGAACCGTGCGCTCGAGTTCCTGCTGGTTGCCTGAGTTGCTCGAGAACATCAGCATCAGGGCGAGCAGGATCGCCACCCCGATGCCGCAGCGCGATGACCAGCTCCATCAGCGTGTAGCCGCGCACCCTCGAGCGGCGCGTGAAAGCGAGGCGCTGTCATCGGTGTCCCGTTCATGCCGCAGAGCGTTCGCCACGCGCACCTGCAGTCGCAATACGCGTCGGAGTCCTCGCGACTCGTCGCCCGAACACGCCCGCGCCGCACTGGTCAGCGGGCGGCGCGCCTGGCGTCATCGAACCCCATGCGACCGTGACGACGTAACAGCGGATCGGCTGCGTTCGGCTGCGTCACGCAGCCGCGGTACCCGAGAAAGGCTGCTCCGCTGCCGCCATCGTTCGCGCCGGCGAGCAGGTTGTTCCACTGGCACAACTGCAGGGCGGCCGTTCGCAAGGCCCGCGCAGGAGACGACACCCGCGCCTCGGAGCTGCAGATTCGTTCCATCGGCGGCCACGAAGGTTCGCCGCGATCGCTTTGCCATTGCTGATCCGAGCTGCCATGTCGTTCACGAGCACCGCGGCCCGCGCCCGCTGGATGGAATCGGTGCTGAGCGTTGTCGCGCGGACGACGAAACCTGCGAGGCCGAGCATGCCGACAGCGGTGACGACGAGCGTCACCAGAATCTCGATCATCGTGAAGCCGGGGCGCGGTGGAGCGATGTCAGGCGACGCATCAGCAGGTTGCTCCCACTTTCGAGCGGGCCGCGCCGGTCGGCGTGATGACGACACAGCGCGGCGTGGAGTTGGAAGACGTGATGGCCCAGGTCGCGTTGGCGGTCGCGGTGTCGATGCGACCGTTGGGCTCGAACTGCAAGCCGTTGTCGCCTGCACTGGTGACCGACGGGCAGGCGGCAGGAACGCTTCGCGCTGGCGCAGAGTCGCGGCCGCCGGCCGTCGACGCGCCAACCCTGGGACCAGTTGCCGGCGACCAGCGGCACCACAGACACGGGTGCGTTCCGCTTGATGGCCTCCGAACGTGCCAGGGCCAGGTCGCCGATCAGGTCGAAGCTGGCCGATCGCGCGTTCATCGATGCGATGAGGTGGGACAGGTTGGGCGCCCCGATCGCCAGCACGATGGCGACGATCGACAGGACGACCAGGGCCTCGACCAGTGTGAAGCCGCGCGTCGCGCATCATGTTCCCGTGCGTGACCAGCATCCGGTCGCTCCCGTACTGGTCGCTCGCTCGCCCGTCTGGTCCACTCGCAGCGTCCCGCAGCGATCGCCCGTCTGGGCGCCACGCGGCGCGGCGGACACAGTGAACGTCGGCGTCGGCGTGGCAGTGGCTGACGGGGTTGTCGCACCGTCATCGACCTGACGTCGTAGAAGTCCGCGACCCTTCGCGGGATGGTCATGGCCAGTCCGCCATTGGCCGCCGTATCGGTGATGCTCGTGCTGTACGCGCGCCGATCGACGAGGAAGTGCTGCTGGCGCGCCGCCACGTCGAGCAGGAACGCCTGCGCCTCGGCGCGCCGCGACCGGTTGATGTACTCGCTGTACTGCGGGATCGCGATCGCGGCCGAGGATTGCAGATGACCACCGTCACCAGGATCGACTTCGATCAGCGTGAAGCCGCGCGCGCCGGTGAGGCGGATCCGTTCGAAGTTTCTGGCGTTCATGTCGTTCTGTTGCCCTCTGGGCGAATGATCGGTGCACGCGGCCGTGGAACTGAGTCAATACAGACGAACGGCCGGCGACCGCCGCCGGATGCGTAGGTCGCGTCCGGGGATTGTCGGATTCGCGCTACCGCGGCAGCGCTGTGAATTGGCCGGCTTTCCCGGCCCTGTTGCGAGCCGGGAGCGGGCCTCTGGCCGCCTGTCGGTCGCGACCTGCCGCCCATGCGCGGACGAGCGAGCGCAAGCCGGCGACGCCGGCCCGGGCGAGCGTTGAAACTGCAGCGGCGCGCCCTCAGGCCAGCGCCTTCGCCGCCACCGCGTTGCCGGCCCTCGAATGCGCCTTCCGGTCCAGGAAGCCGCTGATCCACTGCCCTGTTGCGACGACCTTCGCGAAGTCGATCCCGGTGTCGATCCCCAGGCCGTTCAGCAGGTACAGCACGTCCTCGGTCGCGACATTGCCCGTCGCGCCCTTGGCGTACGGGCAGCCGCCGAGCCCGGCGATGCTCGTGTCGAACGTCGCGATGCCCAGTCTCCAGGCACGCATAGACGTTGGCGGTGGCCATGCCGTACGTGTCGTGGAAGTGCCCGCTGACGTTCGCGAGGTCGTACACGCGCAGCGCGGCTTCCATCGCGCGCTTGGTCTTCTCGGGCGTCCCGACGCCGATCGTGTCGGCGACGCCGATGTCGTCGACACCGATGTCCTTCATCCGGCGCGCGACGTACTCCACGGCCTCGGGCGTCACTTCGCCCTGGTACGGGCAGCCGAGCGCGACCGAGATCGCGCCGCGCACGCGCATGCCGTGCGCGTGCGCGGCCTCGCAGACGGGCCGGAAGCGCTCGACCGACTCCGCGATCGAGCAGTTGATGTTCTTCTGCGAGAACGCCTCGCTGGCCGCGCCGAACACGACCACCTCGTCGGCCTTCGCCGCGAGCGCGCCCTCGAATCCCTTCATGTTGGGCGTGAGCACGGAGTACACGACGCCCGGCTTGCGGCGGATGCGCGCCATCACCTCCGCGGCGTCGGACATCTGCGGCACCCACTTCGGCGACACGAACGAGGTCACTTCGATGTTGCGGAAGCCGGCGTCCGTCAGCCGGTCGACCAGCTCGACCTTCACGTCGGCGGGGATCATCTGCTTCTCGTTCTGCAGCCCGTCGCGCGGGCCCACGTCGACGATCGAAACCTTGCTTGGCAGGGGCATCAGTAACCTCGGGTCCAGTCGACGACACCGCTGACCGGCTCGCCGCGCTCCAGGGAGCGGATTTTATGCGCCACCTGCTCGACGGACTCCTCGAGCATGGTCACTCCGGACACGTGCGGGGTCACGGTGATGCGGGGGTGGCTCCAGAACGGATGGTCGGGCGGCAACGGCTCCATTGCGAAAACGTCGAGCGTGGCGCCGCCCAGCTTGCCCGCATCGAGCAGAGTGATCAGGTCGTCGTCGACCAGGTGCGCGCCGCGGGCGATGTTGACGACGTGCGCGCCGTCGGCCAGCCGCTCGAGGTGTTCGCGCCGCAGGATCCCCGTGGTCTCGGGTGTCAGCGGCAGCGCGTTGATCAGCACGTGCAGTCCGGTCAGGAACGCGGGCAGTTCCGCGGCGCCGGCGAAGGTGCGGACGCCCGGCAGTTGATGACGCGACCGCGCGTACCCGCGCACGCGGAAGCCCTGGCCGGCGATGGTCTCGGCCACCGCGCGGCCGATCGCGCCGAGTCCCAGCACGCCCACTTCCACCTGGTCGGGTGCGTGTGGGCGGCGCGGCGCCCAGCGGCGTTCCGCCTGGCAGCGCGCGTACTCGTCGAAGCGGTAGGCGTGGCGCAGCACGACCGCCAGCGCGTACTGCGCCATCGGGCGCGCCATCCCGGCGTCCTCGAGGCGGATCAGCGGCACCGGGCGCGGGAATCCGGGCATCGTCGCCAGCGCGTCGATGCCGGCGCCGAGGTTGAAGATCGCCTTCAGGCGCTTCTGCTCGGTGAACAGCGACGGGTCGGGCCGCCACACGAGCGCGTAGTCGGCGGGCGTGGCGTGCTCATCGACAGTGGTTCGCCCGGCGTCGCGCGTGACGATGTCGGCTTCCGGCAGCGCGGCGGCCAGGCGCTCCGACCACTTCGCGAGCGCGTTGGCGCCGAGCGCGATGACGATGCGCGGCTTCATGCCCCGGCGCTTCAGGGCGCCTCGAAGCGCACCAGCTCGGCGCCTTCCTCGACCTGGTCGCCCACGCCGAACAGCACGTCGGCCACCACGCCGTCGGCGGGCGCGACGATCGTGTGCTCCATCTTCATCGCTTCCATCACGAGCAGGGTCGCGCCGCGCTCCACGCGCGCGCCGGCCGCCGTCGAGATCGCGATCACCTTGCCGGGCATCGGCGCCGTGAGGCGTCCGGTCGCGGCGTCGCCGCCGCTCGACTGCGCGATGACGTCGAACAGCGCCAGCACGCGGTGGCGACCGTCCGCGAACACGTGCAGCTCGTCGCCGGACCGCACCACGTCGGCCACCCGCGTGCCGCCGCCGAAGCGGATCCCGAGCCGCGTGCCGTCGACGGCGCTGATCGCCAACGGCGCGTGCGTGTCGCCGTGGTGCAGCACGTAGCCGTCGCGCGCGTACTCGAGGTCGACGTCGTGCACGCCGCGCGCCGACTTCAGCGTCAGCGTGCGCATGTAGTTGGTGTTCAGCCGCCAGCCGTGCGCGGCCGTCCACGGATCGGCGCCGGCGCCGGCGGCCTCGTCGACGAGGATCCGCGCGCAGGCGAACGCCAGCAGCTCGTCCGGCACGCCTTCGATGTCCGGCTCCGGGAAGAGCCGCGCCCGCTCGCGCTCGATCAGTCCCGTGTCGAGCTCGGCCCGCGCGAAGCTCGCGTTGGCGACGAGGCGCGACAGGAAGTCGACGTTGTTCGCCACGCCGACGATGTGGAAGTCCGCCAGCGCGGCGTGCATCCGCGCCAGCGCGTGCGCGCGGTCCGTGCCCCACGCGATGAGCTTCGCGATCATCGGGTCGTAGTGCGGCGTGATGCTGTCGCCCTCGCGCACTCCGCTGTCGATGCGCACAGCGGCCGGCGGCGCGAGGTCCTGTCCGCCGAATTCGGTCGCGTCCGGCAGCGCGAGGTGCAGCAGCCGTCCGGTCGACGGCAGGAATCCGCCGTCCGGGTTCTCGGCGTAGATGCGCGCCTCGATCGCGTGGCCGCGGATCGCGAGCGCGTCCTGCGTGGCCGGCAGCGGCTCGCCGGCGGCCACGCGCAGCTGCCACTCGACGAGGTCGTGGCCGGTGATCATCTCGGTCACCGGGTGCTCGACCTGCAGCCGGGTGTTCATCTCCATGAAGTAGAACCCGCCGCCCTGGTCGGCGATGAACTCGACGGTTCCCGCGCCCACGTAGCCCACGGCCCGCGCGGCCGCCACCGCCGCCTCGCCCATCGCACGGCGACGCTCGAGCGTCATGCCCGGCGCCGGCGCCTCTTCCAGCACCTTCTGGTGGCGCCGCTGGACCGAGCAGTCGCGTTCGAACAGGTAGACCGCGCCGCCGAGCGTGTCGGCGAACACCTGGATCTCGATGTGCCGCGGCCGCTCGACGTACTTCTCGATCAGCACGCGGTCGTCGCCGAACGACGCCAGCGACTCGCGCTTGCACGAGGCCAGCGCATCGACGAACTCGGTCGACTTCGCGACGACGCGCATGCCCTTGCCGCCGCCGCCGGCGCTGGCCTTGATGAGCACGGGGTAGCCGATGCCGTCGGCCCGGCCATGCAGGAACCCCGGGTCCTGATCGTCGCCGTGGTAGCCCGGCACGAGGGGCACGTTCGCGGCCTCCATCAGCCGCTTCGCTTCGATCTTGCTGCCCATCGCGCGGATCGCCGAGGCCGGCGGCCCGACGAAGGTGATGCCGGCGTCGGCGAGCGACTGCGCGAACGACTCGTTCTCCGAGAGGAAGCCGTAGCCCGGGTGGACGGCGTCGGCCCCGGTCGCTCGCGCGGCGTCGACGATCAGGTCGGCGCGCAGGTAGCTGTCGCGCGCCGCGGCGGGACCGAGCCGGACGGCTTCGTCGGCCATCGCCACGTGGCGGCTGCCGGCGTCCGCGTCCGAGTAGACCGCGACGGTCCGGATGCCCATGCGCCGGGCGGTCGTCATCACGCGGCAGGCGATCTCGCCGCGGTTCGCAATCAGCAGCTTCTTGAACATGGTGTCACTTCTTCTCTTGCGAGAGGTCGGGTTTGGTTTCGCTGATCGTCGCTTCAGGTCGAGCCTTCCGGCGCCCCGCCGAGGACCTTCTTCAGCACGCGGACGGCGAAGCGGATCAGCTTCGGCAGCAGCCAGGCGGCGAGCACGACGAGGACCACGACCACCGCGAGCGCGACCAGCGGGTAGGTCAGCACCAGCCACAGCAGCCCGGCCGTGGTGATGTCCTCGGCCACCGACAGGCCGACGTTCGAGAACGGCTCTGGCGACGTGTTGGCCGCCGCGCGCGTGCCCGCCTTGGTGAAGTGGCTGGTCGCTGCCAGCGTGCCGCCGAGGATCGCCGCCACCGTGGTCCACGCCGCGCTGTCCATGGCGCCGAACACGCCGGCGGCGAGCGCTGCGCCGGCCGGAATGCGGATGAACGTCTGGATCGTGTCCCACACGCTGTCCACGCCGGGGACCTTGTCGGCGACGAACTCGACCAGGAACATCGCCGCCGACGCTCCGATCACCCACGGGTGCTGCAGGATCGCCAGCCCGCTCGGCAACTGCACCCATCCCGCGTACCCCACGAGCCCGACCACGAGCAGCACCGCGTACAGCCGGATGCCGCTCGCGAAGCCGAGCACCGCGGCCAGCGCGATCAGTTGGGCGATGTCCAGCGACTCCACGGCGACTGCGTCCCCCGGCCTTTTCGTTGCCTTTGATGATCGGACCGGGCGCCCGGCCGCTCCGAAGCCCGGTCCACTAACTTATGCCGTTCGAAATGCACGTGCATCGGCGCAGCCGATGCGTACATTTCGAACGAACGGTTTACATCTCCTCGTCGTCCTCGCCCGTCTCCATCGCCTCGAACTCGGCGACCCAGCGCGCCTTGCGCTTCTCCAGGAAGGATGCAATCCCCTCGCGTCCGTCCGCGCTCTGGCGGATGGCCGCGATCCGTTCCGCCGTGTCGGCGACGAGGGCGTCGTCGATCGGGCGGAACGCAAGGTCGCGCACCAGGCGCTTGGCCTCCGTCACGGCCTCCGCGCTCGTCAGCATCAGGGCGCCGAGCAGCTCGTTGATGGTCGCGTCGATCTGCTCGGGGGCGACGACGCTCTGGACGAGGCCCATGCGGAACGCCTCGCCGGCGTCGAACTTCTCCGCGGTCAGGAAGTAGCGGCGCGCGTTTCCGGCCCCCATGGCGCGGATCACATACGGCGCGATGGTCGCGGGGATCAGGCCGAGCCGGGTCTCGGTCAGGCAGAACTCGGCGCTCCGCGATGCCACTGCGATGTCGCAGGCGGCGACCAGGCCGACCCCGCCGGCGAACGCCGCCCCGTGGACCCGCGCGATCACGGGCTTGGGACACTCGTAGATCGTGCGCAGCATCGTCGCGAGCTTGGTCGCGTCGGCGAGGTTCTCGTCGCGCGAGTACTGCGACATGCGGCGCATCCAGTCGAGGTCGGCGCCGGCGCAGAAGGCCGGGCCCTCGCCGGCCAGCACGATGGCGCGCAGCCCGGGGTCGGCGCCGAGCGTGCGGAACGCGTCGGTCAGCTCGGCGATCGTCGTCTCGTTGAAGGCGTTGCGCACCTGCGGTCGCGCCATCGAGACGAGGCCGACGCGACGCGTGATGCTGATGTTCAGGGTCGTGGGCATGCGGCAGTCGAGAAGTGACGGTTCAGGGAGTGGTCGGCACGGCGGCTGGCGCGGTCGATCGAGACAAGGGACCGGGTCATGGAATGGCGATCCGCTTCGCGACTTCCTCGAGCATCACCTCGGTGGCGCCGCCGCCGATCGCCAGGACCCGCGCGTCGCGGACGAGTCGCTCGATCGGGCTCTCGCGCATGTAGCCCATGCCGCCGTGGAACTGCTGGCAGGTGTACGTCACCTCGTTGACCAGCTCTCCGGTCAGCGCCTTCAGCATCGAGATCTCCGCGACGGCGTCGCGCTGCTCGTCGACCAGCCACGCGCAGTGATAGAGCAGCTGCCGCGCGGCCTGCACCCGCGCCGCCAGCATCGACGAGCCGCTGGCGGATCGCCTGCTTGTCCCACAGCGCGGCGCCGAACGCCTTGCGGTCGTGCACGTAGCGCAGCGTGAGGTCGAGCGCCGTGAGGCAGTGGCCGATCGCCATGCTGCCGAGCGCCAGCCGCTCGGTCTGGAAGTTCTTCATGATCGCGTAGAAGCCGCGATGCTCCTCGCCGAGCAGGTTCGCGGCCGGCACGCGGCACTGGTCGAACACGAGCTCGGCGGTGTCCGACGCCAGCCAGCCGCTCTTCTTCAGCGAGCGGCCGACCGAGAAGCCCGGCGTGCCGCGCTCGACCGCGAAGATCGACAGGCCGCGCGAGCCCTTGGCGCCGGGTCGGTGCGCGCGGCGACGAACACGAGGTCGGCGAGCACGCCGTTCGTGATGAACATCTTGCTGCCGTCGATCACCCAGTGGTCGCCGTCGCGGCGGGCGCGCGTGCGGATCGAGGCGACGTCGGAGCCGGCATCGGGCTCGGTGACGGCCACGGCCGTGATCAGCTCGCCGCGGTGGATCGCGGGCAGCCAGCGCGCCTTCTGTTCGACGGACCCGGCGTTCAGCAGGTGCGGGCTCGCCATGTCGGTGTGGACCAGCACCGTGATGACGAAGCCGCCGGATGTCGAGCGCGACAGCGCCTCCTGGAACACGACGTTGGTCGTCACGTCCGCCTCGGCGCCGCCATACTCCGCCGGCGCCGTGAGGCCGAGCCAGCCGAGCGCGCCCATCGTCCGGAGCACGTCGCGCGGCGTGTAGCCCTGTTCGTCCCAGGCGAGCGCGTTGGGCTCGACCTCCTGCGCGAGGAAGCGCGCGACCTGCCGGCGCAACTCGACGTGCTCCGGGCGCGTGTAGATCGTGTCGATCATCTGGACGGAACCACGCGGCCCTTCGTCACATGCGGAAGACGCCGAAGCGTGTCTCGGGAATCGGCGCGTTCAGCGCGGCCGACAGCCCGAGCGCCAGGCACATGCGGGTGTCGAGCGGGTCGATCACGCCGTCGTCCCACAGCCGCGCGCTGGCGTAGTACGGATGGCCCTGGTGCTCGTACTGGTCGAGGATCGGCTGCTTGAACGCCGCTTCCTCCTCGGCGCTCCAGCGTCCGCCCTTGGCCTCGATGTTGTCGCGCCGGACCGTGGCCAGCACGCTCGCAGCCTGCTCGCCGCCCATCACGCTGATGCGCGCGTTCGGCCACAGCCACAGGAAGCGCGGCCCGAAGGCGCGGCCGCACATGCCGTAGTTGCCGGCGCCGAAGCTGCCGCCGATGATCACCGTGAACTTCGGCACCTGCGCGCACGACACGGCCGTCACCATCTTGGCGCCGTGGCGGGCGATGCCCTCGTTCTCGTACTTGCGGCCGACCATGAAGCCGGAGATGTTCTGCAGGAACACCAGCGGCACCCTGCGCTGGCAGCACAGCTCGATGAAGTGCGCGCCCTTCTGCGCGCTCTCCGAGAACAGGATGCCGTTGTTGGCAATGATGCCGACCGGCATGCCCTCGATCCAGGCGAACCCGGTCACGAGCGTGTTGCCGAAGCGCGACTTCCACTCGTCGAACTCCGAGGCGTCGACGATGCGGCCGATCACTTCGCGCACGTCGTACGGCCTGCGCGTGTCGGTCGGGATCACGCCGTACAGGTCCTGCGGATCGAGCTTCGGCGGACGCGGGTCGCGCAGCCGCTGCGGCGCCGGCTTCACGTAGTTGGTCGTCGCGAGGATGCGGCGGGCCAGCGCGAGCGCGTGGGCGTCGTTGGCGGCGAGGTGGTCGGCCACGCCGGACAGGCGCGTGTGGACGTCGCCGCCGCCGAGATCCTCGGCGCTCACGACCTCGCCGATCGCGGCCTTCACCAGCGGCGGGCCGCCGAGGAAGATCGTGCCCTGGTTGGCGACGATGATCGACTCGTCGCTCATCGCCGGCACATAGGCACCGCCGGCCGTGCACGAGCCCATCACGACGGCGATCTGCGGAATGCCGGCGGCCGACAGCGTCGCCTGGTTGTAGAAGATGCGGCCGAAGTGCTCGCGGTCGGGGAAGACGTCGTCCTGGTTCGGCAGGTTGGCGCCGCCGGAGTCGACGAGGTAGATGCACGCCAGCCGGTTCTCGCGCGCGATCTCCTGCGCGCGCAGGTGCTTCTTGACCGTCATCGGGTAGTACGTCCCGCCCTTGACGGTGGCGTCGTTGCACACGATCACGCACTCGCGCCCGGCGACCCGGCCGACGCCGGTGATGATCCCGGCCGACGGCGCCGCGTTGTCGTACATCTCGTAGGCCGCGAGCTGCGACAGTTCGAGGAACGGCGTGCCCGGGTCCAGCAGCATCTGGACGCGGTCGCGCGGCAGCAGCTTGCCGCGTGCAGTGTGCTTGGCCCGCGCTTCCGGCCCACCGCCCACCCCAACCGCGTTGACCTTCTCCTTCAGGTCGGCCACCAGCGCGCGCATGGCCTCCGCGTTGCCGCGGAACTCGGCGCTGCGCGCATTCAGTCGTGTCTCCAGGATCGTCATCGTTGTTCTCGGCGGAGCGCGCCGCGGCCTCGTTCGGGCCGGCCGGTTGCAAAGGTTGAATGGTAGTGCGAAGCGCCGCGCTGGTCCCCTATGGCGCGTCGACGGCGATGTGCGGCACGGGGCGGTGACGGCGGAAGTGGATCACCGCGAGGACAAGGGCGGCCGCCTGCAGCGTGGCCGAAAGGAAGAACGGGGCGCCGATGCGCCAGTCCCCGGCCGGCAGGTGGCTGACCTCGGCCAGCAGCGGCGCGCCGATCATCGGCGCGATGACGGCCATCAGGCTGGCGAGCGACGACAGGGATCCCATCGCCAGGCCCTGCTGGCGCGGATCGGCCGCCTTCGAGACGATCGCGTTCAGGCTGGGCCCGACGGCAAAGGCCAGCAGGTTCGCGGCGATGATCGCGTACATCATCCAGCCCTGCGTGGCCAGCCCGTAGAGCGTGTACGCGAAGAAGCCGGACACCATGCCGGCGATCACGAGGCGCCGCTCGCCGACACGCTTGTGCAGCCAGCCGAGCAGCAGTCCCTGCATCACGGCGCTGGCCAGGCCGACGACGAACAGCGACAGTCCGTTCTCCTGCGGCCCCCACTCGAAACGGAAGCCCGTGTACAGCACCCAGATGCCGTGCAGGATGAACTGCGCGAGCGTGACCAGGGCGATGACGACGACCAGCATGCCGACGCTCTTCAGCCGCGCCAGGCCGGCCAGCGACGAGAACGGGTTCGCCTTGCGCCACTCGACGGCCTTGCGCCGCTCGCGCGGCAGCGACTCCGGCAGCACCAGCAGCCCGTAGACGGCATTGACGAGCGACAGCGCCGCGGCCGCGTAGAAGGGCAGGCGGATGTCGATGCTGCCGAGCGTGCCGCCGATCGCCGGGCCGACGATGAAGCCGATGCCGAACGCGGCGCCGATCCGGCCGAAGCTCCTTGCGCGCTGTTCGGGCGTGCTGATGTCGGCGACGTAGGCGTTGGCGACGGAGAAGTTCGCGGCCAGCGCGCCGCCCAGCACGCGGGTGGCGAGCAGCGCCGGCAGCGAGGTGACGATGGCCGACAGGAAGAACATCGTCCCGAGACCGGTGATCGACGCCAGCAGCACCGGTCGCCGCCCGTACCGGTCGGACAGCGCGCCGAGCAGCGGGGAGCAAAGGAACTGCGCCAACCCGAAGGTCACCATCAGCGCGCCGTACCAGTACGTCTGCGCGTCGCGGCTGGCCGTGAACTCGCCGACCAGCGCGGGAATCACCGGCAGCAGCAGGCCGATGCCCATCACGTCGATGAACACCGTGACCAGGATGAAGGCGATCGCTGGTTGCCGGCGCACGTCAGGAGTTCGCGGTGGTCGACTTCGGCGGGTCGGTTTCGCACCCGAGCCCGCGGCGGGCCTGCTCGGACGGCGCGCGCTTGCCTGCGGTCACGGCGTCGGCATGTCGGTGACGCCGGGCGTCCGCCGGCAGCGGGCGAGCCAGGCGGACACGGCGGGATAGCGGGCGAGGTCGAAGCCGCCGTCGACCGCCTTGTGCGTGTAGGCGAACAGCGCAAGGTCGGCGATCGTCAGCCGGTCGCCGACGAACCAGTCGCGCGTCGCGAGGTGCCGCTCCATCACGCCGAGCGCGGCGTCGCCCCGCCGCGCGAGTTCCGGCAGCCGCGGGTCGTCGTCCTTCTTCAGGAAGCGGCGGATGAAGCGCGCGACCGCGATCGCCGGCTCGTGGCTGTACTGCTCGAAGAACATCCACTGCAGCACGCGGGCGCGCGCCAGGCGGTCGTCGGGCAGCAGCGCAGTGCCCTCGGCGAGGTACCAGAGGATCGCGTTGGACTCGGGCAGGAACGTGGCGCCGTCGACGGCCAGCACCGGCACCTTGCCGTTGGGGTTCATCGCGAGGAACTCCGGCGTCCGCGACTCGCCCTTCAGCACGTCGACCTCGCGCCACGCGTACGGCACGCCGAGGATGTCGAGCGCCATGCGGACCTTGTGGCAGTTGCCCGAGGCGGCCGTGCCGTGGACGGTATAGGTCATCGCAGACTCTCAGGGGAGGGGCGGGCGCGGAAGCGCGAGTTTGACACCGCTTATCCGAACATCTACTTTTCGGCCTTGCGCCGATTTGCCGACTCGCTTGCGGGCGCGTGAGGGTCACCTCCCAAAACCGCTAAAGAGGTCAAGCAGCGTTGCTGCGATGAACCCGAGCCGGCCTCTGCGCCTCTCGGGTTTTTCATTGGCCATGCTGAAGTCGGGTTCCGTCGGTGTCGTGACACCGCAGTCGTTCCGGTTCGATGCGCCGCTCGCGCTCGCGAGCGGGGCGTCGGTCGACGGCTACGAGCTGACGGTCGAGACCTACGGCCAGTTGAACGCAGACGGCAGCAACGCGGTGCTCGTCTGCCATGCGCTGAATGCCTCGCACCACGTCGCGGGGATCGCGGCCGACGACCCCGCGAACATCGGCTGGTGGGACAACATGGTCGGTCCGGGCAAGCCGGTCGACACCAATCGCTTCTTCGTGGTCGGCGTCAACAACCTCGGCTCGTGCTTCGGCTCGACCGGGCCGATGTCGGTCAACCCGGTGACCGGACGGCCCTATGGCGCCAGCTTCCCGGTCGTGACCGTGGAGGACTGGGTCAATGCGCAGGCCCGGCTGGCCGACGTGCTCGGCATCGAGCGCTGGGCGGCGGTGATGGGTGGCTCGCTTGGCGGGATGCAGGCGCTGTCGTGGGCCATCCGGTATCCGGAGCGCCTGGCACACTGCATCGCGATCGCGTCCGCCCCGAAGCTGTCGGCGCAGAACATCGCGTTCAACGAGGTCGCGCGCACGGCGATCCGCTCCGATCCGGACTTCCACGGCGGCGACTACTACGCGCACGGCGTCGTGCCGAAGCGCGGCCTGCGGGTGGCGCGCATGATCGGCCACATCACCTATCTCTCCGGCGCGGACATGGCCGAGAAGTTCGGCCGCGCGCTGCGCGATCGCGAGGTCGGCGACGAGTACCGCTTCCACTACGACATCGAGTTCGAGGTCGAGAGCTACCTGCGCTACCAGGGCGACAAGTTCTCCGAGTACTTCGACGCCAACACGTACCTTCTGATCACGCGCGCGCTCGACTACTTCGACCCGGCGCGGGTGACGGGCGGCGACCTCGTCGCCGCGATGCGTCCGGCGAGGGCGAAGTTCCTGCTCGCCGCGTTCACGACCGACTGGCGTTTCCCGCCCGAGCGGTCGCGGGAGATGGTCGAGGCGCTGATCGCCACCGGCCGCGACGTCTCGTACGCCGAGATCGACGCGCCGCACGGCCACGACGCCTTCCTGCTCGAGGATCCGCGCTATCACCGGCTGATGCGCAACTACTTCGAGACGATCGCCGACGAGGTGCGCGCATGACGCTGCGCGCCGACCTGGCACAGATCGCCGACTGGATCGCGCCGGGCAGCCGCGTGCTCGACCTCGGCTGCGGCGACGGTACGCTGCTCGCGTACCTGCGCGACGCCAAGGGCTGCCGCGGCTACGGCGTCGAGCTGAACGACGAGCACGTGGCGCACTGCGTGCGCGCGCGCATCAACGTCGTGCAGCAGAACCTCGACGCCGGACTGCGGATGTTCGACGACGACATGTTCGACACGGTCGTGCTGTCGCAGACGCTGCAGGCGATGCACAACGCCGAAGGGCTGCTGCGCGAGATGGCGCGGGTCGGCCGCGAGGGCGTCGTCAGCTTCCCGAACTTCGGGCACTGGAGGCACGCGGTGTCGCTGCTGGCCGGCCGCATGCCCGTGACCAGGCAGATCCCGTATCAGTGGTACGACACGCCGAACATCCACCTGTGCACGCTGAAGGACTTCGAGATCCTGGCGTCCAAGGTCGGACTGACGATCACGGCGCGCTCCGTGCTTGCCGAGGGCCGGCCGGTCAACGTGCTGCCCGGCCTGCGCTCGACGCTGGCGGTCTACCGCTTCGAGACTCGCTGACCCTTGCCGCGCGCGCGCTTCGCGCGTCTACTCACGGCTTTCGCCCGGCCGCCGTGGCCGTTCCCGTCCGTGAGGTCATCGTGAGCGAAGAACTGCGCCGCAAGCTGATCCGCAACTTCGACGAAGTCGAGTTCGAGACCGCGGACCGCGCACCGCTGTACGACGGCGGCCGCTGTGCCGGCCTGATCGGGCCCCGCGAAGGCCTGCCGGGACGCAGGATCGGCTGCGGCATCGACGTCGTGCCGCCCGGCAAGCGGGCCTGTCCGTATCACTTCCACTATGCACAGGAAGAGGTGTTCATCGTGCTCGAGGGCGAGGGCACGCTGCGCGTGGCCGGCGAGATGATCCCGATCCGCCGCGGCGACGTCATCTCGATTCCGCCCGGCCCCGAGTATCCGCACCACATCATCAACACGTCGGACGCGCCGCTGAAGTACCTGTCACTGAGCACGCGCGAGTTCCCGGAGATCTGCGAGTACCCGGACTCCGGCAAGTACATGGCCTACACGAGCCAGCACGGACCGCTGCTCGAGCGCGGGAAGGTGCACCGCGCCGACAGCGCGCTCGACTACTGGGACGGCGAAGGCTGAGGGACGTCGGCGCGCGGCTCGGCGTGCACGCGGCTCGCCAGCCACACCAGCAGCAGCACCGGAACCCCGAGCAGCGCGGTCGAGTGGAAGAACGCCACGTAGCCGAAGGCGTCGACGAACGCGCCCGAGAAGCCCGCCACGAACTTCGGCAACAGCAGCATCACCGACGAGAACAGCGCGTACTGCGTGGCCGAGTAGCGGACGTTGGTCAGGCTCGACAGGTAGGCGATGAAGGCTGCCGAGGCGATGCCGGCGGACAGGTTGTCGGCCGAGATCGTGAAGATGAGCCCGGTGAGGTCGTGGCCGCGCGTCGCGAGCCACGCGAACAGCAGGTTCGAAGCCGCCGACAGCACGGCGCCGAGCATCAGGATCCGGGTCACGCCGAAGCGCAGAGCGAGCACGCCGCCGATGAAGGCGCCCGCCAGCGTCATGACCACGCCGTAGAACTTCGACACGGCGGCGACCTCGTCCTTCGTGTAGCCCATGTCCACGTAGAACGGGTTCGCCATGATGCCCATCACCACGTCGGAGATGCGGTACACGGCGATCAGCGCCAGCAGCAGCAGCGCGTGCCAGCGGTAGCGTTCGATGAAGTCCGCGAACGGGCCGACGACGGCCGTGCGCACCCAGGCGATCACCGCCGCGGCGCGCGGACCCAGGCGGCGCTCGGCGACCAGGCGCTGCGCGAGGGCGCGCTCGTCGCCGTCGTCGCGCGCGCGCCCTGCATTGGGAGCGGGTTCCGGCGAAAGCAGCACCGTCGCGACGCCGACCAGCATCGAAGCGGCCATCGCGAGGTACGCGGTGGTCCACGCCGACGCGCTGTAGCCCGCCGCGTCGCCGCCGGCCGAGCGCGCCGCGATCCACAGCACCCCCGCGCCGGCCCAGATCATGGCGATGCGGTAGCCGGTCTGGTACGTCGCGGCGAGCGCCGCCTGTTTCTCCACCTGCGCCGACTCGATGCGGTACGCGTCGAGCGCGATGTCCTGCGTGGCGGACGAGAAGGCGACCAGCAGCGCGAACCCGATCAGCCCGTCGAGGCCGTTGCGCGGGTCGGCGAGCGCCATGCCGACCAGGCCCGCGATGACGCCGGCCTGCGCCAGCAGCAGCCAGCCGCGACGGCGGCCGAGCGCGCGTGTCAGGCCGGGCAGCGGCAGGCGATCGACCAGCGGAGCCCACGCCCACTTGATGCCGTAGGCGAGGCCGACCCAGCTCAGGTAGCCGATGGTCGTGCGGTCGATCCCCGCTTCGCGCAGCCGGAAGGACAGCGTGCCGAGCACCAGCAGCAGCGGCAGCCCGGCGCCGAACCCGAGGAAGAACATCCGCAGCGACGCCGGCTCCAGGTAGACCCGGACCGCATCGCTCCAGCGACGCGCGGGCCCTGCGGCGCCGGTCGTACCTGTCTCTGCCATGGCGATCGAGTGTAGTGGCGAAGCCGCCGGCGACCGCCGCGCGCCGGCGGGTCAGTCCGTTCCTGCGAGCTGTCCGGCGCGCCGGCTCAGCAGGCCGCGCACGTACGTCGTGTGGGTGCGCAGCGTGTAGAGCCGGTCGAGGTATCCCATCGGGAGCTTCAGGCTGTTCAGCGCGGTCTCGATCTCGTCGAGCCGGTGCAACTGCCTCTCCACCGCCGCGCCCCGTTCGGTCGCGTGCTCGAGCCGCTTGAGTTCGCGGTACCAGTGCTCGAGGCGCCGGCGCATGCGCCATTCATAGATCTTGGGCAGGTACGCGAAGAGTGGCAGCGCGACGGCCGCCAGCGGCACCAGGATGAACAACGTGCGCTCGAGCCAGATGGCGAGCGAGAACGGCAGCAGGCGCCGCAGCAGGCCCGGGCGGTCCTTGTAGAAGCGCTCGGCGTCGGTCGATAGCGGCAACGAGGGGTCGAGCGGCGCCGGAAAGACGCTGGCCGCATGGAGCAGCGTGGGGCCGCCGTGGACCTTCTTCGCCGCCGAAAGCAGCAGCTCGGTGGCCACGGGATGCAGATCATCCCGCGCCACCAGGTTCGCGGTCAGCGCCACCAGCGTGACGGTCTGCGGCGGCAGGTTGCGCTGCAAGTCGATCACGCCCTCCGCGAGCATGAGCTTGTGGAGGAACGGCATGCGCCGGACGTACGCATCGGCATGGCGCATGTCCATCAGCCGCACGCCGGGCGTGGCCAGCAGCTTCGCCACGGCCGCTCCGTCGACCGCAGAGACGAAGAACGCGGCGCCGACGTCGCCGCTCGCGAGGGCCTCGGCGGCGGCGAGCCCGCCGACTTCGACCAGTTCGGTGGGAGGCTGGTCCAGTCCCGAAGATTGCGCGAGCGCCCTGCCCAGTTCCGCCGTGCCGCTGCCCGGCGCGCCGATCGCGATCTTCCTTCCCGCCAGTTCGACGCTGCGCTGTAGGACCCGCGTGTCGCGATAGAACACCCAGACGGGTTCGTAGAAGACGCTGCCGAGCGTGACCAGGCCGGACTCTTCCTCCCCGGTCAGTCCGCTCTGCACCAGCGCGACGTCGACGTCGTCGATGCGATTACGGAGCCGATCCAGGTTCTCCTGCGCACCCTTCGACGGCTTCAGCACGAGCTCCATGCCCCGTTCGGCGAGGATGGCCTGGTAACGGAGCGCGTACGCGTGATACGCGCCATCTGGCGCACCGGTGCTCATCACGATCGTCCTGGGCGGCGGTGGCGGCGCCAGGTGCCACAGCCCCCACGCGGCCAGCGCGAGCACGACGATCGCGATCGCGACCAGCCAGCCGATGTCGCGCAGGTGCACGTGATCGTGCAGCCGGTCATGGAGCGAGGGCGGCGTGGACATGCGCGTTCAGAGCCGTCCGGTGTACTCGATCGTGAGCGGCGCGTGATCGGAGAATCGCTTCGACGTGTAGATCTCCGCCCGTCGGGCACGCGCGGCGATGCCGGGCGTGGCGATCTGGTAGTCGATGCGCCATCCGACGTTCTTCGCCCACGCCTGGCCGCGATTGCTCCACCAGGTGTACTGCTCGGGCCGCGGGTCGAGCTGGCGGAACACGTCGACCCAGCCCTGCTCGTCGAAGACGCGCGACAGCCACGCGCGCTCCTCGGGGAGGAAGCCCGAGTTCTTCTGGTTGCTGCGCCAGTTCCTGAGGTCGATCTCCTTGTGCGCGATGTTGACGTCGCCACAGAGGACGACCTCGCGCCCGCTCGCCATCAGGCGCGCAAGGTGCGGACGGAACTGGTCGAGGAAGCGGAACTTGGCCGCCTGCCGCTCGGGGCCGGACGAGCCCGACGGGAAGTACACGGAGACGACGCTGACGCTGGCGAACTCGGCCTCGATGTAGCGGCCCTCGGCATCGAACTCGGGCGAGCCGAACCCGCAGCGCACCGACCGGGGCTTCTTCACCGCGTACAGCGCGGTGCCCGAGTAGCCCTTCTTCTCGGCGCAGTGGAAGTGAGAGTGGAACTGCGAGGTGGCACGCAGCGCTTCCGGGATGTCGCCTTCATGCGCCTTGACTTCCTGCAGGCAGACGACGTCCGGTTCGGCACGCTTCAGCCAGCGGAACAGCCCCTTGCTGCCGGCCGAACGGATTCCGTTGGCATTGAGTGTGACGATCCTGAACATGCAACAAGACGAGCCTAAAAAGGTGGGGGATTGTGCAGCCTTTCGGGGTCCGTTGCGGCAAAATCGCGCCCTAACTGCAAGGGGCGGCCAGCCCGCGATCGATCGTGGACGCACTTCAACAGCAATTCATCGAGTTCGCGCTGCAGTCCGGGGTGCTGAAGTTCGGCGAGTTCAGGACCAAGGCCGGCCGCCTGTCGCCGTACTTCTTCAACGCAGGGCTGTTCAATCGCGGGGCAACGCTTGGGCAGCTCGCCCGCTTCTACGCGCGCACCCTGCTTGCCGCGCGGGATGCCGGACGCGTGCAGTTCGACATGTTGTTCGGGCCGGCCTACAAGGGCATCACGCTGGCCTCGGCCACGGCGGTGGCGCTCGCCGACCTCGGCGCGGACGTGCCGTTCGCGTTCAACCGCAAGGAGGCCAAGGACCACGGCGAGGGCGGCGTCATCGTCGGCAGCGCGCTCGCCGGGCGGGTGGTGATCGTCGACGACGTGATCACCGCCGGCACGTCCGTGCGGGAGTCGGTGGAACTGATCCGAGCGGCGGGGGCGACCCCGGCCGGCGTGCTGATCGCGCTCGACCGCATGGAACGGTCCGGGGCCGACGACGCCCTGTCAGCCGAGTCCGCGGTCCAAAGCGTTGAATCCACGTACGGAATGCCGGTCCTGGCGATTGCGAACCTGAATGACCTGCTTCGCTTCCTCAATTCGGAGTCTTCGTTTGCGCCGGCTGCACGATCATTTCTACCTGCCGTGGAAAGGTATCGGGAGCGGTATGGGGCATGAGTTGATGGCGCGGGAAAGGACCTGGGGACGGCCCGTCCTGCCCGCCGCGTTCGCTTTTCTTCTTGCGGTCGCGACTGCCGCCAGCGCGCAGTCGGCGTCCATGTACACCTGCGTGGCGAACGGCCGCACCTACAGCGGCGATCGGCCGCCGCCCGAGTGCCACAACAGCGACATCCGCGAACTGAACCGCGACGGCTCGCTGCGCCGGGTGATCCCGCGCCCGTTGACGGCCGAGGAGAAGAAGGCGCAGGCGATCGAAGCGAAGAGGAAGGCGGACGAAGAGGAACGGGCGCTGGCACAGCGCAGGCGCGACCGCTCGCTGCTCGAGGCGTACGCCAGCGAGGAGGAGATCGACGCGGCCCGGACCAAGGCGCTGGTTTCCAGCAACGAGGTCTTGAAGCGTTCGCAGGTCCGGCTGGACCGGATGGCCGAGGAGCGCAAACGGCTCATGGAAGAGACCGAGTTCTACAAGAACCGGGAAACCCCGGAGACGATCAAGCGCGCGCTCACCAGCAACGACCAGGAACGCGGGGCCGAACTGAAGATCATCAGGGACGCCCAAAGCGAGATTCAGCGGATCAACGACCGCTTCGACGCCGACAAGAAGCGCTTCCGCGAACTCATGTCCCAGGGCGCCCAGCCGGCGCAGCGCACGTACTGAACTCTCGGTTTCGCGGATATCGCGGCCGCGCCTGCGGGCGCGATCATCGCGCCGCGGTTCCGGGGCCCTCTTCAAGATGGGCGCGGTTCGTCTTTCTCGCCAACTGCGTGGCTTTGTAGGGTGGTTCACCTACGGCGCGCCCCACGGCCCTGACCTCTCGCAAGGACGCGATGGGCGAACCGTCCGCCCATCGGATTAGCCCTCGCGCGGCATCGATTCCGGTTTCTAGAATGGAAATCGCTTCCATACTGGGGACTCGATGTGCAGGAGGTTTAGCGATGACGAGAACGATGAAGACAGGGATCAAGGCCGCCCTGCTGGCGGTGGCAGCGAGCGCCGCGCTCGTGGCGTGTGGCGGCGGTGGAGGGGATAGCAGCGTCGCTCCGGCGCCGGCCTCCGGAACGCTGCGTGTCGCGCTGACCGATGCGCCCAATTGCCGCGTAGGCAACGAAGATCTCGAAAAGGTGTTCGTCACGGTCGAGCGGGTTCGCGTCCACCAGTCCTCCGATGCCGAGCCGTCCAATGGCGGCTGGACCGACATCGCGATCAGTCCGGCGAGAAAGATCAACCTGCTCGACCTGACCAACGGACGGCTCGAGGAACTGGGCACGACGCCGATCCCGGCCGGCAACTACACCCAGGTTCGCCTCGTGCTGAGCGCCAACCAGGGTGCGACGCCGGCGAATTCGCTGGTGCTGGCAGGCCAGACGGCGGAGATCCCGCTGCGCACGCCGAGCGCTGCGCAAAGCGGCCTGAAGATCAACCGGCCGTTCACCGTCGAACCGAACACGCTGGTCGACCTCGTCATCGACTTCGATGCGTGCCGGTCGATCGTCCAGCTCGGTCGCGGCAACGGCGGCTATCTGCTGAAGCCTATCCTGAGCGCACATCCGCGCATCGTGGCCGCTATTCGCGGCTTCGTCGACTCGTCGATCACCGACGTGACCGTGTCGGCGCAGAAGGACGGCGTCGTCGTTCGCAGTACCGTGCCGGCCCCCAACGGCGAGTTCGTCCTCGCCTTCCTCGATCCGGCAGCGGGGCCGTACGACGTGGTTCTTACATCCCCCGCACGGGGCACTAGCGTCGTCGGGAGCGTTCCGTTGAGCACGACCAGTTCGGTCGTCGAACTCAGCACGGCGGCGCAGCCTATCGTACTGCCGGCCGCTGCGGCGCCGACGGCCTCACGCACCGCCAGCGGTACGTTTGGGCCCGACGCCGCGCGCGCAACGGGCGTGGTTCGAGCAGTCCAGGCCGTCGGCCTCGTCGCCAAGGTCGAGATCGCGACCGACAACGTGGACGGAACGACAGGTGCCTACAGCATGACACTGCCGGTCGCTTCACCGCTGCATGCCGCGTACTCGACGACGCTGCCGCTGGCTTTTACAACTCCTGCCAGTCCGCCTGCCGACTTCAGCTACAAGCTCGAGGCCACGGCGACCGGGTACGTGATGCAGACGACCAACATCGGGACGGGCGCCGCCAACGCTACCTGGGACCCGGTGCTGGTTCCGGTCGGGCCGTAAGGAAGACAAGGCAGAAAGGAGCGGCCCCTCGGGGCCGCTTTCGCTTTGTGCTCAGCCCGCCAGCCGCCGCCGCAGGATCTCGTTCACCTGCTGCGGATTCGCCTTCCCCTTGGTGGCCTTCATCGCCTGGCCAACGAGGGCGTTGAACGCCTTCTCCTTGCCGGCGCGGAACTCCTCGACCGACTTGGGATTCGCAGCCAGCACCTCGTCGACGATCTTCTCGATCGCGCCGGCGTCGCTGATCTGCTTCAGGCCGCGCGCCTCGATGATCGCGTCGGCGCTGTCACCCTCGCGGGCCCACAGCGCGGCGAACACGTCCTTGGCGGTCTTGTTGTTGATGGTGCCATCGGTGATGCGCGCGATCAGCCCGGCCAGTTGTGCGGGCGACACCGGCGCCTGCTCGACCGGCACGCCGGACTCGTTGAGTGCGGCCGAAAGCTCGCCGAGCGACCAGTTGGCCGCGGCCTTGCGGTCGGCCACCTGCTTCGCCACGTCCTCGAAGTAGCGCGCCAGCGCCTTCGATGCGGTCAGCGTCTGCGCCTCGTACTCCGACAGCCCGTACTCGCGCACGAAACGCTCGCGCATCGCCGCGGGCAGCTCGGGCATCTCCGCTTTCGCCTGCGCGATCCACTCCGGCGCGATCGCCAGCGGCAGCAGGTCCGGATCGGGGAAGTAGCGATAGTCCATCGCATCTTCCTTGCTCCGCATCGAGCGCGTTTCGTCGCGGTCCGGGTCGTAGAGACGGGTCTCCTGGACGACGGTGCCGCCGTCCTCGATCAGTTCGACCTGGCGTCGCACCTCGAAGTCGATCGCCTTCTCGAGGAAACGGAAGCTGTTCAGGTTCTTGATCTCGCAGCGCGTGCCGAGCCTCGTCTCTCCGGCCGCGCCGCACCGAGACGTTGGCGTCGCAGCGGAAGCTGCCTTCCTGCATGTTGCCGTCGCACACGCCGAGCCACACGACCAGCGAGTGCAGCGCCTTGGCGTACGCGACCGCCTCCGCCGACGAGCGCATGTCCGGCTCGGAAACGATCTCCAGCAGCGGCACGCCCGCGCGGTTGAGGTCGATGCCCGACATGCCGTGGAAGTCCTCGTGCAGCGACTTGCCGGCGTCCTCCTCGAGGTGCGCGCGGGTCAGGTTCACCGTCTTCACGTAGGGCTCGCCCACCTTCGGCTGCACCACGAAGGTCAGCGTGCCGCCCTGCACGACCGGGATCTCGTACTGGCTGATCTGGTAGCCCTTGGGCAGGTCGGGATAGAAGTAGTTCTTGCGCGCGAAGATGCTGCGCGGCGCGATGGTGGCGCCGATCGCGAGGCCGAACTGGATGGCGCGCTGCACCGCCCCGCGGTTCAGGACCGGCAGCGTGCCGGGCAGCGCGAGGTCTAGCACGTTCGCCTGCGAGTTCGGCTCGGCGCCGAACGCGGTCGACGAGCCCGAGAAGATCTTGCTCGCCGTCGTCAGCTGGGCGTGCGTTTCAAGCCCGATCACCACTTCCCACTGCATGGCCCGGTTCCTGGTGGAAGGTTTCGGTGGATTCTCGCGTGCAGCGGCGCGGTCACGCGCCCGGCGGAACGAGTCTGTGCCAGTCGGTCGCCTGCTGGTAGGCGTGCGCCGCGCCCAGCATCCGCGCCTCGTCGAAGTAGTTGGTGATCAGTTGCAGGCCGACCGGCCGCCCGCCGTTGACCGGACCGGTACCGAAGCCGCACGGAATGCTCATCGACGGCACGCCGGCGAGGCTGCCCGGGACGGTATAGAGATCCGCCATGTACATCGCGACCGGATCGGCCGCCTTCTCGCCGAACCCGAACGCGACGCTCGTCGTGACCGGGCCCGCGATCACGTCGCACTGCTGGAACGCGCGCTGGAACTCGTCCGCGATCAGGCGGCGCACCTGCTGCGCCTTGATGTAGTAGGCGTCGTAGTACCCGTGCGACAGCACGTAGGTGCCGATCAGGATGCGGCGCTTGGGCTCCGGCCCGAAGCCTTCGGCGCGCGACTTCTTGATCATGTCGGTCAGGTCGCCGTAGTCCCTGGCGCGGTGGCCGTAGCGCACGCCGTCGAAGCGGGACAGGTTGCTCGAGCACTCCGCCGGCGCGACGACGTAATAGACGGGAATGCCGAGTTCAGCGTTGGGCAGGGAGACCTCCACCAGCACCGCCCCCAATTTGCGGTACTCGTCGAGCGCCGCGCGCACGGCCGCCTCGACGTCCGGCTGCAGTCCGGCGCCGAAGAACTCCTTCGGCACGCCGATCCTCAGGCCCTTCACGCCCGAGCCGAGGCAGCGTGTGTAGTCCTCGCTGGGGCGGTCGACACTGGTCGAGTCCTTCGGGTCGAAGCCGAGCATCTCGTTGAAGACCAGCGCCGCGTCCTCGGCCGACTGCGTCATCAGGCCTGCGGTGTCCAGGCTCGAGGCGAAGGCGATCATTCCCCAGCGCGACGGCCGGCCGTAGGTCGGCTTGGTCCCGGTGATCCCGGTGAACGCGGCCGGCTCGCGGATCGACCCGCCGGTGTCCGTGGCCGTGGCGACCGGCGCGATGCGCGCCGCCACCGCGGCCGACGAGCCGCCCGATGAGCCGCCGGGGACCGCCTTCGGGTCCCAGGGGTTCAGCACGTTGCCGTAGGCGCTGTTCTCGTTGCTCGAGCCCATCGCGAACTCGTCGCAGTTGAGCTTGCCGAGGGTCACCATGCCGGCGCGGCCGAGGTTGTCGACCACGGTGGCGTCGAACGGGCTCATGTAGCCCTCGAGAATCCGGCTCGACGCCGTCGAGCGGAAGTCCCGGGTGACGAAGATGTCCTTGTGCGCGATCGGAACGCCGGTGAGGGCGGTCGCCTCGCCGCGGGCCCGGCGCTGGTCGGCGGCCCCGGCTTGCGCCAGCGTCACTTCCGGACGCACGTCGAGGAAGGCGTTCAGGTCGCGGCGGGAGTCCATCCGGCCAAGGAACATCTTGGCGAGTTCTACCGCCGAGACCTCCCGGGCGGCCAGCGCGCGCGCGAGTTCCGCCACCGAGGCATGCGCCAGGTCGGCCATGGCTACTCGATTACCTTTGGAACGAGGATCAGGCCGTCCTGCTGCTCCGGCGCATTGGCGAGGTTGGCGGCGCGCTGGTCGGACTCGGTGACGACGTCGTCGCGCAGCCGCTGGTGGCCCCCCAGCGGGTGGGCCATGGGCTCGATGCCGGTCGTATCGACCGCGCGCATCTTCTCGATCATCGCGAAGATGTCGGCCAGTTGCTCGAGCGTCCGCTGCGCTTCCTCGTCCGTGACTTCGATCCGGGCGAGATGGGCAATGCGACGAACCTGTTCGAGATCGAGTGCCAAGGCGGGGAGGGGCCGGAGTAAGCCGCTCGAAGATCCGAGCTAAAGCGAACGGTTGAAGTGCGGTTTGCGCAGTCGATTAGTTTATCATCGCGCCTTCTCTTCAGACTCTGCGCTCCTCTGGAGAAAGACGCGTCCGCAGAGGCGCCGGAACGGAAGCAGCGCAGCTCGCCAACGGGCACCAGGGCACACAGGGCGGTACATGTTCGGTTTTCTCCGCAGCTATTTCTCCAACGACCTCGCCATCGACCTCGGCACGGCCAACACGCTGATCTACGTGCGTGGCAAGGGCATCGTCCTCGATGAGCCGTCGGTTGTCGCCATCCGGCAGGAAGGCGGGCCCAACGGCAAGCACACGATCCAGGCGGTCGGCAAGGAAGCCAAGCAGATGCTCGGCAAGGTCCCTGGCAACATCGAGGCGATCCGCCCGATGAAGGACGGCGTGATCGCCGACTTCACTGTCACCGAGCAGATGCTCAAGCAGTTCATCAAGATGGTGCACCCGTCGAGCCTGTTCGCGCCGAACCCGCGCATCATCATCTGCGTGCCGTGCGGCTCCACCCAGGTGGAGCGCCGCGCGATCAAGGAGTCGGCCGAGGCGGCGGGCGCATCGCAGGTGTTCCTGATCGAGGAACCGATGGCCGCCGCGATCGGCGCCGGCCTGCCGGTGTCCGAAGCGTCGGGCTCGATGGTGGTCGACATCGGCGGCGGCACCACGGAAGTCGGCGTGATCTCGCTCGGCGGAATGGTCTACAAGGGCAGCGTGCGCGTTGGCGGCGACAAGTTCGACGAGGCGGTGATCAACTACATCCGCCGTAACTACGGCATGTTGATCGGCGAGCCGACGGCGGAACTGATCAAGAAGCAAATCGGATCGGCGTTCCCGGGCTCCGAAGTCCGGGAAATGGAAGTCAAGGGACGCAACCTGTCCGAGGGCATCCCGCGCAGCTTCACCATCTCCAGCAACGAGATCCTCGAGGCGCTCACCGATCCGCTGAACCAGATCGTCTCCAGCGTGAAGATCGCGCTCGAGCAGACGCCGCCGGAGCTCGGTGCCGACATCGCCGACCGCGGCATGATGCTGACCGGCGGCGGCGCGCTGCTGCGCGACCTCGACCGGCTGCTGATGGAGGAAACCGGCCTGCCCGTCGTCGTGGCCGAAGAGCCGCTGACCTGCGTCGTGCGCGGCTGCGGCATCGTGCTCGAGCGCATGGACAAGCTCGGCACCATCTTCGCGACCGGCTGATAAGAACACGACGAACGAAGCCTCGTCGTGCCCCTCGCGTCGCACGAGACGCGCGACCGCTTTGCGCGCAAGATCGTGCTGCACGCCGGGTCGAACGAGGGCGTTCGCGCGGGCAGCCCGGTGATCGACGACGTCGGGGTCGTCGGCCAGGTGACGCGCGTGTTCCGCGACACCTCGGAGGTCACGCTGCTCACCGACAAGGACCAGGCCATCCCGGTGCAGATCGTCCGCAACGGCCTGCGCGGGGTGGCCTACGGCGGCGCCGAGCCCGGCACGCTCGACCTCCGGTTCATGGCGCCCAATGCCGATCTCGTGAAGGACGACATCGCCGTCACGTCGGGACTGGACGGCGTCTACCCGCCAGGGCTCGCCGTGGCGCGTGTCGCGCGGATGGAGCCCGCGACCACGGACCAGTTCGCCCGCGTGGTGATGACGCCGCTGGCCGGCGTGGAGAGCCACAAGCACCTGCTCGTGCTGCTGGCCGAGCCGGCTCGACTGCCAGCGCCGCCGGCGGCCGCCGAACAAGCGCCCCGCAAGGGAGCTCGCCGGTGAGCGCGCCGTGGAAAAGGGGCTGGCTGCGGGACACCTTCGCGTTGCGCAGCAGCCAGCCGCGCGACCTGTCGGGCACGCGACTCGGGACCCGGCCGCATTACCTGCTGAGACCCGCGAACCCGCTCTTCATCTGGGGCTCGCTGGTCGTGGCCCTGCTGCTGAACCTGTTTCCGTGGGGTCAGTTGCCGTTCGTGCCGGACTGGCTCGCGGTGGCGCTGCTGTTCTGGAACGTGCACCAGCCGCGGCGCGTCGGCATTGGCGCCTCTTTCGTGTTCGGCCTGCTGATGGATGTGCACAGCGGGGCGCTGTTCGGTGAACACGCGCTCGCGTACACGCTGATTTCCTATGGAGCCATCACGCTGAGCATCGGCGCCTGACCTGGTTCCCCGATCGGCGCCCAGGCGCTGCACGTGCTGCCGCTGCTGCTGGTCGCGCAGGTCGCGTCGCTCGCCGTGCGCGTGTGGGTCGGCGGCAACTGGCCGGGTTTCGTCTACTTCGCGGAGAGCCTGGTCGGCACCGCGCTCTGGCCCGTGGAACTCCTGGCTGCTGCTGGCGCCGCAACGACGTCCGACCGAGCGCGAC
>CAVPRE010000010.1:0-345196 GCA_963707725.1 uncultured beta proteobacterium | reverse complement strand
CAGCATGACACTGCCGGTCGCTTCACCGCTGCATGCCGCGTACTCGACGACGCTGCCGCTGGCTTTTACAACTCCTGCCAGTCCGCCTGCCGACTTCAGCTACAAGCTCGAGGCCACGGCGACCGGGTACGTGATGCAGACGACCAACATCGGGACGCGCCGCCAACGCTACCTGGGACCCGGTGCTGGTTCCGGTCGGGCCGTAAGGAAGACAAGGCAGAAGGAGCGGCCCCTCGGGGCCGCTTTCGCTTTGTGCTCAGCCCGCCAGCCGCCGCCGCAGGATCTCGTTCACCTGCTGCGGATTCGCCCTTCCCCTTGGTGGCCTTCATCACCTGTCCGACGAGCGCATTGAACGCCTTGTCCTTGCCGGCACGGAACTCCTCGACCGACCGGGGATTCGCAGCGAGCACGGCATCGACGAGCGGCACGATCGCGGCGTCGTCGCTGATCTGGCTCAGGCCGCGCGCCTCGATCGTCGCGGTCGGCCGCGTCACGCGGCTGCGCGGCCTCGCCCACAGCCGCGGCGAACACGTCCTGCGCGCGTCTTGCTGTCCACGGTGCCATCGACGACGCGCGCGATCGAGCCCGTCCGAGGTCCGTGGGGCCGGCATCGGCGCCGGCGTCGACCGGCACGACCGCATCTCGGTTGAGCTGCGGCGCGAGCTTGGTGAGCGACCCAGTTGGCGCGCGGCCTTGCGGCGCCCGGCCGCGGCCACCTGCGCATCGCCGAGCGCCGCCTCGAAGTAACGCGACACGCCGCCGATGCGGTGAGCGTCAGCGCGTCGTGCGCCTCGACAGCCCGTACTCGACGCGCGATAGCGTCGCGCATCGCCGCGGGCAGCTCGGGCATCTCGCGCTCGCACCGCGTCGATCCACGCGACGTCGATCGCCAGCGGCAGGCAGGTCGGAGTCGGGGAAGTAGCGATAGTCGTCGCATCTTCCTTGCTCCGCATCGAGCGGGTCTCGTCGCGGTCCGGATCGTAGAGACGCGTCTCCTGGACGACGGTGCCCGCCGTCCTCGATCAGTTCGACCGGGCGTCGCACCTCGAAGTCGATCGCCTTCTCGAGGAAGCGGAAGGTGTTCAGGTTCTTGATCTCGCAGCGTGTGCCGAGCGCGCGTCTGCCCCGACCCGCCGCACCGACACGTTGGCATCGACCGCGGAACTGAACCCTCCTGCATGTTGCCGTCGCACACGCCGAGCCAGCACGACCAGGCCGTGCAACGCCTTCGCGTACGCGACCGCCTCCGCCGCCGATCGCATGTCCGGCTCGGTGACGATCTCGAGCAGCGGCGTGCCGGCGCGGTTCAGGTCGATGCCGCTCATGCCGTGGAAGTCCTCGTGCAGCGACTTGCCGGCGTCCTCTTCGAGATGCGCCCGCGTGATGCGACACCGTCTTCGCGTAGCGCTCGCCCCGCCCTCGCTCACCACGATCTCGAGCGTGCCGCCTGACCACGACCGGCAGGTCCGTACTGGCTGATCTGGTAGCCCTTGGGCAGGTCGGGATAGAAGTAGTTCTTGCGCGCGAACACCGACCGCGCGGCGCGATCGCGGCGCCGAGCGCCAGCCCGACGCGCATCGCGCACTCCACCGCCGCGCGGTTGAGGACCGGCAGCGTGCCGGGCAGCGCGAGGTCGACCGCGCACGCCTGCGTGTTCGGATCGGCGCCGAATGCGGTCGACGCGCCGGAGAAGATCTTCGAGCGCGTCGCCAGTTGCGCGTGCGTCTCGAGCCCGATCACCACTTCCCAGCGGTGTTGCAGGCGTCATCGCGAACCCGTCGTGTGGCGACTCGTTGCGCCGCGCGCACGAGGTCGGCGCAGCCGCCGGTCGACGGATCGAACATCACCGGCCAGGCCTTGTCGTAGATCGCGGGCGGCTGCACCAGCGCGCGCAGCCCACGTGCGCGAGCGTCACTCGCCGGCGGTCCTGCCAGATCATCAGCTTGCAGCCGCTGCCATCGACCGCGCGCAGCTCGATGTGCGGCGCCACTGCGTCTGCGCGGAAGTCGGGCCGATCGAAGCGGCACCCGCCGTCGCCCGACCTTGATCTCCCAATTCAGCGCGCGCACCAGATTCCGCGCACCTCGAGTACCGCACGCTCGCCGAAACCGTCGTCCTCTGTCTGCGAACAACGCCCGGCCAGTTCGATCACGCGCGAATCGCTGCGGGCCACGACGCCCGCGGCGCGCCTGCGGGGCGGCGCCGCGGCGCCGCGCGCGCCGCCGCAGGTGGCAGCGCCGGCATCGCGCGGCGGACGGCACCGCGGCCGGCCTGTCGCGCGGCCCGGGAATCGAGCACGACGCCAGCGCCACGGCCGCGAACGCAATGGCGGCGGCGCGCAGCCCGATTGCATCGCCGGTTGGTTTCACGTCGGCTCCTCGGGCCCGGCGTCGATGCCAGTCGGTCGGCGTCTGGAAGCGATGCGCGATCCCGAGCAGCCTCGCCTCGTCGAAATAGGCCGATCAGCTGCAAGCCGACCGGCCGGCCTTGGGCGTCGGCCGCCGGCATCGACAGCGCCGGCAAGCCGGCGAGCGACGCGGGCAGCGTGTAGACATCGGCGAGGTAGTTCTTCACCGGATCGTCGGCGTGCTCGCCGAGGTGCCACGCGGCACTCGGCGCGCCGCCCTGCGATCACGTCGACGGTCGCGAACGCGGGACCGAAGTCGTCGGCGATCAGTCGTCGCAACTGCTGCGCCTGCAGGTAGTACGCGTCGTAGTACCCGTGCGACAGCACGTAGGTGCCGATCAGGATGCGGCGCTGAACTTCGGTGCCGAAACCTTCGGCGCGAGTTCGCTCGAACATGTCGGCAAGGTCGCGGTACGCGGCAGCGCGATGGCCGTAGCGAACGCCGTCGAAGCGCGACAGGTTGCTCGACGCCTCCGCCGGCGCGATCACGTAGTATGCGGGAATCGCGAGCTCGGCGTGGGCAGCGACACCTCGATCGGGGTCGCGCCGAGTTGCGCGCAACACGTCGATTGCCCGCCTGCACCGCGGCCCGACGTCGGCGTCGAGCCCGGCGCCGAAGAATTCGACCGGAAGGCCGATGCGCAGGCCATCGAGTGGCGTCTGACGCGCCCGGCCGGCACGTCGCCGCACCGCCGAAGAATCGTCGCCGCTCGCTCGAGACTGGTCGAATCGCGCGGATCGAAGCCCGACATCGCGCCGAGCAGCAGCGCACAGTCTGGGCCGAGCGCGCGATCACGCCCGCCTGGTCGAGGCTCGACGCGAACGCGATCATGCCGTAGCGCGACGCCCGGCCGTAGGTCGGCTTGATCCCGGTGACGCCGCACATCGCTGCCGGCTGGCGCACCGAGCCGCCGGTGTCGGTGCCGGTCGACCGGTGCGAGTCCGGCGGCGACCGCGGCCGCCGAGCCGCCCGACGAGCCGCCGGCGACGCGTGCGCGTCCCACGGATTGCGGACCGCGCCGAAGTGTGTTCTCGCTCGCCGAGCCCATCGCGAATTCATCGCAGTTGAGCTTGCCGAGGCACAACGGCGCCGGCGGCGGCGGGCCGTCGACGACTGTGGCGTCGAACGGGCTCACGTAGTCGGCGAGCATTCGCGAGCCCGCCGTCGAGCGCCATCCGCGGGTCACGAAGATGTCCTTGTGCGCGAGCGGCACGCCGAGCAGCGGCCCGCGCGTCGCTCGCCGGCGGCGCCGGCGGGTCGGCGTCCGCGCGCCTGCGCCAGGCTCAGCTTCCGGGCTGCACGTCGATGAAGGCGTTCAGATCGCGGCGGGAGTCCGATCCGACCGAGGAGCGCGCTCGCGAGTTCGACCGCCGAGACCTCGCGCCGGGCAGCGCCAGCGCGCAGGCCCGCGAGTGACGCCACCGGACGGCACGGGCCCGCGGCCGGCCCCCGTCGGCTGCGTGCCGCTACTCGATCACCCGTGGAACGAGGATCGAGGCCGTCCTCGCGCTCCGGCGCGATCGGCGGGTGGCGTCGCGCTGGTCGCGCGAAACCACCTCGGTGACGTCGTCGGCGCGCAGCCGCTGGTCGCCCGCCCGCGGGTGGGTCAAGGGCTCGACGCCGGCGGTATCGACCGCGCGCAATCTGCTCGATCATCGCGAACACGTCGGCCGAGCTGCTCCGAGCGTCCGCGCGTCTTCCTCGTCCGTGACGTCGATCCGGGCGAGATGGGCAATGCGACGAGCTCGTTCGATCGATCGAGTGCCTTGGCGGAAGGGCCGGAGAGGGCGCTCGTGATCCGACGCTAAAGCAACGGTTGACGGCGATTGCCAGTCGACTCGTTTATCATCGCGCCTTCTCGTCAGGCTCGCGCGCCCGAAAAGGGCAAGCGTCCGCAGAGGCGCGTATACGGTAGAGCGTAGCTCGACCCACCGCACCAGGCAAAAAGGACAATACCATGTTCGGATTCCTCAGCAAATACTTCTCCAACGACCTCGCCATCGACCTCGGCACGGCCAACACGCTCATCTATGTGCGCGGCCGCGGCATCGTCCTCGATGAGCCGTCGGTCGTTGCGATCCGCCTCGAAGGCGGTCCGAACGCAAAAAAACCATCCAGGCGGTCGGCAAGGAAGCCAAGGACATGCTTGGCAAGGCTCCCGGAAGCATCAGGCCATCCGTCCGATGAAGGATGGCGTGATCGCCGACTTTACCGTCACCGAGCAGATGCTCAAGCAGTTCATCAAGAAGCGTCACCCCCAAGCTGTTCGCCCGAGCCCGCGCATCATCATCTGCGTGCCCTCCGGCTCGACCCAGGTCGAGCGTCGCGCCATCCGCGAATCGGCGATCGGCGCTCGGGCGCAGTCGCAGGTCTTCCTGATCGAGGAGCCGATGGCCGCTGCGATCGGCGCCGGCCTGCCGGTTTCCGACGCCACCGGCTCGATGGTCGTCGACATCGGCGGCGGCACCACCGAAGTCGGCGTCATCTCGCTCGGCGGCCTGGTCTATGCCGGCTCGGTCCGCGTTGGCGGCGACAAGCTGGACGAAGCGATCATGAGCTACATCAGCCGCAATTACGGCATGATGATCGGCGAAAATACCGCCGAAAAGATCAAGAAGAACATCGGTTCCGCCTTCCCGGTGCAGAAGTCAAGGAAATGGAAGTTTCCGGCATCAACAAGGCCGAAGGCATCCCGCGCAATTCACGATTTCATCGAACGAAATCCTCGAGGCGCTGACCGACCCGCTGAACCAGATCGTTTCCGCCGTCAAGATCGCGCTGGAAAAGACCCCGCCGGAACTCGGCGCCGACATCGCCGAACGCGGCATGGTGCTGACCGGCGGCGGCGCGCTGTTGCGCGACCTCGACCGCCTGCTGATGGAAGAAACCGGCCTGCCCGTCATCGTCGCCGACGAGCCGCTGATCTGCGTCGCGCGCGGTTCCGGCATGGCGCTGGAACGGATGGACAAGCTCGGCACCATCTTCGCGACCGGCTGATAAGAACACGACGAACGAAGCCTCGTCGTGCCCCTCGCGTCGCAGTTCCCCTCAAAAAAATCGTGTGGCTTTGCCACCGATTTTTTTCTGACTAGTCGCGCGAAAGTAGGTTTTCACTTTCGCGCGCTCCGCTAATGGAATACGGCCCCCCGCCCCTGTTCAACCAGGGCGTGTCCGCGCGGGCGCGCTGCATTCTTCTCGTTCCTGGCGATCGCCCTGATCGTCATCGACTCGCGCATCCGTGTCCTCGAGACGGTGCGCGTCGGGGTCGGCATCGCGCTGTACCCGGTCCAGCAGGTGTTGCTCATTCCCAGCCGGGCCTTCGGCGCGGTCGGGGATTACTTCGCCAACGTTGCGAACCTGCAGCGGGAGAACGAGCAACTGAAGCAGGCGGCGCTCGCCAACGCGCAGTCGCTGCAGCAGGCTCGCGATCTCGCCGTCGAGAACGAACGGCTGCGCAAGCTGCTCGGTGCCAAGGAGCGGCTGCCCAACGCCTCGCTGCTGGCGGCGGTCCTCTACGAGACGCGCGACCGCTTTGCGCGCAAGATCGTGCTGCACGCCGGGTCGAACGAGGGCGTTCGCGCGGGCAGCCCGGTGATCGACGACGTCGGGGTCGTCGGCCAGGTGACGCGCGTGTTCCGCGACACCTCGGAGGTCACGCTGCTCACCGACAAGGACCAGGCCATCCCGGTGCAGATCGTCCGCAACGGCCTGCGCGGGGTGGCCTACGGCGGCGCCGAGCCCGGCACGCTCGACCTCCGGTTCATGGCGCCCAATGCCGATCTCGTGAAGGACGACATCGCCGTCACGTCGGGACTGGACGGCGTCTACCCGCCAGGGCTCGCCGTGGCGCGTGTCGCGCGGATGGAGCCCGCGACCACGGACCAGTTCGCCCGCGTGGTGATGACGCCGCTGGCCGGCGTGGAGAGCCACAAGCACCTGCTCGTGCTGCTGGCCGAGCCGGCTCGACTGCCAGCGCCGCCGGCGGCCGCCGAACAAGCGCCCCGCAAGGGAGCTCGCCGGTGAGCGCGCCGTGGAAAAGGGGCTGGCTGCGGGACACCTTCGCGTTGCGCAGCAGCCAGCCGCGCGACCTGTCGGGCACGCGACTCGGGACCCGGCCGCATTACCTGCTGAGACCCGCGAACCCGCTCTTCATCTGGGGCTCGCTGGTCGTGGCCCTGCTGCTGAACCTGTTTCCGTGGGGTCAGTTGCCGTTCGTGCCGGACTGGCTCGCGGTGGCGCTGCTGTTCTGGAACGTGCACCAGCCGCGGCGCGTCGGCATTGGCGCCTCTTTCGTGTTCGGCCTGCTGATGGATGTGCACAGCGGGGCGCTGTTCGGTGAACACGCGCTCGCGTACACGCTGATTTCCTATGGAGCCATCACGCTGCATCGGCGCCTGACCTGGTTCCCGATCGGCGCCCAGGCGCTGCACGTGCTGCCGCTGCTGCTGGTCGCGCAGGTCGCGTCGCTCGCCGTGCGCGTGTGGGTCGGCGGCAACTGGCCGGGTTTCGTCTACTTCGCGGAGAGCCTGGTCGGCACCGCGCTCTGGCCCGTGGTCTCCTGGCTGCTGCTGGCGCCGCAACGACGTCCGACCGAGCGCGACGACACGCGGCCGCTTTAGCGGGCGCCTCAGGTGTACGCGACGGCTTCGCCGTCGCACGTGCACCCTCGGCGGCACGCGAGCTGCGCTCGCGCCTGGGTCAGTCGATCAATCTTCGGGCGGCCGGGCGATTGATCGATCTACAAATGCAACGACACCCACCCAGCCCTCCCGCCGCGCGGGAGGGGTTTGGGTTCCCCACCCCCTCCCTCCCCGCCGGGCGGGGAGGGCAGCACATACACCCCTGATCGGCACGGCCTTGCCGGGGTGGGGTGCCGTGTCTTTGTGGAACAGGCGGGTGCCCGGCCGCCCGAAGCCCGCCTGTCTAACTAATCGGAGCGAGTGCACGTGCGAAGCCCGACAGAGTCGGGCTTCGCGTACACGAGCGACGCAGCGACTAATCCAGCATCTTCGATGCCGCCCAGTCGCCCCAGCCCTGCAGCGGGCCGAGCGGGTTGCGATCGACCTCGACCTCGTGGATGGCCGGCTGGCCGCCGAACACGGCATAGACCGCCACGTCGTCGACGAACAGGACGAGCGCGTTGAAGGTCCAGCCGGTCACGTCCGTCTGGCGCCGGAAGCGAAGCGCGTCGAGCCAGAAGTTGCCGACGCGGTTGCGGTTGGTGCGACGGACATTGATCTGGTAGGCGTTGCACGACTTCCCTGCCTTCAGGCAGTCACGGATACCGGGATCCACGTCCTCGGAGCGCAGCACGCCGCCGATCGGGAAGCGCACCGCGATATCGACGTGGCTCAGCAGCGTGATGGTCGGGTCGCGTTCGACGCCAATGCCGCGCGCCATCAGGTCCGAGCGCGTCGTCTTGTACGGCTCGATCCGCTCGATGGCGGCACGGGCGTCTTCGAAGGACGCCCACGTCGCCTGGGTTTCCGTCCTTGACTTCGGCAGCAGTTCCGCACACCCGGCGACCAGCGCTGCCAGTACGAGCAAGGCGATCGTGCGGAGAAGAGCGGCGGGCATGCAGGCACTGGAGTCCAAGTCCGGTTTCAGCTTGGCCGGTGGCCGGGATGCTGTATTGCGAAGAGTCAACGGGAGGGGGGTGTCGCCGACTCCTGTCGGCTAGGATCGCCCGACGGGGGTTGCCCGGGCGACCCGCGTGCCGCGGCCTCGGCCGGCGGGGTCGGCCCGGCCGGTTGTGCCCCGGCATTCGGCTTCGGCGGGGCGACGTGACGCTTGTCGACCACGTGCATCAGCGCGAGCCAGGGATGCCGCAGGATCATGCGCGGGCCGGAGTAGCGCATCACCTCCCGCACCTGCTCGCGCATTGCCTTGCCATAGCAGTGGATCTGGCACTTCGCGCAGACCGGCTTGTCCTCGCCGTACGTGCAGACCGCCAGCCGCTTCGAGGCATACGTCATCAGCGCCTGGCAGTCGGCGCACGGATGCGGCGAGCCGTGGTGGTCGGCACAGTAGATCCTCGTCATCGCCTCGATCGTTTCGAGCTCGCGCAGCAGGCGCGGCGTGGTCGGACGATCGCGGTTGAAGCGGATCGGCTTTTCCGCGGTGGTCATTTGCGAACGAGTATCGAGCAGGCGCCCCCGCGCCCGGATGCGTTGCGTCAAAGGGCGCGGACCGTCCTCCGCGCCTCGCGCCGACGCGTCATCCGTATCGATCTCCCGCATCGGCAAGGGGTATTCCCGCTCCTATAATCCGCCAGCTTCGTCTCGGGGCGCCCGCCCGGTCGCCCGTTCGCTTCATGCCGGTTCTTCTGTTGCTGCGCCTGCCGCTCGTGTCGCGCGCGCATCCGTGTTCGATGCAGGCCCCGCATGGCTAGGCGCTGGTTCCGCGGTCGTCGCCGGTCAAACGACGAGCTGTCGTTCGGGTCCAGCGTCGCTGCGATGCGGAATCCCGAGCGCGAGGTGCAGCACTTCCGCGCGCGCGTGCTCGTGGCGAGCGCCTTCGTGCTGTCCGTGTTCGCGATCCTGATCGCGCGCCTCGCCTGGCTGCAAGTCGTCAAGCACGAGGACTTCCGCGAGCGCGCCGAGGCGAACCGGATTGCCGTACTTCCGGTCGCGCCAAACCGCGGGCTGATCAAGGACCGAAACGGCGCGATCATCGCCCGCAACTATTCGGCGTACACGCTGGAGATCACCCCGGCCAAGGTCGGAAATCTCGAGCAGACGATCGACGAACTGGCGCAGGTGGTGGACATCCAGCCGCGCGATCGCCGTCGCTTCAAGAAGCTGCTCGAGGAAACCAAGCGCTTCGACTCGATCCCGATCCGCACGCGCCTGTCCGACGAGGATGTCGCGCGCTTCACCGCCAATCGCTTCCGCTTCCCGGGCGTCGAACTGCGCGCACGGCTGTTCCGTGACTATCCGCTCGGCGAGGTCGCGTCGCACATGATCGGCTACATCGGCCGCATCTCGCCGCGCGACCTCGAGCGCGTCGAGAGGCTCGCCGCAGCGCGCGGCGACCCCGCGGCCTACAGCGGGACGGAACACATCGGCAAGGTCGGCGTCGAGCAGAGCTACGAGGGCGAACTGCACGGCACGCCGGGTGTCGAGGAGGTCGAGATCACCGCGGGCGGGCGCGCGGTCCGCACCCTGTCGCGCAAGCCTTCCCTGCCCGGCAACAACCTGATCCTCTCGGTCGACATCGAACTTCAGAAGATCGTCGAGCGCGCGTTCGGGGACCGGCGCGGCGCGCTGATCGCGATCGAGCCCGCGACCGGCGACATCCTTGCGTTCGTGTCGAAACCGACCTTCGACCCGAATCTGTTCGTCGACGGCATCGACCCGAAGTCCTGGGACGAGCTGAACACCGACCCGGACAAGCCGCTGCTGAACCGCGCGCTGCGCGGGACCTATCCGATCGGTTCCACCTACAAGCCGTTCCTCGCGCTCGCGGCGCTGGAGACGGGCAAGCGCCGGCCGGAGCAGGTGATCCAGGACAACGGCACGTTCCTGTTCGGCAACCGGGTGTTCCGCGACTCCAACAAGGTTCCGCTCGGCCCGGTCGACCTGCACCGCTCGATCGTGAAGTCGAGCGACATCTACTACTACCAGCTCGCCAACGACCTCGGCGTCGACACCATCCACGACTTCATGAAGCCGTGGGGGTTCGGCCAGATCACGGGCGTCGACGTCGAGGGCGAGCAGACCGGGATCCTGCCGTCCTCGGCATGGAAGGAGAAGCGCTTCAAGCAGAAGTGGTATCCCGGCGAGACGATCTCGGTCGGCATCGGCCAGGGCTACAACGCGTTCACCCTGCTCCAGCTGGCGCACGCCACGGCGAACCTCGCGAACGGAGGCGCGGTGATGAAGCCGCATCTGGTGAAGGCGATCGAAGACCCGCGCACCGGCGAGCAGCGGCTGACGGTGAGGGACAAGAGCTACCAGATCCCCGTCAAGCCCGAGCATCTCCGGTTCGTGCGCGAGGCGATGGTCGACGTCAACATCAGCGGCACGGGCCGCGGGGTGTTCAAGGGCGTGCCGTACCGGGTGGCGGGCAAGACGGGCACCGCGCAGGTGATCGGCATCAAGCAGGGTGAGAAGTACAACGAGGCGCGGGTGGCGGAGCGGCATCGCGATCACTCCCTGTTCATCGCGTTCGCTCCTGCCGACGCGCCAACGATCGCGATGGCGATCCTCGTCGAGAACGGTGGTTTCGGCGCGCGGGCGGCGGCGCCGATCGCGCGCCAGGTTCTCGATTACTACCTGCTCGGCAAGGTACCCGACGCGCCGGCCGGCGAAGGCTCGGACGAGGAGGCTCCGGCCACGGCCTCGCCGGCGGCGAAGGCGAAGGCCGCGCAGTGACCGGCAACGTCGCCCTCGGCCGCATCGGCCGGATCCTGAGGCCTTACGTCAGCGTGTTCGATCCCGCGCTGATGGCCGTCGTCGGCAGCCTCGCGGTGATCGGCCTCGTCACGCTGTACTCGGCCGGCAACGACTTCCCGTGGCGCGTCACCGACCAGGCGCGCAACTTCGGGATCGCGTTCGCCGTGCTGTTCGTCGCCGCCAACGTATCGCCGCACCTGCTGATGCGTCTCGCGGTGCCCGTTTATGTGGTCGGCGTGGCGCTGCTGATTGCCACCGAGCTGAAGGGCGTCACGGTGAAGGGGGCCACGCGCTGGCTGGACATCGGCGTCGGGCGCATCCAGCCGTCCGAGATCATGAAGCTCGGCCTGCCGATGATGCTGGCGTGGTACTTCCACAAGCGCGAGGGCGGACTGCGCGCGTTCGACTTCCTCGTGGCGGCGGTTATCGTGCTCGTGCCGGTCGTATTGATCCTCAAGCAGCCCGACCTCGGCACGGCGCTGCTGGTGCTCGGGGCCGGATTCTTCGTGATCTTCTTCGCCGGACTGCCCTGGCGCTGGCTGGCGGTGCTGGCGGTCGGCGGACTGGCAATGCTGCCCGTGGCGTGGATGCTGCTGCATGACTACCAGCGCCAGCGGATCCTCACGCTGATCGACCCGTCCGCGGACCCGCTCGGCAAGGGCTTCCACACGATCCAGGCGATGATCGCGATCGGCTCCGGCGGCGCGTTCGGCAAGGGCTGGATGGAGGGAACGCAGACCCACCTGGAGTTCATCCCCGAGCGCACCAGCGACTTCATCTTCGCCGTCTACTCCGAGGAGTTCGGGTTCGTCGGCAACGTCGTGCTGATCGTGCTGTTCTTCGCGCTCGTCGCGCGCGCGTTCCAGATTGCGATCAACGCCCCGACCCTGTTTGCGCGCCTGCTGGCGGCGGCGATCGGGATGATCATGTTCACCTACGCCTTCGTGAACATGGGGATGGTGAGCGGAATCCTGCCGGTGGTGGGCGTGCCGCTGCCGTTCATCAGCTACGGAGGCACGGCGCTGGTGACGCTCGGCATGGCATGCGGACTGCTGATGGCGATCGCCGCCAACCGCAAGCTCGTGCAGTCGTGAGCGCCGGCACAGCGGCCCTGTCGCGCGCCATCCCGAAGGCTCTCGACCGGAGCCTGCCCCTGGTCCTGTGCGCGGTGCTGCTCGCAGGCTGCGGATCGCCGTCGAAGCGCAGCGTCTACTACCAGAACGACGGGCCGCCCGACCGCACACCGGCGGATCTCGCCGATGCCCCGGACGCCGTGCCGCGCATCGAGCCCCTGCATCCCCGTGCCAACCGCCCGTACACCGTACTCGGCCGCAGCTACACCCCGCTGAACGCCGACGTTCCCTTTCGGCAGAAGGGCGCGGCCTCGTGGTACGGACGCCAGTTTCACGGCAACCGCACCGCGAGCGGCGAGATCTACGACATGTTCGCGATGACGGCGGCGCATCCGACGCTGCCGATCCCGAGCTACGTGCGCGTCGCGAACCCGCGCAACGGCCGCAGCGTGATCGTTCGCGTCAACGACCGCGGTCCGTTCAAGGACAGCCGGATCATCGATCTCTCCTATGGTGCGGCGGTCAAGCTCGGCATCGCCGCCGCAGGAACGGGTGAGGTCGAGATCGAGCGGCTGACGTCCGCGCAGATCGCGTCGGGCGCGTGGCGCGGCGCGCCCGCGGGAGGCACGGCCAACCCGCCGATCGTCGCGGACGGCGCCTTGCCGGCCAGTGCAGGCGGCGTTCCCGCGTCGCTGCCGCCACCCGCGCTCGCCTCGGCGCCCGGGCCGGCCACCGGCACGCCCCGCTGGTCCGTGCAGGTCGGAGCGTTTGCGCAGCAGGCGAGCGCCGAGGATCTCGCCGCGCGCGTCGCGACGGTGCTCGGCTTTTCGGACGGAGAGCTGCCCGCGAGTCATCGCGAAGCGCGCGTCGAACGCGACGACAACCTGTTCCGCGTGCTGGTCGGCGCGCTGCCCGACCGCGCGACCGCGCTCTCCCTGGCGCTGCAGCTCGAGCGCCTGCTGGGCCAGCCGGTCGTTCCGTTTCCGCGTTAGCAGGCCTCAGCGCGCGGGCTTCAGCTGGAGCGCAAGCCGGTACAGCGCGTCGCGCGGCTGGCCGCTCGCCCTGGCGGCGACGGCGGCCGCGCGCGCCGGCGGAAGGTCCTGCAGCAGGGCCTCGAGCCAGCGTCGTGTGACGGCGTCGAGATCGGCTGCGTCCTCCGAGCCGGCATCGACGAGCACCACGTATTCGCCGCGCTCGTCGGCCTCGAGCACGGCCAGCTCGCCGGCGCGGTGCGCTTCGATGGTCTCGAACTTCTTCGTCAGTTCGCGCGCCAGGACGACCCGCCGCGTCGGCGCAAGCACCTCGGCCATCAGCGCCACCAGTTCGCGCACGCGGTGCGGCGCCTCGAACAGCACGAAAGGCGACGAATCCGCCGCGAGCGCGCGCAGCTGCCTCTCACGCTCGGCGCGCCCGGCCGGAAGGAAGCCGACGAAGCGAAACGGCCCCGGCGCCAGACCGGCCGCGCAGAGC
This sequence comes from uncultured beta proteobacterium, assembly GCA_963707725.1. GTDB lineage: Bacteria > Pseudomonadota > Gammaproteobacteria > Burkholderiales > Burkholderiaceae_F > JAOUJD01. The sequence continues at coordinate 331,849 of CAVPRE010000010.1, read as the reverse complement.
GCGGCCACCGCGCTGCTTGCCCCGGGAACGGGCACGACGCGGTACCCGGCGTCGAGGACCGCGCGCACCACGCGCGCGCCGGGGTCGGAGATGCCGGGGGTGCCCGCATCCGTCACCAGCGCGATCCGCTCCCCGCGCGCGAGGCGCTCGATCAGGCGGGCCGCCGACTCCTGCTCATTGTGCTGGTGCGTCGCCGTGAGCGGCGTGCCGATGCCGAACCGCGCGAGCAGGGGACGCGTCACGCGCGTGTCCTCGGCGGCGATCACGTCCATCCGGGCGAGCAGCCAGAGCGCGCGCAGCGTGATGTCGGCTGCATTGCCGATGGGCAACGCAACTACATACAATGAGCCCGCGGGCAGTTCCTGCTCCGTGACTCCGGAGACCTCGAACAGCCGTTCCTGCCTGTTGTCCGCTCGTTCACCCATGATTCCCACGACCACCATCGCCCGCGCCCGGCACCTCGTTGCCGCGCTGGCGCTGGCTAGTGTCGCATGCGGCCTCCGGGCGCAGGTCATTGCGCTCCCCGCCCAGCCGCCCGCAGCACCGCTCGCGATGGAAACGGCGCCATCGATCGCGCTGATCCTGCCGAGCCAGCAGACCGTGTTCGCGCGGGCGGCCGAGGCGGTCCGCCTCGGTTTCTTTGCGGCGCACGAGGCGGCCCGCGGCATGGCCGCCATCCAGGTGATGGAGCTCGACGATGACGCCGCGCAGTTGCAGGCCGCGATCGGCGGCGCACACGAGCGCGGCGTGAAGGTCGTGGTCGGACCGCTGCTGCGCAGCGAGGTCAATGCCGTGTTCGACGGCAACTACGCCGTGGTGCCGCTGGTGGCGTTGAACTATCCGGATCGCGGCGCAGGCGCGCCGCCGACGATGATCGCGCTGGGACTGTCCGCGGAAGCCGAGGCCCAGTACGTCGTGCGCGTCGCGCTGTCCGAGTTCGTCGGCCTCCGCAGCTCCCCGTCCGTGGCGCCGCGGTTCGTCGTCGTCGCCGGACCGGGGCCGCTCGAGCGACGGGTAGCGCAGGCTTACGTCAGCGCGCTGCGGGCAGGCGGGGAGGTGCCGACGGTCGTGGACGTCGCCGCGGAGGGCGGCGACCGCCTGGCGAAGCTGCTCGACCCGAGCCGGCACGAGGCCGTCTTCCTGGCGCTCGATGCGAGCGCGGCGGCGCTGCTGCGCGCGCGCATACCGCGGCCGATTCCCATCTTCGGCACGTCGCTGCTCAATCCCGGCGCTGGTGCGGCGGCCCCTGAGGCAACCGCGCTCGCGCACGACCTCGACGGCATCCGCTTCGTCGACATGCCGTCGCTGGTGGGCGCGGACGCGACGGCCGGCGCGGGAGGCACGCGGCCGGCGACGCCGCTGCCGGCCGAGCTCGCACGGCTCTATGCGCTCGGAGCGGACGCGTATCTGGTCGCGCAACGCTGGAGCACGGGTGAGACCCGCTTCACGATCGAAGGCATGACCGGGCGGCTCACCGTCGACCGCGCTGCCGGCCCGCGCGTGGAACGAACGCCCGCCGCGGCCATCTATCGCAATGGTGCGATCGAGCGCGAGGAGATCGGTCGCTGATGCCGAAGCGCGGTCCTGCGCCGCGCACGCCCGGCACGCGCACGCCGAAGCAGCGCGCGGGCGCGGCGGCCGAAGAGGCCGCGGAACGCCACCTGTCCGCTTCGGGGTGTCGCGTCCTCGCTCGCAACGCACGTTACCGCGAGGGCGAGCTGGACCTGGTCGTGCGCGAGCGCGACGTCGTCGTGTTCGTCGAAGTTCGACTGCGCGCGAGCGAGCGCTTCGGCGGTGCGCTGGCGAGCGTGGACGTGTACAAGCAGAAGCGGCTCGCGCGCGCGGCGCAGCGCTGGCTTGCCGAGCACTTCGGAGAGCGCTGGCCGGCGTGCCGGTTCGACGTCGTCACCGTGGACGGCAGTGGCACAATCGACTGGGTTCGCGACGCGTTCGCGACGTAGGGACATGGAGTGAAGGAGAACAGATGAAGTTGGCCAGACCCCTGTTTGTGGCAGCCCTTGTGGTGTCGTTGCTGTCGTCGTGCGCGGTCGTCGTCATCGGCGCCATCGCGGCCGGCACGGCGATCGTCGCCACCGATCGGCGCTCGACCGGGGCGCAGCTCGACGACCAGTCCATCCAGCTGCGGTTGAGCAGCGAACTGGGCACGGCGTTCAAGAGCAACGCCAACGAGGTCCACATCAGTATCAACAGCTACGAGCGCAAGGTGCTGCTGACCGGAGAGGTGCCTACCGAGCAGGCGAAGGCGCAGGCTGGCGAGATCGCCGCGCGGTCGCTGAACGTGCGGGCGGTCGTCAACGAGCTCGCGGTCGCCAGGCCGTCCTCGCTGGGGCAGCGCACGAACGACACCACGATCGGCACCAAGGTCCGCGCGCAGTTCGTCAACACGAAGGAGGTTCCGTACAGCGCGATCAGTATCGTGACCGAACGCGGCATCGTCTACCTGATGGGCTTCGTCACCGCCAAGGAAGGCGAGGTCGCCGCTTACGTCGCCAGCCGTGTCGCCGGAGTGCAGCAAGTCGTGAAGGTGTTCGACTTCGGCACGCCGGAGGAGGTGCGGCAGCGTCGGCTGGGAGCCAGCCAGCCGCCCGCGCCGGCGACGACCGCCACGCCGGCCGCCGGCGCGCCGCCTGCATCGAACCCGGCACCCGACGCTTCGTCGGCCGCCGTCGCGTCACCCGTGGTCACGCCCGGCACCGCGAAGTGACGCGCGTGTCGCAATTTGGCGTCAACTGATGTGCGGCGGCTTCCCGCGCTCCATCGACCCTTGCCTCGCGTGCCCGTTGTCTTATAGTCCGCCTCCCTGTCGCCTGGCGAGGACGGGGACAGGGCGCCCCAGGCGTCTTGTGCGAGCCGCGTCGACGTTGGATCGACGCGGGCTCGGCCGCGTGCCCGCGCTGCGGGTGACGAAAAGGTTGTCCGACTCGGGAGGGTGACATGGGCTGGATCGTCGTGCTGGTGATCATTGCGGTCGTCGTTTTCTGGGCGGTCGGCGCGTACAACCGCCTCGTCAGCCTGCGCAACAAGTTCCGCAACGCCTTCGCGCAGATCGACGTGCAGCTGAAGCGGCGCTACGACCTGATCCCGAATCTCGTCGAGACCGCCAAGGCCTACATGAAGCACGAGCGCGAAACGCTCGAGAACGTCATCAAGGCCCGCAACACGGCGGTGAGCGCCAACGCGGCGGCCTCGGCCGATCCCGGCTCGGCGTCCGCGATCCAGGGACTGGTGGCGGCCGAGGGCGCGCTGTCCGGAGCGCTATCGCGCCTGTTCGCGCTGGCGGAGGCGTATCCGGACCTGAAGGCCAACCAGAACATGATGCAGCTCACAGAGGAACTCACCGGCACCGAGAACAAGATCGCGTTCGCGCGCCAGAGCTTCAACGACGCGGTCATGAGCTACAACACGTCCGCGCAGCAGTTCCCGACGAACATCATCGCGAGCGCTTTTTCCTTCGCCCGCCGCCGAACTGCTCGAGTCCACCGAGAGCGACGAGGAGCGTCGCCCGGTGAAAGTGCAGTTCTGACGAAGGGGCGAAGGGCGGTGGCGGGCGCCCGGTGCGTCCGCGCGCCCTGACAGAAGCATCCCGTGGACTTCTTCGAGCATCAGGAAGTCGCGCGCCGGACGAGCCGGCGGCTGATCGTGCTGTTCGCGCTCGCCGTCCTGTGCGTCGTCGTCGCGGTGAATGTCGTCGGCGCCGGCGTCTACTTCACGGCCTTCCTGCCGGCCGGTCTCCCGTGGGGGACCGCGGCCCTTCCGAACGGCTTCTTCCTGACCAACACGCTGGTCGTGCTCGGCCTGATCGCAGGCGGCACGGCGGTGGAGATGAGCGCGCTCGCGTCCGGGGGCGAGGCCGTCGCGCGGATGGTCGGTGCCCGGCCCGTCGACCCGTCGACGCGTGACCTGCTCGACCGCCGCCTGCTGAACGTCGTCGAGGAGATGGCGATCGCGTCCGGCGTGGCGGTGCCGCGCGTGTTCGTGATGGACGACCAGAACTCGATCAACGCGTTCGCGGCGGGCCACTCGATCAACGACGCCGTGATCGCCGTGACCCGCGGCACCCTGACGCGGCTGACGCGCGACGAGCTGCAGGGCGTCATCGGGCACGAGTTCTGCCACGTGCTGAACGGCGACATGCGTCTCAACATGCGGCTGATCGGCGTGCTGTTCGGGCATCACGATGGTCGCGATGGCCGGTCGCTTCCTGCTCCAGGTCGCCGGCCGCGGCCGCGGTGGCAGTGACCGCGGCGGCGGCATCGCGGTGGTTGCCCTGGCCGGGGTCGTGCTGTGGGTGCTCGGCTACATCGGCGTGTTCTTCGGCACGGCTGATCAAGGCCGCCGTTTCGCGCCAGCGCGAGTTTCTCGCCGACGCCAGCGCGGTCCAGTTCACGCGCAACCCCGACGGCATCGGCGGCGCGCTGCGCAAGATCGGCGGCCTCGGCGCCGCCGAAGGACTGGGCACGCGCATCGATCATCCGCAGGCGGAATCGCTGTCGCACCTGTTCCTCGGGGCGGCGCGTCCCGCGTTCGTCAGCGGACTGTTCGCCACGCATCCGCCGATCAAGGAGCGTGTCCGCCGAATCTACGGGCGCGCCCGGGAGTTCCTGCCCGCGCCGGAAGACCGTGTCGCGCTCGCCCTCGACGGCCGTTCTGAAGCCGAGGAGGAGCGTCCGCCGATTCCGTTCTTCTCTACGGCGACCGCGGCCGGCGCGGCCGCGCCCGCATCCGCTTCGTTTCCCGATGCGCTGTCGCCGGTGGCTGGCCTCGTCACCGCATCCGCCGCGGCGGCAGCACAGATCACCGAGGCCGTGGGCAAGGTCGGCCTGCCGCGCTCACGCGACTTCGCGCTTGACGACGCGCAGGGCGCGACGCTCGCGGCCCTGCGCGCCGCGGCCGAGGATGGCTCGCGCTCGCAGTTGCTGGCGCTGGCGCTGCTGGTCGACCTCGACGTCGACCTGCGCGCGCAGCAGCACAGGGTGATCGCCGAGGCGTACGGCCGCGAGGCGCTGCCGATCGTCGACGACTACCACGGCCGCATCCAGCAGTTGCCGCCGGGCGCTCGCCAGCCGCTGGCCGACACGGCCATGCCGGCCTTGCGCAAGCTTCCGCAGGACGCGCGGCAGCGGCTGCTGCGGGTCGCGCACATGCTGATCGTCGCCGACGGTCGCCTGTCGGTGCCGGAGTTCCTGCTGTTCACGATCCTGAAGCGCCGGCTGGGCCCCGAGGCGGGTCGGGTCGTACCGATCAGCTATCGCACCGTTCGCGAGTTGCCCGCAGAGGCCGGCCTCGTGCTCTCGCTGGCCGCCGCCGTGCGCCTGCCGGTGCGTGCGCAGCACGCGTTCAACGCGGGCGCCCTGCTGCTGCCCGGCGTCGACACGCCGTTCACGCCGGGCGACTCGATTCGGCTCGATGCGGTCTCGGACGCGCTCGACCGGCTGAACCAGCTCGCGCCGCTCGCCAAGCCGCAGCTGATCAAGGCGGTGACGGCGACGGCGTTCGCGGACGACGCCACGAACTGGGCGGCTGCGAGCACGCTGCGGATGATCTGCGCGGCGCTCGATGCACCGCTGCCGCCGCGGCTGCTCGCCGCGGAAGCCGGCTGAGACGGCGGGTCGGCGGCGCGGGAGGGGTGTGGCCCCGTTGCGCCCGATGTGCGTCGGCGCCAGGCGTGGCGACGGGAGCGGCGCCCTCTTTGCTAGGCGACGCCCGCGGCGTGCGCCTGCTGGTCGGCGTGATAGCTGGACCGCACCATCGCGCCGCACGCGGCGTGGGAGAAGCCCATCGTGGCCGCTTCCGCCTCGAACATGCGGAACGTGTCCGGGTGCACGTAGCGGCGCACCGGCAGGTGGTGATTGGTCGGCGCCAGGTACTGGCCGACCGTGAGCATGTCGACTTCGTGCGCGCGCAGGTCGCGCATCACCTGCAGGATCTCGTCGTCGGTCTCGCCCAGCCCCACCATCAGGCCGCTCTTGGTCGGCACGCCCGGCACCCGCCGCTTGAACTCCTGCAGCAACGCCAGCGAGTGGTGATAGTCCGAACCCGGACGCGACTCGCGGTACAGCCGCGGCACCGTTTCAAGGTTGTGGTTCATCACGTCCGGCGGCGCTGTCACGAGGATCTCGAGCGCGCGATCGAGGCGGCCGCGGAAGTCCGGCACCAGTACCTCGATGCGGGTCGACGGCGACGCGGCGCGGGTCGCGCGGATGCAGTCGACGAAGTGCTTCGCGCCGCCGTCCTTCAGGTCGTCGCGGTCGACCGAGGTGATGACGACGTAGTTGAGCTTCAGCGCCGCGATCGTCTTCGCCAGGTTGGCGGGCTCGTCGGGGTCGAGCGGGTCCGGGCGGCCGTGGCCGACGTCGCAGAACGGACAGCGGCGCGTGCACTTGTCGCCCATGATCATGAACGTCGCCGTGCCCTTGCCGAAGCACTCGCCGATGTTCGGGCAGGTCGCTTCCTCGCACACCGTGTGCAGCTTGTGCTCGCGCAGGATCGACTTGATCTCGTAGAAGCGCGTGGCCGGCGACCCCGCCTTGACGCGGATCCACTCGGGCTTCTTCAGCGCCTGGCCCGCCGGGACGGGCTTGATGTCGAACTTCCTGAAGACCTTGCCGGTCTTCGCCTCGCCCTTCAGCTTGGGCGATGGCGCGTCGGGATCCCGGCGGCGGGAGGGGCGTGCTGCTCATGGGAGGATGGTCGCGACGGGTGGAATCCGCGCCGCGCTGGGGGGAACGGGCGGATTTTAGCGGACGCCCGGCAGCAGGCCGGGCAGCAGGGCGCCGATCGTGAAGCACGCGCCGAACACGAGTTCGAGCTTGAAGGTCCGGAACAGCATCTCGTTGTACGGCAGGCCGGGCGGCGTGCGCGGCAGGTCGCGCGCAAGCCCGATTGCCGCTGGCAGCGTGACCAGCACGGCCAGCAGGCCGATCAGCCGATCGTCGGTGAGCGCGAGCGCGACGGTGAGCACGTACGGCAGCAGCAACGCGGCCTGGAAGGCCCGCTCCGAGGCCGCCTTGCCGAGCGTGACCACCAGCGTGCGGCGGCCGACCTCGGCGTCGTGCGCGCAGTCGCGGATGTTGTTCACCGCGAGCGCGGCGGCCGCGATCGCGCCGATCGCGGATCCGGCCAGCCACGCGCTGGGCGACAGCGTGCCGGTCTGGATGTAGTAGCTGCCGACCGCCGCGATCAGGCCGAAGAACACGAAGACGGTCAGTTCGCCGAAGGGCGTGTAGGCGATCGGGCGGGGTCCGCCCATGTACGCCCAGGCGGCGACGATCGACGCCACCCCCATCAACAGCACCGGCCAGCCGCCGTGCAGGACGATCGGCAGGCCTACCAGCATCGTGGCGATAACGACCGCGACCAGCGCCCGATGCACCGCCGCGATCGTGAGCCAGCCGCGCGCGGTGGCGCGTGGCAAGCCGATCCGGCTGGCCGTCTCCGCGCCGCGCTTGGTGTAGCCGACGTCGTTCTGCAGGTTGGTCAGGACCTGAAGCAGGATCGACGCCACCAGGGCGAGGAAGGCGATCAGCGGATTCACCTGGCCGGTTTCGGCGACGGCGAGGGACGTGCCGACGAACACCGGAACCACGGCGATCCACAGCGTCTTCGGCCGCAAGGCCACCAGCCAGGCGCTTCGAGGAGCCCGGCTCGATCGCGACCTGGGAATTGAGGGTGCTGTTCACGACAGATGTGTCCGGAGGCGCTCTGCGAGCGCGGAGGCAGCGTCGGTCCAGCTCGACGCGGATGTCAAGTGTCGCCAGGTCGACGGCCGCCAGGTTTGCGTAGCCACAAGGGTTGATCAGCGAGAACGGGGCGAGGTCCATCCCGACGTTCAGCGCCAGCCCGTGGTAGCAGCGGCCATGGGTGACCTTGATGCCCAGCGCGGCGATCTTCGCGAGCCCCGCGAACTCGCCGGACGCCCGGCTCGCCGCATGCGGGACATAGACGCCCGGCGCGCCCTTCACGCGGCGCGCGTCGACGCCGAATCGTTCGAGCGTCTGGATCGCCGCCTGCTCGATACGAAACACCAGTTCCTTGACGAAGATGCCGAGGCGCCGCAGGTCGAGCAGCGGATACGCGACCGACCTGGCCCGGCCCGTGGTACGTGATCTGGCCGCCGCGATCGGTGGCAATCACTGGAATGTCGGTCGGTGCGAGCAGGTGCTCGCGGCGCCCGGCCTGGCCGAGCGTGAACACGGGCGGGTGCTCGACCAGCCAGAGCTCGTCCTCGGTGTCCGGCGTGCGCTGCTGCGTGAACGCGCGCATCGCGTCCCAGGTCGGGACGTACTCCGCGCGCGCCAGCATGCGGACGATCATCGCCGCTACAGCACGATCTTGACGAGCGGATGGCTCGTCAGCGCGCGATAGAGATCGTCGAGCTGCGCCCGCGAGGTCGCGTTGATGGTCGCCGTCACCGAGAGGTAGTTGCCGTCCTTCGAGGTCCGCATCTCGAGAGTGGAGGCATCGAAGTCGGGAGCGTGGGCGCGGACGACTTCGACGATCACTTGCGCGAACCCCTCGACACGCCGACCCATGACCTTGATGGGGAACTCGGTCGGGAACTGCAGGCCGGGCGGCGGAAGCGGGGTGTCGTCCGTCATGCCGCGGCAGTGCGGCCGTCGCGCTCGGCCTTCCATGCCAGTGCGTCCTCGCGCTTGGCCTGCTGCATCCACGCCTGCACCTGCCGGTAGACCGGGCCTGGCCGGCCGCTTCCGACAGGCGCGCCGTCGAGACGGGTGATGGCAAGGACCTCGCGGCCCGATGAGCTCAGCCACACCTCGTCGGCGGAGCGCAGTTCGGCCTGCGTGACCGGCCTGCGTTCCGTCTTCAGTCCGTGCGCGCGGGCGATGTCGAACACGGCGTCGTAGGTGATGCCGGGCAGGATCTGCACCGTCTTCAGCGGCGCGATCACGACGCCGTCCTTCACGAGCATCGTGTTCGTGCTCGATCCCTCCGTCAGGAAGCCGTCGCGCAGCATCACGGTCTCGGACGCCCCGTGGTCCATTGCGTACTGCTTCATCAGCACGTTGCCGAGCAGCGAGATGCTCTTGATGTCGCAGTGCAGCCAGCGTTCGTCGGCGTGGGTCACCGCGGACACGCCGTTGTCGATCTGCTCGGCGGGGATCTGCGGCCACGGCGTGCTGTTCATGAACACCGTCGGCGTCACACCCGTCGGGAACGGATGGTCGCGCTTGGCCACGCCGCGCGTCACCTGCACGTAGATCAACTGGCGCGGCCAGGGATGGCGATCGATCAGCTCCGCCGTCAGGTCGAGCCACTGTTCGAGCGAAAACGGATTCGAGATGCGCACCGCGTCGAGGCTGCGCTGCAGACGCGCGTAGTGCGGCCGCGCATGGAAGGGCGCGCGGATGCCGTCGACCGTGTCGACCGGGATCACCTCGTAGACGCCGTCACCGAAGATGAAGCCGCGATCCAGCACCGAAATGCTGGCGTCCGCGAGCGGCATCCACTTGCCGTTCAGGTAACACGTTCCCTCGTGCCACTCCATCAGTTGCGCCTCCTCCACCACAGTCGCACGGCATCGTACGCGCGCCCGACGAAGCCGGCCTCGCCGACACTCTCGAGGACGACCACCGGCACGGTGGCGACGCTGGCGCCGCCCGCGGTGACCTTCAGCCGCCCGACGACTTCGCCCCGGTCGAGCGGCGCAACGAGCGGGTCGTCGCGCTCGAGCGCCGACTGGAGTCCGGTCTTGCCCAGCGCGCGCAGGGAGTCGGTCGGAACGGTCACGTAGACATCGCGCCCGATGCCGATCGGCACGTTGCCGGCGTCTCCCTTCCAGACCTCGGCGCGCGCCAGGACGTCGCCCTGCCTGTAGAGCCGAACGGTATCAAACGCGGCATAGCCGAAATTGAGGAGCCGCAGCGCTTCCTGGGCCCGCGCCGAGTCGCTGGCGGCGCCGAGCACGACGGCGACCAGGCGGCGGTCGAACGCTCGTTCGCCCGTGCCCTGGGCGCGAGCGGCCGTCGCGATCACGGACCAGCCGGCGCCTTCCGTCTGCCCGGTCTTCATGCCGTCGACGCTGCCGTCGCTCGAGAGCAGCCGGTTGCTGTTCGACTGGGTGATGCGGTTGTAGGTGAGCTCCCGCTGCCGCGAAGAGCCGCGCGTACTGCGGGAAGTCGGCGAGCAGCCGCTGCGCGAGCCGGGCGAGGTCTTCCGCCGTTGAGTACTGCTGCGGATCGGGCAGGCCGGTGGCGTTGGCGAAGCGCGTGTTCTTCATGCCGAGCCGGCGCGCCTCCGCGTTCATGCGCTCGACGAAAGCCTCCGGGCTGCCGGCCGTGTGCTCGGCCAGCGCGACCGCGGCATCGTTTCCCGAGACGACGATCAGGCCCTGCAGCAGTTCGTCGACCGTGACCGGGCGACCCGGCTCGATGTACATCCGCGAGCCGGACCGTCCCGGAGCCGCCATCGCCGCCGCGCTCACCTGCACGGTGGCGTCGAGCCGGGTCCTGCTTTCCCCGATCGCCGTGAAGACGACATAGGCCGTCATCAGCTTGGCCAGCGAGGCGGGCTCCATGCGCTGCGTGGCGGCGGACGACGTGATCGTCACGCCGCTCATGGCATCGACCAGGGTCCAGGCGCGCGCCGCCAGCACCGGACCGGACTGCGCCAATGCACTGCCGGCGATCAGCAGCAGGAGGAAGAGGGCGAGGAAGGCGCGCGCGAGCGCGTACTGGGGAAGCGGCACGTGACCGGAGGTGAGGCAGGAAGCGCACTGATTCTATCGCCCCCGGGGGCCTGCCCTGCCGCTCCATCCATGCGTGGAAACGACGAGGCGTGGGGCCGCCGGCCGGTTTCGTCCGGTGGCGGGCCGCGGCGCTTCAAGGCCCGCGCCGCAGCGCGCGCAGGTAGTCCTGCGCCGCGGCCGCGCCGAGCGCCGCGGTGACGAAGCGCTCGGCGTCGCGCACGCGCTCGCGGAACTCATCGATGCTCCGGCAGGCTTCAATGCGCATTGCCATGACGTCGGCCTCGGGGCCGAGGCGTTCGTTCAGCTCGCGCACCGCGCGTCGCTTCGCTTCCTCGAGCGTGATCGGGGCGAGTTCGCGGTCGTCCGGCAGGGGTGGGGCGACGGTCGGTGTTCCGGACGCGTCGGCTCGCTGATGGCCCGTGGAGCGACGGTCGTCGGCTGCGATGCGGCCCACTCGCCGGCCTTCTCGGCCAGGCCTTCGCTTTCGAGCTGGGTGACGATGGCGTCGATTTCACCGGCCCGCACGAACACGGCGAGATCGTCGACGGTCCGCTTGCCGTCCATCATGATCAGCACGCGGCGCGCGACCATCGACAGCTGCGCGCTGCGCGCGCCCACTTCGGCCACGCCCCTGGGCGTCTTCGCGTAGATCAGAGATCCATCCATCGCGTTGCGCGCGGCGCGCGCCCGTGTCCCCGTTTTCGATCGGCCCGTGCGAGTGCGGGCGGTCGAGCGTTTTTACGGAGTTTGCTGGGCAGCGTCAAACGCAGACATCCCCAGAATGTGCGCGCTTATCAGCGCTTTGAGAAGCGGGAGCCGCCGATGGAAGAAGTGATCCGCACCCGGCACGACCACCACCGGAAGGTTCTGCGGACGCGCCCATTCGAACACGTCGGCGAGCGGGATGGTCTCGTCGTGCTCGCCGTGGATCACGAGGGTGTCGTGCCGCACGTTCGGCATTGGCCACTTCCCCGCGGCGCATCCGACGAGCACGAGATGGCGGACCGGATGGTGCCGCGCCGCCAGTGTGCGTGCCGCGTGCGAGGCCACGTAGCTGCCGAACGAGAACCCGGCGAGCGCCAGCGGGAGCGCGGGGCCGATGCGCCCCGCCACCGCGGGCAGCGCCGGAAGCGCATCGATCAGGTGGACGAAGTCGTCGGTCTCGCCGCGGCCTTCGTCGTGCGTGCCCTCGCTGCGGCCGACGCCGCGGAAGTTCGGTCGCACCGCCAGCCACCCGAGCGCGGCGAAGGTGCGGGCCATCGTCGAGGCGACCTTGTTGTCGAGCGTTCCGCCGTAGAGGGGATGCGGATGGCCGACGTAGGCGATCCCGCGCGGCGGCGCATCCTCCGGCCAGTCGAGCGCGAACTCGATGCGGCCGGCCTGGCCGTCGATCGTGTGCCTGCCGGCGCCCGACAGCATTCAGGGCCTGTTGTCGCCTGGCTCGCGCATGCGCAGGCGCTCCACCACCTCGCCCTTGACCAGGTGTGACTCGATGATCTCGTCGATGTCGTGCTGGTCGACGTACGTGTACCAGACGCCCTCGGGATAGACGACGACGCACGGCCCCTCGTCGCACCGGTCGAGGCAGCCGGCCTTGTTGATGCGGATCCTGCCCTCGCCGCTCAGCCCCATCTGCTTGACGCGCGACTTGGCGTACTGCTGCATCTGGGCGGCGTCGTGGCGGCCGCAGCACGCTGCTCCGTCCTCGCGGACGTTCAGGCAGAAGAACACGTGTCGCTGGTAGTAGCTCATGAGCGGGGCGCAACCGCCCTCTCGACGGGAAAGCGTGAATTATAGGGAGCGGGACGCCCGCCTCAGCGCAGGGAGCGCGCCGTCACGGCGTGCATCAGCAGCGCAATGCCGAGCGCATAGGGCCACAGGGTCGACAGCCAGTTCGCCAGTGCGTTGAAGTTCAGGAAGATGCCCTGCCGCCACTCCTGAAGGTTGATGAGGAAGTAGGGGTTTGCCGGCACGATGTTGACCGCGACCAGCGCGGCAGCGAGTGCCACCAGCGCAAAGCGCGGCCGCCAGTGCACCGGGCCCGCGCTGGCCGCCATCAGCGCGAGCATGCCGATCGCGAGTCCGCCGTAGGCGCCGGGCGTGAGCCAGGCGGCAGCCCGCTCCGGCCCGAACAGCGTGCCGTGCGCCAGCGTCTTCACCGCCAGCGCGGCGAGCAGCAGCACAACCAGCAGCGCCGCGCGCGGCGCGGCACTGCGCATCGTCGACGCGAAGGCGAGGCCGACCGCGAGCAATGCCGCGGACACGACGAACGCTTCGGCCAGCACGAACTCCGCCGGCCCGAACCCGGACGGGTCGAGCGAAGGCCACGTGCCGCCGAGCGCGGAGACGGCTCCGCCCAGCGCTTCCCGCAGGTCGCCCGACCCGAACAGCATCGGCTTCGGCGCGATCTGCGCGAGCGGCCACAGCGACACGAGCAGGAGCAGCGCCGACGGGCGCCGCTCGAACCAGCGCAGCCTGAGGTCGGCGAGCCGGCCCCGGTCGATCAGGCTCGACGCGAACGGTGCGGCGAGCAGGCCGCCTGCGAGCGCGCCGAGGCTGTTCGTCGCGAGGTCGATGTTCGATGGGACGCGACTGGGAAGATAGGTCTGCAGCGCCTCGATCGTTCCGGAGATCAGCGCGCCCGCAGCCACTGCCAGCAGCACGGCCATGGCGCCGCGCACGCGCGGGTGCAGCGCCAGCACGACGAGCGCTCCGAGCGGCACATAGCCCAGGACGTTGACGATCAGGTCGAAGGTGGTGAGGTATCGCGGCACCGGCGCCGTGAGGTACGAGAGCGGCGCGACGCCGAGATCGCGCCAGCCGCGCCATGGCGCGAGTCCCGAGTACAGCAGGAGCAGCGCGTAGACCGCGCAGGCGCCCCGGGCCAGCGGGGAACTGCGCGTGTGCCACGACTTGCCGGCGAGGGGAGACGCACCCATGCCCGATTGTCGGGTCCGCCGCGATGCATTGACAAGCCGCGTCGAGCAACGAAGGGGCGACCCGACCCGGATGGTAAATTCCCGCGAACTCTCCGCTACCGGCCCTCATGGACTCCGCCGCGATTGCGTCGTCTGACACTGCGTTCGATCCGCCGCCTCTTTCGAAGCGTGCGATCGAGGGCTGGATCGGCGACTCGGGTTGGACCGGCAAGTGCGCGGTCGAGGTCGTCGACCAGACGTCGTCGACCAGCGCGGACCTGATGGCCCGCGCCCGCAGGGTCCAGTTCGCGCAGCCTGTGCTGCGCGCCACGGACTTCCAGCACGAGGGCCGCGGCCGGCACGGCCGGCCGTGGTTTGCCCTGCCGCGGCACGCGCTGCTGTTCTCGATGGGCATGCCGCTGCCCGAACTGCCGGCCTCGCTGCCCGCGATCACGCTCGCGTGCGGCGTCGCGCTGGCGGAGTGCCTGCAGACGCGGGGCGTCGAGGTCCAGCTGAAGTGGCCCAATGACCTGCGTGTGGACGGACGAAAGCTGGGCGGAATCCTGAGCGAGCTTGCCGCTGACGACAAGGCGCGCTTCACGCTCGTGGTCGGCATCGGCATCAACCTGCATCTCGAGCCGAGCACGCGGCACATGATCGACCAGCCGGCCCTCGGGCTGGATGAGATCCTGCCGCCGGCCATCGTCGCTGCCGAACGCGAGGCATGGATCGGGCGGCTCGCCGCGGCGACACTGCAGACCCTCGACGTGTTCACGCGCCAGGGATTCGCGGCGTTCCGACCCCGCTTCAGTGCGCTGATGGAGGGCCGCGGGCGGACCGTCGACGTCATGGACAACGGCGCGGCGGTCGTGAGCGGACGCCTCGTCGACGTCGACGGCCACGGCCGCCTGTTGATCGAAGTCGGTGCGGGCCCGCCGCGCACGGTCAGCGTCGGGGATGTGGTGTTCCGCGACGCGACGCCGTGACGCTGCTGATCGACGTCGGCAACTCCGCGGTCAAGTGGGCACGCCTGGCGGCGGATGGCAGCCTGTCGGCCGGTGGCCGGGCCCTGCACCGCGGTGGCCTGGATGTGACCGCCGCCCTTTCCGAAGCCTGGGGAGCGGCTCCGGCTCCGCGCCGCGCGGTCGGCTGCTCCGTCGCGAATGCCGCGGTGGTGGCGGCGGTCGAACGGGCCGCGCGGGCGGCGGGCCTGGCGGAGATCGAGTGGATGCGATCGCAGTCGTCGTTTCGCGGCGAAGTCACGCTGGTCAACGGCTACCTCGAGCCGCAGCAGCTCGGCGCGGATCGCTGGCACGCGCTGCTCGGCGCCTGCGCCCGGCTGCCGGGCGCGTCGCTGGTCGTCGTCAACGCAGGGACGGCCACGACCGTCGACTGCGTCCGCGCCGGCGAAGGAAGTCCGCGTTTCGTCGGTGGCTGCATCGCACCGGGTGTGCGGCTGATGCTCGAGAGCCTCGCGCGCGGCACCGCCGGCCTTCCGCTCGCGACCGGAGCACCCGCCGACTTCCCCGACTCGACCGACCAGGCGATCGTCACCGGCGTGCTCGACGCCCAGGCCGGCCTGGTGCAACGCGTGTTCGGCCGCTTCTCGGCCGGCATCGGGCTGGCACCTCGGCTGCTGCTCGCCGGCGGGCATGCCGAGTTGCTCGCGGCGCGCCTGCCCGGCGAACTCGCGCCGCTCATCGAACATAATCTGGTGCTGCGCGGCCTGGCCGTGCGCGCGGCGGTCCCGCGGTAGTCCGATGAAGCTGGCCTTTCTCCTGCTCGTGCTGGTCAACCTGCTGCTGTTCGCGTGGCAGCAGGGCGCGTTCGGCCGCTTCGGCGAGGCCGGACGCGAGCCCGAGCGAGTGGCGCGCCAGATCGAGCCTGAGCGCTTCCGCGTGCTGACCGAGTCGGAGGTGCGGGAATTGCGCGAGCGGGCGACGCAAGGCAGCGCGCCGCTCGACCTCGACGTCGCGCAGACCTGTGTGGAGTTCGGCGACTTCGCGGCCGCGGACGCCGCCCGGGTCGAAAAGATGCTGGCGGCGCTTTCGCCGGGCGTGAAAGTCGAGCCCCGCCCGGTCGAGGCGGCAGGCTGGTACATGGTCTACCTGCCGCCGCACAAGACCTCGGAGGACGCCGAGCGCCGCGCGGACGAACTGCGCAAGCTGGGCGTCAAGGACCTGCTGGTGATGAGCGAGAACGCGCCGCTGAAGTTCGCGATCAGCCTCGGGTCCTTCCGCGATCCCGAGGCGGCGAAGTCGCATCTTGCGGCGCTCGAGAAGCTGGGCGTCAAGGGTGCGCGGATGAGCGACCGGTCCTCCACCGTCGTGTTGACGCGCTTCCAGCTGCGCGAACTCGACGCGGCGGCCTCGCGCCAGCTCGCTGCGCTGCGCAGCGAGTTCCCGGCCCAGACCCTGCGGCCCTGCGCGCCCGGCTGATTCAGGTCCGCGCAGCGCGCGCGACTTCGCCGGCGATCGCGCGGCGAAGCTGGTCGAGCCGCGCGCGCCGGGATCCGAGCGCTTCCTCGCTTCCCTCTCGCAGCTTCGTGCCCCAGACCGGCTGCGGGAAGTGGCTGTCGTCGGCGAAGCGCGGGATCACGTGCCAGTGCAGGTGCGGAACGACGTTGCCGAGGCTGGCGAGATTGACCTTCTCCGGAGCGAGCACCGCGCGCTGCGCGCGCTCCACCGCGAACACGGTCTGCATCAGGTGCTGCTGGTCGGCGGCTGCGAGGTCCGACATCTCGCGCACGTGGTCGTGCCAGATAACGCGGGCGAAGCCGGGGAAGTGCGGGTCGTCGACGAGCACCACGCGCAGGAACTCGTTCGACAGGACCAGGCGACCGCCCTCGGCTTCGCACAGCTCGCAGCCGGGTTGCTTCATCGCACATCCTTTCGGTAACGGACCTCGACCTGGGTCACCCGGAACCCCAACGACTGGTTGAGCCCGAGTATCGCGTCGTTGACGGCGTCGTTGAAGGTCCGCAACTCGGCCGCGTTGCGCTCCAGCGCCCAGCGGATCGTGTGCAGCTTCAGCCAGCGGGCCAGTCCGCGGCCGCGCCAGTCGCGCGCCACGCCGGTCATCGAGTTCAGCAGGAAGCCGCGCCCGTTCATCACCGCGCCCAGGCCGATCCAGCGCTGGCCGTCGAGCGCGACGAACGTGGCCTGCGGCAGGAAATCGGGGTCGGCGAGCTCGAGCGCCTGGTACTGCTCGAAGCTCGGCACGCTGCCAGCCAGCCCGAAGGGCACGTCAGCCCAAAGCAGCGCGTCGAGATCGTACAGCCGGCGGGGCGCATCGGGGACCGCGAGCAGCAACTGGCGATAGGTCGCGATGCGCACGCCGGACGGAAAGAAGGCGTCGGTGAGCGTCGCGATTCCGCGCGCGACCGTCGCGGGTTCGACGTCCGGCCAGCGCCAGGCGGCTCTCGATGCGCCGGTGGTACTCCGCGAAGCCGCGGTGCGCCAGGAACTGGTGAGCGGCCGCGTCGTCTTCGGCCGTCTCGGTGACGAGTTCGGTCGCGCCGGCCTCGACCGCCCGTCCGAGCAACGTGTCGTAGAGCGCGCTGCCGATCCCGCGTCCGCGGCGGGCGGGCGCGACAAGTACCCGGATCCGGATCCTGCCTGGCCTGGCGGCGATATTTGGTTCTTCCACGTACCCGTAAGCGGCGATCCCGTCCTGCTGGACAGCCACCCAGGCGAGGTGCACTCTGTCGCGCGGGCGGCGCGACTCCGTGCCGGCGACCTCGTCAGCGCTGACGGGCCACGCCGGGAAGCACGCTGATCGCACCCACGCGACGCCTTCGCAGTCGCGCGGGACTTCCATCGGTCGCAGGAGAAGGCCCGCCGTCATGGCGGCCGATGATAAGCAGCCGCTGCGCGAGTTGTTCCCTTCGACCGCTGACCGTCCTTCCTGGGAGGCTGCGATGCGTACCAGTCTTGCGTTTTTCGTTCCGGTGCTTGCGCTCGCCGCCTGCCAGGCCGTGCCCGGGCAGACGGCCCAAGTCGAAGAGCCGCGCGAGCGCTGCGACACCGTGCTTACCGGCAGCCGGATTCCTCAGTGCAACCGCGGTGACGTCAGGATCATGACGCGCCAGGAAGTGGAGCAGGCCGGGATGCTTTCCAATCCGGCGGCCAGCAATGCCGATGCGCCGCTGCTACCGGGCCGCAGCCACTAGACGAGCACCCTCTCGATGCCGCCCGCGTTCGCCTTCGCCACGTACTGCTCCATCCAGTCGTCGCCCAGCAGGTGCTGCGCCATTTCGACGACGATGTAGTCGGCGCCGGTGCCGGCGTCGTCGTTGTAGCGCAGCAGGCCCTGCAGGCAGGACGGGCAGGACGTCAGCACCTTGACCTCGCCGTCGAAGCCGTCGGCGCGCAGCGCGGTCGCGCCCTTCACGCACCTCCGCTCCTTGCGGAAGCGCACCTGGGTGGAAATGTCCGGGCGGGAGATCGGCGAACGTGCCGGATCTCGCCGCAGCAACGGTCGGTTTCGCGATCCTCACCGTCCGCGGTCGTCACCAGCGCGTTCACGATCTTCATCGGATCGTGCTTCTTCATCGGCGTGTGGCAGGGGTCGTGGTACATGTAGCGCGTGCCCGTCACGCCTTCGAGCTTGACGCCCTTCTCCAGCAGGTACTCGTGGATGTCGATCATGCGGCAGCCGGGGAAGATCTTCTCGAAGTCGTAGCCCTGCAGCTGGTCGATGCAGGTGCCGCAGCTCACGATCACGGTCTTGATGTCGAGGTAGTTCAGCGTGTTGGCCACGCGGTGGAACAGCACGCGGTTGTCGGTGATGATCTTCTCGGCCTTGTCGACCTGGCCGAGCCGCGCTGCGGATAGCCGCAGCACAGGTAGCCCGGCGGCAGCACGGTCTGCGCGCCGGCCTCCCACAGCATCGCCTGCGTGGCGAGGCCGACCTGCGAGAACAGGCGCTCCGAGCCGCAGCCGGGGAAGTAGAACACCGCCTCCGACTCGCTCGTCGTGCGCTTCGGGTCGCGGATGATCGGCACGAGCGCGCGTCCTCGATGTCGAGCAGCGCGCGCGAGGTCTTCTTCGGCAGGCCGCCCGGCATCGGCTTGTTGATGAAGTGGATCACCTGCTCGCGTGGCCTTCGGCCGGCCGCCGGTGGTGGCGGGCGGATGGCTCGTCTGCACCTTCGCCGCAGGCCTGAAGCAAGCGGTTGCCCAGCCGCTGCGCCTTGTAGCCCCACTCGATCATCAGCTTGCGCGCGACCTTGATGGTCTGCGGATCGGTGGCGTTCAGGAAGAACATCGACGCCGCGGTGCCGGGGTTGAATTTCTTCTTGCCCTGCGGCGCAGCAGGTTGCGCATCGCCATCGACACGTCGCCGAAGTCGATGTCGACCGGGCACGGCGACAGGCACTTGTGGCAGACGGTGCAGTGGTCGGCGACGTCGGAGAACTCGTCCCAGTGCTTGATCGACACGCCGCGGCGCGTCTGCTCCTCGTACAGGAAGGCCTCGATCAGCAGCGAGGTGGCGAGGATCTTGTTGCGCGGCGAATAGAGCAGGTTGGCGCGCGGCACGTGGGTGGAGCACACCGGCTTGCACTTGCCGCAGCGCAGGCAGTCCTTGATCGAGTCGCGAGATGCCCTGATGTCGCTCTGCTGCATGATCAGCGACTCGTGGTCCATCAGGCTGAAGCTCGGCGTGTAGGCGTTGCGCAGGTCGGCGCCGGGCAGCAGCTTGCCCTTGTTGAAGCGGCCGTCCGGGTCGACGCGTGCGCTTGTACTGGCGGAACGACGCCGTCTCGTCCTCGGTCGAGGAATTCGAGCTTGGTGATGCCGATGCCGTGCTCGCCCGAGATCACGCCGCCGAGGTCGCGCGCGACCTGCATGATGCGCGCGACCGCCGCGTTGGCCCGCTGCAGCATCGCGTAGTTGTCGGAATTGACCGGGATGTTGGTGTGCACGTTGCCGTCGCCGGCGTGCATGTGCAGCGCGACGAACACGCGGCCCGTGCAGCACGCGCTGGTGGATCGCCTCGCACTCCGCGAGCACGGGCGCGAACGCGCGCGCCGGTGAAGATCCGCTCCAGCGGCGCCCGCACCTCGTGTCTTCCACGACACGCGGATCGTGTGGTCCTGCAGCGGGTCGAAGACGCGCAGGGGCGCCTGCTGGGTGCGGCGGTCGCTGTTGTTCGGCAGATGAGCGCTGGTCAGGTGCGTCAGGCCGAGCCGCGACAGCTCCGGCAGCGCCTCGGCGAGCGGAGTGTCGAAGTGCGTCAGCAGGTACGACCAGCGCGCGCGCGTGTAGGCCAGCAGTTCGGTCGCCTGTTCGACGCGGTCGCCGACGACCTCGTCGCGCGGCATCCGGTCGAGTTCCGCGTCGTCGGCCTTGCCGAGCGGAAACGGCGAGGCCAGGTGCGCATCGAGTTCCGCGAGCAGCTCCAGCTTGTTCTCGATCGACAGCTCGATGTTGATCCGCTCGATGCGCGTCGGTGTAGTCGCCCATCCGCGGCAGCGGGATCACCACGTCCTCGTTCAGCTTGAACGCGTTGGTGTGCTTGGCGATCGCCGCCGTGCGCGCGCGGTCGAGCCAGAACTTCTTGCGCGCCTCGGCGCTCACGGCGATGAAGCCTTCGCCGCTGCGCGCATTGGCCATGCGCACGACCTCGGAGGCGGCGCGCGCGACCGCCGTGTCGTCGTCGCCGACGATGTCGCCGATCAGCACCATCTTCGGCAGCGTGCCGCGGCGTGATCTTGGTGGCGTAGCCGACGGCGCGCAGGTAGCGGTCGTCCAGGTGCTCCAGTCCGGCGAGCGACCGCGCCGCCTGGCCGCGTCGCCATGTAGTCGGTGATCTCGACGATCGACGGCACCGCCTCGCGCGCCTGGCCGAAGAACTCCAGGCAGACCGTGCGGATGCAGTCGGGCATCCGGTGCACGACCCAGCGCGCGGAGGTGATCAGGCCGTCGCAGCCTTCCTTCTGCACGCCGGGCAGGCCGCCGAGGAACTTGTCGGTGACGTCCTTGCCGAGGCCGACCTTGCGGAACGACGCGCCCTTCAGGACCAGGTGCCCGGTCTTCAGCGTCTTCGCCTTCTCGGCGGACTGGCGCCCGTCCTTCCAGCGTCAGTTCGAAGAACGCTTCCTCGACGTCGTGGATCTTGCCGAGGTTGTGGCCGACGCGCGCGACCTCGAGCCAGTTGCCCTCGGGATCGACCATGCGCCACCACGCCAGGTTGTCGACCGCCGTGCCCCACAGCACCGCCTTCTTGCCGCCGGCGTTCATCGCGACGTTGCCGCCGATGCAGGAGGAGTCGGCCGAGGTCGGGTCGACCGCGAACACGAAGCCGCCGCGCTCGGCCGCTTCGGACACGCGCTTCGTGACGACGCCGGCCTCGGAGTAGACGGTCGCCACCAGCCCGTCGACGCCCGGCAGCTGCAGCTTCTCGACCTCCGACAGCGCCTCGAGCTTCTCGGTGTTGATCACCGCCGACAACGGGGTCAGCGGGATCGCGCCGCCGGTGTAGCCGGTGCCGCCGCCGCGCGGGATGATGGTCAGGCCGAGTTCGATGCAGGCGCGCACCAGGCCGGGGATCTCGTCCTCGCGGTCGGGCTGCAGCACGACGAACGGATACTCCACGCGCCAGTCGGTCGCGTCGGTCACGTGCGACACGCGCGCGAAGCCGTCGAAGCGGATGTTGTCGTCTGCGCGTGTGCGCGGGCGAGGACGCGGCGCGCCTTCTTGCGCAGGTCCCAGGTGGCGCGTGAATTCGTCCTCGAACTCCTGCACTGCCGCGCCTGGCCGCGGCGAGCAACTGGCCGACCCTGGCGTCGCGCTCGGCGTCGTCCGGCTGGCGCCGCTTCTCGATCTCGCCGCAGCCGGTGATGCAGCGCCTCGATCAGCGCGGCGCGGCGCTTGGGGTTGTCGAGCAGGTCGTCCTGCAGGTACGGATTGCGCCGGCACGACCCAGATGTCGCCGAGCACCTCGTAGAGCATCCGCGCGCTGCGCCCGGTGCGGCGCTCGCCGCGCAGTTCGTCGAGCACGCGCCAGGCGTCCGCGCCCAGCAGGCGGATCACGATCTCGCGATCGGAGAACGACGTGTAGTTGTACGGAATCTCCCGCAGGCGAGCGGGCGGTTCGAGGACAGGCGACTCGGCTTGGAGCGCCTGTGGCGACGTGGGAGCGTTCATGAGGGACAGGACCGCGCGTGCGGCCCGCGGCAACGCTTGAGGTTGGATTGTATCTTTTGCACTGCAGCGAAGCGGCGATGCCCCTAGGCGGCTTGCGGGAAGTCAACGGGGCCCGGCGGAGCCAGCGCGGCTCGTGCAAGGTGGCGAATAAGCTGGATGAACCTGGTCGCAACCGGAAAGCGATGACCCGATCGGCGCAGCACGACGTGGCGGCTGGAAGTGCAGCGACCCGGCTCTGGTGGCTGCCGCTGCTGGCCGGGTTGCTTCCGCTCGCCGGGATCGCGCTGGCGTTTCCCCTCGCCGTCGGCGAAGGCCAGTTTCCCGCCTGCAATCCGCTGTTCGAGGGCTGCGTCTCGATCAGTCGCGCGGCGCGGCATGGCCTTCCGAATCACCTGTTCCGGGCGCTGCTGCTGCCGGCCGCGGTGCTGCAGGGGCTCGTGTGGTGGCTCTCGGTGCCGTGGCTGCGTGCGATCGGATCGCCGCCGACGCGGCTGCTCCCGTGGGTGCCGTGGCTCGGGCTCGCCGCCATGGTGTTCCTGATCCTGTACGGGACGTTCCTCGGAACCGAAGGAACCTGGTACCGCTGGATGCGCCGCTACGGGGTGGTCTTCTACTTCGGCTGCACCTGCATCCTGATGCTCATCGTCAGCGGCGCGGTCCATCGTGCCGCTGACGACCACGGGCGCTTCCGGGTTGCGGCGCGCGTGCTGCTCGCGCTGTGCCTCGCGTTGCCGTTCCTGGGCGTCGTGAACAGCATCGCCCCGCTCCTCATCGCGGATCCGGTCGCCGTGGATAGGTTCGAGAACGCGACCGAATGGTGGGGCGGCCTGGTATTCACGCTGTTCTTCGTGATGATCGCGGGCCTGTGGCGCCGGACCGGCTACGCGATGCGGACCGCGCTGGCGCGCTGACGGACGCTATGCCGCGAGCGGCGGCTCCTGCATCGCGGCGACCTGCTCGCGCAGTTCGAGGATCCGGTCTTGCCAGTAGCGCTGCGTATTGAACCAGGGGAACGCAGACGGAAACGCCGGGTCGTCCCAGCGCCGCGCGATCCAGGCAGAGTAGTGAAGCAGCCGCAGCGTTCGCAGCGCCTCGACCAGGTGGAGCTCGCGCCGGTCGAACTCCGCGAAGTCCTCGTAGCCCAGCAGCATGTCGGACAGGCGCTCGGTCTGCTCGTCGCGGTCCGCGCCGAGCAGCATCCACAGGTCCTGCACCGCAGGGCCGGTGCGGCTGTCGTCGAAGTCGACGAAGTGCGGGCCGGTATTGCCGGGCGAGTCGGTCCAGAGGACGTTGCCCTCGTGGCAGTCGCCGTGCAGCCGCAGGAGCGTGATGTCGCCCGCGCGCTCGTAGCACCGGGCCACGCCGTCCAGCGCCTGCTGCGATACGCCGTCGTAGACGCCGGCGAGTTCGCTCGGCAACCACGCGTGGTCGATCAGGAACCTGCGCGGCTCGACACCGAAGGTCTCGACATCGAGCGTCGGTCGATGAGTGAACGGCCGGACCGCGCCGACGGCATGGATGCGGCCGAGGAAGCGACCCAGCCACTCGCGCACGCCGGGATCGTCCAGGTTCGGCGCACGTCCGCCGCTCCTCGGAAACACCGTGAAGCGGAAGCCTTCGAAGGCGTGCAGCGTGTTCCCGTCGAGCTCCAGCGCAGGCACGGCCGGCACTTCGAGCTCGGCGAGCTCGGCGGTGAAGGCGTGCTCCTCGAGGATCTGTTCATCGGTCCAGCGGCCGGGGCGATAGAACTTGACGACGACGAAGCGGCCGTCGTCCAGTCCCACCTGGAAGACGCGGTTCTCGTAGCTGTTGAGCGCGAGTTGCCGGCCGTCCGTGACCAGTCCGGCGCTGTCGACCGCGTTCAGCACGGTGTCCGGCGTCAGTCCGGCATACGGGGTTGCTTGATCCTGCTCCATGCCCCGATGGTACGTCGCCAGCCTGCGCGGTCCGGCGTGATACCTTCAACGCAAACAAGGGGAGGGTGGCCATGCCGGCCCAGGAATATCTGCGTCGCATCCTGACGGCGCGGGTGTACGACGTTGCGATCGAGTCGCCGCTGGAGCCGGCGCCGCGCCTGTCCGAGCGCCTCGGCAATCGCGTGCTGCTGAAGCGCGAGGACCTGCAGCCCGTCAAGAGCTTCAAGCTGCGCGGCGCCTACAACAAGATGGCGCGGCTGCCGCGCGAGCAGCTGAAGCGCGGCGTCATCGCCGCGTCGGCCGGCAACCACGCCCAGGGCGTGGCGCTCGCCGCGCAGAAGCTGGGTTGCCGGGCGGTGATCGTGATGCCGGTGACCACGCCGCAGGTGAAGGTCGAGGCGGTGCGCGCGCGCGGCGCCGAAGTCGTGCTGTTCGGCGATTCGTACTCGGACGCCTACGCCCATGCGCTCGAGCTCCAGAAGAAGCACAAGCTGACCTTCGTCCATCCGTTCGACGACCCGGATGTCATCGCCGGCCAGGGCACCGTCGCGATGGAGATCCTGCGCCAGCACCATCCGGTCGACCACGGGCCGATCCACGCGGTCTTCGTCGCCATCGGCGGCGGCGGGCTCGCCTCGGGCGTGGCGGCCTACATCAAGGCGCTGGCGCCGGAGATCAAGGTGATCGGCGTGCAGACGACCGACTCGGACGCCATGGCGCGCTCGATCGCCGCGGGGCGGCGCGTGCAGCTGCACGACGTCGGCCTGTTCTCCGACGGCACCGCCGTGAAGATGGTCGGCGAGGAGACGCTGCGGCTGTGCCGGCAGTATGTCGACGAGATCGTGCTGGTCGACACGGACGCCATCTGCGCCGCGATCAAGGACGTGTTCCAGGACACGCGGTCCATCCTCGAGCCGGCGGGCGCGCTCGCGATCGCCGGCATGAAGGCCTACGCGCAGCGCGACAAGCTGAAGGGAAAGACGCTGGTGGCGATCGCCTGCGGCGCCAACATGAACTTCGACCGCCTGCGCTTCGTCGCGGAGCGCACCGAGGTCGGCGAGGCGCGCGAGGCGCTGTTCGCCGTGACCATCCCGGAGGAGCGCGGCAGCTTCAAGCGCTTCTGCGAACTCGTCGGCAGCCGCAACGTCACCGAGTTCAACTACCGCATCAGCGATGCGGCGCTCGCGCAGGTGTTCGTCGGCATCAGCACGGCGAGCGCGGGCGACAACGAGAAGATCGCGCGCGCGTTCTGCAGCCACGGCTACGACACGGTCGACCTCACCCACGACGAGCTCGCGGCCGAGCACGTGCGCTACATGGTCGGCGGCAAGAGCGCGCTCGCCGCGGGCGAGGTCATCTACCGGTTCGAGTTCCCCGAGCGGCCGGGCGCGCTGATGAAGTTCCTCACAAGCATGGCGCCGGGCTGGAACATCTCGATGTTCCACTACCGCAACCAGGGCGCGGATTACTCGCGCGTGCTGGTTGGCCTGCAGGTGCCGCGCGGCGAGCGCAAGGCCTTCGGCGCGTTCCTGTCGGAGCTGGGCTACCGGCATTGGGACGAAACGCACAACCCCGCGTACAAGCTTTTCCTCGGATGAAGGCGCCATGATCCGTTCGATCCTCGCCGCCAGCCGGTACCTCGTGCTGGCCGCCGTGCTCGGCAGCCTCGCCGCGTCGCTTGCGCTGTTCGCCTACGGCGTGGCGGAAACGGTGATGGTGATCGTCGAGACGGTCGCCAAGGCGGACGTGAGCAGCAAGGGCGGCAAGGCGCTGGCGCTGGCCTTCATCGAGATCGTCGATCTCTTCCTGCTCGGCACCGTGCTGCTGATGATCGCGCTGGGCTTCTACGAACTGTTCATCGACTCCGACCTCAGGCTGCCGGAGTGGCTGCAGATCCGCACCTTCGACGACCTGAAGAACAAGCTCGTCGGCGTCGTGATCGTGGTGCTCGGCGTGATGTTCCTCGGCTTCGTAGTGGCCTGGGACGGCACGCGCGACCTGCTCGGCATCGGCGTGGCGATCGCTCTGGTGATCGCCGCGCTCACGTACTTCCTGTCGACCGTGAAGGGCGGGAAGCCCGAACGACCGGGCCAGCCCGAGGTGGCCGGCAAGCGCGATCCGTCCGGGAAAGACCTGAAAGCCCGGGACGGCGACGCGGCTTGAGCCGCGAGCGGCCGTCCCCATGTTCCCGGCAATGGATCAAGTCCGTGGCACCCGCGAGCCCGTCGCCACCGCTTCCGAACGGAAGGAACTCGCGCGCCGTCGCCTCGTCGCGCTCACCCGCGTGATGGACGAGGCCGTGCACGTGCCGGTCCTCGGTACGAGCGTGGGCCTCGACGCGCTGCTCGGCATCGTGCCCGTGGTCGGCGACGTCGTCTCGATGGGTGTCGGCCTCTACGCCGTCGCTCAGGCGCGAGAACTGGGCGCGTCGCGCTGGCTGCAGGCACGGATGATCGGCAACCTGCTTGCCGATGCGGCGCTGGGCGCCGTCCCGGTCGCGGGCGACCTGGCGGACGTCTACTTCAAGGCGCACCGTCGCAACATGAAGCTGCTTCAGAAGGCGCTCGGCGAGCCGTACATCGACGTAGTGGAGCCGCTGCCGGCCAGGCGGCGCTAGACAAGCCGGCGCCGGCTGCCCTGGCCGGATGTCATGCCTGGCGGCCGGGACATCGGACAGCCGCGGATCATGACGACGACCGCGCGGGCCGGTCGCGCGACGGAATCCGGTACATCCACACTGCGAGCCCAACGCCGAACAGCGCCAGCGCGATCTTCAGCCATAGCGGCTGAACGAAGAACACGATCGAGATAGCCATCGTCAGGCTCATCAGCACGATCGCCGTGACCTTGGTCCGGTACGGCAGGCTGTGGTGGCGTTCCCACTCGAACACCATCGGGCCGAAGGTGCGATTGGCGAGCAGCCACTGGTGGAATCGTTCGGAGCCCCGCGCGAAGCACGCGGCGGCAAGCAGCACGAACGGCGTCGTCGGCAGCAGCGGCAGGAAGATCCCGACGAGCCCCAGGCCGAGCGCCACGGCTCCCGCGATGTTGAACAGGGCGCGCACCAGCCGCGACCGGCTGCGGTGCCCGCGGCGGCGTGCGCGGCTTTCCTTCACGCCTGGGCGTGCCTCGTCGACGGCGCGCTCAGCGCGCTTCGCCGGGCAGCGCGGCCCGCGGTTCGTCGCGCGGCGGCCAGACGAACTCCAGCGGCCGGCTGAACAGGCGCTGACGGATCGCGCGGTAAACGTGCGCGCGATCCGGCGGCGAAATGTCGACCGCGCGCATGGCCAGGCGCATTGCCAGGCCGAAGCTGACGCCGACGTTGAGGACGCCGATCAGCGCGAGCCCCGCGACCGCGAGCCAGAACGACATCGAGGCCACGATGCCGGCTCCGAGGGTGAAGGAGGCGACCGCCACCTGTCCGGTGGACAGCGTCACGTGCCGGACTTCCATCGGAACGCCGGCGAACAGGAAGAGGTCCGGCGTCAGCCCGAGCATGACTCCGAGGCCGACGTTGCCCGCGAGTGCGGCGATGTTGGCCTTCCACCAGTCGGCGCGCGCCTGGGCGCGCTCCGCGCCGATGCGGCGCACGAGCCGACGGTTGGTGGCGATCGCCTCGTCGATGCGGCGCAGGGTGAAGGCGTTGTCTACCCAGCCTGCGAACAGTCCCGACAGCCAGAGCAGCACGCCGGTGTAGGCCGCGAAGAGGAACGACGGTCCGAGGATCGAGTGCGACTCCAGCACGGAGCGCGCCTTTTCTGCCGACAGCGGGGCCTGGCCGGCCGCCAGCCACCACAGCACCGCCAAGCCGAGCGCGCAGGGCGCGACGGCGACGAGGTTGCCGAAGACCGAGGCGACCTGCGAACGCACCAGTGCGGCCGCCTCGCCGACCAGGGCGTCGACCCGCCCGGGCCGCTCGAGGTCGTGCATCTTCGCTGCCAGCGCCGGTGCCGTCATCGCCGGCTGCTTGGTGGCCACCGTGAAGTGCGCCAGGGCGACCAGCACGAAGACGCCCGCGTAGTTGAGCGAGGCCAGCACGCCTTCCCACAGCAGCGGCAGGTGGGCGGCGGTGATCCCGAACTTGATGTAGACGGCCAGCGTCATCAGCGCGCCGCCGCCGACGCTGATGCCGAGCATCGCGCGGTACTGCGCGCGGGTGGTGGCGATGTAGTGCTCGCCGGTCTCCGCATTGCGCTCGGCGATCCGGCGCGACAGCAGCCGCATGTTCTCGGACACGAGCGCGGCCGTGCCGCGCAACGCGACCTCGCGGCGCACGCCGTTCATCACCTGCCGCAGGATATGCAGCGGCTCCTCGCCGATCAGCCACTGGGCCAGGCCGCGCAGCTTGTTCAACTGGGCCCGGGTGCGCTCCGCACGATAGACGAGGTCGACCGACACTCCCGCCTCGTCGAAGTGCGACTCGAGCGTGCCGAGCAGCCCCTCGCACTGGGCGATCGTCGCGTTCAGATCCGCCTGCCGGAGCGCATCGGACGACGCTATGAACGCTTCAACGGCGCCGACCAGTTGGCCGAACGGGCTGGTGAGCGCGTCGTGGTCGCTCAGGCGCCAGCGCACGTCGTGCGCGAGGCCGACAGCCTGTGCCTCGGACGCGATCGTCAGCATGGCGGAAGCGATCTGCGGGTGCAGTCGCTCCAGCGACCCTTCGTCGACGAACAGTTGCGCGAGCTGGCTCGCCCGCTCGCCCGGCAGCAGGTCGATCCAGGCGATGGTGCGTGGATGACTGAGCAGGCTGACCGTCAGCGCGGTGGCGTCGTGACGGTAGTCCGGCTGCGGCAGGAAGACGGCGAGGAACCGCTCGTACAGCTCCCTCAAGAAGCCGGACCGGCGTGGTATCCCGCCGTTGATCACGATCTGCTCGATGTCGACTTCCATCAGCAGC
This sequence comes from uncultured beta proteobacterium, assembly GCA_963707725.1. Taxonomy (GTDB): domain Bacteria; phylum Pseudomonadota; class Gammaproteobacteria; order Burkholderiales; family Burkholderiaceae_F; genus JAOUJD01. The sequence continues at coordinate 303,240 of CAVPRE010000010.1, read as the reverse complement.
CGCGCGAGCAGCTGCCGCACCGCCTGCCCCGCGGGCGTGCCGCGCGCGGCAAGCTGAAGCAGGAAGCGCACGCGCGCATGGGCGCGCGCGATGCCGGCTTCATCGCGCGCGCCGGCGATGTCCTGGCCGATCCAGCGCAGCGCGTCGCGCACCCAGTCCACTCGATCGGCGTAATGGCCTGCACGAGCCGCCCGCGCGAGCAGCGCGTCGAGCACCGGCGCTTCCGCCTCGACGGGACGGCGCCGCCTCCTGCCGAACCAGTCGCGCAACGACATGCTCATCCGGTCTCCGCGAAGCGGATGACCCCGACCGTCGCGTCGGCGTCCGGCGACTCGCACGGCTCCTCGTCGAAGGCGATGTCGCCGTCCGGGCGCGGCCCGCCGCCGGCGCGCAGTCCGGCGAAGTCGAAGAGCGCGCCGTCCATCAGGTGCGACGGCACGACGCGCGCCAGCGCGTTGAACGTGTTCTCGACGCGGCCCGGGAAGCGCTTCTCCCAGTCGATCAGCATGCGCTTCACTTCCTGGCGCTTCAGGTTGTCCTGCGACCCGCAGAGGTTGCACGGGATGATCGGGAAGCGCTTCACCTCGGCGTAGCGCGCGAGGTCCGCCTCCTTCACGTAGGCGAGCGGCCGGATCACCACGTGCCTGCCATCGTCGGACACGAGTTTCGGCGGCATGCCCTTCAGCTTGCCGCCGTAGAACAGGTTCAGGAAGAAAGTGCCGAGGATGTCTTCCCGGTGATGGCCGAGCGCAATCCGCGTCGCGCCGAGTTCGGAAGCCACGCGGTACAGGATGCCGCGGCGCAGTCGCGAGCACAGCGAGCACATCGTCCTGCCTTCCGGGATCACGCGCGTGACGATCGAGTAGGTGTCCTGCGCCTCGATGTGGAAGGGCACGCCCTTCGCGTGCAGGTAGTCCGGCAGGATGTGCCCTGGGAATCCCGGCTGCTTCTGGTCGAGGTTGACTGCGACGATGTCGAAGTCGATCGGTGCGCGCGCGCGCAGCGCAAGCAGCAGTTCGAGCAGGCCGTAGCTGTCCTTGCCGCCGGACATGCAGACCATCACGCGATCGCCGGGCCCGATCATCCCGTAGTCGCCGATCGCCTGGCCCGCCAGCCGCAGCAGCCGCTTCTCGAGCTTGTTGTCTTCGTACGCCCGCTTCCCGGCGCGGCGCGCGCCTCCCGGAGCCGGCGTCATGGCGTCTTGAAGTGGAACACCTCGACGCCGACCGCATCGACGTCCGGATAGACGTCCGGCTTCTCGCTCGCCACGCGTACCGCGCGGACGGCCGGATGCGCGAGCATCGACCGCGCCAGGTCGTCGACCAGCGTCTCCTGCAGGTTGACATGGCCCTGGTCGATGCGGTGCTTGATGGTCAGGCGGACGAAGTCGTAGTCGACGACCTCGAGAAGCCTGTCGTGGCGCGGCGTCGACATCGACAGCGAGACGAAGAGGTCGACGTTCAGGGCCAGACGCTGCGCGCCGCGCTTCTCGTGCTCGTGGATGCCGATGTTGGCGTCGACGACGTAGTTGCGCAGGAATATGCGGCGGCAGTCCGCCAGCCGCGGATCGAGCAGCCAGCTCACCCGTTGCTCCCCGTGTCGCGCTCGCGCGGCGGCTCGGTCAGGAACATCACGTCGCGGTCGCTCGGCACCAGATGCTGGCCGCCGTCGACCAGAAGGGTCGTGCCCGTCACGGCCGCAGCCTTCGCGAGATAGACGACAGCCTGCGCGATGTCGGCCGGCGTACTCGACCGGCCGAGCGGCGTGCGCGTGTGGGCGCGCTCGAACCCCTCTTCGCTCTGGTCGCCGGACACCAGCGTCAGCCCCGGCGCGACGCCGACGACGCGGACCCTGGGCGCGAGCGCCATGGCGAGCAGCCGGGTCGCTTCCTGCAGCGCCGCCTTCGACAGCGTGTACGACAGGAAGTCCGGGTTCGGGTTGAAGAGCTTCTGGTCGAGCAGGTTGATCACCACGCCATGCGCGTCCGGCGGCAACTGGCCGTGCAGCGCCTGCGCGAGCAGCACCGGGGCGGCGACGTTCGTGCGCATGGTGCCCACGAGGCGCTCGGCGCTGAAGGTCGCCGCGTCGTCGTGCTCGAACAGCGACGCGCTGTTGACGACGCAGGTCACCGGCCCGAGCTCATGCGCGCACTCCGCGAGCAGGCTCTTCACGCCCGCTTCGACGGCGAGGTCGCGGTTGACGGCCACGGCGCGCCGGCCGAGTTGTTCGACGTCGGCGACGGTCCGCAGCGCGTCGTCGCGCGATGTCGCGTAGTGGACCGCGACGTCCCAGCCGTCGGCCGCGAGCGCGAGCGCGATCTCCCGCCCGATGCGGCGCGCGGCGCCCGTGACGAGGGCGGCGCCGTGCCTCGTTTTGCGACGTGTGACCATGGAGGCGGCAGTGTACCGGCGCGGCCGGTCGGCCCTCGGTACCATCGAACCATGGTTCACCTGCCCCCGATCCCGGCGCGGCTGCCTCTGCCGGACCCCGTTGCGGCCGATCACAGCGCGCGCCTGCGGCGGTCGATCGTCGAGGCGATTCGCGCATCCGGTGGCTGGATCCGGTTCGACCGCTACATGGAACTCGCGCTCTACGCGCCCGGCCTCGGCTACTACTCGGCGGGCGCCCGCAAGTTCGGGGACGCGGCGACCGGTGGCGACTTCGTGACGGCGCCGGAGATCTCGCCGCTGTTCGCCTCGGCGCTGGCCGCGCAGGTCGCGCAGGTGTTCGTCCAGACGCCGGCGCGCATCGTCGAGTTCGGCGCCGGCTCCGGCGTGCTCGCGCGCGACCTGCTGGACGCGCTCACCGCGCGCGGCGTCGCGGTCGAGCGCTACGCGATCGTCGAACTGTCGCCGGACCTGGCCGCGCGCCAGCGCGCGCTGCTCGACGGCCGCGGCGTCGAGTGGCTGGCCGCTCCGCCGCGCGGTTTCGACGGCGTGATGCTCGCCAACGAAGTGCTCGACGTCATGCCGGTGCGGCTTTTCGTGATGCGCGGGCGCACCCCGCGCGAACGCGGGGTCGGACTGCAGGGCGATGCGCTGGCGTTCGCCGAGCGCGACGCCGACACCGAGCTGCGTGATGCGGTGGCCGCGATCGAGCGGGAGGTCGGCGAACTGCCCGACGGCTACGGCTCCGAGATCGGTTTCGCCGGACAGGCGTGGATGCGATCGGCCGCCGACTGGCTCGCGCGCGGCGTGCTGCTCGCCATCGACTACGGCTTTCCGCGGCGCGAGTACTACCACCCGCAGCGCCTGATGGGCACGCTGATGTGCCACTACCGCCATCGCGCGCACGCCGATCCGCTGTGGCTGCCCGGGCTGAACGACATTACGGCGCACGTTGATTTCACGGCGATGGCCGACGCCGCGCACGCGGGCGGTCTCGACGTCCTCGGCTATACGACCCAGGCGCACTTCCTGATGAACTGCGGCCTGCTCGACCAGCTCGGCGCCGGGCACACCCTGAAGCGTTCGAACGAGGTGCAGCGGCTTCTGTCCGAAGCGGAGATGGGCGAGCTCTTCAAGGTCCTGGCGGTCGGCCTGGGGATTCCGGAACCGCTGCTCGGATTCGCGCAAGGCGACCGGACCGCGCGGCTGTAGGATGGATGGCGATGAACCTGGCGACTGTCGAGATCAAGGCGTTCGTTCCGGCGACCGACTTCGGCGTGTCGAAGCAGTTCTACCTCGACCTCGGATTCGAGATCCCCTGGTCGTCGGACGACCTGGCGTATGTCCGGCATGGCGAAACGAGCTTCCTGCTGCAGGCCTTCGACGAGCCCGGGTTCGCGAGAAACTGCCAGATGCACATGCTGGTCGAGAGCGCAGACGACTGGCACGCGCACGTCCTGAGTTCCGGGGTTGCCCGGCGCTACGGCGTTCGTGTCGGGGCCCCCGAAGACCAGCCGTGGGCGATGCGCGACTTCACGCTCTTCGATCCGAGCGGCGTCCTGTGGCGCATTGCGCACAACCTGCCGCGCCCATGAAGTGGCTCCTGACGACTTTCCTCGCGCTGCTGGTCCTGACGGCCCTGCAGCCATGGCTGCAGAAGCTAGGGATCGGTCGCCTGCCGGGTGATGTCCGCTTCACGCGCAAGGGGCGCGAAGTCGTGCTGCCGTTCACCAGCACGGTCCTGCTCACGCTGCTGCTGACACTGCTCGCGCGGCTGCTCTAGCCGGTCGCGCGCGGCGCGCTGCGGACCGCGGCCACTCGGGCATCGCGGATCGCGCGCGGGATCGCGGCGGGATCCTGCTGATGCGCCGCGGCTACCGCGCCGGCGTCGATTGCCGACGCGGCTCCCAGCGCGTCCCGGAAGCGTTTCGCGCTCTGTTCGCCGCCGGCCTCGAATGCCTGCAGCAGCAGCTCGAAACGCTCCGGACGGCGGAATGCATCGCCGCGCTCGAGCACATCGACGACCGCGTCGGGCGAAGCTGCGCTCTTCATGGGAGCGCGCAGTTCGACCAGCAGCCGGGCAAGCTGCGCCGCGTCCTGCGGCGCGCGCACCTTCCCGCTGAACTCGGTTGCCGCCTGCGGCGTGCGGCACGCGCCGGCGAGCACGGCAAAGCGCGCCGCCAGCGGCAGGTTGTGTTCCGCCGCGCGGTCGAGCGCGGCGGTGGCGGCCGGGAGGTCTGCGAGTTCGCCGTACAGCCGTCCGATCAGGCCGGACGCGAGCAGCACGTCCAGCATCCGTGATGGCTTGCGCTCCATGAGGCCGCGTGAAAACTCCTGCCAGACGCGCTCCGGCACCAGCGCGTCGGCCTCGCCTGCCGCGACCATGCCGCGCATCACGGCGAGCGTTTCGGGCGCAATCCTGAAACCAGAGCGCGCCACGAAGCGGGCGACGCGCAGGATGCGCACCGGGTCTTCGGAAAACGCGGGGCTCACGTGACGCAGGATGCCCTCGCGCAAGTCGGGCACGCCGTGGAAAGGGTCGATCAGCGCGCCCGTCCCGTCCTTCGCGATCGCGTTGATCGTGAGGTCGCGCCGCGCGAGATCCTGCTCGAGCGTGACGTCCGGCGCGCTGTAGAACTCGAAGCCGTGGTAGCCGCGCGCGACCTTGCGCTCGGTCCGCGCGAGCGCGTACTCCTCGCGCGTCTGCGGGTGGAGAAAGACGGGAAAGTCCTTGCCCACCGGCTTGTAGCCGAGTTTCAGCATCTGCTCCGGTGTCGCGCCCACCACGACGTAGTCACGGTCGGTCTTCAGCGCCCTGTCGACCTTCCGCATTTCGCCGAGCAGCGCATCACGCACGCAGCCGCCGACGCGGAAGATCTGCATCAGTCCTCGATCGTTTCCGTCTCGACCGTCGCGGCGGCCTCCCACTGCCGCATCGCCGGTAGCGCGAACACCGCCTCGGAGTACCGGGCGAGCGGCGCGCTCAGCGGAATTGCGTAGGTGCGGAAGCGCGTGACGACCGGGGCGAAGAACGCGTCCGCGATCGAGAATCCGCCGAACAGGAACGGGCCGCCGTACGCCGACAGGCAGTCGCTCCAGAGGCCATGGATGCGGGCGACCTCGGCGGCGACCTGCGCGCGGGCCAGCGCCGCCTCGCCCTTGTCGGGACGGAGCGCGCGGATGTCCATCGGCAGGTGCGCGCGGAGCGCGGCAAAGCCCGAGTGCATCTCGGCCGCGACCGAGCGCGCGCGCGCGCGCCGGCCGACGTCGTTGGGCCAAAGGCTGCCGCCCGCGTACTGCTCGTTGATGTACTCGCAGATCGCCATCGAGTCCCACACGGCAAGGGCGCCGTCGAGCAGGCAGGGCACGCGGCCGCTCGGCGTGTAGCGCAGGATCTGCGCGCTCGTCTCGGGCCGGCCGAGCGGGATGCGCACCTCGTCGAACGCCAGTCCCGCCTGCTTCATCGCCAGCCATGGCCGCAGCGACCACGACGAGTAGTTCTTGTTGCCGATGACGAGTGTCAGGCTCACGTTCTTCCTCAGCGCCGCGCGCGCGCGCGGAACGTGTCCAGGCGCGTGCGGACCGTCTGCCCCGACAGGTAGCGGGGCGCTTCCGCTTCCATCGCCGTCGGCGTGATGCCGAGTTCCGGCGCTGGCACGTACGGCTGCCGGCTTGCGATGTTGTCGACCTTCATCGAATCCAGGTTGTCGCGCGACATCAGTGGCTCGCCGGGGGCCAGTTCCATCATCCGGGCCTGGACCTGCGCAATGCCGCCGGGCAGGGCGAGGACCGGGCGTGGGCGCCCGGAGGCGGCCGCTGCGAACTGCACGAGCTCGCGCAGCGTGTAGACCCGTGGGCCGACCAGTTCATAGGTCTTGCGATACGTGTCGCGATTGTCGAGCGCGTTGACGAACGCCTGGGCGACATCGCCGATCCACACGGGCTGGAACCGCACGTCGGCGCCGCCGATCGGCAGTACCGGGAAGAACTTCGCGAGCGTCGCGAAGGTGTTCAGGAACCGGTCCTCCGGTCCGAAGATCACCGAGGGCTGGAAGATGGTCCAGTCGAGCGACGAGGCGCGCACTGCTGCCTCGCCGTCGCCCTTGCTGCGCTGATACATCGACGGACCCTTCGGGTCCGCGCCCAGCGCGCTCATGTGCAGGTAGCGGCGGATGCCCTGGCGCGTGCAACCGGCGACGATGCGCTTCGGCAATTCGACGTGAGCGAGCGCGAACTCGCGGCCGTACGGCGTGCCGCGGGAGCCCTGCAGGATGCCGACGAGGTTGATGACGGCGTCGTGGCCGCGCAGCAACGCGTCGAGCGCGTCGTCGCTGCTGACGTGGCTTTCGACGACCTCGACCGTGGGCAGCAGGATCAGGTGACCTGCGCGCGCGCGGTGGCGGGTCGGGACGGTCACCCTGAGCCCCTGGCCAACCAGCCGGGCGACGATGTGACGACCGACGAAGCCGGCACCACCGATGACGAGGATCTTGTTCATGTGTCGTGCAGTCTTCGAGGGCGCCGATTCTAGGCGATGCCCGCCGTGTGCCCGCTGTGTCCTACGGCAGTTCGGTCGTGCCTGCCTGCTTGGGTGCGATGACGCCCAGCCTCGCCTTCAGCGACTGCGCCCTGTCTTCCGACAATGCCGCGTAGTAGACACTGTTGGACATCACCTTCTTGACGTAGTCCCTGGTCTCGTTGAACGGGATGGTCTCGGCAAAGATGGCTCCCTCGACCGGCCCGGCAAGCGTTGCCCGCCATGCTCGCGGCCGTCCGGGCCCCGCGTTGTACGCCGCGGTTGCCAGCACCGGGGAGCCATCGAGGTCGTCGAGGACCATCTTGAGGTAACCCGTGCCGAGCTGCAGGTTCATCTCGAGCTCGTTCACGCGTGCCGGCGTGAAGCCCGGCACGTTCATCTTGCGGGCGACGTACCGCGCCGTGGCAGGCATCAGCTGCATCAGTCCGCTCGCGCCGACTGAGGAGCGGGCGTCCATGATGAAGCGCGACTCCTGCCGGATCAGGCCGTAGATCCAGTTCTCGTCGAGACCGAGCGGGGCGGAGTACTGGACCATCGCCTCGCGGAACGGCGATGGGAAGCGCTGGGTGAAGTCGTATTCGGCCTGTGTGCGGTCAGACGTGTTGATCATGCGATCGAGCAGTCCGTGGCTGCGCGCGAACTCCGCGGCGGCCAGCAGCTGGGGGTCCGTCATGCCGCGCAGCTGCCAGTTCCACTCGCGATGGCCTTCGACGCGCAGCCCGAGGTCGTAGAACTTCAGGGCGCGCGCAAAGCCGACATTGAGGCGAAGCGCATCGACGTCCTCGGCCGTCGGCGGTGGCGCCCGGGGCGGCAGGACGATCGGCTGTCCGAGCTCTTCCGCGGCCAGCTTGCCGTAGAAGTGGAACTGCCCTGAGATGCGCTGGAACTGTTCCTGCGCTTCGACCGTGCGGCCATCCTTCTGCAGCGCGCGGGCGCGCCAGTAGACCCACGCCGGGTCATCGCGGAGCGGTGCGGGCATGCGGTCGATCGTGCGTGCCACCGTGGCCCAGTCTCCAGCGCGCAGTGCCGCCCGGACCTGCCACTCGAGGACTTCGGTGACGCGCGCCGCGTCGGAGCCGACGCCGACGTGCTCTCCGCCACGGCGGTACCACTCGTTGGCTTCGGGCATCAGCCGCAGTGCGGCCATGTGCCCGATCCGGCCCCAGACGAGTCCTCTCTGCTCGGGCGTGAGCAGCAGGTTCAGCGAGTTCGCGTACTCGGCCGCGTCCTGCGGGTTGTCGCGCGCAAGGCGGACGATGGCCACGGTCGCGAGTTCACGCTGCACCTGGGTCAACCGGCGCTCGTGCGCGGTGAGCCACACCGAGGGGCGGTCGATCGCCTGGGCGAGCATCTTCTGGTCTACGGGCTTGTCGTTGACGTCGAGCGCGCGCGCGCCGATCCGCTTGGCGGTCGCGAACTGGTTCTGCTCGACCAGGGCGCGAACCCGCTCCCAGGCGGAGATGCGTCCGTCGGCGAGCAGAGCCTCGGTGAGCGCCAGGCAGCCTTCGCCCGCCGAGTCGCGCGTGTTCGCGAGCAGTTGCCGCGCCTCCCGCGCATGGGCTTCCGCTTGCGGCCCAGCGGCGGTGCGGTAGCGTGACAGCGCCATGAAGCAGCGCAACTGGCCGTCGTCGGTGTTCCAGACGAGCTTCGCCGACTCGCGGTCGAATCCGGTGAAGTCGTCGCGCGCGGCGAGCGCGATCGCCCAGTCAAGGCGCAGCCGATCGGCGACGTAGGTGTTGGCGTGGCGGGTGAAGAAGGCTTCCACGTCGCTCGCGACGGCCGGATCGTCCTGGCGCAGTCGCAGTGCGAGCTGCCAGTACTCCACGTATGACGCCAGCGGATGCGCGGTGAGCTGCGCTGCGAGCTGAGCCAGCCGTTCCCTGTTTCCGAGCCGCGCGGCGTCCCGCGCGCTGAGGAACACCTGGTCCTGCGCCGAGATCGCGGGCTCGGCAGAAGCCGGGGCGCGGGTATGCGTGGCCGTCTTCGCAGCGCACCCGAGTGGGGCCGAGAGCGCGAATGCGAGGGCCGTATAGACTGCAAATCGTCGAGGCAGCATTGGACCGAATTAGATCATGCGATCAGCGCCGGGAGACGGAAGTGACAACGGAAGTCCCGTGAATCGGCCCCGTCGCGCCGCGGAGACCTGATTGGATGGCACCGACGCCCGGAAGTTGCAGCGCGAGCGTGCGCTCGCGCTGCGGAACGCCCTGGCGGACCGGGCCGCGAAGGAAGCGGCGCTGCGCGACCGCGTCGCGCGGTGGCTCGACAGCGCGGAGGTCCGCGCGGTCGGCTTCTACTGGCCGGTTCGAGGCGAGCCGGACTTGCGCGGCACTCTGGCGCAGTGGCTCGCGGCCGACCCGCGGCGGATCGCGGCGCTGCCGCGCATCGACGGCGAGACCCTCGAGTTCCACCAGTGGCAGCCCGACGGCGCGATGCGGGCTGGTGAGTTCGGCATTCCGGTCCCTGCTCATGGCCGCGTAGTGCAGCCGGACTGCCTGCTGATCCCCTGTGTCGCATTCGACGGTGCCCGCTTCCGCCTCGGTTACGGCGGCGGCTTCTACGACCGCACCTGCGCGACGCTCGTGCCCTGGCCGCTCGCCATCGGCATCGCGTTCGACGCCACGTGCGTCGAGACCATCGATCCGCAGCCGCACGATCTGCAACTCGACGTCGTGCTCACGGACGCCGCGCAGTACTGACGCGAGCGTCGCTCGTGTACGCGAAGCCCGACTTCGTCGGGCTTCGCACGTGCACTCGCTCCGATTGGTGTGACAGGCGGGCTCCGGAGCGGCCGCGCGCCCGCCTGTTCCACAAGGGCACAACACCCCTCCCCGGTGAAGCCGTCGCGTACACGAGCGACGCAGCGACTCACGTCTGCCGTCGCGGCCCCTGTTCGAACTCCCGCGTCAGCCAGTCCCGAAATGCGACCACGTGCGGCTCATCGCTTGCGGCTTCGCGTTCGATCAGCCAGAACCCGTAGCCCGTAGGCATGCGCAGCTTCGGGAACGGAGTCACCAGGTCCCCGCTGGCCGTCAGGTCGTCGATGAAGGGCGAGCGTCCCAGCACAACGCCCTGGCCTCGCACGGCCGCCTGCACCGATTGGTCGATGAACGTGAACAGGAGGCGCGGGGCAGGCGTAGCGGTCCGCACGCCGGCGAACTCGAACCACCGCGTCCACGCGCCGGCGACCGAGGTCGGGAGTGCGTCGTCCATCTCGAGCAGCGGCAACTGGAACAGGTCTTTCGGTTCGTGCAGCCGTACGCCTGACCGCTCGAGCAGGAGCGGCGACAGCGCGGGCGTCACCTCCTCGTTCAGGAGGTGCCGAGCATCGCGTGGCACGGAAGTCGGCCGGGTCCAGCGGATCGCGAAGTCCACGGCTTCGGCCTCGAGGTCGACGAAGCGGTCGCCTGCATCGATGCGGATCTCGATTTCCGGGTGCTCGCGCTGGAACGCCGCCAGCCGCGGGACGAGCCAGAGCGACGCGAACGATGCGTAGGTCGCCAGCGAGACTCGCGTGCGACGCCCGTCGCCCCGGATTTCCTCCACCGCGCGGTCGACCTGTCGCAGCGCCTGCTGCGTGGAGCGCAGCAGCTTGCTGCCGGCGGTCGTCAGCTCGAGCGCCCGCGTGCGCCGCACGAAGAGCGGGCGACCGATCTGGCGCTCGAGCGCAGCGACCTGGCGGCTGATCGAGGACTGCGTGAGGCTGAGCTCGCGGGCCGCCAGCGTGAACGACAGCAGGCGCGCCGAGGCCTCGAAGCCGCGCAGCGCGGCGAGTCCGATCGGACGATGGCGGCGAGCGGGGCGGGCCTTCATGCAACGACTATACATGCGCAGAAAGCATGCATGACGTGCGAACTTTCCGTTTGTGGAGCGAGAGCGACAGGCCTGTAATGGTTCCCCGTCAAACGTATCCATGCACGAAGCGCATAGGAGGCCACCATGAGACAGCCCGTTTCCACCCTGCGCACGCTCGACCTGCCGGGCGGCGGCCTGGTGCCGTTCGCGTCGATTCCGGGCGGACGCGTTCGCATCCTCTATGGCCGTGTCTGGCTGACCGAGGAGGGCGACACGCGCGACGCGTTCCTCGCAAGCGGCGAGGAGGTGGACCTCGCGGGCCGGGGTCTGGCGCTGATCGAGGCGCTCGGTCCGGCCCGGATCGAGCTGATCGAGGAAGTGCGCGGGCCCTCTGTGATTGCGCGCGCGGCGGCCGCGCTGGCCGGCCGCGCCAGGGGGCTGCTGCGGCGCTCGACGCTGCGGTCGCGGCACTCGGTCCGCGGCGCCGTCTGATCTAGGCCGCGCGCACTCCGAGCCGGCGACACAGCTCGGTCGTCGGCTCTGCGAGGTTCATCGTGTAGAAGTGCAGGCCCGGGGCGCCGCCCTTGAGCAGGTGCTCGCACAACTGGTGCACCACGTCCAGGCCGAACGCCCGGATCGCGTCGCGGTCGTCACCGAAACTCTCCAGCCGGCGCCTGATCCAGCGCGGGATCTCGGCGCCGCATGCGTCGGAAAAGCGCGCCAGCTGCATGTAGTTCGTGATCGGCATGATGCCGGGCACGACCGGCACCGGGCAGCCGAGCCGGCCGGCCTCGTCGACGAAGCGGAAGTACGCGTCCGGGTTGTAGAAGTACTGCGTGATGGCGGAGTTCGCGCCGGCCTTCACCTTCTGGACGAAGCGCGCGAGGTCGTCGGCCGGGCTGCGCGACTGCGGGTGGGCCTCCGGATACGCCGCCACTTCGATGTGGAAGGTGTCGCCGGTCTCGCTGCGGATGAACTCGACGAGTTCGTTCGCGTAACGGAAGTCGCCTGCGCCGCCCGCGGCGCCGGAAGGCAGGTCGCCGCGCAGGGCGACCAGCCGCCGGATGCCGGCCGAGCGGTAACCCTCCAGCAATTCCCGCACCGAGGCGCGGGTCGTGCCGATGCACGAGATGTGCGGCGCGACCGGGCGGCCCTCGGCGTGCAGCTCCATCACGGTGTTCCAGGTCCCTTCCTTCGTCGAGCCGCCGGCGCCGAACGTCACCGAGAAGAACTCGGGCTCCAGTTCGCCGAGCCGGGCGCGCACGGCGCGCAGCTTTTCCGCGCCCTCCGGCGTCTTGGGAGGGAAGAATTCGAAGCTGACGTTCTTTATCTTCAACGTTGCCTGCGATCGGGAATGAGCAGGGAAAGGAGCCAGCCGATGATGCTGTAGAGAATGGCGCCGAGCACCGCCTGCCAGAAGCCGTCGACGTGGAAGCCCGTGACCACTTCGGCAACGCCCCAGAACAGCAGCGCGTTGAGGACGATCAGGAACAGGCCGAGCGTGATGATCGTGACGGGCAGCGTCAGGAGGATCAGGATGGGTTTGACGAAGGTGTTGACGAGGCCCAGCACCATGGCCGCGATGGCGGCCGAAAGCCAGTCCTGCACCTGCACACCGGGATAGATCGCCGCTACGCCGAGTAGCGCGATCGCGTTCAGGATCCAGACAAGAAGTAGCCGCATCTAGTCCTCCGTGTCGAAGTTTGAGTCGGTCGAGGTCGGCGTGGGCGGCCCGGGGCCGCCGGTCGCCCGGCGGCCGCCTCCCGTATCGATCAGTAGCGGTAGTGGTCGGGCTTGTACGGCCCTTCCTTCGCCACGCCGATGTAGCGCGCCTGCACGTCGGTCAGTTCCGTCAGCTGGGCGTTCAGCTTCTTCAGCTGCAGTCGCGCGACCTTCTCGTCGAGGTGCTTCGGCAGCACGTAGACGCCCACCGGGTAGTTCTCGGTATTGGTGAACAGCTCGATCTGCGCGATCGTCTGGTTGGCGAACGAGCTCGACATCACGTAGCTCGGGTGGCCCGTGCCGCAGCCCAGGTTCACCAGGCGGCCCTGCGCCAGCAGGATGATGCGCTTGCCGTCCGGGAAGATGACGTGGTCGACCTGCGGCTTGATCTCCTCCCACGTGTACTGCTTCAGGCCGGCGACGTCGATCTCGTTGTCGAAGTGGCCGATGTTGCAGACGATCGCCTGGTCCTTCATCTTCTTCATGTGATCGTGCGTGATCACGTGGAAGTTGCCGGTCGCGGTGACGAAGATGTCGGCCTTGTCGGCGGCGTAGTCCATCGTCACGACGCGATAGCCTTCCATCGCGGCCTGCAGCGCGCAGATCGGGTCCACTTCCGTGACCCACACCTGCGCCGACAGCGCGCGCAGCGCCTGCGCCGAGCCCTTGCCCACGTCGCCGTAGCCGGCGACCAGTGCCACCTTGCCGGCGATCATGACGTCGGTGGCGCGCTTGATGCCGTCGACCAGCGACTCGCGGCAACCGTAGAGGTTGTCGAACTTGCTCTTGGTGACCGAGTCGTTGACGTTGATCGCCGGGAACGCCAGGCGGCCTTCCTTGGCCATGTGATAGAGGCGCTGCACCCCGGTCGTCGTCTCTTCGGTGACGCCCTTGATCTTCGCCAGCCGCACCGAGTACCAGCCCGGGTCCTTCGCGAGCTTGGCCTTGATCGACGCGAACAGGAACTCCTCCTCCTCGCTGCCCGGGTGCGCCAGCAGGCTCGCGTCCTTCTCGGCCTTGCTGCCCAGGTGCAGCAGCAGCGTCGCGTCGCCGCCGTCATCGAGGATCATGTTGGAGTAGCCGCCGTCGGCCCACTCGAAGATGCGGTGCGTGTAGTCCCAGTAGTCAGCAAGCGACTCGCCCTTGACGGCGAACACCGGAGTGCCCTTGGCGGCGATCGCGGCGGCGGCGTGATCCTGCGTCGAGAAGATGTTGCAGCTTGCCCAGCGCACTTCGGCGCCGAGGGCCTGCAGCGTCTCGATCAGCACCGCGGTCTGGATGGTCATGTGCAGCGAGCCGGTGATGCGCGCGCCCCGCAGCGGCTGTCCGGCGGCGAACTCCTCGCGGATCGACATCAGGCCGGGCATCTCGGTTTCGGCGATGCGGATTTCCTTGCGGCCCCAGTCGGCCAGGGACAGGTCGGCGACGACGAAGTCGTTCGCGGTTTTTTCAGCAGGTTTGAGTACGGCGCTCATCTCGCGCCCTCCTTTCGAGAAAGAAGTTAGCGAGCGCCGTTGCTGCAACCGGCGGGGAACCGGTTTCCCCGAGCCTGGCGGGCGCATCGGTGGACGCGCTCCGTCGCAACGCTCCTCGGAGGAGGGCGGAGTTTAACCGAAGCCCGGGGGCGAGACCACCCGCACTTGAGCGACGGAAACGAGGACGCCGGCGCAAGGCCGGCGTCCTCTTTGACAGCGGCCGAGGGTCAGTCCTTTGTCTCCGGCCGCGACCGTCTGGCGACGGCCGCTTAACTTCGACTATGTCGAAGTTAGCCTCGACGAAGGACCGACCCGCTGCCTTTCAGGCGGCGCGGCGTTTCACGCCGGCCGCGTCGGCCAGGGCCGACGCGCGATCGGTCCGTTCCCAGGTGAACTCCGGCTCTTCGCGGCCGAAGTGGCCGTAGGCGGCGGTTTTCTCGTAGATGGGACGCAGCAGGTCGAGCATCTGCACGATGCCCTTCGGGCGCAGGTCGAAGTGCTCGGCGACCAGCTTGCTGATGGCCTCGTCGGAGATGACGCCCGTGCCTTCGGTGTAGACGGTGATGTTGATCGGCTTGGAGTAGCCGATCGCGTAGCTCACCTGCACCTCGCACTGGGTGGCGAGGCCGGCCGCCACCACGTTCTTCGCCACGTAGCGCGCGGCGTAGGCGGCCGAGCGGTCGACCTTCGACGGGTCCTTGCCCGAGAACGCGCCGCCGCCGTGCGGACAGGCGCCGCCGTAGGTGTCGACGATGATCTTGCGACCGGTCAGGCCGCAGTCGCCGTGCGGTCCGCCGATGACGAAGCGGCCGGTCGGGTTGACCAGGAACTTGGTGTTCTTCAGCCACTCGTTCGGCAGCACCGGCTTGATGATCTCCTCGATCACCGCCTGCTTGAGATCGTCGTACGAGACGTCCGGGTCGTGCTGCGTGGAGAGCACGACGGTGTCGACCGAGTGCGGCTTGCCGTCGACGTAGCGCATCGTGACCTGGCTCTTGGCGTCCGGGCGCAGCCACGGGAGGCGCCCATCACGGCGAACGTCGGCCTGGCGCTCGACGAGGCGGTGCGAGTAGTAGATCGGCGCGGGCATCAGTTCCGGCGTCTCGTCGCACGCGTAGCCGAACATCAGTCCCTGGTCGCCCGCGCCCTGGTCGAGGTCGAGGCCCTTGCCCTCGTCGACGCCCTGCGCGATGTCCGGGCTCTGCTTGTCGTAGCAGACCACGACCGCGCAGCCCTTGTAGTCGATGCCGAAGTCGCTGTTGTCGTAGCCGATGCGCTTGATCACATGGCGCGCGACCGTCTGGTAGTCGATCACGGCGTGCGTGGTGATCTCGCCCGCCAGAACCACGAGGCCCGTGGTGACCAGCGTCTCGGCGGCGACGCGGGAGTTCTTGTCCTGGGAGAGGATGGCGTCCAGGATCCCGTCGGAGATCTGGTCGGCAACCTTGTCTGGATGGCCTTCCGAAACGGATTCGGAGGTAAAGAGGAAATCGTTCGACACGCTGGCTCCTTTCGATGTTGACCTTCTGCGTTGCCCACTCGAAAGGAGCGGCGACGCTTTAGCGGTATTTCCCTCGGTTATGCTCTCGAGGATTCGCCCCGCAAGTTGTCGGTTAACTCGGCGAAGTCGCCATTATATGGAATCGGCCGCGTCCGGCGCATGCGTCCTCCGCTGAATCGACCACGGGTCTTTCCGCCACCGACGGACGGCGGCGCGCGATGCTGAACCTGCTGCTCCGGATGGTCGCGGCCCTCCCGCTGCGGGCGGTGCACGCGATCGGAGGCTTTCTCGGGCACGTGGTGTACTGGCTGTCGCCGACGTACCGGCGCCGACTCAACGAGAACCTGGAGCGCGCCGGCTACGCGGACGCCGCCACGCGCCGCGAAGCGATCGCTGGCGCCGGCCGCCAGGGACTGGAAACGCCGTGGATCTGGAAGCGGCCGCGCGGTGACCTGATCGCGCGCACCTCGGTCGCGGACATGCCCCTCGTCGACGAGGTGATGGCCGACGGGCGGCCGGTGATGTTCCTGCCGCCGCACCTGGGCTGCTTCGAAGTGACGGCGCAGTTCTACGCCGCGTTCCGTCCCGAGGCGAGGACTCGTCCCATGACGGTGCTCTACCGGATTCCGCGCAAGTCGATCCTGCGTCCCCTGGTCGAGGCCGGGCGCGCCGCGGAAGGCCTGCGCCTCGCGCCCGCGGAGTTGCGCGGGGTGCGCATGCTGATGAAGGCGATGAAGGATCGGCAGGTCGTCGGGATCCTGCCCGACCAGGTTCCGTCGCGCGGCGAGGGCGTGTGGGCACCGTTCTTCGGCCGCTGGGCCTACACGATGACGCTGCCGGCGCGCCTCGCGCGCCAGTTCGATGCGATCGTCCTGTTCGTCTACGGCGAGCGGCTGCCGGGCGGAGCGGGGTACCGGATTCACCTGCGACGCTTGCAGGAGACGCTGACCGGCGACCCCGCGCACGATGCGGCGGTAATGAACCGCGGCCTCGAGTCGCTGATCCGCGAATGCCCGACGCAGTACCTGTGGGGCTACAACCGCTACAAGGTCCCGGCGGGCGTCGAGCAACCGCCATCGCAGCCGCCGGCATGAGCGCGCGCGGCCGCTCCGAAGCGCTCATCCCCGAGCGCGCAGCGTCGAGGGTAGTCCAGTGAACGCATTGATCGCCAGGACATGGATCGCGCTGATCAGCGCGACCAGCCACTGGACTCAGGCCGGACGCACTCGGCTTGGAAACCTGCTGGGCGATGTGCTGTGGTGGCTCGTGGTGCCTCGTCGCCGCGTCACGCTGGCCAACCTCGAGGCCTGCTTTCCGCAGATGCCGGAGAGCGAGCGCCGCCGCATTGCGCGCCGATGCTTTCGCAACATCGCCCGCAGCGCGCTCGATCACTCGGTGCTGTGGAAGGCAGACCGCGCTCGGCTGGAAGCCTACGTCCGGATCGACGGAATCGAGCACGCGGTGACCCCGGGAAATCGGCCCCTGATCATCGTCGCGCCGCACTTCGTGGGACTCGACGCCGGCGGCGTGCGGCTCAGCACTTCGGTCCAGGGCATCACGGTCTACTCCAGGCAGAAGAATCCGGTCTGGGACGACTGGCTGTACAGGGTCCGCGGGCGCTTCGGAGTGATTCTCGTGGCGCGGCAGGGAGCCGACATGCGCCGCGTCATCCGCACGGTGAAGGAAGGCGCGCCCCTGTACTACCTGCCGGACATGGACCTCGGCGCGACGAACTCGGTGTTCGTGCCGTTCTTCGGCGTGCCGGCCGCGACGATCCCGATGGTGTCCCGCATCGCGCGCATGGTCGGGGCTCGGGTCGTGATGGGGGTGACGGAGATGACCGATGACGGCTATGTCCTGCACTTCGAGCCGCCCTGGGCCGGCTATCCCGGCGCGTCCGTCGAGGAAGACACGGCCCGCATGAACCGCGAACTCGAGCGCTGGGTGCTGAGGATGCCCGACCAGTACCTGTGGACGCACAAGCGGTTCAAGACGCGGCCGCCGGGCGCGCCTTCGATTTACTAGTCCGCCTTCGACGCGCCGATTGCGCCCGTAGAATCCCGCCATGCGATTGCGCTTCACCAAGATGCAGGGAGCGGGCAACGACTTCGTGATGCTGAACGGCGTCACGCAGAAGTTGAGCCTGACGCCGGAACAGGTCCGCCTTCTGGCGGATCGCCGCTTCGGGATCGGCGCAGACCAGGTCCTGGTCGTGGAGCCGCCGCACGTGGCGGATGCCGACTTCCGCTACCGCATCTTCAACAGCGACGGTGGCGAAGTCGAGCAGTGCGGCAACGGCGCGCGCTGCTTCGTCCGCTTCGTGCGCGACCAGGGACTCACCGACAAGGAGGCGATCCGCGTCGAAACCCTCGGCGGCCCGATCGCGCCGCGACTGGAGCCGAGCGGAGAGGTGACGGTCGACATGGGCGCGCCGGTGTTCGATCCCGCGGCGGTTCCCTTCGACACGCGCGAACTGGTTCCGCAGCGTGTTGGCGACGACGATGTCTGGCCGCTGCTCGTGCACGGTCGCGACATCCAGGTCTCGGTGCTGTCGATGGGCAATCCGCACGCGGTGCAGGTCGTGCCCGGCGTCGATGACGCGCCGGTCGCCAAGGACGGGCCGGTGATCGAGAATCACGGCCGCTTCCCGCGCCGGGTGAACGCCGGCTTCATGCAGGTCGTGGATCGCCGCCGGATCCGGCTGAGGGTGTGGGAGCGCGGCGCCGGCGAGACGCTCGCGTGCGGCACCGGGGCGTGCGCGGCGGCGGTGGCGGGCATTCGACGCGGGCTGCTCGACAGTCCGGTCGAAGTGGAGACGCGCGGCGGGCGACTGACGATCGCGTGGGAGGGGCAGGGCAGGACGGCGCCGCATCCGGTGCGCCTGACGGGACCGGCCACCAAGGTGTTCGAAGGCGAAATCGAGATCTGAACGAGATGACATTGCAGGCACAAGACGTTGCGCAGTACCTGGCCGATCACCCGGACTTCTTCGACCAGCATCCCGAGCTGCTGGCCGGGATGCAGCTTCCTCATCCGCACAACGGGCAGGCGATCTCGCTTGTCGAGCGGCAATCGCTGATGCTGCGCGAGCGCATCAAGTCGCTCGAGATGCGCAACGCAGAGATGGTGCGCCATGGGCAGGAGAACGACGCCATCGCCGACAAGCTCGTCAACTGGACGCGGGCGTTGCTGCTCGAGGGCGATCCCACGCAGCTGCCGGGCACGCTGATCGACGAACTGAAGCGCGTGTTCGACGTCCCGTACGCGGGGTTGCGCCTGTGGAATGCGACGCCGGCCCTCGCCGCGCAGGAGTGCGCTCTGCCGGTCGAGAGCGACACGATTTCGCTGGCCAACAGCATGCGCGTGCCGTTCTGCGGGCCGAACGTCGGCTTCGAGGCCGCGTCCTGGCTCGAAGGGTCAGGCGTAACCGTGCAGAGCCTCGCCATGGTGCCGCTGCGCGTCGGCGCCGACCCCCAGACGTTCGGGCTGCTGGTGCTCGGGTCGGCCGACAAGGATCGCTTCGACGTGACGATGGGCACGGCCTTCCTCGAGCGCATCGCCGAACTCGCCAGCGCCGCGCTCGCCCGGTTGCGCGCCTGACGCCCATGGCGGCGACCTCCGCGGTCGACGACTTCCTCGCCGAACTGTCGACGCAGCGTCGTACGTCGCCGCACACGACGACGGCGTACGCGCGCGACCTGGCGCGCCTGGCTGAACTCGCCGGCGCCACCGAACTCCCCGCGCTGACGTCGCACGAGATCAGGCACTTCGTCGGACGCCTGCACGCCGGCGGCCTGGCGCCGGCTTCGATCGCGCGCACGCTGTCCGCGTGGCGTTCGTTCTTCCAGTGGCTCAGCGACCGCGGCGAGGCGAAGGCAAACCCGGTCGTCGGCGTGCGCGGCCCCAGGCGGCCGAAGCGGCTGCCGAAGGCGCTTTCGGCGGACCAGGCGGTGACGCTCGCGGCGAACGCCCCGGACGACGCCCTGCTGTCGCGGCGCGATCACGCGCTGGTCGAACTTCTCTACAGCAGCGGCCTGCGCCTGTCGGAGCTGACGTCGCTCGACTGGCGCCACTTCGCCGCGCAGGGCGGGCAGCCGGCGTCCGTGAGCTGGGTCGATATCGAGAGCGCCGAGGCGACCGTGCGCGGGAAGGGCGGCAAGACGCGCACGGTGCCCATCGGGGCTCCTGCCATCGAAGCGCTGAAGCGCTGGCTGGCCGTGCGGTCCACCATCCAGGCCTGCGACGAGCGCGCGCTGTTCGTGTCCACGCGGGGCGAGCGCCTCGCGCCGCGCAGCGTCCAGGCACGGCTGGCGCAGCTCGCGCGCAGGCTCGGCCTCGGCGTTCACGTGCATCCCCACATGCTGCGTCACTCGTTCGCGTCGCACCTGCTGCAGTCGAGCGGCGACCTGCGCGCCGTGCAGGAACTGCTCGGGCACGCCAACATCGCGACCACGCAGATCTACACCCAGCTCGACTGGCAGCACCTCGCCAAGGCGTACGACGCGGCGCACCCGCGCGCGCGGCGCAAGCCATGAACGGCGGTCCGCCGAGGCGTCCCGGACCGGCGCGCGCGTCACCCGGTTCCTCAGCGCCTCTGGGCGAACCGGCGGTCGTGCTGAAGGCCGGCAAGGAGAAGTCGCTGAGGCGCAGGCATCCCTGGGTTTACGCAACCGCGGTTTCGCACGTGACAGGGAATCCGGCTGGCGGCGCCACGGTGGCAGTCCGCTCGGCGGATGGAACGTGGCTCGCGTGGGCCGCGTATTCGCCGGCGTCGTCCATCCGCGCCCGCGCCTGGAGTTTCTCCGAGCAGGACGTCATCGACGCGTCATGGATGCGCGACCGGGTGCGGGCGGCGGTCGCTGCGAGGGAGGAACTTGCCTCGTCCAGCACGGCGTTGCGACTGGTCTTCGGCGAGTCGGATCGCCTGCCCGGACTGATCGTCGATCGGTATGCCGACCAGCTCGTCACGCAGTTCCAGGGTGCCGGCGTCGATGCCTGGCGCGACGCGATCGTCGTGGCGCTGGTCGAAGCGACCGGCTGCGCCAACGTGTTCGATCGCTCCGATGGGGCGACGCGCGTGCGCGAAGGCCTGCCGGCGATCAGCGGCGTGCTCGCGGGCGCGGAGCCGCCTGAGACGATCGAGGTCGCCGAACACGGGCTGCGCTTCCTCGTCGACGTGCGGCGCGGCCACAAGACGGGCTACTACGTCGACCAGCGCGACAACCGGCAGCTGGCGCGGCGGCTGTCGGAACAGTTCGCTGTGCAGCACGGACATGGCGCGCGCGCGCTCAACTGCTTCTGCTACACGGGCGGCTTCTCGATGGCGATGCTGGCCGGCGGCGCCGCGGCGGTCCACTCGGTCGACTCGTCGGCCGATGCGCTGCGGATGGCGCGGGAACACGTCCGGCTGAACGGACTGAACGAGGATGCGGCCTCGTGGGACGAGTCCGACGCGTTCGATGCGCTGCGCGCGCTCAAGACGCAGGCGGCGCAGTTCGACCTGATCGTGCTCGATCCGCCGAAATTCGCCTCGAGCCACCACCACGTCGACCGTGCCGCGCGCGCCTACAAGGACATCAACCTCAACGCGCTGAAGCTGCTGGCGCCTGGCGGACACCTGCTCTCGTTCTCGTGCTCCGGGGCCATCGACGTCGATCTGTTCCAGAAGATCGTCGCCGGCGCGGTGATCGACTCGGGCGTCGACGCCTGGCTGGTGCAGCGACTCGCTGCCGGCAGCGACCATCCGCTGATGATGACGGTGCCCGAGTCCGAGTACCTCAAGGGCGTCTGGCTGCGCCGGGTTCGGTAGTTGCCCTCATCCGGGGCTTCGCGGCGAACCGTCCGCATCCACTAAACTACGTGCCCTCTTCGCAGGACGCTTTCCGCGGCGGGGCCGGCGCAGCCGGTCCCCGAAGCGCGCGGGAACCAAGGAACTCCAGCATGCAAGCCACACAGTCCCAGGTACCGGTGACCGTCCTGACCGGCTTTCTCGGCGCGGGCAAGACCACGCTGCTCAACCGCATCCTCTCCGAGCAGCACGGTCACAGGATCGCGGTGATCGAGAACGAGTTCGGGCCCGAGGGCATCGACAACGAGCTGCTGGTTGCCGACACGAACGAGCAGATCGTCGAGATGAACAACGGCTGCATCTGCTGCACGGTGCGCGGCGACCTCGTTCGCATCCTGGCGGACCTGAAGGCCAGGCGCAGCACCGGCGAGCTCGACTTCGAGCGCGTGATCATCGAGACGACCGGCATGGCCAACCCCGGGCCGGTGACGCAGACCTTCTTCATGGACGACGACATCGCGTCCTACTACCTGCTCGATGCCGTGCTGACTGTGGTGGACGCCAAGCACGGCCACGACACGCTCGACCAGCAGCCCGAGGCGCAGAACCAGGTGGGTTTCGCTGACCGCATCCTGTTGTCGAAGACGGATCTCGTGTCGGACGACGAAGCGGCGTCGCTGAAGGAGCGGCTGCTCCGCATGAACCCGCGCGCGCCGATCAAGGCGGTCCACTTCGGCGAGGTGCCGATCAAGGAAGTCCTCGACCTGCGCGGATTCAACCTGAACGCGATCCTGGAAATCGATCCGGCCTTCCTCGCGGGCGAGCATCCCGATGCCGCCGGATCGGGCACGGGGCACGGCCACGAGCACGGAGGTGACCACGGTCACGAACACGGCGACGACCACGGGCATGACCATGATCACGGCCAGCATCACCACCACCACGACGACGCGATCAAGGCCTTCGTGTTCCAGTCGAAGCGTCCGTTCGACCCGGCCAAGCTCGAGGAGTACATGGGGGCGCTGACTCAGGTTTACGGGCAGGACATGCTCCGGTATAAAGGCGTGCTTTTCATGAACGGGTCCAACCGTCGGATGATCTTCCAGGGCGTGCACATGCTCATGGGAGCCGACGTGGGCCGCCCGTGGGGCAAGGACGAGAAGCCCGCCACCAAGATCGTGTTCATCGGACGCAACCTTCCGAAAGACGCGATACTCAAGGGCCTGGAAGCGTGCCTCGCACGCTGATGAACCCCCACCACCAACCAGAGAGCTGGACGAGGTAGAGACACCATGGCTGCAGCAAAGAAATCGCCTGCGCGCAAGGCGGCAAGGCCTGTAGCGAAGAAGGCCACGACGAAGGCCGCGCCGAAGAAGCCTGCCGCGAAGAAACCGTCGTCCAAGCCAGCCGTCAAGAAGGCGCCCGCCGCCAAGGCCAAGGCGCCTGTCAGGAAGGCGACGAAGGCTGCGCCGGTGCGCCCCGCCAAGTCACCCATGGTCACCAAGGCGGCGCCGGCGAAGAAGGGTTCCGCCGTGCCGGAGAAAAAGGTCTCGGCGCCGCCCGCGAAGAAACCCCAGCCAACCCGCACGGCCAGGAACGTGAAGGCTCCCAGGGCTCCGGTTGCGGTGCCGAGTGGCGCCGTGATCGAACCGCTGGCCATGGCGAGCACTGCAAAGAAGGTCGCGCCGCCGCCGAGCCCGAAGGACCTGGCCGCCGCGCACGAGTACCTGCTGGCCCGATCGGCCACGCGAAGCGAGGCACCAGTAGTGGTCAATGGAAAGCGTCTGCCGAGCGAGGGGGAACTCCTCAAGATGGCGGACTCCAACTACATGAACGAGCAGCAGCTGGGATTCTTCAAGCACCGCCTGCAGCAGATGGAGCGCGAACTCCTGCAGAACGCGGACGAGACGACCGAGCACCTGCGCGAGACCGTCATCGTCCCCGATCCCGCCGACCGCGCGACGATAGAGGAGGAACACGCCCTCGAACTGCGCACTCGCGATCGCGAGCGCAAGCTGTTGAAGAAGGTGCAGCAGGCGCTGGCGCGCATCGACAGCGGCGACTACGGCTACTGCGAGGAAACCGGCGAGCCAATCGGCATTCCGCGCCTGCTTGCCCGTCCCACCGCCACGCTGTCGCTCGAAGCGCAACAGCGCCGCGAAATGAAACAGAAGATGTACGGCGACTGATCCGTCGCGCAGCGCGCCGCTGCCTCGGCGCGCTGCGGTTCCTTACCCGGTGTTCGCCGGCCCTCCGCTTCCATGCTCTCTGTCCGGTCCGTCGCACATCGGTACGGCGGTCGGCGCGTCCTCGTCGCGCCCGATCTCTCGCTCGCGGCCGGGGAGCACTGCGCGCTGGTCGGCCCGAGCGGATCGGGCAAGAGCACGCTGCTCAACATCCTCGCAGGCATCCTGCCGCCGAGCGCGGGCGACGTCGCCCTGCAAGGCGAGCCGCTCTATACGGCGCCCGCCCGGGGCGACCGCTGGCGAGCGCGCCGGATCGGCGTCGTGCCGCAGCGCCTGCACCTGCTGGCCAGCCTGTCGGCGCGCGACAACGTACGGCTTGCGCAGTACCTCGCAGGGACGCACGCCGACGTCAAGGAGGTCGATCGCCTGCTGGCGGCGCTTGGCGTGGAGGCCCGCGCCAATGCCAGGCCCGGCGAACTGAGCGTCGGCGAGCAGCAGCGCGTGGCCATTGCGCGCGCGATCGTCAACTGCCCGCAGGTCCTCCTCGCCGACGAGCCGACGTCGAGCCTGGATGACGCCAATGCCCAGACGGCCATCGACGTGCTGTTCGAGGCCGCGCGCATGGCGGGCGCCTTGCTGGTGGTGGCGACGCACGACGGTCGAGTGCGGGCGCGTTTCGGCCGCGTGGTCGAGCTCCTGGAGCCGGCCGGTGAGCGCGCACGGCCGCTCCGAAGCGCTCATCCCGAGCGCGCAGCGTGAGGGTGGACCAGTGAACGCGCTGCGGATCGTGCTCGCACAGCTGGCGCGCCGGCCGCTGCAGACCGTGCTCGCCGTCGTGCTGCTGGCGCTCGGCGTCGCCACGCTGACGTTCGTGGTCCTCGTGCAGGGACAGCTGTCGAAGCAGCTGGCGCGCGATGCGCAGGGCATCGATCTTGTCGTCGGCGCCAAGGGCTCTCCGCTGCAGCTGATCCTCTCGACGCTGTACCACGTCGATGTTCCGACCGGAAACGTGCCGCTCGCCGCGATGGACCAGCTGCGCCGCAACCGGCTGGTGGCTCAGGTGATCCCGGTCTCGCTGGGCGACAACTATCGCGGCTTTCGCATTGTCGGCACCGAGCCCGCGCTGATCGAGCACTACGGCGCGCGCCTGGCCGGTGGCGCACTCTGGACGGCACCGATGCAGTCGGTCATCGGGTCCGAGGTCGCGCGCGTGACGCAACTCGCCGTCGGCGGCGCGCTTGCCGGCACGCACGGCCTGGCGCAGGGCGGCGCGGTGCACGAAGAGGCGCGCTACGAGGTCGTGGGTGTCCTCGCGCCCACCGGCACTGTCCTGGACCGGCTGGTCCTGACCGACAAGGCGAGCGTCTGGCGCGTCCACGAGGGCGACCCGGCGGACGACGCCGAGCGACGCGTGCTCGAGGAGGAGCGCGAAGTCACCGCGCTGCTCGTGCGCTACGCATCGCCGATGGCCGCCGCGATCGTGCCGCGCCAGGTGAACGCCGAGAGTCGGCTGATGGCCGCATCGCCGGCCAGCGAACTCGCGCGGCTGTTCGCGGTGATGGGCGTCGGCATCGACACGATGCGGGTCTTCGGCGGAGTGCTGGTCGCCTCGTCACTACTGGCGTTGTTCGTCACCCTCTACAACGCGCTCGAAGAGCGGCGCTACGACATCGCGATCATGCGGCTGCTGGGAGCGAGCCGGGCGCGGGTCGCGATCCTGTTGCTGCTGGAGTCCTGGCTGCTCGCCCTCGTGGCCCTGCTGGCCGGGCTGGCGCTCGGGCTTGCCGCCGTCGCGATCGTGGGGAACTGGCTGGCGCAGTCGCGGGCCTTCGTCGTGTCGCCCGGCGCCTTCGCGCCCGAACTGCTTTGGATTGGTATCGTCGCGATCGCCGCCGCGACGCTGGCGGCTGCGTTGCCGGCCTGGCGGGCGAGCCGCATGGACATTGCCGCGACGCTGGCGCGCGGTTGAAGGAGCCCCGATGAACCGGTTGATTGCCCTTGCGCTTGCGTTGCCGCTCGCCGTCATGGCACAGGCGCCGGCCCCGGCGAAGAACTCGACGCCCGCGCCGAAGTCGAAGGAGCTGGAGCATCGCAGCGAGGACATCGCCCGCCACCGGCAGATGGCGCGGGCGCACGAAGAAGCGGCGCGGTGCCTCGAAGGCGGCGCGCCGGAGAAGCAGTGCCAGGAGCGACTGAGGGAGATGTGCAAGGGCATCGCGGTGGGGCAGTACTGCGGGATGCGTCACGGCCATTGAGCGACGCAGGTGAACCAGAGGTGATCCGGTGACTTTCAGGAACGTGTTGCTGACGCTTGTCTTCGCGCTGGTCGCCATCGGCCCGGTCGCTGCCCAGACTCCGCCCGCGCCGCGCGGCTCCATGGCCCTGCCGGTCGATCCCCAGTTGCTGAACGACCTGCCGGAACTGAAGGGCGTCGTGTCATGGCGGATCCTGGGACAGGTCACGACGGCACAGGTCGGCGCGCGCCCGGTCCCGGAGTTCTCGCCGGAAATCCGCAAGCTCGATCAGCAGGAGATCCGGTTGCAGGGCTACATGCTCCCGATCGTGGCCGGCGAGATGCACGACCACTTCCTGATGACGATGCGGCCGCCGCACTGCCCGTTCTGCCTGTCGCTCGGGCCCGAGTACATCGTGGAAGTGAAATCCCGCACCCCGATCAAGCACACGTACGAGCCGATCGTCGTCGCCGGGCGGCTGAACGTGCTCCGCGATGACCCGTTCGGCCTGTACTACCGCCTGACCGATGCCCAGTTGTCCGCTGCCAGCCGTTAGGACGGCACGGGTAGCAGACAAGCGGGATTCCCGGCCAGATCAGCGGTTTGCCGAGGGGCAAAGTTGTTACTATCGACGCGACTATGGCTCTCCGGTCGGATCTTCCGGCGGTTGATCGCGCGCGTCCGGATCGACGCGGGGCTCGCCTCGGCCGAACGAATGACCTCAAGCGCCCCTTGCGGGGGGTGTCTGCTGCAGGCATCGATGCCGAAGTTTCTCTAGGTGTGGTGAGCGCCGGTTGGCGGCAACATCCGGCATCAAGTTCCCTGGAACGGTAGGCGTTAGTGGCCTTTTCATTCTTCAAGAAGGATCCCAAGGAGCGGGGCGATGCCGGCGGCAAGTCCGGCAGCCGCCAGGGCGCCCGTCCCGTCGGCCGCCCGTTGCCCGGACCGGTGAACCGCACACCGCCGGCCACGGGCCAGAAGCCCGCCACCACCACCGCGTCGCCGGACAAGGAACTCGCCCGCACGCTGGCCATGGAAACGGCCGCCAAGATCGACGCGATCGAATCCGAAATGGCGCGCGACTTCCTTCGCCCGGTCGGCAGCAACGGCTCGGAGTTCCCGAACTCGGCGGCCAACTCGACGCTCGCGCGGCCTTCGCAGCAGCCCGTGCCTCCGGCGCCGCCGCCAGCGGAGAACAAGTCTCCGCCAGGGCTCGAGGATCTCCTCACGAACATCGATGACTGGCAGGCACGATCCAACGCCATCGAACTGCAAGGCGAGGGCGGCGGATCGGCGATCGAGGAGACCGCCATCCTGTTCGCCAATGGCCTGATCGATCCCGCCGAGGCTGGGCTGCGTGCCGCTATCGAGTCGGATTCGCTCGGGGATGCGGCTCAGCGCGGCTGGCTGATGCTGTTCGAACTGCTGCAGCAGCGCAACGACAAGACAGCGTTCGAGAGCCTCACGATCGAGTACGTGCTGCGGTTCGAGAGCTCGCCTCCGGCGTGGATCGAATACAAGGAAGAGGCGCCGGCACCGACGCCGGCCGGCCCCGCGAAGCCGGCCGGGGCCGCGCTCATCGTGCTGCCCGAGGCCATCGATGCCGGCGTGGTCAAGCACCTGGAGCAACTGAAGCAGCAGTCGCTGGTCCACCAGTCGATCACGATCGACGCGTCAAACGTCCGGATGGTCGACATGGTCGGCGCCGAACTCCTGCTGCGCGTCATCAATGCGTTCAAGCGCGCGAGCCACGACCTCACCGTGGTCGGGGCCGACCTCCTGGTCACGCCGCTGAGG
The DNA here is from genome assembly GCA_963707725.1 of uncultured beta proteobacterium. Classification (GTDB taxonomy): domain Bacteria; phylum Pseudomonadota; class Gammaproteobacteria; order Burkholderiales; family Burkholderiaceae_F; genus JAOUJD01. The sequence goes on along the minus strand of CAVPRE010000010.1, from coordinate 275,818 downwards.
GCCGCGGTCGAGGCCGGCCGCCGCGATCCCAGCGACGCGGTGTGGATGCTGCTCCTCGAGGTGTTCCGCCTGCTGAACCGCCAGCACGACTTCGAGGAAACGGGCATCCAGTACTGCATCACCTACGAGGTGTCGCCGCCGTCGTGGGAGCCCGCGCCTTCGAATCTCAGGACGCGCGAAGCCGAGCCACAGGCGCCGCGCCCTGCCGAACCGGCTGTCGAAGGTCTGCAGTGGCGGGGCACGCTGCGTGGCGAAGGGGAACCGCACTTCGGCCGCTTGATCGCGCAGGCCAGGATCGACAAGCAGATCGTCGTCGACTGCACGTACCTCAAGCGCGTCGAGTTCGCGACGGCCACGGCGATGCTCTCCATGCTTGCCAGGATCCGGCAGGCCGGGGCGGCCGTTGAGTTCCGCAATGTGAATTACCTGATCGCCGCGCTGTTCTCGCTGCTCGGCATCGACGCCGTCGCCCAGATCCAGTTGCGCCGGGCCTGAGCGTTTCGCCCGCCCGGGATTGAGTCGCGCGCAAGCGGCCCCATCTGCGGCTCACGGCGCGCGCCGGGCCCGACACCTTCCACCAGGTCCCCCCAATGGAATCGTTCCACGGCACCACCATCGTCTCCGTCCGTCGCGGCGGCCAGGTCGCGCTCGGAGGTGACGGCCAGGTCACGCTGGGCAGCATCGTGATCAAGCAGGGCGCGCGCAAGGTCCGCCGCCTGTACCAGGACCGCATCCTCGCCGGATTCGCGGGCGCGACCGCGGACGCCTTCACGCTGTTCGAGCGTTTCGAGGCCAAGCTCGACAAGCACCAGGGCAACCTCGTGCGGTCCGCGGTCGAACTGGCGAAGGACTGGCGCACCGACCGCATCCTGCGCCGGCTCGAGGCGATGCTCGCCGTCGCCGACCGGGAAGCGTCGCTGATCATCACCGGCAACGGCGACGTGCTCGAACCCGAGGGCGGCCTGATATCGATCGGCTCCGGCGGTCCCTACGCCCACGCCGCCGCCAAGGCGCTGCTCGACAACACCGAGCTGCAACCGGCCGAGATCGTCAAGAAGGCCCTCACGATCGCCGGCGACATCTGCATCTACACCAACCAGTCGCACACCATCGAATCCCTCGACTGACGCGGCGCCATCGCGATGCAGCCCCCGTTGCTTTTGTTCCGCGCCCGCCCGCCCGGCCGCCCGAAGGGCGGGCGCCTAACTGAGCACTGCGCGTGCACGTGCGACCCGAAGGGTCGCGTACACGCGCAGTGAAATCTCCATGATGACCCCCCGCGAAATCGTCCACGAACTGAACAAGTACATCGTCGGCCAGGACCGCGCCAAGCGCGCCGTGGCCGTCGCCCTGCGCAATCGCTGGCGCCGCCAGCAGGTTGCCGAGCCGCTGCGTTCGGAGATCACGCCGAAGAACATCCTGATGATCGGCCCGACCGGGGTCGGCAAGACCGAGATCGCGCGCCGGCTCGCGCGGCTGGCGGACGCGCCGTTCATCAAGGTCGAGGCCACGAAGTTCACGGAGGTCGGCTACGTCGGGCGCGACGTCGACACCATCATCCGCGACCTCGTCGACATCTCGATCAAGCAGACGCGCGAAGCGGAGATGAAGAAGGTCGCAACGCGCGCGCAGGACGCTGCCGAGGATCGCGTGCTCGACGTCCTGGTACCGCCCGCGCGGACGGTCGGGTTCGTCGCGCCGCCGGAGCGCGACGAAGACAGCGCCACGCGGCAGAAATTCCGCAAGAAGCTGCGCGAGGGCGATCTCGACGACAAGGAGATCGAGATCGAGGTGTCGGCGGTGCCGGCGTCGCTCGACGTGATGGCGCCTCCGGGAATGGAGGAACTGACCCAGCAGATCCAGTCGATGTTCGCCAACATGGGCCGCGACCGCCGCAAGCCGCGCAGGATGCCGGTCAAGGAAGCGCTGAAGCTGCTGGCCGACGAGGAGGCCGCACGCCTCGTCAACGACGACGAACTGAAGGCGCGCGCGGTCGCCAACGCCGAGAGCAACGGCATCGTCTTCATCGACGAGATCGACAAGATCGCGTCGCGCTCCGAGATGCACGGCGCCGACGTCTCGCGCCAGGGCGTGCAGCGCGACCTGCTGCCGCTGGTCGAGGGCACCACGGTCAACACCAAGTACGGCATGGTGAGGACGGACCACATCCTGTTCATTGCATCTGGCGCGTTCCACCTTTCGAAGCCGTCCGACCTGATCCCCGAGATGCAGGGGCGCTTTCCGATCCGCGTCGAGCTCGACTCCCTGACGGTCGGCGACTTCGAGCGCATCCTCAAGACGACCGACGCGAGCCTCACGGAGCAGTACACGGCGCTGCTCGCGACCGACGGCTGCGCGCTGGAGTTCACCGATGACGGTATCCACCGCATGGCCGAGATCGCGCACGCGGTCAACGAGAAGACCGAGAACATCGGCGCCCGTCGCCTGTACACGGTCATGGAGAAGCTGGTCGAGGAGGTCGCGTTCTCCGCGGGCAGCGGCGTGTCGGGTGGCGAGGACCGCGTGCGGGTGGACGCCGCGTACGTCGACGCCCGCCTTGCCGAACTCGCGCGCAACGAGGACCTCGCGCGCTACGTCCTGTAGCGCTTCTCGCTTTCCCTGAATCGGGCGGGGCGGCCTCTGCCGGCCCCGGCACCTATACTCACGGGCTGCCGGGCCGGTGCTCGGCCTACCGAAACCGGCGCCATGAGCCTCGTCTTCTTCGTCCTCGGGCTGATAGCCCTCGTCGCGGGCGCCTCGCTGATGGTGCGCGGCGCCGCCAAGCTGGCCGTCTCGTTCGGCATCTCCCCGCTGGTGGTCGGCCTCACCGTCGTCGCCTTCGGCACCAGCGCGCCGGAGACCGCGGTGTCGGTCGGAGCGGTGCTCCAGGGCAAGGGCGACATCGCCGTGGGCAACGTCGTGGGCAGCAACATCTTCAACGTGCTGCTCGTTCTCGGGGCATCCGCCCTGATCGCGCCGCTGGTCATCCATCGCCAGCTGGTGAGGCAGGAGGTGCCGATCATGATCGGTGCCAGCCTGATCCTCTGCGTGATGGCGCTCGACGGCAGCATCGGGCGCTTCGACGCGGCCTTGCTCGCTGCCTTGTTCGTCGCCTACACCATGTTCCTCGTCGTGCAGTCGCGCCGCGCCGGCAACGAGCCCGACGATGCAGCCCTTGCGGAGATCCCCGCAGCTTCCCGCTGGGACCGCCACTGGGCGGTCCAGGTCCTGCTGGTCGTCGTCGGCCTGGTGATGCTCGTCGTCGGCGCCGACTGGCTGGTCGACGCGGCGGTCGAGTTCGCGCGTGCGCTCGGCGTCTCCGACCTCATCATCGGTCTGACGATCGTTGCCGCGGGCACGTCGCTGCCCGAGGTGGCGACATCGATCGTCGCGACGATCCGGGGCGAGCGCGACATCGCGGTCGGCAACGTGGTCGGCAGCTGCACCTTCAACATCCTCGCCTGCCTCGGCATTTCGGGCCTCGTGGCGCCCGGCGGCCTCGCCGTGGCGGCGCCATTGCTCTCGTTCGATCTCTGGGTGATGCTCGCCGCCGCGGTCGCGTGCTTCCCGATCTTCGTGACCGGTCGTGAGATCGCCCGCTGGGAGGGCACGCTCTTCCTGCTCCATTACGCCGCCTACGCCATGTTCCTGATCCTGGCCGCGACTCACCATGCCGCGCTGCAGGGCTTCTCGAACACCCTGCTCGGGTACGTCCTGCCGATGACAGTGATCGTGCTCGTCGTCAGCCTGCTGCACTCGAACGCTGCGAAGCGCTGATGGTGGCGTTGATTGCCCTGTTGCCGTTCGCGGGTGCGCTGTTGCTGGCGCTGGTGCCGAACGAGCGCCGGCGTCTCAGCGCCTGGCTGGCCGGCGTCTTTCCGCTGACAGGTCTCGCGCTCGCGTTGATGGGCGCGCCCTCGATCCTCGCCGGCGAGGTGCTGCGCTGGTCGGTCGACTGGGTGCCCGCGCTGGGCCTGTCGTTCGGATTCCGCATGGACGGCCTCGCGTGGCTGTTCGCGCTGCTGATCCTCGGCATCGGCGCGCTCGTCGTCCTGTACGCGGCGTACTACCTGCACCACGAGGATCCGCCGGCGCGCTTCTTCCAGTTCCTGCTCCTGTTCATGGGGGCGATGCTGGGCGTCGTGCTCGCCGACAACCTGGTGCTGCTCGTGGTGTTCTGGGAGGCCACCAGCCTGTCGTCGTTCCTGCTGATCGGCTACTGGAAGGACCGCAAGGACGCACGCGAAGGCGCGCGCATGGCACTGGCGATCACCGGCGCCGGCGGACTCGCGCTGCTCGGCGGCGTGCTGCTGATCGGTCACATCGTCGGCAGCGTGAAGCTCGACGCCGTGCTGGCGGCCGGCGCGACGATCCGCGCGCATCCGCTATACGTGCCCGCGCTCGCGCTCGTGCTGCTCGGCGCGTTCACGAAGAGCGCGCAGTTCCCGTTCCACTTCTGGCTGCCGCACGCGATGGCGGCGCCCACGCCCGTGTCGGCCTACCTGCACTCGGCCACGATGGTGAAGGCCGGCGTGTTCCTGCTCGCGCGGATGTATCCGGCGCTCGGCGGCTCCGACGCGTGGTTCTGGATGGTTGCGCCGGTCGGCCTCGCGACGCTGCTGCTCGGCGCGTACTTCGCGATCTTCAAGCACGACCTCAAGGGACTGCTCGCGTACTCGACGATCAGCCACCTCGGGCTGATCACGCTGCTGTTCGGCCTCGACTCGCCGCTGGCCGTCGTGGCCGGGGTCTTCCACATCCTCAACCACGCGACCTTCAAGGCCTCGCTCTTCATGGCCGCGGGGATCATCGACCACGAGACCGGGTCGCGCGACATGCGGAAGCTGAACGGCCTCTGGAAATACATGCCGTGGACCGCGCTGCTCGCGATCATCGCCAGTGCTGCGATGGCTGGTGTGCCCCTGCTGAACGGCTTCCTGTCGAAGGAGATGTTCTTCGCCGAGGCGCTCGAGAGCAACGCGCGCCCGGTGATGGGGTGGCTGCTGCCGGTCGGCGCGACGCTGGCTGGCGTGTTCAGCGTCGCCTACAGCACGCGATTCATTCACGATGTGTTCTTCAACGGCGAGCCCGTGGGCCTGCCGAAGACCCCGCACGAGCCTCCCCGCTTCATGCGCGTCCCGGTGGAGGTGCTGGCGCTCGCCTGCCTGCTCGTCGGCATCGCGCCCGGCCTGACCGTCGGCCCGATCCTCGCGGCCGGCGCCAGCGCGGCGCTGGGCGCGCCGCTTCCCGCATACAGCCTGGCCGTGTGGCACGGGTTCAACACGCCGCTCGTGATGTCGTTTGTCGCGCTGGCGGGTGGCGTCGCGCTGTACTTCGGCCTGCATCGCTTCATCGACCTGCACCGCGTCGTCCAGGTGCCGCGCGGCGGGCGCGAGGCCTTCATGTTCGTCCTGGCGAGGACGGTGAAGTCCGCGCGCGACCTGACACTCGGCCTGCAGAACGGCAGCCTGCAGCGCTACCTTCTGCTGCTCGTGATGATGGCGATGGCGGCTGGCCTGATTCCCTTCCTGCTCGGCGCCGCCCTCCGCGCGACGCCAGGGCCATCGACGGCGCCGTCGATGGCGTTCACCCTGCTGTGGTTCCTCGGCATCGCAGCGGCCTTCGCAACGCTGGTCGAGTTCCGGCGCCGCGTGCTCGCCCTGACGGTCCTCGGCGCCGTGGGACTCGTCGTCGCGCTGGTGTTCGTGTACCTGTCGGCCCCGGATCTCGCGCTGACGCAACTGCTGGTCGAGTTGGCCACCGTCATCCTGATGATGCTCGCGCTGAACTGGCTGCCGCAGGAGAGCCCGCTCGAGCGGTCTGCGGCGCGGCGAGCGCTGCACGCGATCGTCGCCTGCGCGGCAGGCCTTGGCGCAACGGCCGTGGTGTGGCTGGTGCTGGCGCAGCCCTCCGGCTCGATCTCGCCGTACTTCCTGCAGACGGCCGTTCCGATCGGAGGCGGTGCGAACGCGGTCAACGTGATCATCGTCGATTACCGGGGTTTCGACACCCTGGGCGAGATCACCGTGCTCGGCATTGCGGCGCTGATCATCGCCGCACTGTTGCACGGACGGCGCCCGCCGCAGATGCGGCGGGCGCCCTGCACGGCGCCGACCGAGCGCAACGCGCAACCGCTGATGCTCAAGCTCGTCACGCGGCTGCTGCTGCCGCTCGCCGTGCTGGTGTCCCTCCACCTGTTCCTGCGCGGGCACAACCTTCCCGGCGGCGGCTTCATCGCGGGACTCGTGCTCGCGATCGCGATGGTGCTCCTCAGCATCGCCCAGGGAGAGCGGTGGGTGAACGAGCGGCTGCGCACCGACTTCCGGCGCTGGATCGCCGCGGGCCTGCTGATCGCGGCCCTGACCGGCGTCGCCAGCTGGGTGCTTGGGAATCCCTTCCTGACCAGCACCTACGACTATCCGGTGCTTCCGCTTGTCGGCGCCGTGCCGCTCGCGAGCGCCAGCCTCTTCGACCTCGGCGTCTTCCTCACCGTAGTGGGCGGAACCATGGTGATGCTGACCGCCATCGGCCGCCTGCGGCCGGGCGCAGGAGCGGGAGATTCGTGATGGAGTTGATGGTCGCCATCTTCGTGGGCGTTCTGACCGGCACGGGAATCTACCTCACGCTGCGCGCGCGAACGTTCGACCTGGTGCTCGGCCTGACCCTGCTGTCGTATGCCGTCAACCTGCTGATCTTCGTGATGGGACGCGTGACCGTGGGACGGCCGCCGATCCTCGACGGCAGCCAGGCGCCCACCCTGGCTAACTACGCCGATCCGCTGCCGCAGGCGCTCGTGCTGACCGCCATCGTGATCAGCTTCGCGATGACTGCGCTGCTTCTCGTCATCGCGCTCGTGACCCATGCGGAGACGGGCAGCGATCATGTCGACGGCGAGGAGCCGCAGGCACAGGAGGAGCGGCGGTGAACTGGCCGCACTGGATCATCGTTCCCGTGGTGCTGCCGCTGATCGCCGGGGCGACTTGCCTGCTCGTCGAGCGACGAGCGGCCGGCGTCGCGCGCGCCCTGTCGTTGGGGACGACATTCGTGCTGCTCGGCGTGGCCATGTACCTGGCGGGCGTGGCGGCGAGCGGGGCGATTCACCCCTACCTGCTCGGCAACTGGACGGCGCCGTTCGGCATCGCGCTGGCCCTGGATCGGCTGTCCGCGCTGATGCTGGTGCTGACGGCCGTCGTGGCGATCGCGAGCGCGCTGTATGCGCGCGGAGGCGGGGCGCGCGGCGCGCACGACGCGCAGGGACTGCACTACCACGCGCTGTTCCAGTTCCAGCTGATGGGCCTGAACGGCGCGTTCCTCACGGCAGACCTGTTCAACCTGTTCGTGTTCTTCGAAGTGCTGCTGATCGCGTCGTACGGCCTGCTGCTCCACGGTGGCGGGGCCGCGCGGCTGAAAGCCGCGATCCACTATGTCGGCTTCAACCTCGCCGGTTCGGCGCTGTTCCTCGTGGCGGTCGCGCTGCTGTACGGCATCACGGGAACGCTGAACATGGCGGACCTGTCGCAGCGCGTGGCCGCGCTCGGCCCGGATCAGGCGTCGCTCGTGCGCGCAGCGGCGCTGCTGCTGATCGTCGTGTTCGGCGTCAAGGCCGCGCTCCTGCCGCTGTACTTCTGGCTGCCGGACACGTATCGCGCCGCGCCGGCGCCGGTCGCCGCGCTGTTCGCCATCATGACCAAGGTCGGCGTCTATTGCGTCGCGCGCGTCACCACCCTGATCTTCGGCGGCGACGCGGGCGTGGCGACCGACGTCGCCTATCCCTGGCTGCCGTGGCTCGCCATCGGCACGCTGGCCCTGGCGGCGCTTGGAACGCTGGCGGCGGTCCGGCTGCGCACCCTGGTTGCATACCTCGTCATCGCCTCGGCCGGCACGCTGCTGCTGGCGATCGGACTCGGCTCGGCAGCGACGCTGAGCGCGGCCCTCTTCTATCTCGTCAACAGCACGCTCGTCGCGGCCGCGCTGTTCCTGCTGGTCGATTCAATCGCGAGCGGCCGTGGCGAGGCGGACGATGCGATGACTCCCGCGCCGCTCGCCTACCGCGCCGCGTACGGAGCCCTGTTCTTCCTGTTCGTGCTCGAGGCCGCTGGCCTGCCGCCGATGGGCGGCTTCATCGGCAAGGCCCTGCTGTTGCAGGCGTCCGCCGACCGGCCGCTGATGGCCGCGACCTGGGCCGCACTGCTGGTCTCGGGCCTCGGCATGATGATCGCAGTGGCGCGCGCGGGATCCACCGTATTCTGGAAGGCGTCCGACGCGAATCGCATGCAGGTGGCGGCTGCACGCCCGGCGCACACCGAGCGCCTTGCGATCGGCTGGCTGACGGTCGCGATGCTGCTCGTCGTGCTGAACGCCGGTCCGATGACGCGGTACGCCGAGGCGACCGCGGCGCAACTGCTGGATCGCGGCGCCTACGTGGGTGCGGTACTCGGGGCCCAGCCGGTCCCGCCCGCGTGGACGCCGCGCGAAGGGATGAAGAAGCCATGATGTCGCGACTCGTTCCAGCGCCGTTGCTGAGCGCCGTCCTCTTCGGAGCCTGGCTGCTGCTCAACGGCCTTTCTGCGGGGCACGTCGTGCTGGCCGCCGCGCTCGGCATTGCGATCCCGTGGTTCACGGAACGGTTCCGTCCCGACCGGTTTCAGCTGCGGTCCTGGACGACGCTGGCCGCGCTCGCCGTGACCGTGCTCTGGGACATCGTCGTCTCGAACGTGCAGGTGGCCATGCTGATCGTCGGCCCGGAGCGCCGCATCCATCCGCGCTTCGTCTGGCTGCCGCTCGACATCCGCGATCCGCACGGAATCGCCACGCTGGCAGGGATCATCACGATGACGCCCGGGACGCTGTCCGCTGACCTGACGGAGGACCGACGTTTCCTGCTCGTCCACGCGCTCAATGTCACGGACGAGGCCGAACTCGTCGCGTCGATCAAGGCCCGCTACGAAGCGCCGCTGAGGCGCATCTTCGAGGGGCAGCATGAGCTGGCTGGCTGCCGTCGTGCCATGGGCGATCTGGGGATTGGCCCTGTCGATGCTGCTCGCCACCTGGCGTCTGCTCCGCGGGCCGGGTCTGCCGGACCGCATCCTCGCCCTCGACACGCTGTACGTGAACTCGATGGCGCTGCTGATCCTGATCGGGATCCGATTCGACACCAACCTCTACTTCGAGGCCGCGCTCGTCATTTCGATGCTGGGCTTCGTCGGCACGATCGCGCTGTCCAAGTACCTGCTTCGGGGAGACATCGTCGAATGACGGATCTACCTGCCTGGCTCGACAGGGTGGCTGCCGTGCTCGTGATCGTCGGCGTCGCGTTCGCGCTCGTCGGTTCGCTGGGCCTCGCGAAGCTCTCCGACTTCCTAAAGCGGCTGCACGGCCCGACCAAGGCGAGCACGCTGGGCGTGGGCTGCGTGCTGATCGCCTCGATGCTGTACTTCTCCGCGCGCGGCGACGCGACGCTGCACGAGCTGCTGATCACGCTATTCGTGTTCCTGACCGCGCCGGTGTCGGCGCATCTGCTCGTCAAGGCGGCGATGCGCCTCGACCCGCGCCTCGCTCCACCCGACCCTCCGACTGTGACGGGAGCCACACCCGGTGAACCGGATCGGGATGCGCCGACTTGAGGCTGGTCTGGGCCTCTAGAATCCGGGCTCAACGACTCCAACGACGAAGATGAAGCACACGATGAAACGCATCCTGATCGCCGCCCTGGTCTGGGCTGCCGCCGGCAGCGCCCTGGCCCAGGTCAACGTCAGTTCCGCATGGGCACGGTCCACGGTGCCCGGCCAGGGCGGGACCGGCGCCTTCATGACGATCGTCTCGACGGATGGCGGGAAACTGGTCGGCGCGGCCAGCGCGGTCGCGGGTGTCGTCGAGCTGCACGAAATGGCGATGGAAAACAACGTCATGAAGATGCGTGCCATCCCCGCGCTCGACCTGCCGGCCGGACGCGAGGTCCAGCTGAAGCCCGGCGGCTATCACGTGATGCTGCTCGACCTCAAGCGCCCGCTGAAGGTTGGCGAAAAGGTGCAGATCGAACTTCGCCTGGAGATGCGCGACGGAAAGCGGGTGACACAGCCGGTCGAGGTCGAAGTGCGGTCGACCGCGCCCGGCAAGGACATGCACAAGCACTAGGGTCCGGGCGCCGCCTCAGGCGGGCGTGACGACGTAGTCGCCGGCCTTCTTCACGGCTGAGCGCACCTCTTCGATCGTCAGCGGATCGGGCGACTCCAGCGTTGCGAGCGGCGGGTCCAGCGTCACCTGCACTTCGTCGGCAACCGACTCCAGCGCCTTGGTCACGCGCGCAACGCATCCGTTGCAGTGCATGCCGTCGATCCTGAATGCCTGCTGCATGGGCGCTCCTCGCTGAATGTGCTGCGCGATCATGCCACGCAGGTCCGCGTGGCAGGGCAGCGCGAGAGCCCGCGCGAATCGCGCCATCCGGGACAACCCGGGGTGTAAGATGCGCGCGCTCCGCAGGTCGCCCTCGCGGCCCATCGCCCCACGTCTCCACAGAGCATCGCCAGCCATGGACAGCGCGCAGATCGCCCCGCAGATGAAGGCCGAAATCCTGTCCGAGGCGCTGCCGTACATCCGGCGCTTCCACGGCAAGACGATTGTCGTGAAGTACGGCGGCAATGCGATGGTCGACCAGGACCTGAAGGAAGCCTTCGCGCACGACGTGGTGCTCCTCAAGCTGGTCGGGATGAACCCGGTCGTCGTCCACGGCGGCGGCCCGCAGATCGATGAGGCGCTCGAACGGGTCGGCAAGAAGTCCACGTTCATCCAGGGCATGCGCGTCACTGATGCCGAAACCATGGAAGTCGTCGAGTGGGTGCTCGCCGGCGAGGTGCAGGGCGAACTCGTCACGATCATCAACCGCTTCGGCGGGCAGGCCGTCGGCCTCACCGGCAAGGACGGCGGGCTCATCCGGGCGCGCAAGTTGCGCATGCCGGACAAGGACGATCCGACCAAGAGCCACGACATCGGCCAGGTCGGCGAGATCGAGGCGATCAATCCGGCCGTCGTGAAGGCGCTGCAGGACGACGCCTTCATCCCGGTGATCTCGCCGATCGGATTCGGCGAGGATGGCCAGACGTACAACATCAACGCCGATGTGGTCGCCGGAAAGATCGCGGAGATCCTCAAGGCCGAGAAACTCGTGATGCTCACGAACACGCCCGGCGTGCTGGACAAGAACGGCAGCCTGCTGACCGGGCTGTCCGCGCGGCAGATCGACGAGTTGTTCGCCGACGGCACGATTTCGGGCGGCATGCTCCCGAAGATCTCTTCGGCGCTCGAAGCCGCCAAGAGCGGAGTCAACGCGGTCCACATCATCGATGGCCGCGTCGACCATTGCCTGCTGCTCGAGATCCTGACGGACCAGGGCGTGGGCACCATGATCAAGTCGAAGTGACCCGGGACGGGATGACGGCGCCGCGCCTTCGCGGGCGGGCCGGCGCGCGCCGTTCCACGGCCGCCCCTGAAGTTTCCCGGCCCGCCCGCCTGGTCTTCTTCTTCGACCTCGACGACACGCTGCACGACGCGTCCCACGCGATCTTCCGCCAGATCGACACGCGGATGACCGACTACGTCGAGAGGCACCTGGCAGTCGATCGCGGCGAGGCGAACCGGTTGCGCATGCTGTACTGGCATCGCTACGGCGCGACCCTGCTCGGGCTGGTACGCCACCACGCGGTCGACGCAACGCACTTCCTGCGCGAGACACACGACTTCGACGTTGCCGCCCTCGTGCGAGCCGAGCGAGGGCTCACGCGGCTCTTCGCGCGATTGCCGGGGCGCAAGGTGCTGCTGACGAATGCGCCGCTGGCCTATGCGAGTCAGGTGCTGCGTGCCCTCGCGGTGCACCGGCACTTCGGGTCGCGGTACACGATCGAGACGATGCGGCTGCACGGCACGTTCCGGCCCAAGCCTTCGCGGATGATGCTGCGGGCGATGCTTGCGCGCGAGCGGGTGCCGGCCGCGCAAGCCGTCCTCGTCGAGGACAGCTCCGCCAACCTGAAGGCCGCCCGCGCGCTCGGCTTTCGCACGGTGCTGATGATCGGGCACGGAGCGCGGATGGATCGTGGAGGCGCCTGCATGCCGCGTCGCCGCGTGGCTGGCGCGGGTCTCGTGATCCGATCGCTGCACCAGTTGCCTCAGGGCCTAGGGCGCCTGCGTCGCTGAGGCGGGCGCATCGCCCACGCTAAGCTTGCACGTTGCGAATCCCTTTTCCTGGAGCAAACATGCCCGATCGTCCCGGATTCCTGCGCCGGTTCTTCGTGGGCGTGTGGCGGCTGCTCGACTTCAGCCGCCGGCTCGTGCTGAACGTGCTGTTCGCGGCGATCGTGGCCGTGCTGCTGATCGCCTGGTTCTCTTCGGACCGGCCGCTCCCGCTCGAAGCCGACACGGCGCTGGTGCTGAACCTGCAGGGCGACCTGGTCGAGGAGTACAGGATCGGTCCGCGCGAAGCGGCGCTGGCCGAGGTGCTTGACGAGCAGCGCTTCGAGACCCGGCTGCGGGACGTTCTCGCGGCCATCGACCATGCCGCAGGCGACCCGCAGATCACGCGTGCGGTGCTCGTGCTTGACGAGATGGGTGACGGTGGGCAGGCGACGTTGCGAGAAGTCGCCGCCGCTCTCGAGAAGTTCAAGGCGGCCGGCAAACCGGTCATTGCCTGGGGCGAGAGCTTCAGCCAGCCCCAGTACTACCTCGCCGCACAGGCCAACGAGGTCTTCATGCACCCCGGCGGAACGCTGACCGTGCGCGGCATGGGCGGCACGCGCACGTACTACAAGAACCTGCTCGACAAGCTCGGCGTGCGCATCAACACGTTCCAGGCGGGGCGCTACAAGAGCTTCGCCGAGCCCTTCACCCGGACCGGCCCGACGCCTGAAGCCCGGGAGGCGGACAGCTACCTGCTGAACGGACTCTGGTCCGTGTGGACGAGCGACGTCGAACGCGCCCGCAGGCTGCAGGCCGGGACGATCGACGCCGTGATCCGAGACCTGCCGCAGCGACTGGCCGCGGCGAACGGCGATCTCGCCCGGCTCGCGGCGGAGCAGAAGCTGGTCGACGGCCTGAAGACGCGCGACGAATTTCGGCGGGCGTTGCTCGATGCGGGCGCGCCGGCCAGCGACGAGGACGAAGAGACCTTCCGCCAGATCTCGATGTACTCGTACCTGCGACATCTGCGCCCGCCGCGGACGGGCGATGCCGTCGGCGTCATCGTCGCCCAGGGCGAGATCGTCGGCGGCGACGCGCGCCAGGGCCGCGTCGGATCGACCTCGACGGCAGAGCTGATCCAGCGCGCCCGCCAGGATGACAGCATCAAGGCGCTGGTGATGCGAATCGACTCACCGGGCGGCATGGTGCAGCCGTCCGACCTGATCCGCGAGCAGCTCGACCTGACGCGCGAGGCGGGCAAGCCGGTCGTCATCTCCATGGGCGACGTCGCCGCTTCGGGCGGGTACTGGATCGCCATGGGCGGCGACGAGGTCCTTGCCAATGCCGCGACGATCACGGGCTCCATCGGCGTCTTCGGGCTCATCCCGACCTTCGAGGGTGCGGCGGAGAAGCTCGGCATCACGACCGACAGCGTCGCGACGACGTGGCTCGGCGAGGCGACCGACCTCACCCGGCCGCTCGACAAGCGTCTGGAACAGGTGATCTCGCAGATGATCGGCGGCCACTACCGTGACTTCCTGGCACTGGTGGCCGAGCGCCGCAATTCGACACCGGAGAAGATCAACGAGGTCGCGCAGGGTCGTGTCTGGACGGGCGCTCAGGCACGCGAGCGCGGGCTCGTCGACGGGCTCGGGGGCATCGACGACGCGGTGAAGAGCGCGGCACGCCGCGCGTCGCTCGGCGACAGCTACCGCGTCGAGTACATCGAACACGAGCCGCGCGGGCTGAACCGCTACCTCTCGCTGCTGTTCGGCCGGATCGCGGCATTCGCGCGGTCCGAGTTCGGATGGGAGGGCGCGGCGCACGCCCTGCTTGGGTCGTCGTCCGCGCAGGTGCGGCGCGACCTGGACATGCTGACGACGGCGCGCCGGCAACCCCTGACCGCGTTCTCGTACTGCTTCTGCGAGCTGCCTCAAAGCCCGTAACAGGACGGAAAACGGGGCCTTGTTCGGGCGTTGCGCGAAACGCAGAGCCGCACCCGGTCAAGCGCTTCTGGGATAGTATGCATTCACGTCTGGCCCCGGCCGGGCGTACTTTGCGACCACTTCCCCGACCTCCTGATGGACATTGCCAGCCCGCTCGCCAACCCGCGCAAGCCCGGTGCGCGCAGGCTGCAGATCCTGCAGACGCTTGCCGCCATGCTGGAGGATCCGAAGGCAGAGAAGGTCACGACGGCGGCACTGGCCGCCCGCCTCGACGTCTCGGAAGCCGCGCTCTACCGGCACTTCGCGAGCAAGGCCCAGATGTTCGAAGGCCTGATCGAATTCATCGAGACCACGGTCTTCGGACTGATCAACGAGATCAGCGCGAAGGAGACATCCGGCCTCAAGCAGGCTCGATCGATCATCGCGATGCTGCTCGACTTCGCCCAGACCAACCGCGGCATGACCCGCGTGCTGATCGGCGACGCGCTCGTGAACGAGAACGAGCGCCTGCAGGAGCGCATGAACCAGATGTTCGAGCGGATCGAGTCGTCGCTGAAGCAGAGCTACCGGCTCGCCGTCAGCGAGCACGAACTGCCCGAGTCGTTCGATCCGGCATCGCGCGCGTCGCTGGTCGTCGCCTTCGTGATCGGGCGCTGGCACCGCTTCGCCAAGACCGGCTTCCGCAAGGCCCCTGCCGACGGGCTCGAAGCCCAGTTGCCGGCGCTGCTGGCCTAGGAATCCCTCCGCACCGCGCGTTTCACCGTCCGCCGCATACCGGGCAGGCGGGGTCGCGCTTCACCAGCACCGAGTGCCAGCGCATCGACAGCGCGTCGAGCATCAGCAGGCGCCCCTCGAGCGACTCGCCGATGCCGGCGGCCAGCTTCAGTGCCTCCGCCGCCTGGGTGGTGCCGATGATTCCGGTCAGCGGAGCGAATACCCCCATCACCGCGCAGAGCTCGTCTTCGCCGTCTCCGGGCGGAAACAGGCACGCGTAGCAGGGCGACGCGTCGTGCCGCAGGTCGAACACCGCGACCTGGCCGTCGAAGCGGATCGCGGCGCCGGACACGAGCGGCTTGCGATGCGTGACGCACGCCCGGTTCAGCGCGTGCCGGGTCGCGAAGTTGTCGGAGCAATCGAGCACGACGGTCGCGGTGCTCACGAGATCGGCCAGCGCGTCAGGGTCGGCGCGCTGCATCACCGGGATCACCTGAACGTCGGCGTTGATCGCCGCGAGCGCAGCCTGTCCGGAAGTGGCCTTCGGCGTACCGATGCGGTCGGTCGTGTGCAGGATCTGCCGTTGCAGGTTCGTGAGGTCGACGCGGTCGCCGTCGACCAGCGTGATGCGCGCCACGCCGGCAGAGGCCAGGTAGAAGGCGGCGGGAGACCCGAGGCCGCCGGCACCGATCACGAGCATCGAAGCCTCGCGCAGCCGCTGCTGCCCCTCGACGCCGATCTCGTTGAGCAGGATGTGGCGCGAGTAGCGGAGCAGTTCCTGGTCGGTCATGGAAAGAAAAACGGGCCGCTGGGCGGCCCGTCGGGTCGAGCAACGCCCGTTAGCGTGCCGGCGCCGTGGCCACGGCTTCCTTGGGCTTCGCGATCTGCACGGTCTTGCCCTTCAGGTGATTCAGCGCCTGCTGCAACTGGAAGTCTTCGGGGCTGCCGAAGTCGTATCGGCGAGGCGGTGTCTTGGCTTCCGTCGACGGGACCGCAGGAGTGGCGGGCGTCGCGGCACCCGATGGCGCGGTCGCGCGCTTGGCCGCATCCTGGGCCTTGCTGTCCTCCAGGTGGCGCATCAGGTCGGCCTCGCGCACGTTGAATCCGGCGAAGTTGCCTTCCGCCGTGTCTTCCACCGTGAGGTCGGGGACGATGCCCTTGGCCTGGATCGACCGCCCGCTCGGGGTGTAGTAACGCGCCGTCGTCAGCTTGATCGCCGCGGGATTGTCGCGGTCCATGCGAAGCGGAATGATGGTCTGCACCGATCCCTTGCCAAAGCTCTGCGTGCCGATCACCGTGGCCCGCTTGTGATCCTGCAGCGCGCCGGCGACGATCTCGGAAGCTGATGCCGACGCGCCGTTGATCAGCACGGTCATGGGAACGCTCTTGATCTGGGGCGGCAGCTTCGCCAGCATGTCCTCGCCGCGGCCGCGCAGGTAGTCTTCCGGCGAGGCCAGGAACTTGCGGCGGTTCTCGTCGGTGCGGCCATCGGTGGAAACCACCAGCGTCTTGGGCGGCAGGAACGCGGCCGACACGCCGATGGCGGTATGCAGCAGGCCGCCCGGGTCGTTGCGCAGGTCGAGCACCAGCCCCTTCAGCGGTCCCTTCTTGTACAGGTCGTTGATGGCCTTGACCATGTCGTCGACGGTGCGCTCCTGGAACTGCGACACGCGCACGAAGCCGTAGCCGGGCTCGATCATCTTCGCCTTGACCGACTGCACGCGGATGACGTCGCGGATCAGCTTGAATTCGAGCGGCTTGTCCTCGTTCTTGCGGGCGATCGTCAGCACGATCGGCGTGCGCGGCTTGCCGCGCATCAGCTTGACGGCCTCGGGCAGCGTCATGCCGCGGGTGACCTTGTCGTCGATCTTCACGATCAGGTCGCCGGCCTTGATGCCCGCGCGCGAAGCCGGCGTGTCGTCGATCGGCGAGATGACCTTGATGATGCCGTCCTCCGCGCCGACCTCGATGCCGAGGCCGCCGAACTCGCCCTGTGTGCTGCTCTGCATGTCCTTGAACGCGTCGGCGTCCAGGTAGGCGGAGTGCGGATCCAGCCCTGAAAGCATGCCGGAGATGGCTTCCTGCATGAGCTTCTTGTCGTCGACCGGCTCGACGTAGTTGGCCTTGACCGCGCCGAAGACGTCGGTGAATGCCCGGATCTCCTCCAGCGGTATGGGCCCGCGGGAGTCGCGGAACGCGTAGGCGGAAATGCCCAGGGACACGAGGACGCCGGCGACCGCGCCAACGCCAATCAACGCAACACTGCGAGCCTTACCAGCCATGCCACCCCCGGGAAACCGGAAAAAAGGGAACCCACCGAACCACGCTAGCGCGCGGCAACCCATCTGAGCGGATCAAAAGGGCGCCCTTGAAAACGGAGTTCAAAGTATAGGCCCGTCTGTTCGATGCCACCCGTGTTGCCCACTGCAGCCACAACGTCTCCGACAGCAACCCGGTCGCCGACGTTCCGTAGAAGGCTCTCGTTGTTTCCGTAGACCGAGAGGAAACCCTCTCCATGGTCGATCACCATCAGGTTCCCGAACCCGCGCAGCCAGTCGGCGAAGACAACCTGCCCGACGGCGACTGCTCGCACCCCGGTACCGGCCGGAGCCCGGATGAATATCCCTTTCCAGGTCGGGGCCGTGCCCGCGCCCTCCACCTTTCGCGGGGCACCGAAGTGCCCCGTGACCTCGCCGGCGACAGGCATTGGCAGGCGCCCGCGCATCTGGGCGAACTGGCTGTTCGGGGGTGGCTCGGCGTCCGGTCGCGCCGGAGCTATCCGGCCCGGAGGCGGAACCGGCGCCGGGCGCGAGGCGGCGTCTCCCTTGGACGCGCTCTCCCTGGCCCTGCGCGCGGCCTCGCGCTCGGCGTCCCGGCGGGCCTGCTCGGCCAGCACCCTGGACAACTGATCGATCAGTGCCGCCAGCCTCCTTTCATCCCGCTCCAGTTTGTCGATCGACCGGCGCTGCGCGGCGATCTGCTTGGAGAGGCGTTCCATGGCCTGCTTCCGGCGGGCCTGCTCGGCAACCAGTGTCGCCCCGTTACTGGCCTCATCTTCGGCGATTTTTGCCAGTTCCTCTCGCTTCTGCTTCGATTCTTCTTCCAGTTCCTCCAGCTCCATCTGGCGCTGCTGCAACTCGCCGATCCTCGCCGAGGCCGCTCGACTGAGGTAACCGTAATACTCCGCGTCGCGGGCGAGGTCGGCCGGGTTGTTTCCCGCCAGGAACGCCTGCAAGGGATCGCGCAGCGTCAGCCGGTAGTGCTGGCGCAGGGTTTCGGCGAGTTGGGCCTGCTGCCGAGTCTGGTCAGCCGTGACTGACCGGCCGCGCTGCTGAAGGCCCTCGATCTGTCGTTCCACCTGCGCTCGCTCGTCACCTAGTTCGCGCAGGCGCCGGTTGGTCTTGGAGATGGCTGCCTCGGACGCGGCGAGCGCGTCCGCTGCCTCCGAGCGCGATGCTTCCGACGCCATCAGCTGCCGCTTCAGCCTGCCGAGTTGCTGTTTCAGGTCCTGCTGCTCTCCCCGCAATTCGCGCTGGCGCTGCGGGCTCGCCGGCTGGTTGGGCCCTTGGGGCTTTCGGGCCTTCTGGGGGGGCGCCTTCGGCGCTGGCCGCTCGGCCTTGCGGACGCCCTTGGCAGGGGTGTCGGCGGCGCCGGCGGGCGACGCCAATGCCACGGCCGAGCAGAGCAGAAGCGCGCGGACGAAGGGGTACAAGAGGCTCCGGGTCGATCCGCGAGTTCAGCGCTTCGCCTTGCCCTGTGCCGCAACGGCGGCCATGGCGCGCTCGATCTCGGCGGCATCGCCAAGGTAGTAGTTCCTGAGCGGGCGCAGATCGGCATCGAGCTCGTAGACGAGGGGGCGCGCCGTCGGGATGTTGACGCCGACGATGTCGTCGTCCGAGACGTTGTCGAGGTACTTGATCAGCGCACGCAACGAGTTTCCGTGCGCGGCGACGAGCACGCGACGTCCGCGCGTCAGCGCCGGTGCGATCGAGTCCTTCCAGAACGGAACGACCCGCGCCACGGTGTCCTTCAGGCACTCCGTTGCCGGAATCTCCTCGGGTTTCAGGTGCCGGTAGCGAGGATCGCTGCCGGCCCACCGCGGATCACCCGGCAGCAGCGGCTCGGGCGCGACCGCGTAGGCGCGTCGCCAGACCAGCACCTGCTCTTCGCCGAAACGCGCTGCCGTCTCGGCCTTGTTCAGGCCCTGCAGCGCGCCGTAGTGGCGCTCGTTGAGCCGCCAGGAGTGCACGACGGGCAGCCACATGAGGTCCATCGCGTCGAGACCGATCCAGAGCGTGCGGATGGCCCGCTTCAGCACCGAGGTGTACGCGATGTCGAAGGCGTAGCCCTCGCGCTTCAGCAGCTCGCCCGCGGCCCGGGCCTCGCGACATCCGTTTTCGGTCAGGTCGACGTCGGTCCAGCCCGTGAACCGGTTGTCGAGATTCCACTGGCTTTCGCCGTGACGCAGCAGCACGAGCTTGTACATGGGAGCGGCGGGAATGCGGGAAGGAGTGAACGCCTATTCTATAATTCGCGTCTTTCTCTGAACGGCCTCCCGTGCAGTTCCTCCTCGACAACATCTTTCTCATCGCGATCGCGTTCATCAGCGGCGCCATGCTCGTGTGGCCGTTCGTGCGCAGCCGCGCGGCAGGACCCGCGCTGTCCACGCTGCAGGCCACGCAACTGATCAACAGCCGCAACGCCGTGATTGTCGACGTACGGACACCCGAGGAGTTCGCAACGGGTTCGCTGCCAGGGGCACGCAACATTCCGGTCGACAAGTTCGACCAGAAGATGCGTGACATCAAGAAGGACAAGCCTCTGATCGTCGTCTGCGCCACGAGCAGCCGTGCCGGCAGGGCGGCCGCCCAGCTGCGCGCGAGTGGCTATGGCGAGGTCTACGTGCTCGCCGGCGGCGTGGCCGCCTGGCGCGAGGCAGGCCTTCCGATCCGGAGTTGACGGGAGTTCTCATGAGTGCACGGGTGGTGATGTACAGCACCGCGGTCTGCCCCTACTGCCAGCGCGCCGAAGCGCTGCTGAAGGCGCGAGGCGTGACGGACATCGAGAAGGTCCGCATCGACCTGGAGCCCGCGCGGCGGGACGAGATGGTCACGCGCACCGGTCGACGGACCGTTCCGCAGGTCTTCATCGGGGACACTCACGTCGGCGGTTTCGACGACCTGTCCGCCCTCGACCGCGAAGGCAAGCTCGTGTCGCTGCTCGCGGGCTGAGACCGGACCGATTGCTTCACCACCAACCTTTTCAAACCGGGCGCGCGGCCGAGGTCGTGCGTCCCAACGCAAGGAAGAACAATGACGGACACGACTCCCGCCGCCGGCAACGCCCCGGTGTTCCAGCTTCAGCGCGTCTACCTGAAGGACGCGTCGCTCGAAATGCCGAACGCGCCCCAGATCTTCCTGGAGGCGGAGGCGCCGGCGGTGGACGTGCAGCTCGAAGTCAGCAACTCGATCGTGATCGAGAGCGTGCATGAGGTCGTGGTCCGGGTCACGGCCACCGCCAAGTCGAAGGACAAGGTCCTGTTCCTGGTGGAGGGCAAGCAGGGCGGCATCTTCGAGATACACAACATCCCGGCCGAGCAGATGGGCCCCATCCTCGGCGTTGTCTGCCCGAGCATCATCTACCCTTACCTGCGCTCCAACATCGCCGACCTGATCACGCGGACCGGACTGCCGCCGGTCCACCTGGCCGAGGTGAACTTCGAGGCGTTCTACAACCAGAAAATGGCCGCCCTGGCGCAGCAGGCTGCGGGCGCCAACGGCAACGGCGCCGCCGCCAACGCCTGACTCGCAGGCTGAAATGAACATCGCGGTGCTCGGCGCAGGCGCGTGGGGCACCGCGGTTGCCTGTACCGCGGCGGCGCGCCACGCGGTCCTTCTCTACGCGAGGGACGACGCGCAGTGCGCCGCGATGCAAGCCGACCACGAGAACCGGCGCTACCTTCCCGGCGTTTCGCTGCCGGACCAGGTCGGTCTGACGTCCTCCTTGGGCGCGGCCCTGCATCACGCGCACGACGGTCTGCTGATCATCGCCTCTCCGACCGACGCTCTGCGCGGAATCCTGCAGGCTTGCCGAGCGGAAGGGCGTCTGCCTCCGGTGGTCTGGCTCTGCAAGGGCTTCGAAAAGGCCAGCGGCAGGCTCGCGCACGAGATCGTGCTCGAGGAAATCGGTGAGCACGAGAGCGCCGGACCGCTTTCCGGGCCGAGCTTCGCGCAGGAAGTCGCCCGCGGCCTTCCGACCGCCCTCACGGCGGCGGGCCCGGCCGGGTTCTGCCGCCTGGTCACCGACGCGCTGCACGGCGGCGCGCTGCGGATCTATTCCACCGACGACGTCGTCGGTGTGGAGGTCGGCGGCGCCGTGAAGAACGTCCTCGCGATCGCGACCGGCATCTGCGATGCGCTGGAACTCGGATTGAACGCCCGGGCCGCGCTGATCACGCGGGGCCTCGCGGAGATGACTCGTCTCGGTTGCGCCCTCGGCGGCCGGCCCGACACCTTCATGGGGCTGACCGGCGTTGGCGACCTGATCCTGACGGCCACGGGCGATCTGTCACGCAACCGTCGCGTCGGACTCGAGCTGGGCAGAGGCGCCACGAAGGACGAGGCGGTTGCGACGCTGGGCCACGTCGCAGAGGGGGTGCAATCGGCACACGCCGTGCGCGGACGCGCGCGGGCGGCCGGGGTCGAGATGCCGATCACCGAGGCCGTGTGCGCGGTGCTGGACGGAGTGCTCTCGCCGCCGCAGGCGCTCGATCGCCTGCTCGCGCGCGAGCCCAAGCGTGAAGCGATGCAGCGATGACCTTGAAGTCGGTGTGCGTGTTCTGCGGCTCGCAGGCCGGCCAGCTGCCCGAGTACGAGCAGGCAGCACGCGAGCTTGCGGGCGTGCTCGCCGCTCGGGACGTGGGCCTTGTGTACGGCGGCGGCCATGTCGGCCTGATGGGTGCCCTCGCCGACGCAATGCTCGGCCGCGGCGGACGCGTGACGGGCGTCATTCCCCACCACCTGATGCGGCCCGAGGTCGCGCACCAGGACCTCACCGAACTGATCGTCGTCGACTCGATGCACGAGCGCAAGCGCATCATGGCGGACCGCAGCGATGCATTCATCGTCCTGCCCGGCGGCTACGGCACTCTCGAGGAAATGTTCGAGATGGTGACCTGGCTTCAATTGCGCCTGCAGGCCAAGCCCGTCGGTGTCGTCAACGTCGAGGGCTACTTCGATTCGCTGCTGCGCTTCCTCGAACATTGCGCGCAGGAGGGGTTCATCCGTCGCGCCGACTGGGACCTGCTGATCGTCGAGAGCTCGCCGGCGCGGCTGTTCGACCTGCTCCAGCGGCACGGCGCGACGATCGCGAAGACGCACCCGGCGCGGGCGGACACCGGCCGCGCCTAGCCGCATCAGCGGCCGCCCGGATAGCCCAACTGGCGCCACGCCTCGTAGACGACGACGGCCACGGCGTTCGACAGGTTGAGGCTGCGATTGCCCGGCCGCATCGGCAGGCGCAAGAGCCGATCCGGCAGGAAGTGCTGCCGGAGCGCCGGATCGAGGCCGCGCGTCTCGCAGCCGAAGATGAACCAGTCGCCCGCCGCACAAGTGACGTCACCGACCCGCCGCGCGCCGTGGGTGGAGAGGGCGAAGAGCCGGTCAGCCGGCGGCTGCTCCGCGCGGAGCAGGCTGTCGAAGTCCCTGTGTACCTTCACGCTCGCGAACTCGTGATAGTCGAGCCCCGCCCGCCGCAGCTGCTTGTCCGACATGTCGAATCCGAGCGGCTCGACGAGGTGCAGCTGCGCGCCGGTGTTGGCCGCGAGCCGGATCACATTGCCGGTGTTGGGCGGGATCTCGGGTTCGACGAGGACGATGTTGAACATGGGTCAGGGAGTGCGAGCGACGACGAGCGCGTGGACCTGCGCCGCACCGGCGGCTGCAAGCACTCGCGCGATCTCGTCCATCGTACTGCCGCTCGTCATCACGTCGTCGACGACGAGCACGACGCGGTCGCGCACGTCGCCGGCCACGTCGAAGGCTCCGCGGACATTGCGGCGGCGCTCGTCGAGCGCAAGTGTCTGCTGCGGCGGGGCGTGCCTGATGCGGCGAACCACATCCGCTGCAAGGCGCGCGCCGCCGGCCCGGCAGAAGGCGCGCGCGATCTGCAGCGACTGGTTGAAGCCGCGCTCGGACAGGCGCTCGAATGCGAGGGGCACGGGGATGACGAGGGCATCGTCTGTGACCGCAATGCGCTCCGCGAGGAGGCCTCCGAAGATCGACGCGAGTTCGATCCGCGCCCGGAACTTCAGCGCCATCACCATGGCGTCCACGGGCGGCGCGTAGTCCGCGAGAGCCGTCGCGCGGTGAAAGCTTGGCGGGGACGCCAGGCAGCGTCCGCAGACGAGGCCGTCTCCGTGCAGCCGGATCGCGCACACGGCACACCGGCGCCGACCGGCGGGAAAGAAGTCCGCTTCGCAGTCGGCGCAGATCGGTCCGGGCGCGAGCGAGCACACGGCGCAGGCCGGCCGGAACAGCCCGTCGAAGAATGGCACGCGGAACATGCGCAAGCGGTGGGAGGTGACGCGACAATATTCGTCCGGTGCCTATACTGGCCGGCCCATGGCTCCCGGCCCCGGCAATTCCGCGCTGACCCCGACACCGGCGGCTTTGCCGCGCGTGCCGGCGCGCGTCGCAACCGTCCGCCGGCAGTTCGATCTTCGCGCGCGTCGCTTCCGTGCGCACGACGTGCTGCCGCGCGAGATCGGCGAGCGTCTGCTCGACCGGCTTCAGTACATACGGCTGTCGCCGCAGCGCGTGCTGGACGTTGGCTGCGGCGCCGGTGGTGCCACCGGGCTCCTTGCCACGCGCTACCCGTCGGCGCAGGTCGTGGGGCTGGATGTGTCGGAAGGGATGCTGCGGCAGCGCGAAAGCGGGGCGCGCGATTGGCTCCCGCGCTGGCTGGGCGGGCAGACATCGCTCTTCGTCGCCGCTGACGCGGGGCGCTTGCCGCTGGCCGACGAGTCGGTCGACCTGGTCTTCTCGAACCTGATGCTGCACTGGCACCCGGAACCGCACGCGCTGTTTCCGGAGTGGAGGCGGGTGCTGCGGGTCGACGGACTGCTGCTGTTCTCGTGCTTCGGGCCCGACACGCTGAAGGAACTGCGGGCGGCTTGCCGCAGCGCGCTGCCCGGCATCCGGGCGATGCCCTTCATCGACATGCACGACTTCGGCGACATGATGGTGGCCAGCGGACTGGCCAACCCCGTGATGGACGCTGAAGTGTTGACGCTCACGTACCGCTCCGCCCGCGATCTGCTGGCCGAAGCGCGTTCGCTGGGTGGCAATCCGAGGGACGACCGCGCCGGCGGCTTGCCGCCGGGGCGCCTGGCGAGAAGCCTGCTCGACGCGCTGAACGCCCAGGCCGGGGACGATGGCCGAATTCGGTTAACGTTCGAAGTCGCCTACGGACACGCGTGGAAGCCGGCACCGCGGTCGGAAACGACGGGCGTCAGTGTCGAAGCGCTGCGGGCGGATCTGGCGCGACGCAGGCACTCGCCGCGCTGAACGCGCCATGCCAACAAAGGTCACTCAACGGAGGTAGCAATGAGCCTGATTTCTTTTTTCAAAGACGCTGGCGAGAAACTGTTCGGCAAGAAGGTGCAGGAGGTGCAGGCAGCTCCCGCGAAGGCGGATCCCGCCGTGCTGGCCGAGGCGAACCGCGAGGCAGGCGGCGCGATCGAGAACTACATCAACACGTTGGGGCTCACTGTGACCGCGCTCACAGTCACCTTCGACGGCGCCTCGGGCATTGCCAAGGTCTACGGCGTGGCGAAGGACCAGGAGACGAAAGAGAAGGTGATCCTCGCCGCTGGCAACGTGCAAAGCGTGGCCGGCGTCGAGGACAACATGACGGTCGATCTCTCCCAGCCGCCGGCGCAGTTCTACACAGTGGTCAAGGGCGACACGCTGTCGAAGATCGCCAAGGAGTTCTACGGCAACGCCAACGAGTATCCACGCATCTTCGAGGCGAACAAGCCGATGCTGACCCATCCGGACAAGATCTATCCGGGCCAGAACCTTCGCATTCCTCCGAAGGCCTAGGCCGAGCGCGCGTTTTCCGCGGGGCGCGCGGCACCGGGAGCGGCGGGCGGGGCAGGCGCATCCAAAACCGTACCGTCGGTGAATACCCCGTGGCTATAATGCGGCCCGCTTGCGCTGGGTCAACGCATGTTCGGGCCGGCGAACGCCGGCGGATGGCCGGTTGAGGATCGCGGGAGCCGGGATGACGTGGTTGATCAAGCGAAACTGTTCGGCCAGTCCAACGCAGCTGGCGGCCGTGTTCGGATCGCTGGTTGTCGTCTCACTCGTCTTCGGCGCGGTGTTCGCCGCGCTGGGGCTCTGGATGGTTCTTCCGTTCGTCGGCCTCGAACTCGTGGCCATTGCGGCGGCCTTCCTTTGCCATGGGCGGCACGCCGCAGACGTCGAGCGGATCGAACTGGCGGGCGACAGGCTCACGGTGGAGCGTGTCGAGGCGGACCGGCACCGCCGATGGGAGTTCGATCCGCGACGGGTGCGGGTCGAGGTGGAGGAGCGGGGCAAGGGTTTGGGCGCCAGCGTGCGGGTTCGGCTGGCGTCGCGTGGCGAGCAGGTCGAGATCGGCAGCCACCTGATGGACGAGAAGCGCGCAGTGCTGGCGCGCGAACTGCGTACGGCATTGAAGGGCGCGCAGGCCTGACCGGCAACAGGGCCGGTCTTGGCGGGAAACGTAGGGCAAGGCCAAGCCAGGGGACGAAACACGCAATGAAGACATCCATGTTGAACAAGTTCGCGCTGGCCGCGCTCGCGGCCGCTGCTTCCGGCCTGGCCCATGCCGCTACGCCGGCCCCTTACACGCCGACGTCCCGCTTCAACCTGCAGACCCCGGTCACGGAGATCGCGCGGCAGATCTACAGCCTGCACGACATGATGATGATCATCTGCGCGCTGATCTTCGTCGCGGTGTTCAGCGTGATGTTCTATTCGATCTGGAAGCACCGGAAGTCCAAGGGCGCGGTGGCGGCCAACTTCCACGAGAGCACCACGGTCGAGATCGTCTGGACCGTCATCCCCTTCATCATCGTCATCATCATGGCGCTGCCCGCGACCCGGACCGTGGTGGCGATGAAGGACACGAGCAACTCCGACCTCACGATCAAGGTCACCGGCTACCAGTGGAAGTGGGGCTACGACTACATCCGCGGCGAGGGCGAGGGCATCTCCTTCCTGTCGGAGCTAGCCACGCCCCGCGGGCAGATCGAAGGCGCCGATGCCAAGGGCCCCACCTACCTGCTCGAGGTCACCGAGCCGCTGGTCGTCCCGGTCGACAAGAAGGTCCGCATCATCACCACCGCCAACGACGTCATCCACGCGTGGTGGGTGCCTGCCTTCGGCGTGAAGCAGGATGCGATTCCCGGCTTCGCGCGCGACACCTGGTTCCGCGCGGAGAAGACCGGCACGTACTACGGGCAGTGCGCCGAGCTGTGCGGCAAGGACCACGCCTTCATGCCGATCGCCGTCAAGGTGGTCACGGCCCAGGAGTACACGGCGTGGGTCGACGGCCGCAAGAAGCAGATGGCTGCCCTGGCCGATGATCCCGACAAGCAGTGGACGCCGGCCGAGCTGATCGCGCGCGGCGAAAAGGTCTACCAGGCCAACTGCCAGGCGTGCCACCAGGCGAACGGCCTCGGCGTCGCCGGCGCCTTCCCGGCGCTCGCCGGCAGCAAGGTGGTCGAGGCCAAGGCGGACCAGATCGCGATCCTGCTGAAAGGCAAGAACGCGATGCCTTCGTGGAAGACGCTCTCCGATGTCGAGCTGGCCGCTGTGGCGACCTACACGAAGAACGCGTTCGGCAACAAGTCGGGCGAGATCCAGCCGGCCGAGTTCAAGGCGGCGCGCAAGTAACGCGACCCAGCGAAGACCAATACAGTTCCAGGAGCACCGATGAGCGCCGTCATCCCGAATCCCGCTGCAGGCCACGCCGGCCACCACGACCACGCGCACGACCATCCCCACGGGTGGCGCCGCTGGGTGTTCGCGACCAACCACAAGGACATCGGCACGATGTACCTGTGGTTCAGCATGACGATGTTCTTCATCGGCGGCATCCTGGCCCTGGGCATCCGCGCGGAGCTCTTCCAGCCGGGCCTGCAGTTCTGGAGGCCGGAGTTCTTCAACCAGCTCACGACGATGCACGGCGTGATCATGGTGTTCGGCGCGATCATGCCGGCGTTCGTCGGCTTCGCGAACTGGATGATCCCGCTGCAGATCGGCGCGCCCGACATGGCGTTCGCGCGGATGAACAACTTCAGCTTCTGGCTGCTGCCGCCCGCCGCGCTGCTGATCGTCGTGTCGTTCTTCGTGCCGGGCGGCGCCACCGCCGCGGGGTGGACGCTCTACGCGCCGCTCACGGTGCAGATGGGCCCGGGCATGGACCTCGCGATCTTCGCGCTGCACATCATGGGCGCCAGCTCGATCATGGGTTCGATCAACATCATCACGACGGTGCTCAACATGCGCGCGCCGGGCATGACGCTGATGAAGATGCCGATGTTCGTCTGGACCTGGCTGATCACCGCCTACCTGCTGATCGCCGTGATGCCCGTGCTCGCGGGCGCCATCACGATGACGCTGACCGACCGCCACTTCGGCACGAGCTTCTTCAACGCGGCCGGCGGCGGCGACCCGGTGATGTACCAGCACATATTCTGGTTCTTCGGGCATCCCGAGGTGTACATCATGATCCTGCCGGCCTTCGGCATCGTCTCGCAGATCATCCCGGTGTTCGCGCGCAAGCCGCTGTTCGGCTACGCGTCCATGGTCTACGCGACGGCCTCGATCGCGATCCTGTCGTTCATCGTGTGGGCGCACCACATGTTCACGACCGGCATGCCGGTGACCGGGCAGCTCTTCTTCATGTACGCCACGATGCTGATCGCGATCCCGACCGGCGTGAAGGTCTTCA
Organism: uncultured beta proteobacterium; assembly: GCA_963707725.1. Classification (GTDB taxonomy): domain Bacteria; phylum Pseudomonadota; class Gammaproteobacteria; order Burkholderiales; family Burkholderiaceae_F; genus JAOUJD01. The sequence continues at coordinate 247,991 of CAVPRE010000010.1, read as the reverse complement.
ACTGGATCGCCACGATGTTCAGGGGCTCGATGACCTTCGAGACTCCGATGCTGTTCGCCGTCGGCTTCATCTTCGTGTTCACGATCGGCGGCTTCACCGGCCTGATCCTCGCGATGGCGCCGATCGACATCCAGCTGCAGGACACCTACTACGTCGTGGCGCACTTCCACTACGTGCTCGTGGCGGGTTCGCTCTTCGCGCTGTTCGCCGGCACCTACTACTGGCTCCCGAAGTGGACGGGCCACATGTACGACGAGACGCTCGGCAAGGTGCACTTCTGGACCTCCGTGATCTTCTTCAACATCGCCTTCTTCCCGCAGCACTTCCTCGGGCTGGCCGGTATGCCACGCCGGTACGCGGACTACGCGATGCAGTTTGCCGACTGGAACATGGTGTCGACGATCGGCGCGTTCGGCTTCGGCCTGTCGCAGTTGCTCTTCGTGATCGTCGTGATCAAGGCGATCAAGGGCGGACCGAAGGCGGCTGACAACCCGTGGGAGGCCGCCGACGGCGGGCTCGAGTGGACCGTGCCGTCGCCGGCGCCGTTCCACACGTTCGAGACGCCGCCGGTCGTCAAATGAGTTCGGGAGCGCCGGCCGCTCACGCGGCCGGCCACTTGGATATGAAGGGCGACCGCAGTCGAGCGAACACGCGCACCGCGCTGATCCTGCTGTCGATCGCGCTGGCGTTCTTCCTCGGAGTGGTGGCGAAGTACTGGCTGATCGGCAACTAGATGACGAACCGCTCGGAAACGGAACAGGACAACCGCACCATCCTGCGCAAGCTGGTGGTGGTCGCGGTGCTGATGTTCGGCTTCGGCTGGGCGCTCGTGCCGCTGTACCGGAAGATCTGCGAGGTGACCGGCATCAACGTCGTGACGGCGCGGGACGCGGACGCCGAGCGCGCCGCCCGCAACACGCAGGTCGACACCAGCCGCAAGGTGGTCGTCGAGTTCGACGCCAACTCGCAGGGGCCGTGGCGCTTCCGTCCGCACGTGAACCACGTCGAGGTTCATCCCGGCGAACTGGTGCACGTGGACTACGACCTGGTGAACCTCGAGTCGCGCCCGATGGCCGGGCAGGCGATCCCCAGCTACGCGCCGATGCAGTCGGCGTCGTACTTCCAGAAGCTGGAGTGCTTCTGCTTCAAGCAGCAGACGCTGGCCGCCAACGAGACGCGCAGGTTCCCGGTCGTCTTCTTCGTCGACCCGGACCTTCCCGCCGACGTGAAGACGATCACGCTGTCGTACACGTTCTTCGAGGTGGCGGGTGCGGTGAAGGACCAGGCGGCGGTGACGGCTGCGCCGCGCAGCTGACGGCGCGGTCGACGGGATGAAGGGTGATGGAGAACGCAAGGACGAAGCGAAGCGCGAGGCGGGTTTCCTCGAAACCGTGCGCGCGGTGCTGTGGTCGTTCTTCGGCGTTCGGGGCAAGTCGGATTACGAAAAGGACGCAGCGCGGCTGAATCCGGTGCATGTGATCATCGCGGGCATCGTCGCGGCGGCGCTGTTCGTGTTCACGCTGATCATGATCGTTCGCGCCGTCACGAGCTGAGCGCAGGGACGCAAGGAGAGGGGAGCAGCAATGGCTGATACACACGCGGGTGCCTCGTCGCACTATTACATCCCGGCACCATCACGGTGGCCGATGGTCGGGAGCATCGCCATGGTCTTCACCATGTTCGGTGCGGCGATGGTCGTGAACCGGAACACCATCGGGTGGGTCGGCCTCGCCATCGGCCTGGCCACGCTGGTCTACATGATGTTCGGCTGGTTCAGCACGGTGTCCGCGGAGTCGGAGCGCGGCAACTACAACCGGAACGTCGACGTCTCGTTCCGCTGGGGGATGAGCTGGTTCATCTTCTCGGAAGTGATGTTCTTCGCGTCGTTCTTCGGAGCCCTCTTTTACACCCGTGTCATCACGGCGCCGATGCTCGGCGACTTCGACCACAAGCTGCTGTGGCCGGATTTCGCGGCAGGCTGGCCGCACGCCGGCCCCGCCGGAGTCATCGACGCGTTCTCGACGATCGGGCCGTTCTGGCTGCCGACGATCAACACCGCACTGCTGCTGACTTCGGGCGTCACGCTGACGATCTCGCATCACGCGCTGCGCGCGGACCACCGCAGCAAGGCCGCGCTGTGGCTGGCGATCACCGTGCTGCTCGGCGTTACCTTCCTCGGCGTGCAGATGTACGAGTATGCGCATGCCTACAGCGCGCTGAACCTCAGGCTGGACTCGGGCATCTTCGGCTCGACCTTCTTCATGCTCACCGGCTTCCACGGCTTCCACGTGTTCGTCGGCGCGATCATGCTGACGGTCGTGCTCGTGCGGTTGCTGAAAGGCCACTTCAAGCCGAACCACCATTTCGCCTTCGAGGCGGCAGCCTGGTACTGGCACTTCGTCGACGTGGTCTGGATCGGCCTCTACATCGTCGTGTACTGGCTGTAAGGGCCGCTCCCGGTCATCAAGCAAAAGCGGCGCCGAGGCGCCGCTTTTGCTTGATGACCGGATGCGCTGAAGCGGGATCAGTAGGAACGCGGCTGGATCCAGCCCATCCAATAGCTGAACAGGATGAACAGGAAGAGCGCGACCGAGATGCCGACGCGGACCGTCAGCGCGTTGACGGTGCGGTTCGTGGTCCCCTTGTCGCGGACCAGGTAGACGAGCGCCGAGCCGAGCGACAGCAGGATGCCGGTGAGGGCGAACAGGATAATGATGCGCATGGATCTGGTCTCGAGGGATGATGGATTATCCCACCCGGTGCGATGCTGACAGCGCGGGTCGTCGTCGCGCTGATGGCAGGCATTGCGGGCGTCGTGCTGACGGCGTCGCTCGGCAACTGGCAGACCCGCCGAGGCGACGAGAAGGCGGCGCGGCAGGCGCAGTGGGACGAGGCGCTGGCCCGCGCCCCCTCGCCGATCGCCGGCCTCGACGATGCCTCCGGTGTCGCCGGCAACCTGCCGCAGCGCGTGGAACTGACTGGAGCGTTCGTGCCCGATGCGACGGTCTACATCGACAACCGGCTCGTGGATGGCGTTGCGGGATTCCAGGTGGTCACGCCGGTCGTGATTGCCGAAGGCATGCCCTGGATCCTCGTGAATCGCGGGTGGGCGGCGCGCAGCATGGCGGACCGCACGCGGCTGCCCTCTGCGCCGGTCGGGGACGGTCCGCTGCGCGTCGAGGGCGTCGCCGTCCCTCACGTGCCGCGCGCGCTCGACCTCGGCGAGCGCGGCGGCGCGCTCGGCGGCATCTGGCAGAACCTCGACTTCGAGGCGTACGAGCGGGCCAGCGGCCGCAAGGTCGCGCGCTTCGTGGTGCAGCAGACGAACGATACGGGTGATGGTCTGCGCCGCGCCTGGGCGCGGCCGGATGCCGGAGTGGACAAGCACCGCGGCTACGCCTTCCAGTGGTACTCGCTCGCGGCGCTGATCAGCGTGCTCACGCTGTACTTCGGCGGGAAGGCCCTGCGGCGGAAATGAACGACGACCCAACGAAGCCGGTGAGCCACTGGCGGCGCAATCGCGCGCTGTACCTCCTGATCGCCGTCACGCTTGCGCCGATCCTCGCATCGTATTTCGCGTACTACGTGATGCCGCCATCCGGCCGCGTCAACTACGGGGCGCTGGTCGAGCCGCAGCGGCCGGTACCGGCGCTCCCAGCGACCAGCCTCGACGGCACGGCATTCGACCTCCGTTCGTTGAAGGAAAAGTGGGTGTTCGTCATGGTCGACGGCGGCGCCTGCGACGAGCAGTGCCAGGCCAAGCTCCTTCACATGCGGCAACTGCGCACCATGACGGGCAAGGAGCGTGACGAGATCGAGCGACTCTGGCTCATCACCGATCGCGAGCCGCTGTCCAACATGCTGATCCGTGAATACGAGGGCACGCACTTCGTGCGGGTCGACGAGCGCGACCTCCGCGCGTTCCTGGCCCTGCCCGACGCACCGGACACGAGCCTGCGCGACCACATCTGGGTGGTCGATCCGCTTGGGAACCTGATGCTGCGCTGGCCGCGCAACCCGGATCCGAAGGGCACGAAAGGCGACATCGCACGCCTGATGAAGGCCGCCTCGCTGTGGACCCGCGTCGAGCGCGGCAAGGACTGACGTGACCGTCGAGGCCCTGCTGCTGCTCGCGCTCAAGGGCGCGCTCGTCGCCGCGGTTCCCCTCGCGTACGTGCGCTATTCGCGCGATCCGCACAAGTTCCGCAAGCTCGCGTGGGTCACGGCGTTCCTCACGCTCGACCTGATCATGTTCGGCAGCTTCACTCGGCTGACCGACTCCGGGCTCGGTTGCCCGGACTGGCCGGGCTGCTACGGGCACTCCAATCCGCTGTCCGCCGATGAGCCGATTCGAGCCGCCGAGACGGCGCTGCCGAGCGGGCCAGTCACGATGACGAAGGCCTGGATCGAGATGGCCCACCGCTACTTCGCGATGGGCGTCGGCCTGCTGATCATCATCCTGGCGGTCCAGTCGTGGACCCGCTGGCGACGCGAGGGCGGGCGGTCGCCGTGGTTGGCGACCGGTGCGCTGGCGTGGGTGATCGGGCAGGGCGCCTTCGGGGCGCTCACGGTCACCATGAAGCTGCAGCCGGTCATCGTCACGATCCACTTGCTGGGCGGAGTCGGCCTGCTGGCGCTGCTCGTATGGCTGGCGCTGCGCGAGGGCCAGGTCGTGCACGTGCGGGCGCCGGCGTCGGCGACACGGCTGGCGGTGCTCGCGCTGGCGGTCGTAGTGCTGCAGATCGCGCTCGGCGGCTGGGTCAGCACCAACTACGCGGTCATGGCGTGCCCGGACTTTCCACTGTGCCAGGGGCAGTTGGTGCCGACCATGGACTTCGCGCACGCGTTCACGCTCTGGCGTCCGCTCGGCATGACCAGCGACGGCGAAGTCATCCCCTTCCAGTCGCTGGTCGCGATCCACTGGACGCACCGGCTGTTCGCGGTAGTCGTGATCCTCGCGCTCGGCGCGTTGCTGTGGCAGGTCTGGAACGCACCGGGGTTGAAGGGACTGGCGCGGGCCCTGCTCGTGCTCGTCCTCCTGCAGTTCGCCACCGGGATGTCGAACGTGGTGCTGCAGTGGCCGCTGCTGCTGGCCGTGGCGCACAGCGGCGGCGCCGCCGTGCTTGTGGCCTTGCTGGTCGCGGTCACTTACCGGCTCCGCGCGGACCGGTAAAATCGCTCGTTTCCCCGCAGTCCCGTCCATCCGCCCCGTCATGCGAGAGCTGTCCGCCGCCGAACGAACGCTGAATCACATGGCGTCCCAGTACTGGGCGTTGACCAAGCCGCGCGTGACCCAGCTCGCGCTGTTCTGCACCGTGATCGGCATGTTCCTGTCAACACGCGAACTGCCGCCGCTTGGCCGGGTTGCGGTCGCGACGCTCGGTGTCTGGCTGCTGGCCGGCGCCGCGTTCGCGGTCAACTCGCTGATCGAGCAGCACATCGACGCGAAGATGGCGCGGACGCGGATGCGTCCGCTGCCGCGCGGGGAACTATCGGCGGTCCAGGCGCTGCTCTTCTCCGGACTGATCGGCGGCATCGGCATGTGGGTGCTGTACTCGTTCGTGAATCCGCTGACGATGTGGCTGACGTTCGCGACCTTCGTCGGCTACGCGGTCGTCTACACGGTGCTGCTGAAGCCGTACACGCCGCAGAACATCGTGATCGGCGGGATGAGCGGGGCGATGCCCCCGGTGCTCGGCTGGGCCGCGATCACGGGGACCACGCCGGCCGAGGCGTGGCTGCTTGCGCTGATCATCTTCGTCTGGACGCCGCCGCACTTCTGGGCGCTGGCGCTGTACCGGCTGGACGACTATCGCAAGTCGGGGCTGCCGATGCTGCCCGTGACGCATGGCGAGCGGCTCACCCGACTGCACATCCTCCTCTACACGGTGGTGCTGGTCGCGACCACCGCGCTGCCGTTCGTGATCCAGATGTCCGGGTGGATCTACCTCGTGTCCGCTCTCGCCCTTGGCGCCATCTTCCTCTGGTACGCGTGGCGGCTCTTCCGCGCCTACAGCGACCGCCTCGCGCGCAGCACGTTCAACTACTCGATCGTCTATCTCGCAGCCCTGTTCGCGGCGCTGCTGGTCGATCACTACGTGACCGGCTGACGCCGGGAAAGCCGCCATGCTCGCCCGCCTGCTCTTCGTCGTCTTCGTTGGCTTGCTGGTCGGTTGCGATCCGGGCGCGGAGCGCTTCAACAATGTCGACATCACCGGTGCCAGCTACGCACGGGACTTCCACCTGACCGACTTCAACGGGCAGCCCAGGACCCTCGCCGACTTCCGCGGCAAGGTCGTGGTGATGTTCTTCGGCTACACGCAGTGCCCCGACGTCTGTCCGACGACGATGACGGACATGGCCGAGGTGAAGAGACGGCTCGGGCCCGATGGCGAAAAGGTGCAGGTGATCTTCGTTACGCTCGATCCGGATCGCGACACGGCGGAAGTGCTTTCGCAGTACGTGCCGGGCTTCGATCCGACCTTCCTCGGCTTGCGCGGCACGAGGGACGAGACCGCCGCCATCGCCAAGGACTTCAAGGTCTTCTACCAGAAGGTGCCCGGAAAGACCGAGACCTCCTACACGATGGACCACACGGCGGGCAGCTACGCATTTGACACCGAAGGGCGGGTGCGCTTGTTCCTGCGCCATGCGGGCGCCGTCGATCCGATCGTCGCTGACCTCAGGAAGCTGCTGCGCTGATCGTGGCTGCTTGATCGCGCGGTCCCGCGGACGATCCCGCAGGGGCTCGCCGCCTTCCACGAAGGCTCGCGCCACTGAAAAAAAGTCGCCCCAGCTTGAGCTGGGGCGGAGTGTCCGCCTCATCGGAGGAGAGGGGGAGAATGAGAGGCGGACCTAGCTCGAACTGACCGGGAAGATGGGGTTCGCGCTAGGCGTACTCGGCCAGAGAACCGCGCATCTTCTGTAGTGCTTTGGCTTCGATCTGGCGAATTCGTTCCGCTGACACTCCGAACTCGTCCGCAAGGTCGTGCAAGGTTGCGGTGCCGACCCGGCCGTCGCGATCCTCGTTCAGCCAGCGCGCCTCGATGATGCGGCGGCTGCGCGGGTCGAGTTGCTGCAGCGCCTCGCGGACCCCCTCGGTCTGCATGACGTCGTACTGGCGACGCTGCAGCACCTGCGTCGGTTCCGACTCCGCGTCGGCGAGGTAATCGATCGGGGCGAACTCCTCTTCGCCGTCGTCGATCCGGCCTTCGAGAGCGATATCGCCGCCCGAGAGCCGCGTCTCCATCTCTGCCACTTCCTCGGGCTTGACGTTCAACTCCCGCGCGACACCCTCGATCTGGTCCGGCGACATGGTGCCGAGGCCCTGTTTCATGCTGCGCAGGTTGAAGAAGAGCTTGCGCTGGGCCTTGGTGGTCGCCACCTTCACCAACCGCCAGTTCTTGAGGATGTACTCGTGGATTTCGGCCTTGATCCAGTGCAGGGCGAACGAAACCAGCCGCACCCCGCGGTCGGGGTCGAATCGCTTCACCGCCTTCATCAGGCCGATGTTGCCTTCCTGGATCAGGTCGGCATGGGGCAGGCCGTAGCCGAGGTAATTGCGGGCAACGGCAACCACCAGGCGCAGGTGCGACATGACCAGCCGGCCAGCGGCGTCCAGGTCATCGGTTTCGCGGTAGGTACGCGCCAGACGCAATTCCTCCTCCGGGGTCAGCATCGGCACACGGTTGACGGCCTGGATGTAGGCGTCGATGCTGCCGACGTTGCCCGGGTGCAGCGCCAGCGCGTGAGCGCTGAACGGAACCAGCGCGTTCCGGGTGGGGGAGGTCGCTTTCGCCACTGCTTTTGTCACTCGTTTCGTCTCCATACAGAAAAATGTTAGCACTCAGAAGCCCCGAGTGCTAAATGCTTAGAGGCGAGGAAACCCGGTGAGTTCAATCCTGAGCAAGTTGGTTGGGCATGCGATGGCGCAGGGAACAGGAAGGGTGTGAGCGCACGCTCACGCCCAGGATGTCGTGACTTCAGCGGCCCGAAACCGCGGCTCGGGCGCCTGCGACCCCGATACCCCACCCAATGAACACCGACCCGGCAAGGACCGCGAGAAGGTGGATCGGCTCGGGGTCCGGAAGGGTAAAGGGCGCCCCGTACAGCACGGCGAGGTTGGCTATCGGCGCCCGCAGCGCCGCATGCACCGCGAAGACGGCGGCGATGGCCAGCGCGGATGCGAGCGCCAGGGTCAGGGCGGCGCTATAGCCGTACGGCCGGACGATGAAACGCGGCGTGGCGCCGACGAGCCTGAGCACGGCGAGCTCGTCGACCCGCGTGCTGGCGTGCAACCGGACCGTCCCGCCGAGGATCAGCGCCAGCAACAGGACCACCAGACCGCCAAAGACCGCTACGGCCGTGATGCCCACCGTTCCAAGGCCCCGGAGCTTGCGGTACCAGTCGAGGTCGCTTCGCACCGAGTCAACGAGGGGCCACCCCTTGACGGTGGTCGTCACGGCCTCGAGGGACTGCTCAGAGGCCGGCAGTTCCAGCCTCGCAATCAGCACGTCGGGGAGAGGATTGGCGCCGAGCTCGGCCGGAGTCGTGGCGAAACCGGATCGCTTGATCAGCTGCGCGAGGGCGGCATCCTTGGATTGGAGCGTGACTCCCGCGATGCCCGGAACGGATGCGAGACGGCCTTTCAACGCGTCCACGTCGCGGGGCGCGGCGCGGGTCGATACGAAGACGCTCACCTCGGGCGCAGGCTGGATCAGGGTGAGCGCGGGCCGTGCCGCCCAGAGCACGCTCGCGATTGCCAGCGGCAGCGCGAGAGCGATTGCGGCAAGTGCGACGGCGAGCAGGAAGGCAAATGGTCGATCACGCACCATCGCCACAGCGCGGCCCAGCGCGTAGCGTTGCGGCGTCAGGGCGCTCATCGCAGGATCCGCCCGGATTCGATGTGCAGCACGCGGGCGCGGGCCGGCAGCGGCGCCGCTTCGCCATGCGTCGCCATCATCACCGCGACGCCGGCGACGACGAACTGCTCGAGCAACTGAAGCAGGTGCAATGCGCCCGTTTCATCCAGGTGGGCCGTCGGTTCATCCGCGAGCACCAGCGCGGGCCGGTTGACGATCGCACGGGCGAGGGCGACACGCTGCTGTTCGCCGCCCGACAGCGCGTCGGGTCGCACGCGTCCGACCCCGGGCTCGAGAGCGACGCGCGCCAGTGCGGCCTGGGCCCGCTGGCGCGCCTCCGTGCGCGACAGGCCGGCGGCGAGCGCCGGCAAGGCCACGTTGTCGAGCACGCTCCGGTCGTTCAGCAGCGTGAGATTCTGCAGGACGACGCCGAGCGAACGACGCAGGAACGGAAGTGCGGGTCCGCGCATCCGCGCGATGTCTTCGCCAGCCACCATGACCTGCCCGCTCGTCGGCATTTCGAGGCCGCAAACGAGGCGCACGACCGTCGACTTGCCCGCACCCGACGGCCCCGTGAGCAGCACGAACTCGCCGCGGTTCAGCGTGAAGGTGGCGTCGTTGAGCGCGGCCCGGTCACCGTCGTAGAGCTTGGTGACATGGTCGAACGAAACGAGCGGAGGGGGGCGGGCGGGCGAAGTCGCTGGAGTCATCTTGCGCGCGGCGGCGTCGCGGATTGTACGGGCGCCGGATCGTCCGGCCCGCTACGCCAGGCCGACGAGCGCGTCGGCGAAGTCGCGCGCGACAAAGGGCTGCAGGTCGTCGATTGCTTCGCCCACGCCGATGAACAGGATCGGCAACGGCCTGTCGCGCCTCGCGTCGACGATGGCCGCCAGCACGCCGCCTTTCGCCGTGCCGTCGAGCTTGGTGACGACGAGCCCGGTAAGGCCGACGGCGTCGTCGAATGCCTTGACCTGCGCCAACGCGTTCTGGCCGTTCGTTCCGTCAATGATCAGGAGCACCTCGTGCGGCGCGCCGGGCATCGCCTTGTCCTGCGCACGCTTGACGCGCTTGAGTTCTTCCATCAGGTGCGCCTGCGTCGGCAGGCGGCCCGCGGTGTCGGCGATCAGCACGTCGATCCTGCGCGCCTTGGCGGCTGACACTGCGTCGAACACGACGGCGGCCGGGTCGCCTCCGCTCTGGGCAATCACCTCCACGTTGTTGCGCGTGCCCCAGATTGCGAGCTGCTCGCGCGCGGCCGCACGGAAAGTGTCCCCGGCCGCGAGCAGCACGCTCCTGCCCTGGGTCGCGAACCACTTGGCGAGCTTGCCGATCGACGTCGTCTTGCCCGCTCCGTTGACGCCAGCGACCATCACGACGAATGGATGGCCCTTGGTGAAATCGAAGTGGCCTTCGGCCGGAGCCAGCAGTGCGGCAAGTTCGTCGCGCAGCGCGAGTCGCACCTCGTCCTGCGATCTTCAGGCCGGCGAGCTTGATCCGCTGTCGCAGCGACTCGATGAGGCGGGCCGACGTCGTGACGCCGACATCGGCGCCGATCAGCGCCATCTCGAGTTCCTCGAGGAAATTCTCGTCGACGATGCCGCCCGAAAACAGTCCGACGATGTTGACGCGGGTCTTGGTCAGTCCGTCCTTGAGACGGGACGGCCGCCCACCTTGGCGCCGGACGCGGGGCTTATCATCAAAAAATGCGGGGGAAGCGAGAGGGAAAACCGGAGGAGCCGGGCGGGCCGCGGCGCGGAACACGCGTAACGCGACCGGGCGAAGCCAGTGTATCAAAGGGCGCTTCGCGTCCCGGCAGGCGGTTGTCGAGCGCCCCAGCGAGTGTCCGGATCATCGGCGGGCAGTGGAAGCGGACCCCGCTCGCCGTCATCAATGCGCCTGGGCTGCGCCCCTCGCCCGACCGTGTGCGGGAGACGGTCTTCAATTGGCTCGCGCATGTCACTCCCGACTTTTCAGCGGTCTCCGGGCTGGACCTGTTCGCCGGAACCGGTGCCCTCGGGTTCGAACTGGCTTCCCGCGGCGCGGCGCGCGTCACGCTGGTCGAGCGCAACCCTGCGCTCGAGGCGCAGCTGCAACGCATGAAGCAGAAGCTGGCCGCGGACTCGGTCACGATCGTTCGGGGCGAAGCGCTCGCATTCGCCCAGAGTGCGCGCGAGCAGTCCTTCGATGTGGTCTTCCTTGACCCGCCGTTCGATTCGAACCTGCTCGAGCCGGCCCTGAGGGCGGCGGCGCGGCTGGTCTCCGCCAAGGGGTCGATCTACGTGGAGAGCGGAGCGCCGCTGGACGAGGAAGCCGCCGCCGCTTGCGGGTTGCGCATCGTCAGGATGGGACGGGCCGGGCAGGTGCACTTCCACCTCCTTCAGAGGGCATAATCCCCGCGGCTGCGGGACCCGCGGACGAGGAGAACAACGATGGTGATTGCGGTCTATCCCGGGACGTTCGATCCGCTGACGCGCGGGCACGAGGACCTCGTGCGGCGCGCGGCCGGGTTGTTCTCGAAGCTCGTCGTCGGCGTCGCGGACAGTCGCGCGAAGCAGCCCTTCTTCAAGCTGGACGAGCGGATCGAGATCGCACGCGAAGTCCTGTCGCACTACCCCAACGTCGAGGTCGCCGGATTCCGCGGCCTGTTGAAGGACTTCGTGCGCGACCAGAACGCCCGCGTGATCGTGCGCGGACTGCGCGCGGTCTCGGACTTCGAGTACGAGTTCCAGATGGCCGGCATGAACCGCTACCTGCTGCCGGACGTCGAGACGATGTTCCTGACGCCGTCGGACCAGTACCAGTTCATCTCGGGAACGATTGTGCGCGAGATCGCGCAGCTCGGCGGCGACGTCAGCAAGTTCGTCTTCCCGTCGGTCGAGAAGTGGCTGCACGCCAAGCTCGCGCAGATGGGATCGAGCGCGCACGAAGCCGAGTAGCGGTCCGGCGGGGCGCGCAGGCGGCCCCGACCTGCCCATGACCGTCGCGAATCCCGATCGGGACGACCGGATCGACGCCCTGCGCGGACTCGCACTGCTCGGCATCCTGCTCGTCAACATCCAGTCCTTTGTCTGGGGAGGCACGAGTCCGGCCGGGTACCTGCCGGACGACGCGACCGCGTTCGACGGCGCCGTGTTCTTTCTCGTCGCCACGTTCGTCAACATGAAGTTCATGCCCCTGTTCGCCATGCTTTTCGGCGCGGGCTTCGCGCTGTTGCTCGCCAGGCTGCGCAACATGACTTCGGCGCCGCACGCCGTGTTCCGGCGCCGCATGCACTTCCTCCTCGTCTTCGGAATCCTGCACGGCGCGCTGTTCTACTTCGGGGATATCGCGCAGATGTATGCGCTCGCCGGCCTGGTCCTGCTGCTGTACGACGGGCACGCGCTGGCGGCGCTGCGGCGCGCCGTCGTCCTCTGGTGGAGCGGCGCGCTCGCGCTGACCGCACTGCTGACGTGGGCTGTGGCTGGCAGCGTGCCGGACCCGATCGAACTGGTCCGCGAACTGGAAGCCAACTTTGCCGTCTTCACGGGCGAGGGTTATCTCGCGCAGCTACCGACGCGCGTGAGCCTGTTCGTCGACATCGTCTTCGCCAACCTGATCGGCCTGCCGATGGTCGTTGCGCTCATGCTGACCGGCATGCTCGCGCAGCATGCGGGCTGGCTGGCGGACCGCTTCGCGCCGGCCTGGCGAAGGGCACTGCTGATCGGGCTCGTCGTTGGACTGCCGTCGGCACTTGCCTACGGAGTGCTGCTGTACACGGAGGCGGCGAAGTTCGGGCTCGGCGCCTACTCCGCCGTGGCCGCGCTGCCGGGAGCGCTCGGAGCGACCTTGTCGTTCGCCTACGCCGCGCTGTTCCTCCGGCATGCGTCGCCGGCACTGGTTCGCTGGCTCTCGCCGGCGGGACGCATGCCGCTCACGAACTACCTCTTGCAGTCCATCGCAATGGGAGCCCTGCTGTCCGGCTGGGGCTTCGCGCTGGCGCCCCGCCTCGGCTACGCGGAAACCGCGGCGCTGGGGCTCGCGATCTTCGCCGCGCAGCTCGCGCTGAGCCGCTGGTGGCTGCGACGCTTCGGCCAGGGGCCGCTCGAGCGCGCGTGGCGGAAGTGGACGTACTCCGGCATGCCGCCGCCGGCGGCGCTCAAAAGCGGAGCGTGAGCTTGACCTCGTCGCCGACCCGCAGCTCGCTTCCGGCGCCGCTCGCCACGATGCCGTTGGCGCCGAACGTGACGCCGCCGGCCCGCGCGTCATTACGGTAGGTGGCGAGGGTGTCGCCGGGTTCGAAGCCCTGTTCGCCACGCGTCGGATCGACGCTCGGGACCGTGCAGCGCACGCAGGGCTTCACCAATTCGATCACCGCATCGCCGATCCGCGCCTCGCGCACGTAGTCCTCTTCGAACGCGTCGACGCCATCGACCACGATGTTCGGCCGGAAGCGATCGATGTCGACCGGCGCATGGCCCTTCGTCTTCAGCCTAGCGTTGAGGTGGGCGAGCGAAGCCTCGCTCGTCACGAGCAGCGCGAAGGCGTCGGCGAACTTGTACGGCGCTTCGGTGGCGCCGGTGTACCGGCGCTTCGAAGTGCGTTGCGCGCGCGGGTCGAAGCGCATCAGGCGAGCCCGCCGTCCGAGGAAGTCTGTGAACCACCGGTCCGCCAGGTCGCCCTGGGTGATGGCGTCCAGTTCGTCGTCCCACACGCGGATGCGCACGACGTTGCCTTGCGACTCGAACGGGATGTCGAGCGGTGGCATCCCGGGCGCGGACAGGCGCAGCGCGCCGGCCAGCAGGCGCGTCTCGATCAGCGCCATCTTCGGAAACTCGCGCTGGCTCAGGAACTCGTCGTGCTCGTCGACGACGACCCACTCGCGGTCCCCGATGTCGCCGATGGCCAGTCCGGTGGGCGCCAGTCGTGCCGAGTGCAGCGGGAGGCCCCGACAGCCCTTGACCGGATAGAGCAGGAGACGGGAAATGGTAACGGGCATGCGTACGAAGGGCTGGGCGAGCGGGTCGCCAGTATCCCACTCACCCTTCGGCCTGTGCCGGAAGCGCTAGACGTTGAACCGGAAGTGCATCACGTCGCCGTCGTGAACGACGTAATCCTTGCCTTCCAGCCGCATCCGCCCGGCCTCCTTCGCGCCTGCCTCGCCCTTGTGGCGGACGTAGTCGTCGAACGCGATCGTCTCGGCGCGGATGAAGCCCTTCTCGAAGTCGGTGTGGATCACGCCGGCCGCCTGGGGCGCCGTCGCGCCGCGCACGACGGTCCAGGCGCGCACTTCCTTGGGACCGGCCGTGAAGTAGGTCTGCAGGCCGAGCAGCGTGTAGGCCGCGCGGATCACGCGGTTCAGTCCTGGTTCGTCCATGCCCATGTCGGCCAGGAAGACGCCCTTGTCCTCGTCCGACATGTCGCCGATCTCTGCCTCGACCTTCGCGCAGACCGCGACGACCGGCGCGCCTTCCCGCGCGGCGTGCTCGCGCACCTTGTCGAGCAGCGGATTGTCGACGAAGCCGTGTTCCTCGACGTTCGCGACGTACATCGTCGGCTTGGCCGTGAGCAGGAAGAGCGGCCGGATCACTTCGCGCTCTTCCGGATAGAGGTCCACGCTGCGCACCGGCCGCGCCTCGTTCAGCGCGGGCTGGATCTTCTCCAGCGCGTCCACCAGGCGCTTCGCCTCCTTGGCGTCCGGGCCCTGGCCGGTCTTGGCGACCTTTGTGTACTTCGCCAGCTGCTTGTCGACCGTCTGCAGGTCGGCCAGCGCGAGCTCGGTGTTGATCACCTCGATGTCGGACACCGGGTCGACCTTGCCCGCCACGTGAATCACGTTGGGGTCGTCGAAGCAGCGAACAATGTGCGCGATCGCGTCGCACTCGCGGATGTTCGCGAGGAACTGGTTGCCAAGGCCCTCCCCCTTGCTCGCTCCCGCGACCAGTCCGGCGATGTCCACGAACTCCACCGTCGCCGGGAGCACTTTCTCCGGCTTCGCGATGCCGGCGAGCGCGGTGAGCCGCGGATCGGGCACCTCGACGATTCCGACGTTCGGCTCGATCGTGCAGAACGGATAGTTCTCGGCCGCAATGCCGGCCTTGGTGAGTGCGTTGAATAGCGTCGACTTGCCGACGTTCGGCAACCCGACGATGCCGCATTTCAGTGCCATGGGAAACCTTGGGGGACGCGCCGGAAGCGGCGCAAAGATGGGATTATCGCAAGCCTACCCAGGCAGAGCGAACGCCATGACAGTCGAGCTTAGAGAGGTCACTCGCGACACCGTCTCCGCGGTCTGCAAGCTGGACGCGGGCGACGAAGGCAGGCAGGTCGCGCCGAACGCGGTGTCGATCGCGCAGGCGCACTTCCAGGGCGAGGCCTGGTTCCGCGCCGTGTACGACGGCGACCGGCTCGTCGGCTTCGTGATGCTGTACGACCCCACTCTCGTCGAGAAGGCGGAGGACCCGGACTTCTTCCTCTGGCGACTCATGATCGACAAGTCGCATCAGGGCATGGGCTACGGACGAGCGGCGGTCGAGACCCTTGTTGAGCATGTGCGGACCCGCCCCGGCGCGCGCCGGTTGCTGGTGTCCCACGTCAAGGGCGCGGACCCGCTCGGCCGCTTCTACCAGTCGCTCGGATTCCGGTACACCGGGGTGGAGGACGACGGAGAACTCGTCATGGAGCGCACGCTGGACTGAAGACTCCGCGGTCGACGCGGGGCGCGGATCAAGTGGCGCCGTGGCTAGAGCGGTCGGGCCACTGACAGGTCGGGGCGACTCAACCAGGCGAACGCGGCCTCGGCGAACCGTTCAGACTCCGCAATCGCTCGTTCCCACGCGCTGATGCGCGCGGCGTGATCCAGTCCGTACCTGTAGAAGTCGCTGCGGTCGGGCAGCTTGCGGTTGGGCAGGCGGTCGAGCATGGCGCGCGATGGCGCGATCAGGACGACGTTCGCGAGCCAGTGGTGGCGTCGCGGCCGCTTGCGCCACGGCAGGAACTTGTCGAGCCACCCGGGCGTCACGTACGGAACGAAGTGCGGATACAGCACGATGCCGTCGTAACGGTCGTAAGGCAGCAGCAGGTGGTAGTCGATCAGGCCGCCGTCCCAGTAGTCGCCGGGCGGTGCGGCCCGTACGTCACGGACCGGATCGCACACGAGCGGGATCGAGCCCGAGGCGAGCAGCGCATCCTCGATGTTGCCGCGCGTGAGCGCGATCTGCCGGAGGCCGAAGGCGTCGAAGGCAGGCGGCAGTTGCGAGGGCGCACCGGCGTGGAAGACGACGCGTTCCATGTGGTCGGCCAGCCGGCGGCGCGACGCCGCGTTGACGAGCGCGACGCGCCCGAACGTGAGCTTCGAACGGTCATCGGCCAGCGCGCCGCGCGCCCGCGCCGTGATCACCGACAGAGATACGCCGGAACGCAGCGCCAGGTCGGGCCCGCTGAACACCGAGCGGGCGAGACCGCGGCAGACGGAAGCCACCTGCGACGGCGATGGCCGCTCCTCGTAGTTCTGCTCGCGCACGTACGCGTGCTGCAGCCGGTCGAGCGCCGCGATGGGATCGTCCTGCGCGAGCGACGCCATGCGCCATGCCCCGATCGACGCGCCGACGAGTTCCATCGCGCGCACGCGCGGCAGCCACTCGCGCGCGAACAGGCGATCGAACGGCAGCAGCGCCAGGCCCTTGGGCCCGCCCGCCGCCGCCGGCATGCAGCGGATGGTCCCGGGCACCAGGCCATCCGTCTCGATGCGTCGACGCGCTTCCGCCCCAAGGCGGATGTCGAGCAGGTCGGACATGTCGACGCGGGACTTCAGCGTGTATGCAGCTTCAGCATTGCCGCCTCGAACCTGCCGCCGACCAAGAGGTCGACGACGCCCCGGCCGCGCTCGATCGCCGCGTCGATCAGCGCCGCCTCGTCCTTGCGCGGACGGTGCAGCACGAAGTCGGCGACGTCCTGCTCGAGCTGCAGCGCGCGGGGATGCCCGATGCCGATGCGCAGCCGCCAGAACTCAGGCGTCGACATCCGTGCCTGCGTGTCCTTCAATCCATTGTGCCCCGCGGTACCGCCACCGAGCTTCAGCTTGATGCTGCCGGGCGGCAGGTCGAGCTCGTCGTGCGCGAGCAGGATCTGGTGGGGCAGGATCCTGTAGAACAGCGCCAGCGCGACGACGGACTGTCCGGACCGGTTCATGTAGGTCGATGGCTTGAGCAGCCACAGGTCGGTGCCGCCCACCTTCGCGCGCGCGACGTCGCCGCTGAACTTGCGCTCATGCGAGAAGCGCGCACCGAGGTCGCCGGCGACGGCGTCGACGAACCAGAACCCCGCGTTGTGCCGTGTCTCCGCGTACTCCGGCCCGATGTTGCCGAGCCCGACGATGAGGCGAATCCGCGCGCTGTGGTCGATGGTGTCTGTCATCGTGCAAAGGAAAGGCCCGTTGCCGAACTTCGACAACGGGCCCGATTGTGCCGCAGCGCCAGCGCCGACCCGGCGCTGGCTTCAAGGCGGATTACTTCTTCTTGTCGCCGCCCTTGGCTTCCTTGCCGCCCTTGGCAGCCTCGGCGGCCTGGGGCGGTGCCTTCTGGGCGGTCGCCGGCACATCGGCAGCGGCCGTCGCGGCCGTCGCCTCTTCTTCCGCCGCTTCGCCGTGCGTACTGACGGCGACGACGACCGGGTTCTCCTTGCCCTTCAACACCGGCGAGACGCCGGCGGGAAGCTTCAGGTCGAGCACGCGCACGGTTTCGTGCGCCTTGAGTTCGGACAGATCGACCTCGATGAACTCCGGCAGGTCCTTCGGCAGGCACGCGACGTCGATGTCGGACCTCACGTGATTGATCAGGCCGCCCGAGACCTTGACCGCCGGCGAACTCTCCTGGCCCACGAAGTGCAGCGGGACGCGCATGTGGATCTTCTGGTCCTCGGCCACGCGCTGGAAGTCGATGTGGAGAACCTGCGGCTTGTACGGGTGCATCTGGAACGCGCGCAGCAGCACGCGCTCGCTCTTGCCGTCGAGTTCCATGTCGAGGATGGACGCGTGGAACTTCTCCTTGCGCAGCGCATGGAACAGGTTGTTGTGGTCGACCTCGATCGCCTGGGCGTCGGCCTTGCCGCCGTACAGGACCCCCGGTACCTTGCCCAGGTGGCGCAGACGGCGGCTCGCACCCGTCCCTTGCGCGTTGCGTGTGTTTGCTACGACTTTCATTTGCCTCTCCAGTTGTGGCAGCGGACCGCGACCAGTCACCACTGCCGTTTGCTCGACGCGGACCATCCGCGTCGGTGGCAACGCCTCTGCGTTGCCCTTACCGTCAAAAAGTCCGACTGGCTTCGCCAGCGGACTTTTTCCAATCAGATCGGGCAAAAGTAGGTGTGTACTTTTGCCCGCCCGCTATTCGATGAACAGCGAGCTCACCGAGTCCTCCCGCGCGATGCGCGAGATCGTCTCGCCGAACAGCGCCGCGCACGACAGCTGGCGGATCTTTGAGCAGGCCTGCGCTTCGTCCGACAGCGGGATCGTGTCGGTGACGACGAGTTCGTCGAGCACCGAGTTGTTGAGCCGCTCGATGGCCTTGCCCGACAGGACCGGGTGCGTCGCGTAGGCCATCACGCGCAGCGCCCCGCGCTCGCGCAGGGCCTGCGCGGCCTGGCACAGCGTGTTCGCGGTGTCGACCATGTCGTCCATGATCACGCAGTTGCGGCCCTCGACCTCGCCGATGATGTGCATCACCTCGGCGACGTTCGCGCGCGGCCGCCGCTTGTCGATGATCGCCAGTTCCGCGTCCATGCGCTTGGCGATCGCGCGGGCGCGCACCACGCCGCCGACGTCCGGCGACACCACGACGAGGTTGTCGTAGTTGTGCTTCCAGATGTCGCCCAACAGGATCGGCGCCGCGTAGATGTTGTCGACCGGGATGTCGAAGAAGCCCTGGATCTGGTCGGCGTGAAGGTCCATTACCAGGACGCGGTTCACGCCCGCCACCTGCAGCATGTTCGCGACGACCTTGGCGCTGATCGCCACGCGCGCGCTGCGCGGGCGGCGGTCCTGCCGCGCATAGCCGAAGTAAGGAATCGCGGCGGTGATGCGTCCGGCCGATGCGCGCTTCAGCGCGTCGACCATGATCATCAGTTCCATCAGGTTGTCGTTGGTCGGCTGGCAGGTCGACTGCAGGACGAACACGTCCTTGCCGCGCACGTTCTCGAACAACTCGACCGTCACCTCGCCGTCGGAGAACTTGGACACCTGCGCCTTGCCCAGCCGGATGTTCAGGTGCTGGGCCACGGTCTGGGCAAGACGCGGGTTCGCGTTGCCCGTGAATACCATCAGGTTGTCAGGGACCAGCAAGGCCATGGTCAACACCGCGTCCGCGGCTCCCCGTGAAGCGGCAATCGCCGCTAACACCGTGCGTGACCGGCCGCCTCGGCGCACGCGCTGAAACAAACTCGCCGGAACGCCCACCGACACTGCGTCGGCGACATTCCGGCGGCCACGATGCCCGTCTCGACGGGGCCTGTTGTGTGGCTGGGGAGGAAGGATTCGAACCCTCGAATGGCGGAATCAAAATCCGCTGCCTTAACCAGCTTGGCGACTCCCCAGCGCTAAACCTTCAAGAGATTCCGGCGCTGCTGCTGCCTTGATCGCACCCGCCTGCGCCTCACCAGGCCGCGAGCGGGTGTTCGCTCAATCCTCGCACTGCCCAGCGTTGCCACCGGGGCGTGCACTCTGCCACCGCGTTTCGCGCATCGTCCGACGACGCCATCGGCGCGAAGACGGCCGACCCGGATCCCGTCATTCGCGCCGGCCCGTGGCGCCGCAACTGCGCAAGGGCCTGTTCGATCTCGGGGAAACGGCGCCGCGCGACCGCTTCCAGATCGTTGGCGCCAAAAAGTGTCTGCGGAAGGAACCCGGCTGCAGCAGAAAAGTCCGCCATTTTCGTGGGTTTGGTATTTCGTGTCAAACCGGGGTCCGCGAAGATTTCCCGAGTGGAAACATGCACTTGAGGCCAGATCACCGCGTACCACGCGGGCGGGGTGATGACAGCGTGCAATTCCTCGCCAACGCCTTCGGCGAAGGCGTTGCTGCCGAGCAGGAAGAACGGCACATCCGCACCTAGCGGCAGCGCGATCGCGGCAAGGTCGGCGCGGGCAAGGCGGAGCCCCCACAAGCGGTTGAGCGCGATCAGCGTGGTGGCGGCATCCGACGATCCTCCGCCCATGCCGCTGCCGGCCGGGATGTTCTTCGTCACCCGTATCGATGCACCGAGGCGGCAACCGGTCGCCTGCTGCAGCGCCAGCGCAGCGCGCACTGCCAGATCGTCGCCGGCGTCCCAGCCCAGGTCGCCTTCGCGCACAACCTGTCCGTCGCTGCGTCGCTCGAAGTCCAGCCAGTCCGCGAGATCGATCAGCTGGAACGCGGTTTGCAGCGTGTGATAGCCGTCCGCGCGACGGCCGGTCACGTGCAGGAAGAGGTTCAGCTTCGCGGGGGCGGGCAGGCCGAGCGCGGACTCCATGCGCTCATGTTAGCGGCCCGGCGCGCGCGGCCCAGGGCGCCGGGCCTCGATCCTTCCTGGTCCTTCCTCCGGGCCTAGGCGGCCGGGTCGTCGACGACGAGCCGCAGGACCACTCCCGGAGCCAGCGGTGCGGCGGGGCGTTCAAGGACGATGAGGCGCGGGCGGCCCGACGCGGCGAAGGTCTCGGCGATCCGCACGGTCCAGCCATCCTGCTCGATGAGCACGAGGCGGCTTGCGTCGTGTCCCACGACGGCGGGGCGGGTCGGCACGGGCCGGCCCTCGATCCAGTCGGGCAGCCCACTGACCGGGAGCCGCCATCCCAGCAACTTCTCGGCCAGCGCGTCGGCATCGGGCCCGCGCGCATCCTGCATCCCCGGGCCGCTCGCGTTCGCTCCCTCCGGGCCGACCTCGATGCGCGCGACCGTCGTGCCCAGCGGCGTCGCGAGATCGATGCGCTGGCGGTCACCGCGCACCTCCACGCTGAATCGCCCGGAGACGCTCTCGCGCTTGTCCCCCTGGACGGCAATTGCAGAAAAGCGCCCCGTGTAGAGACGGTCGGAAGTCGCCTCCGGCGCCGTGGCGCAACCTGCCACCAGGATGACGAACAGCACGACGAGCCAGCGTCCTGCCGCCCGTCGCGCGACGCGCGCACCTTGCGACGGCCACGATGCCGCCATCTTTACAGCCCGATGCGAAGGCGGGCGATGGTCGACTGGAGGAGTTCGTTGTCAGGCTCCTGCGAGCGTACTTCGCGCAGCAGCTTGCGCGCGCCGCTCTGGTCGCCGGACACCCACAGCACCTCCGCGAGATGGATGGCCACTTCCGCCTCGGGCTTCTCCTTGTAGGCGCGCTCGAGGTGTTCGCGCGCCCGCTTCAGGTCGCCCATGCGGAAATAGACCCACCCGAGCGAGTCGAGGATGTAGGGATCGGAGGGGCTGAGCTCGTGTGCCTTCTCGATCAGCTGGAGCGCCTCCGGCAGTCGCGTGTTCCGATCGGCGAATGTGTACCCGAGCGCGTTGTAGGCATGCGCATAGTCGGGCTTGAGTTCGATCACCCGCCGAAGGTGCTGCTCCATCTCGGCGAGCCGGTTGGTGCGCTCGGCCGCCATCGCCGTGTCGTAGAGCAGCGAGAGGTTGTCCGGACGCTTCGCGAGCGCCTCCGCGAGCATCGCGTAGGAATCCTCGTGGCGCTTCGCGTCGCGCAGCAGCTGCGCCTCCGCGATCACGAGCTGCACGCGTTCGTCGTCGGACTGCGGCTTGATGTCGCGCAGCACCTTGCGGCCGTCCTCGAGCCGGTTCATCTTCGCGAGCACGGATGCCTCGCGGACGCGCGCCGACAGGTACTCCTCGCCGCCTTCGATCCTGCGCAGCCACGTCAAGGCCTCGGCATACTGCCGGTCGTCCTCGGCGAGCTGCGCGAGGTTCAGGTATGCGCTGTCGGCATCGCGTTCCTCGTTGCCCGGCTCCTCGAGGAGCGCGAGGTACCGCTGCAGGTAGTCGCGCGCTTCGGCCTTGAGGTTGCCCTGCATCGACAGCAGCGCCATCGAGTAGACGAGGGTCGGATTCTTCGGGTCCGACTGCAGCAGGCGTTCGAACTGGCCGCGCGCGGCGGCGTACTGCTTGTCGGCGATGAGCAGGCGCGCATACGCCAGCCTCGGATCGGTCGCCTTCGGGTTTCGCTCCAGGTGGCGCGCCAGCACCTCCAGCGCGCCGCGGCGATCGCTGGCCTGCATGAGCTGCGCAGCGGCGAGCGCAGCGCGCTCCGAGTCCGGGGCGAGCGCGACGGCAGCCTTCGCTTCCTCGATCGCGCGGCTGTTCAGCCCCGCCGCCTGCGCGCCACTGGCGAGCACCAGCCGCACCTCGGCCGTCTTGCCGTAGGGCTGCGCGAGCCGCTCGAGCAGCGCGAAGGCCCCCGCGCGATCCTGGCTGCGCGTCAGCGCGCGCTGGATGCGGCCCAGATCTTCCGCCGGCTGAGCCGCTGCCTTCAACTGCTCGCTGAAGATCGCATGCGCTTCGTCGAACTTGCCGCTGGCCGCGTACAGCATCGCCACCGTCTGGCCCGCTTCGCTGGAGCGCGGTGCGAGTTCATGCCACAGCTTCGCCGCTTCAAGGCCCTCACCGAGCGCGCGGCCCTGCAGCGCGAGTTCGGTGGCGCGCCGGGCGAGCCGCGGATCGCGCGTGTCGCGAGCGAGCTTCAGGTACACCGCGTATGCCGTGCCCAGTTCCCCGCGCTGCGCCGCAACTTCCGCCGCCATCAGCTGGTACAGCATCGCGCCGGAAAGGTCGACGTCCGGGACGTCGTCCGCCCTGGCGGGCTCAACGGGGGTGGCGGGTGCCGGCGCCGTCTGCGCGAGGACCGCGCTGCCGTCGCTCGCGCTGGAACCGGGACTCGCGCAACCTAGAATCGCAAGACTCACGGCACCGGCGAGGAAGCGCGCGCCGCGGACGACGAACGGCGCTGGGTGAAGCTGGGACTCGGGCATCAGGACGGCCACGGCAGCGAAGCACGACCGGTGGCGAGGGGCGATGAAGATACGTTGGACATTAACAGAACGATGCGAGCCGGATCGCGGGGGCGCGCGTGCCTGAACTGCCCGAAGTCGAGGTCACGCGGCGGGCCCTCGCGCCTCACGTCGAAGGCCGCGTGATCGAGGATGTCGTGATCCGCGACCGGCGCCTGCGCTGGCCGGTTCCCGCCGATCTCGCCATGCATCTCGTCGGCCAGCGGGTCGAGCGCATCGACCGGCGCGGAAAGTACCTGCTGTGGCGGCTGCCGGCCGGGGTGCTGGTCTCCCATCTCGGCATGTCCGGGGTCTGGCGCGTCCTGCCCCGCCGCCGCGGCGCTCCGTCCCCGGGACGGCACGACCATGCCGACCTGCTGTTCGCGGAGGACTGCATTCGTCTCACCGACCCGCGGCGCTTCGGCGCGCTGCTGTGGCACCCGCTGGATGATGGGCCCGTGGAGTCGCACCCGCTGCTCGCCAACCTCGGAATCGAGCCGTTCGATCCGCGGTTCGGTGGCGACTGGCTGCACAGAGGCACGCGCGGCCGGTCGGCGGCCATCAAGCAGGTCCTGCTCGCCGGTGACGTCGTCGTGGGCGTGGGGAACATCTATGCCTCGGAGAGCCTGTTCCGCGCCGGCATCAACCCGAAGCTCGCGGCGCAGCGCCTCGGGTCCGCGCGCTGCGATCGGCTCGCCGCGGCGATTCGCGAAGTGCTGGCCGAGGCGATCGCCGTGGGCGGCAGCACGCTGCGCGATTTCGTCGGCGTGGACGGGGTCGAGGGCTACTTCATGCTCGACGCCTTCGTCTACGAGCGAGCCGGCCAGCCGTGCCGGGCCTGCGGCGGCGCGATCGCGCGCATCGTGCAGGGCCAGCGCGCGACGTACTACTGCCTTCGTTGCCAGCGCCGCTGAGGGCCCGCCGGTCGAGCGAAGTCGCACGTCAATCGACCCCTGCTTCTGCATTCGGGTGACTGTGCCGCGCAGAGGTCGCGTGCTATAGATTGCGCTCGGGTCGCGCGCTCAAGGCGACCCGCCGCAACCATGGCTCCCCTGGCGTTCCCGATTCGAGGAATACGGCAACTGGCGCGACTCGCTGGCGAAGGCGATCGTCGACCTGCGCCAGTGGATGAGCGAGACGCAGATGCTCGAGGGCGACGTCGGGCGGCGCCTCGACCTCGCGCTCGATCGCCTCGCCGAGGACAAGCTCGTCATCGCCTTCGTCGCCGAGTTCTCCCGCGGCAAGTCGCGAGCTGATCAACGCGATCTTCTTCGCCGAGTACGGCAAGCGCGTGCTCCCGTCGGCAGCGGGGCGCACGACGATGTGCCCGACCGAGCTGCTGTACGACGCGACGTTGCCGCCCTGCATCCGCGCGCTGCCGATCGAGACTCGCGCCCGGGCCGGATCCACGTCCGACTTCAAGCGGCTCGCCCACGAGTGGAACGTGTTTCCGGTCGACACGGGTTCGCCGGACGGAATGCTCGAGGCCTTCAGGATGGTGGCCGAAACGGTGCGGGTGAGCGTCGAGGAGGCGCGTGGCTACGGCCTGTTCGATCCCGACGATCCCGACCAGGCCGTCGCCATCGACGCGGGCGGCATGGTCGAGATCTCGAAGTGGCGCCACGCGATCATCAACTTCCCGCATCCGCTGCTGAAGCGGGGGCTCGTGATCCTCGACACGCCGGGCCTGAACGCGATCGGGGCGGAACCCGAGCTGACGCTGTCGCTCGTTCCGAATGCGCACGCGGTTCTGTTCGTGCTCGCGGCGGACACCGGCGTCACCCGCAGCGACCTCGACGTCTGGCGGCATGTCGTCGGCGACGCGGGTCATCGCAACCACATCGCCGTTCTCAACAAGATCGACGGGCTGTGGGATCCATTGAAGACCACGGACGAGATCGAGCGCGAGATCGGGCGCCAGGTCCAGGCCGCGGCCGCGACGCTGGACCTGGAGCCGACGCGCGTCTTTCCGGTGTCTGCGCAGAAGGGCCTCGTCGCCAAGGTGCAGGCCGACGACGCCCTGCTGCAGGCGAGCCGGCTGCCGCAGCTCGAGGAGGCGCTGATCGAGCTCCTGGTGCCGGCCAAGCAGAAGATCGTCCGCGACCAGACCGTGACGGCCGCCGACCGCGTGGTGTCGGACGCGCGGCAGGCGCTCTCGGCGCGCGAACGCGGCGTGATCGAGCAGCTGTACGAGCTTCGTTCGCTGCAGGGCAAGAACCAGAGTTCGATCGAGCGGATGACGCGGCGCGCGTACGCGGAGCAGCGCGAGTTCGAGGACGTGGTGCGACGAGTCGTCGCCGCGCGCGCTGTCCTGTCGCGGCTGTCCGAAGACATGTTCAAGCCGCTGCGCGTCAGCGCGTTGCGGGACCATGTGCTCGCAACGCGCAGCCGGATGAAGCACAGCCAGCTGTCCCTGCAACTCTCCTCTGCGGTCAGGGCCTACTTCGCGGGCCTGCGCGACATGCTGCGCGAGGCCAACGCCAGGACCCTCGAGATCGAGCAGATGGTCATCGGCGTGCAGCGGCGCTTCGCCGAGGAACTGGGCTGGAGCCTCTCGCCTCCGATGTCGTTCTCGCTCGACACCTACATCGCCGAAGTGGAGCGCGCCGAGGCGGCGTACCGCTCGCAGTTCGGCGCGCTCGCGGTCCTCACGACGGACAAGTGGGCGCTGATGCAGCGCTTCTTCGACACGGTTGTGTCGAAGTCGCGCGAGGTGTTCTCGGCCGCCGAACGCGACGCCGAGGCGTGGGTGAAGTCGCTGCTGCCGCCCCTCGAGATGCAGGTGCGCGAGCAGCGCTCCCAGCTCAGGAAGCGCGCCGAGTCGGTGGCCAAGATCCGCGACGCGCAGGGTTCGCTCGACGATCGCATCTCCGAACTGGAAGAGGCCCTGGAGGACGCCCACGGCAAGCTTGCCGAGGTCAAGCGCCTTGCCGACCGCATCCGCGAAATCGGTGCGCGGGCGCGCGTCGAAGACGTTGCCAGCGAAGAGCCGCTCGCGGCCTAGGTGAGCGTCGCGCCGATGTCCTTCGCCGACCGGGTCGTCCGGTGGCAGCAAAGTCACGGCCGACGCGACCTGCCGTGGCAAGGCACGCGTGACGCCTACCGCATCTGGGTGTCCGAAATCATGCTGCAGCAGACCCAGGTCGCGGCGGTGATTCCCTACTACACGCGGTTCCTGCGGAGATTTCCGGACGTCTTCGCGCTCGCGCTCATCGCCTTCGCCCGACGTGATGGCCGCCTGGGCGGGACTGGGCTACTACTCGCGGGCGCGCAACCTCCATCGCTGCGCGCAGGCGGTGGTCGAGCGATACGAAGGTCGCTTTCCCGCCACGGTGGACGCGCTGGCAGAATTGCCGGGAATCGGGCGGTCGACGGCGGCTGCGATTGCGGCGTTCGCGTTCGGCGAGCGCGCCGCCATCCTCGACGGCAACGTCAAGCGCGTCTTCGCCCGGCACTTCGGCGTCGAAGGCTATCCGGGCGCCACGGCCGTGGAGCGTCGGCTATGGTCGATCGCGGAGCAGGAACTGCCTGCGACCGGCATCGAGAGCTACACGCAGGGATTGATGGACCTCGGCGCGACATTGTGCGTGCGGGCGCGCCCGCGCTGCGGTGACTGTCCCGTTGCGGTCACCTGCGTCGCCAAGGCGCAGGCGCGGACCGCGGAGCTGCCGGCGTCACGGCCCGCAAAGTCACGGCCGGTTCGCCACGCGATCGTCGTCATCGTGCGCGACGACCGCGGAGCGCTGTTGCTGGAGACCCGTCCCCCGGCCGGCATCTGGGGAGGGCTCGTGAGCCTGCCCGAGTTCGATGCCGGGGCGGACGACGATCAGCTGCGGGCGGCGATCGCCGAGCGATACGCGCTGCAGGTCGACCTGACCGGAGCCCTGCCGGCGATGCGGCACGAGTTCTCGCACTACAGCCTCGTGATGCATCCGAGGCTGGCGGATGTTCGGCGCGCGCTGGGGGTTGCGTCGGCGGCGTCGCAGTGGCTCGAACCGGACGCGCTTCAGGACGCCGCGCTGCCTGCGCCGGTGAAGCGGCTGCTCCGCAACCAGTCCGGCGCGACCTGACTCAGGCCAGCACGGAGTGCTGCTTCAGGTAGGTGTGGACGATCTGCAGGCGCGTCGGCGCATCGGTCAGTTCCATCAGCCGCTGCTTGGCCTTCAGTGGGACCGGCAGGACTTCGCACAGGCGATTCGAGACCCACGCCGACGAATCCATGTGGAACGGCTCCGCGAACGGGGGCTGGGCCAGCGCGGCGTCCTGGTCCGGAGCGTCTTCCGCGATGCGACGCTCCTCGAACTGGATCCGAAGGTCATCCATGATGCGCGACAGGAGATCGACGCACGGCCGGTGCTCGGGCGGAACGGGCGCGTCGTCGTCGGGATCGATCAGTTCGACGTCGCCCAGCACCAGGCCATCGGCCTGCGTCTGCGTGCGCAGCAGGCGGAACCGATCCTGTCCCACGGCGCGGATGTGCAGCAGGCCGAGCTGCTTCATGTCCCACGCATCGATCCGCGCCAGGCAGCCGACTTCGGCGAGGGCCGTCGTGCGGCTGACATCGGAGGCGCGCGCATCGGTGATCATGCACACCCCGAACAGCGTTCCCTCGCGCATGCAGTCGCGCACCATGTCGAGGTAACGCGCCTCGAACACGCGCAGCGGCAGCACGCCCTGCGGAAACAGGACGGTGGACAGCGGGAAAAGCGCGACGCGCATCAGCGTCGTTCGGACAGGTCGGTCGAGCGGTGACGGACGAGCACGTGCTCCTCGCCGGCAAAGCGACGCGCCAGTTCCTCGACGATGTAGACGGAGCGATGGCGTCCGCCGGTGCAACCGATCGCGACCGTGACGTAGTTGCGGTTGTCGGCGACATAGCTCGGCAGCCACTTGCCGATGAAGCGTGCGATGTCGTCGATCATCTCGCCGACCGCCGGAGCCGCCGCGAGAAATGCCGCGACCGGGGAGTCGCACCCGGTCAGCGGCCGCAGCGCCGGGTCGTAGTACGGGTTCGGCAGGTTGCGCACGTCGAACACCAGGTCCGCGGCAATCGGGATGCCGTCCTTGAACGCGAACGACTCGAACGAGAGCGTGAGGTTGGCGCGCGGGCTGTCGACGAATTCGCGGACCCAGTGGCGCAGCATGTTCGGCCGCAGTCCGCTCGTGTCGATCACGTGCGCGATCTCGTTCAGCGGCGCCAGCAGTTCGCGCTCCATGGCGATCGCTTCGCCGACCGTCGTCTCGCTGCCCTGCGAGTTCGTGCGCCACGAAACCGGATGGCGCCGCCGGGTCTCGGAGAAGCGCTGCACCAGCGCCGTGTCGGACGCCGTCAGGAACAGGACGCGCACGTCGTTGCCGAAACCGCGCAGCGTGGAGATCATGTTCGGAACATCGACCAGCGAGGTCTCGCTGCGGGCGTCGATGGCGACGGCCACGTCCTTGTGGTCGGTGTCCGCGAGGTAGGCACAGACTTCGAGCAGGAAAGGCGGCGGCAGGTTGTCGACGCAGTAGTAGCCGACGTCCTCGAGCAGACGGACCGCCACCGACTTGCCGGAACCTGACAGACCAGTGACGAGGACGATGCGCATGCGCGGATGGGTCGAGGATGGCGAAGATTGTTGCACGGCCGCCGCGGTCGTTGCACGGGTCACATGAAAAGGGGGCGCCGAAGCGCCCCCGTGAAAACCCACTGCCCGCGGTGTCAGCCCGACAGGCAACTCGACATGAACTTCTTGCGTTCCTCGCCCGCGAGCTTCTTGTCGCCCGCCTCCTTGTTGCATGAGGTCATCTTGTCCTGCTGCGTCACTTTCTTGCCGCCGCTGGCCGACAGGCAACTCGACATGAACTTCTTGCGTTCCTCGCCCGCGAGCTTCTTGTCACCCGCTTCCCGGTTGCAGGAAGCCATCTTCTGCTGCTGCGGCGTCAGTTCCTTCGTCCGGGTCGCCGCCTTTTCGTCGGCCGCCACGGCTGCCAGTGGCAGCGCGAGGCAGGCCGCGATGAGTACGTGCTTCAGCATTTTCCTCTCCCCTTTGTGGCCAACCGGTCGGCTGGCATCGATCGCCCTGCGTGGGCGGAGTGAATTACAGCGGGGGGTACCGGTCAACGCAATCCCGTCCGCAGCAGGCCCTATTCCCCGGTCATCTGCTGCTGCTGCCGCTGGAGGAAGTCGCGCATCGTATCGACCCCCCGCAGCTGCAGTATCGTGTTGCGCACCGCGGCCTCGGTCAGCACGGCGAGGTTGCGTCCGGACGCCACCGGGATGATCACCTTGCGCACGGGCAGGCCGAGCACGTCGTCGGTCTGCCCTTCGAGCGGCAGCCGCTCGAGCGTCTCGCTCGACCCGTAGCGCCGCAGTTCGACGATCAGGCGCAGCTTCATCTTCCGCCGCACCGCCGTTTCCCCGAAGATCGACTTGATGTCCAGAAGGCCGAGGCCGCGGACTTCGAGAAGATTCGAGAGCAGCGGCGGGCACCGCCCTTCGATCGTGTCGGGAGCGACCCGCGAGAAGTCGACGACGTCGTCCGCCACGAGGCCGTGCCCGCGGCTGATCAGCTCGAGTCCAAGCTCGCTCTTGCCGACCCCGGATTCGCCGGCGATCAGCACGCCCATGCCCAGCACGTCCATGTAGACGCCGTGCAGGGTGCAGTGCGTAGCGAGCAGCTTTGCGAGGTAGATCCGCAGGACCTCGATGATCTCCGCGGCCGGCAGTGGCGAACTGAGGGTGGGGAGGGCGGCCGCCTCGGCGGCGGCCAGAAGTTCCTCCGGCGCGGTGAGCCCTTCGGCGATGACGATTCCGATCGGGCCGCCAGCGATCAGCTCGCGCGCGTAGTGCAGACGCCGCGCGGGCTCCAGCTTCAGGTAGTAGTGGACTTCCGGAAGACCGAGGACATGCAGTCGGTTGGGGTGGATCAGGTTGAGGTGACCGACGAGGTCCGCACTCGAGAGACCCGCGTTCGCCGGCGTGTCGAGGGGCCTGTCGATCGACGCGCGGCCCGCCAGCCAATCGAGCTTGAGCGAATCCCGGTTTTCCTCGTACAGCGACTTGAAGGTCGGCATTGCTCTGACGAAGCTTTGTGGGCGGAGTCGACGACTCCGCGAGGCTACGCCGGCCGCGCGTCTGCGGCCAGCCGCGAGATCAGGCCGCTGGCCGGATCGGCTCCCAGGCGGTCAGGGCTGCATGCACGGCTTCGGGGCTCGGCGCGTCGAGCAGCGATTGGCGGAACTCCTTGTCCGACAGCATCTGCGCGAGTTCGGAAAGGAGGTCGAGGTGCGCCTGCGACGCCTGCTCGGGCACCAGCAGGAAGATCATCACTGAAACAGGCTGGCCATCCGGGGCGTCGAACGGGATGGGCTCAGCGACGCGCACGAAGGCGCCGACGGCCTCCTTGAGCCCTTTGATCCGTCCATGGGGAATCGCCACCCCCTGACCCAGGCCCGTGGAGCCGAGCCGCTCGCGGGCGAACAGGCTGTCGAAGACCTTCGCCCGGGCAACGCCCTGGTTGTTCTCGAACAGCAATCCGGCTTGTTCAAATGCCCGCTTCTTGCTGGATGCCGGCAGGTCCAGAAGTACGTTGGAGGTGGGCAAAAGGCGCGAAATCAGGTTCATGTACGGCGCGCTCTTCCATGAGGGCTCGCGACGAGCGTAGGCGCATGCGGCGTCCACGTTCGGGCGGGAAGAAGTGAGATCGGCTTCCTTTTTGCAGCCGCCCGAGGGCCAGCCGAAAATCGAAGGCGCGGATCATACACCCCGGTTTCCGCGTTGCAGCGAGGGGGAATTCCGGGGCCGGGAAGACAATGTCGCACCTCGACGGCGGCGGCTCCTTGCCCATTCGCAAGAACCGGGTGGCCGGGCGACCGGTTGGAACGCAAACTGGGCACATGACAACCAGCGACCTGCATCCCCACTACGAACTCGTGGCCCGCGCCATTGCGGCGCTTGCCGCCGGCGCGGACACATCGCTCGCGGAACTGTCCACGCGGCTCGGCGTTTCGGAGTTCCATCTGCAGCGCGTGTTCGGGGAATGGGCGGGTGTTTCGCCGAAGCGGTTCTTGCAGTTCATTTCGAAGGAGCGCGCGCTGGCAGCGCTGCGCTCGGAGAACGACGTGCTGAGCGCGACCCTGACGGCCGGGCTGTCCTCGCCCGGCCGACTGCACGACCTGATGGTGAACTGCGAAGGCGTGACGCCCGGTGAGGCGCGCGCGTTCGGCGCCGGGCTGCGGATTCGCTACGGTGCTCATGCGACAGCGCTCGGCCCCGCCTTCGTCGGGCTGACCGAACGCGGCATCTGCCATCTTCGCTTCATCGACGAGACTGCGGATCCGGTGGCTGAACTGCGCGATGAATGGCCGGAGGCGACGCTGGTCGAGGATCGCGCGATGGCGCGGGAGACACTCGATGCGCTTGCCCGCCCGCGCGCGCCGATGCGGCTCTGGCTGAAGGGAACGAATTTCCAGATCAAGGTGTGGGAGGCCCTGCTGCGCGTCCCCGAAGGCACGCTCGTGTCCTACGGTCGCCTCGCCACCGTGGCCGGCATGCCGAAAGCCACCCGCGCGGTCGCCTCCGCGGTGGCCGCGAATCCGGTTGCCTGGCTGGTGCCGTGTCACCGCGTGATCCGTTCGAGCGGCGTGCTCGGGCAGTACCGCTGGGGGCCCGAGAGGAAGGCCGCTCTGATCGGTTGGGAGGCCGCGCGCCGGGAAGCGGCGTGACCCTCACTGCGACTGCTGGACTTCCTGCTGGCGCTTCAGCGTCTCGGCCTGGTGGTCCTTGACCCGATCCTTGTGGCGGAGAACCTGCCGGTCGAGCTTGTCGACCAGGGTGTCGATGGCCGCGTACATGTCCTGCTCGAGCGACTCGACGTGAATGTTGTTGCCTCGCAGGCGCAAGGTGATCTCCGCCCGCTGGCGGACCTTTTCTACCGTCAACTGCACGCTGGCGTCGATCACCTGATCGAAGTGGCGCTCGATGCGCGCGAGCTTGCCGGCCACGTAGTCGCGCAATGCGGGCGTGACTTCGATGTGGTTCCCGTGAATCTGCAGGTTCATGCAACCCCCTTCGGTTGAGGCCGGATCGCCGCGACGGCGGCTCCCGACGACTACAACGACTTGCGCTGAGCCACCGCCGGGATCTTCATCGCTTCGCGGTACTTCGCGACGGTTCGGCGCGCGACCACGATGCCCTGTTCCCCCAGCAACTCGGCGAGCTTGCTGTCTGACAGCGGATTACGCGTGTCCTCGGCTCCTATCAGTTGCTTGATCAATGCGCGGATCGCGGTCGACGACGCCTCGCCGCCCGCTTCGGTCGCCACGTGGCTGCCGAAGAAGAACTTGAGTTCGAGCACGCCGAACGGCGTGGCCATGTACTTGCTGGCTGTTACCCGGGAGATTGTCGATTCGTGCAGCCCGACGGTATCGGCGATTTCCCGCAGCACCAGGGGCCTCATCGCGATCTCGCCGTGGGTGAAGAAGCTGTGCTGCCGGTCGACGATCGCCTGCGACACGCGCAGGATCGTGTCGAAGCGCTGCTGGATGTTGCGGATGAGCCAGCGCGCTTCCTGCACCCGCGTGGTCCACTGCGCGCGGTCCGATCCCTCTGTCCCACGCGGGGCGCGATCGCGCTTCAGGATGTCCGCATACGCCTGGTTCACGCGCAGGCGCGGCATCACTTCGGGGTTGAGGACGGCGGTCCAACGGTTCTTCACCTTGCGCACGAAGACATCCGGAACGACGTAATCGGCGCGCGTGTCACCAAAGGCTACACCCGGATGCGGCCGCAGTGTGCGGATCAATTGGTGCGCTGCACGCAATTCGTCGTCGGTGCATCCGAGCGCCCGGCGCAGCTTGAGGAAATCCCGCGCCGCCAGCAGCGGCAAGTGCTCGCTCACGATCGCGCGGGCGTGTGCAATGACGGCGGCCAGCTCCGGGGAGGTTCGTGCCATCGCGTCCAGCTGCAGGCCGAGGCATTCGCCGACGTCGCGCGCGCCGATGCCGGCGGGATCGAAGCTCTGCAGCAGTCGCAGAGCCGTCTTCAGTTCGTCCGGCTCGACTTCGGCCTCCGGCGGGCAGATGGCGAGCAGGTCCTCGAGGCTCTGGTGCAGGTAGCCGTCGTCGTCGAGCGCGTCGATCAGCAGCTCGACCAGCGCGCGGTCGCGCGGTGACGCCTTGGTGCACGACACCTGCGCGAGCAGGTGCTCCTTCAGCGTGGTGGTGGTGCCCGCCCACTCGCGCGAACCATCCTCGTCTTCAGTCCTGCCTTCGCCCCGGGCGCCCCAGTCGAGTGTCGCGTCGTTGCCCGCCTCGAACGCGCCCTCTCCGGATTCGCCGGTGGCCGGCGCCTCGCTCCCCTCGCCGTCGCTGTCGGCGCCGGGACCCGGCGCCGGAGCTTCGTTGCCTGCGATGGAGCCATCCGGCTTCACCCGGCTGGCAAGGGACAGCGGATCGTCAACCCGCTCGAGCAACGGGTTGTCCGCCAGCGCCTGCTCGATCTCCTGGTTCAGCTCGACGGTCGACAACTGCAGCAGGCGGATCGACTGCTGCAACTGGGGCGTGAGCGCCAGGTGCTGCGACAGCCGAAGCGAGAGGGCCGGCTTCATGCGGGACGGCGAGCGCGGAGAGGTAGGCCGGACGGAAGGAACATCATCGAGCTGCGCCTGCGAGCGGCGACTACATGCGGAAGTGCTCGCCCAGGTAGACGCGGCGGACCGTCTCGTTGCCGACGATCTCCTCCGGTCGCCCGGCCGCGAGCACCACGCCTTCGTTGATGATGTACGCGTGGTCGCAGATGCCAAGCGTTTCGCGCACGTTGTGGTCCGTGATCAGCACTCCGATCCCGCGCTCCTTCAGGAAACGCACGATGCGCTGGATCTCGAGGACCGCGATCGGGTCCACGCCGGCGAAGGGTTCGTCGAGCAGGATGAAGCGCGGGCGCGCGGCAAGCGCGCGCGCGATCTCGACCCGCCGCCGTTCTCCGCCCGACAGCGACAGCGCCGGATTGGTCCGGAGGTGCGCGATCTGCAGGTCATCGAGAAGCTCGTCGAGACGCTGCGCCACGTGGGCGCGAGGCAGGGGCCGCTTCTGCTCGTCGACCTGCAGCTCGAGCACGGCGCGGATGTTCTCCTCGACCGTGAGCTTGCGGAAGACCGACGCTTCCTGCGGCAGGTACGACAACCCCATGCGCGCGCGCTGATGGATCGGCAGGTGGGCGATCGACGCTCCGTTCAACGAGATGCTGCCGGCGTCGAGCGGGACCAGGCCCACGACCATGTAGAAGCATGTCGTCTTCCCCGCTCCGTTCGGTCCGAGCAGGCCGACCACCTCGCCGCTCTCAACGGTCAGCGAAACGTCCTTGACGACCGTGCGGCTGCCGTAACGCTTCTGCAGGTTCTCGACCACCAGAGTGTTGTGCGACTCCGCGGAGCCGGCGGCTTGCCCCGAGGCCTGTGCGCGCGCGTCCATCTCAGTCACGGCGCGGATTGGCGAGGTCGCGCGACGGCGCCAGGGGAGCCGGGGAACCGGGCGATGTCGCAGGCTGAGTTCGGGGACCGATCGTGCCGCGCACCCGGCCGTCGCCGGAACCCGGATCCTTCGGCGCGCCGCCCGTCACGAAGTACTTCGAGTTGCGCTGGTCGTAGGTGATGGCGTCGCCGCGCAACTCGTCGCGCTGCACGTCGTTCTCCAGCAGTCGGATCCGCGCGCGCCCGAGCAGCTTCACGGTTTCGGCCTTCTCGTCGTATTCGATCCGTTCGGAGTGGCCGTCGATGAGCTCCTCGATGCCGGGCTTGCTGATGTCGCGGCGCTGGCGGAAGGTCGCCAGCTTGCCGGGCGCCGCCTCGAGCAGGCCGAACAGGTAGCCCTCGGGATCCTTGCGGATCTCCACGCGCTGCCCGGTGGCCCGTATCGTTCCTTTCACGAGCAAGACGTCGCCGACGAGCACGCAGACCTGCTTGAGGTCGTCGCACTCGCCGCTGTTGGCCTCGTAGTTCAAGGGCTTGTCGCGGTCTGCGCGCTCGGCCAGCGCGGGCGCCGCGACCGCTGCACAGGCGATCGCGAGCGCGAGGATCGGCCGTTTCATTTTTTCGCCCCCTGCGTCTGGGCCGCCTCGAATGTTCCGCGCACCTTCGAGTGGAACTTCACGACCCGCTTGATGTTGTCGTAGTCCATGCCCACCGACCGGATCACGGAGTTGCCGCGGTCCACCTCGACCGGGAGGTCGGTGCTGAACTGCTCGAGATCGGGGAGTGCGAGGAGCTTTTCGGTGGCAAGGCGCATCGGCGGCTCGCCGTCTTCGCCCGGGGAACGCGTGATGACGACGTCGCCGGTCAGCACGACGCGCTCCCCGCCACCCTCGACCAGCGCCTGCCGCGCGCGCGCCTCGAGGCGGGGCTGGTCCGGGCGCAGGCTCACGTAGCGCGGCTGCTGCAGTTCCGCGCGGTCGTCGGTCGCGTAGTGCGCCATCGTCTCGGCGAACAGCCTGTTCGTCGCCCGTCCCAGCGCATCGAACTGCGTCAGCGTCACGCCCTTGCCGATGAAGTCGGGACCTTCCCGCGACACCGGGCTTGCCAGATTGCCGTAGCGCCCGACCTGCGAGAACCAGTAGGTGACGCCCGCCAGCCCGGCGAGCAGCAGGACGGCGATGATGGCCGTGATGCGATCACGCATGAAGGCCCGCCTTCATCCGCGCGTCATCGCGACGAAGTCCACGCCCTTGGCGCGGAGAATGAACTCGGCGAACGCGCGCACCGCCCCGCGCCCACCGGCCTGTCCGGCGATCCAGTGCGCGGCGCCCTTCACTTCGTCGCGCGCATCCGCGACCGTCGCCGCGAACCCCGCCCGCTCGAGCACCGGCAGGTCCGGGAGGTCGTCGCCGATGAAGCCCGCCTGCTCGGCCGCCACCCCGGTGTCCCGCAGCAGTTCGCTCCACGCAACCGCCTTGTCGCCACGGCCCTGCAGCACGCGGCCTATGCCCAGCTCGCGTGCGCGCGCGCCGACGATGTCGGACGAGCGGGCGGAGAGGATCGCGACCTCGACCCCGTGGTGGAGCAGCATCTTGATGCCGTGCCCGTCGCGCACGTCGAAGACCTTCAGCGCCTCGCCCTGCGGTCCGTAGTAGAGCCGTCCATCCGTCAGCACGCCGTCGACGTCGAGGGCGACGAGCCGGAGCCGGGCGGCACGCTGCTCAGGCGTCATCAGATCACCTTGGCGGCCATCAGGTCGTGCATTGACACGGCGCCGATCAGCGCGCCGACGGCGTCGACCACCAGCAACTGGTTCTTCCTGCGCTCGTCCATCAGCTGCGCAGCCTCGGCGGCGAGCACGTCCGGTGCGATCGTGAGCGGATTGCGTGTCATCACGTCGGCGAGCCTGACGTTGCGCACGTCGGCCGCGCGCTCCAGCAGCCGGCGCAGGTCGCCGTCGGTGAAGATGCCCTGCAGCTGTCCCTCGGCGTCGAGCACCGCGGTCATGCCCAGCTGCTTGCTCGAAATCTCACGCAGCGCGTCGATCAGCGACGTGTCGACCGTCACGCGGGGAACCCGGTCGCCCGTCCGCATCACGTCGCGCACATACGTCAGCAGCCGGCGGCCCAGCGCCCCGGCCGGGTGCGAACGGGCGAAGTCGTCGGGACCGAATCCGCGGGCATCGAGGCAGGCGACCGCCAGGGCATCGCCCAGTGCCAGCATCGCCGTGGTGGACGACGTGGGCGCGAGGTTCAGCGGGCACGCCTCCTTGTCGACGTGCACGTCGAGGTGAACGTCGGCGAGGCGCGCGAGCGAAGAAGCCGGATTGCCGGTCATCGCGATGAGCGGCGTGCCCTCGCGCTTCGCGACGGGAAGCATCGTGAGCAGTTCGTCGCCTTCGCCGGAGTACGACAGCGCGACGAGCACGTCGTCGCGCGTGATCATGCCGAGGTCGCCGTGCGCCGCCTCCGCCGCGTGCACGAAGATCGCGGGCGTTCCGGTCGAGGCGAGCGTCGCGGCGATCTTGCGCGCGATGTGGCCGCTCTTGCCGATGCCGCTCACGACGACGCGGCCCCGGCAGTGGAGCAGCAGTCCGACCGCGCGGGTGAAGCGGTCGTCGAGGCGGCCCGCCAGGGCCTGCACCGCGGCGGCCTCGATCCGCAGGACGTCCCGCGCCATTTCGAGCGCGTGCGCGGGGGGAACTGGCGGGCTTGCGGACATGGATCGCGGGGATTTGCGTGAGAGCCAGCCGCGATGGACGGCGTGCGGCCATAATACACCCGGACGTTTTCCTGGCATGGGTTTTGCTCTAGTGCGACCGCTCCCTCATTGATGGCCTCATCCGGTCTGGAAATCACGCTGCTGCTGCTGGCCGCTGTGGTCGTCGGCGTCGTCGCGTTCCGCCTCCTGCAGCTGCCGCCGCTGCTTGCCTACCTCGCGGTCGGCATCGTCATCGGGCCGCACGCGCTCGGCCTCGTGCCGGACCTCGAGGACACGCGTTACCTCGCCGAGTTCGGCGTCGTCTTCCTGATGTTCTCGATAGGCCTCGAGTTCTCGCTCGCGCGCCTGCGGACGATGCGCAAGCTGGTGCTCGGCCTCGGCGGCGCCCAGGTGACGCTGACGGTGCTCTCGACCTTGGTGGCTGGCTGGCTCGTCGGCCACTACTTCGGGGTCGGCCTCGCGGGGGCTTTCGCGCTCGGTGGCGCGCTCGCGATGTCGTCGACCGCGATCGTGATGAAGATGATGGCCGAGCGCGCGCAGGTCGACACGGAGCACGGCAAGCGGATCGTCGGCGTGCTGCTGTTCCAGGACCTGGCGGTGGTGCCGTTGCTGGTGATCATTCCGGCGCTGGGCAGCGAAGGATCGAACCTCGCCTGGACACTCGCCATCGCGCTCGTCAAGGCGGCGGCGCTGCTGACCGTGCTGCTCGTCGGCGGTCAGCGCGTGATGCGCTGGTGGTTCCACACCGTCGCCAAGCGCAAGTCGCAAGAGCTCTTCACGCTGAACCTGCTGCTGGTGACGCTCGGCCTCGCCTGGCTGACCGAGGTGGCCGGGCTGTCGCTCGCCCTCGGCGCCTTCGTCGCCGGGATGCTGATCTCCGAGACGGAGTTCCGCCACCGCGTCGAGGAGGACATCAAGCCGTTCAGGGATGTCCTGCTCGGTCTGTTCTTCGTCACGATCGGCATGCTTCTCAACGTGCGGATCGTGCTCGACAACTTCGGCTGGGTCATGCTCGCGCTGGTCGGCCCGGTGGCGTTCAAGTTCGGGCTGATCGTCGCGCTCGTGCGGCTGTTCCGAGCGACGCCGGGCACAGCGATCAAGACCGGGCTCGCGCTGGCGACCGCAGGCGAGTTCGGCTTCGTCCTGCTCGGGCAGGCCGGGACGCACGGATTGCTGGACCCGCTCGTGCTGCAGGTCGTGCTGGCCTCGATGCTGCTGTCGATGCTTTCCGCGCCGCTGCTGGTGCAGCACAGCGACCGGATCGCGATGCGGCTGGCCTCGAGCGAGTGGCTGCACAAGTCGCTCGAGATCGCCCGCATCGCGCAGAGCGCAATCGCCATCGAGAAGCACGTGGTGATCTGCGGATTCGGACGCAGCGGGCAGCACCTCGCCAAGATGCTCGAACAGGAAGGCATTACCTACGTTGCCCTCGACCTCGATCCCGACCTGGTCCGGCAGGCGGCCGCGGCCGGCGATTCGGTCGTCTACGGCGACGCCGGGCGACGCGAGACCCTCGTCGCGGCGGGTGTCAGTCGAGCGTCCGCCGTCGCCATCACGTACGCCGACACGCCCTCCGCGCTGAGGATCCTGCATCACGTGCGCGAACTGAAACCGGACATTCCCGTCATCGTTCGCACGCAGGACGATCACGATCTCGCCAAGCTGACCGCGGCCGGCGCGACCGAGGTCGT
Organism: uncultured beta proteobacterium; assembly: GCA_963707725.1. Classification (GTDB taxonomy): domain Bacteria; phylum Pseudomonadota; class Gammaproteobacteria; order Burkholderiales; family Burkholderiaceae_F; genus JAOUJD01. Next base: position 209,291 of record CAVPRE010000010.1, on the reverse strand, counting down.
GCCCGAGGTGCTCGAGGGAAGCCTGATGCTCGGCTCGCACGCGCTCGTCCTGCTCGGCGTTCCGCTGTCGCGCGTCGTCAAGCGTGTCCGCGAGCAGCGCGACCAGCGCTATCAGCTGCTGCGCGGCTACTTCCACAGCTCCGGCGACGACGACGAAGTCGAGGAAGAAGCGCACGAGCGGTTGCACTCGGTGCCGCTGCATCCCGGCGCGGCGGGAGCGGGAAGGACGCTGGAAGAACTGGGCCTCCAACCGCTGGGCGTCGAGGTCACCGCTGTGCGCCGGCGCGGAATTCGGGGGGCCGATCCCAGCCCGGGGATGCGGCTGCAGGCTGGCGATGTCGTTGTGCTGCGGGGGATTCCGGACGCACTCGACCTCGCGGAACGGCGGCTACTGGAGGCGTGATCGTGCGCAGACGCGAATTACTGCTTGGCACCGCTTCGCTCCTGCTGGCAGCGCGGGCAGGCGCACAGCCAGCCGCGCTGTGGTCCGAACTGCAGGCGGGCGGCGTGGGAATCCTTCTGCGCCATGCGCAGACCGAGGCTGGCATCGGCGATCCGCCCGGATTCCGGATCGGGGACTGCGCCACGCAGCGCAATCTGTCCGACGACGGTCGTCGCCAGGCGCAGCGGATCGGTGCGGCACTGGCGGCCCGGACGGTGCGCATCGACCAGGTGCTCTCCAGCCAGTGGTGCCGCTGCCTCGAAACGGCACGACTCGTCTTTCCGAAGGCCACCGTCGAGCCGTACCCCGCGCTGAACTCCTTCTTCGAGGACCGCTCCACGGAGGCGCAGCAGACACGCGAGGTGGCGGCGAGGATCGCCGCGATCCGCGCTCCTGCGAACGTCGTTTTCGTCACGCACCACGTGAACATCCTCGCGCTGGCCGGGGTCGCGGTCGGCTCGGGGGAGGCCGTGCTGGTGCGATCCGCCGGCGGTTCGGTGCGGACACTGGGGCGTCTTGTCCTCTGAGCCGCTCTCCGGTCGACAGCCCGCCGGCTCAAGGCGCCGTCCGATGACGAGGCGCTCTGCGTGCCGGCCGCGAAGCCGGAAAGAAATCGATCAGGCGGCCGCGGCAGCGGGACCGCTGCGGCGCTTCCTGCCTCTCTGCCGCAGCAGCACGGGCGCGAGATAGCGGCCGGTGTGGCTCTCGGGATTGGCGGCGACGGCCTCCGGCGCGCCGGTTGCGATGATCCGGCCGCCGCCGTCGCCCCCTTCCGGCCCGAGGTCGATGACCCAGTCGGCGGTCTTCACGACGTCGAGGTTGTGCTCGATCACGACCAGGGTGTTGCCCGCGTCGCGCAACTGGTGCAGGACCTTGAGCAGCAGCGCGATATCGTGGAAGTGCAACCCGGTCGTCGGCTCGTCGAGGATGTAGAGCGTGCGCCCGGTGTCGCGTTTCGAGAGTTCCAGCGACAGCTTGACGCGCTGCGCCTCGCCGCCCGAGAGCGTGGTGGCGCTCTGCCCCAGCCGCACGTAGCCGAGGCCGACGTCGAGCAGCGTCTGCAGCTTGCGCGCGATGGTCGGGACGGCGCTGAAGAAGCCAGCCGCCTCCTCGACGGTCATGTCGAGCACCTCGGCGATGCTCCTGCCCTTGTAGTGCACCTCGAGCGTCTCGCGGTTGTAGCGCTTGCCGTGGCAGACGTCGCACGGCACGTAGACGTCGGGCAGGAAGTGCATCTCGACCTTCAGGACGCCGTCGCCCTGGCAGCTCTCGCAGCGTCCGCCCTTGACGTTGAAGGAGAAGCGGCCCGCCTCGTAGCCGCGCTCGCGTGCCGTGGGAGTCTCGGCGAACAGCTCGCGGATCGGCGTGAACAGCCCGGTGTACGTCGCGGGATTCGAGCGCGGCGTCCGCCCGATCGGGCTCTGGTCGACGCTGATCACCTTGTCGAAGTGCTCGAGGCCGTCGATCGACGCGTACGGCGCCGGTTCCGCCGAGGAGCCGTAGAGGTGGCGCGCCACGACGGCGTACAGCGTGTCGTTGATCAGGGTCGACTTGCCGGAGCCCGAGACCCCGGTGACGCAGGTGAGCAGCCCGATCGGAAGGTCGAGCGTGACGTCCTTCAGGTTGTTGCCGTGGGCGCCGGCGAGCTTCAGCCAGTGCGTGAACGGCGGAGTGCGGTCGTCCGGGATCTCGATCTGCCGCCGACCGGACAGGTACGCCGCCGTCAGCGAATTCTCGTTGCCGAGCACCACTTCGAGGCTGCCGCTCGCGATCACCTCGCCCCCGTGGGCGCCGGCGCCCAGCCCCATGTCGACGACGTGGTCGGCGGCACGGATCGCGTCCTCGTCATGCTCGACGACGATCACCGTGTTGCCCAGGTCGCGCAGGTGCTTCAGCGTTCCGATCAGACGATCGTTGTCGCGCTGGTGCAGCCCGATCGAAGGCTCGTCCAGCACGTACATCACGCCCGTCAGGCCTGATCCGATCTGCGAGGCGAGGCGGATGCGCTGTGACTCGCCGCCCGAGAGCGTTTCTGCAGAGCGGTCGAGCGACAGGTAGTCCAGTCCGACGTTCACCAGGAAGCGCAGTCGCGCGCCGATCTCCTTGACGATCTTGTCGGCGATCTCCTTCTTCGAGCCGGCGAACTGCAGGCGTTCGAAGTACGCGCAGGCATCGCGCAGCGGGGCGGCCGCGACCTGATAGATCCCGCGGCGGTCGTCGCCATCGCCGATGAAGACGTGGCGCGCCTCGGTGCGCAGCCGCGTTCCTTCGCACACGGGGCACGGGCGCTGGCTGCGCAGCTTGGCGAGCTCCTCGCGCACGACCACCGAGTCGGTCTCCTTGAAGCGCCGGTCGAGGTTGGGCACGACGCCTTCGAACGGGTGCCTGCGCACCATCTTCCGGCCGCGCTCGTTGGTGTACGTGAAGGCGATCTCGTCGCCGCCGGAGCCGTGCAGGATCGCCTCGCGCGCGCTGTCCGGCAGCTCCTCGTACGGCAGGTCGATGTCGAAGCCGTAGTGCTGGGCGATGGTCACCAGCATCTGGTAGTAGTACTGGTTGCGCGCGTCCCAGCCCTTGATCGCGCCGCTCGCGAGCGACAGCTCGGGATGCGCGACCACGCGCTTCTCGTCGAAGTACTCGACGCTGCCGATACCGTCGCATGCGGTGCACGCGCCCATCGGGTTGTTGAACGAGAACAGGCGCGGCTCGAGTTCGGACAGCGAGTAGCTGCAGGCCGGACAGGAGAACCGGCTCGAGAACAGCGTTTCCTGCCCGTTGTCGAGGTCGAGCAGCAGCGCGCGGCCATCGGCGAGGCGCAGCGCGGTCTCGAACGACTCGGCGAGGCGCTGCTGCGCGTCGGCCCGCACCTTCAGGCGGTCGACGACCACGTCGACCGAGTGCTTCTCGGTCTTCTTCAGCGGCGGGAGGTCCTCCGCCTCGACGACGGCTCCGTCGATCCGGAACCGGATGAAGCCCTGGGTCTGCATGTCATCGAAGAACTCCACGAACTCGCCCTTGCGGTCGCGGACAACCGGCGCGAGCACCATGACCTTCGTGTCCTCGGCGAGGCCGAGCGTCGCGTCGACCATCTGCGACACGCTCTGCGACTGCAGCGGCAGGTCGTGCTCCGGGCAGAACGGCGTGCCGACGCGCGCGTACAGCAGCCGCAGGTAGTCGTGGATCTCCGTGACCGTGCCCACGGTCGAGCGCGGGTTGTGCGACGCCGCTTTCTGCTCGATCGAGATGGCCGGGCTGAGGCCCTCGATCAGGTCGACGTCCGGCTTCTCCATCAACTGGAGGAACTGCCGCGCGTACGCGGACAGCGACTCGACGTAGCGCCGCTGGCCTTCCGCGTACAGCGTGTCGAACGCGAGCGAGGACTTGCCGGACCCGGACAGGCCCGTGATCACGATCAGCCGGTGCCGCGGCAGGTCGAGGTCGACGTTCTTGAGGTTGTGCGTGCGGGCGCCGCGGATCCGTATTTCGTCCATGCTGCTGTGCAGTCCCTGTGCCCCATGTTCATTGCCGGCAGAGGGCTGGCCGACTCGAAAAGGGCAACTTGGTACTATAGCGACAAACGCAAGCGCGCCTTGCCCCCGGCCACCGCCGGGCACTCCCTCCCGGAGCGATCCGGAACCCCCAGCCCGATCCTCACGCATGACCTCCCGTTCTTCGTCGCGCATGTCCGGCCAGGAAGTGCGTACGAGCGCCTCGCTCGCGTCGATCTTCGCGCTGCGCATGCTGGGCCTGTTCCTGATCCTGCCGGTGTTCGCGGTGCACGCTCGAAATATCCCGGGCGGCGACAGCCCGGCCCTCGTCGGCCTGGCGCTCGGCATCTACGGCCTGACCCAGGGCGTGCTGCAGATCCCGTTCGGGGCCGCTAGCGACCGCTGGGGACGCAAGCCGGTGATCGTCGCCGGCCTGGTGCTGTTCGCGCTCGGCAGCTTCATCGCCGCGGCGGCCGACGACATCCTCTGGACGATCATCGGCCGGGCGGTCCAGGGCGCGGGCGCGATCTCGGCCGCGGTGACGGCGTTCATCGCCGATGCGACACGCGAGGAGCATCGCACCAAGGCGATGGCGATGGTCGGGGCGTCGATCGGGCTGACGTTCGCGCTGTCGCTCGTTGGCGCCCCGCCGCTGTACGCGGCGGTGGGCATGGGCGGCCTGTTTGCACTGACCGGCGTGCTTGCGGTGGCTGCGATCGCGGTCGTCACGTGGGTTGTGCCGAGCGCGCCGCCCCGCATCGAACACGACGATCCGGCAAGCGCGGCCAGCGTGCTCTTCAACCCGCAGTTGCTGCGCCTGAACTTCGGGATCTTCGCGCTGCACAGCGTGCAGATGGCGATGTTCGTGGTGGTGCCTGTCCTGCTCGTCGAGCGGGCGCAGTTGCCACTCCTCCATCACTGGTGGGTCTACCTGCCCGTGGTGCTGGTGTCGTTCGGCCTGATGATGCCGCCGATCATGGCGGCGGAGCGCAAGTCGCGCATGCGCGTCCTGTTCCTGTCGGCCGTGGGCCTGCTGCTCGTCGTCCAGGTCGGCCTGTTTCTGCACGCGCCGGGCCTGATGTGGATCGCCGGCTGGTTGCTGCTGTTCTTCGTCGGCTTCAACATCCTCGAGGCGAGCCTGCCGTCGCTGGTGTCGCGGGTCGCCCCGTCATCCGCGAAAGGCCTGGCACTCGGCATCTACAATACGACGCAAGCCATCGGGCTCTTTGCCGGCGGCGCCCTGGGTGGCCTCGTCGCCGCGCGTTGGGGCGCGCAGGGAGTGTTCGCATGCGCGGCAGTCATCATGGGCGTGTGGTGGGTGATCGCACTCGGCATGCGCGAAGTTCCGAAACGTTCGAGCGGCCAGCCGGTGCCGATCTGAAGAGGAGAACACATGGCATCCGTCAACAAAGTCATCCTGATCGGCAATCTGGGGCGCGACCCGGAGACGCGCTACACCGCCGACGGCGCGGCGATCACCAACATCACGATCGCCACGTCGGACCGCTGGAAGGACAAGGCAAGCGGCGAGATGAAGGAGTCGACCGAGTGGCACAAGGTCGCGTTCTTCGGGCGCCTGGCGGAGATCGCCGGCGAGTACCTGAAGAAGGGCCGGCCGGTCTATGTCGAAGGCCGCCTGCGCACGCGCAAGTGGCAGGACAAGGAAGGCCAGGACCGCTACACGACCGAGATCGTGGCCGAGAACATGCAGATGCTCGGCTCGCGCGAGGGCATGGGTGGCGGAGCGCCTGACCTCGATGCCGGCGGCGACGAGCCCCGCGCCGCGGCCCGGGCACCGGCGAGCAAGCCGGCGGCTGCAGCCAGGCCGGCCTCGTCGATGGCCGACATGGACGACGACATTCCTTTCTGAGGTGAGTCGCGCTTTATTGATACACCGTGCGGCCGGGGCCTCGTTAGACGCTATGCTGGATTCATAGGGTTTAGAGATCCTGCCGCATTGACGAAGGATCGACCATGACCACCTTCGCGCAGGCTTCTTCCCGCGCCCCGACCGTTTACCTGATCGAAGACGATGGCGATCTGCGCGAGTCGCTGGCTGCCTTGCTGGAGGCCGGTGGCTACGTTCCGCGGGGTTTCGCAAGTGCTGAGGACTTCCTCGCCGGCGGGGTCAATGAGCGGCCGGCCTGCGCGGTGGTCGATCTCCGACTGCCGGGCATGAGCGGGCTCGACCTGCAGCAGAAGCTCCACGACGAACATCCGCACCTGCCGGTGATCGTCGTCACCGGCCACGGCGATGTGGCCACGGCGCGGGCGGCGTTGCGGACCGGAGCGCTCGACTTCCTCGAGAAGCCTGTCCAGCCGAGTGAACTGATGGAAGCCGTGTCGGCCGCGCTGGAAAGCGACGCCCAGGCACTGGAGCGCGCCCGCGAACATGAACAGATGCGCGAGCGCGTTGGTCGCCTGACGCCCCGCGAACTCGAAGTGTTCCAGCGGATCACCGACGGTCTTCACAACCGCGAGATCGCGGTCGAACTCGGCATCAGCCCTCGCACGGTGGAAGTCCATCGCGCGCGGCTGATGGACAAGCTGAACGCGCGCCGTATCGCGGATCTCTTCCGCCTGCGGCTGGCGCTCGACGGCAACGACGCTGCAGCCCCGGACCGCTCCTGATCCCCGGTCGCGGTACGCAGTAGCTCGTAGATTCTTCTCCCAATTTCGGCGATGCGCGCGAAGCACTAAGGTTGCTTCGAGTCGACCCTTTGTAGCCCTTCCGCTACGCAAGGTGGCAGCAAGCGCAACGCAGGAGGTTCCCCTTCCTCGTCGCGATTCAGTCCGCGCAGGTGCCCAGCACGGCGCGGACATTTTTTTGCCCTTCGAGCATCGCGTCCGCTCCCCGACCGTGGATCTCGGCTTTCTCCCCGACTGGCCGCCGGCCGCGCCCGCTGCGTGTCGGCATCTCGTGGCTCAATCCTGCCGCAGCAGTGCGAGCGCCACCGCATTCAACGGGCCTGCGCTCGCGATCAGCGAGGGCTCCGCGAGCGGACTCCCGCCGTTCCATCCGGCGACCGCACCGCCCGCGCCTTCGACGACCGGCACGATCGCCGCCACGTCCCAGTACGCCAGGGTGGGGTCCAGCATCAGGTCGGCACCGCCGGTGGCGAGGGCGAAGTAGCCGAAGCAGTCGCCCCACGTCCGGTACAGCTTCGCGGCACGGATGATCCGTTCGACGGCCGCGCCGCCGCGCTGCTCGGCGGTGGACCAGTGCGTCGTGGCCAGCACGGTCGCGTCGGCGAGACGCGCACAGGGACGCACGCGCGCCGCCCGCGAAGAGCCATCGCTCGCGTACAGCGTGGTGCCTCCCGCGTGGCCGATCAGCGCCACTCCGGCCGCCGGATGGCCGATCACGCCGAGCACCGGACGAAAGCCTTCGCCGTCGTCGCGCTCAAGGGCGATCAGCGTGCCGAACAGGAAGCAGTTGGTGATGAAGGCGCGCGTCCCGTCGATCGGGTCCAGCACCCAGCGGTAGCGCTCGCCCGGCTTGTCGCCGTGCTCCTCGCCCATGATGGCGTGGCGCGGGTAACGCCGGTCGATCAGGCGCCGCATCGCTTCCTCGGCGTTCCGGTCGGCCATCGTGACCGGGCTCGCGTCGCCCTTCGTGACGACCGCCGTGCCGGTCATGAAGTAGCCGCGGATCGTGGCGAACGCGATGCCGATCAACTCGTGCATGAACGGCACGAACTCGCGCTCCTCGGCGCGGGTCAGCGGGGCGCTGTAGGTCGCCACCGTTCAGGCGCGCTTCGATGGCGCGAACAGCGACTCGCACCAGGCCGGGTCGACCGCGCTCGGCGTGGCGCACTTGTCCATCAGTGCGCCGGCCAGTCGCGCGAGCACCTCGTCGTGCCGGCCGTCCTTGTTCCAGGCCGCCAGGCGCTTGCTCATGCGGTCGAGCGCCGCGCGGTTGTTGCCGGTGAGCTGCATGCTGTCGCGCCCTACTTCGCCGAGCACCTGCATGGCGGCCTTCTCGATGGCCGCGGCATCCTGCGGCGTCAGCTCGAGCAGCGTGTTCAGGTAGCTGCCGCCCCAGCGCAGCCGCGTCGCCGTGCCCCGCGCGCTGTCGTACGCCCGGCGCGACCAGTCGATGGCCGCCGCCTTGCCTTCCGGCGTGCCGCGCTTCCTCGCGTTCGACGCGAGCTGCGACATGTAGTAATAGGGCGAGTGCGATCGCGTCAGCTCGGCCGTCAGCAGCGCGTCGGACTCGTCGAGCAGGCCGGCGCGGGCGAGCACGCCGCCGGTCAGCGTGATCACTGCCTGGCGCTCGTCGAGGTCCTCGATCTCGCGGTCGACGCGTGCCGCCTGCGTCCTGACCTCATCCAGCAGCACGGGCGGCAACGGCCCATCCTTGTCGTCGAGCCGCGCGAGCTCGACCTTGCCGAGCATCGCGTACATGCGCCCGCCGTTGGAGAGCTTCGGCTCCGCGGCAAGCTTGTCGAGTGCCGCGAGCCACTGGAGCTTCAGATCGGCGCGTTCCCTGGACCTGGCGTCCGTGAGCAGGCCAACTAGGTCGGCGGCGGCGTAGCCGAGAATGTCGTGATTGGCGCGCACGAGTTCCGGCTGCTCGAGCAGGCTCTTCACGCTCGCGATGGCGTCGGTCTTGTCTAGCTTCGGCTTCGCGTCGCTGGCCTGCGACGCAGCGTGCAATGCCTCGAGCACGAGGCGCGACGACGCTTCCCGCTCCCCGGACGGACACACCGCGGCGAGCTTCATCAGCGTCGCCGGAACGTCCTTCTCGGGAACCAGCTGGCCGTCGTCGGTCGCCCATGAATAGAACGCCAGCATCCGCCAATCGGCGGCGGACAGCGACTTGCCTTCGAGGGCCGTCTCGAGCGCCTGCTTCGCCGAGTTGCCGCCCGCCAGCCCGCGGTCGAGCAGTTGCATGTACTTCGATGCATCGACGGAGCCGGCGAGCCGCGTCAACTCCCGCCCGCCGCCGCTCAGCAGCACCATGGTCGGATAGCCGCGCACCCTGAATCGCTCGCCGAGCGCCTGGCCGCTCGGGCTGTCGGCGTCGACGTAGACCGGGACGAACGAGCGCGACTTCTCGATGAAGTCCGGCCGCGTGAAGATCGTGCTCTTCACCTGGTTGCACGGCGGGCACCACACGGCGGTCCAGAACAGGAAGACCGGCTGGTTCCTGGAGCGCGCGTCCTCGAACGCGCGGTCCACGTCGGCGACGCTCTCCGGCCGCACCCATTGGATCCCGGCCGGCTCCGGATTCGCCTGCGGCGCGGGTTCCGGTACCTTCGAGCAGGCCGACAGCAGGGCGACTGTGACGAGCAGCAGGGGACGCAGCATGGTTCGTGCTCCGGGCAGGGCCGGGGATTATCGCCCAGCGGCGGGCGTACTCAGCGAGCGGCGACGCGCGCGGCCAGGGCCAGGTAGTGCGCGAGCGGCGGGGTCCGCGCGTCCCTCAGCTTGGCCCGGTCGTCCCACAGGCGCAGGCGCACGCCGTCCTGCGAGAACGGCTCGGCCTCGAACGCCGCGGCCTGCCCCTCGCCGAAGATCCCGCCCTGCAGCTCGAGGCTGCGCTTCGAGTCGATCGACAGCGCGGCCCAGTACTCGGCGCCGGTGATCTTGCCGTCGCCGCGCGCGCACAGGTAGCGCTTCGCGTCGACGTGCAGGCGGATCGGCTGCAGAACGGCTGGACCGAACAGGTCGCGCAGGAATGGCAGCGCGACGTACTCGTGACGGTCATCGACGCCGCGCAGCGTCGGCGTCTCGCCCTGGTCGTTGATCAGGTGGCCGAGATCGTGCAGGAAGGCCGCAACGACCAGCTCATCGCTGGCGCCCTCCTGCTCGGCAAGGTGGCCCGACTGCAGCGCGTGCTGCAGCTGCGTGACCGGCTCGCCGGCGTACATGCGGTCGCCCTTTGCGGCGAACAGGTCCCGGATGTCGTCGAGCGTCAGCGCCATGTCAGCCGGCTGCGGAGGACTGGTTGGGATTGAGGTCGCTGCGCTGCTCGGCCAGAACGCGCGTCTTCGACAGCACGCCCGCGGATTCGAGGATCGGGTAGGAGACCGAGCAGAACAGCGAATTCATGCGCTTGAAATCCGAGAGCAGGTCCAGGTGCAGGGAACTGGTCTCGACCGACTGCAGCGTGTTCTCCGATAGCCGGTGCAGGTGGCTCTCCGCGTAGCGCATCTCGAGTTCGCGGAAGGTCACCTTCTCCGCGATCAGTCGCTGCGCGGACTTCAGGTCCCCGTTGAGGAACACCGCCACCGACAGCTGCAGGTTGCCGATCAGCCGGCCGTGCAGGTCGCTGATCTCCTGCAGGCCCGCTTCGGAGAAGGACAGGCCGTGCTGGATCTTGCGCTCGGCGACGTCGAGCAGCAGGCGCTCGATGATGTCGCCCACGTGTTCCATGTTGATCGTGAACTGGATGATCTCGGTCCACCGCCTGGATTCGCGCGCTTCCAGCGCCTCGCGGCTGATCTGCGCGAGGTAGCGCTTGATGGCGGAGTACAGCCGATCGATCTCGTCGTCCTTGCGCCGCAGCGCTTCGGCCAGCTGGACGCTGTCGTGCCGCAGGACCTCCAGCAGCCCGCCGAGCATCTCCTGGACGGTGTCGGCCAGCCGGATGGCTTCGCGCGCCGCGTTGCCGAGCGCGAGGGCAGGGGTGTCGAGCGCGACCGGATCCAGGTGCCGCGGCTCGCCGGGCGCCTCCGCCCGGCGCGGCGCCGGCAACCACTTCTCCGTCAGGTCGGCGACCCGCCTGGTGAGGCCGATGAAGGTCAGCGCGAGCAGGACGTTGAACAGCAGGTGGAAGTAGACGACCAGCTGCTTGGGATCGGACTGCATCTTCAGCAGGAACGGCGTGGCGTGCGGCAGCGCGATCAGCGCGAGCCCGACGCCCGCGGCCTTGAACACGAAGTTGCCGAGGGGCACGCGGCGCGCGACCGGGTCCGACTTCCACGTCGTGATCAGCGCCAGCAGGCCGCTGCCGAGATTGGCGCCGAGCACGACCGGCAGCGCCACGTGTGCCGGCACGACGTTGGCGGCCGCAAGCGCCGCGACCAGCAGCACCACCGCCAGGCTCGAGTACGAAGCCACCGCGAGCAGGGCGCCGATCAGCACGTCGAGCAGCAGGTCGCCGGAGATCTGCGCAAACAGAACGCGCACTCCCGATGCCTTCGTCAGCGGCAGCGTGGCCTGGCCGATCAGCTGCAGCGCGAGGATCATCACGCCGAGTCCCAGCGCGATCTTTCCGATCTGGCCGGCGCGCTCGTTCTTCTGCGAAAGGTAGACGATGACGCCGGCGATGATCAGCAAGGGCGCGAGCCACGTCAGGTTCAGCGAGAAGACCTGCACCATCAGCGCCGTGCCGACATCGGCGCCGAGCATGACGGCGAGCGCGGCCGCCGTTCCGATCAGTCCCTGCGACACGAAGGACGATGCCAGAAGCGCCGTCGCGGTCGAGCTCTGCAGCAGGCCGGTCACCGCCACGCCGGCGACGAAGCCGGTTGCGCGATTGCCGACGTTGCGACGCAGGACCTGGCGCAGGCTGGCGCCGTACACGCGCAGCACGCCGGTCCGCACGATGTGCGTTCCCCAGACGAGCAGCGCGATGGCCGCCAACAGGTTCAGGAGGGTCTGCATCCGGTTCGCCTAGGTCCGCGCTTCTCCTGCTACCAGGGCAGCGAGTAGGTCTTCGTGTTGGTGAAGCTCTTCATCGCTTCCAGCACGCCTTCCTTGTACCCGAGGCCGGAGTCCTTGATTCCGCCGAAAGGCGTGAGTTCGAGCCGGTATCCCGGCACTTCGCGCACGTTCACCGTGCCGACGGCGAGCTCCGAGATGAAGCGGGTGATGTAGTCGAGCCGGTTGGTGCAGACCGCCGACGACAGCCCGTACGCGGTCGAGTTGCTGATCGCGATCGCCTCGTCGATCGTGCCGAAGCGGATCACCGGCGAGACCGGCCCGAACGTCTCCTCCTTCACCAGCGGCATGTCGGGCGCAACGCGGTCGACCACGGTGGGCGCGTACAGCGCGCCGCGGCGGATGTGTCCGGCGAGCACCCTCGCGCCGAGCGCGACGGCGCCGTCGACGCGCGTCTCGAACTCGCGCGCCGCGGCTTCGTCGATCACCGTGCCCATGTCGGTGGCCGGATCGAGCGGGTCACCGTGCTTCACGGCCTTCGTCTTCGCGACCAGTCGCTCGACGAAGTCGTCGGCGACGCTCGCGTGCACCAGCATGCGCTTGACCGCCGTGCAGCGCTGTCCCGAGTTCTTGTACGAGCCGCTGGCCGCCAGCGTCGCCGCTTCCTCGACGTCGGCATCCTCCATCACGATGATCGGATCGTTGCCGCCGAGTTCGAGAACCTGCCGCTTGTAGACAGCCTTCGCCGCGATGTACTTGCCGACCGCCACCCCGCCCGTGAAGGTCACGAGGTCGACGTCAGGGTGGGTCAGCATCTCGTCGGCGATCTCGCGCGGGTCGCCGGTCAGCACCGAGAGCATCGGACCGGGCAGGCCGGCTTCGTAGAGGACGTCGGCGAGCACGTACGCGGCCAGCGGCGTCTTCTCGCTCGGCTTCAGCACGACGCGGTTGTTGGTGGCAACGGCCGGCGCGACCTTGTGGATCACCTGGTTCAGCGGATGGTTGAACGGCGTGATCGCGGCGATGACGCCGAGCAGCGGCTCGCGCATCGTGTAGACCTTGCGCTTCTTCCCGTGCGGGGTCAGGTCGCACGAGTACACCTGTCCGTCGTCGACCAGCGCCTGGTTGGCGGCGAACAGCAGTACGTCGCTCGCTCGGCCGACTTCGTACAGCGTGTCCTTCAGGCACAGCCCGGACTCGAGCGTGATGAGCCGCGCGATCTCGTCCCGGCGGTCGCGATGATCTCGCCGGCCTTCATCAGGATCCGGTAGCGGTCGTAGCGCGTCAGCGTGCTCCGGTAGGCGCGGGCGATCGAGAAGGCGCGGCGCACGTCGTCGACCGTCGCCTTCGGCACGGTCGCGACCACCTCGCCGGTGTACGGGTAGCGCACCTCGAAGCTGCGCGCGCACGCGACCTTCTCGCCGGCGATCCGGAGGGACTCGGTGCGGACGGGGGAGGCGGGCGCGTTCATTGGGCGTGGTTCAGCACGAGCTCGAAGGCGTCGAAGTTGCGCCAGCGCCGCACTGGATCAAGGCCTTCGATCCGGCGGTTGAGGACGAGCGGCACCCGCTGCTCCGAGATCCCGCCGTGCGAGCGCAGCGGCAGTTCGAGCTGCGACAGGTCGTGCCGCGATCGGCTGGTGCCGAGCACCACGCTGCGCTCGGACACGGCGACGATGTCGCCAATGCGATCCGCCGGCAGCTCGAAGCGCCGGGCCGCGTCGTCGCGGCCAAGCACCACTTCCATGCCGGGCAGCTCGCGCAGCCGCGCGGTGACGCCGGCCGCCATGTCCGGCGCCACGTAGATCGTCGCGAAGGAGCCAAGCGCGCCGTGGTGGACCACGTACGGGTCGGTGATCGGGAGGATCACGCGCGAGCGCTCGCGTCCGAGCCACTCGTCGAGCAGGTCCTGCAGGAAGATGACGTTCGGGCTCGCGTCGAGCCTGGTCTTGGCGTTCATGCCGTGATCGGCCGTGAGGGCGAACACCGTGCCGAGCGCGTCGAACCGCGCGAGATAGCGGTCGAGCATCGCGTAGAAGCGATTGGCGTCCGGGTCGCCGGGGGCGTGCTTGTGCTGGACGTAGTCCGTCGTGGACAGGTAGAGGAAGTCGGGCTTGCGCGTCTCGATCAGCCGCACGCCGGCGGCGAACACGAACTCGGACAGCTCCGCGCTGTAGACGTCGGGCACCGGCATGCCGACGAGCGGCAGCACGTCGGTGATCCCGTTCTCCTGCTCGGTCGCCTGGTCCGCCTTCTCGGACGAGAAGCAGATGCCCTTCATCCCGTGGCCGAGCAGCTTGCGCAGCTTGTCCTTGGCCGTGACCACCGCGACGCCGTGCCCGGCGTCGGCCAGCGCGGCGAGGATCGTCGGCGCGCGCAGCCACTTCGGGTCGTTCATCATCACTTCGGTGCCGCTTTCGACATCGAACAGGTAGTTGCCGCAGATGCCGTGCACCGACGGCGGCGCGCCAGTCACGATCGAGAGGTTGTTCGGATTGGTGAAGCTGGGCACGACGCAGTCGGCGATCAGTGCCGTCCCGCTCGCGAGCACCTGCTTCATGAACGGCATGTGGCCGCCCGCGACAGCCTGCGCGATGTAGTCAGGTTCGCAGCCGTCGATGCACAGGACGACCGTCGATTGCTTCGGGGCCGCGTACGCGCGGCCGTTCACTTCGATCACTCTTCTATCCTTTCCTGCCGGCGCGCGCCCGGACGGGCTGTGGCATGCCCTCGCCCTTGCGTGCGCGCTCCCGGCTTTCCATCACGTGGTCGAACATCGCCCGTCCGGCCTGCTCCGGGTCCCCGGAGGCGATCGCCTTCAGGATCCCGCGGTGCTCGGCGGCGGAGTGGGGCAGCAACTGCTGGTCGCGCAGGTTCCGTCGGCGGAACAGCGCCAGTTCCTTCACCAGCTTGCGATACACGCCGGCCAGCTTGCGGTTGCCGGAGAAGGCGACGAGCGCGTCGTGGAAGTCGAGGTTCAGGAGGTGATACGCGTCGGAGTCGCCCGCCCGCGCCGCCACGTCCATCCGCTCGACGATCGCGCGCGCCGTCTTCAGTTGCTCCGGCGTGATCGTCTCGGCCAGTCGTCGGCCGACGAGTTCGTCCATTGCGGCGCGCAGGTCGTAGATCTCCAGCGCCTCCTCGAGCGGGATGTCCCGCACGAAGACGCCGCGGTTCTTCTCCTGGCGGACGAGGCCCGACTCCTCGAGCATGCGGAACGCCTCGCGGATCGGGCCGCGCGACACGCCGAGGCGCTCCGACAGCCACGCCTCGGTCAGCTTCGAGCCCGGGCCGATCTCGCCGTCGAGGATCATCCGCTCGATCTCCTGCTGCGCGGCGCTCGACAGCGACGCGGTGCGCAGCAGTTCGATGGTCGGGTGCGGAACGATCCGGACGGGCGGGACGGCGGTGCTGGCCATGGCGCGCAGTCTAAGGGTTGGCCCTCTGATTGTCTACAATCTGCAAAAAACAATTGACTCTCGCGGCGCCGCTCGTAGACTGCCTCTCCGCTGTCTGGTCCTGCAACCGAGCTTGCACCTAAGATGGCGTCCGGCCGGAGTCACATGCCGGTCACGCTGTCGAGCCACCCTTGAAGGTCGTCCGTTCCCCCTCACGGGCGACCGCATCCATGCCACCGGGGTCATGAAGGAGGAGTCGATGAAGTTTTCGTTTGCGACATTCGGCAGGCTCGCCGCCGCCGCCGCGCTGTCCGCCCTGGCGTTCGGCGCGAGCGCGCAGAAGACGCAGCTGACCGTGTACACGGCGCTGGAGACCGACCAGCTGAAGGCCTACAAGGAGGGTTTCGAGAAGGCCAACCCGAACATCGAGATCACGTGGGTCCGCGACTCGACGGGCATCATCACTGCCAAGCTGCTGGCCGAGAAGAACAACCCGAAGGCCGACGTCGTGATGGGCGTCGCCGCGACCAGCATGGCCATCTTCGACACCGAAGGCATGCTGGTGCCATACGCCCCCGCGGGGCTGAACCGCATCGCCGCCCAGTACCGCGATCCGAAGAACCCGCCGGCCTGGGTCGGCATGGACGTCTGGGGCGCGACGATCTGCTTCAACACCGTGGAAGCGGCCAAGCGCAACATCCCGAAGCCCGAGACGTGGCGTGACCTGACCAAGCCGGTCTACAAGGGCCAGATCGTGATGCCGCACCCGGCGTCGTCGGGCACCGGCTTCTTCGACGTGTCGGCCTGGCTGCAGTTGTGGGGCGAGGCCGAGGGCTGGAAGTACATGGACGGCCTGCACGAGAACATCGCCCAGTACATGCATTCCGGGTCGCGCCCGTGCGCGGCCGTGGCCGCCGGCGAGTACGTGGTCGGCATTTCCTTCGAGTACCGCGCCAACCGCGAAAAGGCGCGCGGCGCTCCGATCGACCTCGTGTTCCCGAAGGAAGGCCTGGGCTGGGACCTGGAAGCGATCGGGATCCACAAGGGCACGAAGAACATGGCCGCGGCACAGAAGCTGCTCGACTGGTCCGTCAGCGACGAGGCGATGGGGCTGTACGCCGCCAACTTCGCGATCGTCGCCGTCCCGGGCCTGTCGAAGCCGCTGCCGAACGTTCCCGCTGACTACGCCAGCCGGCTCGTGAAGAACGACTTCGCCTGGGCCGCCAAGAACCGCGAGCGCATCCTCGCGGAGTGGGGCAAGCGCTACGAGTCGAAGGCCGCACCCAAGTGATCCACCACCGCTCGCGCGTCGCGCGAGCGGGCTCGGGTCAGCTTCGGGCATCGTCGCGCGCCCGGGGCTGACCCGAGTCATTTGACACCCGGCACCATGGCGGCTTCCCAGCCGAATTCATCCAGCGAAGCGCTGCGCCTCGAGGCGGTCCACAAGGCGTTCGGCGACTTCGTCGCGCTGAAGGCGATCGATCTCGTCATCCATCCCGGCGAACTCGTCTGCTTCCTCGGCCCGTCCGGCTGCGGCAAGACGACGCTGCTGCGGATCATCGCCGGGCTCGAGCGCCAGACGCGCGGAACGATCTTCCAGAACGGCCGCGACATCTCGAATGCGCCCCCGGCCGCGCGCGACTACGGCATCGTGTTCCAGTCGTATGCGCTGTTCCCGAACCTGACGATCGCGCAGAACGTCGCCTACGGCCTCGTGAACCGGCGCAAGGGGCGCGCGGAGATCTCGGCGCGCGTCGCGGAACTCCTCACGCTGGTCGGATTGCAGGACGCCGGCTCGAAGTATCCGAGCCAGATGTCGGGCGGCCAGCAGCAGCGGGTCGCGCTCGCGCGCGCGCTCGCGACCTCGCCCAGCCTGCTGCTGCTCGACGAGCCGCTGTCCGCGCTCGATGCCAAGGTGCGGGAACGCCTGCGCGGCGAGATCCGCCAGCTCCAGCGTCGGCTCCGCGTGACGACCATCATGGTCACGCACGACCAGGAAGAGGCGCTGTCGATGGCAGATCGCGTCGTCGTGATGAACCACGGCGTGATCGAGCAGATCGGCACGCCGAGCGACGTCTACGAGCGCCCCGCGACGCCGTTCGTGGCCGACTTCCTCGGCAAGGTGAACGTGTTGACGGCCACGGCGCTCGGCGGCGGGCGCTTCAAGGTCGGGTCGGTGGAACTGACCCTGCCGGCCGACGGCAATGCCGCCGGCGATCCGGTCCGGATCTACCTGCGTCCCGAGGATCGTCACGTCGAGGGCGACATCGCGCAGTTGCCCAACCGGCTGCGCGGCCGCATCGCGCGCATCGACTACCTCGGCACCGTCTGCATGGCGGAGCTGCGCTGCGAGGCGCTCGGCCAGCCGATGACGATCTCCTACTCGCTGAACCAGCTGCACGACCTCGACGTGCACGAGGGCGGCGAGGTCGAGATCGCGCTGCGGACCGACCGTGTGCGCGTGTTCCCGGAGCCGGCGCGGCCATGACGCCGGTCGGCGCGGCGTGGTGAAGCGGGCGATGGGGCCAGGGGCTGCGACGACTCGAGCGCGCACGGCCGTTCCGAAGCGCTCGCTGCTCCCCCTTGGGGGAACGGCGCGCAGCGCCAAGGGGGCAAGGTGGGCGCGCACGGCCGCTCCGAAGCGCTCATGCAAGGCGCGCAGCGCGAGGGCAGTCCAGTGAGCGCGGTCGCCGTACCCGCGGGCACTCCGATGCCGTCGCGCTTCGCCCTCGCGAAGGAGGCGCTTGCCGCGCGCGGGGGAATCGTCCTGCTGCTGGTCGCGCTGGTCGTCTTCCTGACGGTGCCGCTTGCGATGATCCTCGTGCGCAGCGTCGAGGGACGCGCGGGCGAGTTCGTCGGGATCGCCAACTTCGTCCAGTACGTCCAGTCGCCGGCGCTGGCGCAGTCCACGAGGAACACCCTGACCTTCGCGATCTGGACGACCGCGGTCACCGTTCCGCTCGCCTTCCTGTTCGCCTATGCGATGCAGCGCAGCTGCATCCCGTTCAGGGGACTGTGGCGCAACATCGCGCTGATCCCGATCCTCGCGCCATCGCTGCTGGCGGCGATCTCGTTCATCTACCTGTTCGGCAACCAGGGCGCGTTCAGGTTCATGCTCGAGTGGGTCGGGCTGAAGTCGATCTACGGCATGCCGGGCATGGTGATGGCGATGACATTCGCCTCGTTCCCGCACGCGGCGATGATCCTGATGGCGGCGCTCGCGCTGTCGGACGCGCGGCTGTACGAGGCGGCCGACTCGATGGGAACGAGCGAGTTGCGCAAGTTCATGACGATCACGCTGCCGGGAGCCAAGTACGGACTGATCTCCGCCAGCATGGTCGTCTTCACGATGGCGGTCTCGGAATTCGGCGTGCCGAAGGTGATCGGCGGCAACACCAACGTGCTGGCGGTCGACATCTACAAGCAGGTGATCGGCCAGCAGAACTTCTCGATGGGCGCGGTCGTCGGGCTCGTACTGCTGCTGCCGGCGGTGATCGCGTTCGTGATCGACCACATCGTGCAGCGCAGGCAGCAGGCGCTGCTGACCGCGCGCAGCGTGCCTTACCGGGCCAAGCCGGCGCGCGGGCGCGACTGGTCGCTGCTGATGCTGGTGGTGCTCATGTCGGCGCTGATGCTGCTGGTCGTCGGCATGGCAGCCTACGGCTCGGTGGTCAAGTTCTGGCCGTACGACATGTCGCTGACGCTCGCTCACTACACCTACGGGCTGGAGGAGGCCGGGCTCGAGCACGCCTACCGGAACAGCCTGGTCATGGCGGCGTGGTGCGCGGTGATCGGCGCGGCGATCACGTTCGCCGGGGCCTACTGGCTCGAGAAGACCAAGGGGGCGGACTCGCTGCGGCCACTGATCCGGTTCCAGGCGATGCTGCCGATGGCCGTGCCCGGCATGGTGCTCGGGATCGGCTACATCCTGTTCTTCAACCTGCCCGACAACCCGCTCAACTTCCTGTACGGCACGATGGCCATCCTCGTGCTGTCGACGCTCGTCCACTTCTACTCGTCGAGCCACCTGACGGCGGTCACCGCGCTGAAGCAGATCGACAGCGAGTTCGAGTCCGTGTCGGCGTCGCTGAAGGTGCCCTTCTACAAGACCTTCTGGCGCGTCACCGTCCCGGTCTGCCTGCCGTCGATCCTCGACATCGGTCGCTACTACTTCGTCAACGCGATGACCACCATCTCGGCCGTCGTGTTCCTGTATTCGCCAAAGACCACGCTCGCGTCGATCTCCATCCTGCACCTCGACGAGGCGGGCGCGATCGGCTCCGCGGCAGCGATGGCGACGCTGATCGTGCTGACGTCGGCCGTCGTCACGGGCGTCATGTTCGCCGGCGAACGGTGGCTGATCCGGCGCACGCAGGCATGGCGCAACACCAGGCAATAGCTCGAGGGAGAAACACATGATTCGCGGCAACGATCCGATCCTGCTGACGCCCGGCCCGCTCACCACTTCGCTTCGCACCAAGCAGGCGATGCTGAACGACTGGGGCTCGTGGGACTCCGCCTTCAACGCGATCACGGCGAGCCTGCGCGAGGACCTCGTCGACATCGTCGGGGGCGGAGCCGAGTACACGTGCGTGCCGCTGCAGGGCAGCGGGACGTTCTCGGTCGAGGCGGCGATCGGCACGGTCGTGCCGCGCGCGGGCAAGGTGCTGGTGCCGAACAACGGCGCGTACTGCGCGCGCATCGTGCGGATCTGCCGGGTCCTGGGCCGCGCGGTGGTGGACCTTCCGGTTCCGGAGGACCAGCCGGTGACCGGCGCCATCGTCGAGGCCGCGCTGGCGGCCGACCCGGCGATCTCGCACGTCGCGCAGGTCCACTGCGAAACCGGCGCCGGCGTGCTGAACGACCTCGCTTCGGTCGCCGAGGTGTGCGCCAGGCGCGGCAAGGGGTTGATCGTCGACGCCATGAGTTCATTCGCGGCGCTTCCGATCGACGTCCGCACGACGCCGTTCGACGCGCTGATCGCCGCCAGCGGCAAGTGCCTCGAAGGCGTGCCGGGCATGGGGTTCGTCATCGTGCGCAAGGCGGTGCTCGAGGCCCGCGCGGGCAACGCCCACTCGCTCGCGATGGACCTGCACGACCAGTACGTGTACATGGAGAAGACGACGCAGTGGCGCTACACGCCGCCGACGCACGTCGTCGCTGCGCTGCGCGTCGCTGTGGACCAGTTCAAGGAGGAGGGCGGCCAACCGGCGCGGCTCGCGCGGTACGCGCGCAACTGTGAAGCGCTCGTGAACGGCATGGCCTCACTCGGGTTCCGCACGTTCCTGCCCGCGGCGGTGCAGGCGCCGATCATCGTCACCTTCCACGCGCCGGCCGATCCGGCGTACGACTTCAGGACGTTCTACGAGAAGACGCGCGAGCGTGGCTACATCCTGTACCCGGGCAAGCTCACGCAGGTCGAGACGTTCCGGGTCGGCTGCATCGGCGCGATCGACGACAACGAGATGCGCAACGTCGTCGGCGCGGTCGGCGAGACGCTCAGGGACATGGGAATCAGGCAGGTCGCGCCGGCGGCGGAGCGCAGGGCCGCGTAGCGGTCAGGCGGCCTTCAGCGCCACCACGCCCAGCACCACCGCGACGACGCCCGCCCAGCGGCGTGGCGTCAGCTTCTCGTGCAGCAGTCGCGCGCCGATCAGCGTGGCGAACAGCACAGACGTCTCGCGCAGCGAGGCGACCAGCGCGACCGGCGCCTTGGTCATCGCCCACACCGAGATTGCATATGCGCCCGCGGAGAGCGCGCCGCCCACGAGGCCGCGGGTCCGCCGGCGGTCCAGCGCGTCGATGAACGCCGCGCGGTGCCGGACCAACATGTACGCGGTGAAGGGAAGCGCATCGAGCACGAACAGCCACACGATGTAGGACCACGCGTCGCCGGCCAGCCGGGCCCCGGTGCCGTCGATGATCGTGTAGACGGCGATCACCAGCGCGTTCATCAGCGCGAAGCCGACCGCCCGTCCCGACGGCGAGTGATGGACCGTCCGCAGCGCCAGCGCGACGACGCCGGCCGAGATCAGCAGCATCCCCAGCCAGTTGAGCGCGCCTGGCATCTCCCGCAGCGTGACGATCCCGAGCACGCCGGTGATCAGTGGCGCCACGCCGCGCATCAACGGGTACACCAGCGACAGGTCGCCGGACCGGTACGCGTTGATCATCAGGTAGTAGTAGGCGATGTGGATCGTCACCGAGGCGCCGATGTACGGCCAGCTCTCGATGGCGGGAACGGGAACGACGAAGATGAACGGCAGCGCGACCAGGCCGGCGCCGGCGACGATCGCGGCGGTGTCGAGCAGGACATCGCCGCCGCCCTTGATCATCGCGTTCCAGCTCGCGTGCAGCAGCGCGGCGAACAGGACGGCGAACGAGATCGTGAGGCTCAAGGCGGCGTGGAGGCGATGTAAGTTGTGAATGCGCCATGCCCTGTCGCGTGGCGCCGCGCGCATCGTACCGGCAACCTTCCGACGGGCGGCAAGCCGCCCCGCGCCAACGCTGCCAAGCTGCGCTTGGCGTGATTACCTTTCCGGAGCAACGATGCAACCGATCCGCATGGCCCTCTCCTGCGCACTCCTCGCGGCGACCGCGCTTGGGAGCGCGCAGGCGCAGAGCGTCGGTGGCATCCGCGGCGACCGCGTGCTCAGGCCAGGCACGATTCCGGCCGAAGAAAACTACGCGCCGATGGCGATCGGCGTGCACGAAGTGCTGTCGGTGCGCACGGCGGACCGCGTGGTGCGGCTTCGCGACAAGGAAGGCAAGGTGGCTGACGTGCACGTCCAGGAGCACGTCTACGACCTGTCGAAGCTGAAACCGGGCGACAAGGTGAAAGTCGATTTCTTCCAGCCGACCCAGGGCGACCCGCGGGTGCGCGCCGCGGGGATCTGGCCGGCCGACTAGGGCGGCAGCACCGCGTCGGCCGGCGTGTAATCGAGGTTCAGCGCCTTCGCCACGGCCTCGTAGGTCACTTTGCCGGCCGCGATATTCAGGCCGGCCTTCAGGTGCGGGTTCTCGGACAACGCGCGGCGCCAGCCCTTGTCCGCGAGTTGCAGCGCGAAGGGCAGGGTGGCGTTGTTCAGGGCGTGGGTCGACGTCCGCGGCACGGCGCCCGGCATGTTCGCCACCATGTAGTGGACGACGCCG
Organism: uncultured beta proteobacterium; assembly: GCA_963707725.1. GTDB lineage: Bacteria > Pseudomonadota > Gammaproteobacteria > Burkholderiales > Burkholderiaceae_F > JAOUJD01. The sequence continues at coordinate 187,201 of CAVPRE010000010.1, read as the reverse complement.
TCGACTACGTAGGTCGGGTCGGCGTGCGTCGTCGCCCGCGACGTCTCGCAACTGCCGCCCTGGTCGATCGCCACGTCGACGATCACCGAGCCGCGTTTCATCCGCGGCAGCATCGCCTTTGTCACGAGCTTGGGCGCGGCGTCGCCCGGGATCAGCACGCCCGAGACGACGAGGTCGGCCTGCAGCACCTCGCGCTCGACGTTGTCGCGGTTCGAGAACAGTGTCATCGCGCGTCCGTTGAACATCGCGTCGATGCGGCGCAGCGCCTCGATCGACCTGTCGATCACGACGACCTGCGCGCCGGTGCCGACCGCCATCTGCGCCGCGTTGGTTCCCACCATGCCGGCGCCGAGGATCACGATGCGCCCGGGCTCGACGCCGGGAACGCCGCCGAGCAGCAGGCCCATGCCGCCCGCCGACCTTTCGAGGCAATGCGCGCCGGCCTGGATCGCGAGGCGGCCGGCGACTTCGGACATCGGCGCCAGCAGCGGGAGCCCGCCTGATGGTGACGTGACGGTTTCGTAGGCGATGCAGATCGCACCGCTGCCGAGGAGGCCGGCCGCCTGCTCCGGCATCCGGCGCGAGGTGCAGGTACGTGAAGAGGATCTGGCCTTCGCGCAGCATCGCGCGCTCGATCGCCTGCGGCTCCTTGACCTTGACGATCATCTCGGCGCGCTGCGAACACGTCCTCGGCAGCGGCTGTGATCTCCGCCCCGGCGCGCCGGTAGTCGTCGTCGCTCGCGCCGATGCCGATGCCGGCGTCGGTCTGCACCAGCACCGTGTGGCCGTGCGCCACCATCTCGCGCACCGACGAGGGCGTGAGCCCGACGCGGTACTCGTGGACCTTGATCTCCTTCGGAACGCCGACCAGCATCTTCTTCTCCTTGTTTCTAGGGCCCGCTAACGCTTGGCTCGCGCATGCGCCGGGCCTTGGCGGGCCCTAGCTCTTCACGCGCAGCGAAGCGGGATCGTATGGGGCTTTCAGCGAGACGGACGCCGGATACCGCTCGCCGGCGAGGTCGATCTCCCAGCGGCCGGCCTCCAGCCACTCCTTCGTCAGCGGCGCGTCGCCCGCGTTGACGAGGCCCAGAGCCACCGGGCGGCCGATCGTGTGTCCGAACGCGGCCGAGGTGACGAATCCGGCCGGAGCGCCGTCGCGCAGGACCAGCTCGCCGCCCCACAGGTTCGTGTGCGGCGCATCGACGACCAGCGAGACCACCCGCCGTGACGGCAACCGTCCCTTCAGTGCGGCCAGCTTCGCGCGGCCCTTGAATCCGCCGGGCTTGTCGAGCGCGACGGCGAAGCCGAGGCCGGCCTCGTACGGCGTGATGTCCGGCGATAGCTCGCGGCCCCACGCGCGGTAGCCCTTCTCGAGCCGCAGCGAGTCGATCGCGTAATAGCCGGCATTGGCCACGCCCAGGTCGCGACCCGCCGCGAGCAACGTCTCGTAGACGCCCACCGCGAACTCGACGGGCGTGTACAGCTCCCATCCGAGCTCGCCGACGTAGGTCAGGCGAGTTGCCCGCACGGTCGCGTAGCCGAGGTCGATCTCGCGCGACGTTCCGAATGGAAATGCCTCGTTCGAGAAGTCGTCGGTCGACGCGCGCTGCATCAGTTCGCGCGAGCGCGGACCCATCACGGCGATCATCGCGAACATCGCGGTGACGTCGACGACCGCGCACCGCAGGCTCGTCTTCGCGAGTTCCCGCTCGATGACGTCGCGGTCGCGCACCGCCTGCGCGCTGCCCGTCACGACCATGTACTCGTCGACCTGGACGCAGGTGATCGTGAAGTCGCTCTCGTAGCCGCCGCGCTCGTTCAGCATGCCGGTGTACACGGTGCGGCCGGGCTCGGCCGGCACCACGTTCGCGACGAGCCTGTCGAGCAGCGCGCGGGCATCCGGTCCCTTCACCAGCAGCTTCGCGAACGAGCTCATGTCGAACAGCGCGACGCGCTCGCGGCAGGCGCGGTGCTCCTCGGCCACCCACGGATGCCAGTTCTGGTGGCCCCAGCCGTACTCGATGCTTGCCTCGGCGGGCGAGGGCGCGAAGAAGTTGGCGCGCTCCCAACCCATCTTCGAGCCGAAGCACGCGCCGGCGTCGCGCAAATGCGCGTACAGCGGCGAGCGGCGGAACGGCCGCGCGCTCTCGAGCTCGCGGTTCGGCCACGGCATCTTGTAGTGCAGGCCGAGCACTTCGCTGATGCGGTCCGGCAGCCAGCTCTCGTTGCCGTTGAAGCGCGCGAAGCGGCGGATGTCGACCGGCCACAGGTCGAGCGTCGGCTCGCCCTGCACGATCCACTCGGCGAGCGCCTTGCCGGCCCCGCCGGCGGAAGCGATCCCCATCGAGTTGAAGCCGCCGCCGACCCAGACGTTCTCCAGACCCGGCGCCGGGCCGAGGATGAAGTTGTTGTCGGCCGTGAACGACTCGGGGCCGTTGTAGAACTGCTTGACCTGCGCGGTCTCGAGCGCCGGCACGCGCAGGATCGCGTTCTCCATCAGGATCTGGAACGCATCCCAGTTGTCGGGCAGCAGCTGGAACTCGAAGTTGTCCGGGATGCCTCCGCGGTGCCGCGCGCTCTGCAGCCACGGCGTGGCGTCGGGCTCGAAGCCGCCCATCAGCAACCCGCCGACTTCCTCCTTGAAGTAGATGTAGCCGTCGGGGTCGCGCATCACCGGCAGGTCGCGGAACACGCCGGGAATCACGTCGGTGACGATGTAGAAGTGCTCGCAGGAGAACAGCGGCACCGTGACGCCCATGCGGCGCCCCATCTCCCGCGACCATTGGCCCCCGCAGAGCACGACGACGTCGGTTGCGATCGTGCCCTTGCGTCCCTGCTTGTCGTTCCACTCGAGCGCGCGCACGCTCCGGCGGCCGTCGGCATTGACGAGCGCGGGTTCCGTGACGCGCACGCCTTCGAAGATCTTCACCCCGCGGTTGCGCGCGCCCTTCGCGAGCGCGAGCGTCAGGTCGGCGGGGTTCGCCTTGCCGTCGCCCGGGAGCCACACGGCGCCCTGCAGGTCGTCGGTGCGCATCAGCGGGAAGAGCCGGCCGGCCTCGGCGGCGCCGATCACGTCGCACGCCACGCCGTAGGCGCGCGCCACGGCGGCCGTGCGTTTCAGCTGGACCATGCGATCGGACGTGCGCGCGACCGCGAGCGAGCCGCACTTCTTCCAGCCGGTCGCGAGCCCCGTCTCGGCCTCGAGGCTGGCGTACAGGTCCGTCGAGTACCGGATGAGGCGCGTCATGCTTTCGTGCGCGCGCAACTGCCCGACGAGGCCGGCTGCGTGCCAGGTCGTGCCGGACGTGAGGCGGCCCTGCTCGAGCAGCACGACGTCCGTCTCGCCGAGCTGGCTGAGGTGATACGCCACCGAGCAACCCATGATGCCGCCGCCGATGATGACGATGCGGGCAGCGCCCGGCGGCACTGCGGTCGAGATGAAGGTGTCGCTCATGCCGCGCCGTCCCCTTGTCGTTCTTGTCCTGCGCGCGCCCGCCCGGCCGCCCGAAGGGCGCGCGCCTGATCAGGCTTGAGCGGCCGCATGGCGGCCGTGCCGTGATGGGTGCACGTGCGAGGCGAAGCCTCGCGTACACCCATCACGCCTGCCGAAGGTGCCACGCTTTCGGCCGCGTAAAGGTCTCGATGCCGTAGGTCGACAGCGTCAGTCCCACGCCGGAGCGTCCGACGCCGCTCCACGGCAGCCGCGGACTGACCCGGTCGCAGCAGTTCCAGTACACCGAGCCGGCGTGCACTCGGGCGAGGATGCCGCGCGCGCGTGCTTCGTCCTTCGTGTAGACGCCGGCGGTCAGCCCGTACTCGGTGTCGTTCATCAGCCGCACGGCCTCGTCGTCGCCCCCGACCTTCTGGATGCCGATGATCGGGCCGAAGCTCTCCTCGCGCATCAGTTCCATCGAGTGGTCGACGTGGCTGAACACGGTGGGCTGGAACCAGTGGCCAGGCGCGGGAAGGCGCGCGCCGCCGACGAGCAGCTTCGCGCCCTTGTCCTTTGCATCCGCCACCTGGCGCTCGAGCACATCGAGCTGCGGGGCGCGCGTCAGCGGTCCGATGTACGTGTCTTCGCTGGCGGGATCGCCCAGCCTGAACCCCCGGACTTCCGCGACGAAGGCGTCGACGAACGCGTCGTGGACCGCCTCGTGCACGTAGATGCGCTCGACCGAGCAGCAGCTCTGCCCGGCGTTGTACATCGCGCCGTCGGCCAGCGAGGCCGCGGCGGCCGCGATGTCGACGTCGTCGCAGACGTACGTCGGGTCCTTGCCGCCGAGCTCGAGTTGCAGCTTGATCATCCGCGGCCCGACCTCCTGGGCGATCCGCGCGCCCGTCGCGTACGAGCCAGTGAAGAAGACGCCGTCGACGGGCTGCGCCAGAACCGCGCGGCCCATCTCGCCGGCGCCGATGACGACGGCGAACACGTCCTGGGGAACGCCGGCGAGGTGCAGCAGCTTGCCGATCTCCAGGCCGGTCAGCGTCGCGAACTCCGAAGGCTTGTAGAGCACAGCGTTGCCGGCGAGCAGCGCCGGCACGAACACGTTGGCGCCGACGAAGTACGGGTAGTTCCACGCCGAAATGTTGGCGATCACGCCGAGCGGCTCGTGCGAGATCACTTCGCGCATCCCGCCGTCGTCGTGCACCTGCCGCGGCGCGAGCGTCTCGTCAGCGGCCGTCAGGAAGAAGTCGATGCGGGCGAGCAGGCCGGCGAGTTCGTTGCGCGACTGCCTGATCGGCTTGCCGACCTCGGAAGTCAGGACCGCGGCCAGGCGTTCGGTCTCGCGCACGACTTCCTCGCGGAAGCGACGGATGGCAGCCAGCCGTGTCGACAGCGGCGTCGCGGACCACGTCGGCTGCTCGGCGCGCGCAGCGCGGTACTTCGCCGCCACCGACTGGGCTGTGTCCTTCGGCAGTTCGGCGATCACGCGGCCGTTCGCGGGGTTGACGATGTTCAGCATGGTCGGAATGACAATCGGGGTCAGACCCCGATTCCTGCGCTTTCGTTGCGGGAGACTCGGGCGGCCTGCAGGAACTCGGCGAGCAGCGGATCGCCGGACAGCAGATCGCTGCGCGTCCAGTCGTGGAACTCGGGATGCCATTGCACGGCCGCGACGTACGACGGGCCGTTCCAGCGGAAGGCCTCGACGAAGCCATCGTCCGACGACACCGCCTCGACGGCGAAGTCCCGTGCCAGGTCCTTCACGGCCTGGTGGTGGACGCTGTTGACGGTCGCGCGGGTCACGCCCGGATGCAAGGCCGCGAGCCGCGTGCCGGCGATGAGATCGACAGCGTGGAAGTTCTGGTCGTAGAGCCCGGCGTCGCGGTGGCTGCGCGCGCCCGGCCGCTGGGTGCCGATGTCCTGGTACAGCGTCCCGCCGAACGCGACGTTGAGCACCTGCAGGCCGCGACACACGCCGAGCACCGGCTTGCGGGCGTCGATGAACGCGCGCAGCAGCGCGATCTCGTACTCGTCGCGCACGCGGTCGCCGGTCCACTCGGGGCGCAGCGGCGTCTCGCCGTAGCTGCCCGGCCACATGTCCGAACCGCCCTCGAGCACGAGTCCGTCGAGCAGCCCGGCGTAGTCGGCGAGCGTCACGTCGCCGCGTCTCGTCGGCCCGTCCGGCGACGGAATCACGACCGCCAGCGCGCCGGCCGACTGCACCCAGTGCACGATCGACTGCTCGACGTACTGCAGCGTCTTGCCGGTGAAGACCGGGCGCTGCGGGTCGGCGTGGAAGAAGCACGCCGAGATGCCGATGCGGGGACGCGCGCTCATCCGGGGAGGGAAATCAAAGCGCCTGCTCGAAGAAGCGCGTGAAGTCCGCGCGCGTGCACGGCCGCGGATTGGTCTGGTGGCAGATGTCCTGCTCGGCGATGTCCACCATCGCCGCGATCTGCTCCTTCTTCACGCCGACCGAGGACAGCGACGGGGCGATGCCGATCGCGCGTCTGAGCTCGCCGAGCCAGCGGACGAAGCCGGCGCCGTCCGTCGCTCCGACCACGTGCGCGAGCTCGGCGAACTTGCCCTCCGCGGCTTCGAGGTTGAACCGCATGACCGGCTCGAGCATCAGCGCATTGGCGAGTCCGTGGTGCAGGTCGCCCACGGCGCCGAGTGCGTGCGCGCACGAGTGCACGGCGCCGAGGTCCTTCTGGAAGGCGATCGCGCCCATCATCGACGACATCATCATGTCGGCGCGCGCCTGCAGGTTGCGGCCGTCCTTCACGGCCGCCGCCAGCGCCCGCGCGCCGATGCGCACGCCTTCCAGCGCGATGCCGTCGCACAACGGGTGGTAGGCGGGCGACAGGTAGGACTCGATGTTGTGGGTCAGCGCGTCCATGCCGGTGGCCGCGGTGACGGCAGGCGGCAGGTCGAACGTCAGCTCCGGGTCGGCGAACACGACCTTCGCCAGCAGCTTCGGCGAGAACACCACGCGCTTCACGTGCGTGGCGTCGTCGCTCACCACGCTCGATCGCCCGACTTCGGATCCGGTGCCGCTGGTCGTCGGCACGGCGACGAAGTACGGCAGTTCGTCGACGATCGGCTTCACCTGCGGGTGATCCCACACGTACTCCATCACGTGACCGTCGTGCACCGCCATCAGCGCGACGACCTTGGCGACGTCGAGCGCCGCGCCGCCGCCGAAGCCGATCACGCAGTCGGCCCGGTGCGCCTTGTAGGCGGCCTGCCCCGCCATCACCTGCGCGGCCGTCGGATTGCCCTGCACCCCGTTGAAGATGCCGACGTCGAGCCCGGTGTCGAGGTGCGCGACGAAGTGCTTCATCACCGGCAGCGCGGCGATGGCCTTGTCGGTGACGACCAGCGGCCGCCGTAGCCTGCGCTCGCGCAGGTGCACGCCGGCCATCTTGCTGGCGCCCGCCCCGAAGTGGACGGTCGTCGGAAAGGAGAAGTGCGAAATCGTCATGGCTTCCTGGAAGGTTCAGCGGAGTCGGACCCAGCGCAGTTCTAGCACGTCGCTCGGCCACTGCACTACGTCGATGTTCGGGCGCATCACCCAGGTCAGGGTGCGCCGGTACAGCGGAACCAGCGGCAGGTCGGCGTTCAGCGTGCGCAGCGCGTCGGCGATCAGCGCACGGCGCCGGCCGAGGTCGGGCTCGACGCGGATGGCGTCGATGGCGGCATCGAGCCTGGCGTTCGAGTAGCGGCCGCCGTTGAACTGCCCGGCCCCCTTGCCGTCCCACGTGCGGACGATGCCTTGGAGCGTCGACCAGACGTCGGTCGCCGGTGTCCAGCCGAACTCGAAGAAGCTGGCGTTGGCCTGCGTCAGCTTCGGAAAGAAGAGGGCGCTCGGCGAAGGCTGGAACGTCACGCGGATGCCGACCTGAGTCAGCATCGCCGCGATCGCCTGGCAGACGGCGGCGCGGTAGGTGACGTTGACGCAGTCCAGCGTCACGGCGAAGCCGTTCGCATACCCGGCCTCCTTGAGCAGCGCGCGCGCCTTCGCGGGGTCGAAGGGCAGCCGCTGCTCCAGCGCCGGAACGTGGCCGTCGACCAGCGGCGAGACGAACGACCCGGTGGGCTTCGCCTGCCCGCGCAGCACCTTGGCGACGATGGTGTCGACGTCGATCGCGTGGGCCACGGCGCGCCGCACCCGGATGTCCTTGAACGGGTTGCGACCTCTGATGTCGGAGTAACGCCAGTTCGTCGCGCGCCTGGTCGAACCCGAGGTACTGGGTGCCGAGGTCGGTCGTCTCGCTGACCTTCAGCGTCGGGTCCCGCTTCAGCCGCGCAGCGTCCTGGAAGGGCGCGTCGATCACGAAGTCCACCTCGCCGGAGGTGAGCGCGGCGAGCCGCGTGGCGTCCTGCTGGATCACCGTGTAGATCGCCTCGGTCACGTTGCCGAGTTGCGCCGCCATTGCCTTGTCCGAGCGGCCCCACCAGTCCGGGTTGGCGACGAGCGCCAGCCGGCGGTCGGGTTCGTACGACTTCAGCATGAAGGCGCCGGTGCCGTTCGCATTGCGCACGGCGAACGTCTCCTGCCTGGCGTTGTAGTCCTGCGGCTGCAGCACCGCCGTTCTTCCCGGACCAGGCGCGGCTCATGATGGCGACCAGGTAGAGCTTCTCGGGCAGCACGGCGTCAGGCGTTTCGAGCAGGACGTCGACCGTGAGCGGATCGATCTTGCGCGCGCCAAGGACGCCGCCCAGCTGGCCGCGGCGCGACGACGTTCTCGCGAGTGCCCGTTCGATCGAGAACACGACGTCGTCTGCCGTGAACGGGGCGCCATCGTGGAACTTCACGTCCGGTCGGAGCGTGAAGCGCCAGGTGGTCGGTCCGACCATCGTCCACCCGGTCGCCAGCGCGGGTTCGATGCGGTAGTCGCGGTCACGGTTGACGAGGCCCTCGTAGATCTGCGCCACGACGCGAGTCTGGTACAGCAGCGCAAGCGCGTGCGGATCGAGCGAGTTGCGGGTCGAACGCGCTGGCGAAGCGCAGGGTCCTCGCGGAGGCCGGCAGCGCAAGCGACGCGCAGACCAGCGCTGCCGCGCAGGCGCGCGCCGCGACGGACCGGCGCGACGCCATCAGACGATCTCGAAGTAGCGCTTGAGTTCCCAGTCGGTCACGGCGTCCTGCCACTGCCGCCACTCCCACTCGCGGGTCAGCGCGAAGTGCTCTACGAACGTGTCACCGAGCCAGTCGCGCGCGACGGCGCTCTCCTTGAAGATCGCGGTCGTCTCGCGGAGCGAGCGCGGTGCGCGCGGCACGTTCTCCGACCCCTGGTTGGTGCCGGTGATCGGCGGGGCGGTCAGCTTCAGGCCCTTCTCGACGCCGTGCATCCCCGCGGCGACCAGTGCGGCGACGGCGAGGTACGGATTGACGTCCGCGCCCGGGCACCGCGTCTCCAGACGTGTGCTCTTGGGCGAGCCCGGGATCACGCGGAAGCTCGCGGTGCGGTTGTCGATCGCCCACGTGGGCTTCACCGGCGCCCAGAAGCCGTCGACCAGCCGCTTGTAGCTGTTGACGGTCGGCCAGAACATCGGCGCGAACTCCATCAGGACGGCGACCTGCCCCGCAAGATAGCTCTCGAAGAGCTTGCTCATGCCGGCGCGCCCCCTGGCGTCGTGGAAGAGGTTCTTGCTGCCGTCGGACAGCGACTGGTGCACGTGGCCGCTGCAGCCTGGCAGGTCCTTGTGCCACTTCGCCATGAAGCTCGGGATGATCCCGTACGCGGCGCCGATTTCCTTCGCGCCGCTCTTGAACAGCACGCCGCGGTCGGCGCACTCGAGCGCGTCGGAGAACTGCAGCGCGGCTTCGTACACGCCGGGGCCCGTCTCGGTGTGCAGTCCCTCGATCGGCACGCGGAACAGCAGCAGCTTGTCCATCAGCGCGTTGAAATACTCGCGGTTGGCGTTCGCGCGCAGCAGCGAGTAGCCGAACATGCCCGGCGTGACGGGCGTGGGATCGACGCCCTTCTTCGCGGCCCAGCTCTGCGGCGTCTCTGCGAAGTTGAACCACTCGAACTCCAGTCCGCACATCGGCTGGAAGCCGAGCTTGCCGGCGCGCGCGATGACGCGCTTCAGCGTCTGGCGCGGGCAGATCGGATACGGCTTGCCGTCACTGGGTGACGAAGTCGCCGAGGAAGAACGGAACGTGGTCGTCCCAGGGGACGTTGCGCCCGGTCGACAGGTCGAGGCTGACCATGGCGTCCGGAAACCCGTGCTGCCAGCCCGTGACCCGGGTGTTGTCGTAGACCGAATCCATCATGTCCCAGCCGAACACGACGTCGCAGAAGCCGAATCCGCCCTCGACCGCGGACATGAACTTGTCCTTGTGGAGGTACTTGCCGCGCAGGACGCCGTCGATGTCGGTGACGGCCACCTTCACCTTGCCGGAGGCCGAGCTCCGGACGGTCTTCAGGGGATCACGCGGATCGCGGCCGGCCGAGGTCGGCTTCTTCGCTCTTGGTGCCATCGGGCTTGTCTCCTCTGCGAGCGGGCGAGTCTGACGCACCGGCGTAGGGTTGTGCAAACAACGGCGTCCCGGGGCGGCGCGGCGGGCGGGGGGCGGATCCGGGCTCTTGACAGGGCCGGGTGGTGGCCCCATGTTCCCCGCGAGGTTTCTGATCTCTCCCTTTACAATTCAAGCAATTAGCAATTGCGAGGCAGCCATGCCCATCTACGCTTACAAGTGCGCCGACTGCGGCCACGAGAAGGAAGTCCTGCAGAAGATCAGCGACGCGCCCCTGACCGATTGCCCCAGTTGCGGCCACCCGTCCATGGCGAAGATGGTGACGGCGGCCGGCTTCCAGCTGAAGGGCAGCGGCTGGTACGCCACCGACTTCCGCAACAAGGATTCGGGCGGCAAGGGCGGCAAGACGGACAGCAAGACCGAGAGCGCCAACGACGCCAAGGTCGACAGCGGCTCGGCGTCGACCGCGGCGCCTGCCGCCAGCGCGCCCGCGTGCAGCAGCGGCGGCTGCGCTTCCTGCAACTGACGCCAGCCTCCATCCCGGCGCGCCCGCGCGCCCGGACCTCGCCAGATCGTGAGCACGCCATGTTGAGGAAATACCTGATCGCCGGCCTGCTGATCTGGCTGCCGCTGGCGATCACCCTGTGGGTGATCGACTTCATCGTCACCACGATGGACCGGACACTCACCGTGCTGCCGGCGAGCCTGCATCCCGACCAGGTGCTCGGCGTCCACATCCCGGGCCTCGGGCTCGTGATGTCGGTGATCATCCTGCTCGTCACCGGAGCGCTCGCGGCCAACATCATCGGAGCGCGCATGTTCGCCTGGTGGGAGGCGGTGCTGGTGAAGATCCCGATCGTGCGGCCGATCTACTCCGGTGTGAAGCAGATCTCGGACACGCTGTTCGCATCGAAGGGCCAGTCGTTCCGCAAGGTCGTCCTGATCGAGTTTCCGAACCGCGGCCAGTGGACCTTCGGCTTCGTCGTCGGGGCGCCCGGCGCGGCGACCGAGCGCGAGACCGCGGGTGACCTGATCACCGTTTACGTACCGACCGCGCCCAACCCGACGTCGGGCTACGTCCTGATGGTGCGGCCTTCCGAAGTGAAGGAACTCGACGTCACCGTCGACGATGCGCTCAAGTTCCACCTGTCGATGGGTGTGGTGGCGCCGGCCGCGCGTGCTCCGCGCTCCGCCCTCACTACCGAAGGTCCCGGCATTCCGGGTTGATCCACCCCGGTTGAGGGCAGGTGCCTTCCCCTTTAAGCTAGCGGTCATGCAATCGCCTCTCTGCGCCCGCTTCGCCATCGCTGTCCAGCGAGGCCGGGTCGCGTCCCTCGCCCGAGCGCTCGCGAACGCACGAAACCGGTAGGGCCGGGCGGTTGGCGACCGTTCGGCCCGCCTGTCGGGTGCCTCCCGACGCAAACGCTGACTTCCACCAACACGACACATTCGGCGGGCCGAGGCCAGCCAACGACAAGCGGAGCTTTCATGCGTACGGAATATGCGGGCCTGGTGGATGCGAAGTTCATCGGCAACACCGTCACCCTGTGCGGCTGGGCGCATCGCCGCCGCGACCACGGCGGCGTGATCTTCATCGACCTGCGCGACCGCGAAGGCCTGGTGCAGGTGGTGTTCGACCCGGACCGCCGCCGACGTCTTCGCCATGGCCGAGAAGGTGCGCAACGAGTTCGTGCTGAAGATCACCGGCCTGGTGCGCGCGCGCCCCGAGGGCACGGTCAACCCCAACCTGCCCACCGGCGAGATCGAAGTGCTGGCGCAGGAGCTCGAAGATCCTCAACGCTTCGGTACGCCGCCGTTCCAGCTCGACGACGACAACCTGATCGGAAACCGTGCGCCTGACGTACCGCTACCTCGACCTGCGCCGCCCGGCGATGCAGAAGAACATGATGCTGCGCTACCGGTGTCCAAGACCCTGCGCGACTACCTCGACGAGCACGGTTTCATCGAAATCGAAACGCCGATGCTGACCCGCTCCACGCCGGAAGGCGCGCGCGACTACCTGGTGCCGTCGCGCGTCCATCGCCGGCCAGTTCTTCGCGCTGCCGCAGTCGCCGCAGCTCTTCAAGCAGCTGCTGATGGTGGCCGGCTTCGACCGCTACTTCCAGATCGCCAAGTGCTTCCGCGACGAGGACCTGCGCGCCGACCGCCAGCCCGAATTCACCCAGATCGACATCGAGACTTCGTTCCTGGGCGAGAACGAGATCATGGGCACTGGTCGAGACCATGATCCGCGACATGTTCAAGAGCGTGCATGGATGTCGATCTGCCCGACCCCTTCCCGCGCATGACCTACGCCGAGGCGATGCGCCGCTACGGCTCCGACAAGCCCGACCTGCGCGTGACGCTGGAGCTGACCGACCTCACCGACGTGATGAAGGACGTCGAGTTCAAGGTCTTCAGCGGCCGCCGCCGACGATCGAAGGACGGGCCGTGTTGCGGCGCTGCGCGTGCCCGGCGGCGGCGAGCTGTCGCGCAGCGAGATCGACGACTACACCGAGTTCGTCGACATCTACGGCGCCAAGGGCCTGGCCTACATCAAGGTCAACGATGTGGCCAAGGGCCGCGACGGCCTGCAGTCGCCCGATCGTCAAGAACCTGTACGACGCCGCGCTGCAGGCGGTCATCGAGCGCACCGGCGCGACGGACGGCGACCTGATCTTCTTCGGCGCCGACACGGCCAAGGTGGTGAACGACGCCCTCGGCGCGCTGCGCCCAAGATCGGCCACGAGCGAGTTCGGCCGTGCGCACGGCTGTCGCCGAGGGCTGGAAGCCGCTGTGGGTGGTCGATTTCCCGATGTTCGAGTACGACGAGGAAGACAACCGCTGGGACGCCGCTGCATCATCCCTTCACCGCGCCCGAAGACGGCCACGAGGACTGCCTCGCCACCGATCCCGGCAAGGCGCTGTCCAAGGCCTACGACATGGTGCTGAACGGCTGGGAAGTCGGCGGCGGTTCGGTGCGTATCCACCGCCAGGAAGTGCAGAGCAAGGTGTTCCACGCGCTCAACATCAGCGACGAGGAAGCGCAGGAGAAATTCGGCTTCCTGCTCGACGCCCTGCAATACGGCGCGCCGCCGCACGGCGGCCTGGCCTTCGGCCTGGATCGCCTGGTGACGCTGATGGCGGGCGCCGAGTCGATCCGCGACGTGATCGCCTTCCCCAAGACCCAGCGCGCTGCCTGCCTGATGACCCAGGCGCCGAACGCGGTGGACGAGAAGCAGTTGCGCGAACTGCACATCCGGCTGCGCAACGCGGAGCCGAAGACGGCGGAGCCCCGGGTCGCCTGACCGCGCTCGCGATGAGTGCCGACGCGTGGACCGAAGGGACGGCGCCCGGCGCGCTGTCCCCGAAGATCCCGGAGTCGGTGCTCGTCGTGATCTACACGCGCGCGCTCGACGTGCTGCTGCTCGAGCGCGCCGATCACGCCGGGTTCTGGCAGTCGGTCACCGGGAGCCGGGCCGCGATCGACGAACCGCTGCGCGCGACCTGCGTGCGCGAGGTGGCCGAGGAAACCGGCCTCTCGTCCCCGGCCGAGTCGTTCGACGACTGGAACCTGACTCACCGGTACGAGATCTACGCGCACTGGCGCAGCCGGTATGCGCCCGGTGTTACGCATAATACGGAGCATGTCTTTGGACTCTGCGTTCCGCAACGCTTCGAACCCGTTCTGGCTCCGGCCGAGCACACGCGCTACCGCTGGCTGCCGTGGCGCGACGCCGCGGACGCCTGCTTCTCCTGGACCAATGCCGGGGCGATCCGACGACTCGAGTCGCTGGGTGCGGCGCGCTAGCGCGCTGGCGCTGTGCGCGACGGTCGCGCTGGCGGGCTGCGCCAGCATCGATCCGGTCGACCCGTACGCCGCCGAGCCGATCGCGCGTCACCTCGAACGCGATGACAACGTCGGCTACTGCGCGCGCCTGTTCGCCGACATCGATCGTCGCGTCGACGCGCTCGCCGTGCGCGACGCGGAGGCGCCACGCATCGCCGGCTTTCCGTACCTGCGGGTCGACCGGCTCGCTGCCGCGCTCGCGCCCCAGGCGGAGGTCGACGGTCCGGCGCGCAGGGCATGGCTGGCACGGCTCGCCACGCTCGACGACGCCGGCCGGACCGCGGAACTCGCCAACGCGATGCTGCCGTCCGACGATCTTGCCCGGTGCCGCGTGCTGCTGGGGCGACGGACGCCGCATCGATCGACTCGCTGAGAGCGCGGGCGCGGGTGCCCGACGCGTACAACGCGAGCGCGCGCGCCATCGGCCTGTATCCGGTGACGCAGCTGCTGGTTGCCGCCAGCGAGGCGCGGTGGCAGGAGGAAACGCGGGCCGCGTTCGCGGTGCCGCTCGACCAGCTGCCGGTGCAGTGGCCGGTTGACGCGCTTCGGCGTGCGAACCGCATGGCCGGTTCCCGAGGTCGCGTTTCCCGTGGCGGGCGATCCGCTCGGATTGCCTGTGCTGTCGCGACTCGACCGGACCGCGCTGCTGGTGCGGCATGCGCCGCTGCTCGAGGTCGACGTGCGGGCAGGGTACGACCGCCCGGGCGAACTGGGCCTGGACAGCGCCGATCTTCCGGTGGTCGATCCGGCGCAGCCGATCGCCTACACGCGTGTCTCCCATGCGATCTTCGACGACGGCGCGCGCCTCCAGCTCGTCTACACCTTCTGGTTCAGTGAGCGTCCGGCGCGCGACGTGCTCGATCCGCTGTCCGGACGCATCGACGGCCTCGTCTGGCGCGTGACGCTCGACAAGGACGGGAGCCCGCTGGTGTACGACGCGATGCGTCCGAGCGGACGCAATCACCTGTTCTTCCCGACGGAGCGCGTCATCGCCCGGCCGCAGGCGGACACGCTCGATGAGCGCATGTTCTCGCCGCAGGCGGTGCGCGCGCCGAAGCGCGACGAGGTCGTCGTCCTGCGCGTCGAGTCGGGCACGCACTACCTGCAGCGGGTGTCGGTCGAGCCGCGCGCCCAGCCGTCGGTGCGCTACCAGCTCGACGACGACCGGCGCCCGACGACATCGCCGAGCGCGGCCGGCGGCACGCGCAGCGTCTTTGGCGTCGACGGGCTGATGCCCGGGACTGAACGCGGCGAACGCCACTTGCTTTGGCCCAGCGGCGTCGCGTCGCCCGGGCAGATGCGGCAGTGGGGGCATCACGCGACGGCGCTCGTCGGACGCCGCCACT
The DNA here is from genome assembly GCA_963707725.1 of uncultured beta proteobacterium. Taxonomy (GTDB): domain Bacteria; phylum Pseudomonadota; class Gammaproteobacteria; order Burkholderiales; family Burkholderiaceae_F; genus JAOUJD01. The sequence goes on along the minus strand of CAVPRE010000010.1, from coordinate 172,073 downwards.
TCGACGACCCGCACCTGCTCGGTTCCTACTTCGCGCTGCGTCCTGAGGCATCCGGCTCCACGGCTCCATGAAGCTGCGCGTCGCGACCTACAACATCCACAAGGGCGTGATGGGCCTGCGGCCGAAGGTCCGCATCCACGACGTCCGGCTCGCGCTGAACACGATCGACGCCGACATCGTGTTCCTGCAGGAAGTGCAGGACCGCAACGAGCGCATGGCCAGGCGCAAGGGCTATCCGGAAGGCACGCAGCTGGACTACCTGTGCACCGGCAGCTACCTGCACCGCGCCTACGGCATGAACGCGGTCTATCCGCACGGGCATCACGGCAACGCGATCGTGTCGCGCCACGAGATCGGGGTGTTCCTCAACCATGACATCTCCGACCACGTGCTGGAGAAGCGCGGCCTGCTGCACGCGGTGTCGCATTACAAGGGACGGAACGGTTCGGTCGAGATCCACCTGATCAACACTCACTTCGGCCTGATCAAGAGGAGCCGCGTGCGACAGGCGGCGTTTCTCGTCGACTTCGTCCGCTCCGAGGTTCCTGCTGGCTCGCCGCTGATCATCGCCGGCGATTTCAACGACTGGCAGCGCGCCGCCGACAGGGTGCTGCACGACGAACTCGACGTGGTCGAGGTCGCGTCCGAGTTCAATCGCCGCAACGGCAGTCCCCGGCTGATGGACCGCCTGATGCCGTGGCGCGAGCCGAAGCGCGCGCCGGTCGCGCGCACCTTCCCGAGCGTGATGCCGTGGCTCATGCTCGACCGCATCTATGTCCGCGGCCTCGAGGTGCACGACGTACGGGTGCCGCGGGGGCTGGAGTGGTCGCAGCGATCGGACCACATGCCGCTGATCGCCGACCTCGAGGTCAGGTGAACCCCGCCTCGCCGTGGGCGCGACGGCGGCTCGAGCGGTCGCTCACCACGCGACCGCTGGTCTACGGCGGCAACCGGATCGAACTGCTGCGCAGCGGCGCAGAGTTCTTCCCGCGCCTGCTGGCCGCGATCGATGCCGCGCGCGAATCGGTGCACGTTGAGACTTACATCTTCGAACTCGACGCCGTCGGCGTGCGCGTCGCCGATGCGCTGCAGGCCGCGGCCGGCCGTGGCGTCGCGGTCCACCTGCTGGTGGACGCCTTCGGGTCGGACAAGGCGATCCCGGTACTGCGCGAACGCATGGCCAGGGGCGCGGTGCGTTTCCGCGTGTTCCGTCCCGGCACCTGGTGGCGCCTTGAGCCGCGACTGCTGCGGCGGCTGCATCGCAAGATCGCCGTGGTGGACGATCGCATCGCCTTCGTCGGCGGCATCAACATCATCGACGACCGCCATCATCCCGGCACCGGCGGCGCCGACATCGGCCCGCGCTACGACTTCGCGGTGGCGTGCGAGGGGCCGCTGGTGGCCCTCATCGCGTTCGTCGTGAAGCGGCTGTGGTGGACAGTGTCGGCGGGCGACCGGCGGCCCGGTGAAGCGCGGCCTCGGTACATCGACCCTTCGATGCCGCTCCCGGAGAACACGCGCGCGGCGCTGCTGCTGCGGGACAACCTGCAGCACCGCCGGACCATCGAGCATGCCTACCTGGACCGCATCGAGGGCGCACGCCGGGAGATCCTGATCGCTTCCGCCTACTTCCTTCCCGGTCGGAGGCTCACGCAGGCGCTGTGCGCGGCGGCGCGGCGCGGGGTGCGGGTGCGGCTCCTGCTGCAGGGTCGTGTCGAGTACCGGCTGCAGCACTACGCGCAGCAGGCGCTGTACGGGCAACTGGTGCAGGCGGGCGTTCAGCTCCACGAGTACACGCCGAGTTTCCTGCACGCCAAGGTCGCGGTCTTCGACGATGTCTGGTCGACCGTCGGATCGAGCAACATCGACCCGTACAGCCTGCTGCTCGCGCGCGAGGCGAACGTGGCGGTCATCGACCAGGGCTTCGCGGTGCAGCTGCGCGGCGAGCTGGAGCGCGCGATCGAGCACGGGTCGGTGGCCCTCCAGGCGCCGGCTCTGGCGCAGCGGCCGTGGTGGAAGCGCATCGGCTATCGGCTCGCCTACGCCACCGTGCGGCTGCTCACCATCGTTGCCGTGCGTCGCGTCGAGGAGTAGGGGCACCGCGCCGCCTGCGCGTGCCCGCGGAGGCGACGCGGGTATGGATGCGGCATTCCGCCGGGCTGACACGCGCGGCTCGCCTCGCTATATTGGCCGCCCGCGTCCTTCCAGGGCGCGGTCTGCAACCCTCCCAGGAGACAACCATGAAATCGAGAATCGTCCTGGCCGCAGGCGCCCTGTTGTTCTCCGGCGCCGCGCTGGCCTTCCACTGCCCGGCCGACATGAAGAAGATCGACGATGCGCTGGCCAAGAACCCGAAGCTCACCGAAGCCCAGATGAGCGAGGTGAAAAAGCAGCGCGCCGAAGGCGAGGCCCTGCACAAGGCCGGCAAGCACCAGGAGTCGGTCGACACGCTGGCGAAGGCGATGAAGACGCTCGGCGTCAAGTAACCTCGCCGCCGAAGCACGGAACGCCGCCTCCGGGCGGCGTTTCCTTTTCTTGCAGCCTCACCGGGACACCGCGTGCCAGAGCAGCGCCGGGGCCTGCCGCCGGGCCCCAATGTCGGAACGCAACTGCGCGCGCGACGCGCGAACAAGGCGCGCATCGCGCGCGGGCAGCGTGCCGCCGGGGCCGGGGCGGCGGTGGCGCCCGCGCCGTCGACGGAGCGCAGTGAGCAGAGACAACTCGCGTTGCCGAGCGGCGAAGGCTGGTTCGCAGCGCACGGCTGGCAGCCCTTCGAGTTCCAGCGCGAGGTGTGGGGCCACGTGGCCGCCGGGCGCTCGGGCCTGCTGCACGCGACGACCGGCTCCGGCAAGACCTACGCCGTCTGGTTCGCGTTGCTGAACCGGGCGCTGGCGGGCGCGGTGCCCGGCGGCGGGCTGCGCCTGCTGTGGCTGACGCCGATGCGCGCGCTCGCCGCGGACACCGCGCGCGCGCTGGCCGAGCCGCTCGCCGACCTCGGGCTCGACTGGACGGTCGCTGTCCGCACCGGCGACACCGAATCCGGCGAGCGCGCGCGCCAGGCCCGGCGGCCGCCCGAGGTCCTGATCACCACGCCCGAGAGCCTGAGCCTGATGCTGTCGCGCGCCGACAGCCGCGAACAGCTGTCCGGCATCGCCCTCGTCGTCGTCGACGAGTGGCACGAACTGATCGGCAGCAAGCGAGGCGTGCAGGTCCAGTTGGCGCTCGCCCGCCTCCGAAGTCCTTTGCGCGCCAGCGCGCGGCGCTCCCGGTGTGGGGCCTGTCAGCCACACTGGGCAACACCGCGCACGCGATGCAGGTGCTGCTGAACAGCGACGAAGGCGTGCTGGTCGAGGGCTGCATCGACAAGGAGATCGTCGTCGACTCCTTGCTGCCCGACGACCCCGGCCGCTTCCCGTGGGCCGGCCACCTCGGCATCAGGATGCTCGAGCCCGTCATCCGGGAGATCGAAGGCGCCTCGACCACGCTGGTATTCACCAACACGCGCTCGCAAGCCGAGCTCTGGTACCAGTCGCTTCTCGCAGCCAGGCCCGCTTGGGCGGGCCTGATCGCGCTGCATCACGGCTCCCTCGCCAGGGAGGTGCGCGAGTGGGTGGAACTGGGCCTGAAGGAAGGCCGGCTGAAGGCGGTGGTTGCGACGTCGAGTCTCGACCTCGGTGTCGACTTCCTGCCGGTCGAGCGCGTGCTTCAGATCGGCAGCCCGAAGGGCGTTGCGCGACTGCTGCAGCGCGCAGGGCGCAGCGGCCACGCGCCGGGGCGTGCGTCGCGCGTGACGCTGGTGCCGACGAACACGCTCGAACTCGTCGAGGCCGCGGCCGCGCGGCACGCGGTGGCGGAGCGCCGGATCGAGTCGCGGCAGGCGCCGGAGAGGCCGCTCGACGTGCTGGTGCAGCATCTGGTCACCATCGCGCTCGGCACCGGTTTCGCCGAGGCGGAACTGCGTTCCGAGGTCCGCGACACCTGGAGCTACCGCGGGCTCACCGACGATGAGTGGGACTGGGCACTCGACTTCGTGGGGCGCGGCGGCGAGGCGCTGCGGATGTATCCCGACTATCACCGGGTGCGGCGGGACGACGCCGGGATCCATCGCGTCCAGGACACCCGCATTGGCCAGCGCCACCGGATGTCGATCGGGACCATCGTTTCCGAGGCGACGATGCTGGTGAAGCTCGCGAACGGCCGCAGCCTCGGCTCGATCGAGGAGTCCTTCATCAGCCGGTTGCGCAAGGGTGACGCGTTCCTGTTCGGCGGCCGCATGCTCGAACTGGTCCGCGTGCACGAGATGACGGCCTATGTGCAGCCGGCGAAGCGCAGGAGCGGCGCGGTGCCGCGATGGATGGGCACCAGGATGCCGCTGTCGACCGAACTCGCGGACGCCGTGCTCCGCCAGTTCGAGGAAGCGGTGGCCGGGCGGTACGAAGTCCCCGAGATGCGGCTGGCCCGGCCGCTGATCGAGCTTCAGGCGAAGTGGTCGATGGTGCCGACGCGCGACAGGCTGGTCGTCGAGTCGATGCGCTCGCGGGAAGGGCGGCACCTCTTCGTCTACCCGTTCGCCGGTCGCCTCGTGCACATGGGGCTGGCGGCGCTGCTCGCCTGCCGGATCGGGCAGGCGACGCCGTCGACCTTCTCGATCGCGGTCAACGACTACGGGTTCGAACTGCTTTCGCCGGACGACATCGACTGGATGGGCGCGTGGCAGCGTCGACGGGACGCGCTGCTCTCCGAGGATGGCCTGCTCGACGACGTGCTCGCCAGCCTGAACGCGGGCGAGCTCGCGCAGCGCCGGTTCCGCGAGGTGGCCCGTGTGTCGGGACTGATCTTCCAGGGCTATCCCGGGGCGCCGAAGTCGGTGAAGCAGTTGCAGGCGAGCTCGAGCCTGTTCTACGAGGTGTTCCGGAAGTACGACGCGAGCAACAGGCTGCTGGCGCAGGCCGAGCGCGAAGTCCTGGAGCAGGAACTCGACCTCGGGCGGCTGAGGCAGTCGCTCGGCCGCATGCGGAGCCAGGAGGTGCAGTACCGACTGCTGTCGCGGCCGACGCCGTTCGCGTTTCCATTGATGGTGGAGCGCTTCCGCGAGCAGGTGACGACCGAACGGCTGGGCGCGCGGATCGAGCGGATGCTGGCCGATCTGGAGCGCGCGGCCGCGTCATGAAAATGCGACACGGACAGGCACAAGATGTAGTGCTTTCCGAGGAGAAATTCCAAAATCTTGTGCACCATTCGTAGGTGTTCTCGCCGAGGGGCGCCGACTTCCAGAGGGAAAACGCGTTGCGAACACGCAATTTCCCTCTGAAAAAGTGCTTTTTCCCTCTTGTATTTGATCCGGGTTGGCTTAGGATCGCGACCACGCAACGAGAGCGCTCTCCGCTGTTTTCATTCGAGAACGCTGTCGCTGTGGCACCTGAACTTCTCTAGGAGAAATGTCGATGGCAACGAAGAAGGCGAAGAAAGCGGCGAAGAAGGCTCCGGCCAAGAAGGCCACGGCCAAGAAGGTAGCGAAGAAGGCCGCGAAGAAAGCGGCGCCGAAGAAGGCCGCAGCCAAGAAGGTCGCAGCCAAGAAGGTTGCGAAGAAGGCCGCCAAGCCCAAGGTCAAGCGCAAGCCGAACGCCGCGTTCATGCGCCCGCTGACGCCGAGCGCCACGCTCGCCGCCATCATCGGCAACACGCCGATGCCGCGCACCGAAGTGACCAGCAAGATCTGGGCGTACATCAAGAAGAACAAGCTGCAGGACGCCGTGAACCGTCGCATGATCAATGCCGACGACAAGCTGAAGGCGCTGTTCGGCAAGGCGCAGGCCTCGATGTTCGAACTGACGAAGTACGTCAGCAAGCACCTGAAGTAAACGGCGCGAGGCGAACCGCCTCGACGCCTGCATCGGGAATCGCCCGGCGCCTCGCGGCCCCGGGCGATTTTCATTCATCGCCCGGCGCTGCGTGTCCCTCGGGCGAACTTCATTTCAGGGCGCTCCCGAGGAGCGCGGCGACGCCGATCCGGTTGCTCGCGTGTGGCACCGTGTCGGTGCTGACGAGTTCCCGGATGCCGGCGGCAGCGAGTCGGGCCTCGGCGTCGGTGTCCAGCAAGGCGTGCGTGACGGCGGCGTCGACGCGCGCGGCCCCCGCGCCAAGTGTCCGCCTCGCGCATTCGATCAACGTGCCGCCGGTGCTGGCGACGTCGTCGACCAGGACGACGTGGCGCCCGCGCAGCGCCACATCGGGCAGTTCGATGCGAACGTCGTGGTCGCCACTGCGCTCCTTCGTGCAGACCGCGTAATCCAGCTGCGCGCCGGCTGCCGCCTTTACCCACTGCTCCGACTCCGCGTCCGGCCCCAGCAGCAGCGGTCGCGGCGTGCGGCCTGCGAAGTGCGCGCCGATGAGCGGTGCGGCGCTGAGCGCGACCGCCCGCCGCGCAGGCACAGCGTCCTCCAGTGCCGCGATCCGGTGCAGGTGCGGATCGATAGTGAGGACCGTGTCGAAGCGTTCCGCGAGCAGCCGGCCGATGATCAGCTGGCTCACTGCCTCCCCCGGATGGAAGGCCTTGTCCTGCCGCATGTAGGCGAGATACGGCGCCACGAGCGTCAGGTTGCGGACGCCGAGCGCGCGGGCCGCGTCGGCGAGCAGGACGAGTTCGACGAGTTTCTCGTTGGGATGGTGCAGCGACCTCAGCACGACCACGTTCGAAGGCAGAGGTGCCGGCAGCGTCAGCTTCAGTTCGCCGTCGGGAAACCGGTGGCGCTGCACCCGCCGCGCTTCGAGGCCGGTCGCCTGGGCGAGTGAGGCGGCAAACAGCTCTTCGTCGTCGAAGTGCAGCAGCATTTCAGAACTCCGAGAACTCGCGCGGCGGCTCGCCCGGCTCTCCGATGGTGTAGCCGCTGTCATGGGCCGCCCAGTCGCGCGCGAACGCGAGGTCGGAGCCGTACTCCGCGTGAACGCGATACAGCGGATCGCCGCGGCGGACGGCGTCGCCCAGTTTCCTGAACAGGTCGACGCCGGCGCCGCGCACCTTCGGCGCGCCGGACAGTCGAGCGAGCCGGCTCAGCCGCAGGTTGTCGATGGCAGTCACGACGCCGTCGCGGTCGGCCGCGACTTCGAACGCCTTCGACGCCAGCCCGGGACGATCGGGGTCGAACGGCCGCCGTCCCTGCGCATCGATGATCGCCTCCATTTTCGCCAGCGCACGACCGGAGTCGAGGATGTCGCGCGCGACCGCAAAGCCCTCGCCGCCGCGCACGTCGAGGTCGAACTCGAGGACGCGGCCCGCGAGCCGCAGGGCCTTCTGCCGCAGGTCCATGGGAGCCCGCGGGTCGCCGCGCAGCACGCGCATCACGTCGCGCGCTTCCAACGCGGGTCCGATCCCGGAGCCGACCGGCTGGCGGCCGTCCGTGATGACGGCGTCGAGCGTCAGGTGCAGCCGCTCGGCCACGAACTCGAAGAGTTTCTTCAGCCGCTGCGCCGCTGGCATCGAGCGCACCTTCGCCGTCGGGCCGAGCGGAATGTCGAGGACCAGGTGCGTGGACCCCGCGGCGATCTTCTTCGACAGGATCGAGGCCACCATCTGGCCCGGCGAATCGAGCGACAGCGGACGCTCGACCGCGATCAGCACGTCGTCGGCCGGCGACAGGTCGGCCGAGGCGCCCCACGCGAGGCAGCCGCGCAGTTCGCGCACGATTTCCTCCAGCCGCGCGAACGGCAGCTCGACGTCGGCCAGGCACTCCATCGTGTCGGCCGTCCCGGCCGGCGACGTGATCGCGCGTGACGAGGTCTTGGGGATCAGCATCCCGTGCGCGGCGACGATCGGCACGATCAGCATCGACGTGCGATTGCCCGGGATGCCGCCGATGCTGTGCTTGTCGACGACCGGCTTTTCGTGCCAGTCGAGCCGGCGCCCGGCTGCGGTCATCGCTTCGGTCAGGAACAGCACTTCCTCGCGGTCGAGGTCGAAGTGGCCGGTCGACACGACGAAGGCCGCGAGTTCGATCTTGCTGTATCGGTGCTGCGCGATGTCGCTGATCACCGCGTGATAGTCGGCACGGCCGAGCCGCTCGCCTTCGACCTTGCGTCGCCACGCCGAGGTCGATGCCGGCGCGGGCGCGTGGTCGACGCGCACCGGCGTGCCCGCCTCGGCGCCGAGCTGCGCAAAGGCTTCTTCCGACAGCCCGAGCTCCTGTTCGGCCACGATGCCCGGATCGTCGACGATGTTCAGCGAGGCCAGGATCGAGCGGCCGTTGGCCGTCACCTCGATCTTGGCGAGCGCCTGGAAACCTTCGCTGAGGTAGAGCGGGCAGCGGCGGTGAAGGTAGGCGACGTTCTCGCGGTAGGTGTCGATGCCGACCCGTCGGACGGCCAGCGCCGTCAGGGCGCCCGCGTCCTCAGATTTCATACGACTGGGGCGCGGCGATCGTGGTCGCCCAGCGCAGTTCCTTCGCGATCCGCGCCGACAGCCCGTGCGACGCCTGCGGCTCGCCGTGCACGATGTAGGTCATCTTCGGCTTGCGGTGCGCGCCCGCGAGCCAGCCGATCAGGCCGTCCTGCCCGGCGTGCGCCGACAAGCCGCCGATCGTGTGCACGCTTGCCTTGACCGGCACGGAGTCGTTGAACATCCGGACCGCGCGGGCTCCGTCCACCAGGCGGCGGCCCAGCGTGCCCGCTGCCTGGAAGCCGATGATCACGACTCCGGATTCGCGCCGAGGCAGGTTGTGGCGCAGGTGATGCCGCACGCGGCCGGCATCGCACATGCCGCTCGCGGCGACGATCACGGCGCCGTGCCGGATCGAGTTGAGGAACATCGAGTCCTCGACGCTTTCGGTGAAGCGCAGCGTGAACGGGAGTTTGCGCGCGCGCTCCGCCTGGTGGAATGCGTGTGCCAGTTCGTCCAGCGCCTCGAGGTGCCGGAACGTGATGGCGCTCGCTTGCGTCGCCAGCGGCGAGTCGACGAACACCAGCGGCACGCGCAGCCGCCCGGACTGCGTCAGCCGGTACAGCAGCACGAGGAACTCCTGGGTCCGCCCGAGCGCAAAGGCCGGGACGATCACGTTGCCGCGGCGCGCGTGCAGGATGTCGTCCATGACGGTCACCAGTTCGTCCTCGGTCTGCGCCAGCGAGCGGTGATTGCGGTCGCCGTAGGTCGACTCCATCACGAGGACATCGGCATCGACGAGGGGCGCGCGATCGCGGACCACCAGCGGCGAGGCCTCGCCGATGTCGCCGGACACGACCAGCTTGCGCTCGCGTCTGCCGTCGCGCACGCGGATCTCGGCAAAGGCGGCCCCCACGATGTGGCCGGCGCTGCGGAAGGTCACCGACACGGACGGCTTCGGCCTGAACTCGACGTCGTACGGCACGCCGTTCAGGCGCAGCGCCAGCGCATCGACGTCTTCGGCCGAGTACAGCGGCGTGTCGGTGATCGACCGCCGCCCCCGATAGGGTGCGCTGCGCGCGCCGACTGCCTGCACGTGGGCGCTGTCCTTGAGCATGACGGGAACGAGGTCGGCCGTCGGCTTGGTGCAGTAGACCTGCGGAGCGCCGGGCGCGGCGAAGCGCGGCAGCAGGCCGCAGTGGTCGATGTGCGCGTGGGTCAGCAGGATGAAGTCGAGCCGGCCGAGATCGCGGCCGAACGCCACCCGATTGCGCGCGGCCGCCTCGCGGCCGCCCTGGAACATGCCGCAGTCGACCAGGAAGCGGACACTGTCCGCTTCCACCAGCAGGCAGGATCCAGTCACCTCTCCGGCCGCACCGAAGAACGTCAGGCGCATGTCCGACTCCAGTGTCTGCAGCGACGATTCCAGTCTAGCCGCGCGTTCCCGCCCCCATTGACCTGGCCGGGCGCGCCGTCACCCGATCGGTATCCTTCCTTGCGCTATGGCAAGCATCGTCCTGTCGACACTCAACTCGCGCTACTCGCACGCGGCGCTCGGATTGCGCTTCCTGCGCGCGAACCTCGGCGCGCTGCGCGACGACAGCGTCATCCGGGAGTTCGTGGTGCGCACACCGGCACCGGCGATCGTCGATGCGCTGCTGGCCGAGCGCCCCCGCATCGTCGGCTTCGGCATCTACGTCTGGAACGTGCTGCAGACCGCGGAGGTGATCCGGCAGTTCAAGGCGCGCGAGCCGGGCGTCGTCGTGGTCGTCGGCGGGCCGGAAGTCAAGCCACGAAGTCGAGGCGCAGGGGATCTGCCGGCTCGCCGACCATGTGGTCACCGGCTGGGGCGATGTGACTTTCGCGCGGCTGGCCGCCGCCCTGCTGCATGGGCCGCGTCCGTTGAACCGGGTGCACGCCGGCGAGCAGCCGCCGCTGGAACACCTGACGCTGCCGTACCGCGAGTACACCGATGCGGACCTGGCGAACCGGACGGTCTATGTCGAGGCATCGCGCGGCTGTCCGTTCAAGTGCGAGTTCTGCCTGTCCGCGCTGGACCGGACGGCATGGCCCTTTCCGCTCGAGCCGCTGCTGGCCGAGCTGTCGCACCTGTACGAGCGCGGCGCGCGCCACTTCAAGTTCGTCGACCGCACGTTCAACCTCAAGGTGGCGACCTCGGTGCGCATCCTCGAGTTCTTCCTCGGGCTGATTGCGGCGCGTCCCGACGATTCCCCATTCCTGCACTTCGAACTGGTTCCGGATCACCTGCCCGAGGCGTTGAAGGCGCCGGTCATGCGCTTTCCGGCCGGCACGCTGCAGTTCGAGATCGGCATCCAGACTTTCGACGTTGCGACACAGAAGCGGATCTCCCGGCGCCAGGACAATGCCGCCGCCGAAGCCAACATCCTGTGGCTGCGCGCGAACACGAAGGCTCACCTGCACGTCGACCTGATCGCCGGCCTGCCGGGCGAGGATCTGGCGTCGTTCGCCGCCGGGTTCGATCGGCTGGTCGCCCTGGCGCCGCACGAGATCCAGGTGGGACTGCTGAAGCGACTGCGCGGCGCGCCGATCGCACGGCACACCACGGAGTTCGGCATGGTCTACGACCCGGCACCGCCATACCAGGTGACGCAGACCGGCGCGCTCGACGCGGCGACGGTGCAGCGTCTCGTCCGCTTCGCGCGGTACTGGGACCTCGTCGCCAATTCGGGGCGCTTCACGAACACGTTGCCGCTGGTGCTGGCCGATGCGCCGTTCAGCCGCTTCATGGAGTTCGCCGGCTGGCTGCACGACGCGTGCGGACAGACGCACGCCATCCCGGTCGAGCGGCTCTACGAACTGACGCACCGCTGGATGGTGGAGAAGGGAACCGATCCGCGCGACGCGACGGCGACTCTGGCCGGCGATTACCGTCGTTCAGGCGCGCGCGGGCGGCTGGCATTCGGCGAGGAGCGTGTCCTCTCGACCGCGACGCGCCCGCGGCGCCGGCTGGCGCCACGCCAGTCGCGCCATCTCGCGCCCTGAATCGCGCGATTCGTCGCGTTCGCCGCCGCAGCGGCCCGGGCGCCGCGTTCTTGCCCGGTTGAACGTCAGCTGTGCGCCCAGCGCGAGTGGCGCGGCAGGGTGGTCTGCAGGAATGCCATCTGGTCGGCGAGGATCCGGCGATTGCTGAGGATGAAGCCCTCGCTGCGGCACACCGCGTACGGCACGTACAGCAGCGGCATGTTCGCTTCCTCCGGTCGACGGCTGCCCTTGCGCGTGTTGCACGAGCGGCAGGCGGTGACGACGTTGGTCCACTCGTGGCGGCCGCCACGCGAGACGGGATGGATGTGCTCGACCGTGAGCTCGCCCTCGGTGAAGTGGTCGCCGCAATACGCGCACACGTGGCGGTCGCGAACGAACAGGCGGTGCTTGGTGAGCCCGACGTGCGCGTGGCCGAACGGAATCCGGTGCCGACCACGGATCATCACGATCGAACTGGTGATCAGCTCGGAACGCGCGCCGGTGGCCTCCTGGATGCCGCCGGCCATGCCGAACAGGTTCTCGCCGAGCTCGGTCAGCACCTTGCCGGCTGCGTAGTAGCGCGCAGCACGTTGCATCAACGCCCAGCGGACCGGCTGGCCATGGGAGTCGATGATCAGGATCTTCGGTGTGAACTCCGATGCGTGCACCATGGCGGCAGGATTGTGCCACGGCGGAACTGCTGCGCATCTGTCGTGCCGCGCTGGCGTCAACTCCCGCGGGTCGGACTCCACCCGGAGTCGAAGGGGACCTGGCGGCCGTCGTCGAGCTGAACCACGGAGCAGGGGACCGGCTCGGCGCGCAGCACCAGCACGCGTCCGCAGACGCCGCTCTCACGATGGCAGACCGAGTCTCCATCGTGCAGGCCTCGGCGCGCGAGGTCGCGCAACTGCGCAAGCACGTCGCGATCGTGCGAGATGCGATCGAGCTTGTCCTGGAGAGATAGCGGCGAAGTGCCGCCGTGCGCGTCGTTCATTGCCGGGCCGTCCATCGAGCCAGGCGATTGTCCGGCGGTCCGGCGACACGGGAAATTCGGTCTAACCCGCTAAGGGATTCCGCACCGGGCTGGCCACTGACCCAGGCGGCTAGTGGCTGCGGTCGCCGCCATTGCGGATGGACCAAGGATCCAGGCCGGTTTCCGTGCGTTTCACCACGCCGGCCGGATCGAAGTAGATGAACATCGCGGCCGGGAATCTGCCGTCGGTCAAGTAGCGGTACATGAATGCCGTTTGGTTCGACAGGCGGTAGTGAAAGATGTCGGCTGGACGCCCGAAGTCGCGAAGGACATCCGCCTGCGTGTCCTTGCCTGACCGCACGCGCGCGAAGCTCTCGTCGGTCATCATCTCTTCGACGACCCGCAGGCGGCCCTGCGCATCGAAGTCCGCGTTCACCACGGACTGGTTGTTGGGCTGGCCCGAGTACTGCAGCCGCGTGCCGCCGTCGGGCAGCTTCAGTTCGGCCGTGGGCCGTCCGAGCGTCGCGCGCGCCTCGTCGATCGAGGTTCCGGGCTTCAGCGACAGAGGCGTCGCGCAGGCGGCAAGCAGCAGGGCCAGGGCGAAGGCGAGCAGCGATCTGCAGGACATTTCCGGGACTCCTTGCAGGCAGTAGGCTTGCAGCAGTCGTTTGGAGGACTCTACGGTGGAATGGTTCGGCCGGGCCGATTCAGCGAAAGATGATGGTGGCCGTCACCGTATCGCCGTAAGCGCCGCTCGAAGGAACCGTTCCGGCGGGGACGGCGGCGGCGATGGTGCCGGTGTCCGTCCTCGTCGGCTGACCTTTCGACAGCGTCATGCCCCCCTGCCAGACCCGCGTCCCGCCGGTGCCGTCGCCCCACACATTGGTGTCGAGTACGGCGGGTACCGAGCCGAGGTAGAGGTTGTAGCGCAGCGTGTCGGCCGGCACCCCGCTGCGCTGCATGCGGCGCTGCGCGTAACTGTTGCCCAGGCCCGGGCTCAGCCGCACTTCGTAGAGGACTCTCTCGGGCGGCGGCAGGGTGGCCGAACAGGTGATGCGGATGTTCTGTGCGACGTTCACCTGCGAACCGACATATGCGCCGAAGTTCATCGTGACCGCATCGACACTGCACTGTGCTGCGTGCGCGCCAGTGGCGTGGACGCAGGCGCACGCGGCGAGCGTGAACAGTCTTCGCTTCACTGGCTGGCTCCGCCCGCCGGCCTGGCCTCGCAGACCAGGGGTCCGACGTTCGAGTGCACCGACTTGGCGTCCAGCGTCACGGCTATCCGGCACAGCAGGCCGTTGAAGCGCACCGTGATGTCCTGGCGTTCGGTCACCCGGGTGAGAAACGCCTCGCCGTCGAATCCCACCGGAAAGGCTTCCGCGCGACCGTCGATGGCGACGATCGCGCCCGCCGGAACCGGCTGTCCCGAGGCCAGGACCAACTTGACCAAGGCGGTCCGATCCCGCGTCGCCCCGAAGTCGATCAGCACGCCGGTGCGCGGCAGCAGCACGACTTCGCGCGTGACATCGTCGAGCGACACTTCCATCGGGACGGTCGACGGGGTCCACGGCAATCTTGATCGGGTTCAGCGCAGGAATCTGGGTCAGGGCAAGCTTGCCGCCGCGCGTGCGGCCGACCTCCTGATTCTCCTGCAGGATGCGCACATCCTCGAGCTCGGCGACGCGGACAACTGCGAATCCCTGCTCGATCGACTGGGTGAAGACGAAGTCGCTGCCGACCCAGGCAACGGCGCCGGTCGCGGCGGCCCTCAGCGCCGTCGTGCCGGCGGCGTCGGATCCCTCCAGCGAGTAGCGCCCGTACGGCCCGGCGTACGAGACGCCGCCCGAGCGGAGCCGGTCGGTGTTCGCGCGCAGGTAGTAGCCGAAACCCTCGCCGACCGGGAGCGACCGCTGCAGCAGCGCTTCGGCCCGGTGCTCGACGTCGTCGCCGCTCTTCGTCGACACGACGGACGCCGTCGCGCTGGTCAGCCGATCGAGCGGAACGGTGACCAGCGCGAGCGCCTGCGTCTGCGTGGTCGAGCTCGCAAAGCGACTCAACGACAGAGTCAGGTAGGCGTTGCCGACGATGCTCCGCGAAAAGCTCGCCGTGTAGACGGTCACCGGTTGCGCCGTGAAGTAGCGCTGGCCGGTGTAGCCGACGCTCAGCGCGCCGAGGTCGCCCAGCGGCGCCCGGAAGAAGGCCGTGGAGGAGCTCGAGACGCGCGGGAGGGGCTCCGCGATCTCCGCGTAGCCCGAGGTCGCGCGCGTGGCGCGGGCGCCGAACGAGAGCAGGCGGCCCTGGCGATCGAATCCCAGCAGGTATCTGGCCCCCGAAGCACCGTCCGCCCGACTGAGAGCAGCGCCCGCGCTCACCACGCCGAGCTGGCCGACCAGCAGGTCGGCGCCGACGCCCGCGGTGGCGTTGTCGCGGTCGAACTCGGCGCGCGCTTCGGCGGTCAGGTTCCGGGTAAGCCCCGCGCGCAGGTAGCCGGAGGCGTAGCCCTGCCCGTAGTCGAAGTTCCGGATGCCGTAGTTGAGACGCTCGGCGCCCGCGCTGATCGAGAACTCGGTGAGGCCGGGCTGCAGCAGCTGCTGCGCGATGTAGAACGGCTGCGAGATGACGCGCTGCTGGCCGAAGGCGTCGCGCACGACCAGGTTCAGGTCCCCGGCCCCAGTGATCGTCGGGATGTTGGTGATGCTGAACGGACCGGCCGGGACGTCCTGGCTGCCGACGCGGACGTCGTTCACGAGGACTTCGGTGGTGCTCGGAACCGTCGCCAGGCCGCCGATGGCCAGCAGCGGGTAAGTGACGAAGCCCGGCTGGAGCGAATAGTTGGAACTGAACTGCACGCCGCCGAATCGGACCGCCTGGCCCCACCAGCCCGGCGCCGCAACCCCGTCGCCGACCTGGAGCGTCCGGAGCTTGCCGAGGTCGTCCCAGCGCCAGCTCGTGTCCAGGAACACGGTCCGCGGCCCGGTGACGTCGGCCGCCGTCTTGGCGTTGATCAGCGCGGTGGTCGTGCCGATTCCATGGGGCCCGAAGACCGATGCCCCGATGCTGCCGCCGAGGGTGTTGCCTGCCCCTTCGATCCGGGTCCCCTCGAGCGCCGGCGTGCTGTAGACGCCGTAATTGACGTAGCCGCCCCAGTCGGGTGTCAGCGGACGCGGCGCATTCGCGTACCCGAACGGGAAGTTCGACAGCGGCCGGCTGCTCGGATCGAACGACAGGACGAGGCGTTGCTCGCGCTCGAGCACGTTCCAGCGAAGACCGGGGATGGTGCCAAGGGGCGCGAGGCGGCGGCCATCGACGGAGCGCGTTGCGGACGCCTCGAACGCGAGGCCGAGCCGGGCGAGCGTATCGACGTCGAGCAGCAGTTCGCTTCCCTCGCGCAGGGCGTACGCGATTCCGGGCGAAGGCCTGCCCTCGAACGTGACCGTCAGCACGGTTAGTTCTGCAGGTGCGACAGCAACCTGCGGCGGTTCGGGTGCCTGGAGGCTTGCCGCCGCGCCTTGAGCCGCAAGGGCGGTCGAGACTGCGAAGGCTGCCGCGGCGCCGCGCCTAGCGTGGCACGACGTCGATGCTGATCGGGCCTGCATTGCTGTCCGCTTCGGCCCGCGCTCCCGCGCTTGTCGCCGCACGATCGCCCTGCGCCAGTTCCAGGCTGATGAAACTGCCGGGCAGGACCGTGAAGACGGGCACCGAGTGGAACTGGCGGCCCGCCTGCTGCAACGAGAAGTCGGTGAAACGGATGTGCGAAAGGCCGTCGTTTCGAACCACCAGCCGCCCGTTGGCGCGGTCGAACTCGACGCTCGGGGCCGGCGGGCCCGGCTCGAGCGCGGCCACAAACAGCGGGAGATCCATTCGCAAGGCGATCCGGAACGAGAGGACCTCGGGCGCGGCCGCGATGCTCGGCGCTGGTATCTCGCTTACGAGGATGCGATAGGCGCTCTCGACCTGTCGATCAGGCGACGCGCGCAGCGCGATACGGACCACTTGGGTCTCGCCCGGCTTGAACGTGAAGATCGCCGGGCTGATGATCAGGTCGCGCGTCGCGTCCTGTTCGTCCTGGCCGTCGCGCTGGACCCACGCACGCTGCTGCACCTGCATCGTCGCGGCGGCGTCGCCGCGGTGCGTGACCTGCAGCACGGCCGACGGCGCCTTGGCCGACAACTCCAGCCTCAGCGGCGAGACCGTGTAGTTGTTCTGGGCCGCTGCCGGTCCGATCGAGAACAGCAGCGCCATCGCGCCGATCCAAGCTTTCATGGCCCCCGCCAAGCCCCGTTATCGGTGAAAGGAAGATTCCCGCAGACGCGAAGACCGTCACCGGTCCGCCCGCGGGACGCACTACGTCACGGTCAGCGTCGCTGTGACGGTGTCCGTATAGGTTCCGGCCGCCGGGTACTGCGCAGCCGGCACGGAGATGCAGATCGGGATCGGCTTCGGTCCGCCGGTGGTCACGAACAGGTTCGTAGCGTTCACCGTGTTTGCTGCGTTCCACTCGGTTCCGGGCAGCCCGGGGCAGGTGTTCGGTCCGCCGTTGACCAGGGTGTTGGGGCGTGAAAGGTTGTAGCTGATGTAGTTCGTGGTCGTCCCCGCACGCAGGCGCTTCTGCGTCCCGGTGCCGTTCGCCCCGTTGTTCAGGGCGACGGTCACGGTCGCTCCCTTGTTGCAGGTCAGGTTTACCGTGCTCGCCGTGCTGCTCACGGCCGAACCGGCGGCAATCGCCGCGCCATTCAGGGTGACGGTGGCCGCGCCGAAAGTGCAGGCCGACACGACGGTCGCGGAGACAGTGATCTGGGCGGAGGCCGCCAGAGGCAGCGCAAGGGCGACCAGCGCCCCTGTGCCGAGGATGCCGAGTTTCTTCAAGATTCCCCCTAGTGAGCTGGCGCTTACGGCCGGCATGTGATCCCGAGGGTGCGGATCTTACGCAAACATGGTACGCAGATGAACGTACACAAAACCGCAAAAAGAGCGGCCGAGGCAGCCCAATTGAGACTCGAAGGGGACAAATCCGACTAAAGCCGTCAAGTACCCGGCAATTCGCGGGAATCGCCGGCCGACGGCGGCCAAGGACGGGGCGCCAAGGCGCGGAATCCGCCCGCGGACCGGCTGCTACTTCGGCGCGCGCAGCACCCGGGGCGGGAAGTACGGCTTCTTGAGGGCCCGGCCCTGGCCGAGCACGAACCCGGCCTGGCGGCCGAGCCTGAGTTGCTCCTCGCGCTCGATGCCGGCGAGCACGAAGGTTTCACGCGTCAGCCCGAGCGCGCTGACCTCGCGGGACAGTTCCTGCCAGAGTTCCTCGCGCGCGCTGATCGGCGCGAGCATCTTCGCGAAGTCGGGTGCCACGAAGTCGATGGCCGACAGCTCCATGCTGGGACGGGGCTCGCCGAACCGGTAACCGACCGCGATCTGATAGCTGCGCAGCAGGTCGATGAACTCGCGGACCCGGTACGGCCAGCGCAGCCGCTCCATCGAACCGCGCAACAGGACTGAGAGGCGATGGGCCGTCAGCCGATGCGTTTCCAGCGTCTTGGCGAGGCTCTCCAGCGAGCGCTCGATCGAACCGAACGAAATCGTCACGGCGATCCGCTCGACGCGCTCGTGCTCCAGCATCGAGAACGCGTGCTCCATGGCCGCCAGCTGGATCTGCGATCGAAGCGAGCGGTCCGGCTCGAAGTCCGCCGTCCAGACGTACAGCTCGTCGAACCAGCGCTGCGAGCCGACCAGCGAGCGCGTCGGCCATACCAGCGCGCGGACCCGCGAGCCGAAGCGGCTCAAGGAGTCCACGGTGGGATCGAGTTCGACCTGGTGGGTGCCCAGTTCCGGGCGGTATTCGCTGTTCGCCATCATCGCTGCCGCGGCGCCATCGCCGCACCGCGATTGTCCGGGAAATGGGAGCCGTCAGGAAGCGGTCACCCGTGGCGCAGCGACGGCGGTGGATACGGAGGCCGGATCGCGAGCCCTTGCCCGAGCTCGAACCCGGCCCGCGCGGCCATTCGCGCCTGCTCGGCCTCCTGTACGCCGCCGATGATGGTGGTCCGCGTGTCGAGCCCCACGGCGCGCACCTCGGCAGCGAGGTCGGTCCACGCTTCATCGCGGTTGGCCGTGGTGGCGAGCACCTTGGCGAACTCGGGCCGTACCAGTTCGACGCCCCGGAGTTCCATGCCGACCCGGGGCGCCGAAATGCGGTATCCGACGTGATAGCCGAGTCCACGCAGCATTTCCGCGAACCCGCGCAGGCGGTATCGCGATCGCAGGCGGTCCGGAGCGCCGCGCAGCATCACATAGGTGCGGTGCGCGAGCAGGACGTTGTGCTCGAACAGCGCGTTCAGCGGGTCGAGGGCGCGTTCCACCGTGCCGAAGGAGATGGTGACGCCGACCTGCTCGACGAGGTCGTACTCGAGCCACCTGAAGGTATCGCGCAGCGCGTTGATCTGGATCCGGGCCCGCTGCGTGACGGTCGGCGCCGCGCCCTCGGTCCAGACATAGAGTTCGTCGAACCAGCGCACGCCGCCGGCAAAGGCGCGCGTCGGCCACAGCGTGGCGCGGATCGAGCCGCCGAAGCGGCCTGTGCTTCCGCCTGTCCTCGATTTGAGAGCGCTTTGCGGCATCACGTGGCTGCCCGCTGTCGTGCACGCTTCATTCGGGAACGGCGGCCACGATGGCGGCACTGCACCGGGATGTCGTGTTCCGGCCTGACGTCGCGCGCTTCACGTGGGTCGCGCCTGTCCGTAGGTGCCGAAGCGCTCGAGCACGCGCTCCATCTCGGCGCGATCGAGCAGGCGTGGCTCGCCAAGCGCGCGCACGATCACGTATGTCCGCGCCAGGTTCTCCACCTCCACCGCCAGCGCCAGCGCCGTGTCGAGCGAGGCGCCGCACGCGATGACACCGTGATGCGCGAGCAGGCAGGCCTTGCGGTCCCGCAGGGCGGCGAGCGCGTGGTCGGCGAGTGCCTGGGTCCCGAACGTCGCGTACTCGGAGCAGCGGATGTCATGCCCGCCGGCCACGGCGACCATGTAATGGAAGGCGGGAATGCCAAGGCCCTGGCAGGCGAGCGCCGTCGCATGGGCGGAATGGGTGTGCACGACTGCATGCAGTTCCGGACGCGCCGCGAGGATCGCGGCGTGGAAGCGCCACTCGGAAGAGGGCTCACAGCGCCCGGTCGCGCGGCCGTCGTCGCCGACGAACGCGATGTCGTCGGCCTCGAGGCGGTCGTACGGAACGCCCGTCGGCGTCAGCAGGAAGCCGGCGCGCCTCCCGCGCGCGCAGCGCACCGACACATTGCCGGCCTTGTTGACGTTGATGCCGCGTTCGTTCATCGCGCGCGCCGTGGCGATGACCGCTTCCCGCAACTCGCGGCTGTCGTCCCGAAGCCCGGTCATGCCGCGTGTCGCCGCTCGGGAAAGAGCGCGCCGAGTTCGCCCGGCGCGACCACCCCGCGCTCGGTGATGATGCCGGTGACGAGTCGGGCGGGGGTGACGTCGAACGCCGGATTGGCGACGGGCGTGTCGTCGCCGGCGATGCGGACCGTCGCGCGCCGATGCTGCGGGTCGAGGCCCGCGACTTCCCGCACCTCGCTCGCGGCGCGCTCCTCGATCGGAATGCCTGCCAGGCCGTCGTCGATGGTCCAGTCGATCGTCGGCGACGGCACGGCCGCATAGAACGGCACGCCGTTGTCCTCCGCGGCAAGTGCCTTGAGGTACGTGCCGATCTTGTTCGCCACATCGCCGCGGGCGCTCACGCGATCCGCGCCGACCAGCACGAGGTCGACATCGCCGCGCTGCATCAGGTGGCCGCCCGCGTTGTCGACGATCAGCGTGTGCGGCACGCCGTGCGCGGCGAGTTCCCACGCCGTCAGCAGCCCCTGGCTGCGCGGCCGGGTTTCGTCGACCCACACGTGGACCGGGATCGCGGCATCGTGCGCCTGGTAGAGCGCGGACAGCGCGGTGCCGAAGTCGACCGTCGCGATCCAGCCGGCGTTGCAGTGGGTCAGCACCTGCACCGGGGCATGCGTGCGTGCGTGCACGGCTGCGATCAACCGGGCACCGTGCGCGCCGATCGCGCGATTCAGTTCCACGTCCTCGTCCGCGATCCGCGCCGCTTCGTGCCAGGCCGTCTCGGGGCGCTGGGCCGGCGGCAGCGGCGCCAGGACGGCGCGCACGCGGTCGAGTGCCCAGCGCAGGTTCACGGCGGTCGGGCGCGACGCGTTGAGCCGTCGGTGGGCATCGGCCAGATGCGGGTCGCCCGCGTCGCGCTGCATCGCCAGGGCGAGGCCGTACGCGCCGGCCACGCCGATCAGCGGTGCTCCGCGGACCGCCATCGTGCTGATGGCTTCGATCACGTCGTCGACGGAACGCAGCAGGCGCGTGGCGAAAGCGTGCGGCAGGCTGCGCTGGTCGATGATCTCGACCGCGCCGTCGGCGGTCGGCCAGAGCGAACGGTAGGCAATGCCGTTGACCTTCATGCGCGGGATTCTACGGACCGGTTCAACGCCAGTCCGCTGCGGCCCCGGCGTGGCCACCCCGCTCCGATCACGCCAGGCGGAGCCGCCAAATGACAAACGGCCCCGAAGGGCCGCTTGTCGCTCTGCAGTCAGGTCAGAA
Organism: uncultured beta proteobacterium; assembly: GCA_963707725.1. GTDB lineage: Bacteria > Pseudomonadota > Gammaproteobacteria > Burkholderiales > Burkholderiaceae_F > JAOUJD01. The sequence goes on along the minus strand of CAVPRE010000010.1, from coordinate 151,120 downwards.
CTTGTACTGGATGGAAACCGACCACATGGTGATCGAGTCCGACTCGCCGCGATAGTCGTAGTCGTAGTTCTCGTACTCGCCGCGCATGCCGAGATTCTTGTTGAACATGTACGTGGCGCCGAGACCCCAGGCAAGTTTCGTGGAGTTGTCGGAGTCACTCGCGGCGCCGAAGCCGGGCGCCGTGACGGTGACCTCATTGTCCAGCCAGCCCATGCCGATCTTGCCGAAGATCGCCCAGTTGTCGATCGGATACTGCGCGGTCAGGAAGGCGCTGAAGCCCGAACTCTTCAGTTCCGCATTCACGGATGTCCCGGCGACCGGGACGCTGACCTTGGCCTTGCCGAACGCGCCATAGCCGATCTCTGCGCCGAGGTACGGGGTGAACATGTACCCGCCGTAGAGCTTGAAGCCGATGTCGGTCTTGTCGCATTCGCCAACGCAGCCACCGCTTCAGTCGTAGTCCGACAGGCCGATGGAGGCGCCGACATACGGGCCGACGCCCGGGCTCTGTGCGAACGCGGCGCCGGAGGCCAGCGAAGCGGCAAGAATGGTGGCGCCAAGCAATCGTTTCATGTGTGTCCCTTTCGTCATGTCGGTAGGGACAGTGCGCGCACGCTAGAGCAAGTGCGTCGCCGCGCCTTCGCTCTTCATGACACTGATGAGCCAGTTTCACGGGAGCACCGCGTCCATTCCAAGGGTGCATTGACGCTCGGCAGTCAGGGCCGCCGGGAGTTGCCAAATGGCAACAAGAAGAGCCCCGCAACTGCGGGGCTCTATGGAGCCGTGGCCTGCACTGCGCGACAACCGCTAGAAGCGGTATCCAACTCCCGCGGTGAACATGTCGACGTCGAACTTGGGATTGCGGCCGTCCTCGGCGCTGGTCCGGTCCCAGTCCACGCGCGCGGTCCACGACTTGGCGAAGTCGAACGTGAGCCCGACGCCGTAAACGAACTGGCCGGTCGTTTCGCGGTTCTGCGCACTGAAGTACTCGACGGCTCCCGTGGACAGATCCTGTACTGCGGCGTTGCCCCGGAACTTGCCCGTGATCGCGCCCCAGCCGACGCGTCCGACCACGCTGACGGGCCCGACGGGCACGCGACCAACTACGGAGGCGACGAAGCCCGAGGCGCGGATGTCCGAGTCGATCGGGATCGGCACGGTATTGGCCGGGGGGTTCGCCAGCACGCCGGGCAGCGTCCCGGCGCCGAAATCGAGGAATGAAGCCTCGACACCGAGCCACGGGAAGAAGTGGTACCCGGCGCGGAGATTCCATGCGAATCCCGAGTCGTCGCATGAGAGACCGCTGCTGCACGCTTCGATGTCGAACTTCGACACGCCCGCTCCGGCGGTCAGGTAACCCTTGCCCTCCTGCGCGCCGGCAGACGCGGCCGCCAGCACCAGTGCCAATCCGATCACTGCCTTGCGCATTGCTCCTCCACTCGTTGCCCGCTGCAAAAGGGTTTGCGGAAGGAGATTATTGGCCGCGACCGCCGTCGGCGAACGGCGAAAAAGCGGTCGTGATCAGGCAGGAAGCGCGAAACGCCGCGCGTTGAGGTCAGCCGCGTGTCACGCGCGCGACGCGAGCCGTTCGCTCTGCGAACTGCTGGCAGTCGGCACATCGGGTGGCGGCCGGGTTCGCGAACAGCCGTTCCCGGGCGATCTCGTCGCCACACTCGGTGCAGACACCGTACTCGCCCTTGGCGAGCCGTTTCAGTGCGCTCTCCAGCTTTGCGAGTTCCTCCGCCTCGCGTGCGACCGTCGCGATGTCCATGTGGGCGGCGGTGTCGGCCGCCGCGTCGTCGTCCGTATCCTCGCGGCGATTCGGCAGGGCGGCATCCTCGTGGGTGTTCAGCCCGTGACGGTGCAGGCGCTCCTGCACCTCGGTGCCGACCTCCGCGCGGCGCTGTTTCAGCGCGGCGGCGAGCGATTGCAGATCCGTCTCCGACAGCGGGGACACCATGGGTCTCTCGATCGCAGCTCTTTCCCAGCAGGGAGGCTACGAAGGGCCCGGCCCGGGGCCGTTGACGCCGGTCAACGGCACGGTCGTGCCGCTGGTCCTTTCGCCGTGGATGAATCTGATATGTTGCGATTTGTTGCTTTGCGACATTGGCGTCATGATGCATGCCATGACGTTCCCCGCGTGCCCGCTTCGCCGTCGATTCGAGGCTGAGCCATGAGCCTCGACGCCATCCATTACCTGCGCCCGGCGCTTGCGCCCCGATCCATCGCCGTCGTGGGAGCCAGCCACCGGCCGGAGTCCTTCGGCCGGTTCGTCATGAACAACGTGCTGTCGGCCGGCTTCGCGGGCGACGTGTTCGCCGTCAACCCGAAGCACCGGACCGTCGACGGGCGCCCCTGCCTGCCCTCGCTGCAGGCCTTGCCGCAGAAGGTGGACCTGGCCGTCGTAGTGACGGCGGCCCGCCACGTGCCGGGCATCGTCGATGATGCGGCGGCGCGCGGCATTTCGGCGATCCTCGTGCTTTCGCCCGGCCTGTGCGACCAGGGGCCGGACGTGCAGCGGATCGAGCAGGAGGTGGTGCAGCGCGCGCGTCGCGGCAAGGTGCGGCTGCTGGGTCCGAACTGCCTCGGGCTGATGCGGCCGGATATCGGCCTGAACGCCAGTTGGGCGCGCACGGTCGCGCGCCCCGGGAACATCGCGCTGGTCTCGCAGTCGGGGGCGGTGACGACGGCGCTGCTCGACCACGCGTGGACGGCGGGCTTCGGCTTCTCGACGGTCCTGGCCACCGGCACCGAGTCGGACGTCGGCATCGCCGAGATCCTCGATTTCCTGGCAGGCGACACCCTGACCCGCTCGATCCTGCTGTACGTCGAGGGCATCCACGACGCGCGCGGATTCATGTCGAGCGTGCGTGCGGCCGCGAGCGTGAAGCCCGTCATCGTGCTGAAGTCGGGCAAGTACGCCGCCGGCGGGCGGACCGCGCTGAGCCACACCGGCGCGCTGGTCGGCAACGATGCGGTGTTCGATGCCGCCTTGCGCCGGGCCGGCGCCGTCCGCGTTCCGAAGATCGGGCATCTGTTCGCCGCGGCCGATACGCTGGCCAACGGCCGCCTGCCGCGCGGCAACCGGCTGGCGATCCTGTCCAACGGCGGCGGGCCTGGAGCGCTGGCGGCGGACGAGGTCGAGGGCAACAACGTCGTGCTCGCCCGCCTGTCGGAGGCGACCCACGCGGCCCTCGCCGATGCCTTGCCGCCCGGGTGGTCGCGCACCAACCCGGTCGACGTCCTGGCGGACGCCGACGGCGCCCGCATGGCAACCGCGTTGAAGCTTCTGATCGAGGACCGTGCCAACGATGCTGTCCTGGTCCTGTTCTCGCCCACGCCGCGCACGAGCGCCGAGCGCGCCGCGGAGGCTCTGCTGCCGATTGCCGCCGCATCGGAGAAGCCGGTGGTTTCGGCCTGGCTCGGCGAGAAGGATGCCGGCCGGGGGCGGGCCGTCTTCAAGGCCGCGTCGCTGCCGGCGATGTCGACCCCGGAGCGCGGCGTCGAGGTCTTCGGCCACCTTGCCCAGTTCGTCCGCAACCGCGAACTTCGCCTGCAGGTGCCGCCGCCGCGAATCGACGAGCTGAAGTTCGACATCAACGCGGCGCGCCGGATCATCGACGGTGCGCGCGCCGGCGGCCGGCACACGCTCGACGAGCAGGACAGCAAGGCGCTGCTGGCGTCGTTCGGGATCGAGACGGCGATCGGCCTGTTCGCGCGCAGCGCGATGGAAGCGCGGCAGGCGGCGCTGCAGCTCGGCTTCCCCGTCGTGCTCAAGGTCCGCGCTGACGGGATCACGCACAAGAGCGACGTGGGCGGCGTCCTGCTCGGGCTCGCCAACGTCGACGAGGTCGAGCGCGGCTTCGAGGCGATCGCCGCCCGCCTGGTCGAGCGCGCTCCGCAGGCGCGGTTCCTCGGCGTTCTCGTGCAGAAGATGGTCGTGCGTCCGCAGGGACGCGAACTGATCGTCGGCCTGGCGCGCGATCCGACGTTCGGCCCGGTGATCAACTTCGGGATGGGCGGCATCGCGGTCGAGGTGTTCCGCGATTCGGCCGTGGCCGTGCCGCCGCTCAATGCGTTCCTGGCGCGCGACCTGATCTCGCGCACGCGCGTGTCGCGCATGCTCGACGCGTTCCGCGGCGCGCCGGCCGTCGACATCGACAAGGTGATCGAGGTGCTGCTGCGCGTGTCCGAGCTCGCGTGCGAGATCCCGGCGGTCGCGGAGCTCGACATCAATCCGCTGCTCGCGGACGAGCACGGCGTCATCGCGCTCGACGCGCGCGTGGTGGTGACCAATGGCCCCCTGGTGGCTGACGCCACGTTCTCGCACCTCGCCATTCACCCCTATCCGCGCGCGCTCACGCGGCAGCTGGAACTGAAGAGCGGCGAGAGAGTGATCCTGCGCGCGATCCGTCCGGAAGACGCCGAGGCGGAGAAGCGCCTGATCAGCCGGCTGTCCGCGCGCTCGTCGTACCTGCGCTTCCACGCGCCGGTGCGCGAGCTGACGGTGGAACGCCTGGTCCGCTACACGCAGATCGACTACGACCGCGAGATGGCGTTCGTGGCGATCGACGCCAGTGGTGAGCACGAGGAGATCCGCGGAATCTCCCGCTACACGCGCAACCCGGACGGCACGTCCGCCGAGTTCGGCGTCATCGTCGAGGATGGGTGGCAGGGCCGCGGCCTCGGGCACGTGCTGATGCAGGCACTGGAGGACACGGCGCGCGCGCGCGGACTGACTCAGCTCATCGGACTCGTCCTGCGCGAGAACGACGAGATGGGCCTGCTGATGCAGCGCCGCGGCTATGGCCCGCACCGGGACGAGGAAGACCCGGGCGTGATGCGCTACATCAAGCCACTGATCGACTTGCCACCGCCCCCGCTTACCGAGCCGGCGGCGGCCTGAAGCGCCCTTCGCTCCCCGTGGGGGCGGGCAGCCGCACCGCGGCCGTCCTTACAATCCTTCGCTTCCAGCCGCAGTCCCACCCGCCTGTGACACGGTCGTTCATCTCTCGCGAAGCGTTCGTGCGCGCGACTGCCGCGCTGCTGGTCGCGTTGCTCGCGCTCGTCGCGATGGACGCCGCGCAGGCGCAGGGCGAGCGCCGCGGATTCCTGTTCGAGGTCCGCAAGGGCAGCCAGGCCTCCCTGCTGTTCGGCACGATCCATGTCGGCCGTCCCGACTTCTATCCACTGCCCCCGTCGCGCCTGTCGCGCCTGTCGCAGATCGACGCGCTCGTTCTCGAGGCGGACATCACGGACACGGCGCGTGCCGCGAGCGCGACCCGGCAGCACGCGATGTACGGTCCGGGCGAGGACGGCCTGGACAAGCGGCTGCCGGCCGACACGCTGAAGCGGGCGGAGGCCGTGCTTGCCGGCCACGGGATCGATCCGCGGCCGATGATGCGGCTGAAGCCATGGATGCTCGGCTCGGTGCTCGCGCTGTTCGAGGCGGCGCGGGCCGGCTACGTCCAGGGAATGGCCGCGGAGTCGTACCTGGCCGGACTGGCGCAGGCCGGGAACCGGCCGATCCTCGAGTTCGAAGGGATCGAGCAGCAGTTCTCGCTGTTCGAGACCGCGCCGTGGTCGACCCAGGTGGCGTTTCTCGACGAGGCGCTGATGGCCGTGGAGTCGAAGGCCGCACGGCGCGAGATCGAGCGGATCGTGCGGGCGTGGGAGACGGCGGACCGTGCGGAACTGGAGCGTCTGCTTTCGGAAATGCAGGCGCAGGCGACGCCGGGCGCGCGCTTCACCGTCGACACCATCGTGTTCGGGCGCCACCCCGCGATGGTGCGCCGGATCGAGGCGCTGATGGCCGACGGCCGGAACTACCTGTTCGCGGTGGGATCGCTGCACCTGGTCGGTCCGCGCGGGCTCGTCGAGATGCTGCGCGCACGCGGATATGCGGTGACCGAGCTGTGAAGTCGCCGTGGCAGATCGACGTCGGCGGCGAGTCGCTCGAATTGCTCGCGGCCGGCGCGATCCATGCGCGAGCGCGTCGCTGCCTCATCGTCGCGGACGCGCACTTCGGCAAGGCGGCGACCTTCCGCGCGCGCGGCGTCCCCGTGCCGCGGGGCACGACGCGCGAGACGCTGATGCGCCTCGAGGTAGCGCTTGCCCGAACGCAACCGGCTTCGCTCGTTTTCCTCGGCGATCTCTTTCACGCCGCGGAGGCGCACGCTCCAGCCACGCTGGCCCTCCTGCGCGCCTGGCGGCAGGCCCGCGCTGGTCTGGACGTCGTGCTGGTCGAGGGCAATCACGACCTGAAGGCGGGCACCCCGCCGCCGGACCTCGGCATCGAAGTCCGTTCGGAGCCGTGGTGCGTCGATGGCCTGGCGCTTTGCCACCACCCGCAGTTCGTTCCCGGCTACCACGCGCTCGCCGGCCACCTGCACCCTGCCGTGCGCATCAGCGGTCGCGCCGGCGACAGCATCCGGCTGCCGTGCTTCTGGCTCCGCGACGGGTTGACCGTGCTGCCGGCCTTCGGCAGTTTCACCGGCGGCGCGCGTTTCGATCGCGAACCGGGTGACCGCGTCGTCGCGATGGCGGAAGACAGGCTCTACGAGGTTCCTGCGCTGCGCGACGCCGCCTGACTCACCGCTTCGGCCAGAACAGGTAAGCGTCCATCGCCAGCACGCCGCTGTCGACGCCGGCCTCGATGCGCTCGACGCGCGGATTCCGGCCGGCCGCACCGACCGCGATCATCAGCGGCAGGAAGTGCTCCGGAGTCGGATGCGCGCGCGGCGCATGGGGCGCCGCGTCGGCCCAGTGCGCGAGCGCCGAGCGGTCGTCGCGGCGCAGCGCATCGTCGACCCACGCCGTGAACTCGCGCACATAGGCGACCGGCTCGCGCTCATCGACCGACATCGAGCCGCGCCGCCTCGCATCGGCGATCCACTCGCGCAGGTTGTGTGTCATGTGGCCCGAGGCGAGCACCAGCACGCCTTGGTCGACCAGCGGAGCGAGGGCCTCGCCGACCCGGAGGTGGTGGCCCGCGTCGAGCGAGGGCTGGATCGAGATCTGCGCCACGGGCACGTCGGCTTCGGGGAGCAGTTTCAGCAGCGGGACCCAGGCGCCGTGGTCGAGGCCGCGGCAGCCGTTCGCCGTGGCGGGCAGACCCGCTTCCTTCAGCAGTTCGATCGCGCGAGCGGCCGCCGCCGGCGCGCCGGGCGCGGCATAGCCGATGCGATACAACTCCTCCGGAAAGCCGCCGAAGTCGTGAATGGTCTCGGGCTGCTTCGCCGTGCCGACCATCGGCAGTTCCGTTTCCCAATGCGCCGAGGCGACGAGCACGGCGTTCGGCCGCGGCAGCCGCAGGCCGAGCGCGCGCCACGCGTCGCCGGCGCGCCCTGCCTGGACGGCGTGCATCGGCGAGCCGTGCGAGATGAAGACGGTGGGCAGGGCGGCGTTCATGGAGGCCTCTTGGTCGGAGGAGCGGACGCGATCAGGCGGTCTGCAGCCGGGCCCGGCGGGCGGCGACGCCGAAGCGCAGCGCATGCGCGCCGTCGCCGAGCAGGGCCTGCACGAAGAGGGTGATCGTCCAGAACACGGGGTACTCCCAGCCGCCCTTCGGCGCCGAGAAGACCCAGCCGTTGCCGATGTGGACCCACGTCGCGCCCAGCATCACCGGAACCAGCGCCAGGGCGACCCAGCGCGTGCGCACGCCGAGGATGAGGAGCGCGCCACCGATCAGTTCGACGGCGATCGTGAGGTAGGCCAGGACGCCGGGCAGGCCGAGCGACTGGAAGAACTGCACGGTGCCCGGCACGGTAAAGACGAACACCTTCAGAAGCGCGTGGGCGACGAACATCGTTCCCAGGGAAAGGCGCAGCAGCAGCGCGGCGTAATCGGGGCGTGCATCGGTCATTTCGGTTCTCCGGTAGTTGGCGAGGCTGCGATGTGCAGCCGACGACCGAACGGTAAGGGTGGCGAAAGAAGGGATAAAGAAGCTATCGAGCAAATAATTGTCCTTGAAAGCAGGATAATCGCCGCATGGATCGGTTCTCATCGATGGAAGCGTTCGTCCGCGTGGTCGAGGCCGGCAGTTTCGTCGCCGCTGCCGACCGACTCGGGATCTCCACGTCTTCGCTCTCGCGCCTGGTGGCCGACCTCGAGCAGCACCTCGGGACACGGCTGCTGAACCGGACGACGCGCCGCCTGTCGCTGACCGAAAGCGGGCAGGCGTTCTACGAGCGGTGCGTGACGCTGCTGACCGACCTGGCCGAAGCGGAGGCCGTGGCGGGGCAGTCCGCGGCGCAGGCGCGCGGCACGGTCCGCCTGACCTGCTCCTACAGCATGGCGGAGCAGAAGGTCGCGCCGGCGATCGCGTCGTTCGTCCAGCGGCATCCGGCCGTCAGGTTCGAACTGGTGGTGTCCGACCGTGTTGTCGACCTCGTCGAGGAGGGTTTCGACCTGGCCATCCGCGTCGGCGCCCCAGGCAGCGACCGGCTGGTGGCCCGCCGCCTCGGATCGATGCAACTGGTGCTGTGCGCCGCGCCTCCGTACCTCGCGCGCCATCCGGAGCCACGGGCTCCGGCCGACCTCGCGGGACACAACGCCCTGACGTATGCGTACTCGGCGTCGCCCCGACTGTGGCGCTTCACCGACCGCGCCGGCGCGGTCCACGAAGTACGCGTGGCGGGCAACCTGCACGCGAACAGCGGCGACGCGCTGCGCGCGGCCGCTCTCGAGGGCCTCGGGATCATCAACGAGCCCGACTTCCTGCTCGACCCGGCGCTGCAGGCCGGCCGTCTGGTGCGCCTGCTGCCCGGATACACCGGCGCCGGCGGGGAGATCTGGGCCGTCTACCCGAGCCGGCGCCACCTTTCGCTGAAGGTCCGCCTGTTCGTGGACCACATCGCCACGGTCTTCGGCGGCGCGCCCGCCAGTGCCGCGGCGCAGCATTAGTTCCGGCCCTCTAAAACCCCGATTGACGCTCGCGGCCCGCTAGGAAATAGTACGAACGTTCGTTTTTAGACGACCGCTCGCGCGCCGCTCACCGGCGCGTTTTTTAACTCCGATGCCGCCGATCACCTCCGCACTGTCGAACCTCGCCACCGCGCTCAGGCCGCGCAAGGGCGAGATGACGCGCGCGGCGATCGTCGAGGCGGCGATGGGCATCGCCGCGCGCGACGGCCTCGAAGGGCTGACGATCGGCACGCTCGCCGACCAGATGCAGATGAGCAAGAGCGGGGTGTTCGCGCACTTCGGCTCGCGCGAGGACCTGCAGCTGGCCGTGCTGAAGGAGTACGTGCAGCGCTTCGTAGACGACGTGCTGCGCCCCGCCGTGAAGAAGCCGCGCGGCCTGCCCCGGCTGGAAGCGCTCCTCGAGCGCTGGGTGGCCTTCCTTGCGCGCGAGATCTCGCGCGGCTGCATCATGATCGCCGGCGCCGTCGAGTACGACGACCGCCCCGGGCCGCAGCGCGACGAGATGGTCGCGATCATCACGGGATGGAAGGCCGAACTGCTGAGGGCGATCCGCCAGTCGGTGCAGGCAGGCCACCTCGCGCGCGGCACCGACGCGCAGCAGATGGTGTTCGAGATCTACGGCCTGATGCTGGCGATGCACCAGGACGCGCGCCTGCTGCGCTCCGCCGACAGCGCCAAGCGCGCCCGCGCCGGGCTGCGCAGGCTGCTCGACGACGCCCGCCCACGCGCCGCCCCCGCCTCCGTTTCGATGCGCCGTCCCGCGAAGCGCGGGACGGCATCCCGCAGCACGAAGTAAGCAACAGAGCAAGGAATCAAGGAGATCACGCAATGCCGACCTACAAGGCCCCGTTACGCGACCAACAATTCGTCCTGCACGAGCTGCTAGGTGCGGTCGACGTGCTGAAGCAGATGCCGCGCTACGCCGACCTGGATGTCGACACCGTCAACCACGTCGTGGAGGAGGCGGCCAGGTTCTGCGAGGACATCCTGCAGCCGACCAACCGCGCGGGCGACGAGGAAGGCTGCACCTACGATCCCGAGACGAAGTCGGTGAAGACGCCGACCGGCTTCAAGGAGGCGTACGACGCGTTCCGCGCAGCCGGCTGGCAGGGACTGGCGGCCGACACCGAGTACGGCGGCCAGGGGCTGCCGCACCTGCTGCAGATCGCCTTCTACGAGATGCAGTACTCGACCAACCAGGCGTGGGCGATGTATCCGGGCCTGACCATCGGCGCCCACGAGTGCCTGGTGCAGCACGGCTCGCAGGCGCAGAAGGACCTGTACCTGCCGAAGATGACGACCGGCCAGTGGACCGGGACGATGTGCCTGACCGAGCCGCATTGCGGCACCGACCTCGGCATGCTGCGCACCAAGGCAGAGCCGCAGGCCGACGGCAGCTACAAGCTGACCGGCGAGAAGATCTTCATCTCGTCCGGTGAGCACGACATGGCCGAGAACATCGTGCACCTGGTACTGGCGCGCCTGCCGGACGCGCCGCAGGGCACGAAGGGCATTTCGCTGTTCATCGTGCCGAAGTTCCTGCCGGTCGGTGCGGGACCCGACGCCACGGTCGGCGCCCGCAACGGCATCAATTGCGGCGGCCTAGAGCACAAGATGGGAATCAACGGCAACTCGACGTGCCAGATGATCCTCGACGGCGCGAGCGGCTGGCTGGTCGGCGAACCTAACAAGGGCCTGAACGCGATGTTCGTGATGATGAACGGCGCGCGGCTCGGCGTGGGCGTGCAGGGCCTCGGCATCACCGAGGTCGCGTACCAGAACGCGGTGGCCTACGCGCGCGACCGGATACAGGGCCGCGCGCTGACGGGACCGAAGGCGCACGACCGGCAGGCCGACCCGATCATCGTGCACGCCGACGTGCGCCGCGCGTTGCTGACCGCGCGCGCGTACGCCGAGGCGGGTCGCGCGTTCGCGTACTGGGTGGCCCTCATGGCCGACACGCAGCTGTCGGCCGCGGACCACGAGCACCGCAAGTTCGGCGCGGACATGATGGCGCTGATGACGCCGATCGTGAAGGCGTTCATGACCGACAACGGCTTCCAGTGCGCCTCGGACTGCATGCAGGTGTTCGGCGGCCACGGCTACATCCGCGCCAACGGCATGGAGCAGTTCGTGCGCGATGCGCGCATCAACATGATCTACGAGGGCACGAACGCGATCCAGTCGCTCGACCTGATCGGCCGCAAGGTCCTGATGGACAACGGCGCGCGGCTGCGCACGTTCGGCAAGATGGTGACCGAGTTCATCGAGGACAACGGCACGGATCCGGACATGAACGAGTTCGTCACGCCGCTCGCCGACATCGGCGACAAGGTGCAGAAGCTGACGATGGAGCTCGGCATGAAGGCGATGGCGAACCGCGACGAGGTCGGCGCGGCCGCGGTGCCGTACCTGCGGGTGGTCGGCCACCTCGTCTACTCGTACTTCTGGGCGCGCATGGCGAAGATCGCGCTCGACCGCGTGAAGGCCGACGGTGACCAGGTCGATCCGTTCTACCGCCACAAGCTGATGGTCGCGCGCTTCTACTTCCAGAAGCTGCTGCCGGAGACCGCGACGCTGATCCGCCTCGCGCGCTCGGGGTCGGCCACGCTGATGGAGATGCCCGCCGAGGCCTTCTAGCGCACGCCTAGACTGGCGGCGAGCCGCCGGAAAACGAATGATCGGGAAGAAGTGACCGAACTGAAAACGGAGAACACAATGAGCAACTTCGTCGTACGCAAGGTCGCCGTCCTCGGCGCCGGCGTGATGGGCGCGCAGATCGCCGCGCACTGCGTGAACGCACGGGTACCGGTCGTGCTGTTCGACCTGCCCGCGAAGGAGGGACCGAAGAACGGCATCGTCCTGAAGGCGATCGAGAACCTCAAGAAGCTGAACCCCGCGCCTCTGGGCGTCAAGGACGACGCGCAGTTCATCGAGGCCGCCAACTACGACGACGGCCTCGAGCTGCTGAAGGGCTGCGACGTCATCATCGAGGCGATCGCCGAGCGGCTCGACTGGAAACACGACCTGTACCGGAAGATCGGTCCGTTCGTCGCGCCGGGCGCGATCCTGGCGTCGAACACCTCGGGCCTGCCGATCGCCAAGCTGGCCGAGGCGATGGACGCCGGGCTGAAGGCGCGTTTCTGCGGCGTGCACTTCTTCAACCCGCCGCGCTACATGCACCTGGTGGAGCTGATCGCCACGCCGGACACGCGGTCCGCAGATCATGGACGACCTCGAGACCTTCCTGACCAGCACGCTGGGCAAGGGGGTGGTGCGCGCGAAGGACACGCCGAATTTCATCGCCAACCGCGTCGGCATCTTCGGCATGCTGGCGACGATCAAGGAGGCCGGGAAATACGGCATCCCCTACGACGTCGTCGACGACCTGACGGGCACCAAGCTCGGCCGTGCCAAGAGCGCGACCTTCCGCACGGCCGACGTCGTCGGCCTCGACACCATGGCGCACGTGATCAAGACGATGCAGGACACGCTGCCGGCGTCGATCGATCCGTTCGCCGAGCACTTCGCGACGCCGCCGGTGCTGAAGGCGCTGGTGGAAAAGGGCGCGCTGGGGCAGAAGGCGGGCGCGGGCTTCTATCGCAAGGACGGCAAGGCGATCAAGGTCCTCGATCCGAAGAAGGCCGACTACGTCGACTCGACCGGCAAGGCCGACGAACTCGTCGCGCGCATCCTGAAGAAGAAGGACCCGGCCGAGCGCCTGAAGCTGCTGCGCGAGACCGACCACCCGCAGGCGAAGTTCCTGTGGGCGATCTTCCGCGACGCCTTCCACTACATCGCCGTCCATGCCGAATCGATCGCCGACACCGCGCGCGACGTCGACTTCGCGCTGCGCTGGGGCTTCGGCTGGTCGACCGGCCCGTTCGAGACGTGGCAGGCGGCCGGCTGGAAGCAGATCGCCGAGTGGGTGAAGGCGGACATCGACGCGGGCGAGGCGCTCGCGAAGGCGCCGCTGCCGAAGTGGGTGTTCGACGGCCCGGTCGCCAAGGCCGGCGGCGTGCACACGCCGGACGGCTCGTGGTCGCCGTCGCAGAAGAAGTTCGTCGCACGCTCCGCGCTGCCGGTCTACGGCAAGCAGTTGTTCCGCGCGCCGATCGCCGGGGAGACCAAGGTCACAGGGCACAACGGCGGCAAGACGGTGTACGAGGACGAGGCGGTGCGCCTGTGGACGCTCGAGGGCGGCCCGATGGCGGAAGTCCTTGTCCTGTCGATCAGGACCAAGGTCCACGCGATCGGCCCGGGCGTGGTCAACGGCCTGCTGAAGGCGGTCGAGCTGGCCGAATCGCAGTATCGCGGGCTGGTGATCTGGTCGCCGGACGATCCGTTCTCCGTCGGCGCCGACCTGCAGGCGATGATGCCGGTGTTCATGAGCGGCGGCGCCAAGGCGATCGGCGCCGAAGAGAAGAAGATGCAGGACGCGTTCATGCGCCTGAAGTACGCGCAGGTGCCGACCATCGCCGCGGTGAGCGGCATGGCGCTCGGCGGCGGCTGCGAGCTGATCCTGCACTGCTCGAAGGCAGTCGCGTCGCTCGAGAGCTACATCGGCCTGGTCGAGGTCGGCGTCGGCCTGATCCCCGGCGCGGGCGGCCTGAAGGAAGGCGCGCTGCGCGCGGCGCAGGCCGCGCAGGCGGCCGGCATGACGGACGTCTTCCCGTTCATGAAGAACTGGTTCCTCAACGCGGCCATGGCCAACGTCGCGAAGTCGGCGATCGAAGCCAAGGCGATGGGCTACCTGCGCCCGACCGATCTCGTGGTCTTCAACAATCACGAACTGCTGTGGACGGCGATTGGCGAGGCGTTCGCGATGCACGCCACCGGCTATCGCCCGCCGCTGAAACCGAAGGCGTTCCCGGTCGCGGGCCGCACCGGGGTGGCGACGATCAAGGCGCAGCTGGCGAACATGCGCGACGGCGGCTTCATCAGCCAGCACGATTTCTTCATCGCGAGCGGCATCGCCGACGTCATGTGCGGCGGCGACGTCGAGGCGACGGCACAGGTCGACGAGCAGTGGCTGCTCGACCTCGAGCGCAAGTTCTTCATGCAGCTCGTGAACCATCCGAAATCCCAGGAACGCATGATGGGAATGATGCAGTCCGGGAAACCGGTGCGGAACTGATTGGAGCCGACTGAAATGACTCGACAAGTACAGGATGCATACATCGTCGCCGCGACGCGCACGCCGATCGGCAAGGCGCCCAAGGGCGTGTTCCGCAACGTGCGGCCGGACGACCTGCTGGTTGCCGCGATCCGCAATGCGATGTCGCAGGTGCCGACCCTCGATCCGAAGGCGGTGGAAGACGCGATCATCGGCTGCGCGATGCCCGAGGCCGAGCAGGGCCTCAACATGGCGCGCATCGCGGTGCTGCTGGCGGGGCTGCCCAATACGACGGGCGGCATGACGATCAACCGCTTCTGCTCGTCCGGCCTGAACGCGGTCGCGATCGCGGCCGACAGGATCCGCGTGGGTGAGGCCGACGTGATGATTGCCGGCGGCGCCGAGTCGATGAGCATGGTGCCGATGACCGGCAACAAGCCGGCGTTCAATCCCGCGATCTTCGCGAAGGACGAGAACGTCGGCATCGCCTACGGCATGGGCCTGACCGCCGAGAAGGTAGCCGCGCAGTGGAAGATCACGCGCGAGATGCAGGACGAGTTCGCGCTGCAGTCCCACCGGAGGTCCATCGCGGGTATCGAGTCGGGCGAGTACAACGACGAGATCACGCCGATCGAGGTCGTCGAGAAGTTCCCGAACCTGGCCACCGGCGATCTCGACATCCGCACTCGCACCGTGAAGCAGGACGAGGGTCCGCGCGCCGACACCACGCTCGAGGCACTGGCGAAGCTGAGGCCGGTATTCGCTGCCAAGGGCAGCGTCACGGCCGGCAACAGCTCGCAGACGTCCGACGGCGCGGGCGCGCTGATCGTCGTCTCGGAGCGCGCGCTGAAGCAGTTCAACCTGACCCCGCTGGCGCGCTTCGTGAGCTTTTCCATCAAGGGCGTGCCGCCGGAGATCATGGGCATCGGCCCGAAGGAAGCGATCCCGGCTGCGCTGGGACTCGCGGGTCTCAAGCAGGACGACCTCGGCTGGATCGAACTGAACGAGGCCTTCGCCGCGCAGGCGCTGGCAGTCTCCAGGGAGCTTGGGCTGAACCCCGACGTCGTCAATCCGATCGGTGGCGCGATCGCGCGCGGCCATCCGCTCGGCGCCACTGGAGCGATCCGCGCGGCCACGCTGGTCCACGCAATGCGCCGCAAGAACATCCGGTACGGCATGGTGTCGATGTGCGTCGGCACCGGCATGGGTGCGGCGGGGATCTTCGAGCGGGTGTAGGCGGCGCCTCCCGTGTGCGCGGGCCGCTCGGATGAAGCACACGACCGTTGCTGCCCGCGACGGATACCCGTTGTCGGCGCAGGTGTTCGGCGACGCCCGCGCCGCGCGGGCCGGCGTGCTGCTCGTTCCCGCGATGGGCGTGGAGCAGCAGCACTACGCGGCCTTCGCGCACTGGCTCGCGGCGCGCGGCTACCTCGTCGTCACGTTCGATTACCGCGGCATGGGGCGCTCGCGCAGCGGCTCGCTGCGCGGCCTGGAAGCGGATGTGCTGACCTGGGCCGAGCAGGACACCGGTGCGATGGTTGCCTTCCTCCGCGAGCGCTGTGGCGACCGGCCGCTGCTGTGGGTCGGTCACTCGCTCGGCGGCCAGATCTTCGGCCTGGTCCCCGGCCACGAGTTCTTCAGGGCCATGGTGACGGTCGCCACGGGCAGCGGCTACTGGCGCGACTACGTGCCGGGCCTGCGACGGGTCGCGCCGCTGCTGTGGTTCGTGATCGTCCCGCTGTCGATTCCGCTCGCCGGCTACTTCCCGGGCCGGACGCTGCGGATGATCGGCGACGTGCCGGCCGGCGTGATGCGGCAGTGGCGATCGTGGTGCCTGGAGCCGGACTACCTGTTCGGCGTCATGCCGGCGGCCGTGCGCGAACGCTACGCAGCCCTGAAACTGCCGCTTCTTTCGCTATCGTTCACCGACGACGAGTACATGTCGGAACGCAACATCCAGTCGCTGCACGGCTTCTATGCCGGCGCGGCACGCGAGATACAGCGCATCTCGCCGGCGGACGTCGGCGCGGCCGGGATCGGGCACTTCGGTTTCTTCCGCCGGCGCTTCGAGGCGTCGCTGTGGCCGCGAGCGGGCGACTGGCTGGACCGGCAGGCCGGGTCGCACCACTGAGGGAGCGGAACGATGGGCGTGGCTGAGCAGTTCTACGAGGCCTTCATGGTGCGCGATCACTACACGATGGGCCTGCTGTACGCCGAGAACGCGACCTTCAGCGATCCGGTGTTCCCGCTGCTCAACGCGCGCGGCGCCCGCATGATGTGGAACATGCTGCTGACGCGCGCCGAGGACCTCGGCATCGAGGTGAAGGTGATCGAGGACAGCCCCGCGCACGCGAGCGTCGACTGGGTCGCTCACTACACCTTCGGCGCGACGGGTCGCCCGGTCGTCAACCGGGTGCACACCGAGATGGCGCTCTCGAATGGCCGCATCGTCCGCCAGGTGGACAGCTTCGACCTGTGGCGCTGGTCGCGCCAGGCGCTCGGCGCGAGAGGTTGGCTGCTCGGATGGACGCCGTTGGTCCGCGACAAGATCAGGGCGCAGGCCGCGCACTCGTTGAGGGAGTACGCCCGCAAGGCCTCGGCCGGGGATTCAAACCAGGAGACACGATGACCATACGCACCGAGACCATCAACGGCGTCGCCCGCATCGAGATCGCGCGGCCCGAGAAGAAGAACGCGCTGACTGTCGCGATGTACCAGGCGATGGCCGACGCCATCGCCGCGGCGAGCGACGATGGCCAGGTCCGTTCGCTTCTGATCCACGGGCAGAAGGACATCTTCACCGCCGGCAACGACCTCGAGGACTTCATGAAGAACCCGCCGGCGGGGCTGGATGCGCCGGTGTTCCGGTTCATGCAGGCGCTCGGCTACTGCGAGAAGCCGGTCGTCGTCGCAGTCAACGGCGCCGCCGTCGGCATCGGCACGACGATGCTGATGCACAGCGACCTCGTCTACTGCGCCGACAACGCGATGTTCTCGATGCCCTTCGTGTCGCTTGGCCTGTGCGCCGAGTTCGCGTCGAGCGTGCTGGTGTCGATGAACGCGGGGTACCACAAGGCGGTCGAGAAGCTGCTGCTGGCCGATCCGATCAGCGCGGAGGAGGCGCTGGAGATGAAGATCGTCAACCGCATCCTGCCGCCGAATGAAGTGCTCGACTACGCGGTCAGGCAGGCCGAGCGCTTCAACAAGCTTCCGCCGGCGTCGGTGCGCGAGACCAAGCGGCTGATGAAGGCGAGCTGGAGGCCGATGGTCGAGAAGATCATCGTCGAGGAGGCCAAGTCGTTCAGCGCGATGCTGCGGCAGCCGGAGGCGAAGGAGGCGTTCACCGCGTTCTACGAGCGCCGCGCGCCGGACTTCTCGAAGTTCAGCTGACGGCGGGGCCGCCATGCCGTTGCGCCCGGGCATGACGCCCGAGAAACTGGGCCATCGCTCCGGCGACAACCTGCCGGGCTGGTTCAGCATGAAGGTCGTGGAGGTCGCCGAAGGGCTGGTCGCGATGGAGTACGTGATCCGGCCGCAGTTCCTTGCGCCGAACGGATTCCTGCACGCCGCCTCGGTGATCGCGCTGGCGGACACGGCGGCCGGCTACGCGACGATCGCGCACATGCCCGAGGGCGCGACGAACTTCACGACGATCGAACTGAAGGCAAATTTCATCGGCACGGCGACCGAAGGCTCGCTGCGGGCCGAAGCGCGCGCCGCGCACCAGGGCAGGACGACCCAGGTGTGGGATGCGGTCGTCACTCACGTCGAGAGCGGCCGGACGATCGCGCTCTTCCGGTGTACGCAGATGATCCTCTGGCCGAAGCACAAGTGATCCATCTCGCCGCCAAGGCGGTCCTGGGGCCGCTGCTGTATGCGCAGGCCTTCCGGCTGCGCCGCAGCACGATCGAGCTGCCGGAGGCGGCGGGCAAGCGGGCCGGCAAGGCGGGGGCCGGAGCGCAGCAGCTCCGGCTGCTGATCGCTGGCGACTCCGCGGCGGCCGGCGTAGGTGCCGCCACCCAGGAGGAGGCGCTAGCGGGTCAGCTTGCCCGCGCGCTCGCCGAGCAGGGCGGTTTCGCGGTGCGCTGGCAGCTGGTGGCGCGGACGGGCGCGCGTTCGGAAGACGTGCTGGACATGCTGACGAACGATGCGCTGCGGCGGGCCGACATCGGCGTGGTCCTTGCCGGAGTCAACGACATCTCGAAGCAGGTGCCGCTGCGACGGGCGCTGCGCAAGCGGGAGGAGATCGCGGCGGTGATGAGGCTGCGTGCGGGAGTGCGGCAGGTTGTCTTTTCCGCGCTGCCCGAAATGGACAAGTTCCCCGCGCTGCCGCAGCCGCTGGCGTGGTACGCCGGCCGGCATGCGCGCCACTACAACCGTGTGCAGGAGCGCTGGGCGGCCCGCCTGAAGGGCGTGTCTCACGCGCCGATGGAAGGAGTCATGGATCCGTCCCTGATGGCGGGCGACGGTTTCCATCCCGGGCCCGGGCTGTACGCGAAGGTCGCGCAGCGCCTGGCCGTTCACATCATCGACGAGGCGGTGCCACGCCTCCGAAGCCGAGGTGCCGCATGAACCTGAAAGGCAAGACCATCTTCATCTCCGGCGCCTCGCGCGGCATCGGACTGGCGATCGTGAAGAAGGCGGCGGCCGACGGTGCGAACGTCGCGATCGCGGCCAAGACGACCGATCCCAACCCGAAGCTGCCCGGAACGATCTTCACGGCGGCGGCCGAAGTCGAGCAGGCGGGGGGCAGGGCGCTGCCGCTTCAGTGCGACATCCGGGACGAGGAGCAGGTGGTCGCGGCCGCACGGAAGACGGCCGAGGCGTTCGGCGGCATCGACATCCTGGTCAACAACGCCAGCGCCATCAACCTGACGCCGACGCACGCCACCCCGATGAAGCGCTTCGACCTGATGTTCGGCGTCAACGTCCGCGGCACCTACCTCTGCACGCAGGCCTGCCTGCCGTACCTGAAGCAGTCCGCGGAACGCGGGCGCAACCCGCACATCCTGACGCTGTCGCCGCCGCTGAACATGGACCCGCGGTGGTTCGCGCCGCATGTCGCGTACACGATGGCCAAGTACGGCATGAGCATGTGCGTGCTCGGGCACGCGGAGGAGTTCCGGCCGTACGGCATCGCCGTCAATGCGCTGTGGCCGCGCACGGTGATCCAGACCGCGGCGCTGCAGATGATCCCGGGCGTGCAGCCCGAGCACTGCCGGAAACCGGACATCATGGCCGACGCCGCGTATGCGATCCTGACTGCGGACGCGGCGTTGACGACCGGCAACTTCTTCATCGACGAAGAGGTCCTGGCGAAGGCGGGAGTGACGGACTTGTCCGGCTACTCAGTGGTACCCGGCAGCCGGCAGCTGATGCCGGACCTGTTCCTCTAGGAACGCGGTCGGGGTCGACTCGACTGCGCGCTGCTCGCGCTCTGGGACCATCGGCGACGTGTGCCTCGCAGGTTTCGGAGTGAGGCCTGCGCGTGTGCGTGCAGAGTGCCTTCCGGCGGATGGCGTGCCCGGCCCGCCGTCCGGCGGAGTGGCCACGCCCGCCGCCTGAGCCGCGCTCCGCGCGGTACCCCGCACCACGGCCGGCGCGCCGCGCGATGTGGATACCGCTAAACCGACCGAGGCGTGAGATCGATTCACGGCGTCTCGCCGCCGCGAGGCGCCTGGGCGGGCGGCGGCGTGCCGATCAGGCGCAGGCGAGGACACCTCTGACCAAGCGCAGCAGTGGACCCCGCGGACCAGGCGCAGGAGAGGACACCAACGACCGGGCGCAAGCGAGGAACCGGTCGACCAGACGCAAGCAAGTACCCAGGTCACACTCACCGCGCCGGCGCCCCCCGGTTTGTTGACCTCGGCCGGGCGGAGGCGAGGCGGGTTCCGCTAGATTCGACTCCGGAGCGGGCCGCCGGCCCGCGACGGGAACCCCGATGAAAACACCGCTCAACCGACTGTCCGCCACCCGCCTGTCCCGCATGATCGCCGGGCACGAGGTCACGTCCGAGGGCGTGACCCATTCGTTCATCGACGCGATCAATGAGCACGAGCCCGCGGTGCGCGCGTTCGCGTGGTTCGACCCGGCGCGCGCGCTGGCGACGGCGCGCGAGCACGACATCGGAGACTGGCGCGGGCCGCTGCATGGCCTGCCGGTCGCGGTGAAGGACAACCTCGACACCGCCGACATACCGAGCGAGTACGGCTCGGCGATCTACGCCGGGCACGTGCCGCACGCCGATGCGGCGTCGGTGGCCGCCTTGCGCAGCGCCGGCGGCTATGTGTTCGGCAAGACCGTCAGCGCCGAGCTCGCCAACTTCACCCCCGGGCCGACGCGCAACCCGCACGGCCTCGAGCACACGCCGGGCGGCTCGTCGAGCGGGTCGGCCGCCGCCGTGGCGGCGCACATGGTCCCGTTCGCGCTTGGGACGCAGACGGCGGGGTCGGTGATCCGACCGGCCTCGTTCTGCGGCGTTGTCGGATTCGTCCCGACGCGCGGCCTGGTGCCGCGCGCCGGGGTCAAGGCGGTCTCGGACACGCTCGATGTGATCGGCGTGTTCGCGCGCAGCGTCGAGGACGCCGCCCTGATCGCGGCCGCGGTTGCGCTCAGGCCCGAGTTCCAGCACGCGCCGGCCAAGGCTGGCCCGGTCTCGATCGGCTGGACAGCCACGCCGTGGGCGTCTCAACTGGCGCCGTCGATGCTGGCTGCGCTGGAGCGAGTCGCGCGGCTGCTGTCGGCGCGGGGCGGGCGGGTGCGCGAGATCTCCTGGCCCTATGAGGCGAACGCGGACGGCACGGCGTTCGCAGGCCTCGCCGACGCGCAGCGCGCCGTGCAGTTGTTCGAGACGGCCCGGGCGCTGGGCGCCGAGCTGCAGTACCGCAGCGACCTGCTCTCGGCGAAGCTCGCAGCCCTGATCGAAGAGGGGCGGTCGATCAGCGCGGACGCGTACGTCGCGTCGATCAGGGTGGGGCGCGACTGCGCGGCATCCATCGACACGCTGTTCGGCGGCGCCGACGTGCTGCTGGCGCCGAGCGCGCCCGGGGAAGCGCCGCACGGTCTCGGCAGCACCGGCGACCCGCTGTTCAATCGACCGTGGCACCTGCTGGGCGCGCCACAGGTCAACGTGCCGTTGCCGCGTTCGCTCGCGCACGGCGAGTCGGGACTCCCGCTCGGCCTGCAGGTGGTCGCGCGACCCGGGGACGACGTCCGGGCGCTGGCTGTCGCGCGCTGGGTCGAACAGCAGCTCGAGTCGCTGTAGCCGCGCGGCCGGCGGCGCGGCAGCCCGGCTTCAGACCGGCGGCAACGGACGCGGCTTGCGCTGGTCGTCGGTGGCGACGTAGACGAGGGTGGCCTCGGTCACCTTCACCACCTCCTTCTGCAGGCGGTTGCGTTCCACGTAGACCTCGACCTCGACGGTGATCGATGTCGTGCCGGTCTTCACGATGTCGGCATAGAAGCTCACCAGGTCGCCGACGAACACCGGCTGCCTGAACACGAACGACGTGACGGCGATCGTCGCCACGCGGCCGCCGGCGCGTCGCGCCGCGGGAACGGCGCCGGCGATGTCGACGTGCGCCATGATCCAGCCGCCGAAGACGTCGCCGTGGATGTTGGCGTCCGCGGGCATCGGCATCATGCGAAGGACGGCCACGCGGTCGACGGGGAGCTGGAAGTCGGTAGACATCGGGTCCTCAGTGCGGTTGCTGTCGCTGGTTCCGTGCGGGCCCGGTGCCGATGCCGCCGCCCGCGCCGGTGATCGAGATGACCTCGTCCGCGAGCGCCACCGGGGATTGCGTCTGCTGGGATAATGGATCGATGCAGAGCGTACATGGTGCGGGCGGCACGAACGTGCCGGGGGTGGAGGGCTGATGCGCTGGTCCCCGCCCAGGGAAGCCCTGCCGCCGAGTGGACGCCGCAACGACTGGCAGGCGCTGCGCGCCCTTCTGCCCTACCTGTGGGCGCACAAGGGCCGCGTGATCTTCGCGCTGGCGTGCCTGGTCGCGGCCAAGCTCGCCACCGTCTCGGTGCCGATCCTCCTGAAGGAGCTCGTGGACGGCCTGTCGCCCGCGCAGCAGGCGGCGACCGGCGTGCTGCTGGTGCCGGTCGCGCTCGTCGTCGCCTACGGCCTGCTGCGGCTGTCGACGTCGCTCTTCACGGAGCTGCGCGAATTCTTCTTCGTGAACGTGACGCAGGCCGCGATGCGGACCCTGGCGCTGAAGACGTTCCGGCACCTGCACTCCCTGTCGCTGCGCTACCACCTCGAGAGACGGACCGGCGCCGTGACTCGCGAGATCGACCAGGGCATCCGCGGCATCTCGTCGCTGATCAGCTTCACGCTGTACTCGATCCTGCCGACGCTGATCGAGATCACGCTGGTGGTCGGCTACCTCGTCTGGCACTACGAGATCTGGTTCGCCGGGATCGTCGGCGTCAGCCTCTTCGTCTACATCGGCTTCACCGTGGCGGTCACGAACTGGCGCACGACGGTGAGGCGGCGCTGGAACGAGCTGGAGAGCAAGGCGCAGTCGCGCGCGGTGGACTCGCTGCTCAACTTCGAGACCGTGAAGTACTTCGGCAACGAGGACTACGAGGCGCGGCGCTACGACGAGACGCTCTCAGACAGCCAGCGCACGGCGGTCCTGTCGCAGCAGTCGCTGAACGTCCTGAACGCCGGCCAGCAGGCCATCATCGCCGTCGCGCTGACGCTGATCCTCTGGCGCGCGGCGCTCGGCGTGGTCGAGGGGCGGATGACGATCGGCGACCTGGTGCTGGTCAACGCCTTCATGATCCAGCTGTACATCCCGCTCAACTTCCTCGGAGTGATCTACCGCGAGATCAAGCAGAGCCTGATCGACATGGACCGCATGTTCTCGCTGCTCGAGCAGCACCGCGAGATCGCCGATGCGCCCGGCGCCGTGCCGCTTGCCGTCGGCGGCGCCGAGATCCGCTTCGAGGGCGTCGACTTCGCGTACGACGCGCGCCGCCAGGTCCTGCACGGGGTCAGCTTCGTCGTGCCGGCAGGCACCACGACCGCGGTGGTCGGCGCCACGGGATCGGGCAAGTCGACCCTCGCGCGGCTGCTGTTCCGTTTCTACGACGTCGGCGCTGGCCGCGTCGTCATCGACGGCCAGGACGTGCGGTCGGTGACGCAGGCGAGCCTGCGCGCCGCGATCGGCATCGTGCCGCAGGACACGGTGCTCTTCAACGACACCATCGAGTACAACATCGCCTATGGTCGCCCCGGCGCGTCGCACGAAGGCGTCGTGGCGGCGGCGCGCGCGGCGCACATCCACGACTTCATCGAGTCGCTGCCGGATGGCTACCGCACGATGGTGGGAGAGCGCGGCCTCAAGCTGTCGGGCGGCGAGAAGCAGCGGGTCGCGATCGCCCGGACGCTGCTGAAGCAACCGGCCATCCTCGTGTTCGACGAAGCGACGTCGGCGCTGGACTCGCGCACGGAACGGGTGATCCAGCAGGAACTCGAGGGCATCTCGCGCAGCCGCACGACGCTGGTGATCGCCCACCGGTTGTCCACGGTGGTGCACGCGGACCAGATCCTCGTGATGGACCACGGCCGGATCGTCGAGCGCGGGACGCACGCGGAACTGCTCGCCCACCGCGGTGCCTATGCGGCGATGTGGGAGATCCAGAGCCGAGAGCAGGCCAAGGCGGAAGCCGTCCTGGCCGCCTGACCTATGGCGCCGGTGCATTGCGCTGGACGGCGCGCGCATCCCCGGGGTCCGGGTTTCCTCGGGCACGGCCGGCCCGCGCCACCAATCGGCATTTTGTGAGTAGACTCGTCGGCCATTTCGAGGAGACGTCGCATGAAACTTTCCCGCCTGTTGCTGGCTGTGGTTGGCGCGGGCCTGGTGGCAACGGGCGCGAGCGCCCAGGAAATCACCGGCACGCTGAAGAAGGTCAAGGACACGGGGTCGATCACGGTCGGACACCGCGAGTCCTCGGTCCCGTTCTCGTACCTGGACGACAAGCAGCAGCCCGTCGGCTACGCGATGGACCTGTGCGCGAAGGTCGTCGACGCGGTCAAGGCCGAGCTGAAGCTGCCCAACCTGAAGGTGGCGTACCAGCCGGTGACGTCCGCCAACCGCATCCCGCTGCTGCAGAACGGCACGATCGACCTGGAGTGCGGCTCGACGACCAACTCCGTGGAGCGCCAGAAGCAGGTGTCCTTCGGCCCGACCTACTTCGTGATCAACGTCTCCGCGGCGGTGAAGAAGAACTCGGGCATCAAGTCGTTCGCCGACCTGAACGGAAAGGCGGTCGCCTCGACCTCCGGCACGACCTCCATCCCGCTGCTGCGCGGCTACGAGAAAGCCAAGGGCATCGACTTCAAGGAGCTGCAGGCGAAGGACCACGCCGAGTCGATGCAGCTGCTGGCGACGGACCGCGCGCAGGCGTTCATCATGGACGACATCCTGCTGGCCGGCCAGATCGCCAACCAGCCGAACCCGGGCGACTTCATGATCCTGCCCGAGTCGCTGCGCACCGAGCCGTATGGAGTGATGCTGCGCCGGGACGATCCGCAGTTCAAGGCGCTCGTCGACCGTTCCATCGCGGCCGTGTTCAAGTCGGGCGAGATCGACAGAATCTACGCCAAGTGGTTCATGAGCCCGATCCCGCCGCGCAACGTCAACCTGAATTTCGCGATGACGCCGGCGATCAAGGACGCTTTCGCCAACCCGAACGATCGCGGCGTGCAGTAGCCCGCCGTCGATGGACAGAAAACGCCGGCGCCCAGCCGGCGTTTTCACGAGGACGCCCGATTGAAGCGCTGCGACGTGGCTATCGTCGGCGGTGCCCTGATGGGTTCGAGCGTCGCCTGCTTCCTGAGGGAGCTCGATCCCTCGGCGTCGGTCTGCGTCATCGAGCCGGATCCGATGTACGAGTGGTGCTCGAGCCTGCGCGCCTCGGGCGGCGTGCGGGTGCTGTTCTCGTGTCCCGAGAACATCGAGATGTCGAAGTTCGGCCGCGACTTCATCCGCGGCTTTCCGCAGCGCATGGCGGTCGACGGACGCGAGGCGCCGGTCGACTGGGTGCAGGGCGGCTACCTGTTCATCGTCCCGCCCCGGGCCATGCGGCTGCTCGAGGCGAACTACGAAATGCAGCGGGCGCATGGCTGCGACGTCGAGATGCTCGATCCGCGTCAGTTGAAGGAGCGGTTTCCGTCGATGTTCGTCGACGACCTCGGCGGCGGCGTTCATTCGCCCGGCGACGGCTGGTGCGATCCGAACGGATTGCTGCAGGGCTTCCGCCGCAAGGCGATCGCGCTGGGCGCCGAGTACGTCCAGGATCGCGTGGCGGGACTGACGCGGTCGGGCAAGCGCGTCGTCGAGGCGCAACTGGCGTCGGGCGACACGGTGCGGGCCGATGTATTCGTCAACGCGAGCGGTGCCTGGGCCGGCCAGGTCAGCGCGATGGCGGGCATGCCGATGCCCGTCGTGCCGCTGCGCCGCTTCGAGCACTACTTCACGGCGGGCTCCCCGCTCGAACGCCTGCCGTACGTGAAGGACGTCGACCGCCTCGCATTCAGGTCCGAAGGCGTCGGGTTCTCGGGTGGGCTCGTGGACGGCGGCGAGCCGCGAGGCTTCAACTTCGAGGTCGACCACGGCTACTTCGAACGGGTCGTCTGGCCCGCGCTGGCGCACCGCTTTCCCGCGTTCGAGGCGGCCCGGTGCCACAGGACCTGGTCCGGCCTGTACGAGCAGTGCGAACTCGACGGCAACCCGGTCATCGGCAACTGGCCGGGCGAACTGGAGAACTTCTACGTCGTCAGCGGCTTCTCCGGCCACGGAATGATGCACGCTCCAGCTGCCGGGCGGGCGATCGCCGAGTTGATCGCCACGGGCTCGTTCCAGACGCTCGACCTGTCGCGCCTGGGCTACGAACGTATCATCCGTGGCGAGCCGTACGCGGAAGTCGGAATCCTGTAGCGCGGGGGCGCGCCGACCGATGAACTACAACTGGAACTGGGGCGTCTTCTTCCAGCAGACACCCGATGGCGACGCGTTCTACTGGCAGTGGATCGCGTCCGGCCTGGTATGGACGCTGGCCGTCTCGGCCGTCGCGTGGGTCATCGCGATGCTGGTCGGGGCGCTGGTCGGCACGATCCGCACCACCGACCGGCCATGGATGGTCCGGCTGGGCAACGCCTGGGTCGAGCTCTTCCGGAACATCCCGCTGCTGGTGCAGATGTTCCTCTGGTACTTCGTGATCCCCGAGTTCATCCCGCCGCTCAAGCGCTGGATGATCGAGGCCGAGCCCGTCCACGCGCAGTTCCTCGCCGCGGTCCTGTGCCTCGGCCTGTTCACGTCGGCGCGGATCGCCGAGCAGGTGCGCGCGGGAATCCAGTCGCTGTCTCGCGGGCAACGCAATGCCGGCCTCGCGGTCGGCCTGACGCAAGTGCAGGTCTACCGCTACGTCCTGCTGCCGATGGCCTTCCGCATCATCATCCCGCCGCTGACCAGCGAGACGATGAACCTGCTCAAGAACTCGTCCATCGCGCTCACGATCGGCCTGGCGGAGCTGACGTTCCGTTCGCGCGAGATGGGCGAGTACACGTTCAACTTCTTCGAGGCGTTCACGGCTGCCACGCTCATCTACATCGTCATCGCGATGACGGCCAACCGGGTGATGGCGTACATCGAGCGCCGCGTGGCGGTGCCCGGCTACATCGGGGGCGGCAAGTGAACCTCGACTTCGCCGTCGTCACGGATTCGCTGCCCTACCTCTGGAAGGGCATGCAGTACACGCTGCAGCTCACCGCCACCTCCGCCATCGGCGGGCTCGTCTTCGGCACGCTGCTCGCGCTGGCGCGACTGTCATCGATGAAGTGGCTCTCGAACATCGCCGCCGGATACGTGAACCTGATGCGGTCGATCCCGCTGGTGCTCGTGATCTTCTGGTTCTTCTTCCTGGTGCCGCTGATCCTGCAGGGCATCACCGGCGCCGAGCGGCCGCCGCAGGTCGGCGCGGAGCGCACCGCGATGATCACCTTCATCATGTTCGAGGCGGCCTACTTCTGCGAGATCATGCGCGCGGGCATCCAGTCGATCCCGCGCGGGCAGGTGTACTCGGCCTACGCGCTCGGGCTGACGTACGGCCAGTCGATGCGGCTGGTGATCCTGCCGCAGGCGTTCCGCAACATGCTGCCGGTGCTGCTGACGCAGACCATCATCCTGTTCCAGGACACCTCGCTCGTCTACGTGATCTCGGCTGACGGACTTCGTGGGCGCGGCCTCGAAGATCGCGCAGCGCGACTCGCGCCTCGTCGAGATGTACCTGTTCGTCGCGATCGTCTACTTCGTCCTCTGCTTCACGCTGTCCTACATGGTGAAGCGGCTGCAGAGGAAGATCGCAGTGATTCGCTAGGGAGTGCGCAACGCGATGGCAATGATCGAGATGAAGGGCGTCTCGCAAGTGGTACGGGACCTTCAAGGTCCTGACCAACTGCTCCACCACGGTCGAGAAGGGCGAGGTCGTCGTCGTGTGCGGCCCGTCCGGCTCGGGCAAGTCGACGCTGATCAAGTGCGTCAACGCGCTCGAGCCCTTCCAGAAGGGCGACGATGCTCGTCGACGGCATCTCGGTGGGCGACCCGAAGACCGACCTGCCGAAGCTGCGCTCGCGCGTCGGCATGGTGTTCCAGCACTTCGAGCTGTTCCCGCACCTGACGATCACCGAGAACCTGACCCTCGCGCAGGTCAAGGTGCTGGGCCGCAGCCGGGACGAGGCGATCGAACGCGGACTGAAGCTGCTCGACCGCGTCGGGCTGAACTCGCAGACGGACAAGTTCCCGGCCAGCTGTCGGGCGGCCAGCAGCAGCGCGTGGCGATCGCGCGCGCGCTGTCGATGGACCCGATCTGCATGCTGTTCGACGAGCCGACCTCGGCCCTCGACCCCGAGATGATCAACGAGGTGCTCGACGTCATGGTGGAGCTCGCGAAGGAAGGCATGACCATGATGGTCGTGACCCACGAGATGGGCTTCGCGCACAAGGTGGCGCACCGCGTGGTCTTCATGGACCAGGGCGAGATCGTCGAGGACGCGACGAAGGCGGAGTTCTTCGGCACAGCCCCGCTCGGAACGCGCGCAGCTCTTCCTGTCCAAGATCCTGCACCACTGAGGCACCCGCGCGGGGGCCGGCCTTGCATGATCGGCCCCCCGCAGCGCCCGAATGACCGACCTCGAGACCACCGGCTTCTGGGCGACCGTGTTCGTCGTCAGCGACTGGGTGATCCGCCTGGCGATGCTGCCGATCGTGCCGACGCGGCGCTCGCCGGAGGCCGCGAAGGGTTGGCTGCTCTTCATCTTCTTCCTGCCGTGGCTCGGGCTGGTCCTGTACCTGCTGATCGGTCGTCCGCGGGTTCCACGCTGGCGTACCGAGCGATTCCGCCGGTTCATGCACGCCATCGAGCCGATCCGCCAGCGGATGCGGGCGATGCCGCTGCTCGCGCCGCCCGCGATCACGTCCAAGTACGAGCCCAGCGTGCGCCTCGCGACCGACCTCGGCCTGCTGCCCAACTTCGGCGGCAACACGGTGGAACTGCTGACCGACTACGCGGAAACGCTGGCGCGGATCGCCGCCGACATCGACGCGGCCGAGGGCAGCGTCCACCTGTGCTTCTACATCTTCGCCAGCGACGAGCGCACCGCGCCCGTGATCGCGGCGCTCGGCCGCGCCGCGGCGCGCGGGGTGCGATGCCGCGTGCTCGTCGACGCGTTCGGCTCGCGCCCGCGCATTCCCGTGCTGGTGCCGCAATTGCGCGCGCTCGGCGTCGACGTGCGCGTCGCGCTGCCGGTCCGGGTGGGACGCAAGGCGGCGCGCTTCGACCTGCGGAACCACCGCAAGCTGGCGGTCGTCGACGGACGGGTCGGCTACACCGGTTCGCAGAACATGATCGCCGCGGACTTCAGGCCCGGCCTGACGTACAGCGAGCTGATGGTTCGCATCGAGGGGCCGTCCGCCCTGCAGTTGCAGGCCGTGTTCGCATCGGACTGGTATGTCGAGACGGCCGAATACGTGGGGGACCAGTGCTTCCCCGTGCCGCGGGCGGCCGGCGACGTGCCGGCACAGGTGCTGCCGAACGGTCCATCGTCGTCGACGCAGCCGGCACAGCGCATGGTCGTGAACCTGATCCACCTGGCGACCAAGCGCGTCGTCGTGACGACCCCGTACTTCATCCCGGGCCAGTCGTTCCAGAACGCGCTCGAGACCGCGGTGCTGCGGGGCGCCGAGGTGCACCTCATCGTCGACGACCACATGGACCAGTACCTGGTGGGAAATGCCCAGCGTTCCTACTACGAGGAACTGCTCGCGGCCGGCGTCCAGATCCACGCCTACACCGAGGCCTTCCTGCACGCGAAGTCCGTGTCGATCGACGGGCAGGTCGCGTGGATCGGCACCTGCAACATGGACATGCGTTCGTTCGAACTGAACGAGGAAGTGGTGGCGCTCTTCTTCGACCAGCGGATCGCGGCGCAACTGGCGCTGCTCGAGGAGCGCTACATGCAGGGCGCGCGCCGCATCACGCTCGACGCGTGGCGCCGTCGACCCTTCGCGCAGGAGCTGGCGCAGAACCTGGCGCGGCTCGTCAGTCCGCTGCTGTAGCCGGCCCGTTCCGGTGGATAATCGCGCGCTTTGGCCCGCCGGTCCCCTCGCATGTCCTCCACCGCCGCCGTCGGCGCTTCCGAGCGGCCTTCCGTACTGCCGTACGCACTGACGATCTTCCTGTCGGCGTTCCTGCTGTTCCTGGTCCAGCCGATCATCGCGAAGCAGATACTGCCGTGGTTCGGCGGCTCCTCGGGCGTGTGGACGACCGCGCTGGTGTTCTTCCAGTCGACGCTGCTCGCTGGCTACGCCTACGCGGACTGGACGACCCGGCTCGGCGTCCGGCGCCAGACGACGCTGCACGTCGCGCTGCTTGCCTTGTCGCTGATGTCGCTGCCGATCCTCGCTTCGACGAACTGGAAGCCGCACGGCGACGAGGAGCCCACGCTGCGCATCCTGCTGCTGCTGACGGCAACGATCGGCCTGCCGTACTTCCTGCTGTCGACGACGACGCCCCTGCTGCAGTCCTGGTACTGGCGGCGCTTCCGAAGCGCCGTGCCGTACCGGCTGTTCGCCCTGTCCAACTTCGCGTCGCTGCTCGCGCTGCTCGGCTTCCCGATCCTGCTCGAACCGTGGTTCGACCTCGCGGAACTCGGCTGGGGCTGGTCGGCGCTGTACATCCTGTTCGCCGGCGTGTGCGCGGCAACCGCCTGGGCCTCGCTGCGCGCCGCCGCGGCCACCGAAGGCGATCCGGTGCAGGCGGGGGCCGACGCTCCGGCGGCCGCTGCTCCGCCAGCCGCGCGAACGCAGTTGACGTGGCTCGCGCTGGCGGCGATGGGCTCCGTGATGCTGCTCGCGGTCACCAATCACGTGACGCAGAACATCGCCAGCGTGCCCTTCCTCTGGGTGCTGCCGCTGTCGATCTACCTGCTGACGTTCATCCTGACTTTCGACCATCCGCGCTGGTACCAGCGCTGGTTCTTCGTCGCGGCACTGGCGGGCCTGGTCCCGGCGATGGCGTACCTCATCCCGTCACTGGAGCTGAAGCTCGCCGTCACGGTCTTCTTCGCGGGCCTGTTCGCCGCCTGCATGTTCTGCCACGGCGAGCTGGCCCGGATGAAGCCCGATCCGCGCTACCTGACGCGCTTCTACCTGATGCTGTCGGTTGGCGGCGCGCTCGGCGCGGTGCTGGTCGCGATCGTCGCGCCGCTCACGCTGCCCGGCTACTTCGAGGTCAACATCGCGCTCGTGCTGCTCGCGCTGCTGGTGCTGGTCCAGCTCGGCGGATGGACGCGCCTGGTGGGCGTGGCCGTCGTCGCCGCGACCGGCTGGTTCGCGGTGCAGGGCGCGCGCGACTACGCGCGCGACACGCGCGTCATGTGGCGCGACTTCTACGGCGTCGTGCGGACCCGTGATCGCAGCGAGCCGGTGCCGTACCGTTCGATGCTCCACGGCGGCATCGTGCACGGCGGGCAGCTGCTGGGCGACGCCTACAGGAACACGCCGAGCGACTACTTCGGCCCGGGCTCAGGGTACGGGCGCCTGTTCGCCGCCCTGAACGACCAGCGCCCGGGGCCGCGCAACGTCGGCATCATCGGGCTGGGCGCCGGCGTGGTCGCGTCGTACGGCCGCGCCGGCGACACCTTCGTGTTCTACGAGATCAGCCCGCGCGTGGTCGACGTGGCGAGCGCCGAGTTCACCTTCCTGAAGTACTCGCCGGCGAAGACCGCCGTCGTGCTCGGCGACGGCCGCCTCAGCCTCGAGCGCGAGGCGCCGCGCAGGTACGACGTGCTCGGCATCGACGCGTTCGCCGGCGATTCGATCCCGATGCACCTGGTGACGCGCGAGGCGATGGCGCTCTACGTTCGGCACCTCGCCGACGACGGCGTGATCGTGTTCCAGGCGACCAACCGCTACATCGACCTGCTGCCCGTGGTGAAGCGCCTGGCTGGCGAGTTCGGGCTCGAGGCGGTGATCGTGTCCGACCAGCCGAATCACATGAGCGGCCCCGAGTACTGGCTGTCCTCGACCGACCAGATCCTCGTCACGCGCGACCGCAAGCTGCTCGACCATCCGGCGCTGCGCGACGTGGCCGGCCCGATCGCCGACCGGCCGGGCCTTCCGACCTTCACCGACGCCCACCACAACCTGTTCCGCATCCTCAAATAGCGATGACTGCCGACCCCATCGCGCTGATGCGCGCGAGCTTCGATGCCGCGGTCGCCGCCGCGGATCCCCTGAAGGTCCTGGGCGGGCACCTGCCGCCGCGCCCGCGCGGCCGGGTGGTGGTCGTCGGCGCGGGCAAGGCGGCGGCCAGCATGGCGGTCGCGGTCGAGCGCGCCTGGCCCGACGTGCCGATGGAAGGCGTCGTCATCACACGGTATGCGCACGGGCTGCCGACGCAACACATCCGCGTGGTCGAGGCGGGGCACCCGGTGCCGGACGAGGCTGGCGAGGCGGCAGCGCACGAGATCCTGCGGCGCGCGCAGCAGGCGGGGCCGGACGACCTGCTGCTCGTCCTCGTCTCCGGCGGCGGATCCAGCCTGCTGAGCCTTCCCGTGCCGGCCGTGCCGATGGCCGACCTGAAGGCGATGACCCGGCAGCTGCTCGCCAGCGGGGCGCCGATCGAGCAGATGAACGTCGTGCGCAAGCACCTGTCGCGGATCGCGGGCGGCTGGCTCGCCGAGGCAGCCGCCAGCCGCGGCGCGCGTGTCGTGGCGCTGATCGTGTCCGACGTGACCGGCGATGCGCCGAGCGACATCGCGTCCGGGCCGTGCGCGCCCGATCCCACCACGTACGACGATGCGCTGGCCGTGCTGCGCCGCTGGAACGTCGCGCCGCCGGCAACCATTGCCGACTGGCTGGCGCGCGGAGCGCGCGGCGACATTCCCGAGACGCCGAAGGCCGGGGCACCGTTCTTCGAGCGCGTCGAGAACCGCGTGATCGCGACTGCGCATCGCAGCCTCGAGGCCGCCGCCGAGGTGTTCCAGCGCGCCGGCATCCGGCCGGTGATCCTTGGCGACACCGTGACGGGCGAGGCACGCGAAGTGGCCAAGGTGTATGCGGCGCTCGTGCACGAAATCCGCGCGCACAGGGCGCCGTTCGCCCCGCCGGTCGCGCTGATTTCCGGGGGCGAGTGCACCGTCACCCTGCCCGCCGGTTCAAGCGGCCGCGGCGGGCGCTGCAGCGAGTTCCTGCTGTCGCTCGCCGTCGAACTCGGCGGCGCCCGCGAGGTCCATGCGCTGGCTGCCGATACCGACGGCATCGACGGCAGCGAAACCAATGCCGGGGCGTGGCTCGACCCCGATGCCGGCGCGCGCGCGGCCGTGAACGGCGTGACCGGTCGCGCGGCGCTGGATGCGCACGATGCGCATGGATTCTTCGCGGCGGCGGGCACGCTGCTCGAAACCGGGCCAACGCGCACCAATGTCAACGATTTCCGGGTAATCCTGATCCGTTGACGGCAGAGGTCGGTGTCACCGCAGGAGTAAAGTTCGCGCGCCTCGGCGGCCTCGCCCCGTCCGCGCCCCGCCGTCCCTCACCAGGAGTGAACATGGTTGTCATCAGGATCGTCCTTGCGGCCGTGCTGTCCGGCGTGGCCATCGGGGCCGCCGCGCAGGCGCAGCCGAACGTGCAGTTGCCGAAGACTGAAGTCGTGGCGCCGCCGCCGCTGTCGGTCAAGGACTTCGTGCGCTATCCGGACATCGCCAGTCCCGTGCTGTCCCCCAACGGCAAGTTCTTCGCGGCCACCGCGCCGATCAACGGCCGGCTGAACCTGGTGGTCATCGACCTCGAGACGCGCAAGGGCGCCGCGCTGACGAACTTCTCGAACTTCGACGTGATCTCGGTGGACTGGGTCGGGAACGATCGCATCCTGTACTCGCTGGGACAGTTCAACACACCGACCGGACCCGGCGTGGCCGACGGTGGCGGCCTGTTCGTCGTCTCGCGCGAAGGCAAGGAACCACGGACGCTGTCGCCCACCACGCGGGAGTGCCGCAACCGCGGCGAGCGCATTTGCCGCGGGTACGACCTGATCCGCACGCTGCCGAACAACGACGAGGAGGTGATCGCGTCCGGCAACATGCGCTCGGCCGATTCCAGCGACGTCTATCGGCTGAACGTGCGCACCGGACGCGGGACGCTGCTCACCGAGACGCGGCCGAGCAACGTGCAATCCTGGGTGCTCGACCG
This sequence comes from uncultured beta proteobacterium, assembly GCA_963707725.1. Lineage (GTDB taxonomy): Bacteria > Pseudomonadota > Gammaproteobacteria > Burkholderiales > Burkholderiaceae_F > JAOUJD01. The sequence goes on along the minus strand of CAVPRE010000010.1, from coordinate 117,316 downwards.
CAACCAGGTCCCGCGGGTCGCGCGTGCCTGGATCAAGGACACTCAGACATATGCGATCCACTACCGCAAGTCCGAGTCGGCGCCGTGGGAGGAGATCGCGCGTTTCGACGCGACCGTCGGCCCGGCGTTCGTGCCGCTGGCCTTCGAGGCCGACAACGAGACTTTGCTGGTGGCGACCAACGAAGGCCGCGACACCATGGCGGTGTTCAAGTACGACCCCAATAGCCGGAAGCTGGGCGAGGTGGTGGCGCAGCATCCGCGCTACGACATGGGCGCGAATTCGCAGGGCGATCGTGTTCCGGGCGTTCTGCGCGATCCGGCGACCGACAACATCGTCGGCTACCGCGTCCAGGGCGACAAGCCCGAGACCGTCTGGACCGACGCCAACTACATGCGCATCCAGCGCATGCTCGACGGCGCGCTGCCCGGGCGGATCAACGCCTTCTCCCGGACGCCCGATGGCGATCGCCTGCTCGTCACGTCGTACTCGGACCGGCAGCCGGTCAAGTGGTACTTCCTCGACGAGAAGAAGAAGACGCTCGAGGAAGTGCTCGCCAGCCGCCCGTGGATCAAGCCCGAGAACCTCGTCGAAATGCGTCCGTTCCTCCTGAAGACGCGCGACGGCCTCGAGATCCCCTCGTACTACTTCCTGCCGCGCGACCACAAGCCCGGCCAGAAGCTGCCCACCGTGCTTCACATCCACGGCGGGCCGACGGTGCGCGCCGACCGCTGGGGCGAGTTCACCTACGGCGTGCGCGAGGCGCAGATCCTGGCTTCGCGTGGCTACGCGGTCGTGGTTCCCAACTTCCGCGGCACGCCCGGGCCTGGGTTCGAAGGTCTACTACAGCGGGTTCGGGGCGGTCGGCCGGCAGATGCAGGAGGACCACGAGGACGCGGCGAAGTGGGCGATCGAGCAGGGCTTCGCGGATCCGGCCCGCATCTGCATCGTGGGTGCGAGCTACGGCGGCTACGCCACGCTGATGGCGCTGGCGAAGACGCCCGAACTGTTCAAGTGCGGGGTTGCCGGACTGTCGGTCAGCGACTGGGAACTCATCACGGACTCGACTGCCGGCGATACGGCGTACAGCCCGGCCGCCGCGGCGTTCGCGCGCAAGCTGACCGGCGCCGACAAGAATCCGAATGCATCGCGCGAAGTGTCGCCCGTGAACATGGCGGCACGCATGAAAGGGGCGCTGTTCATGTGGGCCGGCGCGGACGACATCCGAACGCCGATCGAGCAGACCCGGAACATGCAGAGCGCGCTCGAGCGTGCCGGGAACCCGCCGAAGGGCGTGCTGATCAAGCCCGGCGAAGGGCACGGCTACGGCTCGGTCGACAACAACGTCGAGCTGTACGACCGGATGCTCCAGTTCCTGGAGGAGCAGATCGGGCCGAAGAAGCCCTGACCGTCCGCGACGCGAACGTCGAAGGCCCGCGCAAGCGGGCCTTCTTGCTTCAGCGCCGCCAGGGCGGCGCCGAGTCCGCGGCGGAACCCGCCGCCTGGCCGAGCGCATGCAGCGCGGCGAGGGCGATCGCGTGGCGGTCGACTTCGAAGAACGCGCGCAGCGCGGCCCGCGTATCCGACCGGCCGAACCCGTCGGTGCCCAGGGCGACGTAGCGGTCCGCGATGTACGGCCGGATCAGGTCCGCCACCGCACGCACGTAGTCGCTCGCTGCGACGATCGGCGTGCCGTTGCCGGGCAACTGCTGCTCGACCCACGCGGTTCCGGCGGCCATGCCGATGCGGCGGGCGCGCTCGATCTCCATCGCCTCGCGCCGCAGCTCGGTGAAGCTCGTGACCGAGTAGACGTCAGCCGCGATGCCGTGCTCGCGTTCGAGCAGCTCGGCGGCCGCGATGGCCTCGCGCAGGATGGTGCCCGCGCCGAGCAGGCGCACCTTCGCGCCGTCGGCGGCCCGCACGCGATGCATTCCGCGCAGCACGCCCTCGCGTGCGCCCTCCGGCGCCGACGGCTGCGCGTAATTCTCGTTCATCACCGTGACGTAGTAGAACGCGTCTTCCTGCTCCTTCAGCAGGCGGCGCATGCCGTCCTCGACGATGAACGCGAGTTCGTAGGCGTAGCACGGGTCGTAGGCACGGCAGTTCGGGATCGTGCTCGCCGCCAGGTGGCTGGTGCCGTCCTGGTGCTGCAGGCCTTCGCCGGCGAGCGTGGTGCGGCCGGCCGTCGCGCCGAGCAGGAAGCCGCGCGTGCGCGAATCGCCCGCGGCCCACAGCAGGTCGCCGACGCGCTGGAAGCCGAACATCGAATAGAAGATGTAGAAGGGCAGCATCGGCAGGCCGTTCGTCGAGTAGCTCGTGCCCGCCGCCACCCACGATGCGATCGCGCCGGCCTCGTTGATGCCTTCCTCGAGGATCTGGCCGTCGGCCGCTTCGCGGTAGAAGCTGATCTGCGTGCTGTCCTCCGGCTGGTACAGCTGGCCGACCGGCGAGTAGATGCCGATCTGCCGGAACAGGTCGGCCATGCCGAAGGTGCGCGCTTCGTCGGCGATGATGGGCACCACCCGCGGTCCGAGGTCGCGGTCCTTCAGCAGGGCGGACAGCATCCGCACGAAGGCCATCGTCGTCGACATCTCCTTGCCGGCGGCGTCCAGTGCGAAGCGGCCGAAGGCGTCGGCCCCTGGCGGCGCAAGCGGCGCGGCGGTGGCGTTGCGGCTCGGCAGGTAGCCGCCGAGCTTCGAGCGGCAGCCGTGCAGGTACTTCATCTCCGCGCTGTCGGGCGACGGGCGCAGGAACTCGACGTTCTCGACCTGGCTGTCGGTGAGCGGCAGCGCGAAGCGATCGCGGAATTCGAGCAGCGCGGCCGTGTCGAACTTCTTCTGCTGGTGCGTCGTCATCCGGCCCTGGGCGCTGCCCATGCCATAGCCCTTCTTGGTCTTGGCGAGGATCACGGTCGGCTGGCCACGGTGCCGCGCCGCCGCGTGGTAGGCCGCGTAGATCTTCACCGGGTCGTGGCCGCCGCGCCGCAGGCGGTCGATGTCGTCATCGGACAGGTGCGCCGTCAGCTGCGCGAGCTCCGGATACTTGTTGAAGAAGTGCTCCCGGTTGAAGCGCCCATCTGTGGCCGACAGCGTCTGGAATTCCCCATCGACGGTCTCGTGGAATGCGCGCAGCAGCAGCATGTGCGTGTCGCGCGCGAGCAGCGGATCCCAGTCGCCGCCCCACAGCAGCTTGATGACGTTCCAGCCGGCGCCCGCGAACAGGCCCTCGAGTTCCTGGATGATCGATCCGTTGCCGCGGACGGGGCCGTCCAGCCGCTGCAGGTTGCAGTTGACGACGACGATCAGGTTGTCCAGTCCCTCGCGCGCAGCGAGACTGAGGCCGGCGAGCGACTCGGGCTCGTCCATTTCCCCGTCGCCGACGAAAGCCCAGACCTTGCGGCCGCTCGTCTGCGCGAGGCCGCGATGCTCGAGGTACCTGAGGAAGCGCGCGTTGTAGATCGCCATCAGCGGACCGAGGCCCATCGAGCCCGTGGGGAACTGCCAGAAGTTCGGCATCAGCCACGGGTGCGGATACGACGACAGGCCGGGACCTTGATGCGCCTGCGTCGCATCGCCGCCGCTCGACGCCGCGCCCGGAGGACGCGCCTCGCGGCGGTAGTTGTCGAGCTGCTCGATGCCCAGCCGGCCTTCGAGGAAGGCGCGCGCGTAGACGCCGGGCGCGGAGTGCGGCTGGAAGTAGACGAGATCGCCGCGCTGGGCGTCGCTGGCGCGGAAGAAGTGATTGAAGCCGACTTCGAACAGGTCGGCGGCCGACGCGTAGCTCGCGATGTGGCCGCCGAGCTCGGCGCTGGCGGCGTTCGCGCGCACGACCATCGCCAGCGCGTTCCATCGCACCAGCGCGCCGAGCCGGGCTTCGAGATCCAGGTTGCCGGGGAAGGGCGCCTGGTCCGCGAGCGAGATCGTGTTCAGGTAGGGCGTATTCAGCACCTGCGGCAGCGGCACCCGCCGGTTGCGCGCGTGCTGCAGCAACTGCTTCAGAACGAACGTGGCGCGCTCCGGCCCGCCGGCCGCGATCACCGTGTCGAGCGCGTCGAGCCACTCCTGCGTTTCCTGCGGATCGCCGTCGTCCTCCGGCAGGCGCCACGAAGCGCTCGGAATCAGCTTGGCAAGGTCGTCGAGGTTCAAGGGTCCTCCGCAGAGGCGAGGCGCATGGCCCGGGGATTATCCGCCCGCGAAAGCCGGGGCGGCGGCTGGGATAATGCGGGAATGGATACCCTGACGATCACGCGGCCCGACGACTGGCACCTGCACCTGCGCGACGGTGCGGCGCTCGCAGCCGTCCTGCCGCACACCGCGCGCCAGTTCGCGCGGGCCATCGTGATGCCGAACCTCCGGCCACCGGTCACGACCACCGCGCAGGCGCTCGAGTACCGCAGCCGCATCCTCGCTGCCTTGCCCGCGGGCATGTCGTTCGAGCCGCTGATGACGTTGTACCTGACCGACAACACGCCGGCGGACGAGATCGTGCGCGCCCGCGCGAGCGGAATCGTGCACGGCGTGAAGCTCTACCCGGCCGGTGCGACGACGAATTCCGATTCCGGCGTGACCGACGTGCGGCGCTGCGCGCCGGCCCTGGAGGCGATGCAGCGCGAAGGCATTCCGCTGCTGGTGCACGGCGAGGTCACGCACGGCGAGGTGGACGTGTTCGACCGCGAACGCGTCTTCCTCGACAAGGTGATGCAGCCGATGCGGCGCGACTTCCCGGCGCTGAAGGTGGTGTTCGAGCACATCACGACGAAGGAAGCCGCCGAATACGTGCGCGACGCCAGCGGGCCGATTGCAGCGACGATCACCGCGCATCACCTGCGCTACAACCGCAACGCGCTCTTCATGACGGCCGAAGGCAGGACCGGCGCGCGGCCGCACTACTACTGCCTGCCGATCCTCAAGCGCGAGGTTCACCGGCAGGCGCTGGTCGCGGCGGCCACCGGCGGCAATCCGCGCTTCTTCCTCGGCACCGACTCCGCCCCGCATCCCAGGGGCGACAAGGAGAACGCGTGCGGCTGCGCGGGTTGCTACACGGCGGCGTTCGCGCTCGAACTGTATGCGGAGGTCTTCGACGCCGCAGGCGCGCTCGATCGTTTCGAGGCCTTTGCGTCCTTCCACGGGCCGGCTTTCTATGGCCTGCCGCGCAACGCCGGCACGATCACGCTGCGGCGCCGGCCCTGTCCGGTGCCCGAGGAATTCCCGCTCGGCGACCAGACGATCGTGCCGCTCGGAGCCGGGGAAACGCTCGCGTGGTCCGTGACCGTCTAGATCCCTTGCGCGGGCGCGTCGTCGACTGGGACGCGCCGTGGTTCCGGGCCGTGGCCGAAGGCGGCCGGGCCGTCGAAGGCGAACTCGACGTGCGCGGCGCGCTCGCCGCCACCGCATCACGACAGGAAATCCGCAACGCGAACGGACGGCCGATCCGCTTCGTCGAGCCGGGGGCCGCCGGCTCGGCCGCCTACGAGGAACACATCCACCGCACGGGAGAAGTGCCGACGCGCGACAACCTGCACGACTTCTTCAACGCGCTGGTGTGGCTGACATTCCCGCGCACCAAGGCCGGTCTGAATGCACTGCAGGCGGCTGCCATTGCCAGGGATGGTGTGGGTGCCCGGCGCGGCGCGCTGCGTGATGCCGCGACTCTGATCGACGAGAACGCGGTGCTGCTGGTGACGCGGCGCGACGACCTCGTCGAGGCACTGGCCGCGCACGACTGGCGCAGGCTGTTCGTGGTCCACCGTGCGGCGTGGTACTCCGAGGTGCGGGCGATCGTCTTCGGCCACGCGCTGATGGAAAAGCTGACGGCGCCCTACCGTGGAGTGACCGCCCACGCGCTGCATGTGCGGATGGACCCGGATGCGTCGCTCGCAGCCGTGGATGCGGTCGTCGCCGCGGCGCTGGATGAAGGATTGGCCCCCGGACGGCTGAGGCCGTTGCCGGTGCTGGGGATTCCAGGCTGGGCGGACAACGACGACGCGGCGTACTACGAGGACGCGTCGGTGTTTCGCCCGGCGCGCGCCGGGCGCGCCACGGAAGCCGGAGTGCAAGGGAGCAGACCATGAAGGTAGTCGTCACCGGCGGCGCCGGTTTCCTCGGCCAGCGACTGATCGGCGAGTTGCTGCAGCGGGGAGCGCTGACCGACGCGGCCGGCCAACGCCGTGCGATCTCCGAAGTCGTCGCGGTCGACCAGGTGGCCGCACCGGCGATCGATCATGTGAGAAGCGTTGTCGGCGACGTCGGCGACCCGGCGTTCATCGCGCGCGCCGCGGCCGGCGCCGACAGCGTTTTTCATCTGGCGGCCGTCGTCTCGGGAGCAGCCGAGGCCGACTTCGACCTCGGCATGCACGTGAACCTCGACGGTACCCGCGCCCTGCTGGACGCGCTGCGCGCCGAAGGACACTGGCCGAAGCTCGTGTTCGCGAGTTCCGTCGCCGTCTTCGGGGGCGCGCTGCCCGAGGTGGTGACCGACGAAACGATGCCGAGCCCGCAATCCAGCTACGGCGTGCAGAAGCTGATCGGCGAACTGCTGGTCGGCGACTGCACGCGCAGAGGCTTCATCGACGGCCGCGCCGTGCGCCTGCCGACCATCGTGGTGCGTCCGGGCAAGCCGAACGCCGCGGCGTCGAGCTTCGCGAGCGGGATCATCCGGGAGCCGCTCGCCGGGGTCGACGCCGTCTGTCCCGTCGATCCGCGCGCGTCGATGTGGCTGATGTCCCCGCGGGCCGCGATCGCCAACCTCGTGCACGCGCACGAGCTGCCGGCCGCGCGCTGGATCGGGCCGCGTTCGCTGAGCCTGCCCGGCGTCACCGTCTCGATCGCGTCGATGCTGGACGCCCTTGGCAAGGTGGGCGGTGAGGCCGCGCGTGGCCGCGTGAAGATGCAGCCCGACCCGCGCATCCAGGCGATCGTCCAGGGCTGGCCGGCGCGTTTCGACACGGCGCGGGCGGACTCCATGGGTTTCGTCCGCGACGGCGACTTCGAGTCGATCGTCCGCGACTACGCGAAGGAGCACGTGCGGTGACGATGAAGAAGACCGAGCTTGAAAAGCGCAAGGCCCTGAAGATAGCCAACGAGATGCGCCGCACCGGCAACCCGTATGGACGTGCCGGCGAGACCGAGGCGGCGCGCCGCGCGCAGCGCGAACGCGATCGGGCGCTGGGACTGGTGCCGTTCGCCGTGAAGCTGCCGCACGATCTCGTGCGACAGATGCAGGCGGAAGCGCAGTCGCGCGGCGCGCGGCTCGACGATCTCGTCGCGGAGTGGCTGCGCCGGGGACTGGCGGGCTGACGGCCGTCAGTGCGCGAGGCGCGCGGTCGCGCGGATCGCCGTCAGCGTGGCGTTCGGTGTGATCACTTCCGGATCCATGCGGAGCTCCACCACCGCCGGCAGGTGCTTCTCCCGCATGAACGCGAGCGCCTGCGCCAGCGCGATGGCGAACCCGTCGGTGGTGTCCGCCGCGGCCCCGAAGGCTCCATAGGCCTCGGCGATCCTCGCGAAATCGGGGTTGACCAGCCGCGTGCCGTGCTCACGTCCGGGGAACTCGCGCTCCTGGTGCATGCGGATCGTGCCGTACATCCCGTTGTTGAAGACGAGAAAGAGGACCCCGGCGCTGTACTGGATCGCGGTGCCGAGTTCCTGGCCGGTCATCTGGAAGTCGCCGTCGCCGGCGAAGCAGACGACGCAGCGCTCCGGCGCGGCGATCTTCGCGGCGATCGCGGCCGGCACGCCGTAGCCCATCGAACCGGCGGTGGGCGCGAGCTGTGTCCGCATGCCCGTGTAACGCCAGAACCGATGGGCCCAGACCGAAAAGTTGCCGGCGCCGTTGGCGATGATCGTGTCCTCGGGCACCGCGCGCGCGAGGATCCGCACCACCTCCCACAGGTCGAGCCGGGGCTCCGCGTGCGCGTACACCGCAGGCCGCTGCTGCCAGGCCTCGTAGTCGCTCCTCGCCTGCCCGACCGAGTCGCGCCAGGGCGCTTCCTCGATCGGCATCATCATCGCGAGCCGTGACGCGAACTGCTGCATGCCGGCGTTGATCATCAGTTGCGCCTGGTACACGCGCCCGAGTTCCTCGGCACCTGGATGCACATGGACCAGCGACTGCGCCGGCAATGGCGCATCGAGGAGCGTGTAACCCGAAGTCGTCATCTCGCCCAGCCGGGCGCCGATGGCGATGACGAGGTCGGCGTCCCTGATGCGCTGCGCGAGCTTCGGGTTGATGCCGATGCCGACGTCGCCGATGTAGTTCGGATGACGGTTGTCGAACAGGTCCTGGAAACGGAACGCGCAGGCGACCGGCAGGTAGTTCGCTTCGGCGAAGCGCTTGAAGTTGTCGCACGCGGCGGCGGTCCACCCCGTTCCGCCGAGGACCACCACCGGGCGCTGGGAGCGGCCCATCAGCCGGCGCAGCGCGGCGATCTGCATGTCGCTCGGCGCCGCGTGGACCGGCTGGTGGCACAACGCGTCCTGCACTTCCGCGGTCTGCAACTGCATGTCCTCGGGCAGAGCCAGGACGACGGGCCCGGGCCGTCCGCTCGTCGCAGTCTGGAACGCGCGGGCGACCAGTTCAGGCACGCGGTCGGCGCGATCGATCTGGGCGACCCACTTGGTCATCTGGCCGAACATCCGCCGATAGTCGACTTCCTGGAACGCCTCGCGCTCGACGAAGCTGCTGCCGACCTGTCCCACGAATGCGACCAGCGGCGTCGAGTCCTGGAAGGCGGTGTGGATCCCGATCGCCGCGTTGCAGGCGCCGGGCCCGCGGGTGACGAAGGCCACCCCGGGCTGGCCGGTGAGCTTCGCGTAGGCGTCGGCCATGAAGGTCGCGCCGGATTCGTGGCGGTTGACGATCAGCTTGATCATCTCGCGCGCGTCGTGCAGCGCGTCGAGGACCGCGAGGTAGCTTTCCCCGGGCACGCAGAAGGCGTGGTTCACGCCCTGGATCAGCAGTTGATCGACGAGAAGCCGGGCGCCGGAGCGGGTCGATGGCATGGCGATTCCTGGGAAGGCGCCGAGTGTACGGCGCGTCGATGCCGCCGGATCGCGCCGGCCCGCTCAAACGGACGGCCGGCGTGGCGGCAGATAGGTGTCCTGGCGGTATGTGAGCACGACATGTGGCAGGAAGACCACGAGCGCCGAGAAGATCATGCCGGACAGGAGAGCCTCGCCCCAGGCCAGCAGCAGCGAGTACGCGATGTGTTCGTCCAGTTGCCGCAGGGCGGCCTGCGGGCCGGTGGAAGCGGCAGCGAGCAGCAGGGCGCTCGCGAGCGCCGTTGCCGCCATCGTCACGAACAGGCCGTTGCCGATGATGAACACGAAGATGTTCCGCGGCAGCCAGCGCTCGATCAGCCGCTGCAGCAGGCTAGCCGTGCAGGCCGGGATGACTGCGAGCAGCGTGCCGTTGATGCCGAGGTTGAGCCACGATCCGCCGGTCATCACGGTGTGCAGCGCGAGCGCTGCGAGCAGGCCGAGGATGGCGCGTGCCCGGCCGAACACCAGCGTGAACAGCGCGCCGCCGAGCAGCCCGAAATCGAGCCCGGCCGGGGAGCGGACGTGCAGTTCCCAGAGGAAGGCCGTGGCAACGATCGCCCCCAGCCAGGCGTGCTGCGCGAGCGGCGATGGCAGGAACTGCCGGCGCACCGCGACCGCGGACCGCACGGCCCACGGAACCACGACGATCCAGCCGAGGATGACCAGGGCAAGGGGCGCGTTGTCATGCAGCAGATTCATCGTCTTTGAATTTACCGCAAGGTCGGAGCCTCTCTTCGCGGCGGGCTGCGGGGTAGACTGGCCGCGTCGCAGCAGGAGGATTGCCATGGCCACACCCAACGGCCGCCCGGTCGACCTCGACGAAGTCGCCCAGTTGGTGGAGCAGCTCGAACGTGACCTCGAGCGCGCGCGAACCGGCGGCGCGAGCGTCGAGACCTTGCAGGCCGAGGTGGAACAGCTGCGCGCTGCGCTGGCCTCGGACACGCCGTCCCAGGCCGCGGTCAGCCAGGGACTCGCGGGTGTGCGCGGCCGGCTGCAGGGCCTTGGCGACGAGCTCGAAACCGACGCCTTCATCGGGGCGGACTACCTGACGCGAATCGGGCGCCTGCTCGGACTTGGCTGACAGGTCGCCGCGGACTGCATCTCGGAAGCGAGCGCAACCGCGGAGTCGTCGCCGACAGTGCCGAAGGCACGCTGGGTCGCAGCGCCCGCCCGGGCCGGGCGCGACACCGCCCGGAGCCAGACCACGACGGACCATTGCGATGCGGTGCAAGTGGCCCGCTTCAATCGAGGAGCAGAAATGGACTACGTAAGCCTCGGCGCGAGTGGCCTGAAGGTCTCGCGCATTGCGCTTGGCATGATGACTTTCGGCACGTCCGAGTGGCGGCCCTGGGTGCTCGGCGAGGACGCGGCGCGGCCGATCGTCAAGCGGGCCGTCGAACTCGGCATCAACGTCTTCGACACCGCGAACATGTATTCGGCCGGCGTTTCGGAAGAGATCACCGGGCGACTGGTCCGCGAGTTCGCCGTGCGCGACGAGGTCGTCGTCGCGACCAAGCTCTTCTTCCCGGTCGAGATGGGGTTCAAGGGTCAGAACTCGCCCGGCCCGCAGCCGACCCCGCGGCCGAACAGGCAGGGCCTGTCCCGCAAGCACATTTTCGCCGCGGTCGATGCCAGCCTGGCGCGCCTCGGGTTCGACTGGATCGACCTGTACCAGATCCACCGCTTCGACCCGGCCACGCCGATCGAGGAGACGATGGAGGCGCTGCACGACGTCGTGAAGGCGGGCAAGGTCCGCTACATCGGCGCATCGAGCATGTGGGCGTGGCAGTTCGCGAAGATGCAGCAGGCCGCGCGTGAGCACGGGTGGACGCCGTTCGTGTCGATGCAGAACCATTACAACCTGCTGTACCGCGAAGAGGAGCGGGAGATGATTCCGCTTTGCCTCGACCAGGGCGTAGGGCTGCTGCCGTGGAGTCCGCTCGCGCGCGGATTCCTCGCTGGCAACCGCGGCCGCGACGACAAGAGCGCCGGAGCGACATCGCGCGCGCAGACCGACGAGATCGCGCAGCGCTTCTACTACCAGGACAGCGACTTCGCAGTAGTCGACGCGCTGAAGAAGGTCGCGCAGGCGCGCGGCGAGTCGATGGCGCGCGTCGCCTATGCGTGGCTGCTGGCCCGGCCCGGCGTGACCGCGCCGATCATCGGCCCGAGCAAGGTGCAGCAGCTGGAGGAAGCGGTCAGCGCCGCCGAGCTGGCCTTGTCGGCCGACGAGGTCAAGGCGCTGGAAGACGCCTATCGACCCCACCCCGTGCTCGGTCATACGTAACGAGCGTCACAAGCGCGCCACACCGCCCGGCCTATGTGACTCGCGTCACTATGGCGCGGGAGGGATGTTGCGAGCCCGCAAATCGCGTCCGCCCGACCCGCCTAAAAGAGGGAAGTCTCGGCAGTATCCGGTCGCCGAACAACGAAGCAACGACGAGAACAAAAGGGGAAGGGTATGCGCACTACCAGGTCACTGAAGCCGGTCGCCATCGCACTCGCGCTGGCTTTCACATCCACGGGTGCCATGGCCACCGACGGCTACTTCGCCGAGGGCTACGGCATGAGGGCGCGCGGCATGGGCGGCGCATCGTTCGCCACGGCGGTCGACGCCTTCGGCGGCGCGAACAATCCGGCGAGCATGGCGTTCGTCGGCAACCGCCTCGACCTCGGTCTCTACTGGTTCAGCCCGGACCGCGGCGCGGAGCGAACCGGCTCCATGCCGTCGCTCAACGGCAGCGCCAACAGCGACTCGAACAGCTTCTTCATCCCCGAGGTGGCGGTCAACTGGATGCTTCAACCCGACATGGCGCTGGGCCTGACCATCTACGGCAACGGCGGAATGAACACGGATTACGCGGGCGGGGAGATCAATTGTGGGCAGGGGCCGGCGAACCTGCTGTGCGGCCAGGGCCGGCTCGGCGTCAACCTGGAGCAACTGATCATCGCGCCGACCTTCGCGTGGCAGTTCGCGCCGCAGCAGTCGATCGGCATCAGCCCGCTGTTCGCCTACCAGAAGTTCGAGGCCGAGGGCCTGCAGGCGTTCAGTATGTTCAGTTCGTCTCCCGGCAACCTGACCAATAACGGCTCCGACAGCTCGACGGGCTGGGGCTTTCGCATCGGGTACCAGGGCAAGTTCGACGCGTTCCGCGTCGGCGCGATGTACGCGTCGAAGATGTCGATGGGCGAGTTTGACTCGTACAAAGGCCTCTTTGCCGAGCAGGGCGGCTTCGACATTCCGTCGCACTACGGCCTGGGCGTGGCGTGGCAGCCGGACGACACGTGGCTCGTCGCCTTCGACTGGGAGCGGATCAACTACAGCGACTCCAAGTCGGTGAGCAACCCGAGCACGAACCAGGCGCCACTGGGCGCCGACAACGGCCCGGGTTTCGGCTGGCAGGACGTCAACGTCTATCGCATCGGCGTGCAGTACCGCATCGATCCGACGTGGACCGTGCGCGCCGGCTACAACCACTCGGACAATCCGATCGACGAGCCGCGACGTGACGTTCAACATTCTCGCGCCCGGGGTCGTGCAGAACCACGTGACGATCGGGTTCTCCTATGCGGTGAATCCGGCATCGGAGATCACGATGGCGTACGGTCACGCGTTCGAGAATGACGTCTCCGGACCGTCGCTCCTTCTCGGGGGCACCGAGAAGATCTACATGTCGCAGAACTTCCTCGGCATCGCCTGGAGCATGAAGTTCTAGGCTTCGTCCGACCGGAAAGAAAACGGCCACCGCGAGGTGGCCGTTTTTCATTGGGCGCTCGAAGCGCGGCGGTGCTTAGCAGCCGCCTTTCTTCTCTTTCTTCTTCGCCGGGGCAGCCTTCTTCTCTTCGGCCTTGGCAGCCGGCTTGGCCTCTTCCTTCTTCATTTCGGCCTTGGTCTCTTCCTTCTTCATCTCGGTCTTCTTGTCCTGCGCGACCGCGGCGGTGCTGGCGACAGCGAACAGGCCGGCGAAAAGGATCGAAAGCAGCTTTTTCATTCGAATACTCCCTGGAGGGGTTGGGTCTGATGGGCAACTGCAAGGGGCGGGATTGTAGGCACCTTCCGGCCGCATGCAAGCGGCCGGAACGTCAGAAACGCGCCTGGCGGGCCGGCGGTTGACGCCTAGGTGTAGCGGGGCTTCCAGTCGGCGAAACGGGTCTCCAGCCACGCCATTCCGCGGCCGGCGGCCAGCAGGAACAGGATGAATCCCGCCGCCCACCAGACCATGCTGACTCCGGTCACGCTTGGCAGGAGCATTTCACCCTGGCTCACGGACTTGATCCATCCCTCGAGGCCCGGGGTGAACTCGGCAAAGGCCCAGACGCCGGCCAGCATGCCGAACGCGAACGCGAAACCGTCCTTGCGTCCCGTGGCGATGGCGGCCATCGATGTGCCGGGGCAGTAGCCGCCGACCATGAAGCCGGCGCCGAACAGCAGGCCGCCGAGGATCTGCGCCGGCAAGGCGGTCGGCTCGATGTAGAACTCCGAGACGTCGACGGCGCCGATCGCGGATAGCAGCGCGATTCCGGTCATGCACGTCACGATCGCCGTGAACATCACTTTGACGACCGCCATGTCGAACAGGTAGAAAACCGCGGTCAGCTTGCGCGCGCTGCCGAAGCCGGCGCGCTCGAGGCAGAAGCCGAACCCGAGGCCGAGGACCAGGGCGATGGCGAGGTCCGTCGCGACGGACCATTCAACGTGGGAGACGAGGGGGAACATCAGATCCACTCCTTGCGGACGAACCAGGCGAGCGCGTAGGCCGCCGCGAACACGGACACCATGAAAGCAAGACTGCCGACGTTGAGGATGGCGCCGCCGGTCAGGGCCTGGCCGCTGGTGCAGCCCTTGGCGATCTTGGCGCCGTAGGCCGCGAGAAACCCGCCCGCGAAGGCGAGCATCAGGCGCTGGCTGTCCGTCACGCGCGGACCGCGCTCCACTGACCACTGGAACCGGCGGCCCTGCACGCCTGAAATCCAGGCGCCGATCAGCGCGCCGCCGATCAGGAACACGGTCCACGAAGCAAGCGGCGCCCCCTCATTCCAGTAGCGCGCATGGACCGCGTTGGCCGTCACATGGTCGACCGACGCGAAGAGGCTGGTCAGCCACGCGGCCACCGATGAAAACGCCGCGGTGGCGCCGAGACCGCGCCCGGTGACCAGGTAGGTTGCCAGCAGAACCAGGCCGAGAAGCACCCCGACCAGATACGGGTTCCAGTACGCCAGCGGCTCCGCACGCCTGAGCGATGCGGGGGCGCTGCCTGCGAGCGATTGCGACATCGTTCAACTCCAGAGCGGCAAGGATGTCGTGGAGCATAGCCACCTGAGCGCCAGCGGGGTCCGACGCGGCGCATGGCTGGCCGACGGAGTCAGCGTTGTGTGAGCAGGATCACCGCCTCGCGGCCGGGGCAAAGGCGATGAATCCGGGGTGACGTGGCCCAGTCCACGCGGGCAGGCCCAGAATGGATCTGACCCGGTCTTCGAGCAGCGCGCGGGTCAGCGGGTGCGCGACGTAGCCGTTGGCCCGGACCTGCGAGGCTCGCACCACTTCTTCCTTGCTCGGTTCGCGCGTGACCAGAAGCAGGGGGATTGCCAGCAAGGTCGGATGCCGTCGCATGGCCTCGGCGAGTTCGAAGCCGTTGAGCCGCGGCATGTCGACATCGGCGATCACGCAGTCGTAGCGGGCGTTGAGGAGCATGTCGAGCGCGGCCTGTCCGTCGACGGCTTCGTCGGCCTCGGTGAACCCGATCTCGCGCAGGAGCTTGCCGATGATCCTCCGCGCGGTGCCGAAGTCGTCGACGATGAGAAAGCGGAAGTGGCTGTTGCGCATCAAAGTGGGGTGGAGCGAGGGGCAGGGCCGTTGCTCGGCGGGGAACTGGACAACGCTCCTGCGCCCGCTCCACGCCCCGGTTGTCGGCTCGTTCCACGGCCAACTTGAGGGCCCGGCCGACCTTCGGCGGGTTCGGCCGACGACGGGCGACTCCCCGGCCCGAACGACCGCAAGCTTTCGAATTGGCGGCTGTCGAAGGCAGTTCTCGACGCTCCTGCACGGGCGCCGACACCGCAAACTCGGGGCAATCAAATGCATGAACGTATGAGCGCACGCGAAGCCACACCGAGCGACGACGAGAGCACGATGGACATCAGCGAATCGGCATGGGTGGAACTTCCCGACCTGGGAACCGCCGGCCTCTCCGTGACCGTGGCACCCCACGAGGCCTTCCAGGCGGCATCGGCCGCCTCTTCGCCCCGTCGCTCGCCCCTGCGCGAAGTCGCCACATGGCGCGTGCTCAAGATGTGGGAGGACGGCACGTCGCTCGCCGACGCCGCGACGGTCAAGCTGATCGGCGTGCACGAGGGCAACGGCATCATCGTGACCGCGCCCGATCCGACCCGTGGACTGCGCCCCGCGCGCGGCGCGCTGTACCGCTTCCGCAGCTTTTCCGGCGACTCGATCTATGAGTTCTCGGCGCTGCTGCTGAAGCAGAGCGACGAACCGTATCCGCATCTGCACTTCGCGTGGCCGCTCGAGCGGCATGTGCGCAATCGCGACCTGCGTGCCGCCCCGCGCGTCAAGGCCGACCTGCCGTGCATGGTCTATCCCGGCACGCAGACGAGCGGCCGCTTCGCCAAAGGCCTGATCGTCGACCTGTCCACGGCTGGTGCCGCGATCCGGCTGAACGAGCACCTCAGCTTCTTCCAGGACGAAGTGCGCGTCGTCTTCCGTCTCTCGATCGTGGACGACGAAGTCCTCGTCGAGGCCCGTGCGCGGGCGGTACGGAAGCCGGAAGAAGGCGATGCGCCGTTCATGGGAGTGGCCTTCTCTTCGCTCGCGCTGTCCGAGCGACTGGCGCTGCAGGCCTACGTGCAGAGCACGCTAGTCCACGAACTCGAGATCCCGCTTTACGCGGCGTAGCGCGTCGCTCGTGTACGCGAAGCCCGACTTCGTCGGGCTTCGCACGTGCACTCGCTCCGATTAGTTTGACAGGCGGGCTCCGGAGCGGCCGCGCGCCCGCCTGTTCCACAAAGGCACGGCACCCCTCCCCGGCGAAGCCGTGCCGATGAGGCACGCTGGTGCTGCCCTCCCCGCCAGGCGGGGAGGGAGGGGGTGGGGCGCCGTAACCCCTCCCGCGCGGCGGGAGGGCTGGGTGGGTGTCGTTGCCTTTGAAGTTCGATCAATCGCCCGGCCGCCCGAAGATTGATCGACTGACCCAAGCGCGAGCGCAGCTCGCGTGCCGTCGAGGGTGCACGTGCGATCGGCGCAGCCGATCGCGTACACCCGAGGCGCCTCCCAAAAAAAGCGGCCCGGCAGAGCCGGGCCCAAATGCGGAGGAAAGGAATGCCGCTGACTCGGCGCCGGCAAGCGCGGCGATCGCCGGCGGCGGCGGGCGGACCCGCCGCAGTGAGGACTACTGGATGGTGGCTGGAGAACCGGCCTGGATCTGCGCCTTGCCCTTGCCGGCGCGTGCCGGGGGCTCGCACAGGCCGCAGACGTAGTTCTTGGTCAGCTCGAAGGTGTGCGTGACGAACTTGCCGCCGCACTTGCAGCACGGCGTCAGGGTGACCATGCCGGCGTCGACGAACTTCACCAGGCGCCACGCGCGGGTCACCGACAGCAGCGGCTCGAGGCCCTGCGCCCGGATCTGCTCGAGATACAGCTCGTACGCCTTGATGATCGCGTCGATTTCCTCCAGTTCGCTCGTCTTGTCCAGGTATTCGTACATGTTCAGGAACAGCGACGAGTGGATGTTCGGCTGCCAGGTCATGAACCAGTCGGTCGAGAACGGCAGCATGCCGCGCGCCGGTGACTCTCCCTGGACCTCCTTGTACAGGCGCAGCAGGCGCTCGTACGACAGGTCGGTCTCCGATTCCAGGACTTGCAGGCGAGCGCCGAGCTTGATCAGTGCGATCGCGCGCTGGATCTGCTGGCTCTCGGTAACGATGCTCTTGATGCGCATGGTGGCCCCCGCTCCTCGGCGCTTGGTTCAGGCTGTGACGTCGACCAGCTGGCCGGACATCACGATGTTGGCGTGCAGGCCGGCCACGGCAGCGCCGGTCGCGCTGGACTTGGCCCGGGAGTGGCTCGTCAACAGGTTCCAGACCATGTCGTCGTCGAAGCGGAAGCGCAGGATCAACTGGTTGGAGCCGGCGACCTTCATGAGTTGGGCGGGTGTCAGCTGGTCGATGATGCTGGCGACTTCCTCGGACACGCCGAGGCGGTACAGCGCCTGGGCCTTGTCGGCGCGGATCATGTGCTGCGCCAGCACCAGGTAAGCGAGGTTGACTTCGCGGATTTCCTGCAGCAGTTGTTCGTTGCTTGCGGCGATCGTGCTCATTTTTGAATCCTCCTGGATGCTCTTGCCGGTTGATTCCGGCGTTCGTTTCGGCGTGTGCTTCGATGTGTGCTGCGAAGTGACGCCATTGTGCGAACCGACGAACGGGGGCTAAAGCAGGGGCCGCCGATAAACCGTGTCGGGCGGCGGCTAGCGCGCGTGTAGGGCTTTTTCCTACAGACCGCCTGTCGGCCTCCGCTCAAGGCGCAACAGCCGCCGCCGTTACTGCTAACCAAGCGAGGTGCTCGCGCCGCTGCCGCGTCGAGGGACGAGGGGATGGCAAGCGTGCTTCGCTGGAGCTTCGATGCTCAATTTCCTCCGCATTTGCGCCGGCTTTCGCCGGCGCTTTTTTTTGCCGGTCGGCGGGAAATTGAGTGTCGATTCACCGTTCAATCGGCCGATGCCGGCTGGACGCTCACCGCTAGATTTCGTCTTCGAGACGACGAGTTGCGACTCCAGTCCGGTATTTCATCGAGAAGACGGATCGCAGCGCGAAAGAAGGGGAGCAGCCATTACTCGATCGCAGTTGCTGGACCACTACGAACAGATCGCCCAGGCCAGCCAGCTGATGCTGGACGCCGCACGGAACTCGGACTGGGACGAAGTCGAGCGGCAGGAAGGGCGTTGCAGGGCGCTGGTCGCATCGCTGAAGGCTGCCTCGGCGGCGTCGCCGCTGCTGCGCCCGCAGGACAACCGTCGGCGCATGGAACTCCTGCGCCGCATGCTTGCCGCCGATGCAGAAATCCGCGGCCGGTCCGAGCCATGGCTCCGACAGCTCGAGCAGTTGATCTCGTCGCCGCGCCCGCACCGCTGAGGACATGAGCCTGATCACGCCGTTTCCGGAGGCCGAGTCGTCCGCGCTGGACCGCTATGCGCTCCATGGCCGCGACGGGATCGCGGCGCTGCTCGGGGAACTGCGCCATCGCGGTTCGCTCGTCACGCTCTATTACGACGGCGCGGCCGGCTTCGCCGTGGGCAACGTGCTGGACGTGGAGGCCGAGCGTGAGGCGGTCGTTCTCGACTGCGCTGGCGACGGCGACGTGCAGCGTTCGATCGCGCTCGCAGTGGACATCGTCGTCGTCGCTTTCCTCGACAGCACCAAGATCCAGTTCACGCTGACGGGTGCCGAGCCGGTGGACCACCAGGGCCGGGCTGCGTTCCGGCTTCGCCTGCCCCGGCGCGTGCTGCGCATACAGCGCCGGAGCGTGCCTCGCCGGAACCCGTCCGATGGCCGCCCGGCCATTTGTCGCGTGCCGGTCCCCGGGAGTGCGGATCAGTACGAGCCGACGCGAGTCCTCGACATCAGTCTCGGGGGCCTGGCGGTCCTCGCGACCCCGCGGCTGTTCGATCTCGCCCGCGACCAGGTCGTCGGTCCCTGCCGCCTGGACCTTCCGGAACTTGGGCAGATCGGCGTCTCGCTGCGGGTGCGGTACCTGGAGGCCTGGCCGAGCGAAGTCGGCGGCCGTCGGTGCGGTTGCGAATTCGTCGACCTGGGTGAAGGCGCCCGCCGTTCGCTGCAGCGTTACCTCGAACGGCTGGCAGCTAGGTCGCGGACCGATGGCGATATGCGCGCCCTCTGAAAGGGCAGTGCGCACAGAGTGAAAGGGGCGCTGGTGGGCGCCCCTTCTCGCTCATGACGCTTCGCCGGCGTCAGTCCGGGTGGCCCGTGGACGACGGTGCTTGCATGTCGTCCCATGCGCGGCAGTACTGCGAGCCGGTGCCGATCCACGCCACGGTGCCGACCGACAGCGCGGATGTGTACAGCGCGGCGATCAGTTCGGACGGGTCGTCCATGCAACGAAGCCGGACCGCGGACAGGAGGTGGAAGTGATCCTCGGCATAGCGACGGTCGACCACGCGCATCGACATGCCGTAGGGGAGCAGCGATTCGGGCAGGCCCGCCATTCCGCGTCCGCCCTCGGACGCCCGCGCGGACGTGTCCTCGAACCACACGAACAGCTCGGACTGTGCCGTCGGATGTTCGACGGCCTCGGCTGCGCACGGTTGCGCCTGAGCGGCGGGTGCGCTCCCGATGGGCCGGGTTGCGATCTCCGCGAGTTGCCTGACGAGCTGACTGCGATTCATGGTTCCTTCGGGCGATCCACTCCACAAGGCGGAGATACGGCGCCCTGCCGGGCATCTTGAGATCAGCCCAAAAGATGAACCGGACCTGAGGCACGCAACGCGCGGCGACGACGTGCTGCCGGCGATGCACCCGAGGTCCTTGATTGAGAGGGAGAAGTCGGCGTCGCGGGCAGGTGAAGACGTGCTCACTTCCTCGCCGCTAACCCGGCAGTTGCTTTCCTTTTTCCGGTTGTTTCTGCGGATGCCGGATGGTGGCCCGCCACTACGCTGCGTTGGTCGAATCAACTCCAACCTCGCTGCGCCCACCCCACCATGAAGACCGAAGCCTTCCTGTACGACGAGCACTACCACGCGCTCAACGAAGCACCTGCGCGTGAACGCGAAGTCGTCGACGTCGAGGCCTTCGTCAGGCAGTACGCGCCGCTGGTCCGCAGGCTGGCGCACCAGATGATTTCGAGGTTGCCGGCGAACGTCGAGCTCGACGACATGATCCAGGCCGGCATGATGGGATTGATGGATGCCGCGGGCCGCTTCGAGGCGTCGCAGGGAACGCAGTTCGAGGCGTATGCAGCGCAGCGGATCCGTGGCGCGATGCTCGACGAGCTGCGCGCGAATGACTGGATGCCGCGCTCGGCGCGCAAGAGCCAGCGCGACATCGAGAGTGCGATCCACCGTCTCGAAGGTCGGCTGATGCGCGCGCCGGTCGAAGCGGAGATCGCGGCGGAGCTCGGCATGCCGGTCGCGGATTACCAGGAGATGCTAAATGGCGCCCGAGGCTCCCAGCTCGTGCATCTCGACGACCTGGGGCACGGCGCCGACGACGAGGACTACCTGGAGCGCTACCTGGTGGTGGACGGGCGGGAGCCAGCCGCCATCCTGCGCGACAAGCGGTTCCGCGAGGCCCTTGTCGGCGCCATCGAGGAACTTCCGGAGCGCGAAAAGCTGCTGCTGGGGCTGTATCACGAACAGGACATGAACCTGCGCGAGATCGGTGCGGTCATGGGCGTCACCGAGTCGCGCGTGTGCCAGCTTCACAGCCAGGCGGTCACCCGCCTGAGGTCGAAACTCAAGTACTGGTAGGCGGTCGCCGCTTCAGGCCGTCGACGGGCGGTCGCATCGCGGAGACCCGAAGACTGCGCCGGCACACATGGCCAGCGGGGCCGGCCTGTCCCTCAGGACACCAGCAGTCGCGCAATCAGCCGCTCGGCGATGGCGCGTGCATCGACCTGGAACTCGCCGCTTGCAATCGCATGGCGGACACGCAGAAGCCGCACGTCGCCACCGTCGGTGGCCTGGAGGCGCGCCAGCAAAGACTGCCACTCGGCGCGGGCGCGCCGTTCAGCGGGTGGAACGTGATCGGACGGGTTTTGCCTGGACATGCAGCCGAACGTCGATTCGATGGATGGAGTACGGCACCGGTCGATCCAACTTGAGCCATGCAAACTCATGATTCAGCGTGATTCGCGTGCCCCTTGGGGTATTCTTCCCGGGCATTCCAACATCGCACGCGCCCGTCGCGCCTGAGTCAATCCGATCGATCGTCCAACAGGTCCGAGCGTGCCCGAGCTGCCCTCCAAGACCGATTCGCTCGCCGCGGGCGGCCGCTCGCGCCGCAGCGACGTGTTGAGCGTCGAGGTCGTTCCCGACGACGCGTTGCTCGCACTGATGCGCGGCGCCGGGCGCGCGGCGGACACGCCGGCCGGTGCATCACAGCCAGCCAGCCCGGCCGCTCCGGTTTCCTCCGCACGGGCGGACATGTTCGTCGGCACGCTGCTGGCATCGGCGCCCGTCGGCATCTGCATGCTGGATGGCGCGCTGCGCTATCGCGTGTGGAACGACTACCTCGAGGCGCTGCTCGGCGTGTCCGCGGCCGATGTCATTGGCTTGCGCCTTGACGACGCGCCCGGCCTCGCGCCGATCGGCGCGCTGGTCGAGGAAATTCGGAAGATGCCATCGGGCAGCCAGGCGTCGACGCGGGAGGCAGAGTACCGCTATCCGCTCGGCGACCGGCCGTGGCTGCGCGTGAAGTACACGCCCGTGTTCGAGCCCGGCGGAGCGTTCGGCGGGGTCTTCATCCTGCTCGAACGCATCGATCGCGAGCGCTTCGCGGAGAGTTCGCTGGCGGCACTTCGACAGGCGCTCGAGTCCGTGGGCGAGATGGTGTTCGAGGTGGACCGGCATGGCCAGGTGCTCGACGCCAACGAAACCGCCCTGAAGTCGCTGGGCTACGAGCGCGACGAGATCAAGGGCCTCACGCTGTCGGCGATCGACGTCGGGCTGGCACACGGCGGCTTCGAGGTGGTGTACGACGAACTGCGCACGCGTGGCGGGAACCATGGCGAGTCGCGCTTCCGGACCCGGCGCGGCGCCGAGTTCCCGGTCGAGACGGTCGTGCAGCGGGTGGAGCAGGCTGGCCGCGAGTTCATCCTGCTGCTGTCGCGGGACATCAGCGCGCGCAAGCTGGCCGAAGAAGCCCTGGGCGAGAGCGCCGAGCGGTTCCGGGCTCTGTTCGACGAGAGCCCCGTGGCGGCGCTGCTGCTCGACACCGGCTTCCGCACCATCGGTGTCAATCGTTCGGCGTGCGACACGCTGGGGTATCCGGCCGAGGACCTGATCGGCAAGGACCTCGACGACCTGGTGCACGCCGACGACCGGCCGGCGTACCGCCGCATGCGCGAGGAGATGCAGCGGGGGCTGCATGGAACGGACACGGCCGAGTGCCGGCTGGTCCATCGCGAAGGGCGGATTGTCTGGACCAAGAGCAGCGCGAGAGCCCTTTCCGCGGGCAACGGGCATCGCCACTTCCTGATCGTCCTCGAGAACTTCACGGACCGGAAGATCTTCGAGGAGCAGTTGCAGGTGGCCCTGCGGGACCAGCAGACACTGTTCGAAACGATGTCGGTCGGCGTCGCGCAGACGATGTCCGGGAAGATCCTCCTCGCCAATCGCGAGTTCGCCGAGATGTTCGGCTACAGCGACGGCGAAGTGATCGGCATGCCGCTGTGGGACCTGTGCGTCGACCGCGGCAACCGGATGCCGGGCGAGGTCTCGGGCATGCCGGTGGTGCGTCCGTACCAGACGACCAGCGGCGAAGTCGTGCTGTTCCGGCGCGACGGCGAGCCGGTGTGGTGCCTCGTGCAGGCTCGGCCGATCCAGGCCGAGGGACCGGACGTCCCCGCGCTGCAGGAGGCGATCTACACGTTCCAGGACACGACCGAGATCAAGCGTCAGCGCGAGGCGCTGTCGCGCTCGCTGCTCGAACTGAACGTGGTGCTCGACGCGACTTCCACGGCGGTCCTCCATCTCGCGGACAACCGCGTAGTCCGGTTCAACTCGCAGACCCAGCTCATGTTCGGGCAGCCCGGACTCGACCTGACGGGCGCCCTCTTCGCGGACCTGTTCGCGAGCGAGCAGGAGTACAGGGCCGCGGTGGCGCCGCTCCAGGCGTTGATCGCCAGCGGTCGGGCGGCGTCGTTCGAAGCCCGCATGAAGGGCCCGTCGGGAACGATCTGGGGAGCTGGTCTCGCTGCGGCCGATCGACCCGAAGGCGCCCGCGCGCGGCACGATCGCGTCGATCCTCGACATCACCGACCGGCGCGGGCAGGAGGAACAGCTGCAGACGGCGCTGGCGCAGCAGCAGCTGATCTTCGACACTGCGCTGGTCGGCCTGCTCTTCGTGCGCGACGGCCGGCCGGTGCGGGCCAACAGCGCGATGGAGGAACTGCTCGCCTGCGATCCTGGCGGCCTCGTGAACCAGATGCAGCTGTTCACGCACCCGACGGACCACCTGCTGCTCGCCAGCCTCGCAGAGCACTACGGCGAGATCCACGACGGCGGCGCCTGCGAGTTCGAACTGGGCATGTACCGGCGCAGGGGCGATCCGATCTGGGTCGCCGTGCAGGGCCGGGCCGTGAATCCGGATCGTCCCGAGCTCGGCTACATCTTCGCCTTCGTCGACATCGACAAGCGCAAGCGGTCCGAGAGCGAGCTGCGCAGCGCCCTGTCCGAGCTGCAGCTCATCTTCGACAACTCGCTCGTCGGCATGCTCTATGTGGCCAACGACCTGATCGTGAAGGCCAACGCCGCGACCGAGCAGTTGTTCGGCTACGATGGGCGGGACTTCTCGGAGCTGCAGATCGGCTCGCTCTTCGCGGTGCCGGCGCAGTGGGAGACGGTCCGCGCCACGGCGCCCGCCTCGGCGGAGGGCGAGATCGACGACATCGTCGAGGGCGACGGCTCGTTCTCGTTCGAGCGCCAGATGCGGCGCGCGGATGGCACCACGTTCTGGTGCGCAGGGTACGGCCGGCCCATCGAACCGTCGGCGCCCGAGCGGGGAATGATCCTGACGCTGATGGATGTCGACGCGCGCCGCCGGTCGGAGGAGGAGCTGCGCCGCGTCCGCAACTACCTCGACCTGGTCGTTGAGAACCTGCCTGTCCTCGTGTCCGTCCGGGAGGCCGAATCGGGACGCTTCGTGAGCCTCAACCGGGCGGGCGAGACGATCACGGGCCTCACCCGCAAGCAGGTCGTAGGCCGCACCTGGGCCGAGATCTATGCGCGGCCTTTCGCGGACCTGTACACCGAGCTCGACCGCAAGGCGCTGTCGACGGGGACTCAGGTTGAACGACCGCGCGACGTGATGCTGAGGGCCGACGGCAAGCGGCTGACCGTCAACCAGCGGGTCGTTCCCCTGTTCGAGCCGCAGTCCGGATCCGGCCGCGGCGGTGACGGCGGCGCCCGGTACGTCATGTCGATCGTCGACGACCTGACCGAGGAAGTGCGCGCCGAGGCCGCCCTGCGCGAAACCGAGGCGCGGTTCCGGCAGTTCGCCGAGAACATCGACCAGCTCGTCTTCATCATGACGGGCGATTTCTCCAGCGTTCTGTACGTGAACCCGCGCTACACGTCGATGATCGGTGGCTCCGTCGACGAACTGCTGGAAGACCCGCGCAGCCTGCTGCGCCACGTGAATTACGAAGACCTCCCGGCCATCACGCGGATGCTGCCGCGGCTCGTCGCGCGCATGCACAGGCTCGAGCGGTCGGAGGTCACCGCGCGCATCGACCACCGCAGCAAGGGCGTGCGCATCGTCAACGTGCGGCTCAACCCGGTGCGCGTGGAGGACGGCGGCATCCGGGTGTTCGGGATCGCCGACGACGTGACGGAACGCACGCGCGCGGAGCAGCAGCGGGTCGAGGAAGTCGTCAAGCAGCGCGACATCCTCGTGCGCGAGGTGCACCACCGCATCAAGAACAACCTGCAGGGCGTGGCGGGACTGCTGCAGCACATGGCCGACAGCAAGCCCGAGGTCGCGACCACGCTGTCGGAGATCGCGGGTCAGATCCAGGCCATCGCCCAGGTGCACGGCCTGCAGATCCGCTCCACCGGCACGCTGCCCCTGCTCGGCGTGGCGCAGGGGATCTTCTCGACGCTGTCGAGCATGTTCGGCGTCGAGATCCGCTTCGAGCCGCCGCCGCCGGAACTCTGGCGTTTCGGCCTGCCCGAGAGCGAGGCGGTTCCGCTGGCGCTGGTGATGAACGAACTCGGGACCAACGCGATCAAGCACCGGTCATCGCGCAGCGACCGCATCATGGTGCGCGTCGCGGCCCGGCCTGACGGCATGGTGTTCGCGATCGAAAGCCCGGGTCGGCTGCCGGCGGGATTCGATCTCGGGCGGATCGCGACCAGCGTCTCCGGGCTGGGTCTGGTCAAATCGATGTTGCCGCGCCGGGGCGCGAAGCTGACCCTCGAGCAGGCCGGCGACGTCGTGGTCGCCCGGCTGCAGCTATCCCCGCCGGCGATCAGCGAGGACGGCGACTGACGGGCGCAAAAGCGTCCTGTCGCACAATGCGGTCGGACGAAGGAACACACGATGGAGAATCCGAACCCGACGCTGATGGTGGTCGACGACGACCGGCTGGTGCTCGCGACGCTGGTGGCGGGGCTGAAGCAGGCCGGCTTCGACGTCATCGAAGCCGACAACGGCGACGACGCGATCCTGCTCGCGCGAAAGCACAAGCCGCGCCTGGCCATCCTCGACATGCGGATGCAGGGGAAGTCGGGCATGGAGGTGGCCCGGTACCTGGCCGCCAACACCGACACCCGGTTCATGTTCCTGTCGGCATTCGGCGACAGCGACATCGTGGACGAAGCGACGCGGATCGGTGCGCTCGGCTACCTCGTCAAGCCCCTCGACGTGCGGCAGATCGTGCCGGCCGTGCGCGCCGCCCTGGAGCGAACCACGGAGCCGCGCAGCACTGCAGCGCCTGAACCGGCAGTTGAAACCGCCTCCGCGCAGCCGGTGCCGGAGCGCGACCAGTACGTCGCGATCGGCATCCTGATGGAGCGCCTGCGGATCGACTACGACCGGGCGGTCGCGGCCCTGAAGCTGCAGGCGCAGGTAGAGCGCAAGGACCTTAACGACCTGGCAACCAGCATGGTCGAAGCGGCGAACCGCCTCAATTCGTTCCGTCGCTAGGTGGCACGGATGCCGGATGGAAGTCGCGGAGTACATCCACCGACACGGGTTCCGGCGCTGGTATGAGCGGCAGCTCATCGAAAGCCACGCCTACCTCGCGCTCGCGTTCATTGCGCTGATCCTGCTGCTGTCGGCCATCGAGGTGCTCGGCGGCGGGACCAGCGGCCTGTTCTACCTGTCGATGCTTGCTGCCGCCGCGGCAGGCGGCATCCTGATGTTCGTCGCCTGGCGGCGCTTCACGGTGCTGCTGGCGCGGGCGGAACTGTTCGCCGAGGGTGCGACCTGCAGTTCGTGCGCGGCGTGGGGCAAGTTCCGGGTGCTGCGTCAGGAATCGGCGACCGACGACGACCCGCCGGAGGCCGGTCGCCCGCACTGGCTGCGCGTTCGCTGCACGCAGTGCGGCCACGAGTGGCGCCTCGGCTGACGCGGATCAGCCCGGCCGGTCCTCCCAGAGCGTGAAATAGAAGGTCGCTCCATGCCCCTCGTTCGGGGCCGGGATCGCCTCCGCCCAGACGCGTCCGCCATGCCGGCGGATGATCTTCTGCACGGTGGCCAGGCCGACGCCAGTGCCGGGAAACTCGTTCGCGCTGTGCAGCCGCTGGAACAGCCCGAACATCTTCTCCGCGAAGCGCATGTCGAACCCGGCGCCGTTGTCCTTCACGTAGTAGGTGACGGTGGCGTCATCGGAGCGGGCGCCGACCGCAATGCGTGCCCCGCGCTGCCTGGCGGTGAACTTCCAGGCGTTGCCGAGCAGGTTCTGCAGCACGAGCCGAAGCAGCGTCGCATCGCCATCGGCACGCAGGTTCGGCGCAATGACGAACTCCACCGCGCGCGCGGCGTCCTGCGTCCGCAGGTCTTCCGCCAGCTCGCGTGCGATCTGGGACAAGTCGACCCGCTCGCGCGTCAGCTCCCGGCTCGTCATGCGCGACAAGCCGAGCAGGGTGTCGATCATCGTGTTCATCCGCTGGCTGGCGGCGACGATGCGGCGCAGGTGGTCGCGCCCGACGTCGTCCAGCGCCTTGCCGCGATCGCCATAGTCTTCGAGCACGATGGTCGCGAAGCCGTCGACGATCCGCAGCGGCGCGCGCAGGTCGTGCGATACCGAGTAGGCAAAGCTGTCGAGTTCCCGCGCGGCGTTTTCGAGTTCGCGCGAGCGTTCCGCCAGCTCGCGCCGGGCGTGATCGAGGTCGCTTTGCAGCGCGCTCACGTCGGCCGCCGGCGCGACCGGCTCCCTGCCCTTGTCGGCGGCGGGCGCCTGGTGGGGCGTCCCGGCAGCCCGGCGGTCCCGGCTGCGCAGGACGACGGCAACGGCGGCCAGCGCAATCGCGGCGCCGACGCCGACGGCCAGCAGCAGGCCCCCGGTCCCGCTGCCCGCCTCGGCAGCCTGCGCCGCCCACGGCGAGGCCGTGGCCGCTGCCATCATCCCGCTGGCCCGCACGCTCCCCCGCCTGGGCAAATCGACCCCTCCGTCCCCGAACCCGGGCGATTGTGCAGCATCGTTGGACCCAGTGCGAGCCGAGCAACCGGCCCCGCGCCATGGCCGATGGCGCGCCCTGCACGCGTCGTCCAGTCGGATTAACGTGAAATGGCCGCGGAACGGTGTCCTTTTCTGGGCGGTCCCGCCCGGGAAAGGGCTCTAGCCTGCCTGCTGGATCCGAACGGTGCCCTAAGAAAAGACGATGCTGTTGCCGTGTCACGGCGAAGTAGAGCGCGATGGCGCGCGCGGGAGGCACGCGGTCGTGATGCCCGAGCGCGCCGCCCCGGCGTCGGGCGCCGGCACACAGGGCCATGCGGCCGTCGCGCGTCGCCAGTCATGAACTTCAACGAACCGGCCGGGAACAACGTGCCACTCGACCGCGGCAGATCCAGCGGCGAGCGTGGGCACGACCTCGTGCTCCTCGTGGACCACGATCCGGCTGACCGCGCGCGGACCGCGGCCGCGTTGTCTGCCCGGTGCTGGAAAGTCGTCGAGGCTGGTGGAGGCGCCGAGGCGCTGGAGATCTTCGCGGCGCGCCGGCCGGATATCGTCGTGCTCGACGCGTTCATGCCGGGCATCGACGGGTTCGCCACCTGCGAGCGACTGCGGCGGCTTCGGGGGGGTGAGCACGTTCCGGTCCTGATGCTGACCGAACTCAACGACGAGGCCTCGATCACGCGGGCATACGAGGCCGGCGCGACCGACTTCCAGGCGAAGAGCGGTACGGAGTGGGCGCTGCTGTCGGAACGGTTGCGCTACATGGTCCGTTCCTCACGCCTGCGGGAAGAACTCGCCGAAAGCAGCGCCAGGCTCTCCAAGGCCCAGCGCATCGCGCGCCTAGGCAACTGGGACTGGAACGTCGCCGCGCGCACCGTGACGCTTTCCCGGGAAGGCTTCGCGATCGCGGGGTTGCCGCAGCAGGACCAGGCGATCGCTGACTGGTTCATCTGGTCATGCGTCGCCGCGGACGAGCGGGCCTGGCTCGAGGCCGTGTTCCGCGATGCCCTGTCGGGCGCCGCGGATCTCAAGTTCGATTGCCGGATCCTGCGGCCGTCCGGGGAGGTCCGCATCGTCCACATCGAGGCCGAAATCGAGCGCGACAGCACGGGTATGGCGACCGCGATGCACGGCGTGGTCCAGGACATCACCGAGCGCAAGCACGCCGAGGACCGGATCCGCGAACTGGCGAACTTCGACAGCCTGACCGGATTGCCGAACCGTCGCCACTTCCGCGATCAGTTCGCGGCCGCCCTCGAGCGCGCTCGCGCGGCCGGGACCGCCGTCGGCGTCCTGTTCATCGATCTCGACCGTTTCAAGCAGATCAACGACAGGCTTGGCCATCAGGTCGGTGACGAACTGCTGCGAGCCGTTGCGAAGCGCATCGTGCAGTGCGTCCGCGAGAACGACACGGTGGCGCTGACGGCCGTCCGGGCTGCGCCGGGCGTGCCTTCCCGGGCGGCATCGCGGGCGTCTGCGCGGGGCGCCGGCGAGCGCTCCCGTCCGGCGGCCGGGCCAGGTCGCGGCAACAGCGTCGCGCGCCTCGGGGGCGACGAGTTCACGATCCTGCTGACGGACCTGCCCACGCCGGCCGCCATCGAAGCGGTCGCGCAGCGCCTGATGGAGGCGATGCGGCGGCCATTCCGCGTCGCCGGCAACGAACTGCTCGTGACGTCGTCGATCGGGCTGGCCACGTATCCGGCCGACGGCCGCGACGTCGACTCGCTGCTGCGCAAGGCCGACATCGCCATGTATGCGGTGAAGGACAGCGGGCGCAACGGCCTGCTGCGGTTCTCGAGCGGCATGAAGGCGGCGACATCGGCGCGACGCCGCCTCGAGACCGCGCTGCAGCGCGCGCTGGATCGACAGGAGCTAGTGCTGTATTACCAGCCGAAGGTCAACGTGCTCGATGGCACGATCGCGGGCGCCGAAGCGCTGATGCGCTGGAAGCGCGGCGGCGAACTCGTGCCCCCGGGCGAGTTCATTGCCGCGGCCGAGGAGTCGGGGCTCATCGTCCCCATCACGGAGTGGGCCGTGCGCGAGGTCTGCCGGCAACTGGCACGCTGGTCCGATGCGGGCATGGTGCCGGTGCCGGTGTCGGTCAACATCTCGGGACGGCACCTGCAGCACGCCAACCTGCTGGAGCCGGTCGAGGCGGCGCTGCGTGGTGTTCGGCTCGACGCGAGCCTGCTGGAACTCGAACTCACCGAGGCCGTGCTGATGCACGACTTCAACGCGACGCTGCCGCTGCTGCAGGCGTTGAAGCAACTCGGCGTGTCGATCTCGATCGACGACTTCGGGACCGGCTACTCGTCGCTCGCCCACCTGATGCGACTGCCGATCGACACCCTGAAGATCGACCGGTCCTTCGTGCATGACCTGGAGACCCGGCCGGAGAGCGCCGCGATCGTGGCCGCCATCATTGCGATGAGCAAGAGCCTGGATCTTCGCGTCGTGGCCGAAGGCGTCGAGACGCGCAGCCAGATGGCGCGCCTGTTCGAGCAGGGCTGCCACCTGATGCAGGGATTCCTGTTCTCGCCGGCGGTTCCCGGCGACGACTTCCCGGCGCTGATGAGAGCCGAGCATGGAGCGACGCATTGGAGCATGGCGTCGAGTGCGGCGAACGGCGCGCTGCAGTCCATGCTGAAGCGCGGGCCGGTCTGGCCGGCGGTGCCCGCAGGTGCCGATCACGCGCCCGCCGATGTGCGCGCCCGCTCGGCCTGACGGACTCGAAGCCGAAATCGCTCATGTCGGCGTGACGAGTGCGGCGAACGCGCTAATCGACCAGGCCGTGCTTGATCGCGTAGTGCGTCAGCTCGGCGTTGCTGCTCATCCCCATCTTCTCGAGGATGCGCGCGCGGTAGACGCTGACGGTCTTCGGGCTGAGGGCGAGAGCGCCCGCGATGTCGGCAAGCCGCTGGCCTGACGCGATCATCTTCAGCGTCTGGAATTCGCGGTCTGACAGCTTCTCGTGCGGTGAACCGGAGTCTTCGGGCGCGCTCAGGCTTTCGATCAAGGCCTGGGCGATCTCCGGTGTGACGTACTTCTTGCCCGCGATCACCTGCGACAACGCCTCGAGCAGCTTCTCGGGCGCGCTGGCCTTGTTCAGGTAACCGAACGCGCCTGCGCGGAACGCGCGCACGGCGTACTGGTCTTCCGGGTACATGCTCACCATCAGCACTTTCAGGCGCGGATGGTCTTCCCGCAAAGCCTTGAGGATGTCGATGCCGTTCTTCCCGGGCAGGCCGACATCCATGACCAGCACGTCGGGCTCCCCGTGCTTCTTCAGTTCGGCGCGCAGGCTCGCGTAGTCGCTGGCCTCGGCGACGATCTGCACGTCCGGATGTTCGGAAAGGACCTGCACGATCCCGCGCCGAACGATCGCGTGATCGTCGACCACGATGAGCCTAACGGTCATCCCCGCCCTCCATAGCCGCTCCGTCGGACGCGCCTCCGCCGGCCCGCAGCGCGGAGGGAATCGAGAACATCACGGTCGTTCCCCGCCCGGCCGAAGACGACACTTCCGCCCAGCCGCCGAGCCCGCGCGCACGCTCGATCATTCCACGAACGCCGAAGCCGGGACCGGTGCCGAGGGTTCCGGTGTCGAAGCCCGGTCCGTCGTCGGAGATCTCGAGGGTGACCTCGTCGGCCATCGCGAAGAACTGCATCTGCACGCGGCCTGCTTCGCGCGCGTGCTTGCTTACGTTCGTGAGGGCTTCCTGAGCGACGCGATAGACCGCTGCCGCGCGGTCCGGCTCGATCGCGAATTCTTCCTGGTTGCTCTGGAACTCCACCGCGAGGCCGCTGCGTTCGCGGAAACCGCGCGCCAGCCACTCGAGCGCCGCGACCAGTCCCGCGTCGAGAACGGCGGGCCGAAGCGCGTGCTGGATGCGGTGGCTGGCGACGACCGACGATTCGAGCAGTTCATGGATCGCCGCCAGGCGCGGCCCATGCCCGCCGTCGCGCGTCTCCAGTTCTCTGGTCAGCCGGGCCAGTTCGAACTTCAGCGCGGTCAGCGCGCCGCCGATGTCGTCGTGGATTTCCTGGGCGATGGCGCGCCGCTCGTCTTCCTTCGCGCGCTCCAGGTGCTGCGTCAGCGCGTGCAGCCTGGCCTCGCTTGCCGCGAGGGCTGCCGCGGCAGCCCGTGACTCGCGCCGCGCCTCGGCCGCGCGCAGGCTGTTCTGCAGCGCCGCCGCGATGCGGAACATGCGTGTCTTCAGTACGAAGTCGTCGGCGCCCGCGTGCAGCGTGGCGACGGCGAGTTCTTCCGACATTTCGCCCGAAAGCACGATGACCGGAATGTCCGAGTCCACGCTCTTCGCGACCTTGATGGAGGCGAACGAGTCGAAGCGCGGCAGGTTGTGATCGGTGATCACTGCGTCGATGGGGCCCGCGGCGAACGCCTCGCGCATGCCCGCCTCGTCCTCGACGCGAACAGCGCGCGGCCGCAGGCCCTCGCGCATCAGCATCGCGAGCAGCAGTTCGTAGTCGAGTTCCGAGTCCTCGACGACGATCAGGTTCAATCCGGAGCCGGGCGCGTTCACGTCAGCGCGCATTGTCGCGGATTTGAACGAAAGCCGGCGTGCGCAGGGCAGCGAGTCGGGGATGGGCGATTGGCGCCGCGGTGCCGTCGCTGCGGTCGCGCGGACTGCCATCGAAAAGTGCCATCGGGAGCCAGCGCGCGGCTTAAAATGCGGTCTGCAAAGTTCGCCGGGCAACCGCGTCTTCGTTCCAACGAAGCCGAGGAAAGTCCGGACTCCGCAGAGCGGCGTAGCAGGTAACGCCTGCCCACCGTGAGGTGAGGATCAGAGCAACAGAGACGAGCCGATCAGTTCGGGTGAAACGGGCAATCTCTACGCGGAGCAACATCAAATAGGCGGCCGACGATCCTGCTCGGGGAGGCCGCGGGTAGGTGGCTTGAGCCGACGGGCAATCGTCGGCCGAGAGGAATGGTTGCCAGGACGCCTGCGAGGGCGACCAACAGAATCCGGCTTACAGGCGAACTTTGCACTTCTTCCTGGCCGATGCCTCTTGTCGATCGGATTTCATCATCGCGTTGGTGAGGTCGATAGATAAAATCAAGCGGCACGCGGTGGTGATCGCTGCGCCCGGGCGGCGCTCGGTCCCTTCGTGATATTTCACTTTCAGTGCTCGTCGTATCTGCCTATTTTGCAACGCTTTTTTAACTTCAAATTTTTCTTGCAAAGGTGCCGCTAAGTCTTTGAAGCAATTGGAAAAGTGAGCCCTTTTCCCTTGACCCCCCTCGAGGCGGTGCCGTACAGTCGCGCTTCGTGTGAAAAAGTGGGAAATAGTGGGCTGGTTAGTGTTCGCTTCGTGTGTGGCGGACCGACTGGTCGACTGAAGGGGGAACCGGGTGTTTCAAGGGGCATCACAGCTGACGTTGGACGGCAAAGGGCGACTTTCCATGCCCAGCCGTCACCGGGATGCCCTGGCGGCCGGCTGTGACGGCCGCCTGACGCTCACGCGCCACCCGGATGGCTGCCTGCTCGTCTATCCGCGCCCGACGTGGGAAGCGCAGCGCGAGCGGATCGCGCGGCTGTCGTACTCGGCGCGCTCGCTGCAGCGGCTCCTCCTCGGCAACGCGACGGACGTCGATCTGGACAGCGCCGGCCGCATCCTCGTCCCCCCCGAGTTGCGCAGCGCAGCCCAGCTCGAACGTGACGTCATGCTTCTCGGCATGGGCGCGCACTTCGAGCTCTGGGATGCGGTTCGCCTCGGCGAACACGAACGCGCTTCGCTCGCCGGTGGACTCCCGGAGTCCGCGGCAGACTTCACCTTCTGACGGTGAATGTCCGCCCCGACATCACCGAACGCCTCCGGGCACCGTTCGGTACTCGCCACTGCGGCCGTCGAGTACCTGGTCACGGCGCCGGACGGCATCTACGTCGACGCGACCTTCGGTCGCGGGGGCCACAGTCGCCTGATTCTCTCGCGGCTGTCCGGGTCGGCGCGCCTGATCGCGCTCGATCGCGACCCGGCCGCGGTCGCCGCGGCGCTGTCGATCACCGATCCGCGCTTTCACATCGAGCACACGGCCTTTTCACACCTGCGAGCCACGCTGCGGTCGCTGGGGATCGAGTCCGTGCGCGGAGTACTGATGGACATCGGCATGTCTTCGCCGCAGATCGACGACCCGCAGCGCGGCTTCTCGCTGCGGTCGAACGGGCCGCTCGACATGCGGATGGATCCGTCGCGCGGCGAAACCGCCGCCGAGTGGCTGGCACGGGCAACGACTGACGAACTGACGCGGGTGATCCGGGAATATGGGGAAGAACGGTTTGCTGCATCGATTGCAAAGGCGATTGTGGCTCGCCGCGCGCATGGGCGGGCGCCATCAACGACCGCCGAGCTTGCCGCTGTCGTGGCGGACGCGATCCCCATCAAGAGCCGCAAGGATGCGCTCCAGCACCCGGCCACGCGGACTTTTCAGGCTGTACGGATTCACGTCAATCAAGAGCTTGAGGAATTGGCGCTAGCTCTCGAACAGGCCGCATCGATGCTGACCCCGGGAGGCCGGCTGGTCGTCATCAGCTTCCACTCGCTCGAGGATCGGTTGGTGAAGCGATTCATCGAACGCCGCGCGCATCCCGACCGCCCGGCCGCGGCGACGCGCCACCTGCCGCTGCGCGCGGCCGACCTGCCGCGCGCGACGCTGGACCAGGTCGCTCGGGTGCTGCCCGATGACGATGAAGTCGCCGCCAACCCGCGCGCGCGCAGCGCCGTGATGCGCGTCGCGGAGCGCACCGACGAGCCCTGGCGCGTGGAGACAGTGCAGTGATCCGCCGCGGACTGGTCCTGCTGCTTGCCCTGGCGCTCTTCCTGTCGGCGCTCGCGCTCGTGACGGCGCAGCACCGCTCCCGCGCGCTGTTCATCGACGTCGAGCGGGCGCAGCAGCAGGCGCGGCAGCTCGACATCGACTACGACCGGCTGAAGATCGAACTGGCGAGGCTGTCGCAGCCGGCCTATGTCGAGGCCGAGGCTCGGCGGATGGGGATGAAACCGGTCGACGGCGGCCGCACGGTGTTCCTGAACCTTCCCGCGGCGAGCGCCGCGGCACCGCTCGCGCCGGGAGCGACGAAGTGAAGCAGCCGTCGCCCTCCCGCGCGGGACCCGCCGGCGCGCGCAAGCGCAACGGCCGGGGCGAGAGCGTCGGGTTCAGCGCGAACCCGCTGCTCACCGTGGCGCTTCCTTCCTGGCGCTCGAAGCTGATGCTGTTCCTGCTGTTCTGCGCGTTCGTAGCGCTCGCGGGGCGCGCCTTCTACCTGATGGGCGGCGTGTCGACGGACTTCCTGCAGCGGCAGGGCGAGGCGCGTTACGCCCGCACGCTCGAGATTCCCGCGACGCGCGGCCGCATCACGGACCGCAATGGCGTCGTGCTCGCCTCGTCGGTGCCGGCGAAGGCGATCTGGGCGATTCCAGACGACGTCGAGGCTTCGAACGAGCAGGTCGCCCAGTTGGCTCGGCTGCTCGGCATGAACGCCGGCGAAGTGAAGCGGCGGCTCGCCAACGGCGACCGTTCCTTCGTCTACCTGCGGCGCCAGGTCGACGCCGACGTCGCGGCGCGAATCGCGGACCTCAAGATCCCCGGCGTTCACTCCAGCCGCGAATTCAAGCGCCACTACCCCGAGGGACCGACCAGCGCGCACATCATCGGCTTCACCAACGTGGAGGACCGCGGGCAGGAAGGTGTCGAGCTCGCCCACGAGAAGCAGCTGGCCGGGCGCTCGGGCAGCCGTCGCGTGATCAAGGACCGGCTGGGACGGATCGTCGAGGACGACTGGCTGCGGGAGCCCTTCGACGGGCGCGACCTCGCGCTGTCGATCGACAACCGGGTGCAGTACATCGCGCACTCCGCGCTGAAGGCGGCGATCGAGAAGTTCAGCGCGAAGGCCGGTGCGGCCGTCGTGATCGACGCGCGCACCGGTGAACTGCTGGCGCTGGCGAACCTGCCGACCTTCGACCCGAACGCCCGCGGCAAGCTCGCCGGCGAAGCCATCCGCAACCGTGTGCTGACCGACACGTTCGAGCCCGGCTCGACGATGAAGCCGTTCTCGATCGTGGCGGCGCTCGAGGCCGGCAAGGTGCGCCCCGACACGAAGATCCAGACGGCGCCCGGCAAGCTGACGATCGGCGATCGCACGATCGGTGATGCGCACCCGCACGGCGTGCTGACCGTCGAAGAGGTCGTCTCCAAGTCGAGCAATGTCGGCACGGCGAAGATTGCGCTCGACCTGCCGGCACAGACGCTGTGGGACACGTACACGGCCGCCGGATTCGGGCAGGCGCCTCAGCTCGGCTTCCCCGGCGCGGTCGCCGGGCGGCTGCGGCCGGCGAAGAGCTGGCGGCCGATCGAGCAGGCCACGATCTCGTACGGACACGGTGTCTCCGTCTCGCTCATGCAGATCGCGCGCGCCTACACCGCGTTCGCGCGCGACGGCGACATGCCGCCGCTGACGCTGCTCAAGCAGGACGCGCTGCCGGCCGGCGTGCGGGTGATGTCGCATGAAACGGCGATGGCGATGCGGCGCATGCTGGAGATGGCGGTCGGGCCGGAGGGAACCGCGCCGGGCGCGCGCATTCCCGGCTATCGCGTCGCCGGCAAGACCGGCACGGCGCGCAAGCTGAGGAACGGCCAGTACGTGCGCGAGTACGTTGCTTCGTTCGTCGGATTCGCGCCGGTGTCCGATCCGCGCATCGTGGTCGCCGTGATGGTCGACGAGCCGACCGGGCAGTACTACGGCGGCCTGATCGCGGCCCCGGTCTTCGCCCAGATCACGGCGGCGACGCTGCGCACGCTGCAGGTCGCCCCCGACGGGCCGATGGAGGAAACCAAGTCGCCGCTGCTCGCCATGCGGGAGGCCCGGTGACCGGCCTGGAGCCCGTGGTCATGAACAGCCTGGGCGTGGCTGCGCGCGGTCGCGCCGGCCGTGTTCGCGCAGCGCCACGACCTCCAGCTCGACAGTCGAAAGGTGAAGCCGGGCGACGTCTTCCTCGCGCTGCCGGGCGCCGCGGTCGATGGACGCGGATTCATCGACGTCGCGGCGCGGCAGGGCGCCGCCGCGGTGATCGTCGAGGCCAACGGCTGGAAGAAGAAGAGTGCCGCCGTGCCGGTGCTTCCCGTGCCGCACCTGCGCTCGGTGCTGGGATCCCTTGCCGCCAGCTTCTACGGCCAGCCGAGCACGAGCCTGCTCGCCGTCGGCGTGACCGGCACGAACGGCAAGACCTCATGCTCGCAGTGGATCGCCCAGCTGCTGACCCGGGCGGGCCGGCGCTGCGCCGTGATCGGCACGATCGGCATCGGGTTCCCGGACGAACCGTTCACCGACAGCCCGCTGACCACGCCGGACCCGGTGTCCCTGCAGCGCGAGGTCCGTCGGTTGCTCGACGCCGGCGCCCAGGCGCTCGCGATGGAGGTGTCGTCGATCGGGCTCGATCAGGGACGGGTCACCGGCATGAAGTTCGACGTTGCGCTGTACACGAACCTGACGCGCGATCACCTCGACTACCACGGGACCATGGAGCGGTACGAAGCGGCCAAGGCCCTGCTGTTCGACTGGCCCACGCTCTCGCACGCGGTCATCAACGTCGACGATGCGGCGGCGGTGCGCCTGATTCCGCGCCTGCTCGAACGCGGCGTCCGCACCATCGGCTTCAGCGCCACGGGCGCCGCGGGCGATCGCCGGCTGGCGCACATGCTGACCGCCGAGAATGTCCTCCCCACCGCCGACGGCCTCGGGTTCCTGGCGAAGCTCGACGGCTCGGGGGTCGCGGTCGAAGTGCCGGTGGTGGGCCACTACAACATCGCCAACCTGCTGGGCGTCGTCGGCGTTGCCCTCGCCTGCGGCGTGAACTTCGCGGCCGCCGTCGCGGCGTTGCCTCACCTGGCCCCGCCGCTCGGGCGCATGCAACGGGTCGTCCGGCCCGATGCCCCGCTCGCTGTCGTCGACTACGCGCATACGCCGGATGCGTTGGCGCAGGCGCTGCTCGCGCTGCGTCCGCTCGCGCAGTCGCGGCGCGGGAAGATCTGGGTCGTGTTCGGGGCCGGCGGGGATCGCGACCCGGGCAAACGCGCGCCGATGGGCGCGGCGGCGGCCAGCGGCGCCGACGTCGTCGTCGTCACGAGCGACAACCCGCGCACCGAGGATCCGTCGGCCATCGTCGCACAGGTCGCGCTGGGTGCGCGCGATGCGCGGGAGCTGGTCTGCCTGCTGGACCGCACCGAGGCGATCACCCACGCCGTGCGGACCGCCGCTCCCGAGGACATCGTCCTGGTGGCCGGCAAGGGCCACGAGGACTACCAGGTCATCGGCACGAACCGGCAGCCGTACTCCGACCTCGCGCAGGTCCGGGCGGCGCTTTCCGAGCGGGGCCGACGGTGAGCGCGCTGATGACCGTCAGCGAACTCGCCCGCGTGGTGGCGGCGCTGGACGCGCGGGGCGACGGCCGCATCGGCTTCTCGAGTGTGTCGACCGACACGCGGACGCTTGCGCCCGGCGCGCTCTACGTTGCGCTACGCGGGGAGCGCTTCGATGGCCACGACTACGTCGCCGCGGCGCGCGAGGGCGGCGCGGCGGCCGCGCTGGTGGAGCGCATCGTCGATGCCGACCTGCCGCAGGTCGTCGTGGCCGACTGCAGGCGCGCGCTCGGAATTGCGGCGGCCCAGTGGCGCGCGCGATTCTCGTTGCCCGTCATCGCGGTGGCGGGAAGCAACGGCAAGACCACGGTCACGCAGATGATCGCCTCGATCCTGGCGACGGCGCACGGCGACAAGGGTCGCCTGGCGACGCGGGGCAACCTCAACAACGACATCGGCGTGCCGCTGATGCTGTGGCAACTCGGCCGGCAGCACCGCGCCGCCGTGCTCGAACTCGGGATGAACCACGTTGGCGAGATCGCCTACCTCGCCGGACTCGTGCGTCCGACCGTCGCGCTGGTCAACAACGCGCAGCGCGAGCACCAGGAGTTCATGCGGTCGGTCGAGGCGACGGCGTACGAGAACGGCGAAGTCATCGCCGCGCTGCCGCTGTCCGATGACGGCGTGGCCGTGTTCCCGGCCGACGACGCCTGCACTTCGATCTGGCGGCAGATCGCCGGGACCCGGCGCGTCGTCGACTTCGCCATCGAGGCCGACGCGGTCGTGACGGCGACCTACACGCTGCGCGCGGACGGCGCGCGCGTCTCGATGGCGACGCCGCTCGGGCTGGTCGACGTCGACCTGGCCGTGACCGGCGTGCACAACGTGCGCAACGCGCTGGCCGCCGCCGCGTGCGCGATCGGCGCCGGCATCGACGCCGGGTCGATCATGGACGGGCTGCGCGCGTTCCGGCCGGTCGCCGGACGCGGGGTGCGACTGTGCACGAGCGAGGGCGGCTTGCTGATCGACGACACCTACAACGCGAACCCCGATTCCGTGCGCGCCGCGATCGACCTGCTGGCGGGTTTCGACGGTGAGCGCGTGCTGGTGCTGGGCGACATGGGCGAAGTGGGCGAGCGCGGGCCGGAGTTCCACCGCGAGGTCGGAGCCCATGCGCGCGAACGCGGCATCGACGCACTGATCGCGCTCGGCCCGATGGCGTGCGATGCCGTGGACGCGTTCGGCGAGGGCGCCGTGCACTGCTCCGACGTCGATGCCGTGCTGGCTGCGCTGCGGCCGCGGCTCGGTCCGGCGGTCACGGTGCTGGTCAAGGGATCGCGGTTCATGCGGATGGAGCGCGTCGTGCAGGCGCTGGCCGTCACGTCGCCGGAAGGGGTGCACTGAGTGTTGCTCGAACTGTTCGAATGGCTGGCGCAGGACATCCGCGCGTTCAACGTCTTCTCGTACCTGACGTTGCGCGCGGTGCTCGCCGCCGCCACCGCGCTGCTGATCGGCCTGGCCGCCGGTCCGTGGGTGATCCGGCGGCTGACGGCGCTGAAGATCGGCCAGGCCGTGCGCAGCGACGGGCCGCAGTCGCACCTCGTGAAGAGCGGCACGCCGACGATGGGCGGCGCGCTGATCCTGATCTCGATCGGCGTGACCACGCTGCTGTGGGCCGACCT
This sequence comes from uncultured beta proteobacterium, assembly GCA_963707725.1. Classification (GTDB taxonomy): domain Bacteria; phylum Pseudomonadota; class Gammaproteobacteria; order Burkholderiales; family Burkholderiaceae_F; genus JAOUJD01. The sequence continues at coordinate 77,859 of CAVPRE010000010.1, read as the reverse complement.
GTCCAACCGGTTCGTGTGGGTGACGCTGATCGTCACGATCGGCTTCGGCTGGATCGGCTGGATCGACGACTACCGCAAGGTCGTCCACCGGAACCCGAAGGGCATGAGCGCGCGGGAGAAGTACTTCTGGCAGTCGCTGATCGGCCTGTCCGCCTCCTTCTATCTCGCGTTCGCAATCGCGGCGCCCTCGACCGACAAGATCTGGGTGCTGATGTGGGAGTGGCTCAGCAACGGCTTCTACATCGACCTGCCGCCGCGCTCCGACCTGATCGTGCCGTTCTTCAAGAACGTCGCCTATCCGCTCGGAGTGTTCGGCTTCGTGCTGCTGTCGTACTTCGTGATCGTCGGGACGAGCAATGCCGTGAACCTCACCGACGGCCTCGACGGACTCGCGATCATGCCCACAGTGATGATCGGCGCGGCACTCGGCGTGTTTGCCTACGTCATCGGCCGCGCGGACTTTGCCCGGTACCTGCTGTTCCCGTACATCCCGGGCGCCGGTGAACTCGTGATCATCTGCGGCGCGATCGCCGGCGCCGGTCTCGGCTTCCTGTGGTTCAACGCCTATCCGGCGGAAGTGTTCATGGGCGACGTCGGCGCGCTGGCGCTCGGCGGCGCGCTCGGCACGATCGCGGTCATCACGCGGCAGGAGATCGTGCTCTTCATCATGGGTGGCGTCTTCGTGATGGAGACGGTGTCCGTGATGCTCCAGGTCGGCTACTTCAAGTGGACCAAGGGCAAGCGCATCTTCCGAATGGCGCCGCTGCACCACCACTTCGAGCTGTCCGGCTGGAAGGAGACGCAGGTCGTCGTCAGGTTCTGGATCATCAGCATGATGCTGGTGCTGGTCGGGCTTTCCACGCTGAAGCTGCGATGAGCGCCGCGACGGACCGCCCCGGGCAAGCTCGCGCCGCACCGCGCAGCGCGGAGGCTGGCGCCCCCCGCGCCCTCGTGCTCGGACTCGGCGCGAGCGGCCTCGCAATGGCGCGCTGGCTGGCCGTCGAGGGCTTCGACCTGCGCGTGGCCGACACGCGCGCCGAGCCGCCGCAGCGCGCCTCGCTCGCGGCGGACTGCCCGTCGGCCGAGTTCAGCGGCGGCCCCCTCTCGCCGTCGCTTCTCGACGGCGTCGAACTGGTGGCGATCAGTCCGGGCCTGGCGCCGACGCTGCCCGACGTCGCTGCGCTGCTGAAGCAGGCGAAGGCGGGCAAGGTCGAGGTCGTCGGCGAGATCGAGGTCTTCGCGCGCGCGCTGGCCCGCCTGAAGGCCGAGCGCGGTTACGCGCCGAAGGTCGTCGGCATCACCGGCACCAACGGCAAGACCACGACCACCCGCCTCGCGGGGCTGCTGCTCGAACGCTCCGGGATGAAGACGGCGGTCGCGGGCAACATCGCCCCGGCCGTGCTCGACGTGCTGCGCGAGGCGCTTGCCGGCGACAGCCTGCCCGAGGCCTGGGTGCTCGAGCTTTCGAGCTTCCAGCTTGCCACCACGCGCTCGCTCGAGTGCGACGCCGCGGTCGTCCTCAACGTCACGCAGGACCACCTCGACTGGCACGGCACGATGGACGCGTACGCCGCGGCCAAGGCGCGCATCTTCGCGGCAAGGACGGTCCAGGTGCTGAACCGCGGCGACGAGCGCGCGATGGCGATGGCGCGCAGGAATGCGGAGATCGTGACCTTCGGCACCGACGCCCCGTCCGGCGGAAACTCGTACGGCCTGCTGCTCGACAACGGCATCACCTGGCTCGCGTGGGCCGAGGACCTGAGCCTGCCGGGCCGGCGCCGCAGGACGAGCCCGGAGGCGCCGGCGCCGCTTCCCGAGATTCATCTGCATCGGCTGATGCCGACCGACGCGCTGCAGATCCGCGGCCGGCACAACGCAGCCAACGCGCTGGCCGCGCTCGCGCTCGCGCGCGCCGTCGGCTGCCCGCTCGGGCCGCTGCTGCATGCGCTGCGCTCCTATCGCGGCGAGCCGCACCGGGTGGAGCCGATCGCGACCATCCGCGGAGTCGAGTACGTCGACGACAGCAAGGGCACCAACGTCGGTGCCACCGTGGCGGCCCTGGACGGACTCGGGGGCGAGGGACGCAAGCTCGTCGTGATCCTCGGGGGCGACGGCAAGGGGCAGGACTTCCGTCCCCTCGTCGACCCGGTCGTCCGCCACGCGCGCGCGGTCGTCCTGATCGGTCGCGATGCGCCGGCGATCCGCGCCGTGCTCGAACACGGTGCCCCGGGCGTGGCCCTGCACGGCGCCGACACGCTGCCCGAGGCCGTCGAAACCGCGGCGGCCGCAGCGCGCGAAGGCGACGCGGTCCTGCTGTCGCCCGCTTGCGCCAGCCTCGACATGTTCCGCAACTACGTCCACCGCTCGGAAGTGTTTGCCGATGCGGTGCGTGAACTCGCCGCAGAGGTCGGCCAGCCGTGCTGAAGCCGTTCACCGACTGGTTCCGCCGCGGCGGGCGGCGGCGCGAATTCGATCCGGCCGGATCGATGATGGCGATCGCCGGTCTCGGCGCGGGCGGGAGCGCATCGGCCGCGCGAACCACGCTGCCGGGCGTGGACCGGGCGCTGGTCGGCGTCGTGCTGGCGCTGATCATGCTCGGCACGGTGATGGTGTACTCGGCGTCGATCGCGCTCGCCGACTCGCCCCGCTACAACGTGGCGCCGACCCACTTCATCGCGCGCCACTTGCTCTCGCTCGGCATCGCATTCTGCGCGGCGGCGATCGCGTTCCAGGTGCCGATGGCCACCTGGCAGCGCCTGGCGCCGTGGATCTTCGCGGGCACGATGGTGCTGCTGGTGCTGGTGCTGATCCCGGGCGTGGGCAAGGGCGTCAACGGCGCGCGTCGCTGGGTGCCGCTCGGCATCCTGAACCTGCAGCCCTCCGAACTGATGAAGGTCGCCTGCGTCCTGTACGCGGCGAACTTCACGGTCCGCAAGCAGGACTACATGCACCACTTCGGCAAGGGCTTCCTGCCGATGGCCGTCGTGATGGCGATGATCGGCGCGCTGCTGCTGCTCCAGCCCGACCTCGGCGCCTTCGGCGTGATCGTCGCCATCGCGATGGGCATCCTGTTCCTCGGCGGCGTCAACGGCAAGCTGTTCGCCGGCATCACGGTCGTGCTGGCCGGCGCTTTCACGCTGGTTATCTGGCTGTCGCCGTGGCGGCGCGAGCGGATCTTCGCGTACCTCGATCCATGGTCGGAGGGCAACGCGCTCGGCAAGGCCTACCAGCTGTCCCACTCGCTGATCGCCTTCGGTCGCGGCGAATGGTTCGGCGTCGGCCTGGGTGGCAGCGTCGAGAAACTGCACTACCTGCCTGAAGCGCACACCGACTTCATCCTCGCGGTGCTCGGCGAGGAACTCGGCCTCGTCGGCGTGCTGACCGTCGTCGTGCTCTTCTACTGGATGGTGAAGCGGGCGTTCGAGATCGGGCGGCAGGCGATCGCGCTGGAGCGCACGTTCGCCGGCCTCGTGGCCCAGGGCGTCGGCCTGTGGATCGGCGTGCAGGCGTTCATCAACATCGGCGTGGCCACCGGCCTGCTGCCCACGAAAGGCCTGACCCTGCCCCTGATGAGCTACGGCGGCTCGGCGCTGCTGTCGACCTTGACCGCGCTCGCGATCCTGCTGCGGGTCGACAAAGAAAATCGCATTCTGATGCGCGGAGGACGCGCATGAGGCTAGACCGCATGGCCGCCGTGCGGCCATCCAGCCAGGGCCCCTCCCTTGGGAGGGGGCCGGGGGAGGGTGAGCAGAATGCGCGCGAAGCGCTGCGCGCTGGGCGCGCGCGGCGCCTGATGGTCGTCGCGGCCGGTACTGGAGGGCATGTGATGCCGGGCCTCGCGGTCGCGGGCGAACTGCGGCGTCGCGGCTGGTCGGTGAGCTGGCTCGGCACCAGGGCGGGAATGGAGGGCGCGCTGGTCGAGCCGCACGGCATCGCGTTCCGCGCGATCGACTTCTCCAGCCTGCGCGGCAAGGGAGTGAAGACGCTCGTCTTCGGCGGATTCCTGCTGCTGCGGGCGATCTGGCAGAGCCGGAAGATCCTCCGGTCCGACCGGCCCGACGCGGTGTTCTCGACCGGCGGCTATGTCGCCGTGCCGGCCGGCATGGCGGCGAGTTCGCTTGGCATCCCCATGGTCCTGCTGAACCCGGATGCGGCGCCGCTGATGTCCACGAAACTCCTGAGGCCGCTCGTCTCGGGTGTGCTGTGCGGATTCGAGGGCGAGGCGGCGCTCCTGGCAGGCGACAAGGGCCTCGTCACCGGCAACCCGGTGCGCCCCGAGATCGCCGCAGTGTCCGCGCCCGCCGAGCGCTATGCGGGCCGGAACGGCGTGCTGCGGCTGCTAGTGATCGGCGGCAGCCTCGGTGCCCGGGTGCTGAACGAGATGCTGCCGGTGGCGCTTGCGCGCATCCCGGCGGAACAACGGCCGCAGGTGATCCACCAGTGCGGCGCGCAGCACCTCGACGCCGTGCGCGACGCCTATGCGAGGGCAGGCGTGCAGGCGGAGATCGTCACCTTCATCGACAACATGGCGGCGCGCTACGCCGAAGCCGATCTCGTGCTCGCCCGCGCGGGCGCTATCACCGTGGCGGAGCTCGCCGCCGCCGGCGTGCCGAGCATCCTCGTGCCGCTCGTCGTGTCGACCACGCACCACCAGCGCACCAACGCCGAGTTCATGGCGGCGAAGAATGCCGCGATCCACCTGCCGCAGGGCGAGGCCACCGTCGAGCGATTGGCCGGGCTGCTCGCGAGCCTCGATCGGGCGCGCTTGCAGTCGATGGCCGAAGCGGCACGCGCCGTGGGCAAGCCAAGGGCAACCGAGACCGTTGCGGCGGTGATCGAGAAGGTGGCGGGATGAGGCACGCCGTCAAGCACATCCACTTCGTCGGCATCGGTGGCTCGGGGATGAGCGGCATTGCAGAGGTCTTGCTCACGCTTGGGTACAAGGTCAGCGGATCCGACGTCGCGAGCAACGCGGCCACACGGCGGCTGACGCAACTCGGCGCGAGCATCGCGCTCGGCCACGCCGCGGAACACATCGCTGGCGCCGACGCCGTCGTCGTGTCGACCGCGGTGTCGCACAGCAATCCTGAAGTCCTTGCCGCCCGCGCCCGCCGCGTCCCGGTCGTGCCGCGCGCCGTGATGCTGGCCGAACTGATGCGGCTGAAGCAGGGCATCGCCATCGCCGGCACGCACGGCAAGACGACGACCACCAGCCTGGTCGCCAGCGTGCTGGCCGACGGCGGCCTCGACCCGACCTTCGTGATCGGCGGCCGGCTGAACTCGGCCGGCGCCAATGCGCGGCTCGGGACCGGCGAATACATCGTCGTCGAAGCCGACGAGTCGGACGCGTCGTTCCTGAACCTGATGCCGGTCGTCGCGGTCGTGACGAACATCGACGACGACCACATGGAAACCTACGGCCACGACTTCGCGCGGCTGAAGCAGGCCTTCGTCGACTTCCTCGAGCCGCCTGCCGTTCTACGGCAGCGCGGTGCTGTGCATCGACGACCGCAGCGTGCGCGAGATCATGCCCTGCGTGTCCAAGCCGGTGATCACCTACGGCTTTGCGGACCAGGCGCAGATTCGCGCGGTCGAACGCGCGCGCCGAGGGCCCGCAGATGCGCTTCACCGCGCAGCGCGAGGGCGCGCGCCCGCTCGACGTCACGCTCAATCTGCCCGGCATGCACAACGTCGCTGAACGCGCTCGCGGCCATCGCGGTCGGCGACCGAACTGCGGCGTGCCGGATGCGGCGATCGTGAAGGCGCTGGCCGAGTTCACGGGCGTGGGCCGGCGCTTCTCAGCGCTATGGCGATCTGCCGCTGTCCGGCGGGGCGGCTCTTCACGCTGATCGACGACTACGGCCATCACCCGGTCGAGATGGCGGCGACGCTGGCAGCGGCGCGCGGCGCCTTTCCCGGCCGCCGGCTCGTGCTGGCGTTCCAGCCTCACCGCTACACGCGCACGCGCGACTGCTTCGAGGACTTCGTCAAGGTGCTGTCGACGCTGCGACGCCCTGCTGCTGGCCGAAGTGTATGCCGGCCGGCGAAGCGCCGATCGTCGCCGCCGACGGCCGCGCGCTGGCACGCGCGGTCCGCGTGGCGGGCAAGGTCGAGCCGGTGTTCGTCGAATCATCGCGGCGATGCCGCAGGCCCTGATGGACGTGGTGCGCGACGGCGACGTCGTGATCGGCATGGGCGCGGGCTCGATCGGCCAGCTGCCGGCCCGCCTCGCAGGGTGGGGGGGCCGAATGAGCGTGGACGTGAGCGCTCGGCAAGGTCGGCGTGCTCTTCGGCGGCCGCTCGTCCGAGCGCGAGGTCTCGATCATGTCGGGCACCGGCGTGCTGAAGGCACTGCAGTCGCGGGGCGTCGACGCCCACGCCTTCGATCCCGGCACGCAGACGCTCGCGCGAACTCAAGGCCGCCCGTTTCGACCGCGTGTTCATCGCGCTGCACGGCCGGCGGCGGCGAGGACGGCACGATCCAGGGCGTGCTGGAACCGACTGCGTAGTCCCGTACACCGGAAGCGGCGTCCTGGCGTCGGCGATCGCGATCGACAAGCTCGCGACCAAGCGGCTGTGGCTGCAGGAAGGCATCCCGACGCCGCGCTTCCGGGTGCTCGCAAGCGGCGACCGGGCGGAGCTCAACGCGGCAGTCGACGACCTCGGCCTGCCGCTGATCACCAAGCCGCCGCACGAGGGATCGACGATCGGCATCGCGAAGGTGACCGGCTACTCGGACATGGCCGATGCGTATGCGCTGGCCGCGAAGTACGACAGCGCCGTGCTCGCCGAGCAGTTCATCGCGGGCCGCGAACTGACGTGCGCGGTGCTCGGGCAAGGGGATGGCGCCACGGCGTTGCCGCTGATCGAGATCCGCGCGCCGGGCGCGAACTACGACTATCACAACAAGTACTTCAGCGACGACACCCAGTACCTCTGCCCCGCGCCGGTGGACGATGCGCTCACCGCGCACATCCAGCGGCTGTGCGTGCGCGCCTACTCGGTGCTCGGCGCGCGCGGCTGGGGACGGATCGACGTGATGCTGTCGGAGCGAAACGAGCCCTTCCTGCTCGAGCTCAACACGTCGCCCGGCATGACGGGCCACTCGCTGGTGCCGATGGCCGCGCGCGCGATCGGCATGAGCTACGAGGACCTCGTCCTGCGGATCCTGCAGGATGCGACGCTCGACGACGGAGGCCGGCCGCGATGAGCGCGCGCCTGATGAACGGGTTCGCTGCGCTGTTTGCGACGTGCGCGGGCCTGATCGTCGTCGCGGGCGTGCTGTACTGGATCGCCCAGAGGCCGTACTTCTCGCTGCGTGCGATCGAGGTGCGCGGCGAACTCCAGCACGTGACGTCGGCGTCGGTGCGCGCTGCCATCGCCGGCCGGCTCAAGGGCAACTACTTCACCATGCGGCTGGACGAGACGCGGCGCGTCCTGGAAACCGTGCCCTGGGTCGCACAGGCCTCGGTGCGGAGGACCTGGCCGGATCGCCTGCACGTCACGCTGGTCGAGCATCGCGCCCTCGGCGTCTGGAGCGACGGACGCCTGCTGTCGGACGTCGGAGAGCTGTTCGTCGCCAATCCCGCGGAAGCGGAGATCCACGGACCGCTGCCCACCTTCGAGGGGCCCGCAGCGGTCGCTCGCGATGCCGCGCGGCGCTACTACGAGTTTGCGGCAATGCTCGCTCCGCTCGGCATGCGGATCGCGGCGATCGACGTGACCGACCGCCGTTCGTGGGCCGTCGAAGTGACCGGTGTCGATGGCGCGGCGACGCGCCTCGAGCTCGGACGCGACACCGACGGCATCGCCCTGAACGACCGCCTTGCCCAGGTCGTCGCCGCCTATCCGATGGTCGCGGCGCGCGTCGGCGGGGCGCCACAGAGCATCGACGCGCGTTACCCCAACGGGCTGGCTGCCCTGCCTCCCGCGAAAACCCGATGACGAGAACATGAGAAACGAAACCAAAGACCTGATCGTCGGACTCGACATCGGCACCTCCAAGGTGGTGGTGGCGGTGGCCGAGGTGCTCCCGGAGGGGCGGTTCCAGGTCATCGGATTGGGGCAGGCCGAGTCCCAGGGCCTGCGCAAGGGCGTGGTGGTCAACATCGAGTCGACCGTGCAGTCGATCCGCCGCGCGCTGGAGGAGGCGGAACTGATGGCCGCCTGCCAGATCAAGGATGTCTTCACCGGCATCGCGGGCAGCCACATCAAGAGCTTCAACTCGAGCGGCATGGTGGCCATCAAGGACCGCGAAGTCTCGGGCGCCGATGTCGCGCGTGTGATCGAGACCGCCAAGGCGGTGAACATCCCCACCGACCAGCAGGTGCTGCACGTGCTGACGCAGGAGTTCATCGTCGACGGACAGGAGGACATCCGCGAGCCGATCGGCATGAGCGGCGTGCGGCTCGAGGTGCGGGTGCACATCGTCACCGGCGCGGTCAGCGCTGCGCAGAACATCATCAAGTGCGTGCGCCGCTGCGGGCTCGAGGTTCAGGACCTGATCCTGCAGCCGCTCGCGTCGTCGCTGTCCGTGCTGTCGGCGGACGAGAAGGAACTGGGCGTGGCGCTCGTGGACGTCGGCGGCGGCACCACCGACATCGCCATCTTCACGGGTGGCGCCATTCGTCACACGGCGATCCTTCCGATCGCCGGCGACCAGATCACGAACGATATCGCGATGGCCCTGCGCACCCCGATCCCCGACGCCGAGGAGATCAAGCTGCGCTGGGGTGTCGCCAAGGAAGTGCTGGCGGACCCGAACGAGAAGATCGAGATCCCGGGCCTCGGCGACCGCGGCCCGCGCCTGCTGTCGCGCCAGTCGCTCGCGGCCGTGATCGAGCCGCGCGTGGAGGAGCTCTTCACGCTGACCCAGCAGGTCATCCGCGAGTCCGGCTACGAGGAACTGCTCTCGTCGGGAATCGTGCTGACCGGCGGGACGAGCCTGCTGCCCGGCATGACCGAACTCGCGGAAGACGTGTTCCTGAAACCGGCGCGCATCGGCTGGCCGAGCTACGACGGCTCGCTGGCCGATGTCGTTCGCAATCCGCGCTTTGCGACGGCGATCGGCCTGCTGGTCGAAGCGCACTCGCAGCGACTGCGGGGCCGGAAGATCGCGCAGCAGACCGGATCGTTCAAGCAGACGTTCAAGCGGATGAAGGAGTGGGTCGTGGGCAATTTCTAGTGGTGAGGGCGGAGTACTCAGTGGCAAGCGCGTAAGGCTGCGCTTTTGTCAGTGAGCGTTCCAAATCGTGCAGTAGCGCAATTTGCAAATCAGGAGGAAACATGAGCTTCGAGATTCTGGAAACAGAGACAAACGGGACGATCATCAAGGTAGTTGGCGTGGGCGGGGCCGGCGGCAATGCGGTCGAGCACATGATCCGGCGGAGCGTGCAGGGCGTGGAGTTCGTCTGCGCGAACACCGATCACCAGGCACTGGCGCGTTCGTCTTCGCAGAACATCCTGCAACTCGGCAAGTCGGGCCTGGGCGCAGGCAGCCGGCCGGACGCCGGGCGCGCCGCGGCCGAGGAGGCGCGCGACCGCATAGCCGATGCGCTGCGTGGCGCGCACATGGTCTTCATCACCGCAGGCATGGGCGGCGGCACGGGCACTGGCGCGGCGCCGGTCTTCGCGGAAGTGGCGAAGGAACTCGGCATCCTGACCGTGGCCGTGGTGTCGAAGCCGTTCGAGTTCGAGGGCCCGAAGCGGATGAGGCTGGCCGAAGAGGGCCTGTCCGAACTCGAGGACAACGTCCACTCGCTGATCGTCATCCTCAACAACAAGCTCGAGGAGGTGATGGGCGAGGACGCCGAGATGGCCGAGTGCTTCCGCGCCGCCGACGACGTCCTTCACAACGCCTGCGCGGGCATCGCCGAGATCATCAACGTGCCTGGCCTGGTCAACGTCGACTTCGAGGACGTGAAGACGGTGATGACCGAGCGCGGCAAGGCGATGATGGGCACTGCGACCGCCTCCGGCCTCGACCGTGCGCGCATCGCGGCCGAGCAGGCCGTCGCCAGCCCGCTGCTCGAAGGGGTCGACCTGTCGGGCGCGCGCGGCGTGCTGGTGAACATCACCGCGTCGTCGTCGCTGAAGATGAAGGAAACGCGCGAGGTCATGAATACGATCCGCGCGTTCTCCGCCGAGGACTCGACGGTGATCTTCGGAACGGTGTGCGACGAGGCGATGGGCGACTCCCTGCGCGTCACGGTGGTTGCCACGGGCCTGGGCCGCGCCTCGGCGAAGAAGGTGTCGACGCCGTTCACCGTGATCCGCACTGGAACCGACAACGGCCCGGTCGGCATGGTGCAGGCGGCTCCCGCGCCGATGCCGGCGACCGACTTCAACGATCTCGACAAGCCTGCGATCTGGCGCACCCGGGAGTCGGTGCAGGCGCGTGTCAGCGCCATGGAGGACTCCGGTGCCGAGCGCTACGACATTCCGGCGTTCCTCCGGAGGCAGGCGGATTGATGTCTCAGTCCTCGCGTACGCGACCCCTTCGGAGTCGCACGTGCGCGAGGACTGCCACGCTCGCTGCGCTCGCGCCTGGAACAGTCGGTCGGGCATCGGGCGGCCTGGCGCCCGACCGCCTTACAACCGCGACGGCACTCCCCCCCGGCCCCCTCGCCGCGCGAGGGGGTGAAGAGTCACTGCTCGCCCACCAGAGCCTGGTACGCGTGCCACGTCGCGTGGCCGATCAGGGGGACGGCGATCACGAGGCCGACGAACAGAGTGGCGAAGCCGAGGCCGATGATGAGTACGATCAGGGCCGCCCACAGCGCGAGCGGTCCGATGTTGCTGAACAGCGCGCGCACGCTGGTCAGCGCGGCGACGATCGTGTCGGTTCCGCGGTCGAGCATCATCGGGACCGACACGACGCTGATGGCAAACGCGATCGATGCGAACACGCTTCCGACCGCGAAGTAGGTTATGAGGAAGTCGACGTGATCGGTGCTGATCACCTGGCCGAAGAAGTCCTTCAGCGTGGGCATGCCGCTGGAGAAGAACAGCGCGAACGTCACCAGCGAGGCGCGCGCCCAGACGAGCATGATCACTCCGAGGCAGAGCGTGAACAGGGTGAAGGCGCCGAGGTTCGCGCGCCACGCCGTCAGCGTGTCGCGCAGCACGACCGGCTCGCCGCGCTGTCGGCGCCGGCTGATGTCGTACAGCCCGGTCGCGAGGAAGGGGCCGAGCAACAGGAACCCCGCGGTCAGGGCGGATGTCAGCTCCACCATGTGCCGGAACACGAGGTGGATCAGCAGGCCCATCAATGCGAACGCGGCGCCGTAGAACAGGCTGGCGGCCGGGGCGCCACGCAGGTCTCGCCAGCCGAGGGCGAGCCAGTCGAACGGGGCGCCGAGCGTGACAGTGCGGATCGGCGGAAATGGCGATCGAACGGGTGGGCCTCCCGGTTCGGTGTGCTCTGTGGCTGGGAGATTCGTCAAATGCAGTCCTTGAGGTTGCGCCGATTCTGGCCGAGTGTTCCCTCTTCCGCCCGCTGCGACGCACAATCGACAGGTAAAATTGCGCCATGCTGAAACAGCGCACGCTCAAGCAAGTCGTCCGCACCGTCGGGATCGGACTGCACAGCGGCACGAAGGTGGAACTGGCGCTGCGTCCGGCCGCCGCCGACACCGGCGTGGTGTTCCGGCGCGTCGACGTGGACCCGCCGGTCGACATACCGCTGTCGCCCGAGCAGGTGGTCGACACGCGGATGGCGACGACGATCGGTCGCGACGGGCAGATCGTCGCAACCATCGAGCACCTGATGAGCGCGATCTCCGGACTCGGCATCGACAACTGCTACGTCGACGTCGACGCGCCCGAGATCCCGATCATGGACGGCAGCGCCGCCAGCTTCGTGTTCCTGATCCAGTCCGCGGGCATCGTCGAACTGAACGCCCCGAAGAAGTTCGTGCGCGTTCTGAAGCCGGTCGAGATCGTCGATGGCGACAAGTGGGCGCGGCTGTCACCATACGCGGGGTTCCGGCTGAAGTTCTCGATCGAGTTCAAGCACCCGGCGATCGATGCGACCGAACAGGTCGTCGAGGTCGACTTCGCGCGCGAGTCGTTCGTCAAGGACGTCGCGCGTGCGCGCACGTTCGGCTTCGTGAACGAGGTCGAGGCGCTGCGCGCGGCCGGCCTGGCGATGGGAGGCAACTTCGAGAATGCCATCGTCATGGACGAGTACCGCGTCCTGAACACCGATGGGCTGCGAGCCGGCGACGAGTTTGCCAAGCACAAGATCCTCGACGCCATCGGCGACCTCTCGGTGCTGGGGCGCCCGCTGATCGCCTCGTACGAGGCGCACAAGTCGGGTCACGCGCTCAACAACAAGCTGCTGCGCGCGTTGACCGCGGATGCAACCGCCTACGAGGTGGTGACGTTCGAGGACGAGGGCCTGGCGCCGTCGGGCGTGCGCCTGCAACTGGTTGCTGCCTAGCGCTTCGCGCGTTTTCTGAGGGTCGCCGCCAGCCGCTCCACGGCGTGCTTCAGGGGCGACTCCCGCACAGTAAGCGCGAACTTTCCCACGGTCTCGCCGGCGCTCGGCGCGGGGTGGAGCCAGGTGGCGTTTTCGATCGGCGGCTTGGCGCTCCCCTGTTCCGGGTAGCCCATGAAACCGGGTTGGACACGCACCCTTATTTCGTACACTTGAATCCCTTCGCCGCCCAGGGTCGACAGCAGCCGGGGTGACACCTGGCGCAACTTGGCCGACTGGGCGGTCGAAGACGCAGTGAGCAGGAGCACGTTGTCGCGCAATTCGCATCGGCCGGGCTGGAGGGGATCGAACCCCGATGCCAGTGAGCGGCAGACCGGGGCGATGCTGCGGGCGATGCGCTGGGAGGTCTCCCAGCGAGCGAGCAGGCGGGCCGCTTCCGGCGCGTCGCGCAGCGCCTCGGCGAGGGGCCTGGACGGACTAGACACGGGGAACCGCGACGCGCTGTCGCCGCGGCAGGCACGGACGGGAGGGGCGGGTGCAGATCATCGTCGTCGACAAGCGGCTCGCGCGTGCGCGGACCATCACGCTCACGCGTCGCCATGCCGCCATGGCGCTTTCCGCCGTCGTGCTTGTGGTTCTGCTCATGTCGGGAATGTTCTCCTTCCTGACCGTCCGCGCAGCCAGCCTGTTCCCGATTCCGGTCGTGTCCGATGTTATCTCCTTCGTCACGCGCGACGCGATCGAGCGCCAGGACCAGCGGGTGCGGGACAATGTCGACGCCCTGGCGCGCAGGCTGGGAGAAGTGCAGGCCCAGTTGCTGCGCCTGGATGCGTTGGGTGAGCGCGTGTCGAAGGCGATCGGCATCCGCCCCGAGGAGTTCCGCTTCCAGGACCTGCCCGGCCGCGGCGGCGCCCTGCCGGGATCCGACTCGATGACCCTGCAGGACCTCGACGTCGAACTGGAGCGCTTCAGCAGAAGCGTCGATCAGCGAGCCGACTACCTGGCGGTCATCGAGGCGGAAATGCAGTCGCACCAGGTGCGCGAGGCGCTGCTGCCGAACAGCAAGCCGCTGGCCGACGGGTTCGTCGGATCGGGCTTCGGCTGGCGGACCGACCCGTTCACGGGAAGGATGGCGCGGCATGAGGGAATGGATTTCGCCGCCCCGCCGGGAACGCCGATTCACGCGGCAGCTGGCGGCGTCGTGCTGCTTGCCGAGTTCCATCCCGAGTACGGAAACGTGGTCGAGATCGACCACGGCAACCAGCTGATGACGCGCTACGCGCATGCGCTGCGCCTCGGCGTGCGGCCGGGCGATCTCGTCAAGCGCGGCCAGAAGATCGCCGAGGTGGGAAGCACGGGCCGTTCGACCGGTCCGCACCTGCACTTCGAGGTGCACTCGAAGGGGGTCGCGCAGAACCCATCCCGGTTCCTGTCCAGGCCGGGCAACCTGCTCCAGCAGCGTGCTGCCAGCGCCGCCAAGGTCGACCTCAAGGGCCTTGCGGCCGCGGCGACTGCCCGCAACTAGAGGGTTTCTCGCCCTCCGAGGCGCCCGGGCGGGGCGACCCCCTGTGACATAATTTTCGCTTTGCGACGCGCGCCGGAGTCCCGGCGTCGTTCCGTCGCACCCACTTCTGCGGGCTCCACGCGGAGTCCGGCCAATTCCTGATGATTTCCGGCCTTCTCACCAAGATCTTCGGCAGTCGCAACGACCGCCTGCTCAAACAGTACCAACGCACTGTCGAGCGCATCAACGCGCTCGAGCCGCAGGTCGCGCCGCTGTCGGACGATGCGCTGCGGGCGAAGACGGCCGGGTTCCGCGAGCGCATTGCGAAGGGCGAGCCGGTAGACAAGCTGCTGCCCGAGGCGTTCGCCGTCGTGCGCGAGGCGTCGAAGCGCACGCTCGGGCAGCGCCACTTCGATGCCCAGTTGATCGGCGGCATGGTGCTGCACGACGGCAAGATCGCCGAGATGCGCACCGGCGAGGGCAAGACCCTGACCGCCACCCTCGCGGTGTACCTGAACGCGCTGGCCGGCAAGGGCGTGCACGTGGTCACCGTCAACGACTACCTGGTCACGCGCGACGCCGACTGGATGGGGCGTGTTTACCGTTTTCTCGGAATGACCGTTGGCACCATCGTCAGCCAGCAGTCGACCGAGGACAAGCGCACCGCGTACGCCGCCGACATCACGTACGGAACCAACAACGAGTTCGGGTTCGACTACCTGCGCGACAACATGGAGTACGCGGTGCCGGACCGCCGGCAGCGCGGGCTTGCCTACGCGATCGTCGACGAGGTCGACTCGATCCTGATCGACGAGGCGCGCACCCCGCTGATCATCTCCGGGCCGGCCGAGGACCATACCGACACCTACGTTCGCATGAACGAGGTGCCGAAGCTCCTGACGCGGCAGAAGGACGAGAAGGGCGATGGCGACTTCTGGGTCGACGAGAAGGCGCACCAGGTGCACATCTCCGAGGCCGGCCACGAGAAGCTCGAAGGCATCCTGACCCGGATGGGATTGCTGGCGGAAGGCGAGAGCCTGTATTCGCCCGGCAACATCATCCTGATGCACCACCTCAACGCGGCGCTGCGCGCGCATACCCTGTTCCACCGCGACCAGCAGTACGTCGTGCAGAACGGCGAGGTGGTCATCGTCGACGAGTTCACCGGTCGCCTGATGGCCGGTCGCCGCTGGTCCGAGGGCCTGCACCAGGCCGTCGAGGCGAAGGAGGGCGTCAAGATCCAGTCGGAAAACCAGACCTACGCGTCGATCACCTTCCAGAACTACTTCCGCATGTACGGCAAGCTCGCCGGCATGACGGGCACGGCGGACACCGAGGCCTACGAGTTCCAGGAGATCTACCGGCTCGAGACGGTGGTCATCCCCACGCACCGTCCGATGATCCGGATCGATTCGCAGGACAAGGTGTTCCGGACGCTGCAGGAGAAGTACAACGCGATCCTGGAGGACATCAAGGACTGCTACGAGCGCGGCCAGCCGGTGCTGGTCGGCACGACCTCGATCGAGAACTCCGAACTGCTCTCTGGCCTGCTGAAGAAGGAAAATCTGCCGCACCAGGTGCTGAACGCCAAGCAGCACGCGAAGGAAGCGGAAATCGTCGCGCAGGCCGGCCGGCCGAAGATGATCACCATCGCCACGAACATGGCGGGCCGGGGCACCGACATCGTGCTCGGTGGCAACGTCGAGAAGCAGGTGCAGTTCGTCGAGGCGGATGCCGAGATCCCGGAGGAGGAGAAGGCCGCCCGGATCAAGACGCTGCGCGAGGAGTGGCAGTCGCTGCACGATCACGTCGTCGGTGCGGGAGGGCTGAAGATCATCGGCTCGGAGAGGCACGAGTCGCGCCGGATCGACAACCAGCTGCGCGGCCGCTCGGGCCGCCAGGGTGACCCGGGCGCCTCGCGGTTCTACCTGTCAATGGAAGACTCGCTGCTGCGCATCTTCGCCGGCGATCGCATGAAGGCGATCATGGACCGCCTGAAGCTGCCCGAGGGCGAGGCGATCGAGGCCGGCATGGTGACGCGCTCGATCGAGAGCGCGCAGCGCAAGGTCGAGGCGCGCAACTTCGACATCCGCAAGCAGCTGCTCGAGTATGACGACGTCTCGAACGACCAGAGGCGAGAGATCTACCGCCTGCGCAACGACATCCTGGAGACGGACGACACCGCGCAGATGGTGACGAACCTGCGCCACGGCTTCTTCACGGACATGTTCCGCAGCTTCGTGCCGGCCGACTCCGTAGAGGAACAGTGGGATCTCCCTGGACTGGAGAAGGCGCTCGCCGACGACTGGCAACTGCACGTGCCGTTGAAGGCGAAGCTGGACCAGGCGGACACGATGAGCGACGAGGACCTGCTCGCGCTCGTCCTGAAGGCGGCCGACGAGGCCTACGAGGCCAAGATCTCCATCGTGGGGCGCGAACCGTTCTCGAGCTTCGAGCGCTCGATCATGCTGCAGACGCTCGACCAGTCGTGGCGCGAGCACCTGACGGCGCTCGATGCCCTGAGGCAGGGCATCCACCTGCGCGGGTACGCGCAGAAGCAGCCGAAGCAGGAGTACAAGCGCGAGGCTTTCGAACTGTTCGGCGCCCTGCTCGATCGCGTGCGCGACGACGTCGTCAAGGTCCTGATGAACGTCCGGGTCCAGACGCAGGAAGAGATCCACGAGGCCGAGCAAAGGATCGAGGCGGAGAGCGAGCGCCGCGCGGAACTGGCGCGTGCGCAGCACGCCGAGTTCAGCCCGGGCGTCGGCGACGAGCCGGCCGAGTCCGGCGAAGCGGTGATGCTGGCCGAGGAAGAACAGGCGAAGCAGCAGCCCTTCAAGCGCTTCGGCGACAAGATCGGCCGCAACGACCCGTGTCCGTGCGGGTCGGGCAAGAAGTACAAGCAATGTCACGGCAAACTCGCATAGCGAGTTCGCCGTGACATTGCTCGCTCGCTTCGCGAGCGGCAACCTTGAGAATGCAGGAGGGGGCCGTGCCCCCTCCTGGACCTCCCCCTCCTGATGCGGAGTCCCGAGCGCGCCGCTCGCTTGCGGTAACGTTCAGTCTTCACTTCTTCATCGAACCGTAATGCCTGTCAATCTGCCGCTGCCGCGCCGGGAAGAACTCTTCCCGGTCGCGGGCGTTGAGCTGGGCTGGGCGGAGGCCGGGATCCGGAAGGCCAGTCGCAAGGACGTGCTGGTGGTGCGCATCGCCGACGGCGCTGCGGTGGGTGGCGTGTTCACGCGCAATCGGTTCTGCGCCGCTCCTGTCACGGTCTGTCGCGAGCACCTTGCGGCCGGCGCCGGCGTTCGCGCCCTGGTGGTCAACACCGGCAACGCGAATGCGGGAACGGGCGAAGCGGGCCTGCAGGCTGCGCGGGCCACGTGCGATGCGCTCGCGAAGGCTCTCGGCTGCGAACCGGCCCAGGTGCTCCCGTTCTCGACCGGCGTGATCATGGAGCCGCTTCCCGTCGACCGGCTCGTCGCCGGACTGCCGGCGGCGATCGGCAGGCTGCAGGCCGATCACTGGCTCGAAGCGGCCGAGGCGATCATGACCACGGACACCCAGCCCAAGGCGGTGTCGCGGCGCGTCGACATCGGAGGACAGGCGATCACGGTCACCGGCATCGCCAAGGGCGCCGGCATGATCCGGCCGAACATGGCGACCATGCTCGGCTTCGTCGCCACCGATGCCGCGGTCGCGCCGGCGTTGATGCCGCAACTCGCGCGGACCGCCGCCGACCGCTCGTTCAACCGGATCACGATTGACGGCGACACATCGACGAACGACTCGTTCGTCGTCATTGCAAGCGGCCGCGGGCCAGTGCCGCGCATCGACTCGACAAGCGCGCCGGCCTACGCGGCCGTGGCGGGCGCGATCGAGGCCGTGGCCCTGCAACTGGCCCAGGCGATCGTCCGCGACGGCGAGGGCGCGACGAAGTTCATCGAAGTGCGCGTGGAGCAGGCCCGAAGCGAGGAAGAGGCGGCCCGCATCGCCTACGCAGTCGCGCATTCGCCGCTGGTGAAGACCGCATTCTTTGCATCCGATCCCAATCTCGGCCGCATCCTCGCGGCAGTCGGCTATGCCGGGGTCGATGATCTCGACACGCGCCTCGTCCAGATGCACCTCGACGACGTCTGGGTCGTCAGCAATGGCGGCCGTCGCTCCGAGTACCGCGAAGAAGACGGGCAGCGCGTCATGAAGCGCAGCGAGATCACGATCCGCCTTCAACTCGGTCGTGGAACGGCGTCGACCTCGGTATGGACCACTGACCTGTCGCACGACTACGTGTCGATCAACGCGGACTACCGGTCATGAGCGAACTCAGCCAACCGGATGCAGTCGCGCGCCTGGCGCGTACGCTGGAGCGCATCGAGTCCCTGCTGCCGGCGGACGTCGAGCCTGACTTCGCGGCGTTCCTGGCCTTTCGCTGGCGCAAGCGCCGTTACCTGGGCCTGGAGCGTGGTGAATTGCACCCGGTGGCACACCCCGCGCTGATCGCTTTCGAGGACCTGAAGCACGTCGATGCGCAGAAGGACGCGCTGCGGGCGAACACCTGGCAGTTCGTGCGCGGACTTCCGGCCAACAACGCCCTGTTGACCGGCGCGCGGGGCACGGGGAAATCCTCGCTGATCCGGGCCTGCCTGCACGCCTTCGCGCCGCAGGGCCTGCGTCTGATCGAAGTCGACAAGCGCGACCTGGTCGACCTGGCGGACATCGTCGACCGGGTGGCCAAGCGACCCGAGCGTTTCATCGTGTTCTGCGACGACCTGTCGTTCGATGCCAACGAGGTCGGCTACAAGGAACTGAAAGCCGCGCTCGACGGTTCGATCGCCGGCGCGGCGGAGAACGTGCTGATCTACGCGTCGTCGAACCGGCGGCACCTGATGCCCGAGTACATGCGCGACAACCTGGGCGCGCATTACGACGACGACGGTGAAGTCCACCCGGCCGAGGCGGTCGAGGAGCGCGTCTCGCTGTCGGAGCGCTTCGGCCTCTGGCTGTCGTTCTATCCGTTCCGGCAGGATGACTACCTGGACATCGTCGGGCACTGGCTCGCAAGTTTCGGACTCGATCGAGCGGCCATCGGAGCCGCGCAGGCCGAAGCGCTCCAGTTCGCGCTCCAGCGCGGCTCCCGTTCCGGCCGCATCGCCTTGCAGTTCGCTCGTCAGTGGGCGGGACAGCGGTTGACTTCGGCGCGTCCCACCGAGGGATGACCGCGGCGCGCGCGCCGGTCGACGTCGCGGTCGGCATCCTGGTCCGGCCCGACGGCCGTCTTCTCCTCGCGAGCCGGCCGGAGGGCAAGCCGTACGCGGGGTACTGGGAGTTCCCGGGCGGGAAACTCGAGCCCGGTGAAGCCGTGGCGCACGCACTGAAGCGCGAACTGCACGAAGAACTCGGCATCGATATCGGAGCGGTGTGTCCATGGGTCGTCCGTGTCTTCGATTACCCGCACGCGCTCGTTCGCCTGCACTTCTGCCGGGTGTTCGACTGGAGCGGCGAGCTGCATGCGCGGGAACGGCAGCGTTTCGGCTTCTTCGCCCTAGATGCGCTTCCGGCGCCGCTTTTGCCAGCCACTGTCCCGGTGCTCCGCGGGCTCGAGCTGCCTTCGGTCTATGCCGTCAGCGCGGCGGGCCTCCTGGGCGTCGACGCGTTTCTCCGGCGACTGGGCGACTCGCTCGCGCGCGGACTCAGGCTCGTCCAGCTGCGCGAGCCTGAGCTCGCCGACGCGGATGTCGTTCGGCTGTTCGGTGAGATGCTTGCCATGACACGCGCGGCCGGAGCGCGCCTGCTGGTGAACAGCCGTCATCCGCGCGCGCTGTGGGAGGCCGCCGACGGAGTCCACCTGACGTCGCATGCGCTGGCGACCCTCGGCGAGCGGCCGGCCCACCGGTGGGTCGGCGCCTCGGTGCACGACGGTAAGGAACTGGCGCGGGCCGGGGAGCTGGGCGTGGACTTCGCCGTGCTCGGCCCGGTCCAGGTGACCGCGAGCCATCCTGGCCAGTCACCGCTCGGATGGGCACGGTTCGAGCGGATCGCATCCGGCACGCTGCTGCCGGTGTACGCGATCGGCGGACTCGACGGCGAAGCGCTTCCCTTGGCGATGGCGTGCGGCGCGCACGGCGTCGCGCTGCTGTCGGCGGCGTGGCGGGCCGGTCAGTGCTTCGACCGGGCGGCATCCGTCGCTGGCGTCTGTTCCGCTTCCTCCGCCGCGCCGCCCGGCACCACGTAGCGATCGGAGGCCCACGCGCCGAGGTCGATCATCCTGCAGCGCTCGGAGCAGAACGGCCGGAACTTCGAAGCTTCGCTCCATTCGACCCGCTGCCCGCAGGTCGGGCACTTCACCACCGGAGGCATCGGATCGAGCGGAAACCTAGAAGGCGCAGAGCGAGAGCTCGAACGGGACGTCGCGGTCGAAGGAGCGCGGCTTCAGGTCGCGGTCCTGCGTGGTGAACCGGATCCACAGCATGTACTTGTTGGCGCTGATCTCCGGAATCGCGTTCAGTTCGCCATCGATCCGGACCTGCAGCAGCGCGTAGGTGCGGCCCTGGAGTATCTGCTGGAACGCGCCTTGGGCGGCGACCTGCTCGCTCCGGTGCGCGGTCTCCCTGAGCAGCTTCAGGACGATCGCGAGCGCGGCGTGGAACTGCATCATCGGCTGGACCCAGGCCTGCAGGTCGCGGGAGCGGCTCTCGGCGTCACGGGTCAGCCATGCGTGATACGACGGCAGGTCGAACTCGCAGGTCCCGCCCGGGATGTTCGCGCGACTGCGGATGCTCATCAGCCACTCGTTGTCGCGGATGTGCTGCCCCGCCTTGCCGGTGGTCGCGTTCAGGTGCTGCTGCGCGTGCTCGATCTCGCCGAGCACCGCGGAGAGCGCCGCCTCGGAGACCTGAGGATTGTTGCGCAGGGCCTGCAGCGTCTGCCGATGACGCTCGAGTTCCAGCAGCAGATCCGACTTCAGGTCTGCGCGGGAAGTGACTTCGAGGATCTCGAACAGCGTGAGCAGCGCCGTGTGATGACAGTACGAGTGTTGCTGCTCGCAGAAGTAGAGCAGCTTGTCGAACAGGTCCTCGAGGCGCAGCAGGGTCCGGATTCGTTCGCTGAACGGATACTCGTACAGGACCAGACCGTCGTTGGCCATGTGTGGAGTGAGCTGAAGAGTGACTCGACGATATCACACGCTCGCGCTCGACGACGCCTTTGCGAGTTCCATGTAGCGCTGATGGAGCCTGCCGACCCGGGCCTCGATCTCGTCGAGCGGGGCCTCGTTGAACAGGACATCGTCCGCGGCCTCGAGTCGCTGAGCGCGAGTCGCCTGCGCCGCGAGAATGGCACGCGCGACGCTTCCGTCGATGCCGGGACGCATGCAGACGCGGGCAAGCTGGGTTGCCTCCGGGCAGTCGATCACGAGAATGCGATCGAACCGGCCCCGGGCGTCGCCGGACTCCACGAGCAAGGGAATCACGAAGACGACATACGGGCTGCCCAGTGCGGAGAACTCCTCGGCTCGATGATTCGACGTCACCCTAACCAGCGGGTGGAGGATGGCCTCCAGTCGCGCCCGGGCGCCCGGATCCGCGAATGCGCGTGCGCGCATCCACGAACGGTCCAGCGACCCATCGGCCGCGATCGCGGCCGCGCCGAACGCGGTCCGGAGAGCCTCGATGGCGATGCCGCCCGGCTGCGTCAGTTCGTGCGCGATCGCATCGGCGTCCACGATCCCGGCGCCATGGCGCGACAACATGTGGCCTATCGTGCTCTTCCCGCTTCCGACGCCGCCGGTCAGGCCGACGCTGAAGAAGGCGTGCTTCAAAGCGGAACCAGCCAGCGGGTGAAGGTGTCGCCGGTGAGCAGCACGATGAATCCGGCCGCGGCCAGGTACGGACCGAACGGGATCGGGATCTCGCGGCCTCGCCTAGCCAGCACGATCAGCACGATGCCCACGAGCGCTCCGACGAGAGAAGACACCAGGACGATCGGCAGCAGGGCCTTCCAGCCCATCCAGGCGCCGAGGGCCGCCAGCAGCTTGAAGTCGCCGTAGCCCATGCCTTCCTTGCCGGTGACGAGCTTGAACAGCCAGTAGATGGACCACAGCACGAGGTAGCCGGCCATCGCCCCGAGGACGGCATCCTGCAGCGGGACGAAGGTGCCGAACACGTTGCTGCCGAGACCCAGCCACAGCAGCGGAAGCGTCAGGTCATCAGGCAGCAGCGTCGTATCGGCGTCGATGAAGGTGAGCGCCACCAGGGTCCAGGTGAACGCCAGCGCCAGCAGCATCGCCGGCGTGAATCCGAACCGGTAGGCGACCAGGGCGGACAGCGCGGCCGTCAGCGCCTCGACGATCGGGTAGCGCGCCGAGATCTTCGTACCGCAGTGGCCGCACCGGCCCCTCAGCGCGACCCACGAAACGAGCGGGATGTTGTCGATGACGCGCAGCGGCGTCCTGCAGTGAGGGCAGTGGGAGCCGGGAACGACCAGGTTGTATCGCGGGCCGGCCGTCACGGGCTCGGCGCCGGCGAGTTCCGCACACTGGGTCTTCCACTCGTTCTCCATCATCCTCGGGAGACGATGGATCACGACGTTCAGGAAGGAGCCGATCGCCAGTCCGAAGACGGCGACCACCAGGAGCAGAACGGATTCCGGCAAGATGACAGTCGCGGGTGACGCTGTGCGCCACCCGCGTCCCCGCGTGACGTTATACGACCTGGCCGAGCTTGAAGATCGGCATGTAGATCGCGACGACGATACCCCCGATCAGCACGCCGAGGATAACCATGATCATCGGTTCCAGCATGCTCGACAGCGCGTCCACGGTCTCGTCGACCTCGCGCTCGTAGTAGTCGGCCACCTTGGACAGCATCGAGTCCAGCGACCCCGACTCCTCGCCGATCTGCGTCATCTGGATCGCCATGTTGGGGAACACGCCGGTGTTCTGCATCGACTGCGCCAGGCTCGTGCCGACGTTCACCTCGGTCTGCACCTGCTTCGTCGCTTCCTTGTACACCGCGTTGCCGGACGAGGGGCCGACCGAGTCGAGCGCCTCGACCAGCGGCACGCCGGCCGCGAAGGTGGTGGCGAGCGTGCGGCTCCATCGTGCAATTGCCGCCTTCTGCAGCATCTCGCCGAGGACCGGCAGCTTCAGCGCGAGCCGGTCGATGATCGCCTGGATCTTCGGGGATCGCTTCCAGGCTTGTATGAGGAAGTAGATGCCGCCGAACAGCAGGCCGAAGACGATGTACCAGTACGCGACGAAGAAGTCGGACATCGCGATCACGACCAGGGTGGGCGCGGGCAGGTCGGCGCCGAAGCTGGTGAACACGCTCTTGAACGACGGGATCACGAAGATCATGATCACCGCGGTCACCAGAATGGCGACCATGATGATCATCACCGGGTAGAAGAGCGCCTTCTTGATCTTTCCCTTCAGGGCGATCGTCTTCTCCTGGTACATCGCCAGCCGATCGAGCAGGGTCTCCAGGATGCCCGCCTGCTCCCCGGCGGCGACCAGGTTGCAGAACAGCGGATCGAAGTACAGCGGGTACTTGCGGAATGCCTGGTTCAGGCTCGTGCCGGTCTCGACGTCCGAGCGGATGTCGTTCATCAGCCGCGCCATTGAAGGATTCGCGTGGCCGCGGCCGACGATGTCGAACGACTGCATCAGCGGCACGCCCGCCTTCAGCATCGTCGACAACTGCCGCGTGAAGAGCGCGAGGTCCTTCCCGGTGATCTTGCGACCGCGCGTGAAGCTCAGCTTCTTGATCTTCGTGGCCATGATGCCGCGGCGCCGCAACGCCGCCGCCACCACGGAGTCGCCGCCCGCCCGCATCTCGCCCTTGACCACGCGCCCGTTCTTGTCGCGGCCTTCCCACTTGAAGACCGCTTCCTTGATCTCCACGCGTGGTTTGGCAATTGCTCCTGTCGCCATCGTCGCTCCGCCGTCCGTCCTATTCGTTGGTGCAGCCCAGGACCTCTTCGAGGGAGGTCATGCCCTGCTTCACTTTCAGCAGTCCGGACTGCCGCAGGTCGCGCACTCCGTTTCGCTGTGCCTCGCGCCCGATGTCGAGCGCGGTCGCATGCTTGAGAATCATGTCCTGCATCGTCTCGGTGATCGGCATGACCTGGTAGATGCCGAGCCGGCCTTTGTAGCCGCTGCCCTTGCAGCGCTCGCAGCCGACGGCCTTGTACGGCATCCAGCTGCCGTCGAGGTCCGATTCCGCAAATCCGGCGGCCAGCAGCGCCTCCGTCGACAGTTCGGCGGGCTGCTTGCAGGTGCAGAGGCGCCGCGCGAGACGCTGGGCGGTGATCAGGATGACGCTCGACGCGATGTTGAACGGCGCCACCCCCATGTTGTCGAGTCGCACGAGCGTCGACGGCGCGTCGTTCGTGTGCAGCGTCGACATCACCATGTGGCCCGTCTGTGCAGCCTTGATCGCGATGTCCGCGGTTTCGAGATCGCGAATCTCGCCAACCATGATGATGTCCGGATCCTGGCGCAGGAAGGACCGCAGCGCGTTGGCGAACGTGAGGCCGGCCTTCTCGTTGACGTTGACCTGGTTGATGCCGGCGATCTGGATCTCCGCCGGATCCTCGGCGGTCGAAATGTTGACGCCCGGCTCGTTCAGGATGTTAAGGCAGCTGTACAGTGACACGGTCTTTCCGGAGCCGGTCGGGCCGGTGACCAGCACCATCCCGTAAGGCCGCCGGATAGCATCCAGCAGCAACTCCTTCTGGTCCGGTTCGTAGCCAAGCGCGTCGATCCCCATCTTCGCCTGCGACGGATCGAGAATGCGCATCACGATCTTCTCGCCGAACATCGTGGGCAGCGTGCTGACGCGGAAGTCGATCGCACGCTGGCCGGACAGGGCAAGCTTCATCCTCCCGTCCTGCGGCACGCGTTTTTCCGAGATATCGAGCTTCGAGATGACCTTGATGCGCGTCGAGAGGCGCTCCCTGATCGCCAGCGGCGGCTGCGCGATCTCGCGCAGGACGCCGTCGATCCGGAACCGGATCCGGTAGAACTTCTCGTACGGCTCGAAGTGCAGGTCGGACGCGCCTTCCCCGATCGCGTCGAGCAGGAGCTTCTGAAGGAAGCGGACGACGGGCGCGTCGTCGACCTCGGAGGTGTCCTCGGCCGGGGTCTCGGTCGTTTCCCCGAGCAGCTCGTCGAAGGTCACGTCGTCGCCGCCGACCATGCTCTCGAGCGCCTGCGCCGTGGTCTGGGCGCTGGCGTCGACCAGCCGCATCAGCTTGTCGTGCTCGACCACGACGATGTCGAGCGCCAGCTGCGTCTGGAACTTGATCTGGTCCAGCGCCTGGAGGTTCGTCGGGTCGGACATCGCGACCGCGAGCCGGTTGCCGCGCTTGCGCAGTGCGACGACGCGCAGCGAACCCACGAGCTTCCGGTCGATGATGTCCCGCGGCAGCTGTTCGTGATCGACGGCGGCCAGGTCGAGCAGCGGATGGCCGAACGTGTCAGCGGCGAACTTCGCGACAGCTGCCGGGTTGAGGCCCGTGACTTCCGTGGAGCCGATCAGCTCATCGATGAACTGCGTGTTCGACTGCAGCGCCTTGCGGGCGAAGTTCTCCGCGCGGTCCGGCCGCAGCTTGCCCTGCTGCACGAGTGCGCGCGCAAGCCCGGTCAGCGTTCCTGCAGCGGCAGGACCTTGGATGACGGCAGACATCGGTTATCGGAGCTTTCTTCGGGGTGTCGATCGGTCTCGCGAACGGCCAATT
The DNA here is from genome assembly GCA_963707725.1 of uncultured beta proteobacterium. Lineage (GTDB taxonomy): Bacteria > Pseudomonadota > Gammaproteobacteria > Burkholderiales > Burkholderiaceae_F > JAOUJD01. The sequence continues at coordinate 52,180 of CAVPRE010000010.1, read as the reverse complement.
TATAGCGGTCGCACCACCCTAGAGAAGGCTAAAGATAGTGCAGATAACCCCCGGATTTGCAAACCTTAACTACCGCATTGAAGGCAAGCTGATCGAGGGACGTGCAGTGCCGGGGAGCACCGCGCCTCACGCGGCCGGCGCGGTGGTGCGGCGAATCAGCCGGGCACTCCGGATGGCCTGTTCGTCGACCTGCACGACCTCGACGACGACACCGGGAAAGCGAACGCAGCAGGGCGCATCGGGGATCTCCTGAAGGCTCTCCACCAGCAGCCCATTGAGCGTCTTCGGGCCGTCGAGCGGGAGCGCGAGCCCAAGCTGCCGATTGAGGTCCCGCAGCATGGCCGCCCCGTCCACCTGGGCCTGCCCATCCGCAGTCCAGCGCAGCCGGCGCGATCCCGCGCCGGGCGCGTTGGTCGCGAGTTCGCCGACGATCTCCTCGATGATGTCTTCGAGCGTCACCAGCCCCTGCACCTCGCCGTACTCGTCGACGACGAGCCCGAGGCGCTGCTTGTTGTCCTGGAAGTGCTGCAGCTGCTGGAACAGCGGCGTGCCGCTGGGAACGAAGTATGTCGGCACCAGCGCGCTGCGGACCGAGGCGATCGTGAAGTCCTCGCCGGCGAGCAGGTGCATGAGCTTGCGGACGTGCAGCACGCCGATGGTGCGGTTGATGTCGCCCTCGTGCACCGGGATCTTGTTGTGGTAGCAGGTGCGCAGTTGCTCGAGCACGGCGTCCGCCGGCTGCTCGATGTCGAGCGACTCGATGCGCGCGCGCGGCATCATCACGTCGTCGACGGAGAGTTCCTCGAGGTCGAAGAGGTTCAGCAGGATGCTTCGATGCTTGCCCGGAATGAAGTTGCCGCCTTCGAGGACCAGAGTGCGCAGTTCCTCGGAAGTCAGGCGCGTGCCCTCCCCGCTCGGCGCGCTGGGAATCCTCATGGCCCACAGCATCGCCTTGACGAAGAGGTTGATGAACCACACCACCGGCTGGAAGAGGCGGAGGAACCCGGAAAGCGGGTACGACAGCGGCAGTGCGATCCGTTCGGGAAACGTCGCCCCGATCACCTTGGGCGTGATCTCGGAGAAGACCAGGATCAGGAAGGTGATGGCGCCGGTCGCGGCGAGCAGGGCCCACTCGTTGTTCCCTACCAGGCGGATGGCCATCGCCGTGACCAGCGCCGTTGCGGCCGCGTTCACGAGGTTGTTGCCAAGCAGGATGGTGCCGAGCAGGCGGTCGGTTCTCGACAGGAGCGACTGCACGCGCCTGGCGGAGCGGTTGCCCTGCCGCACCAGGTGGCGCAGCCGAAGACGGCTGAGCGCCATCATCGACGTCTCTGAAATCGAGAACAGTGCCGAGATCAGGAGAAGGACGCCGAGGGCCGTCAGTTCAACCCAGAGCGGAAACTCATCCACGCGCTGGCCCCGGGCTTAACGCGGTGCTGAAACGGACGTTGGAGGGATTGGTCGGGGTGAGAGGATTTGAACCTCCGACTCCTGCGTCCCGAACGCAGTACTCTACCAGGCTGAGCTACACCCCGATCGCATCATTCGACCGACTCGCTGTGGCCTTGACTACCGGTCGCGGTCGACTGCGAAAGCGAGCAAGTGTATCAAAGAATCCCTGGAGTCCGAGGGTGGCAAAGACTCGATGGCGAGCCTCCCTTCATCGGCTTCGCGTTGCGCCAGTTTCAGGGAGTAGGCCAGGGAACCGTTGTCGGTCACGATGCGGGCAATCGCGCCGAAGTCGCCGTTGCCGTCGCGGACCGCGCGCGCGACCAGGTCCCGCTGTTCGGGCACGGCGCTGCGCAGCGCGTGGATCAGCGGCAGCGTGACCTTTCCTTCCCGGAGATCGTCGCCGAGGCGCTTGCCGATGTCTTCGGCGTGGCCCGAATAGTCGAGCACGTCGTCGGTGATCTGGAACGCCCGACCGAGGCTGGCGCCGTAGCGGGCGCACTTCTCTTCCTGCTCGGGACCGGCGCCGGCCAGGACGGCAGCAATCCGGGCGCCCGCCTCGAATAGAGTCGCCGTCTTGCGCTCGACCACTCCGAAATAGCGCTCCTCGTCGACGGACGGGTCGTGGATGTTGAGCAACTGCAGTACTTCCCCTTCGGCGATGCGGTTCGTGGCGTCGGCCAGTATGCGCATCACACGCATGCTCCCTGCGTCCACCATCATCTGGAAGGATCGGGAGTAGAGGAAGTCCCCGACCAGCACGCTCGCGGCGTTACCGAACATGGCGTTCGCGGTCGACCGTCCGCGGCGGAGGTCGGATTCGTCGACGACATCGTCGTGCAGCAGGGTGGCGGTGTGTATGAATTCGATCACCGCGGCGAGCAGGACGTGGGCGTTCCCGGCATATCCGAGCGCGCGCGCGACGAGCAGCAGCACGGCGGGTCGGAGCCGCTTTCCGCCAGCCCCGATGATGTAGTCGGCCACCGTGTTGATCAGCACGACGTCGGAGTCGAGGCGGGTGCGGATCACTTCATCCACATCGTGCATGTCCGCGGTGATCGGCTGCAGGACCCGCTTGAGGTCGAGCACCCGCCCCTCGACGCCTCCTCGGGGCCCCGGAGATGCGGCAGCAAGCGAAGGGGCGACGTTCTGGCCGGTGGTGGAGGCGTACATCGGCGCGATTATAGGTGGGCGGGTGCGCCCCAAGCCGGGGCGCCCGGAACCCGAGGTCGGCCGCGTCACGGTTTGACGCGCCGCGGTGACCGGTGCGATAATCCCCGGCTTTCCGCGCCCCGCCAAGGCGGCGCGGAGTCAGGAAACTGGAGACCGGTCGAGCAGCTTGGCCGGCCTCGCGGATTTGGAGCCCGACCTCCTGTTGGTTCGGGCATGGGCCGCAGACGACAACCGCCGTGCCGGGATCGGACGCGGGGTCGGCCGGCAGGAGAAAAGACATGCATGCAGTCATCAAGACCGGCGGGAAGCAGTACCGCGTCGCGCCTGGCGATACCGTCAAGGTCGAAACCCTGGACGTCGAGGTCGGGCAGCAAGTGACGCTGTCCGAGGTGCTCACCGTCAGCAATGGCGACGACGTCAAGGTCGGTGCGCCTTTCGTGGCGGGAGCCGCGGTTGTCGCCACCGTCGTTGCGCATGGGCGCCACGACAAGGTGACGATCTTCAAGATGAGGCGCCGCAAGCACTATCAGAAGCACCAGGGGCATCGTCAGAACTTCACCGAACTGCGCATCGAGTCGATCGCGTAACCGGGCGGGCAGGAGCAGAACATGGCACACAAGAAAGCAGGCGGATCGTCACGCAACGGCCGCGACTCCCAGTCGAAGCGGCTGGGTGTGAAGATATTCGGCGGGCAGGGCATCGAGCCGGGCCAGATCATCGTCCGCCAGCGTGGCACGCAGTTCCACGCTGGTGACAACGTCGGCATGGGCCGCGATCACACGCTGTTCTCGCTGGTGACCGGAAAGGTCAAGTTCGATGTCAAGGGTGCGCAGAACCGCCGTGTCGTCAGCGTCGAACCGGTCGCCGAGCCGAGCGCCTGAGCGTCCGCGGCAGACACGTATGTGAAAAGCCCTGCCGCTCGCGGCGGGGCTTTTTCTTTTCAAGGTCCGGATCGTGAAGTTCTTCGACGAAGCCACCATCGAAGTCGCTGCCGGCAACGGCGGCGACGGCAGCGCTTCGTTTCGCCGCGAGAAGTTCATCCCCAAGGGCGGACCGGACGGAGGCGACGGCGGGCGCGGCGGCAGCATCTGGGCGATCGCCGACCGCAACATCAACACGCTGATCGACTACCGCTATGCGCGGCGGCACGAGGCACCGGACGGCGAGCGGGGTCGCGGTGCCGACTGCTACGGAGCGGGAGGCGAGGACATCGAATTGCGCATGCCGGTCGGGACAGTGATCGTCGACGCCGACACCGGCGAGCGACTGGCGGACCTGTCGGCGCACGGCCAGCGCGCGCTGCTCGCACGCGGCGGCAAGGGCGGCCTGGGCAACCTTCACTTCAAGTCGAGCGTCAACCGCGCGCCGCGCGAGTTCACGAAGGGCGAGCCCGGCGAGCAGCGCAAACTGCAACTCGAATTGCGCGTGCTTGCCGACGTCGGCCTGCTCGGCATGCCCAACGCCGGCAAGTCCACCTTCATCCGTGCCGTCTCGAACGCGCGACCCAAGGTTGCCGACTATCCGTTCACGACCTTGCATCCCAACCTCGGTGTCGTTCGCGTCGGCCCCGAGCAGAGCTTCGTGATCGCCGACATCCCGGGGCTGATCGAGGGAGCCGCCGAGGGCGCCGGACTGGGCCACCAGTTCCTGAGGCACCTGAGCCGGACCGGCCTGCTGCTGCATCTTGTCGACTGCCGGCCGATTGACGAGAGCGACCCCGTGCGCGACGTCCGGGCGATCGTCGCTGAACTGCGCAAGTACGATGAGAGGCTCTACAGGAAGCCCCGCTGGCTGGTGCTGAACAAGATCGACCTGGTACCGGCCGATGAGCGGGACGCGCTGGTCGCGGAATTCCGGCGAAGGCTGCGGACGAGGGCCCGCGTCTTCGCAATCTCGGCGGCGACGGGCGAGGGCTGCCGCGAACTCGCCGCGGAAATCGCGCGATTCCTCCAGGCCGAGAGGCGGAGCGAGCAGGCAGAGGGTTCCGGCCGGGCGGGGCCGGCCTCGCCTGAGAAACTCGCATGACTTCGGTAGTTGCGTCTGCGCGTCGGGTGGTCGTTAAGGTCGGCAGCAGCCTGGTCACCAATGACGGCCGCGGCCTCGACCTCGAGGCGATCTCGCGCTGGGCTGCGCAGGTGGCCCGGCTGCGGGAACGCGGCAAGCAGGTGCTGCTGGTGTCGAGCGGAGCGATCGCCGAAGGCATGCAGCGTCTCGGCTGGCCGCAACGTCCGCAGCAGATCCATGAGCTTCAGGCGGCCGCGGCCGTCGGCCAGATGGGCCTGGCGCGCGCCTACGAGACACACTTCGGACGGCACGGTGTCCAGACTGCGCAGGTCCTTCTCACGCACGCGGACCTCGCCGACCGACCGCGCTACCTCAACGCACGGTCCACACTCTTCACGCTGCTCGCGCTCGGTGTCGTTCCGGTCATCAACGAGAACGACACGGTCGTGACGGACGAGATCAAGTTCGGCGACAACGACACGCTCGGCGCCCTCGTCACCAACCTGGTCGAGGCGGACGTGTTCGTGATCCTCACCGATCAGACGGGCCTCTTCTCGGCGGACCCCCGCCGGAATCCGGAGGCGACGCTGGTCGCTGTGGCGACGGCCGGAGACGCTGCGCTCGAGTCCATGGCGGGTGGAACCGGCAGTGGGATATCGAAGGGCGGCATGCTGACGAAGGTGCTCGCGGCACGGCGTGCGGCACGCAGCGGCGCGCACACCGTCATCGCTTCCGGGCGGGAGCCCGATGTCCTGCTGCGCCTCGCGGCTGGCGAAATGATCGGCACGCAGCTGACGGCGGCGACGGAAGTGCTGACCGCGCGCAAGCAGTGGCTTGCCGATCATCTGTTGCTCAAGGGGCGGGTCGTCGTCGATGCGGGCGCCGCCAAGGCAGTCCGGTCAGGTGGCAGGAGCCTGCTGCCGATCGGGGTCACTGAGGTCGAGGGCGAGTTCCAGCGCGGCGACGTCATCGCGTGCCTCGACCCGGAACGACGCGAGATCGCTCGCGGCCTCGTCAACTACTCGAGCGCCCAGACACGGCAGATCGCACGCAGGCCGACCGGTGAGATCGAGGCAGTGCTCGGGTTCATCGAAGAGCCCGAACTGATCCATCGCGACAACCTGGTAGTGACGTAATCGTCAGGCCGCTTCGCCGGGCGGCTCGGGCGCAGCCACGATGGCTCCGTTCGCCGCGCTGGCGTCGCCTGCCTGCGGCAGGCGCGGACGCAGTGCCTTGTGGTGCGGACGCCCCGGCTTGAAGACGAAGCGCGAGAGTTCGAGCAGGGCCTGCTGGTAGACGTCGCGCTTGAACTCGATCACCGTTTCGAGTGGCACCCAGTACTCGTGCCACCGCCAGGCGTCGAATTCGGGATGCGTGGTCGCGCGCAGGCAGACATCGCAGTCGCGCCCGGTCAGCCGCAACAGGAACCAGATCTGCTTCTGGCCGCGGTAATTCCCGCGCAGCTCGCGCCGTATCCACTGCTCCGGGACGTCGTAACGCAGCCACTCGCGGGTGCGGCCCACGATCTTCACGTGCTCGGCCTTCAGTCCGACTTCTTCCCAGAGTTCGCGAAACATCGCCTGCTCAGGGGACTCGCCGTACTTGATCCCGCCTTGCGGGAACTGCCACGAATGCTGTCTTACCCGTTTACCCCAGAAGACCTCGTTGCGGCTGTTGAGCAGGATGATGCCGACGTTCGGGCGGTACCCGTCCTTGTCCAGCATGCCAACCCCTGAACCTTTAGAATCTGCGACCGATTATAGGGGCCGGTTTTTCGAGGGCACAACACAGGTTCCACACGGATCTCCGGCATGCGCGCACGCCAGTTCTTCATCTCGACACTGAAGGAAGCCCCCGCGGACGCGGAGGTGGTCAGCCACTCCCTCATGCTGCGGGCAGGCATGATCAGGAAGCTCGCAGCCGGCATCTACACATACATGCCGATGGGACTTCGCTCGATCCGCAAGATCGAGCAGATCATCCGCGAAGAGATGAACCGCGCCGGGGCGGTCGAGCTCCTGATGCCGGTCGTCCAGCCGGCAGAGCTGTGGATCGAGTCCGGTCGCTGGCAGAAAATGGGGCCGGAACTGCTGCGCGTGAAGGACCGGCACGATCGCGATTTCATCGTCCAGCCGACGAGCGAGGAAGTCATCGTCGACATCGCGCGCGAAGAACTGAAGAGCTACAAGCAGCTGCCGGCGAATTTCTATCACATACAGACCAAGTTCCGTGACGAGCGACGCCCGCGCTTCGGCGTGATGCGCGGACGCGAGTTCACGATGAAGGACGCCTACTCCTTCGACAAGGACGAGGCGGGCGCGATGGCGAGCTATCGCCGCATGTACGACGCCTACACGCGCATCTTCGATCGCATGGGACTGACCTTCCGCGCCGTGGCGGCGGACACCGGCAACATCGGCGGCAAGGCGAGCCACGAGTTCCAGGTGATCGCCGACACCGGCGAGGACGCGATTGCGTACTGCCCGACGTCCGACTACGCGGCCAACATCGAAACGGCCGAGGCGCTGCCTCTGTTGTCCCGGCGGGGCGCACCCGCGGAAGCGTTGGCCAAGACGCCGACGCCCGGCAAGGAGAAGTGCGAAGACGTTGCCGCGCTGCTCGGCCTGCCTCTCGAGCGCACCGTCAAGTCCATCGTGCTGGCCGTGGACCGGCCGAACGAGGCGGGGCAACCCGGACCCGCGGAGATCTGGCTCGTGCTGGTCCGCGGGGATCACGAGCTCAATGAAGTGAAGGTCGGCAAGGTCGAGGGGCTGAAGGTCGGGTTCCGGTTCGCGACGGAAGCAGAGATTCTCGAAACCTTCGGGTGCAAGCCGGGCTACCTCGGGCCGATCGGCACGCGCAAACCCGTCCGGCTCGTTGCAGACCGCACCGTCGCGAACATGAGCGACTTCGTGACCGGCGCCAACGAACAGGACTTCCACTACACCGGGGTCAACTGGGGGCGTGACCTCGCCGAGCCGCTCGTCGCCGACGTGCGCAGCGTCGTCGCGGGCGATCCGTCGCCCGACGGCAAGGGCGTGCTCGCCATCCAGCGCGGCATCGAGGTCGGCCACGTTTTCGCGAAGTTGCCCTATCCGGAAACCATGAACGTCACCTTCATCGACGAGAGCGGCCGGCCGGCCCGCATGGTGATGGGATGCTACGGAATCGGCGTGACGCGGCTGCTCGGCGCGGCCATCGAACAGAACCATGACGCCAAAGGCATCATCTGGCCCGATCCGATCGCGCCGTTCGCGCTCGTGGTGACCCCGGTCGGGTACGGCAAGTCGGAGCAGGTGCGCCAGGCCGCCGACCAGCTGTATGCGGAACTGCAGGCGGCCGGCGTCGACGTGCTGCTCGACGATCGCGACGAGCGGCCGGGGGTCATGTTCGCCGAGATGGAACTGATCGGCATTCCGCACCGCCTGACGATCGGCGAGCGTGGCCTGAAGGAGGGAAAGGTCGAGTACGTCGACCGTCGTTCGTTGCAGACAACACCGGTGCCGGTCGGCGACGCCTGCGCCTTCGTGCGGGAACGGCTCGCGCGCCATTGACCGTGGCGAACTTCGTCGACCGGCGACGCCTCCTGATCTCTGCGGCCGCACTGGCCGCGCTGCCCCGCGCCGCCCTTGCCGGCGCGCAGCAGTACGAGCCGCTGGCCGACGCGGTTCGCAACGCGCTCGCGGCGCAGATCGCCGAGGCCCGACCGCCCGAGCGCCGCATCGATGATCCGAACCAGCGCATCGCCCACCTCGGCTGGCTTGGCGAGATGTCCGAGCGGCTGAAGCCGAAGATTCCGGAGTTCAACCTGCGCGTCGAGTTCCTGAAGACGCTCGACTACGAGTGCATCCGCGCGGGCCTCGACCGCCAGATGGTGCTCGGGCTGATCCAGGTCGAGAGCAACTTCCGCAAGTACGCGATCTCGGTCGCTGGCGCGCGCGGCCTGATGCAGGTGATGCCGTTCTGGACGAAGGTGATCGGCGACGGCGATCCGCGGCGGCTGTTCGACATGCGGACGAACCTGCGTTACGGCACGGTGATCATGCGGCACTACCTGGACATCGAGCGGGGCGACCTGTTCATGGCGCTTGGCCGCTACAACGGCAGCCGCGGTCGCCGCGAGTATCCCGATGCCGTGCACGCCGCGTGGAAGAACCGCTGGTTCTACGCGCCGTCGCCGATGGACGTTCCGACCGATCCTGCGGCCGCTCCACGGCGCGCCAGCTGATCCCCGGGGTTCAGCGCTTCGGCAGTCCCGGCATCCCAGGCATGCGCGCGAGTCCGCGCATCATCTTCGACAGTCCGCCCTTGCGCATCTGCTTCATCATCGACTGCATCTGCTCGAACTGGTTGAGCATGCGGTTGACGTCCTGCACCGGAACGCCTGCGCCGGTCGCGATGCGCCGCTTGCGCGATGCCTTGATCAGCTCCGGCTTCGCCCGTTCGGCGGGCGTCATCGAACTGATGATTCCTTCGATGCGGCGGATCTGCTTCTCGCTGTCGGCGGGGTTCACCTGGTTCGCGGCCTGGGCGAACTGCGCCGGCAGCTTGTCGAGCATGCTCGACAGCCCGCCCATCTTCCGCATCTGGCCGATCTGCTCGCGGAAGTCGTTCAGGTCGAATTTCTCGCCGGACTGCATCCGCTTGGCGAGCTTCTGCGCGCTCTCGACGTCGACCGACTTCTTGACGTCCTCGACTAGCGCGACGATGTCTCCCATGCCGAGGACGCGGCCCGCCATGCCTTCGGGCTGGAAGCGCTCGAACCCGGAAAGCTTCTCGCCGATGCCGACGAACTTGATCGGCTTGCCGGTGACGTGGCGGACGGAGAGGGCGGCACCGCCGCGCGAATCGCCATCGAGCTTGGTGAGGATCACGCCCGTCAGCGGCAGGCGTTCGGAGAACGCCTTGGCCGTGTTCACCGCGTCCTGCCCCAGCATCGCGTCGACGACGAACAGGGTTTCGATCGGCTGCAGCTGCGTTTCGAGGGCGGCCACCTCCTGCATCATTTCCTCGTCGATGGCGAGGCGGCCCGCCGTGTCGACGATCAGCACGTCGAAGAAGTGGCGCTTCGCATGGTCCAGCGCGCGGGCGGCGATGTCGACCGGCAGGTCGCCCGTCGCCGAGGCAAAGAACTCCGCTCCGGCCTGGCCGGCGACGGTCTTCAGCTGATCGATCGCCGCCGGGCGGTAGACGTCGGTCGAGACCGCCAGCACCTTTTTCTTGCGCTCTTCCTTCAGCCAGCGAGCGAGCTTGCCCGCGGTCGTGGTCTTGCCCGCGCCCTGCAGGCCCGCGAGCAGGATCACCGCGGGTGGCTGGGTCGCAAGATTGATGTCGCGCTCCCGCTCCGCGAGGTCGCCGCCCATTAACCGGGTCAGCTCGCGCTGAACCACTCCGACCAGCGCCTGCCCGGGCGACAGGCTGCCCACGACTTCCTCGCCGAGCGCCTTCTCCTTGATGCGCGCGAGGAGTTCGCGCACCACCGGAAGCGCGACGTCGGCCTCGAGCAGGGCCACGCGCACTTCGCGCAGCATCTCCTGCATGTTTTCTTCCGTCAGACGGGCCTGGCCACGCATCGTCTTGACGACGCGCGCGAGCTTGGTGGTGAGTTGTTCCAGCATGAGGGGGAGGTCAGCGAGAAGAGGACGCCTGCATGGTATAAAGATTCATGCCGCTACGCCCCGAATGGCTCGTATTGTACGGCGCTGTCGCCGTGCTCTATCTGTTCATCGCCTGGCGCGAGTGGCTTACCCTCGAGAGCGAGTCCGCCAGGTCGCCGGTGTGGCACGGTCCGGTGCTGGCGCTTGCGATCGGACTTCACGGCGTGCTGCTGGTCCACGGCGTGTACGTGGAGGGTCAGCTCCGGTTCGGCTTCGCCCATGCGCTGTCCGCGACGCTCTGGATCACCGCCATCATCATCTGGGTCGAGTCGTTGTTCTCAGCCTCGCGCGGGCTCTTCCTGCTGGTGCTGCCGCTCGCCGCGGTGGCGGCGCTGCTGCCGGCGGCATACCCCGGCGCCATCCTTGGCGAGTCCACCGACGCCCCGTTGTTCCGGCTGCACCTGCTCCTGGCGATCCTCGCCTACAGCCTGCTCACGATCGCGGCAATGCAGGCACTGCTGATGGCCTCGATGGACCGGCGGCTTCACGGCGACAACTCCGGCGGCGCAGGTCGCCTCGCGCACTTCCTCGACAGGTTGCCGCCGTTGCTGTCGATGGAAACGGTGCTGTTCCGACTGATCGGTGCAGGCTTCGTCCTGCTGACCGCGACGCTGGTAAGCGGGGTCTTCTTCTCCGAGGAGGTCTTCGGCCGGGCACTGCGGCTCGACCACAAGACAATCTTCACCCTTGCCGCATGGTTCGTCTTCGGCGCGCTGCTCGCCGGTCGGGTCGTCTTCGGCTGGCGCGGACGCACCGCATTGCGCTGGACACTGACCGGCTTCGCGATGCTGATGCTGGCCTATGTCGGCAGTCGTTTCGTCCTCGAAGTCCTGCTGCAGCGACCCTGATGGGACGCATCGCCTTTTTCCTGCTGCTTGCGGCCGTCGTCTACATGGTGTGGCGATCCGTGCAGAGGCGTGGCAGGGATCGCGGCGTTACCGGCCAGGAGCAGCAGCGGGTTCCCCAGGCGATGGTCAGCTGCGCGAAGTGCGGGCTGCACCTGCCGCGCCAGGAGGCCCTGCCCCTGGGCGACCGTTACTTCTGCTGTGAAGAACACCGCCGGAACCCGCCCGCCGCCTGATGCGGCCGCCCGGGTGACCTCCGGCGCGGGCGGCAACGTCGACGCGCTGCCGGACCGTTCGCTCGACGACCCCGACACGGCGCCCTGGCGCACGCTGGAGTACTTCGCGAGCACGCGCGTCATCGTTGCAAGCGCACTGGTGCTCGCGAGCGCCGCTTCCGGCGTGCGACCGCTCCTGGCCCCGGGCGAGCCGCAGTGGGTGCTGCTGACGTCGCTGGCCTACTTCATGGCGGGCGCGGCGTTCGCCGGCCTCGCCCTCTACGTTCATCGGCGGTTCCTCGCGCAGGTCATCGGTCAGTTGGTGCTCGACCTGGTCGCGATCGGCGTACTCGTGGTGACCGGGGGTGGCGTCGCATCGGGGTGGGTCATCCTGTTCCTGCTGCCGCTGGCCGGCGCGTCGCTGCTGCTGCCGTCGCTGCTCGTGTTCTTCATCTGCGCGCTGGCCGTGCTGACGATCCTGGCCGACGCTGGCGTGCGCTCGATCGCGCGAGGCTCGTCTGACCCGCTCCTGTTCCAGGCCGGCGTATACGGAGCGGCGCTCTTCGCAGTGACTGCCCTGCTGCGCGCGCTGAGCTCCCGACTGGCGAAGCAGGAGCGGCTGGCGCGCACACGCGGACGCGACCTGCAGAACCAGCTCGCCATCAACCGGCTCGTCATCGCGCAGATGGAGCAGGGCGTGATCGTGGTCGATCGGACGACATACGTGCGCGCGAACAACCGGGCGGCACGACTGATGCTGGGTCTCGAGGCCGAGGCCCAGCTCACGGGGACCCGCCTTGCGGATCGCGCCGAGGCCCGCGAGCTGGCCGCGGCTTTCGTTTCTTGGCTGGACAGCGGGCGCGGCGAGGGTGGCTGGTCCAGCGCGGCGCCGGCCGGCGAGGAACCGGCGCGCGGCACAGAGCCGCGGATCAGGGCGCGGTTCGCGCGACCGACTTCCCCGGCCGGCGACGAGTTCCTGATCTTCATGGAGGACGTCCGGGACATCGAGGATCGGGCCCAGCAACTGAAACTCGCGGCGATGGGACGCCTCACCGCCTCGATCGCGCACGAGATCCGCAACCCGCTGGCGGCGATCAGTCACGCCGGCCAGTTGCTGGGCGAGGATGCCGCCGATCCGGTGCTGAAGCGGCTGGCGGTCATCGTGAACGAGAATACGAATCGCCTGAACCGGCTCGTGGAAGACGTGCTCCGCGTTGCCCGGCGCGAGCCGCCGCTCGGCGACCAGCTGGAGATCGCCGTCTTCGTCCGTCAGTTCCTCGAGGAGTTCGTGCGCGACAGGGGACTCGCCGAGGGCGTGATCACCGTCGAAGCTCCGCCGGGATTGCACGTCAAATTCGAGCAATCCCACCTGCGGCAGGTGCTGTACAACCTCGTCGACAATGCGTTGAGGTATGCGTCCGGACAGGTCGGGTCGGTCACGATCCTGATCGAGATGTCGCCGGATGACGACCGCCCGCAGCTCTGGGTGTTCGACGACGGGCCAGGCGTGCCGCTCGATACCCGCGCGGCGCTGTTCGAACCGTTCTACACGACCCGGTCTCAGGGCACGGGCCTGGGCTTGTATCTGGCGCGGGAGTTTTGCGTGACCAATCGGGCAGAGCTGGGCTACGCCACGCGCCGTGAACTCGACGGTTCGGCGCGCGACGGGTTCCTGCTGAAGTTCGGCCGTGGCTCCACGCAGCACGCGGACCTGCAAGGCTTCCTCGACACGATCCCGCTCTCATGAACGAACTGCCGCCTGTATCCGGGGCGACCACCCCGCCGGGCCGGGTGCCTGCCGTTCTTGTCGTCGACGACGAGGCGGATCTGCGCGAACTCCTGTCGCTGACGCTGCTGCGCCTGGGCCTCGACGTGGACACGGCCGAGTCAGTGTCCGTGGCGCGCGCGCGGCTCGGCGAGCGGCGCTACTCGCTGTGCCTGACGGACATGCGGCTGCCCGATGGAACCGGGCTGGACCTCGTGCGCGACGCCGCGCGGTCGGCGGGTCCGCCGATCGCGGTCATAACGGCCTATGGCAGCGCGGAGAATGCGGTGGCTGCGCTGAAGGCCGGCGCATTCGACTACCTGACGAAGCCGGTCGACGTCGAGCAGTTGCGCATGCTTGTGCGCTCCGCCGTGAAAGCGGGTGCGGCCGGGGAAATGGATGCAGCGGACGTGCCTGCGCTGGCACGGCTCACCGGTGACGCGCCGGCCATGCAGCAATTGCGCGACATCATCGTGAGGCTTGCCAACAGCATGGCCCCCGTGATGATCCACGGGGAATCGGGCAGCGGCAAGGAACTGGCGGCGAGGGCGATCCACGATGCTTCGAGCCGACGTCTCCAGCCGTTCGTGCCGGTGAACTGCGGCGCGATTCCCGAAGCGCTGATGGAGGCCGAGTTCTTCGGATACCGGAAGGGCGCGTTCACCGGCGCCGACCGCGACCGCGACGGCTTCTTCCAGGCGGCGGCCGGGGGCACGCTTTTCCTCGACGAGGTCGCCGAGCTGCCGCTGGCGATGCAGGTCAAGCTGCTGCGTGCGATTCAGGAGCGCCGGGCCCGCAAGGTCGGCGCCTCATCGGAAGATCCGGTCGACGTGAGGATCGTCAGCGCGACGCACCAGGACCTGGCGGCGCTGGTGACGCAGGGACGGTTCAGGCAGGACCTGTTCTACCGGCTGAACGTCATCGAAGTGCGCGTGCCGCCGCTGCGCGATCGGCTCGACGACGTGCCGCAGCTCGCCAGCGCGATCCTCGCCCGGATCGCCGAGCGGACTGGCCGGGCGCCGCCGCGGCTGTCCCCCGCGGCCGTCGTCGCGCTTCGCGGCTATCGCTTCCCGGGCAATGTGCGGGAACTCGAGAACGTCCTCGAGCGCGCGGTGGCCCTGGCCCGGGACGACCTCCTGCTGGAGGAAGACCTGATGCTGCCGGGGCTCGACAGGGACATTGCCCCCGATGTGGCGCCAGTACGCGCGGACGAGGCGGGCGCGGGCACGACGGAGGGCGGCGAGCCCGCGGGGCAAGGCGACTTCACCGTGGTCGATGGCGTGCCATCGTCCCTGCCTTCGTACCTCGACGCGCTCGAGCGCGACGCCATCCAGCGCGCGCTGGAGCGCACCCGCCACAACCGGACGGCCGCCGCGCAACTGCTTGGGATCACGTTCCGGCAGTTGCGCTATCGCATGCAGCGCCTGGCGATCAAGTGACTTCGTCTTCCGCTGCGCCCGGGACTCCGCGATGAAGCGGGTGATCGAGGGCTGGCTGCAGGGCGTTGCCCGTCTGCCGACGCCAAACGTCGACGATCGACCGCCCGGAGAGAGCGTCGAGCTGGTCGTCATCCACAGCATCAGCCTGCCGCCCGGCGAGTACGGCCAGCGCAACGTGCACGCGCTGTTCACCAACCGCCTCGATCCGTGCGCGCATCCGTTCTTCGCCGAAGTCGCCGGCGCGCGGGTGTCCGCCCACATCCTGATCGAACGCGACGGGACCATCACCCAGTTCGCTTCGTTCGACTGTCGCGCGTGGCACGCCGGCGCTTCCGAGTTCGACGGGCGTCCGCGCTGCAACGACTTCTCCGTTGGCATCGAGCTCGAGGGCTGCGACTTCGACACCTTCACCGACGCCCAGTATGCGGCGCTCGATGAGGTGCTCGCCGCGGTCCTCGGCGAGTACCCGGTGCGCGCCGTGCGCGGGCACAGCGAGATCGCCGGCGGCCGCAAGACCGATCCCGGTCCTTTCTTCGACTGGGCCCGGCTCGCGCTTCCCGCCTCCGTCTGCCGTCCTTCCGCGCGCGTGCCCGGCTGATAGCAGCTTCCCGACGGCCTGCGTCGGGAGATCGAAGCGGCCTGCCGCGCATCGCGCGTCACTCTTCTGTTGACCAAAAAAATAATTTGCCTATGATCCGGCATACAACAAATAGTGCCGCGGACACGAGAGACCACAATATCTTGTGTCCGGATGGCGGGCGCGGCGGGCTCATCGACGGAGGCGGCGCGCAGGAGACTCAACACGGCGCCGGGCATCAGGGCGGTCGCGGCGGTTGGAAAACGCAGAGCGGGGCTGACTAGGGATTGTGTGTCGACGTGACACGCAGGGCTGTCGGCTCCGGATCACCAGACAGGATTCGGAGGACGCATGCAGTATCAGGAGGCGGCAGGCAGCGCTGCCGCGGGGGTCGGTTTCCGCGGGATCGAGGCAACTGAGTGCCGGGAGGGGATGGTCGCGGGCGGAGTGCGCGCGACGTCCTACGCCGACTACAAGGTCATCCGTCGCAACGGCGCGGTCGTGGCCTTCGAGCCTTCCAAGATCGCCGTGGCGATGACGAAGGCCTTCATCGCGGTTCGCGGCGGACAGGGCGCCGCGTCGGCGGCCATCCGCGAGCAGGTCGAGAAGCTCACTGGCCACGTGGTCCAGGCACTGATGCGCCGGCAGCCGGCCGGCGGCACGTTCCACATCGAGGATGTGCAGGATCAGGTGGAGCTGTCGCTGATGCGCGACGGGGCGCACGACGTCGCCCGGTCTTACGTCCTCTACCGCGAGCGCCGTGCGCAGGAGCGCGCGCGGGAAGGGTCGGCCCGGACCGATGCCCCGGCGCCGAAGCTCACGATGATCGAGAACGGCAACCGCGTGCCGCTCGACCTGCCGCGCATCGAGGCCGTCGTGCGCTCGGCGTGCGAGGGGCTGTCGGACTACGTCACGCCCGACTCGATCCTGTCGGAGACGGTCAAGAACATCTATGACGGCGTGCCGCTGGAGGAGGTCTGGAAGTCGGCCATCCTCGCGTCGCGCGCGCTGATCGAGAAGGACCCTGCGTACTCGTACGTGACCGCCCGGCTGCTGCTGCACACGGTCCGGGCCGAGGTGCTCGGAGAGGAGATCGGGCAGGCCCAGATGCGGACGCGGTACGCGGAGTCGTTCCCCCGCTTCATCAAGTACGGGATCGAGGCCGGGCTGCTGGACGAGCGACTCGGCCAGTATGACCTCGCGCGACTGGGCGCGGCCCTGAACGCCGACCGTGATCTCCAGTTCGACTACCTCGGACTGCAGACCCTCTACGACCGCTACTTCCTGCACCACGACGGGCGCCGTTTCGAGCTTCCGCAGCCCTTCTTCATGCGGGTCGCCATGGGCCTGGCCCTGAACGAAGTCAACCGCGAGGAGCGGGCGATCGAGTTCTACGAGGTGCTGTCGACGTTCGACTTCATGAGCTCGACGCCCACGCTGTTCAACAGCGGCACGCGCCATTCGCAGCTCTCGTCGTGCTACCTGTCGACGGTGTCGGACAACCTGGACGGCATCTACGAGGCCATCAAGGAGAACGCGCTGCTGGCCAAGTACGCGGGCGGCCTCGGCAACGACTGGACCCCGGTGCGGGCGCTCGGCTCGCACATCAAGGGCACGAACGGCAAGAGCCAGGGCGTGGTGCCGTTCCTCAAGGTCGTGAACGACACGGCGGTCGCCGTCAACCAGGGCGGCAAGCGCAAGGGCGCGGTGTGCTGCTACCTGGAGACGTGGCACCTCGACATCGAGGAGTTCCTGGAACTGCGCAAGAACACCGGCGACGACCGCCGGCGCACGCACGACATGAACACGGCCAACTGGATTCCCGACCTGTTCATGAAGCGCGTGATGGAAGGCGGCGACTGGACGCTGTTCTCGCCGTCGGACTGCCCCGACCTGCACGACAAGACCGGCCGGGCTTTCGAGGAGGCCTATGCGCGGTACGAGGAGAAGGCCGCGCGCGGCGAACTCAAGCTCTTCCGGAAGCTGCCCGCGCTTTCCCTCTGGCGCAAGATGCTCTCCATGCTGTTCGAGACCGGGCATCCGTGGATCACGTTCAAGGATGCCTGCAACCTGCGCTCGCCCCAGCAGCACGTCGGCACGATCCACAGCTCCAACCTTTGCACCGAGATAACGCTGAACACCTCCGACAGCGAGATCGCGGTCTGCAACCTGGGCTCCGTCAACATGCCGGCGCACATGAAGCCCGACGGCAAGGGCGGCTTCGAACTCGACCAGGCGAAGCTCAAGAAGACGATCCGCACGGCGATGCGGATGCTCGACAACGTCATCGACATCAACTACTACGCGGTGTCGAAGGCGCGCAACTCCAATGCGCGGCACCGCCCGGTCGGCCTCGGGATCATGGGATTCCAGGACTGCCTGCACATGATGCGGACGCCATACGCGTCCGAGGCGGCCGTCGAGTTCTCCGATCGCAGCATGGAGGCCGTCTGCTACTACGCCTACTGGGCGTCGACGGAACTGGCCGAGGAGCGCGGTCGCTACTCGTCCTTCGGCGGGTCGCTGTGGGACCGCGGGATCCTTCCTCAGGACAGCCTGAAGATCCTGGCCGAGCAGCGCGGTGGCTACGTCGAGGTCGACATGAGCTCGACGATGGACTGGGACGCCCTGCGTGCGCGCATCGGGCAGCACGGCATGCGGAACTCCAACTGCGTGGCGATCGCGCCGACGGCCACGATCTCCAACATCATCGGCGTCGACGCCTGCATCGAGCCGACGTTCCAGAACCTGTTCGTCAAGTCCAACCTGTCCGGCGAGTTCACGGTCGTGAACGAACACC
Source organism: uncultured beta proteobacterium (assembly GCA_963707725.1). Taxonomy (GTDB): domain Bacteria; phylum Pseudomonadota; class Gammaproteobacteria; order Burkholderiales; family Burkholderiaceae_F; genus JAOUJD01. The sequence continues at coordinate 34,256 of CAVPRE010000010.1, read as the reverse complement.
TGGTGCGCGACCTGAAGAAGCTGGGCCTGTGGGACGAGGTGATGGTCGCCGACCTGAAGTACTTCGACGGGTCGCTGGCGAGGATCGATCGCATTCCCGCCGATGTCCGCCAGCTGTATGCGACGGCCTTCGAGGTCGAGCCCGGCTGGCTGATCGAGTGCGCGGCGCGCCGGCAGAAGTGGATCGACCAGGCCCAGTCGCTCAACATCTACATGGCGGGCGCCTCCGGCAAGAAGCTCGACGAGACCTACCGGCTCGCCTGGCAGCGCGGCCTCAAGACGACCTACTACCTGCGCACGATCGGGGCGACCCACGCGGAGAAATCCACCACCACACGCACCGGGCAGCTCAACGCCGTCCCGAGCGATGGCGGCATGGCGGGAATCGCGGCGATGCCCGAACCCGAAGGCAAGGCCTGCATGCTCAAGCCCGGCGACCCCGGCTTCGCCGACTGCGAAGCCTGCCAGTAACGAAACGAAGGAGAAGCAAGAACATGCTGGCGTGGGACGACACACCGACCTCTCAATCCTCCGCGGTCCCGATGCCCGGCCTGCAGCCGATCGCACCGGCTGCCCGGCCCGTGGCGAGTGGGGCGCCGATCGCGGCAGCTCCGGCTGCGCCGGACATGCGCCGCGTGAACGCCGCCGACAAGCGGATCATCAACGGCCAGACCGATGTCAACCAGCTCGTCCCGTTCAAGTACAAGTGGGCCTGGGAGAAGTACCTCGCGACCTGCGCGAATCACTGGATGCCGCAGGAGATCAACATGTCGCGGGACATCGCGCTGTGGAAGGACCCGAACGGGCTGACCGATGACGAGCGCCGCGTCATCAGGCGCAACCTCGGCTTCTTCGTCACGGCCGACTCGCTGGCTGCCAACAACATCGTCCTGGGCACCTACCGGCACATCACGGCGCCGGAGTGCCGCCAGTTCCTGCTTCGCCAGGCCTTCGAGGAGGCGATCCACACCCACGCCTACCAGTACATCGTCGAGTCGCTGGGCCTGGACGAGGGCGAGATCTTCAACGCGTACCACGAGGTCGGCTCGATCCGCGCCAAGGACGAGTTCCTCATCCCGTTCATCGACACCCTGACCGATCCTCACTTCAGGACGGGCACGGTCGAGAACGACCAGAAGCTGCTGAAGAGCCTGATCGTCTTCGCCTGCCTGATGGAAGGCCTGTTCTTCTACGTCGGCTTCACCCAGATCCTGGCGCTGGGTCGGCAGAACAAGATGACCGGCGCGGCCGAGCAGTACCAGTACATCCTGCGCGACGAGTCGATGCACTGCAACTTCGGCATCGACCTGATCAACCAGATCAAGCTCGAGAACCCGCAGCTGTGGACGCCGGAGTTCCGCGAGGAAGTCAGGGCGCTCTTCCGGAAGGCCGTCGACCTCGAGTACGCGTACGCCGAAGACACGATGCCGCGCGGCGTGCTCGGCCTGAACGCGCCGATGTTCAAGGGCTACCTGCGCTACATCGCCAACCGTCGCGCGCAGCAGATCGGCATCGAGGCGATGTTCCCGCAGGAGGAGAACCCGTTCCCGTGGATGAGCGAGATGATCGACCTGAAGAAGGAGCGCAACTTCTTCGAGACGCGCGTCATCGAGTACCAGTCGGGCGGCGCGCTCTCGTGGGATTGATGAGTGAGTGATGCGATCGCGCGCGCGAAACGCGGCGGTCACGCGAAACTGAACGCAAGAGAAGTGGGACAAATCGCACACAACTCGATGTCGCGCGCAGAAAATTCTTGCGATGAATTTTCTTTGCGAGTAAAAAGCGAGTCGTTGTTTAGTTGCTCGATCAGAGTGTTCAACAGACATCGATCGACCGCTGAATTGACCACAGACCCACACAGTCGTCAGGTAAACGCAGAGGACCAGGCGCCAACGCTGAACGAGACCCTACCGTCTTGCGGTCGCGCTCCCTCTGAAAAAACCGGCCTGGCGGCCAAGCAGTCCAAGCAGCTCTCACCCCATCAGACCGACGCCGGAATGCTTCCGGCGTTTTTTTTGCGCGCGCCCATCGTCTTCGTTCCCGCGCGCGCCGTGCCGAATTCATCAGCGTCAGCGGTCAGTGCGCTGCACGTTCCGCGCTCAGCTCGGATTTGCGGATCAAACGCATTTCTGGGGGTGCCGCGGCGACAGAGCATCTGCGTGCGCCGATGAATAGCCCGGCTGGCGGCTTGCGCCGCGTGCCGGGTTTCCTTCTCAACCTAGGTAGATAGACCGAAGGAGTTTCAAATGGCAACGAAGAAAGCTGCGAAGAAGGCCCCGGCCAAGAAAGCCGCCAAGAAAACCGTGAAGAAAGCGGCCAAGAAGACCGTGAAGAAAGCGGCGAAGAAGACCGCCAAGAAAGCCGCCAAGAAGACCGCCAAGAAGGCGAAGAAGTAACCAGCAGCAGTTCGCTAGCGCTCACCGGCTGCCTTCGGGCAGCCGGTGTGGCATTCCAGCCCGTGTTCGAGGGCCATCTTGCGCCCGGACCGGAATGCGTCGTCGCTGGCTCCTTCAGGCAATCTTCATCAGGAGAGTGACATGGCAACCAAGAAAGCCGCCAAGAAGCGTCCGGCCAAGAAGGCCGTGACCAAGGCCAAGAAGGCCGTCAAGAAGGCTGTGAGCAAGGCCCGGAAGGCCGTCAAGAAGGCTGTGACCAAGGCCAGGAAGGCCGTCAAGAAGGTGAAGGTCAAGAAGGCCGTCAAGAAGACGACGGTCAGGAAGGCCGCCAAGAAAACGGTCAAGAAGGCGAAGGTCAAGAGAGCCGCCAAGAAGGCTGTCAAGAAGACAGTCAAGAAGGCCGTCAAGAAGGCCGCGCCGAAGCGCGCCGCCAAGAAGGCTGCGCCCAAGCCGAAGAAGGCCGTGAAGAAGGCCGCGAAGCCCGCTGCGCCCAAGCCTGCTGCAAAGCCGGCGGCCGCGCCGGCCGCGCCTGCGGCAGCGCCGGCGCCTGCCGCACCTGGCGCGAAGACGGCGCTCAACCCGGCGGCCGCCTGGCCGTTCCCGACCGGCAGCCGTCCGTAACTCTCGTTGGGTTGCGAGTCAGGAAAGGGCGCTCGAGCGAGCGCCCTTTTTCTTGCCGCCGCGGCCTGCGCGGCGGCAGTCCTTCTGTCCCCTTAGAATCAGCCGCTCCTACTCCCCGGTGGACCAATGCTCGCCGACATCGCGCGCTTCCTGCTCGAGATCCTGGGCTCGCTGCTCGTGGCGCTGCTGCTGCTGCGTGCCTGGATGCGCTACATCGGCATGCCCCCGCGCAACCCGGTGGCTCAGTTCGCACTCGCCATGACCAACTGGCTGGTCGGGCCGCTGTCGCGGCTTCTGCCGGTCCGCGGCCGCGCCGACTGGGCATCGTTGCTGGCGGCATTGCTGGTGACGCTGCTGGCGGTCGTCCTGATGCGCGCCGTCGTCGGGATGCCCGTCGAGTGGGACATCGCGCTGCTTGCAGCGCTTCGCCAGCTGGTGATCTGGAGCCTGAACGTGATCGTGTGGGTCACGATCATCTACGTCGTGATCAGCTGGGTGAATCCGCACGCGCCATTCGCGCCCGCCTTCGAGGCGCTGCTGCGGCCGCTGCTGACGCCGATACGGCGCATCCTGCCGACGATCGGTGGATTCGACCTGTCGCCGATGGTGCTGCTGATCGGCGTCTACGTCCTCCAGATGGTCGTGGCCCGCCTTTGATGCGGCGGTCCGCGGTCGCCTCCTACCAGGGGCGGTAACCGAAAGACTCGGTGAACCGGTCGGCGATCGCGACCCGGTCGTACGCGTGATTCTGTCCGCCGCTGTGCTCGATCTTGAGCGCGCCCATGACCGCCGCGAGCCGGCCGGTCACTTCCCAGTCGAAGCGGTTCGCGATGCCGTACATCAGCCCCGCCCGGTAGGCGTCACCGCATCCGGTGGGGTCGACCAGCTTGCGCGCGGATGCCACCGGGATCGGCAGCACTTCGCCGTTGACGTGGACCTCCGACCCTTGGGCACCCCGCGTCGCGATCAGCGCCCGCACCTTGCGGCTGATCTCCATCAGCGTCAGCCCGGTCTTCTCCGTGAGCAGCTGTGCTTCGTAGTCGTTCACCGCGACGAAATCCGCGCGCTGGATGAACCAGAGCAGTTCTTCCCCGGAGAACATCGGCATGCCCTGGCCGGGATCGAAGATGAACGGAATGCCGTGATCGGCCAGTTGCTGGGCGTGCTGCAGCATGCCGTCGCGACCGTCCGGCGCCACGATCGCCAGTCGAACGGTGCCGTCCCCGGGGACCGCGTTGAGGTGCGACTGGCTCATCGCCCCGGGATGGAACGCCGTGATCTGGTTGTCGTCCAGGTCGGTCGTGATGAATGCCTGTGCCGTGTAGGCGCCTTCGAGCTGGCGGATGAAGCGCCTGCTGATGCCGAGCGCGTCGAGCCGGTCCAGGTACGGCTGCGCGTCGCTGCCCACCGTCGCCATCGGAAGCGGCTCCCCGCCGAGCATCTTCAGGTTGTAGGCGATGTTCCCCGCGCAGCCGCCGAACTCCCGGCGCATGTCCGGCACCAGGAAGGACACGTTCAGGATGTGGACCTGGTGCGGCAGGATGTGGTCGGCGAAGCGGCCTTCGAAGACCATGATGGAGTCGTACGCGATGGAGCCGCAGATCAGAGTGCTCATGATGGATTTGGGTTGGAGACTGCCGGCCTGGTTCGTGGCGGCGCGCCCGTTGTGATCAGAGATAGAACGGATAGACGAGGAACCCCGCCGGGCTGAGACCTCGCGCCTCGAAGTGGATCCGGATCGCCAGGTCACCGCCCGGAGCGAGCCCTTCCTGCAGCCGCGCGGTAGGCTCTCCCGCCGAGGCGAGGTAGTCCGCGGGTGTGAACACCTTGCGGGCCAGGGGACGGTTGCGGACATCGGTCAGCGTCACTTCGATGGCTGGCAGCGACTGCCTGAACTCGGCACGGTTGCGTATCAGTGCGCTCAGTTCCAGGACGTCCGTGCCCTGGATCGCCTGCAGTTCCGTCCCCATGACCGCAAGCCGGTCGGCCTGCGTCGGCCAGTTGACGGTGCATCGGAACACGCTGCACAGGTCTGTCAGGAGCGGCCGCGCCTGCGGCCAATGGATCATCAACTGGTCGCGGAAGATCACGGCGAACTGGATCGCTGCCACCAGCACCAGCAGCGCGGTGCCGCCTCCGTACACGACCGAGAATCCTCGCCGCCTCCTGCTCTTCGGCTGCATGAAGCTCGGCGGGCGCTCGGTCGCCTCCGCTTCGCGCGGTGCCGATTGTGACTCGATCGGCACGTCCGCGACCGGTTCGACGCCTTCGGCCTCGGGTGTCTCGACCTGAACGCGCTCCGACGCTTCGTCTGGCCGACCAAGTGTCGACTCCCCGCCCTGGTGACCGGGGGCTGTCCCGGCTCCGCGCACTTCCCCGGGTTCCGGACTCGTGACGGTCGATCCCCGTGACCGCCTTCGCACGACGGCCGGCTCATCCGGCGAGGAGCTGAAGGGCTCGCCCCGCGGAGGAAGATTGCCCGCCAGCGTCGCAGGCGGAACGGGAAAGATGCGCAGCGTCGTCGATCGGCCGAGCGCGTGTCGTGCGGTCGGCGTTTCGTCAGCGCGCGGGGCGGGCGGTGGGGCTGCTGCCGGCGTCTCCTCCTTCGCCGGTCGCGGCGCCACCGCGCTGTCTTCCACGTAAGTCAGGCTGCCGATCGCGTCGAACACCGCGCGACACTGCCCACATCGGACCAGGCCGCCACGCAGCTTCAACTGGTCCGCGACCACCCGGAACAGAGCGCCGCACTGGGGACACTTGGTGGCGAGCGCCATGGCCGTCGATACCGTTCCCTAGTTCCGACGGTGTCCCGCCAGGCACACCCAGCCATCGTCGGCGGCCCACACGGAAAGCGGCACGCTCGCGTCGGCGGCCCGGTACGCCTCGATGACCTGATCGGCCTGTCGCTCGAGGACTCCCGACAGCACGAGCGCGCCGCCGGGGGCGACACGCGCCAGCAGCGCGGGAGCGAGGAGCATCAGCGGATTCGAGAGGATGTTGGCCAGCACGACGTCCCACGTTCCAGCACGAAGCGAGTCCGGTTCAGTGTAATCGGCCCGAACCGCGTTGGCCTCCGAGTTGGCGCGGGCCGCCTGGAGCGCCTGAGGATCGATGTCGCTGCCGACGACGAGCGAGGCTCCGAGCTTCGCGGCGGCGATCGCCAGGATTCCCGAGCCGCACCCGTAGTCGAGGACGGTCGCCCCCTCGCGCAGGGAGGCGTCGAGCCAGCCGCAGGCAGAGTCGGGTTGTCGGATGAGTGCCGGTGCCAAACGCGATACCCGGGTCGAGGCGGACGACGATCGCCTCGGGATCGGGTGGTTCGTGCCACGTGGGAACGATCCACAGGCGGTCGCTGATCCGGGTTGGCGGGAACTGTGACTGCGTCGCTCGCACCCAGTCGGTGTCCGCGACCGCCGTCCTGCATTCGATCGCCGGCGGCGCGATGCCGATGGCTGAGGCGGCCGCGCGCACGACGCCCTCGCCATCGTCGTCCTCGACGAGCACCCGAAGCCGGCTCGCGGTCCACGCGTTCCGCTCGGGAGCGAGCCCGGGTTCACCGAAGAGTGGCTGCTCGTCCGGCGTCTCCGCGTTGGCGTCTTCCAGGGCGACCGACAGCGCGCCGGCCTCGACCAGCGCGTCGGCGAGGGCTTCGGCGCTGAGTTCGTCCGCCGAGAGCGTCAGTTCGACGAGCACCGCGGGTCAGCCGACCTGGCGCGCCGCCAGCCGTTTCTCTAGATAGTGGATGCTGGTGCCGCCGAGCATGAACTTCTCGTCGTTCAACAACTCGCGATGCAGCGGGATGTTGGTGAGGATGCCCTCGACCACCATCTCCGACATCGCCACGCGCATGCGGGCGATCGCCTGGTCACGCGTATCGCCGTAGCAGATCACCTTGCCGATCATCGAGTCGTAGTTCGGCGGCACGAAGTAGCCTGCGAAGGCGTGCGAGTCGACGCGCACCCCGGGCCCGCCAGGCGGATGCCACGAAGTGATGCGACCCGGCGACGGCGTGAACTTCCACGGGTCTTCGGCGTTGATCCGGCACTCGATCGCGTGGCCTTTCTGGGTGACGTCGCGCTGCCTGAAGCGCAGCTTCTCGCCGGCCGCCACGCGGATCTGCTCCTGCACGATGTCGAGTCCCGTCACCATCTCGGTCACCGGATGCTCGACCTGCAGGCGGGTGTTCATCTCGATGAAGAAGAACTCGCCGTTCTCGAACAGGAACTCGAACGTGCCGGCGCCGCGGTAGTTGATCTTTCTGCAAGCCTCGGCGCACCGGTCGCCGATCTTGTCGACCAGCCGACGGTTGAGGCCGGGCGCCGGCGCTTCCTCGATGATCTTCTGGTGCCGGCGCTGCATGGAGCAGTCCCGGTCGCCGAGCCACACGGCGTTGCGGTGCTGGTCGGAAAGGACCTGGATCTCGATGTGCCGCGGGTTCTCCAGGAACTTCTCCATGTAGACGTTCGGATTGCCGAACGCGGACTGGGCCTCCTGCCTGGTCATCGTCACCGCGTTGATCAGCGCGGCTTCGGTGTGAACGACCCGCATGCCGCGGCCGCCGCCTCCTCCCGCCGCCTTGATGATGACCGGGTAGCCGACCGAGCGCGCGATCTTGACGATCTCCCGCGCATCCTCGGGCAGGGCGCCGCTCGACCCGGGCACCGTCGGGACGCCGGCCGACGCCATCGCCTGCTTGGCCGACACCTTGTCGCCCATCAGCCGGATCGACTCCGGGCGCGGACCGATGAAGCAGAAGCCGCTCTTCTCGACGCGCTCGGCGAAGTCCGCGTTCTCGGACAGGAATCCGTAGCCGGGGTGAATCGCCTCGGCGTCGGTGACCTCGGCGGCGCTGATGATCGCCGGGATGTTCAGGTAGCTGTCACGGGACGGTGCCGGTCCGATGCACACCGACTCGTCGGCGAGCTTCACGTACTTGGCGCCGGTGTCGGCTTCGGAGTGCACGACCACGGCGCGTATGCCCATCTCCCGGCATGCGCGCTGGATCCGCAGCGCAATTTCGCCGCGATTGGCGATCAGTATTTTCTTGAACATGACGTCCGTCGGGACTGGCGTTGGGTGTCCGCGCGGATGCGTCAGTCGATGATGAACAGCGGCTGCCCGTACTCGACCGGCTGCCCGTTCTCCACGAGGATTTCCTTCACCACGCCGCCGACCTCGGCCTCGATCTCGTTCAGCAGCTTCATCGCCTCGATGATGCAGAGGGTGTCGCCGGGCTTCACGGCCTGGCCGAGTTCGACGAACGAGGCGGCCCCGGGGCTGGGCGAGCGATAAAACGTGCCGACCATCGGGGACTTGACGATGTGTCCGGTCGACTCAGGCTCCGGCACGGGCAGTGCAGTTGCGGCGGCGGCCGTCGCAATCGGGGCGCCCGCGGTCGGCGCCATCATCAGCGTTGTCGAGGAGGCGGGCGTGGCGGGCGCCGGGCTGAACTTGGCGATCCTGACCTTGTCCTCGCCTTCGGTCACCTCGAGTTCCGCGATGCCTGACTCGGCAACCAGGTCGATGAGGGTCTTCAGCTTGCGCAAGTCCATCAGTGTTCCTTCATCCGGTCTTCGTCGTGTGGTCGAGCGCGTACTGCAGCGCATACCGGTAACCTGCCGCGCCCAGTCCGACAATCGTGCCGAGCGCGAGGTCCGACAGATACGAGTGGTGGCGGAAGTCCTCACGCCGATGGACGTTGGACAGGTGCACTTCTATGAACGGCAGGCCGACGGCGGCCAGCGCGTCCCGGATCGCGACGCTCGTGTGGGTGAACGCTCCGGCATTCACGATCAGGAAGCCGGTGCCATCGACCTTCGCGCCCTGGATGCGATCGACGAGCGCGCCCTCGTGGTTGCTCTGGAAAAACACCACTTCTGCACCGCTTCTGCGTGCAACTTCTGCTAAATCTGCTTCAATCTCCGCGAGGCTCTGCGTACCGTAGATGCCCGGCTCACGCGTTCCGAGGAGATTCAAGTTGGGGCCGTTGAGGACCAGCACCCGAGCGGACATGACCGTCTCCGGCAAAAAGACGAAAAATCAAGAGATTTGCCTGCAGAAGCAGGGAAATGGCAGCGAAGTCTGGACGGATTTCGTGAGACTGTCCAGCGGGTCAGCGAGTCGATGCCCCAGCTTGAGCGTCGAGCCAGCGGCGCAGCTCGGCGGGCTGGACCTGCCCGAGGCGGGCCTGAACGATACGCCCTTTTCGGTCAACAAGGATCGTGTACGGCAGCGCACCCGACGGATTGCCGAGGGTGCGTCCGAGTTCGCTGCCGGCGGCGCCGGCAGCGAACAGCGGCAGCGACAAGCCGTGCTGGTCACGGAACCGCCTCAGCGCTGCCGGGCTGTCGATTCCGAGCCCGACGACCGTCACACCCCGATCCGCGTACTCGTCGTGGGCGCGCTGCAGGTCGGGCATCTCTTCCACGCAGGGAGGGCACCAGGTCGCCCAGAAGTTCACGACGACGATTCGATCCTTCCACCGCGCCATCTCGACCGGCTGGCCGTCGAGGTCATTGAAGGTCTGGGCAAAGAACGCCTCGGCGGACATTCCGGCGCCCGTGGTGGAGAAGTGCCGCAAGGCGAGGGAAAGGCCAGCCGCCAGCGCGATCGAAGCGATGGCGGCCGCCACCCACCAGGTCTGTTTCCGGCTCATTGCGTGGTGTCCTGGATGAGGCGACGCACCGCGGTCAGGCTCGCGCGCCCGGAAGCTTCGACCGGGTGCAGGTCCGGTTCGAGGGAGGGATCCGGCCTGTGCCGCGGCGCGACGCGGATCGCATCCCGAGGATAGACGTGCAGATGCACGGCAACGCGATCCAGCTGTCGTGGCAGTCCGATGTCCCGCGGCGCCGGCATGAGGAAGCTGAGCTGCTCGTACATGCGCGGGCGCTCGTCGGGCGGGCCTTCGTCGACGTCGAACTCCACGCCGGCGTCCAGCAGGAAGACTTCGACGTCCTTCGCGCTGTCGACGTACAGGTGGAGATGGATGTCGGAATGCTCGGTCGCCGTTCCGTTCAGGACGGCGCCTGTCAGGTGCGGGTCATGGACAGCCAGGCGTTCCATCAGCGCGGACGCGACCTGGCGCAGGCCCGCCAGCAGCTTCGGGTGAGAGTCCGCTTCGAACAGCCGCAGGTAACGCCGCACTTCGCGTTCCACTTCGGCGTTGTCGGGCACCGGGGCCGAGCGCGTGTCGCCCATCACTTCCTGCACCGCACGGCGCTTCGCCTGGCCGTACTCGCAGCCTTCTTCGGCGATCAGGCGAGCAGCCGTCGCGGCAATTTCCGCACGAAGATCAACGTCTGACGACATGGTTGCGCAGGCTGGGAAGGGGTGCGGCGAGGAGCCGGCAGTGTAGCGACGGGCTTCATGTTGCGCCGCATTACAATTTCACGCCTTTTGACTTCGCTGATCGCACTCGGTTCGGCGACCGCGAAACCTCCGTGCACATCCACATCCTCGGCATCTGCGGCACCTTCATGGGCGGGCTGGCGCAGCTCGCCCGCGCCGCCGGCCATCGCGTCAGCGGCTGTGACACGAACGTCTACCCGCCGATGAGCGACCAGCTGGTGGATGCGGGCATCGAACTGATCGAGGGCTTCGAGCCGGGGCAACTCGCCTTGCGTGCCGACCTGTACGTGATCGGCAACGTGGTCACCCGCGGCAACGCGCTGATGGAGGCGATCCTCGATCAACAGCTGCCGTTCGTATCGGGTCCGCAGTGGCTGGCGGAGCACGTCCTGCGCGGGCGCCACGTGCTGGCGGTTGCGGGAACGCACGGCAAGACGACGACCACGTCGATGCTCGCCTGGATCCTGTCGAGCGCTGGGCTGGACCCGGGGTTCCTCGTGGGCGGCGTGCCGCAGGACTTCGGGCGTTCCGCGCTGCTCGGCGCCGCGGCGCCCTTCGTCATCGAGGCCGACGAGTACGACACGGCGTTCTTCGACAAGCGCTCGAAGTTCATCCACTACCTTCCCCGGACAGCCGTCCTGAACAACCTCGAGTTCGACCACGCCGACATCTTTCCGGACCTTGCGGCCATCGAAACGCAGTTCCATCACTTCGTGCGCACGCTGTCGCGGTCGGCCCGGGTCGTCGTGAACGCCGGCGAGCCCGCGCTGGCGCGCGTCCTCGAGCGCGGCTGCTGGTCGGAGCGGGTCGCGTTCGGACACGGCGGGGAGTGGGAAGTGGGGCTTGATGCGCCTCACCGTGTCACCCGGAACGGTCGCGCCGTCGGTGAACTGCAGCTCGACCTCCCGGGCCATCACAACCGCCTGAACGCGCTGGCCGCGCTCGTGGCGGCCGAACACGTCGGTGTCCAGCCGCAGGCCTCGCTGCACGCGCTGCAACGATTCCGCGGAGTGAAGCGCCGGCTGGAGGAGCGTGGTACCGAGGGCGGCGTCACCGTGATCGACGACTTCGCGCACCATCCCACGGCGGTCCGCGAGACCATCGGTGCCCTGCGCGCGCGCGGTGGACAGGGGCGCATCGTCGCGATCCTCGAGCCGCGGTCGAACACGATGAAACTGGGCTCGATGAAGGCGGCGCTGCCAGGCAGCCTGGCGGGCGCCGATCGCGTGTTCTGCTACTCCGGTGGCGTCGGCTGGGATGTGGGGGAAGCGCTCGCCCCCCTTGGCGCGAGGGCGACGGTGCTGAGCGACCTGGCGGCTCTAGTCGATGCGGTGGTGTCCGAGTCACGCGCAGGCGATCGCCTGGTCGTGATGAGCAACGGCGGCTTCGGCGGGATACACAACCTGCTGCTGGAACGACTGCGCGGGCGCGCAGCGGGCACCGCGTGATCCTGTACCTCCATGGCTTCCGGTCTTCCCCGGGTTCGAGGAAGGCGACGATGCTGCGCGAGCGGATGCGGGCGCTCGGCCGTGAAGACGAGTACGTCTGCCCGGCCCTGCCGACGTCGCCGCGCGCCGCCGCCGGACTCGCGCTCGAGCTGGCGAGCGGGATCGCGCCTTCGTCGGTGGCCCTGATCGGCTCGTCGCTCGGCGGCTACTACGCGACGTGGCTGGCGGAACGGCTGGGGTGCCGTGCCGTCCTCCTGAACCCCGCGATCACGCCGGCGCGCGACCTCGAAGCCCACCTCGGACGGCAGCCGGTCTACTTCAGTGCCGACGAGATCGACTTCCGGCCCGAGCACCTGCGGGAACTGGAGGAGATCGACACGCCGGTCATCTCGCGGCCCGAGCGCTACTTCCTGGTGGCGGCGACGGGCGACGCGTTGATCGACTACCGGGCGATGACGAACAAGTACGCTGGCGCGCGCCAGCGGGTGATCACGGGTAGCAATCACGAACTGTCCGACTTCGACCTGTACATGGACGAGGTGCTGGACTTCTGCGGTATCGGCAGCAACGGGAGGAAGCAGTGAGCAAGCGTCTGGAAGGCAAGGTCGCCATCGTCACCGGCGGCGCGCAAGGCATCGGGTTCGCGACGGTGAAGAAGTTCGTGGAAGAAGGCGCCGTTGTCGCCCTGTGCGACGTGCGGCAGGAGAGCATCGACCGGGCCGTCGACGACCTGTCCGCCAATGGAGCCGTGACCGGCTACGTCGTGGATGTGACGCGGCGGGACCAGGTGGACGCCATGGTGTCGAGCGTGAAGGACAAGCACGGACGGATCGACGTGCTCGTGAACAACGCCGGCATCACGCTCGACGCCCGCTTGCAGAAGATGACCGACGACCAGTTCGACAAGGTCGTCGCGGTCAACCTCAAGGGCACCTACAACTGCGCGCAGGCGGTCGTCGACACGATGGTCGCGCAGGGAAGTGGAGTGATCCTGAATGCTTCCAGCGTCGTGGGGATCTACGGCAACTTCGGGCAGACCAACTACGCGGCGTCCAAGTTCGGCGTGATCGGCTTCGCGAAGACGTGGGCACGGGAACTCGGTCCGAAGGGCGTGCGCTGCAACGCGGTGGCGCCCGGCTTCGTCGCGACGACCATCCTCGGCACGATCCCTCACAAGGTGCTCGAGCAGATGACCGAGCGCGTGCCGCTGCGTCGCCTCGGGACCCCGGAGGACATCGCCAACGTGTACGCGTTCCTGGCCTCGGACGAGGCTTCGTACATCAACGGCACGGTGATCGAAGTCGCGGGCGGACTGACTGTCTAGCGATGACGGCGACACCCTTGCCGGCGTCGGCGCGGCGCGTGCAGGACGCGCTGGCCGCGGCGGGCACCGATGCCCGCGTGATCGAGCTTCCGGTCGCGGCGCGCACGTCGCAGCAGGCGGCCGATGCGCTGGCAATCGAGGTCGGGCAGATCGCTAAGTCGCTGATCTTCCGCGCCGTGCCCAGCGGACGGGCCGTCCTCGTGATCGCCGCCGGTGACCGTCGCGTCGACGAGGCGCGGATCAGCGCGCTGCTCGGCGAGGCGATCGAACGAGCCACGCCGGAGTTCGTGCGCGAGCACTCGGGCTTCGCGATCGGTGGCGTCGCGCCGCTGGCCCATGCGCGGCCGATGGCGACCTTCGTCGATGTCTCGCTGCGCCGCTTTGACGTCGTCTGGGCGGCCGGCGGCACGCCGCACTGCGTGTTCCCGATCGCGCCCGCCGAACTCGTGCGGGTCAGTGGGGGAACGGAAACGGTGACCGACCGGTGAACGAGAGTTTCATATCGGCGTTCCTGCTGCTGCTGCTGGTCTGCGACCCGGTCGGCAACATCCCGATCTTCGTCTCGGCGCTCGAGGACGTGCCTCGCGAGCGGCGCGCCCGCATCATCCTGCGCGAGTGCTTCATCGCCTTCCTCGTGCTGTCGGCCGCCGTGTTCCTGGGGCGGCCTTTCCTCGGCGCGCTGGGACTGTCCGATGTCTCGCTGCAGATCGGAGGCGCGGTCGTGCTCGATGCTGGTCGCGCTGCGGATGGTGTTCCCGACCGGGCAGGGCGTCTACGGCGAGCAGCCGCACGGCGAGCCCTTCATCGTCCCGCTGGCGGTGCCGGCCCTTGCGGGTCCGTCTGCGCTCGCGACCGTGCTGCTCTTCGTCTCCAAGGAGCCGGGTCGCTGGGTCGAGTGGCTCGCCGCGATCGCCGGCGTCATGGCGATCAGCGCGGTCGTGCTGTCGTTCTCAGGGCGCCTGTTCGCCCTGCTGGGTGAGCGCGTTACGCTCGCCTTCGTGCGGCTGATGGGCCTCGTACTCGCCGCGATCGCGGTCGAGCTGATGCTGCGCGGCATCCGGACCTTCATGGGAACGCTTTCGACGACGCATCTGCTGTTCGAGGAAGACGGCGCCTTCAAGGCCGGCACCGTGCTGACGAGCACCGACGCTTCGCACCAGGTCGAGCTGGCCAGCGGCAAGCGGACCAAGGTGAAGGGCTCGCACGTGCTGCTGCAGTTCCGCGAGCCGGCCCCATCGACGCTGCTGGGAACGGGCGCAGTCGGCGGCCGCAGGCATCGACCTGGACTTCCTGTGGGAAGTCGCGCCCCGGGAGGAGTTCGGCTTCCTGGAAGTCGCCCGCGAGTACTACGGGAAGGAACCTGGAAGCGTCGAGGCGGCGTCGCTGCTGTTTCGCCTGCACTCGGCGCCGGTGTACTTCCATCGCAAGGGCCGGGGCCGCTACCGGGCAGCGCCCGCGGAAACGCTGAAGGCCGCCCTCGCCGCGCTCGAACGCAAGCGGCAGCAGGACGAGCAGAAGCAGCAGCACGTGTCGGCATTGAAGGCGGGGCAGGCGCCCGCCGCGATAGCGCAGCAGGCGATCGGCCTGCTGGTGAGGCCGGACAGGAACTCGATCGAGTACAAGGCTGTCGAGCAGGCCGCCAACGAACTCCACGACTACCACGTGCCACCGCGAACGGTTCGGGAACGATCGCAACGGCGTCAAACGCCGCGCTGGCCGCTTGCATGATCGCTTGCTTGTTGGCGATGCTGGCCAACGAAGGGGCTCCGATCACGCCGTAGATCGGGCAAGCCGGGTTCCGGCATCATCAGTGAAACGGCGTGAGCCACGATCAATCCGGCGGCCTCGGCCCGTCGCGCGGCCTGGGCGGGGTCAAGCTCTTGATGTCGTTGTACTTGAGCAAGCCATGCTCGAAGGGCCTCATCACGTCGAGGATGATACGGCGGCGGCGGATCGCCTTGCCGAAGACGACTTCCCCGCCCAGTTTGGCTCGTGCGACATCGTCTTTCGGCCAGCCGACAGCGGTCGGCAGCACGTCACGCCGGCCGTTCGAGCAGGTCACCGATGTCTTGAATGACCCCAAGTCCATCCCGATGAAAGTAATTTCCGCGTCCATGCGTAACTCCAATTTGATGATGTTCGGATTCTTCCGGCGTGTTCAATCGATCCGACTGGGCAAATCTTTCGAAGAGCTCGATGTTGCTGTTGTAAAACTCCTCGACCATCGAACTGGCTCGGTCCCGCGGTTGCGACAAGTCACGACTCGGCGTGTGAGGTCGCGCGGAGAAGGACACCCTTCGCGCTGGTCCGACTGCTTCGACGGTGGGTGTCGCCTGTGCCGATGAGTCGATCCGAAGTTGAATGCGAGGATGCATTTCGGACGACAGACCGTCAGGCGAACCGGCGTCAAGAGTAACAACGTGTGTAACACAAAACAGCACGCGACACCCGCGGCAAAGCAACTCAAGGCCGAGCCATCGTTGGTTGTTCGGTTGGCATCGACCGGCGCACATGCTGGACATGATTGGCAACGCCCTGCTGGCACGATCGCGGAAACCAAAGCGACTTGTCGCGCGGCATTGGTCCACGGATTTTCGCGGTGGCTGGACAACAAGCTCGGAGACGTGCGTGAGCGCTGCGTGCTGAATTGGCGGGCGTTGCGGCCGCCGTTTCGACGTAAGCCTCGGATCGAGTCTCATCGCGACCTGCTGAGCCTGCGAGCTGGTTGATCGCACCAGTTCCGTCTGCCGCTGCGAAACCAGTTCCAGTCCGTCGTCTTGCGGCTGGCTGTGGAGGCAGTTCCGATTTGTAGTCAATCGGCTGTGCTCCATCCGGACGGCATTTGACATTGAACGCCGAGATCGGCCACTCGATCGCAAACCCGGCTGGATCGAAGTCCGGCCGGATCGAAGGCAGGAACTCCTGCTGTCCAACGACTCGAGATGCGCCGTGGTCCGCGTGCGAGTTCGCCGTGCCGCGGTTGTCGACTAGCGGAGTGGGGGCTGTTCCCGATTCGCCCGTCGGTCAACTCTCGCGCCCATTGGTGAAGCCACTCGGCGGTTTTCTCATCACGATCCTGATACCGCAACTCGGCGATGTTCACCATGGACCGAGCGACTTCGTCATACGAGTCCTGGGCGGATCGGCGATCTTGCGGATGCGCCTCGTCACGGCCAGATCCTCGCCGCTCATCCAGATCTCCGTCACCGCGGCCGGCGAGCTCTTTCGCCTTGCCCCCACGCGACTGTGCCGAGGCCCCAAGCATCCCCATCGAGACAAGTGCCCACGCGGTAACGCATCGCGCTAGACGCCGGCAGCGTGTTCGTGGCGAAACCAAAACGTAAGTGTCGGCTGGTCATGTTGCTACCGACCCGTCTGAAGCAGAAGTGGGAGGTGGGGGAGAACCGGCGGTCGAGCAAGCTGAGGTGATGCAGGAAGCGGTTGTGCGACCTGTATAGATCCAATCGACGTTGCGGATTGTGCCGCTTTAGACGCAGCAGGCAAATACTGAAGGAAAAGCCGCGACGGATCGGCGGCAACACCGAACTGCGCTCACGCTCAGCGATGCAGTCACTCGACATGCAGAATGCGTCTGTCGGATCGAATCCCGATCGCTGTCATATGTCGGAAAACCGTCAAGATCGTTACGACCGGTATCCGACGAAAGATGATGGTGATGCGCCACGACATCCCTCCGATGAGGAGCTCGACTTCGGGGATCGGCGTGGCATCGATGAGCCCCATTCAAATCAAAAGTTCGCTGGCGCTTTATGAACGGCAGGAATCTGTGAACCACTACCGTAAACAGACGGCTTGTTTGATCGTCGCGACCTTGATGGTCGGCGCGGTCTTCCTCGGCAAGCTGCGTTCGGGCTCTGCCAACGAGCCTGTCCCGAGCCAGCGCGAATCGCGTTCAGCGGCTCCCGCGAGTTCGTTGACTCGCCCAGCGACGCCGACGCCTCGGCGGAAACCGCATCATGCGCCGCTTGCCGCCGATCTGGAAGCCTGCCGATGGACTACCCGCGCGTGATTCAATTCAACGAAACTCGGAGGGCGTCGAGTGAACTGCCGGATTTTTCGCAACGGCGCAATTGTTCGAGCGCGGTTCCATCGCGAATTGGAACCAGGATCCCGCCAATCATGTCGAAGACCGTGCAATTGCTTGCCACGCAAGACGAGTTACGGAAGCCACCTCGAGTTCACGCGGGCTCACCGCGGCGATGCGGCCGGCGAGCTTCCCGCTCCCGCCAACACCGACCCCGTCACGCTGCATCTTAACGAAGTCAACGTCCGCCTAGCCTTGGAGATGCTCAGCCGAAGTCATGGCTTGAGCATCCTCGTCGCCCCGGGCGTGGCGGGCCTGGTGACCGCGAATCTGGAAGGACTTCCAGTCGACCAGGCCCTGGATGCCATCATCAAGCTCGGCAATCTCGTGGCGCATCGTGAAGGCGAGTTGATCTACGTTTACTCGGCGACGGAATTCCCACAGGCGAATTTCCGCGTGCATGTATTCCCCTTGGACTACGTTTCGGCGGTAGACGTATTGCCTGTCGTCACGAATCTCTTGACACCAACCGGGCAGGTCAACCGCTTCGAGTGTCAATCCGACCGACAACACAAAGGCTCGGGAAGCTGTCATCGTCACCGATCGGCCGGAGATATTGGAGCGTGTGGCGGATTTTATTCGGCAGGTCGACATACCTCCACTCCAGGTCATGATTGAAGCTCACGTGCTGCAAATTGAGCTTGGTGACGATCTCAATCACGGAGTCAATTACAAGCACGCCATCGATATGCTCGGCAGCAGCGGTGTCGAACTCGAACTGACAGGGCTTCGCCGATGCGAATGCCTCGCCGGCAGTTTTTGCACGGATTGACGGCAAGAAGATCGAAGGACTCTTGCAATTCCTGAAAACAACGACGGACGCCAAGACGCTTGCCTCTCCCCGAGTGATGGTGATCAATGGCCAGAAAGCGCGAATCCAGGTGGGCGAGCAGATTCCTTACCAAGTCGTGACGATCACCGAAACTCCGCCGTCCAGGATATCAGGTTCTTGGATGTTGGCGTCGTGTTGGAAGTGACTCCTCGGATCAGCCAAGATGGTCGTATCATGATGCGTGTTAAACCCAAGGTCTCGACCGGCACCTTCAACTCGTCGAACGAAACTGCCTGGCGAAGCGACTCGCGAACTAGAGTCAGACGTCCTCCTGGAGGACGGTCTGGGATTGGTCATCGGCGGATTGATTCAAGAGAAGGACATTGAATATCAGACCAAGCTCCCGTACCTGGGCGATCTGCACTATATCGGCAGGCTGTTCCAGAGGCGGCAAGTCCTCAAGGAGCGAAGCGAGATCGTGATCACGCTCGTTCCGCGAATCTGCTACTCGCCGGAGGAGATCCGCGCGAGATATGGTGGACGCCGAGCGCAGCCAGACTCCCCTCTTGATAGGCCCGCTGCACCGATTTCCGCGACCTTGGGAACCGGAACTGCCGGACGCGATAGATAATCCCGAGAAGCTTCACATGCCGCACCTGCGGATGTCGCGGCTGCGGCCGTCAGCCCTGCGCTTGCGAGTACGATCAGTCTTGGGACGCGGCGAACAAGGACCTCGCGCCCACGCCGGCCGACTCCACGTCCGTTGCGCCGCCTACGACAAGCGGCATGGCCCAGGGCGACGCCCGATCCGCCTCCGGTTCTAGTTCGTCCTGTTATCCCTCGATTAAGCAGCGTTCGGCGGCGCCGGCTTTTTTGGGGAAAGAAGTCGCTATAATGGCGGGCAAGCCATTTCGGTGCGATCGTTTCCCGTTACAGGATCAAGCTCATGAAACGATCAAGTCTACTGCTGGCCGTTCTCTGTGTTTCGTTGACCTGCACCGTCGCTCGCTCGGACAGACCCGCAACCGAAGGTCGAGCCGAAGCAGGACGCGGCGGTCGCGACCGCGAAGCTCTGTTCAAACATTTCGAAGAGACGCTCTCGGGCGTCAAGCTCGTCGGTCGATTCACGATCCTCGGTAAGGACGACGGACCGCTGCCGAAGGAAGAGTACACGATCAACAGCGTCACCAAGCTGCCGGAAGGCGACTACTGGTTGTTCACGGCTCGGATCAAGTACGGCCAAAACGATGTTGCCGTGCCGCTGCCGCTGGAAGTCAAATGGGCCGGCGATACGCCGATCATTACGCTGACCGACTTTACGATTCCGGCGCATGGGAACCTTCAGCGCCCGCGTCGTGATCTACAACAAGAAATACGCCGGCACGTGGACGCACGGCAAAGTTGGCGGCCATCTGTTCGGTGTCATCGAGAAAGCGGCCTCGGACGAGCCGGACAAGCCCGCACCGTAACGGTTGCGGCAGGAACCGCGCCGCGTCAGCCGGAGCTAACGCGTGAACTCGCGTATGCTTGTCCGCATCGGTTCTCCCCCAGATTCGAGATTGTCCACTGCTCCGCGATCCCTCCGGCCAACCGTTTTCATGATCGTTGTTCACGAGTTGTTGAAGCGGTTTCGCGCGGCGGGCGAAGAAATCATCGCGGTCAACAAGCTGTCGTTTGCCGTCGCGCCTGGTGAAGTTTACGGCCTGCTCGGCCCGAACGGGGCCGGCAAGACGACCACCATGCGGATGATCGTGGGGCTGTTAAAAGCCGACGGCGGCTACGCCGAAGTGGATGGATATCGCAGTTCGACCGATCCGGATGCGGTCAAGTCGCGGCTGGGACTGGTCTCGGCGAACGACGGTGTCTATCCATGGCTCAGCGTCCGCGAGATGCTGCTGTTCTTTGCCGACCTGTACGGCATGCCGCACGAAGTCGCCGCCGCTCGCCTGGAGCACCTCGCCGATACGTTTGGAATTCGCAAGATCCTCTCGCGCCGCTGTGCCAATCTCAGCACCGGCCAGAAGCAGCGCGTCATCCTCGCGCGCGGCTTGATCCACGATCCGCCCGTGATGTTGCTCGACGAACCGACTCGCGGCTTGGACGTGATCGGCAGCAAAGTCGTCTTCGATTACATCGCTCATCTCCGCGACGAGAACAAGGCGGTCATCGTCTGTACGCATCGGCTGGACGAAGCACAACGGTTGTGTGATCGCTTTGGTCTGCTGCATGCGGGCCGGCTGTGGCGCGAAGGAACGCTCGGCGAATTGCAAGCAGCCACGGGATGCGAAACGCTCGTCGACATGTTTCTCGGTTTTTTGGACCAACAATCGCCCTCCACGAGTTCCACTTAACGAGTTCGCGGCGCAAGCGGAGCGTCGTTCACGGCATGACCACAGATCACGACCGACCATCCGTCGAGAAGCCGTCCGCACGTCGCAGGCCGCCGTGGCGTCGTTCTTCAGCGACGTCGCGACTGGTCCGACTGTGCATCAAAGAGTTGCGCGAGATCCTCCGTGATCGCCGGACGATTGTGACGCTGGTCTTTATGCCGCTGCTGGTCTATCCGCTGCTGAGCGTGGCCTTTCAGAAATTTGCGTTGTCGTCATTGTCGTCGCTGTCTGAGGTCAAATGTCTGGTCGGAGTCGAGTCGGAAGCCGATTCGTGAAAGACTCACAGGCTTTCTGCATGTGGGCGAGAGCTTCTGCGAGCGCTCCGCAACAGGCACCGAGACGAATGATGCCGAGCCTGTCGCACCGAACTCCTGCCGAGCCGAATCTTTGATCGACGAGCCAGGAGATCCAGCACTGGCTGTACGGCGACGATTTGCGGCGAGGCGTCTCGACGCGGCGCCCTCGATGTCGGCGTCGTGGTGCTGGAAGGTCGATGACTTGGATCGAGTCGGCGGGCCTTCCGCGACAGCTAAAGTGCCAAGTGATTTATCGCGAAGAGTCAGCCTTGAGCAAAGTCGCGGCGGAATTACATTACGAAGCGACTAAACGCGGTCAACGAGAAGTATACCCGACATTCTCGGAGTCCGGTTGCCGACCGATGTCGAAGCGTGAAGCCGATCGCTGGTTCCGGCGGCGCGGCGGCGTTCTCGCTGACAACGCTGGTTCCTTTGATTCTGATCCTGATGACGATCACCGGAGCGGTTTATCCGGCCATCGATCTGACGGCGGGAGAACGTGAACGGGGGACGCTCGAAACCTTGATGGCGGCGCCCGTGCCGCGACTCGGATTGCTGATTGCGAAGTACGTCGCGGTTCTCACGGTCGCCCTGTTCACGGCCACGGCGAATCTTGTCGCCATGACGACAACACTGGTCGCGACCGGTTTGGGCGAAACGGTGTTTGGCAGCGGCGGACTGACGATCGACCTGGTCGCGCAAGTGTTCGCGCTGTTGATCCTGTTCGCCGCTTTCTTTTCGGCGATCTTGCTGGCCGTGACGAGTTTTGCACGCAGCTTCAAAGAAGCGCAGGCGTATCTGATTCCGCTGATGCTGCTGTCGCTGGCTCCAGGGATGATGAGCCTGATGCCGGATCTGAAATTCAACGGCCTGCTGGCCGTCACGCCGTTGGTCAATATCGTGCTGCTGGCTCGCGATGTGTTTGAAGGCGACGTCCAGCCAACGCTTGCCACCGCGGCGGTATTATCGACCGCGCTTTATGCGTTCGCGGCGATCGGATTGGCGGCGAGAATCTTCGGCACCGACGCGATTCTGTATGGAAGCCAGGCGACGTGGGCCGATCTTTTGCGGCGTTCGCGAGCGAGCCGCGCGAAGCAGCGACGATTCCGGGGGCGATGTTCTGCCTGGCCGCGTTGTTTCCGATCTATTTCTTGCTCGGCAATCTGTTGCATCGATTGCCGGGTGCCAGTATCGGCAACCCGCCTGGCGGCATCGGCGGTCGTCACGGCGTTGTTATTCGTTGGTGTTCCCATGGTCGCCGCGATCTTTCAGCGAGTCCGATTGATCAGCGGGTTTCAATTGCGCATGTGCCGGCATCGTCGCATTTCTCGGCGCGGCGCTGCTGGGCGTATCCGCGTGGCCGTTCGCGCATGAGGTGTTTTTGTTCAACGAGTTGATCGGGCTCGGCGGCATCGATCCCGCAAGACTTGGAATCGGTCAAATCGCTGCTCGACGCGTGGCGCGACCTTTCGCCCGATGGTGATTCTGGTGACGCTCGCCATCACGCCTGCCGTGTGCGAGGAGTTTTACTTCCGAGGCTATCTCATGGGAGCTTTGCAAAAGGCCGTTCGTCCGGCAACCGCGATCGTGGTCTCGGCGCTGCTGTTCGGCGCGTTTCACGTCATCGCCACCAGTGCCCTGTCGACGGAACGTTTTCTCCCGAGCACTTTCATGGGCCTGATCCTCGGCTGGCTCTGCTACCGGACGCAGAGCGTGCTGCCCGGCATGTTGCTGCACGCCACGCATAACGGCCTGCTGCTGATGGTCGCTTACTATAAGGACGAGTTGAAGTCGCGAGGTTGGGGCGTCGAAGAGCAGTCGCATTTGCCGGCCACCTGGATCGGCTTGTGCAGCGGGCGGTGTCTTTGTTGGTGTCGTTCTTGTCCTGTTATCGACCCGACGCCACGGGTCGATCTCTCGAATTCCCAGCATGGATCGCTCACGGATCTAAGTGTCGCTGGGGCTTTTAAGGAACCGTCCGTTGCTGAATCCCGACTTCAAAGACAATCAACGGGCTTCTGGCAGGCCCCAAGGTAGCGCGGATTTTCATACGCCCGACACGGGCGAGAAGGAGCACGAAGCATGAAGCTGCATTTCCTCGGGGCGAATCGCCAAGTGACCGGCTCGCGATACTGCCTGGAAACCGCCGACTCGAAGATCATGATCGATTGCGGCATGTTTCAGGAACGCGAATTCCTGTCGCGGAATTGGGAGCCGAATTCGATCACGCCCTCCGAGTGCGATGCGATGCTGCTGACGCACGCGCATCTCGACCACTGCGGCCTGATTCCGAAGCTCGTGGCCAACGGCTTCCTCGCCCCGATCTATTGCACGCCGCCGACGGTCGATCTGACGGAAGTGATCCTGCGCGATTCGGCCAAGATTCAGGAAGAAGACGCTGCCTACAAAAAGAAACGCCACGAGCGGGAAGGCCGCAAGGGAAAGTATCCCGAGAAGGCCTTGTACGGCGAGGATGACGTCACTCAAGACGTTGCCGCTGCTGAACGGCGTGCCCTATGAAACGTTGTGGCGCATCACGGATTCCGTCTCGGTCGTGTTTCACGACGCCGGGCACATCCTCGGCTCGGCGATGCTGGAAGTGGTCGTCGCCGAGAACGGATCGACGCGGCGCGTGATCTTCTCGGGCGATATCGGGCAATGGCACAAGCCGATCATCCGCGACCCGAGCTTGTTCGATTCGGCGGATTACGTGGTCATGGAGTCGACTTACGGAGATCGCAATCACGAAGAACGGCGGCGACGTCGAAACGCAGCTGTGCGATGTGATCAACGAAACCATCGGCCGCGGCGGCAACGTCGTCATCCCGACGTTCGCCGTCGAGCGGGCCCAAGAGTTGATGTACTACATCAGCCGGCTGGTCCACGACGACCGCATTCCCGATGTGAAGGTGTTCCTCGACAGCCCGATGGCCGTCGACGTGACGAACATCTTTCGGAAGTATCGCGAGTACTTCGATCAGGAAGCCTGGGAGCTGATCGGCTCGAATCAGTCGCCGCTGCAGTTCCCGGGACTGCAACTCGCGCGAACCGCGGCTCAATCGAAGGAGATCAACAACGAGCGGAAGCCGTGCATCATCATGGCGACCTCGGGAATGTGTACGGGCGGCCGCATCAAGCATCATCTGCGCCGCAACATTTCGCGGCCGGAGTCCACGATCCTGTTTGTCGGCTATCAAGCCTTCTGGAACGCTGGGCCGGTTGATCAGCGACGGCAAGCCCGAAGTCCGCATCCACGGCCGCAACTACGAAACGAAAGCGCAGATCGCCCGCATCTACGGCTTCTCGGGCCACGCCGATCGGAGCGGCTTGTTGCATTGGATCGAACATCTCAAGCAGGCGCCGAAAAGCATCTTCCTGACGCACGGCGAAGAAGACGCCGCGCTGAGTCTGGCCGAGCAGATTCGCAGCGACAAGGGCTGGACCGTTTCCGTGCCCGAGTTTCAGGATGTTGTTGATCTCGGCTAGGGAATGTGCGTGACCACGTTCGAAGCACGCGATGCGGAGCGATCGTCACGGTTGAACGTTCGCCGCCGGCTTGGCGACGATATCCGATGGTGGGTTGCGGCTCTCGGTTTGTGCGTCGTTCAACATGCACGCGCTGACAAGTTCTTGAGCCTGCGCAGCGTGGCGGTGCGATCGTGGCTAGCGCTTCAGGCTCGCTACGGCTCTCGTCGGAAACGTCGAGCGACTGTTGCGCTGGAATTCGGAGCCCTGAAGGGCCTTGACGTCGACCCGGCCACAGACCGCGAAGCGGATTATCGTCTGCGATACTCGTCGCGAGTCCTTGCGACCATGAGCCACCTCGCCGCGATCTGGTCTATTCCGGGACGGCGGAACTCTCGGACTGGCATCTGCAACTGCTGTGGCCCTTCTCGTCGCGGGGCTTCGTCTTCCCGATGGTCCACTGGGGCGATGTCGGCGTGACGATCATCTTCGTGATCGGCATGTTCGCCATGGTTCGCCGGCGGGCTTGGATTCAGCCGATTGCCCTCATCACATTGCGACGCGTTCTCGATGTACATTGTGGTTCGTGGGACGTTGCTCACGTAAACTCGGCGCCGGCAATCAGAATCCATCCATGAAACTGCTAGCCATCCTGCGTCTCCGCTGCCCAAGATGCTTGAAAGGGTCCGGTCTTTCGCTCGTTCTGGAGTATCCACAAAGAGTGCCCGGAGTGCGGCCTCAGCTTTGAACGCGAGCCGGGATTCTTTACCGGAGCGATGTACTTTAGCTACGGCATCGGCATCTTGATCGCGGGGCCGGTATCGATCTACCTGTTTCTCAAGGGCTTTAGCGAGCCGGTCATCTTTGCGGTTGCCCTGGCTCAGCTCGCGATCGTTTCGCCGCTGTTGTTTCGCTACTCGCGAGTCGCTTGGATGCACTTCGATCAGCGTTGGGATCCGCGGTAGCCCGATCGTCGCCTTTCGCCGCGAACCTGCGCGGCGCACCTGGTCAATAGTCGTACCACACTCCGAATCCGATCTGTTGCTCGAAGTCGTCGAAGAACGAGAACTGCGGGCTCTCGCCGTTGTAGTAGTGCAGCCCCATCCGAAACAGCCTTCCCGACGGGCCGTCGCTGCGCCAGGCCCAACCCGCCTGCGCCGTTAATCCTCCGCCGTAGTTGACTTCTTCGCGGAGATGCCCGTTCACGGCGAAGAACGGTTCGCCGCGGATTCCCGTCGGTCGCGTCGGAGCATACTCGACGCCGAACTGAAACTCCCACAGGCCGCTGACGTCACTCCAAAACGCCCAACCGGCCTCGCCGTACAATCGGAGGCGTTCGGTCGGATAAACCGAGTAGCCCAGGACGAGCACGTCGCGTGCGTAGTTCAATCGAGTGAAAGCCGGGATTCTTCAGCAAGAACTCGTCGCCCACGTGCGAGCTGATGTGGTAGTAAGCGAACTTGACCTGCTGGTTGCCCCAGCCGTAAGTGAACGGGACGCCGGCTCGAAAGTCGGCACTGCGCACATCGACTTCTTCATCGGGATCGAGACGCACGAAGGCGGCGCCTTCGATGTCGATCTGAAACCCCAGCGGTTGGTCGCGAGGTCCGAGCCGCAACAGCCCGAAGCGCCCGCCCAGCGTCCCATCCAACAACGCCCCGTCGTTTTGCCGATTGATCACCTGCGACTCCCATCCGCGGCTCCTTGATGCCCGCCAAGTAAGAGCGGTAGATCAGCTGTTCGGGCAAGCAGACGATGCCCCAGGGATTGTCGAACGGAGACGGCTCGACTGTCGGCCAGGCGATGTAGGGCTGCGAACGCTCATCCAGAATGACGGAGGCGCCATCAAAGGGCGCGTCGAACGATTGGCCGCGCGCGGACGTCGCGTCCAATGCGTTCCCGACGACGAGTGCTCAGCAGTAATTACAGAACCAAGTTCTTCGCATCGCCCAAATCCACTATCGTCCTGCGGACGCCGCTTCGTCAGGCAGCGGCGCGCACCGTTTCACGAGGGCGGCATTCTAGGGAGATGATGCGATTTCAGAAACCGCAACCGCGAGCAGCCAAATCACGACTCTTTCGTTGCTGCCGCGGATTGCTTGCCGACCGCGACGAACAGCAATCGCAGCTCGTGAAGCACGTTCGTGAGCATGGCTGCTTCGTCCGGCGTGAGATTCCCCTTCGTTTTTTCATCGAGGACACCGAGCGTATCGATGAAGTGCTTGGCGTGCTCGAGTTGAACGACCGGCTTGCCATCCGCTCCGGGAATCTGGCCCATCGCTGCCAATGCTTGCGTTGCCAGCGACGTGACCAGAAACGAGAACGAAGCGGGAGGTAGAGGTACGTCGGCTTCGGCGTGCGGGTTCCGCTGGTGACGGGCGTCGGCTCGGTCTGGCGTGCCGATGCCGCTCGGCTGTTGTTTCCGCTTGGCTTCGGCCTCCTTCTGAAGCTGTTCCTTCTCGGCCTGAGCCCGCGACTTCCAATCGTCGTCGATGATGATTTCCGGTTTGCTGGTTTCTTCTTCGCTCATGGTGACTTTGAACTCCTGACGACTCCTAACTCGCGTCTGACTAACCTTTGACGGATCCCGTGGCCGGCTCGGTTTCTTTGCCGCGTTCGGTCTTCGTCGCATGCCGCTCGATCGCGGCGCCGACGAAGCCGGCGAACAGCGGATGCGGCCGGTCGGCTTCGACTTGAACTCCGGATGGAACTGCACGGCGACGAACCAGGGATGGTCGGGCATCTCGACGATCTCGACCAGCGAGCCGTCGGGGCTGGTGCCGGCGAACATGCATGCCGTGGGCGGCGAACTGCTGGCGGTAGACGTTGTTGAACTCGTAGCGATGGCGGTGCCGCTCGGAGATCATCTCGCTCGCCGTAGCACTGCGGCCGCGGCTGCTCGCCGGATCGAGCTTGCGCGGCTGGGCCCCCAGCCGCATCGTGCCGCCCTTGTCGGTGATCGTTCTTCTGCTCGTCCAGCAGGCAGATCACCGGGTGCGGCGTGTCCTTGTCGAACTCGGTCGAATGGGCGCCCTCCAGGCCGACGACGTTGCGGGCGAACTCGATCACGGCGCACTGCATGCCCAGGCAGATGCCGAAGAACGGAATCCTTCGCTCGCGGGCGAAGCGGATCGCCTCGACCTTGCCTTCGATGCCCCGTTCGCCGAAGCCGCCGGGCACGAGAATGCCGTCGTAGCCGGCCAGCAGCCGCTCGGGCCCTTCGCGCTCGATCGCCTCGCTGTGGATCCGGCCGATGCGGATCTGGGCCTGGTGGTGCGATGCCGGCATGGTCGAGCGCTTCGTAGATCGACTTGTAGGCGTCGCGGTGCTCGGCGTACTTGCCGACCACGGCGATGCTGATTTCGTGCTTCGGGATTGCGCAGCCGGTGCAGCAGGTCGCGCCAGTCGTCCAGGTCCAGCGTCGCCGCCGGCAGGCTGCAGCTTCTTGACGATCAGCTCGTCCAGCCCGTTCTCGACCAGGCTCAGCGGCACCTCGTAGATCGAGAAGTCCTTGTCCTTCTCCTCGATCACCGCCTCGAGCGGCACGTTGCAGAACAGGGCGATCTTCTCGCGGTCGTCGCGGCTGAGCGAGCGTTCGGTGCGGCAGATCAGGATGTCGGGCTGGATACCGATCTGCGCGCAGCTGGCCGACCGAGTGCTGCGTCGGCTTGGTCTTCAGCTCGCCGGCCGCCTTCAGGTAGGGCACCAGCGTCAGGTGGATGTACAGGCAGTTCTCCTTGCCGACGTCGAGCGAGAACTGGCGGATCGCCTCCAGAAACGGCTGGCTCTCGATGTCGCCGACCGTGCCGCCGATCTCGGTGATCACCACGTCGACGTCGTCGCCGGCCAGCTTGTGGATGACGCTCTTGATCTCGTTGGTGATGTGCGGAATCACCTGGACGGTCTTGCCCAGGAACTCGCCGCGGCGCTCCTTGTCGATCACCGACAGGTAGATCTGGCCGGTCGTGTAGTTCGCGTCGCGGGTCAGCGGGCTGTTGGTGAACCGCTCGTAGTGGCCCAGGTCGAGATCGGTCTCGCTGCCGTCGTCCAGCACGTAGACTTCGCCGTGCTGGTAGGGGCTCATCGTGCCCGGATCGACGTTGATGTACGGATCGAGCTTCTGCATCCGGACGCGCAGGCCGCGGCGTTCCAGCAGCATGCCGATCGACGCGCTGGTCAGCCCCTTGCCCAGCGAACTGACCACGCCGCCGGTCACGAAAATGTGCTTGGTCATATCTCAAAGCCTTCCTGGCAAATGCTTGATTATGAAAGTAGTTACGGCCGCCGAGCGACGAGCGCACCGCGACCGCAAATCGGGAACTCGAAGGGGAGGCCTGGCAACAGGCTTGAGGCGGGGCCCAGGTGTTCATCCCTGGGACTGCATCTTAGCAACTCGACGCCCGGCTGACAAATGCCCGATAATCCTCAGGCGTATCGATGCCGATCGTCGGTTCGTCGATCACGCCCACCAAGATTGGATGCCCTGCTTCCAGCACCCGCAACTGTTCCAGCCGCTCGATCTGCTCCAGCCGGCGACGGTTTCATCTCGGCCAATTGCAGCAGAAACTCGCGTCGATAGGCGTACAAGCCGACGTGCTGATAGAAGTGAGGCGGATCGGCCGCCAGCAGCGAGTCGTCCCACTGGCGGGCGTGCGGAATCGGACTGCGGCTGAAGTACATCGCGCGTCCGTTCGCGTCGAACACGACCTTCACGCAAGCCGGATCCTCCAGCTGCTCGCGCGAGCGGATCGGCGTTGCCAGGGTCGACATCACCGCCGTCGGATTCGCCTCCAACAGCTCGATGGCCAAGTCGATTGCCGAGCCAGCGATTTCCGGTTCGTCGCCCTGCACGTTGACGATGATCTCCGCGTCGGTCAGATGCCGAGCCACCTCCGCCACGCGGTCCGTCCCGCTCGGGGCATGGGGATCGGTCATTTCGACATGGCCGCCGAAAGCACGCACCGCCGCCGCGATCTCCTCGTGATCCGCCGCCACGCACACGCCCAGCGGACGCGTCGCCCGGCAAGCCGCTTCGTAAGTGTGCTGAATCAGCGGCTTGCCCGTCTCGCGCAGCAGCAGCTTGCGCGGCAATCGCGTCGATTCCAGCCGAGCCGGGATGACGATGTAGCTGTTCATGCAAGTCCCGATCGTATCTCATGCCTCGCCCTCGAAACAGCCCGTGGCGCATTTGGTTTTCGATCGTCGCGGCGCACGAGTGCAGATCGCATCGGGCGTCAGCCCAAGCAGACCGGCCACGAATCACGTGAGACGCGAAGCGGCGAAAGCCAGCTACGCGGCGCGGCGTTGTTCGTGGCGGCGGGATTTGAGGTCGAACAGGCCGAAGATTTCGTCTTGCGTCAAGCCGAGACTTCGCGGCGCGTCGGTTTGAGAAAGGATGGTGTCGAACAGTTCTCGCTTCTCTTCCAGCACCTGATTGATCCGCTCTTCGATCGTGCCCGAGGGTCAGCATGCGGGTGACCGTGACCGGGCCGGCGGCGCCGATGCGGTGGGCGCGGTTGATCGCCTGATCCTCGACGGCCGGATTCCACCAGCGGTCGAACAGGAACACGTAGTCGGCAGAACTGCAGGTTCAGCCCGACGCTGCCCGCCCCGTAGCTCATCAGGATGCACGTGCTTCGGGATCGTCCTTCGGAACTGCGCGATCACCGCGTCGCGCGTTTGCGAGCGGGATCTTGCCGTGGTATTCCAGCGGGCCGAAGCGCTGCAGCCGCTCGCGGATCGCTTCGAGCGTCTCGACCCACTGGCTGAAGACGATCGCCTTCTGGCCGCTGGCGGCGACTTCCTCCAGGTCGGCCTCCAGCCGTTCGAGCTTGCTGCTGGCGCCGGTGGCCGGGTCGAAGTTGCAGATCTGCTTCAGCCGCAGCACCAGCTCGAAGACGTGCTGGATCGTCAGCTCCTCGCCCATGTCCGTCGAGCCGCACGACGCCCTCGTCTTCGGCCGTGCGGTAGCGATCCCACTGCTCGGGCGTCAGGTCGAGCTCGGCGTCGCGAAACAGCTTGGGCGGCAGGTCGGTCAGCACCTTGTCCTTGGTGCGCCGCAGGATGTAGTCGCCGCGCGGCTTGCGCCATCCGCCGCGGCGTCATGTCCGGTTGACAGGTAGCCCGGGCGACAGGAACTCGAAGATGCCGACCAGATCCTCCGGAGCTGTTCTCGACCGGCGTGCCGGTCAGGGCCCAGCTGCGCGACCGCGAGATCGCGCGGGCGACCTGGCTGGTCGTGCTGGAGCGGTTCTTGATCCGCTGGGCCTCGTCCAGCACGACCAGATCGAAGTGCAGACCTGGCGTCGAGCACGACGTCGCGGTCGCGCATCAGCAATTCGTAGTTGGCGATCTTCACCGGCGCGTCGGCTGCTGCCATTGCCAGTGCCGCCGGGCCTGGTCGCCTTCGATGACCGCGAGCGGAATCTCCGGCGCCCACAGGGCGAACTCGCGCTGCCAGTTGGTCACCAGCGGCTTGGGGCAGATCAGCAGCACGCTGCGCACCTCGCCGCGCGCGCAGCAACAGGCGGATCGCCGTGATCGCCTGCATCGTCTTGCCCAGCCCCATCTCGTCGGCCAGGATCGGCGGCGATACCGCGGGATAGAGAAAGGCGATGCCTTGATACTGGTACGGAAACGGCTCGAACGGAAAGTGCAGCGATTCGGAGGAGAGGATCGTCTCCAGCGGCGGTTGCAGCAGGTAGTACAGCCGATCTTCCAGCTTGACGATGTCGGCCGGCGGTTTGAGTCGCGTGTGGTTCGTGGCGGCCGCGGTGTCGGGCGCGGTGCTTGCTTCGCAGTCGGTTGGGTCTTGCTGGCCGGTTCCGTCTGCCACGCCGGCAATTCGGGAAACGCGAAGCTGTAGCGTCTTGACCGCGGGACTTCCTAAACGAAAGGAAATCGTTCTGGGCGATTCCGAGCCGAAGTCCGTTGTGACGACATCGATCTTCTGAGCCCGAGTGAGCGCTGCGTTCCAGCCCGTGGCGAAGGTGCTGACGGAAAACGACAGATCGACCGACGAGGTTTCGATGGCAGGGAAGTCGTGCTGGTTGGTCAGGGCCGATTGTGTCACGGGCGGGTCCCAGGAAAGTGGTTCGTCAACTTGAAGGGTCGCAGTCTTGTTCGGCGAGCGAGCTCTGATTTGGAATGTCATGAGGCCGAAAATCGACTCCTTTCGTCCGCCCCCATTCGCTCACGTCCGCGCGGCGCCGCGCTGTGCCTCCTCGATCGCTTCGCGCAGGCGACTGAAGGGCTCGAGCAAGTCCATCGCCGTCGCGTGCGGCTGCCACTGTTCCACGATCTTGTCGCGATCGTGGGCGTGCTCTTCGGCAACGGCAGCTTGGCGGCCCGCCAATCGGAACCGCAACAGCTTCCGACTCTGCGGGGCCGGCGTTGTCGGCATGTGCGGCGTCGAGACGATGCTGGCCACTCGCTTCGTCATCACCTTCCGTGATCAGCACGACGGGCGCCGACACGAACTCGCGGGCGCTCAACACCGGCTCGACGTCGGTGCAGACAAACATCGGACGGCTCTTGCCTTTGGCGACGAGTGTCTGGCCGATCTGCTCGCCGTACAGGAACGGAGCTGAGCGTCGGGCCGTACAGAATTTCTTGGGCGCGATTCGGGCGAACGGGCGCGGTACAGTGAAACTCGAGCGGGCGTCCGACCGCATTCAAGATCAGATAACCTCCGATCAACCCCAGGTCGGTGAACTCCTGAACCGTCAAGAAACCAACCGACGGCACGGACTTAGAGCCGCTCAGCGGACATGGATTGCCTTTCCCCTTGCGAACAATTGGCGAGTTGTGGAGCAGATGTCGTGGAATCGGAGCATGGCGCTCGCCTTCGATTTGAATCGGGCTCGGCGCGAGACAGACTTTAACGGGTTTTCGGATTGTGATGCCGCGACCGGTCAGCGGACGCAGGTCGACGTTCCAGCGGCGGTCACTCTGGCTTGCGCGATACGAACGCTGAAGTCAAGCACCGAGTTCGCAAATTCAAGGATTCATTTGGGAACTTTCGCCGGGCGGTTGCAGCATGAAAACGCTTCGCATGTCAAAGGCTCGACTTTGAAACACAATCGTCTATACTGAGGATTCTTACGACTTGAGGAGTTATTGCATCATGTCTAATGAGTCCAACGAATTTCCCCCCCTGTTTCGCATCGATGTCTCGGCAGACACCGGTTCCGGAACACCGGCGAGCAGCTACGATCCGAATGCGGTCATGGTGGCATTGTTGCGGCAGCTCGTGGCTGGGCAGGCGAAGCAGAGCAAGCTGTTGGAAGATTTCATCCAACAGCAGAATGCAACGCAGCGCCAACGCCAGAACGAACTTGGGCAGTGGAAAGAGGCGAATCCAGAATTGGCTCGCTGCTGTCGCACGGCCGCGGAAACGTTGAGCCGCGTCCAGATCCAATTCCTTCGTAATCTGACCGACGAAGTTCTCGATAACGAAGAATGCCTGCTGGACGGCGAGTTCATGTTGAACGAATTTGTCGACCGTTTCGGACCGCGGCTCGCGCATTTGAACGGTGTCCTGCAAGTGCTTTCGCAGTTGAGTACGATCAATACGCCCGCGAATCAGACCTAGAGTTGAGGCGTTCACGGACGCAAGTCTTGCGATGTATCACTGAGGACGAGCCTTTGGTTCGTCCTTGTTTTTTGCGCCGACCATGGCCTTCGTACAGATCAACCTTAGCGGTCTCGGAAGAGCTGGCATGCTAGTCGAGTTGGTGCGCGCGAAGACGTCGGACGGATTGCGTTTGGATGGATCGTTGGCTCGACCGCTGGCTGGACCGGCCGAGCCGCCGCCCGTTGACGCCGCCATCTTGTTGCACGGCGTCGGAGGAAGTTTCTTCGGCGGCGCGATGTTCGATCCGCTGTCGGACCGTTTGCTGGAACTCGGCATCGCGGTACTGCGAGTCAACACGCGCGGGTACGGCTCGGTCAATCTGATTGCGACGGATGGCGCCGCGACTCGCGGCGGCGCGGCGTTCGAAGTTGTCGATCAGTGCCGCCACGACGTGAACGCCTGGTGCGACTTCCTGGTTGGTCGCGGGATGTCGCGAATCGGACTGATCGGCCATAGCCTGGGTGCCATCAAGGCGGTCTATTCGGCGGCGCACGCACCGCATCCGAACGTCGCCGCCGTGATCGCCGCGTCGCCGCCACGATTGTCCCACCGTGCGTTTCAGGCTGGTCCGCGGAGCCATGACTTCTTCGATTCGTTGGCAACCGCCAAGCAGCTTGTGAAGCAAGGACGCCCCGAACAGCTGTTCACCGCCAAGTTCCCGTTCCCGCTGTTGATCAGCGCGGCGAGCTACGTCGATAAGTACGGTGACGAGCGATACAACATCTTGACGTTTGTCTCGCAGGTCGGATGTCCGACGCTGTTCACCTATGGTTCCATCGAACTGGAGCAGGGAGGCGTCGCGTTTGCGGGGCTGCCAGACGCGATTCGGCAGGCCGTTTCTGAGGCCGAAGAAGCTGCGCAATCCGACGTGGACGTTGTGACGATCGCTGACGCCGATCACTTCTACACCGGCAAGTACGACGAGTTGGCCGACGTGGTCAGCCCGTTGGTTGACGCGCGCGTGACCGCGGGCCAGACTCACCTTGCCGTTCAATCTCAACGCAGTCCGCACGCCGGTCGAGTTGCGCGGATGTTCCGTGTTTTCCGTTCGGATACCATTCAGCGAAAGTTTCGCGGATCGAACGGTCTCCCGACGATGTCGACTGTGCCTGCCATCGCGATCGCAAGACCGCTGGCCGGATGAAATCGGGATTCGGGCACGGAAAGCGAAAAGTGGCGAACTGGGAGGCGTCGATGAGGATGGTGAGACGCTACAGCCCAGCTTTGCGCGGGGTCGTTTGGAAGTCGCGTGATCTGAATCGAAGGAAGCCCAATGAGCCGGGCAGTGAGGAACAACACCATGAATTGCAAGTGGACAACGCATTTTGCCCTGACGATTGTGCTTGCCACATCGATGGCGGGTTTACCTCTTGCATAATACGAGCAAGGACTTGATGATGGAATTTGCTCTTTGTAGTGACGGGAGCAGTAGGCACCAGGAAGTTGGAGGCGATGACA
>CAVPRE010000009.1:0-235569 GCA_963707725.1 uncultured beta proteobacterium | reverse complement strand
GCTTGTGGCTGATGAAGACGACGCTGACGCCCTCGGCCGCGAGCTGGCGCAGCGTCTCGAACAGGCGATCGACGGCCTGCGGCGTCAGCACAGAGGTTGGTTCGTCGAGGATCAGGATGCGCGGGCTCGCCATCAGCGCGCGCAGGATCTCGACGCGCTGCCGCTCGCCCACCGACAGGTCGTGCACCCTGCGTTCCGGGTGCAGTTCGAGGCCGTAGCGCAGCGACAGTTCGCGCACGCGCTCGTCGACCTCCGACAACGCGTGCTCCGGCGCCCCGAGCGCGATGTTCTCGGCGACCGTGAGCGTATCGAACAGCGCGAAGTGCTGGAACACCATCGCGATTCCGAGCGCGCGCGCGCGGGCCGGGTTCGCGATCTCGACCTCCACACCGTCGATCGCCACGGTGCCGGCGTCGGGCCGCGCGACGCCGTAGACGACCTTCATCAGCGTGCTCTTGCCGGCGCCGTTCTCGCCGAGCACCGCGAGGATCTCGCCCGGCATCACCGCCAGAGTGACGTCCTCATTGGCCGCGACGTCGCCGTAGTGCTTGGTGATCCCTGTCAGCGCGAGGCGGGGGCGTTATGGTCAGGAGGCCGAGGGGACGACCGCCCGGGTCATGGTTTACGCGGTTCCGAGTTGGAGGGGCCGGGCACGAGCATCGATGCCATTGGTGTGGCGGAGGCGGTGTCTGTCAAGAGCCGCATGGATACTGGGTTTCCGGGCGGTTCGACGGATTTCCCCTTGCCGTTCCCCTATCGCCGCGAGAGTGTAGCCGGGTGCGTGTTCGCGCATCGTCGCACGGTGCATTGACGTGCAACGCGATAGGAAGCCGCAGACGCCTTGCTCCGGGATCGGCTGTGCCAGAGGGTCAGCCGCGAGGCGTTCGCTCTTGGGCTCATTTGTCACCCGCCGCGATAACCGTTCTGAAACGCCCTCGTTTGTCGGGATCCTTACAAGTTGAGCAGCATGCCGACGGGTTCAGAGGAGAGGCTGTCAGCCACGAGTAAATCCGACCACGACCCGCGAACTGCGAATCCGTTGGTCAAACGAGGAGTCACGCAAGAGGGCGCATTCTGCGTCGATAAAGTCTACGTTCCTCAAGTGCCTTAGAGGCGGCTTCCTTCCAAGTGAAGCGTGTCAACGCGGAAGCAAAGTGGCCCACCTTTCTGCGGGTCGGGACTGCTGGAATCGCTGTCGAATTCTCTTACACGTTGGTTCGTCGCATCCACTTGAAGCCTTATCACTCAACTAGATAGAACTCATGGCCCAATGTTTGCTTTATTGGTCCGCTGAATTGCTTACTAATTTACCGTTGGGAGGCGGGGGATGAAACGTCTACTGAGTTCTCTTGTTCTCGCTGCGTCGATGCTCTTCGGGCATTCGACGCATGCAGCAGTGACTGTTGGCGGAATCTCGTTCGACGACGATGCATTTGCGGATTCGCTCGGAACGGTAGTTGGAAGCTGGACGTATGGAGGGGGGGCCACCAGCCTAGCCGACGCGCTGACAGGGTCCGACCCAGCTGACTTCGCCTATTGTTTCGGTACTACTTGCAGCGTGCAAGTCAACTTCGGCGACAACAGAGCGGTCAACGGTTCTGGCGCTGACATCGCAATCTTTGAGCTTGGATCCGCGGAAATGTTTGCGGTTCGGATCGGATCCACGACGCTGAGCTTCACCGCAGTCTCTACAGGAGAGTCTGCTGGGGGCTTTGCCTTGCTCGTGGCACTGATCGACTTAGACGATTTTGGTCTCGGAGCGGGCGAGACGCTTTCTAGTCTCACCCTCTTTCCCTCGCCTACCGACGATCCAGCCGACTTCACTGTCATTGGCGCCAAGAACAACTTGAGCGTCTCCGTCCCCGAACCCGGCACGCTCGCCCTTCTCGGGCTCGGCCTCGCCGGTCTAGCCGCTACGCGCAGGCGCAAGCAGTAATCGGCAACGCCTGACGACAGCCCCGCTTCGGCGGGGCTTGTTGTTTGTGTCGCGTAGTGGTGACCTACGGACTCACTATCGGTAGCTGGTAGTCAGGCGGTCATGGACTTCCTATAGGCAGCGTCGATTTCGGCGGGTCGGTCCACCCGGCTCCGCGATACCGGCGCAACGAGATAGCAGCCAGCGTTGATAGCCCTCGGCTTGCCGCGCCCACGTTTCAACGTCAGGGACGTGCGGCACGATCAACGCGCCCGACTTCCTGCCCTCGGCATGGATGCGGGCGGAGGTATCGGCAGGCGCTTCACCGGGTAGACCGACAATGCACGGCGACTCCCTCCGTTTCTTCAATCGCTTCGCCTCAAGACGCTTCAGGCGTTCGTCAATCGGTCGCTTCGGCATGGTTTTCCTCAAGTGCAACAAGTCGCCCTTCTAGCTCGGCAACTTCAATCACACGCGACAGGCTCATCAAGGTGAACGCCAGACGACCACCAAGCGCAGGGTCTACCTTTTGTTCGCGAAGTTCGTAATAAACCAGAGCCAATTCGCGAGCGACGTGGCGAGCCGTCTTGAGCGGGCGACGGCGGGGGTGAGTCACGACGGTTTGTGCTGCGGCGTCCATCACTTAGCTTCGTTTTGCATCTAGTTTCAGGGGCGGGGGCGATGAGTGGTTCGTGTAGTGGGGCAGCAGCACGCGAACTCCGGCGGAGCAGCCGTCATCGCCCCCGACCTTTAAGCGGCGGCTTCCCCGGAGTAGCCGTCGTGTACCCGGTCGCCGGTCACCAGCGGCGGCATTGACGACACGGCGGCGAAGTTCTCCGCGTTCGGAGCGTCGGGTTGCTCGATTCCAATGGCATCTGCCCCGCGACCAACTCCGCGAGTGGACGGTGCATCTGCACAAGCTCACCAAAACGGATCGGCACATCGTTGATGATCCGCGTCACGGTGCCTTTGATCATCAACCTTGCATCGCGCCACCCTTCAAACGGGACGGCGTTCAGGTTGCCGCCGGTCAGCAATCCGACCACGGAGTTTTGCTCAGCCACGGTGAAGCCCGTCAGGATGCGGGCGCACGGATGGCGGCGCGAAGGTAGTCGTGATACGCGGGGTCAAGTTCCACTCCGTTCTGTGCGGCATTGACCAGCATCCCGCGAATGGCGGCATCGCCTCGAATGGCTCGGGCAATCTCAGCATCGAAAGTCGCGTTCCACGGTTCGACTGAGTACGGCACCGCAAACTTGTTCATGGCGCTAACGGTCGCGTCCACAGCGACCTGTACTTGTTGCAGCGTCATTCCGACCTTGACCAGCAAGTCACCCAAATCCGAGAGCGCCGGAGCAGCGTGTCTCCGCGCCAGCTTCGTGCGACCTTCCGGCGTGTAGACGACTTCATCCGTCGCTGACTTCATCGCGTCGAAGTAACGCTTCCCGATAGCGGCAGCGGTCTCGATGTGGGTGCGCTGCCGCGAGGGTTCGTGCGTGATGTTGAGTGCTGCCTTGAAGGCATCCATGTGGCGCTCCTAATCCGGCTGTGCGGCGTCGTCCGCCTCGCGCCGGTCTAGCGAGTCGGGCCATAAACGGGGGAACCGCAAGGGGAAATTCCGGCTCTTGCCTGCAACGCGAGCAACGGCGCGGGGGTTGGCAGCGGGCGTCTCCGCCAGCGCCAGAGGCAACAGCTTGTCGAGCGCCACGGCGGCACGGTCGGCGTCGGGCGCGAGGTACAACAACATGGTGACGGTCGGCGTCGTCATCTAGTGCAGCACCAAGCCGCGCAGGCTGTGCATCAACGACTGCCGGGTCATCTCGTCCACGAACAGCGCCCATTGGGTCGTTCCGCCGCCCCGGTGGAAAAGCTCGCCCATGCGTTCATGTGCGCTAGCGACAGCGGCGGGCAAGCTCTCCGGGTCAGCCACGCCGACCATGAACGCGCCAGCCGAGTTCGCCTCCAACGCGACCACGGCAAAGCGCATCCCGGACGCGAGAAGGACATCACCGCCAGTACGCGAGCGGATCAGGGCGCGTGTCGCCTGTTGCGCTGCCTCGGTGCCGTGTGCCAGTCGATCACGGTGCCGATGGTCTGGACAGGCTGGCGCTTGCGTCTCGTCGCCCGGTTCATTTGTCGCAAAAGTGTCGGATTCGGTTACGGTCAATTGCGACAACAAGGGGGGGTCTATAGACCCCCTTGTCGCAATTCGTACCGGGGCAATAACGACAACGGCACTTGTCGCAATTCGTGTCGCAATTCATGTTGCAATTCACTCCGGCTCGACGGCGGTCGACCGGGGCGAAGACCGCGTTCCCCGCGTCTTGCCGCTCGACGTTGACCAGCTTCGCCTTGCGTAACGCCGTCGCCGTGCGCTGAAAGACCTTGCGACTCGCGTCATCGCTGGCTCCCGGCTTCAACACACCAGCGGCGACCACCGCCCTGAACCAATCGTCCGCAGGCACCATCGAGCCGTTCTGCCCGCTGAGTTGCCACAGGACGTTCAGCGACTTGGTATCGCGGTCGGTCAATGTCACGCGCCGGTCAGCGTCCGATGTGACCGGTTCCCGATCAGTCGGCAGCACTACCAGCGAGGTAATCGGATCACCGTCCGGGTCGAGCAGCCAAGGTCAACCGACTCCCACACCAAGCGAAGCTCAGGCAGTTCGGCGTCGTCCTTGGACTTCTCGTTGACCACGGTCAGGATGTCCCCACGGTTCCCGTCGTCCCTCTGCACCATGAACCGGCGGTCGGCGTTAGCCCGAAGCCGATAGGCACCGCGCTCGCGGCTCTTGTCGCCGTGTCCAACGTGGTGAACCAGAATCGCGCCCCGGTCGCTCCCGCAGGCAGCGCGGACGTTGTTGAGGACTACAGCGGCGTCGCTGTTGGACTGTTCCTCACCGTCACCGAGGTTCGTGCTGTAGGTATCCACGATCACCAGCCCGACCATGCAGCCAAGTTCGCCTTCCGCTTCCGCTATGGCATCCCGCAGTGGGTCGCCGCTGCTGAACAGGTCAAGGCTGCGCGGGTAGACGTAGGCGCGGACGGTGGCAAGATCGATACCCGTGCCGCTTGCCCATGCCCGGATGCGCTTGCGAGTATCCAGCGGCACCTTCACCAAGGATGAACAGCACCCCGGTTTGCTTGACCCTGCGCCCACACCATGACCGACCGCTGCCGACGTGAAGTCCAACGTCGGTCACCACAAAGGACTTCATCACGCCCGACTCCCCGAAGAACACGGCGATGTCGCCCGGCCCGACGATCCCCTTGGCGAAGTAGCCGGTGACAAGCTCGCCCTGCATCGCCTCAGCGACCGAGTAGCCGACGCGCTGGACGGCGCTGGCGCGGTTTTCGATGGCGCTAGACATTGGCACCGTCCCTCACCCGTGCGATGCGTCCTACGGCTTCCAGAAGCCTCTGGCGGTCATCCTCGGAGAGCGGCACACCCCGCGCCAGATCACCGGAATGATGCCGACGATCACCGCCTCGCGGTCGATGAGGCGAAGCGCATCGGCAGGATGAACGAGAGGATGGCGGCGGCGGCGCTGGGGCGGCTCTGTCCTCTGGCGCGGCGGGAACAGCGCCGACCAATCAAGACCAAGCGCCGCCAGTACGTCGCGTGTCTCGCACCCGGCATAGCAGCAGACCATCGTCCGCTGGTCGTCCGTCTCCCAGATGGCGAACGATGGGTTCTTGTCAGGGTGCGCGGGACACTTGGCGACCCCAGCGACCCGCGCCGGTAGACCGCACACCTTCGAGCCGGTCGAGGATCGAGTCGGCGCTCAAGCTGCTGCCTCGGCGGGGGTCGAAAATGCAGCGTTTTCGAGTTCGGCGGACAAACGCTCCGCCTTAGGTAACGTGGAGCAACGCTGTGCAGACAGGGGAACGGAATTACCCCTTCCCGTTCCACTATCAGCTGCCTTCCTGCGCCCCTTGCGACCCTTGGCGGTGCCTTTCAAGCGGGCAGGCTCGCTCGGTTCGGGAGCCTTCGGCAGCGCGTCCAGAAAGGCGTCTACCTCGTCCTCAAGCCATCCGGGAGCGCGGTTGCCGGGAACGATGCGAGCCGCAGGGAAGCCGTCGATCTTGACGAAGTTCCACGCCGACCGCTTCTTCTTTCCGATCTTCTCCGCGATGGACGCGATGTAGATGATTCGCTTGCTCATGCGTCACCATTGGGACTCAATGGTGCGAATGTGCCTCCCGAAGCGCCTACTTTTCGCTACTTCCTTCCGCGATCACGCGCTGCGATTTCGGAAAGAAGGTCGCCTGCCGACTTGATGGTGCCGATGTCCTCGCCGCGAACATTCTCCCGAGGCTGAGAGCAGAAGGCATAGGCGACAGACTTTCCCACCGCGTACCGCCTCATCAGACGCTTGACCGCTTCGTCGTGCGGCATTTCTGAGGCACGCAGGCTAAGGTAGAAAAGCTCCGCCGCCATCGGGTCTTTGATGCGCTTGCCTTTGAGTTTGCGAAGCAGGCTCCCCCGTACCGCATCGGCAAGCAACCTCCGAACACCCTTCGGAATCGGGCCGCAGTCAGCCTTCAGCAGTTCGGCGGCGAGCGGTTCGAGTTGCCCGCCCGCGCCTCCTGTTCGATCCACACCCAACGCAGTTCGCGCAGTTCCATCACGCCGCCTTCGGCTTGAACTCCACCACGTTGTCGGGAATCTGCCAACGCCCTTCCACGAACTCACCCCAAACTTGAGCCAAGCGGCGACGCTCGAACAGAAACTCGCTCATGTCATAGGCGGCTTCGGTGCGGTCTTTCTCGCGGTGCGCCAGCGCACATTCGATAACGTCCTTTGGCGCGAAAGCGAGTTCCTTACATGCGGTCTTGAAGCAGCGCCTCGCCGTGCCGTGCGGCGTTGCCTTCGCTTCGTCCATGCGCCGCATCACCATGCGCAGGCTGTCGATTGCCATGGGCTTGCCGTTGCGTGGGCTTGGAAAAACGTACTGCTCCGATTGGCCGCGCTGGCCTTCAAGGATGCGCAGTGCGGTGTCGTTCAGGAACACCAGGTGCGGCTCGCCGCATTTCATCTTTCGCCCCGGTATCAGCCACTCGCCACGGTCGAGGTTGAACTCGCACCACTCGGCGTTCAGCACTTCACCCGGTCGCCCCGCTGTTGTGAACAGGAATTCCAAAGCGCGTGCGCTGGTGCCATCCACTTGCCGCAGCTGCCCGATGAACGCTGGCAACGTCCGCCAGTCAAGCGCGGGAAAGTGGCGGCGCGTTTGCCTTCCTGCGCGGCGCGCCAGTTCTGCCCTAATCGGCTGCACGGGGTTGTGCTCGCGTAGCCCCTCCACCACAGCCGAGTCGAAAAGCACACGCACGCGTTGCGTGAGCCGCCGTCCCGTTTCGGGTGTCCGCTTGCATATCGGCACGAGCGCGTCGAGCAGTTCAAGCGGTTTGATGTCCGCTATCGGCTTGTCGAGCAGCGCGGCAGGCAACAGGTGAAGTACCGTATTCGCCCACTGCTGCTCATGTTTGCGGCTCTTGAACGTGCCTTCGATCTTGTCGATGTAGGCGTGCGCATGTCGGCGCAGCGTAGTGCGCTCAGACTTCGCTGCGGCCTTCGCGCGTTCGGCATCGGCCAATGCTGCCGCTTTGTCGGCGCGAAGTTCCTTCTTGCGCCTATAGGATCGACGCCCTTCCGCAGCAGTGCCTTTTGCGCCTGCTACCGCCTTCGCATGGCTGTTTGCGACGCACCCGCCGCCGCGAGCGGAGATTGATTGACTGCGCCACTGACCCCGGCTCAGATCCGGGCGCTGGCCTGCCGGAAATGCTGGTGTACCGGCACACCCACCCCTTCCGGTGACCGGCCATCCTTGCCGCGCGATACACCCGGAGCTTCCCCCGCTGGCATCGATCAAGTTGGACTGCGCCTCTAAGCACTTCGACTGCGGTGAGCTTTCTGATCTCCCGTGCCATGACACCCCCTGTTTCGTTCCCCATCCCTTCCCCTATGGAAGGGCTGCATAGGGCTGCACAACCCGGTTTCTGCGTTGCACA
Organism: uncultured beta proteobacterium; assembly: GCA_963707725.1. Lineage (GTDB taxonomy): Bacteria > Pseudomonadota > Gammaproteobacteria > Burkholderiales > Burkholderiaceae_F > JAOUJD01. The sequence continues at coordinate 227,642 of CAVPRE010000009.1, read as the reverse complement.
GAATCGACAGAAAGTGACTGTAGGCGGCGTAACTTCCTTTTTCAAATCAAGGAGATACGCTGCACTACGTTGCACCGGATTGCACAGCAGGGGGGATTGTCGGTGGCGGAGGCGGTGAGATTCGAACTCACGAAGGGCGTGAACCCTTGCCGGTTTTCAAGACCGGTGCCTTAAACCGCTCGGCCACACCTCCGAAGGCGTGATTCTGCCGGTTTTGTCTCCGGTCGCACGCTCCGCGGCGTCAACCTGGCGCGAATTCGCGCTCGCAACGCAAATGCGGCGCTCGCGCGCCGCACCGCATCAGGAGGTCCTCCCCCCGGCTATCTCGCCGTCGCCTCCACCCGCCTCTGCAGCTCGTCCAGCCGCGCCTCCTGCTTCTTCTGGCGGGCGTCGAACTCGCGGGGCTTCTCCGGCTGCTTCGACTCGATGGCCGTCAGCGAAGCCTGCCACGCCGTCATGTACTCGCGCAGCGCCGTCTTCGCGGCGGCCGTGCCGGCCTGCTTCGCGGCCGCGTCGTTCAAGGCCTTGGCCTTGTAGACCGTCTCGTGCACGCACGCCGTCGTGTCGTCGCTCGACGGCAGGTCCATGCGGCGCGGCGTGGCGATGCCGTCGTCGCTGACCAGTTCGTAGAGGTCCCGCTTCTCCAGGTACGCACGGTACTTGCCGCTGCAGGTGATGTAGCCGAGGCGCGTCCCCATCAGCAGCCGCGCAACGGCCGGCGGCGGTGCCGGCTCATCGACTGCCAGACGCTGATCCTTCGCGTCGGCCGGCGAGGCGACGGCTGCAACTACAGCCAGCAAGAGGGCAACGAGCAGTCGGGTCATGAGGTCCTCCGCAGAGTCGTCGCGCGCTGTCGCCGCGCGCCGTTGCCGCTACGGTACTGCGCGCACGGCCCTCAAGGCAACGCGGACCGACCGGACGGCAGGTATGGCCGGCCGTGCGTTGGCTGGCCGCAGGCCCGGACGTCGGGAGGTCAGGAGCGCAGCCGGCGCTCAGCGGCCTCGATCGCCCGCGCGAGATAGGCTTCGTAGAACCCGGCACGGTCGATGCCGACCAGCGGATCGCCGAGCAGCTGGACGCGATCGTCGAACAGCGCGACCACCGGGACCATCCGGACGTTCAGGCGCGACGCGAACTCCGCCTGCGTGGTCCGACGGCCCTGCATGTCGATCAGGGGTGTTCGGCTCGAGATGTCGATCTCGCGGATCAGCAGCGTGGGCGAAGGCAGCTTCGCCTGTTCCGCGACGCGCGGCGCCAGGTAACTGCGCCGGACTTCGTGGCAGAACGGGCAGCCCGGCGTGCTGAACAGGACCAGCAGCGGCACGCGCTGCTTCCGGACCTGCGCCAACAGTGGCCGGAAGTCGTCGATCGCCGCGAGGTGTTCCTCGCCGCTGGCCGGCTGCGCGCCGGCCCGGGCCCCGAAGGCGATGGCGGCGCCTGCCAGCAGGAGTCGCCGCCGCGCGCGCATCACCGTCTCAGAGGCTGATGCCGGGGTTGCCCTGCACGCCCTTGATCGTCGGCAGGTTCAGGCGCGGCGCCTTCAGCGTCTTCTGGTCGCGCAGGTACTTGGCCACCACGTCCCAGATCGGCTCACCCGACGCGCCTTCGGCGACCGGGGCCCAGCCGGCGACCTTGTACGTCTTCGCGGCGTCGATCGGCTGGCCCTTGAGGCGCATCTCGGTGATGCGGCCACCCATCTTGCCCGCAGGGTCGATGGCGTACTGCAGGCCGCCGACGCGCACCATGTCGCCGCCCTGCTGGTGGTACGGGTCGGGGTTGAAAAGGTTGTCGGCGACGTCCTCGAGGATCGTCTTGATCATCTCGCCGGTCATGTCGGTCACCGTCGTGTACGGATAGGTGATCGCGGTCTGGTCCATCACGTGTTCCATCAGGATCGCCTGGCCGGGCAGCAGCGTCGTGCCCCAGCGGAAGCCCGGCGAGAACGCGATGTCGGCGCCCTTCACCTCCATCAGCGCATCGCAGATCACCTGGTCGAACGTGCCGTTGAAGTTGCCGCGGCGGTAGAGCAGCCCTTCGGTGACCGCGAGTTTCTCGTTGAGCTTGGCCTCGTACGGCGCGCGAACCTTCTTGATGAACGCGTCCATCGCCGGGTCGGCGGGCAGCAGGTTGGAGAAGACCGGCAGCAGCTTGTAGCGGAAGTCGCTGATCTTGCCGTTCTTCACGTCGAAGTCCAGCACGCCGAGGAACTTGCCGTTGGAGCCGGCGTTGGTCACCAGCGTGGTGCCCCTGGCGTTCTTCACCATGGATCGGCGCCGGCACGCCGTCGTGGGTGTGGCCGCCCATGATCGCGTCGATGCCGCTGACGCGCGACTGGCCATCTTCAGGTCGACGTCCATGCCGTTGTGCGACAGCACCACCACGACCTGCGCGCCCTTGGCGCGCGCCTCGTCGACCACCTTCTGCATGTTGCTCGTCCTGGATGCCGAAGCTCCAGTCCGGCACCATGTAGCGCGGGTTGGCGATCGGCGTGTACGGGAAAGGCCTGGCCGATGACGGCGACCTGGCACGCCGTTCATCTCCTTCATCGTGTAGGGCGCTGAACACCGGGTCGCCGAAGTCGGTGGTCTTGATGTTCTGGGCGACGAAGTCGATCTTGCCCTTGAAGTCCTTGTCGACGATCTCCTTCACGCGCTCGGCGCCGAGGTGAATTCCCAGTGCGGGGTCATGACGTCCACGCCGAGCAGCTTGCAGGCGTCGACCATGTCCTGAGCCGTTGGTCCACAGCGAGGTGGCCGAGCCCTGCCAGGTGTCGCCGCCGTCGAGCAGCAGCGCGCCGGGGCGCGACGCCTGCATGTTCTTGACCAGCGTGGACAGGTGGGCGAAGCCGCCGACCTTGCCGTAGGTCTTCGCCGCTTCGCACGAAGTCGAGGTAGGTGAACGCGTGCGCCTCGGCGTGCCCGGCGGCGATGCCGAAGTGCTTCAGCAGGTGCTCGCCGACCAGGTGCGGCGGCTTGCCCATGGCGTCGACCGATGCCGAGGTTGACGTTCGGCTCGCGGAAATAGATCGGCAGCAACTGCGCGTGGCAGTCGGTGAAGTGCAGGAAGCTGCACGTTGCCGAAGCGCGGCAGCTCGTACATCTTCGCGGACGCGGGCGCGGCGGCCAGCGCGTCGCGCGACGCGATCGGCAGGCCCGCGGCGGCGGCCACCGCCAGCACCTGCAGGAATTCGCGACGGTCCATCGACATCTCTTCTTCTCCCTGGTCTGTTTGAACTATTTCACGGCGAAGCGCGCAAGCGCCGCGATGTCCTCTTCGAACATCTCGCCCGACTCCCTGAACACGATGCGGCCCTTCGGGTCGACCACGTAGACCTCGGGCAGCGTCCGGCGCCCGCCGAACCAGCCTTCGATCTGCTTGTTCGAACGCGCCGCGGCGAACGTGTAGCCGTGGCTCTTCAGGTAGCCGCGCGCGGCGGCGTCGGTCTTGTCGAGCGTGAAGGTCAGCACGACGAGGTCCTTGTCCTTGCCGCCGTGCGCGCGGTGCAGCTTCTCGATGTGCGGGTTCTGCTTGGCGCAGAACGGGCACCAGCTCGCCCAGAACTCGACGACGACGGTCTTGCCGGCGAGATCCCTCGCCTTCAGTACGCTGCCGTCGACCAGTTGGATGTCGCTCCAGCGCACCACCTCGGGCGCCGGGACGGCCCCGGCCAGCACCGGAACGAGCGCCAGCAGCCAGATGAACAGCGATTTGTGCAAAGCGGAAAGTCGCATTCGGGCGAAAAAAAGGCGGCCGGACACGGCCGCCTTTCCTCTTCGGTTACTTGTTGACGGGCGAGTTCGGATCCAGCAGCAGGGCCATCACGTCCTTGATCTGCGCTTCGGTCAGGATCCCGGCGTCGCCAAAGCGCGGCATCGACGAGCAGGCGTTGAACGCGTGGGTGTTCCAGATCTTGCCCCACGTGTACTTGACCACCGCCTCGCTGTTGCCGCGCAACTTGCCGTAATGCTTCAGCGACGGGCCGATGTTGCCGAACGAGACCTCCTGCGGCGACAGCTGGTGGCAGGCGTAGCAGTTGCCGCCAGCAACCGTGGTCGCGGTGTCGTTCCACTGCAGTCCTCGGCCACTCTGCGCGACCGCCTCGCCAGCCTTCCAGTCGCCGAGGAACTTGCCGTCCGCCGGGTACTTGATCGTCGCCATCTGCTGCTTCTCGAGGTGCTCGCGGACGTCCTTCGGCAGATCCGTGTTGTTCAGGGCCACCTCGGAGCAGGCTCGCTGCAGTCTCCGTCTGATCGAGGCGATCCACCTTCGCGATGCCGCGGTCCCTGAACGAACTCTTCACCACCTGCATCGTTTCCTCGCGCGTCGGCCCCGGGCTCGCGCAGGAGGCGAGAACCACGACCGCGCCAACGGACATCATCGTCTTCATCATCTTCATCGTCGTCTCCTCAGCGCTTGATCGCGGGCGAATCGATCTTCGCTCCGTTGGCATTGACGCCGAGGAACGTGATCAGGTCAATCGTGCGTTGAGAGATGAAGATCGGCTCGGGGAAGCGCTGCTGGCGGAAGCAGTCGTTCAGGCGCCACTGCATCGTGCGCAGCGCGCCCTGGGACACGCGGTACGCCGGCCACGTCGTGAAGGCGCGCGCGGCATCCTGCTTGTTGTGCGAGATGTTGGGCAGATCCTGCAGCCGGATCCGCTGGCCGTCGACGCCGTGGCAGGTGGCGCACGAGAAGTCGTACGGTCCGCCGCGCATGTAGAAGAGCTGCCGGCCGCGCTCGTACGACGCGCGCTCCATCGGGTGCGCTGCGGGAGATCTTCACCGGGACGCCGCGCGACTGCTCGACGACGAACGTGGTGATCGACTCGATGTCGGTCTCGCGCTGCCCGGCGCCGGAGAACGGGCTCTTGGTCACCGCAGCGCGGTCGAAGCCCTGCAGGGTCACCATGCAATGCACGAGGCGGCGCCTCGAAGTCCATCACCTGGTCGGTGTCGGCGAAGTAGCGCGGCAACTGCGCGTAAGCGCCCTTGACGACGCCGGCACCGAGGCCGATGTCGCACTGCTCGAGCGAGACGTTCTTCGGCCCGGCGCTCTGCTTCCAAAGTTCCTCGCCGCGCACGACCAGCAGTTCGGCGGGGTTGCCGTCCTGCAGCATCTGGCGGTACTTGGCGATCTCGTCGGCGGCACTGCCCTGGGCCTGGCGCCGACGGCGAACATGGCAACTGCGCAACCGACCAGGGAGGCGGCCAGCCTGGGTCTCTCCATGGATTCTGTCTCCTGCCTTGTTGAAAAAAGCGTCGTTGTCCCGGTCCCTCTGCGGAGACTCGGGGTCGTCACTGCCCGGAACTACGGCCGCAGGTAGACGTAGCCCTCGCGCGCCTGCAGCTTCGCCGCTTCCGCCACGCCGGACGGAACGATCGCGGCTTCCTGGATCACCCTCGACTTGTCGATCTTGCGGGTGACCAGCGTGTTGTTGCACACGCGGAAAGTCGACACCCTTGGAACTGAGGTCCTGGACGATGACCTCGTACGGATTGCCGTTCTTGTCCTTGGCGTCTGCGAGCAGGAACTCGATGCCGTTGCCGTTCGTCACCACCGTGATCTTGGCCTTGGGGTCCGCCGCCAGGTGGTTGCGTATGTTGCCGAGGCCACGCGACGCCTCGTCGAGGCCGTTCGTTAAGTGATACACGGTCTTGATCTGGGCTTCGCTGGCCTGGGCCAGTACTGCCACGGGCTGCGCGGCCGCCAGCAGGCCGACGGCCACGGACGTCGCGGAGAGGAGCGAACGAGCAATCTTCAATGGAGTTCCTTTGGGTTGAATGTTGTCGTCAAGGCACCGGCCCGCTGGCGCACGGGCCGGGAAACTGCATCAGCCGATGGTGGCTTCGTCGGTGCGGGTCTCGCCCTTGTTGTCGACCCAAGTGACGCTGATCTTCTCGCCCTTCTTGCCGCCCTTGAACTTGAACTGCAGGTACGGGTTCTTGGACACGGCGGGGCCCCACTCGGCGGTCAGGACCGGCTTGCCGTTGTGGCTCACGGTGACGTTGGAAATGAAATGGGCCGGGACCAGTCTTGCCGGCGGAGTCGCGGCGCTGGCCGCCTTCCATTTCGTGGCTCATGAGAACGCGGACGTCGACGCCGTCAGGCTGTTCGGTCGCGCGAATACGCATCGGATCGGGCATGTTCGCTCCTGGGATTCAGTGTGGGATTCGTTGTCGATCAGCCGCCGCAGCCGCCGAGCGTGACCTTGATTTCCTTCGAGGTGGCGTAGAACTTGCCGTCGGCCTTGACGACCGCGTGCACGTTCGACGTCTGGCCCATCTTGATGCGGGTCGCCACCGAAGGCTCCGTGCCGGCCGGAATCGTCGAAGCCGGCCGCCAGCGTGTTGGGATTCTTCTCGACCAGGACGTGATGCCCTGGGTGTTCGGGATCTGCTGGTCACGGCCACCGGCACGACGGCGCCGTTCTCGGCGATGTCGGGTGCGGTGATCGTGATGTCGCCGCTCGGTGCGGTGGCGCTGCCGCCGAGGGCCTTGACGGTGTCTTCCACCGACTTCGTGTCGAAGGCGGCCTTGTTCCAGGCCTGCTGCTGCGCCTGGGCTTCCTTCATCGTGATCAAGCCAGCCGCGGCCATCAGGCCCAGCACGCCGCTGACTTTCACGAATTCCCTGCGGTTCCGGATCATCGTCGTCTCCTGCATGTCAAAAGAGTGTTTGAAAAGGCGAACGCAAGACTTTACCAGTCGACTTCCGCCGCCCGCGATCCAGGTCGGGTTAACCCCGGCCCGCCGCGGGCAGTTCCACTACTTGGCGCCTCCGACGATCCATTTCGCGATCGCCTGGCGCTTCTTCGTCCTTCAGGGCCGACTGGGGCGGCATCGGCACCGGTCCCCACACGCCCTCGCCGCCGGCCTTGATCTTCTTCGCGAGGTACGCCTCGCTGTCCGGCTTGCCCTGGTACCTGGCGGCAATTTCGGTGAAGCCCGGGCCGACCACCTTGTTCGTCATGCCGTGGCATGCGGTGCAGGCGTTCTTCGTCAGCAGCGCCTTCGGGTCCGCCGCCGCGGGCGCCGCGGCGACCGCGACCGGCGCCGCCTTTGCTGCCGATGGGCTCGGGTCGTAGAAGGTCGTGTCGATACCGCGCGCGGGACCGATAGGCCGCTTCTGCTCGGCCAGGTTGCCGTGCTGGTTGCGCGCGAAGTCAGGCAGTTCCGACGTGACCTTGACGGCCTGCACGCAGTCCTTCATGCAGAGCGTGCCCGATACGTCGGGCTTGCCCTTGACCGAAGCCAGGCCGTGGTTGGTGCTCATGCCGTTGCGGTTGGGCATCGCCACCTTCGTGAGGTTCCCGTCGTTCAGTTCGAAGTCAGCCGGAACGATCTCGTTCAGGTGCAGCACGTAGGCCGTGATGGCGTAGACCTCGTCGGGGTGAGCGACTGCGGGTTGGTCCACGGCATCGCGCGGTTGATGTAGTCCCACAGCGTCGTCGCGTAATTCAGCTTGGTGCCGACGGTGCGCATCCGGCTCGGCTCGCGTCAGGCTCGCGCGACCCGTCTTCAGGTCTTCCGCCACCCCGCCGGCGATGGCCATGTAGTCGATTGCTCTCGCCGAACGTGCCGTGGCAGCTCGCGCACTGCGCGTCGTAGACCGTCCTGGCCCTGGGCGACCGTGCCGCGCCCGTGCGCAGCCGTGGCCGTCGGGCCGCACGTCGATGTCCCAGCCGGCGATCTCCTGCGGGCGTCGCCGGCGTGCCGAATCCGAACCGCGACGTGCGCCCATCGACGGCTTCGGTCTCGGACCGCCCTGCCGCGGGCACGGTCTGGGTACCGAGCGCAGTGGCGCACCGCGAACGTCGCCGAACGCGACGCCAGGGCCAGCACGTGCCGCCTCAGCGATCCTGGACATTGCTCACCTCGCCGTTGGGCTCGCACGCGCCAGGTCTGGATCGCGTTGTTGTGATAGATCGATCGCGTGCCGCGCACCGCGCGCAGCTGCCGATAGTCGGCTGGACGTGGCCGGTCTCGTCGATGCGCGCGGCTTGCAGCAGCGCAGGGCCGCCGTCCCAGTTCCAGTCGATGCGGAAGCGCGTCAGCGCCTTCGTGCAGCACCGGCTCCTGCAGACGGGCCGTGCGCCAGTTGCGGCCGCCGTCGGTGGAAACGTCGACGCGCCGGATCTTGCCGCGGCCGGACCACGCGAGGCCGGTGATCTCGTAGATAGCCCTTGTCGAGCAGCACCTGGCCGCCGGACGGCGATCGTGATCACGCTCTTGGCCTCCTGCACGCCAGGTGTACTGGCGATGCGTGCCGTCGGGCATCAGGTCGATGTAGTGCAGCGACTCCTCGCGCGTGTTCCACGGCTTGTCGCCGACCTCGATGCGACGCAGCCACTTGACGCTCGACACGCCCTGCACGCCGGGCACGAGCAGGCGCAGCGGATAGCCCTGTTCCGGACGCAGCATCTCGCCGTTCTGGCCGTAGACGACCAGCACGTCGTTCGAGCGCCATCTCCATCGACACGGTGCGGGTCAGCGCCGCGCCGTCGGCGCCCTCGGCGAGGATGAACGTGCGCCTTGCGGTCGTAGCCCGCCTTCGTCGAGCAGCGTCGACAGCAGCACGCCGGTGAATTCGCTGCACGCGAGCATGCCGTGCGTGTACTGCACCGTCGGCACGGCGACGTTGCCCCACTCCATGCCGGTGTTGGCGCCGCACTCGATGAAGTGGATGCGCGACACCGACGGGAAGCGCATCAGGTCGTCCATCGTGTAGATGCGCGGCTCGCGCACCAGACCGTGGATCATCAGCCGGTGCTGCGCTGGAGTCGACCTCCGGCAGCCGCGCGTGATGGCGCTCGAAGTGCACGCCGCTCGGCGTGATGATGCCGAACAGGTTCTGCAGCGGCGTGAAGCACACCGACGACTGCGGCTGCGGCGTCAGGCCGGGGCTCTGGCGACGCTGCACGGCGGCCTCGAACTTCGACGGCACGCCGTAGCCCGTCACGCCGACTGGCGCGCCCAGCGACCGGGTCCACGGGTTGATCGCCGGCGGCGCGTCCTTCGCCTGGGCGCCGGCCTTGCCGGCGGCCGCGACCGCCAGGCTGCCTGCCGCGGCGGTGGCCAGGAAACTCCGGCGCCCCTTCGCGGCGCGGATGGTTTCGGCGCTCAGATGGCCCTCCGGCGCCGGTACGACGCGACCGATCGGTCGTGCGCTCTTGTCCCTAACACTCCTCATCGAATCTCCTCTGGCTTTCGTCTTGCGCAGTGGTGCTTGAAATCCTGGTCAGCTGTTCGTCGTTCCTGGCATGAACCGCTTCAGCGTGCGGTTCGACACCGACTGTTCATCGAGTTGGCTCGCCATATGGACGCACGCGGTGCGGCATAGCGTCACGACGTTGGCGTCGGCGATCGAGTAGAAGCTCATCTGCCCGTCGCGGCGCCGCTTGAGGACGCCCTTGCCGTACATCAGGTTGAGGTGGCGCGACACGTTGGTCTGCGAAGCGCCGACGCGCTCCACGATGTCCGAGACGCTGCGCTCGCCGTCGCAGATGGCGCTGAGGATCTTCAGGCGCGTCGGCTCGGCCAGCAGGCCGAAGTAGTCCGACACCACCTCGTACAGGCGCTCGAGCTCGGGCTCCATGGATTCTTCGTAAGGTGCGCATATGCGCAACGGCGCACATATTCGAAGAGCCGGGCACCGCGGGTCAAGCGGAATCGGGACGGCGCTCCGGCTATGTGACCGCGGTCACGACCGCGGCCGTGTGACCTCCTGTCGTTCGACCCGGATCAGGGCTGCAGGCCCTTCACCGCCTCGATCGTTTCCGACGTGCGGGCGCGGATCACGCCCACACGGCCTTCGTGCGCTACCGGCTCGTCCGGGAGGACCAGCCACTGCATCAGGTCGCGGATCGACACCAGGCCGTAGCCGCCGCCGTCCTTGATCAGGATGTGGCGATAGCCGTGCACCACCATCAGGCGCAGCACGTCCTCGACCGTCGCGTCGGCGTCCACCTGGCGGACGTTCGGGCTCATCACCTCTGAGACTTTCGTGCCCGCCGGATCGCGGCGCTCGGCCACGACGCGGCACATCACGTCGCGTTCAGTGAAGATCCCGCCAATCGGGTTGCCGGCGCCCCGGATGATCACCGCCCCCACGCCCTTCTGCGCCATCAGCGCGGCGACTTCGGCCACGGAGGCGTCCGGCGCGGCGGTGATCAGGTTCTGGATGTCCTTCGCCTGCAGGACGGCGCGGATCGGCTGGTTGGTCATCGGAACGTCTCCTGTGAGCGCTGCGGCCGTCGTTGCCGCCATTAAACGATCATCCTACGCCGGGGAAAGCGCTGTTGCACCGCGCGGGATCAACCAATCGGGCAGATCTGCTATCGCTTCGGCTTCAGGGCGGCGCAGGGATCGGGACGGGCCTGGGCCGGGCTCAACATGGCGATGTCGAACAGCCGGGAGTGCGCCTCGTTGCCCTCCTCCAGCAGTCCGATCGACCACGCGCGCGGCTGGTCCTCGGCGGCCAGGTGACGCGGCACGCCGATGTCCCGCCGTGCGTGGCCGTTGCCGGTCAGCAGGACGACGCCGCGCTCCAGATAAGGGCGCAGCGACTTCGCGAGAACCGCGTCGCGCGCGATCTGGGCCCGCGCCAGCCCCGGCAACGCCGACTTCGGCAGCATGTCGCAGTGACCGACCTGCACGACGCGCTCGTGCTTCGCAAGGATGTCATCGAAGCGTTCGAGCGCGAGTTCAGCCCGCTCCACCTCGCTAAACACCGCGCTCGGTCCCTCGCGCGCGACCCGCGCCGCGGCGCTGCGCGACAGGTTCGCCGCCACGATCGGCAGGTCGTACTGCAGCGCCAGTTCCACGAACGGCCGGTAGCGCGCCCAGTCCCACGAATCCTTCGGCGCGCGCGCCTGCGCGATGACGTGATCGGCGAGGGAGCGCCCCTCCGTCGGCGGCTCCCGCCTCGCCCGGTCGATGTCGCCCTGACGCTCGCGATCGAACTGCTCGAAGGCGATCGCCGGCCGCGCTCCACCCTGCAGCAGGCGGCGCAGCGCCTCGGCGCGGATCTGGTGCTGGACGACGTTGTCGTGCACCTCGCCAAGCAGCGCGATGGGACGGCGCGCGAGCTCGACGGCCAGGCGATCTTCATCCAGCGGGGAGCGGGGTCGCGCAGCCGGCGAACACCGGAACCCAGGCCAGGACGAACAGGAAACGACGCCCGCGGCGCATGCGTGCCTCGCAATAGAGATGGGTGGATGTCCGCGGCGCGATCGATCATGCGCGGGTTGCGCGAGCCGAGCCATGGCGATGTTCCCGGACCATCTCATCGCAGGCGGCCGGATACTAGCCCGACGAGAATCCGGGCGCGGCGCGGGAGCAGAGGCTGGCGCGCCCAGCCTATGATCCCGGCCATGACATCGCTTGCATCCGCATGGAACGTCCTGGGCGACCTGGGACGCTCCGCGCTGCAGTGGTTCGCCGGATGGCGGCGCATCCTGATGTTCAGTGCCCGGCTGCTGGTGCTCGCGCTCTCGCCTTCGACGTACCGCGGGCCCAGCCTCGCCGCCCTGTCGCGGCATCTCGTCGAGGACACGGCCCCGATCCTGCTGTGGTTCACCCTGATGACGTCGATCGTCAGCCTGGTGATCATCCACATCGTCGTCGTGACCTCGGTCAGCTATGGCCTGTCGCGCTATGCGCTCGAGATGGTCGTGCGCGTCCTGGTACTTGAGCTGATACCGCTGACCGCCGCGATGTTCGTCGCCCTGCGCTGCGCGCTGCCCAATGCGGCGGAAGTCGCGGCGCTGCGCGCGAGCGGAGCGTTCGAAGCGCGGTCGGTCGGAGGTACTGTGCCGCTGCAGCGGGAGATCCTGCCGCGCGTCGTGTCGGGCACGTTCTCCGTGCTTCTGCTGGCGACCGTGAGCAGCGTGGTCTGCGCCGTGCTCGCGTACCTGTGGGTGCATGGCTTCACGACGGGCGGGCTGGCGAGCTACACGAGGACCTTCGGACGCGTCTTCAGCCCGGCCCTGTCCCTGATCTTCACGCTGAAGACGCTCGGCCTCGCCCTCGCCGTGGGGCTGATCCCGATCGCCTCCGTTCTCTACGATCCGCCGCGGCCGCGCCTTCGCAGCAGCGCCGAACTGCGCGGCCTGGTGCGGCTGTTCTTCGTGATCCTGCTGATCCAGGTCGGCTCGCTCGTGGGCAACTACCTCTGAGGCCGATGCGATGAGCGACGAACCGACGCCCGCCCTGCGAACACGCGACTCCCTGGAGTTCCGCGCCGCATTGCTGGTGGGGGCGCTGGTGCTCCTGGTGGCTGCTTCGGCCGCGTACCTGCTGTACGCGCGGGGCGTGTTCGAGCCCTCGCAGCGGCTGGTTCTGCTGTCCGACGATGCCGAAGGGGTCACCGTCGGCATGGACCTGACCTTCGCCGGATTTCCGATCGGCCGTGTCCGCGGCATCGAGCTGTCGGACGATGGCACGACGCGCATCGTCATCGACGTGCCGCGCAAGGATGCGCGCTGGCTGCGCGAGTCGAGCGTCTTCACTCTGACGCGCGGCCTGGTCGGCAACACCAACCTGCGCGCCTTCAGCGGTGTCCTGAGCGATCCGCCCCTGCACGCCGGCGCCGAGCGTCGGGTGCTCGTCGGCGATGCCACCGCGGAGATCCCCCGCCTCGTGGCCGAGACGCGCGACCTGATCCGCAACCTTACGCAATTGACGAACGCCGACTCGGCACTGGCCACCACGCTCGGCCACGTGCAGAGCGCAACCGAGAAGATCACCGGTCCGCGCGGCGCGCTCGGCGTGCTGTTCGGCAACGAGGCCGACGCGCGGAAGCTGGTCGTCATGCTCGACCGGACGAATGCCCTGCTGGCGCGCCTCGATGGCCTCGCCGCGAAGGCCGACCAGCAGGTCTTCGGTACCGAGGGCCTGATGCCAGAAGCCCGCGCCGCCGTGGTCCAGCTCAACGCCGCGCTCCTCGAAGCGCGCGAAAGCCTGAAGAAGATCGACGCGATCCTGGTCGACGCGCAGGCCATCGCCGGCAACGCCCGCGCCGCATCGACCGACCTCGCCGCGCTGCGGTCCGAGGTCGACGCCAACCTGCGCAAGGTGAGCCGGATGATCGACGAGGTCAACCGTCGCTGGCCCTTCGCGAAATCGCCGGAGATCAAGCTGCCATGAGCCGCATCGTGCGCCACGTTGCCGCATCGCTGGCCGTGCTGCTCGCCGCGTGCAGCAGCACCCCGCCGGCGCCCGAGTGGCAGGCCAGTGCGAAGGCGGCGCTGGATCGCGCGGTTGCCGCGCACCTCGGCGGCAACACGCGCGTGGCGAACGCCGAATTCGAACTGGCGCGCCGCGAACTCGCGCGCACCGGCCGCGCCGACCTGGTGGCGATGGCCGAGCTCACGCGCTGCGCAGTACGGGTGGCAAGCCTCGACGTCGGGCCGTGCGAGGGATTCGAGACACTGCGGACCGACGCCACGCCGGCGGAACGCGCCTACGCCGACTACCTGCTCAACCGCGTGCAGGCCAGCGACGTCGCCTTGCTGCCGGATCACCACCGTCCATTCGCCGCGGGCGGCCTCAGCGGCGACGCGGCGACCTCCGCGCTCGGCGCCCTCGACGATCCGCTGGCGCGGCTGGTCGCCACCGGCGTGCTGTTCCAGGACGGCCGCGCGGACCCCGCCGCGATCGCGCTTGCGGTGGACACGGCGTCGGCGCAGGGATGGCGGCGGCCGCTGCTTGCATGGCTGGGCGTGCAGCTTGCGCTCGCAGAGAAGGCCGGGGACAGCGCTGGCGCGGAGCGCCTGCGGCGGCGGATCGCGCTGGTTCAGGACACCAAGTGATCGACCATCGACGCGAGGCGCGTGGCGGACTCGCGTCGACAATGCGTGGCCTGTCGCACCGTCGAGGCCTCGGTCCGCCGATGCACGCAGGTCCGGGCGGCGCTTGCTATCGTCCGCGTGATGAGCGACGACTCCCGTAACCCGTGGCAAGGGGTCCGGCGCGAGTTGACTGGCGCACAGCAGTGGCTGGATCGCGCCGTCGTGCTGGCATACGCCGTGGCAACGGGCCTGATCGTCGTTGGCTTCACATACCTTGCCGAGTCCGCCAGCGAGGCATTCCGGTGGATCACCGGACGAGGCACGATCGGTCAGTGGTCGCCGCTGATCTGGACACCGGCGCTCACGGTCGGGCTGCTGTGGCTGACGCGGCGCTTCGCCGCCGGAACCCAGGGATCGGGAATCCCGCAGGTGGTTGCGGCGCTCGACCACCCGATGCCGGAGCAGGAGCGGATCCGCCTTGTCTCGCTGCCGCTTTCGCTGAAGAAGATCCTGCTCGTTTCCGGCGGATTGCTGGCCGGCCTATCGATCGGCCGCGAAGGGCCGACCGTGCAGGTGGGTGCCGGGGTCATGCAACACGCGCGCCGCTGGCTCTCGCAGCACTCGACGATTGATACTCATGACCTGATCGTCGCTGGTGCGGCCGCAGGGATCGCAGCCGCCTTCAATACCCCGTTGGGCGGGGTCATCTTCGCCATCGAGCAGTTGTCGCGCCGGCGCAGCTTTTCGCACAGCGGCCTGGTGATCGTAAGCATCGTCATGGCCGGACTGGTCGCCGTTTCGATGCTTGGCAACCTGACCTACTTCGGCGAGCTGCAGGCGCAGCAGCTGCACTGGCCACTCCTTGTGCCGGGGCTACTCGTGGCGGGGGTCACCGGTCTGGCCGGGGGCCTGTTCTCGCGGCTGATCATCGCGTCGTTCCGGGGCACCCGGGACCGTCTTTCCACCTGGCGAATCCAGCATCCCTTCCGGTTTGCCGCCGCCTGCGGACTGGCGGTGGCGATCATCGGCATCGTCACCGGGCAAGCCACGGCAGGCGCCGGCTACCTCCCGACGAAGGCGCTGCTCGAGGGGCATGGCGAGCTGCCGGCGCTGTACACGCTCCTGAAGTTCTGCGCGACCTGGCTGTCGGCATGGACGGGACTTCCGGCCGGCGTGTTTGCGCCATCTCTGTCGATCGGCGCCGGCATCGGCCACGACGTGGCGTGGCTCGTGGGCATCAGCGGCGAGGCGACGATCCCCATCATCGCGTTTGGCATGGTCGGGTTCCTGGCGGCGACGACGCAAGGGCCATTGACGGCCTTCATCATCGTCATGGAGATGGTTGCCGGCCAGTCCATGGTGTTGAGTCTGATGGCCGTCGCGCTCGTCGCTACAGGCGTGTCGCGCTTGCTGACGCCGCCCATGTTCTCGGAACTGGCTTTGTTGCTCGTGCAGCAAGGGGCCGGAGTCCCGGCCGGTCCGGCGAAGCAACCCGGGTAGTCGGGCACTACCGGGCGAATCACTCGCTCCCAGCGCGACTCCGTCGGCCTCAGTGTGAGGCTGGTCGATGCCTATTAGAACCGGGGCGACTCAGAGCGCTTACTCGAGCCTGATTTCGCCGTCAAATCCGACGTTCAGGTTCAGGCCAGCGATCTCGAGCGTCACCTTGGCGGGGAAGGACTCCGTACCCGAGATGGAGCGAGCCGCAATCGCCCTCGCTACGGCCTGTTCGATCTCACGCTGCGAACTGACGCCGACCATCTTCAGGAACTTGCGAATGCTCAGGTTGAATGTTTCCTCGTTCATTGCTCTCTCCACTTCTTCCGGGAAGGGATGTGGTGCCTCCTGCAGTCGACAAGTATGGACTCGATCGCCGGGTCCGCTTCGTGGCCGGATTGACACGGTGGCGAGATGCCTACCGTTGGCGGCACCCTGCCGCGTCGCTCGTCTTCGCTCCAGCACGCGCGGCAGAGCACAAAAGGAAAAGGGGCTGCTTCGCTGCAACCCCTTGAATGAATGGCGCGCCCGGCAGGATGAATCTGGGCACTGGAGCGAGGTGGTTGCCCTGCCCTAACCGCCCGCTCGCGACCCTTTGCTGACATGGTGCTCGCCCAATAGCTGACGTGCTTCTGCAACCGGAAGCAGCCACTCCATCGAGGCAAGGCGGTCGAGGGCCAACTGCCGATCGACGTCATTGAGCTAGCGCCGGGCGCTCTACCCGATGGGCAGCCGGCAGTTCCAGGTGCGCAGCAGGACGACCCCGGGTTCGTGGAGACTCCCAGATCGCGCAGTAAGCGCTGATAGTCAGGCGATTGGCGGAGCAAGCGCCCGGCCATCTCACGCAGGCGATCGACCTGCTCTTCCGTCAATACGAAGCTGGTCGGCAGGTTACGAAAGTACCGCTTCTCCGCGGGGTCGGCGATAGCATCGAAATTGATGTCGATCGCGTAGAACTCAATCGCCAGCGGCAGCCCTTCCGGCCCATTGATGCTCTGCATAGTGCGCAAGAAGTCGCGCAGCAGCTCAATTTGCTCGTAACTGTAGCGATCGATAGGCACACCCGTGGCGCGGATCAGCATAGAGACCACGTTTGGCGGGGACTCATGCGTGCCCCAGTCGTTGTCCGCGTCGGCGAGCGAGTTCACCGAGATCACTGCGACGCGCTTGAGCTTGTCGAAGCCGGAGATGCTGCGAAAGCGTTCGCTTGCGGCCGAGGCCTCCAGGCCTTCGATCACCGAGCGCAGCCCGACGTTGTCGGACAGGCCGCCGTCGACCAGGTGCAGGTAGCGGTGCGCCTTGCCGTCCTGCAGCGCCACGAACTCGCGATCGCGCAGCTTGATCCGGCCGGTGGGACTGTTGGCTGCTTCGGGGCCGAAGACACGGTCGACGCTGGCGCGCAGGTCGAAGCCGCAGCTGCCGGCAAAGTTGTCGAAACCCACCGGCGCAAACACGCCAGGCACCGCTGACGAGGCGGCCGCGGCGCGCGCCAGGCGCACGGCGCTCAGGTCTGAGCACAGCAGGTCGAAGGTGTTCTGGTTGAAGGTGACACGCGCACCGGTAGTGACTTCGGTGGCGGCGACATTGGTGAAGGGCCCGCCGCGCTGGCGCAGGTCGCCGAAGGTGGCGCCTTCGAACAGGATGCGGTCGTAATAGTCGGCGGCAAGGTCGCTGCGGGTGAAGCTGCCGCCGGACATCTTTGGCCAGTTCAGCGGGTTCAGCACCGCGCCGAGCAGCTCACCCTGGACGTTGCGCTTGAGAAAGCGGTGCTCGTACTCGTCGAACAGGCGTTCGCCATACAGCGCATAGGCCAACGCGGTGAAGCTGCCGCCCGAGATGCCGGTGACAATGCTGACTTCATCGAGCAGCCGTTCCGTGCCGGTCTTCGTGCGCACCTCGGTGCGGCGCAGTTCCTCGACGATGCCGTAGGAAAATGCGGCCGCGCGCGTGCCGCCGCCCGACATGGCCACGATCAGCCCGAACTCAGGGTCGCCGCGCTCGGCCTGTCAGCTCGACAGGCGGTAGCCGTAGTCGTGGTCTTGTTGCACCAGTGGTGGGTTCGACGGCCGCGACGCGCAGCCCGCAAGCAGCAACAGCGCCACCGCCATGCTGCCGCAAAGGTTGCTGCGCCTCATGCGCCTGGCACCTTGCGTCGCCAGTGCACGGCCCAGCCGGCCAATAGCGCATACAGCAGCAGCAGCGCCGTCATGTTGATGAACTCGGGGCGGATCTCGCTCCACGTCGCGCCCATCTGGTTCAACTTGACGAAGCCGAAGATGCCCGGCGTGGTCGGGATCAGCATGGCCAGCGCGTTGATCGGCGCCGGCATGGCCTCGCGCGGGAAGACGATGCCGCACATGAAGAGGAAGGGCACCGAGGTGGCCAGCAGCAACTGGAAGGCACGCTCGCGGTCGGCGAACCAGGCGCCCAGCGCGATGCCGAGGCTGGCCACGGTCAGCGCGGTGATTGCCGCGAAGGCCAGCGCGCCGCCGAGGTTGCCGCCGCGCGGATAGTCCTGGAACCAGAAGACGAAGCCGATGAAGTAGAGCAACGCCAGGAACACGAACAAGGCAAAACCGAAGAGCGTGCCGGTGAAGGCGCTCAAGCCTGGCGCCGGCGTGCCGAAGAGCGTGCCCGCGCGCGCTTCGAACCAGGTGCCGACGAGCGAGGCAATGGCTATCAACATCACCTGCTGCACGATCAGGATGCCCACCGCCGTCACCACATAACTTCCGTAGCCGCGCGTCACGTTGTAGAGCGGCTGGTCGATGAAGGCCGGCCCGGCGCGCGTCGACTGCAGCAGCGCGCCCGCCGGGGCGCCCTGGTGCGCCACGCGCGCACCACCGACTTCGGTCGCCACGCCCTGCAACACCGCTCCCACGCTGCCGAGCACGGCCTTGTCCTGCACCGGGTAGGCCCCGGTGCCGAACACAGTGACGGCGGTCGGCGTGCCGCGCGCCGCATCGCGCGCGAAGTTCTCGGGCACGAGCACGATGCCGGCAATCTGCCCGCTGGCCAGCGCAGTGCGGGCTTCGCCGACCGTCGCGGCGCTGCCGGCGATGCGCACCGACGGCACCGCCGCCAACCGCGAGACGATGTCGCGCGACATCGGGCTTGCATCCAGGTCGACCACCACCAGCGGCACATGGCGCACAGCTTGCGTCGCATAGGGCAAGGGATAGAAGAACGAGTAAAACGGCACCGCGGCCACGAACATGATCACCAGCCCGCGGTCGCGCAGCGCGGCGGCGACCGTGGCCGCGAGCGCGCGCCAGAGTGTCACCGCCCACCCCAGCGCGCCGGCTGGCGCACGGCCCGCCCGAGCAGCGGCAGGCCGACCAGCAAGGGAACGGCAATGAAAAGCCACAGCGGCGCCATGCCCTGTGCCCAGGCGCTGGCCGGGGCGGCGCCGAGCCATTGACCCTGCTGCACCGGCAGATAGTGGGTGTAGGGCAGCAGGCCGCCCCACCATTGCGCGGCCTCGCCCATCGCGCGCGCGCGGGTACGAAAAGCCGCTGAAGGCCAGGCCGGTGGCCACGTAGATGGCGGTCAGGCTGAGCGCGGTGCGCAGGTTGCTCGTCAGGCCGACCAGCAGGATCGCGATCGCGATCGACACGATCATCAGCACTGCAATGGCCACCATCCACAGCGCCAGGCTGCCGGCCGCCGGCCAGCCACGCCAGCCGGCGAAGGTGGTCACGACGGCCAGTGCCAG
Source organism: uncultured beta proteobacterium (assembly GCA_963707725.1). Classification (GTDB taxonomy): domain Bacteria; phylum Pseudomonadota; class Gammaproteobacteria; order Burkholderiales; family Burkholderiaceae_F; genus JAOUJD01. Next base: position 208,641 of record CAVPRE010000009.1, on the reverse strand, counting down.
CAGCATATAGACCGCCGTCAGCGGCGCCAGCTTGCCGAGCATCGCACGCGGCAGGCTGCCGCCGGCGGCGTGCAGCCAGGCATCGACGCTGCGGTTGCGGAACTCGCGGCCGAGCGCCGAGACCGCCGCGATGACGCAGAACAGATGCAGCGCCACCGGCAGCAGCATGCCGGCGAAATAGGCTTCATAGGACAGGCTGGGGTTGAACAGCGTGCGCAGGTCGGCCTGCACACCACCCAGGCGCAGCGCGGCTTGTCTCAGGCCGCCACCGAAGCGGGCCTCGCTGACGACCGCGCTGTCCAGGCCCATCGAACTGACAGCGGCGCGCACATCGCCGCCGACGATGCCGGCCACCAGCGAGAACTGGGCGTTGTCGTACAGCACCACCGGCTGCGGCGTGTGGCGCAGGCCAGCGCGCTCCCAGTTCGCGGGAATGTGCACCACGCCATAGACCGCCCCGCTGCGCACCGCTGGCTGCGCCGCCTCGAGGCTGGGCGCCTGCACGGCAATGGCCAGCCCGCGCGTTGCGGCCATGCGGCGGATCAGCTCGCGCGAGCCAGCGCTGTGGTCTTCATCGACCACGGCGATCGGCAGGCCCGTGGGGATGCCGGTCGAGAACATCCAAAGCAGCAACAGCAGCGACGCCGCTGGGAACCACAGCAGCAGAGCCAGGTCCCAGGGCTCGCGGCGCAGGTAATGCAGCTCGCGCGCCAGCACGGCGCGCAGGCCGGGGATCGTGGAGATCGCCATCGCTGCCGCTAGCGTGCCTCGACCAGGACCGACATGCCCGGGCGCAGGCCTTCGACCGGCGCTTGCGGCCGCGCCCGGACTTCGAAGGTGCGCACGTCGAAGCCGCTCGACTGGCGCGTGGCGCGCCAGGTGGCGTAGTCACCGCGCGGGCTGATGCTGTCGATGACGAAGCGCACCGGCTTGTTGCCGAGGGCGGGCACGGTGCCGTCGATAGCCGCGCCGAGCTTGATGCCCGCGAAGTCGTCTTCGCGGATGTTGAAGACCACCCGGATGTCGGACAGGTCGACCAGCGTGAGGATCGGAAACCCTGCGCCGGCCAGCTCGCCCGCATGCAGCACGAGCTTGTCGACATGCGCCGCATGCGGCGCCTTCAACACCAGCTCCAGCGCCGCCGCTTCGACCTCGGCGACCCCGCCCGCGGCCTGCAAAGCAGCTGCACCGGCGGCGCGCTTTTCCTGCGGGCGAGCGCCCGTCAGGGCGGTGTCGTACTGGGCCTTGGCGGCAAGCGCGGTTTCGAGCGCGGCCTTGTAGTTGGTCTGCGCCTCGTCATTTCGCTGCAGCGACACCAGGCCTTCCTTGTACAGCGTGTTCAGGCGCTGGTAGGTCTTGTCGGCCAGCTCGACGGCGGCGGTGGCCTTGTCCCACATCGCCTTGGCGACGCGGATGTCTTCGGCGCGCGCCCCCATATCGACCATGTCGCGTCGTGCGTCGGCCGCGGCCTGCACCGCGCCGGCCTGGGCCAGCTTGGCGCGTACTTCGGGGCTGTCGAGTGTGACCAGCACCGCGCCGGCCGCCACGGCCTGGCCCTCGCGTACGGGCAACGTGGCGATGCGCGCCGAGATCTTCGGTGAGATGTTGATGGTTCGCGCCTCCACTTGGCCCTGCAAGGGCACTGGCGCGGGGTGATAGGCCAGCCACAGGCCCCAGCCAATGAAGATCAGCACGCCAAGCAGGATCAGCAGCCCGGCGATGGCGGCCGCGGGTCTCTTGCGGGTGCCTTCGTCAGAGGTCGTCATGGCTGGAGTCGCACGTCTGCGCGTTTCATGAATTCAGGAAAGCGCCCAATCTGGCCGGAGGCTTCGAGCAAGGCACCGAGGGAGACCACAAACTCATAGGCGATCTGTGCGCGCCCGGTTTCGGCGCGGATCAGGCTGTTGCGCGCTTCATTCACATCGATCGACACCGATTGCCCTTCTTCGAAGGCACGCTCGCGCAGGCGCAGGTTCTCGCGCGCCAGCGCCACCGACGAGTCGAACAGCTTGAACTGCTCGCGCGCCTGACCCAGGCGCAACCATGCGGTCTCGACCGCGCCCTGGATGCTGTTCACCGCCTCGGCCTCGAGCGCGCTTACCTGCGTCTTCTGCGCCTGTGCCGCGCTCACCTTGCTGGCCCGGTCCTCACGGCTGAAAAGCTTGAAGTTGACGCCGATGCCGGCGATCCAATTGGGCTCGATCGGCGTGAGGTAACGGGTGACGAAGTTGTACTGGCCGAAGGCGAACACTTGCGGCAGGTATTCTGACTTGGCCACGGCCACGCCCTGGTCGGCGGCCTCGCCCTTCGACTTGATCAACGCCAGCGTCGGGTTCTTAGCCTCGGCTTCGCGCATCCAGATCTCGAGCGGATCGACCGGCGTGGTCATGATGAACAGCGGTGTGCTGGGCCGCGGTGGGCTGACCTGGCGCAGCAAGCGCGCCAGCCCGGCTTCGGCCGATTCGCGCTCGCGCTGCGCCTTGACCACGTCGCGCGCTACCTCGTCGCGCGAGACCTGCGCCGAGAGCCGCTCGACCGCGCTGATCTGCCCCAGCGCCTCGAAGCGTTTCGCGCGTGCCAGCTGGCGATCGGCCTGTTCGAGCTGGGTCATGCGCAGGCCCTCGACCGTGGCGGCCAGGCGCAAACCGAAGTAGCGTGCGACGAGCTGGAAATCAAGCCGTTCTTCGGTCTCCAGCAGCTCGGCCTTGGCGCCGGTGAGTTCGGCCTCACGCAGCTTCTGTGCCGCGCCGATCTTGCCGCCGGTGAACAGCGGCCAGGTCATCAACACCGAACTGCGCGGCCCGTCGAAGTTGTAGTTGTAGGCATTGATGCCGACGGGCAGCCCGCTCAGATCGAACTCCTTGCGGCCATAGACCTGGGTTGCGTTCAGGATCAGCTCGGGGTAGCCCAGGGGCTCGACCGCCTTGACCTCGAACTCCTGCCGATTGACGTTTGCCTCGGCGGCCTTGAGCTTGTCGGATTTGGCCAGCAGCAGGGCTCGCGCGGCCTCGAAGCTCAAGTCCTCGCTGCGCGCAGGAGGAGCCCAGCCACCAAACGCACCCGCCGCGATAACGAATGCCAGCAGGGTCCGCAACCCGCGGAGGTTCGCGAGCCACGGCAGAACTGCCGCCCCACTCAAAGAAAAGCTCCGTCGGCGCCGGAAGTCGACGGCAACTTCCCCGACAGGCGGAGGCCGTCGCTGACCCCGACAGCCAGCTTGTTGTCGGTCCAAAGCATGCGTGTGCAAGCCAAGGCTGAGTGAACTGGCGCCAGAATCATCGATGTGCCGATCAAGCCGATGGTCAGTTTGGGGTACCAGTTCTTCTTCATTGGGTAGGTTCCTCACGCTTCGGGCGGAACTGGTCGAGCGCAGTGATTGTCGCTGGCAAGCAGATTGTCTCATCGGGACGCTTCTGTCTAGCCTTGGCTCAATCGACCCCAAGCTGTTGACGATCATCGAAAACTGACCCACTTGGTCGGGGTGTGATCAGACAAAACTGACCCACGCAACACACTGCCCTGCTCAGGGAATGAGCAGGGGGAACGGGAGTGATCAGCGTGGGCATGTTGGCCAAGATCAGGCGGCTGGAGTTCCCAGGAATTGGTGCTTAGATTGATCCGCGCGTCATTCAACGCCAGCCACGGCATCTACGGGCCCCACGCGTTTTTCTTGACCTTCGTGAAGCCGGAGAGACTTGCAGCAAGCATCGAGTAGCGCGTCTCATGCGCGAAAACGGATTGCGAGCATTGCACGGCTATCGAACAAGGCGCGTATCGATCGGCAAGCCGTCGGTGTTGATTCCGAACCTGCTTCAGCGGCAGTTCACGGTCACGCGCCCGAACAAGGCGTGGGTTACCGACATCACCTACATCCGAACATGGCAAGGCTGGCTTTACCTGGCTGTGGTGATGGATCTGTTCGGAAGCGATGCCTGGAAGCGTTTTTGCAAGTCGAACCATCTCGAACCGAGCATGAGCCGCAAAGGGAGCTGCTGGGACAATGCGGTCGCCGAATCATTCTTCGGAAGCTTGAAGAAGGAACGGATCAAGAAGCACATCTACAAGGACCGCGATCTCGCGAACGAGGACATCGCTGACTACATCGATGCCTTCTACAATCGAACCCGTCGTCACAGCCATCTTGGTGGCGTCAGCCCGGATGAGTTTGAGGTCGCTGCCAGGCGGCGTCGCGACCGTGTCCACTGAATCCTGGGAACTCCACCAACTCTCCTCACACGCTGGCCCGGCAGAGCCGGGCCGCCGTGGTGAGCCGGAGCGAGGTGGCTACCCAAGTCCCCCCAGAGTCCCCCCAGAAAGAAAAACGGCTTAGGAGCGACAGTCCTAAGCCGTTGATTTGATGCAATAAATTGGCGCGCCCGGCAGGATTCGAACCCACGACCCCTTGGTTCGTAGCCAAGTACTCTATCCAACTGAGCTACGGGCGCGCGAGGTCGCGGAGTTTATCACAGGGCGATGCACGCCTTGCCTGATGATCGGGCCTCTTGAAGGAGGGGTGAGGTCGTAAGGACAGTCAGCAGTGGGCCCGGACGGATTGCTCGCGCTGCGCGCTCGTCCCTGCGCTTCGCTCCGGGACCACCCTCGGCGATGCCGAGGGTGTCCTTCGCCCGGCTTCGCCGGGCTCGTCGAACCAGGGTCGGCTCGAACAGTCCGTCGTAGCCAAGCAAAAACGCCCCCGATGGGGGCGTTTTTCCTTGGCGGAGACGGACGGATTCGAACCGTCGATGCACGTTTTAGCGCGCATGCTCCCTTAGCAGGGGAGTGCCTTCGACCTCTCGGCCACGTCTCCGGTGATGCTTGAAAAGCAAGGCGCGGGCCCAGGCCCGCGCGCAAGCGGGAGTTTAGACGCTGCCGCCCGCCCCGGCAACGCGGTCAGCCAACCGCGTTCTCCAGGCCGAACGCCTTGTGCAGGGCGCGTACCGCGAGTTCCATGTACTTGTCCTCGACGACCACCGAGATCTTGATCTCGCTGGTGGAGATCATCTGGATGTTGATCCCCTCCTCGGACAGCGTGCGGAACATCAGGCTCGCGATGCCGACGTGCGAGCGCATCGCGATGCCCACGATCGACACCTTGGCGATCTTCTGGTCGCCGACGATCTCGCGCGCGCCCACGTGCTGCTTCACCTGGGTGTTCAGCACTTCCATCGCCTTCGCGTACTCGTTGCGATGTACCGTGAACGAGAAGTCGGTCGTGCCATCGACGCTGATGTTCTGCACGATCATGTCGACGTCGATGTTGGCGTCGGCGATCGGACCGAGGATCTGGTAGGCGATGCCGGGCCGGTCGGGCACCCGCGTCAGCGTGATCTTGGCTTCGTCGCGCGAGAACGCGACGCCGGATATGACGGCCTTTTCCATCGTGTGGTCATCCTCGAAGGTGATCAGGGTGCCGGAGGTCGCCTCCTCGGCAAGCGGAAAGTCGGGATCGGTCAGGCTGGAGAGCACGCGCAGCGGGACCTTGTACTTGCCGGCGAACTCGACCGAGCGGATCTGCAGCACCTTGGAGCCGAGGCTCGCCATCTCGAGCATTTCCTCGAAGGTGATCTTCTTCAGGCGCTGCGCCTCGGGAACGATGCGCGGGTCGGTCGTGTAGACGCCGTCGACGTCCGTGTAGATCAGGCACTCGTCGGCCTTCAGCGCGGCGGCGAGCGCGACCGCCGAGGTGTCGGAGCCGCCGCGTCCGAGCGTGGTGAGGTTGCCGTGCTCGTCCGCCCCCTGGAAGCCGGCCACGACCACGATCGTGCCGCGCGCGAGGTCCGCGCGCATCTTCTTCTCGTCGATGTCGATGATCCGCGCCTTGGTGAACGCGCTGTCGGTCAGCACGTGCACCTGGGGTCCGGTGTAGCTCTTCGCCTCGAGGCCGCGATCCTTCAGCGCCATCGAGAGCAGCCCGATCGTGACCTGCTCGCCGGTGGAAGCGATCACGTCCAGCTCGCGCGGGTCGGGGCTTGCCTGTATCTCCTTGGCGAGCGCGATGAGCCGGTTGGTCTCCCCGCTCATCGCGGAGACGACGACCACCATCTGGTGCCCGGCGCGATGCCACTTCTCGAGGCGCCGCGCCACGTTGCGGATGCGTTCGACGCTGCCGACCGACGTACCGCCGTACTTGTGAACGATGAGAGCCATGATCGGCCGAGCCCCGCCTTCCCCGCTTGATGAGCAACCTTGAATTATAAGGAGCGCGGGCGACGCTTCCTGAGCTGCGTCAGGGATTGCGGTCGATCAGCCCGGCGTCGGGCTGCCATTCGACGACGATGCGCTCGCCGTCGCGATCGGTCATCCTCACGTCGGCGCCGAGTCCGGCCACGTAGATCAGTTCGCCCTTGCGCCAAAGCAGCGGCAGCCGGCCACGCTCGAACTCCGGGATACCCGCGTCCTGGAACAGCCGCTTCAGCGTCTTCGAGGGGCGCGCGGGGTGCGGCTTGAAGCGCTCCCCGCCGCCGCGGGGGCGCACCTCGAGGACGACTTCCCGCAGCCAGGCGGGATCGAAACCTTCCGCGTCGACGACCGCAGTGAAGTGCAGCGCCCCGCCCCACCCCGGGACACTGATCTCGTCCTCGCCCTGCCAGCGGAACGACTGGACGTCGCGCGAACCGGTCTCGGCGTCCTTCAGCAGCAGCAGGCCGCGGTAGCGCCGCACCTCGCGGTCGCCGACACGCACCAGCAGCCGTGCGTCGCTGCGCGCCGTGCGGGCCTGGTCGAGCAGTTCGAGCAGGCGCGCGCGGCTCGGCGATTCGATGCCCGCGCGATCGAGCCAGGCGCGCACCAGCGCCGTCTGGCGGGCGAGCGGCAGCGCCGTGATGCGATCGAGCCAGACCATGCCGTCGGGCGCGCCGTCCGAGGCCTGCGCGAGATCGGCATCGGCGGTCGAGCGCAGCGCCTCGGCAGCTTCCGCGACGAGGTCGATGGAGCGCGCCGCCGCCGCGCGGAAACCGGGCCGCAGCGCGTCCAGCCGCGGCAAGACGTCCGCGCGCAGCGCGTTGCGCAGCAGGGCGTGCTCGTCGTTCGACTCGTCCTCGACGTGACGGATGCCGGACCCCTCGAGGTACGCCTCGATCGCCGAGCGCGCGACGTCGACGAACGGCCGGACGAGCAGCAGGTCGCCACCGAAGCTGCGGCTCGGCGGGAACGCGGCCAGGCCGTCGACGCCCGCTCCGCGCAGCCACTGGATCAGGAACGTCTCGAGCCGGTCTTCGCGATGGTGGGCCGTCAGCACGATGCGCGCGCCCGCCTCGCGCGCCGCGTGCGCCAGAGCGCCGTAGCGCGCTTCGCGCGCCGCCGCCTCGAGCCCGCGTCCCCGGCGCCGCACCTCGACGTGCCGCGCGACCAGTTCGACTTCGCGCGCGGCGCACTCGGCCTCGCAGTGCGCCAGCCAATCGTCGGCATGGGGACTGAGGCCGTGGTGGACGTGCACCGCGAGCAGGCGGCGGATTCCCGATCCGCGGACCCGTGCCAGCCGCGCCGCTGCGTCGAGCAGCGCCATCGAATCGCGGCCGCCGCTGAGCGCGACCACGACGACCTCGCCGCGCCGCGCCGGCGTCCGCTTCATCGGCTGGGAACTCTGCGCCGCTTCGTCGCGCAGCCGGTCGAGCGCGCGGGCGAGCGCGTCGCGAACGGCCTGCAGCAGCGGCGACGAATCCGGATCAGCTTTCCGCGGTCGTGCTCTTGAACTTGCCATAGCCGAGCAGCCGTTCGTGGCGGGCCGCGAGCAGATCCTTCGTCTTCATGCCCTGGCACTGGCGCAGCGTGTCGGCCAGCGCGCGCTTGAGCATCGACGCCATCTGCTTCGGGTCGCGGTGGGCGCCGCCCAGCGGCTCGGCGACGATCTTGTCGATGACGCCGAGCGCCTTCAGCCGATGCGCGGTCAGGCCGAGCGCCTCGGCCGCTTCCGGGGCCTTGTCGGCGCTCTTCCAGAGGATCGACGCGCAGCCCTCGGGCGAGATCACCGAGTAGATCGCGTACTGGAGCATCAGCACCGCATCGCCCACGGCGATCGCCAGCGCGCCGCCGGAGCCACCCTCGCCGATGATCGTGGCGATGATCGGCACCTTGAGCTGGGACATCTCGAACAGGTTGCCGTCCGATCGCCTCGGACTGGCCGCGCTCCTCCGCGTCGATGCCCGGATAGGCGCCCGGCGTGTCGACGAAGGTGAACAGCGGCAGGCCGAACTTCTCGGCCACCTTCATCAGGCGCAGCGCCTTGCGGTAGCCCTCGGGCTTGCGCATGCCGAAGTTGCGCAGCGCGCTCTCCTTCGTGTCCCGGCCCTTCTGGTGGCCGAGCACCATCACCGGCGTACCGTTGAAGCGCGCCAGGCCGCCGACGATCGAGAGGTCGTCGGCGAACGAGCGGTCGCCATGCAGCTCGTCGAAGTCGGTGAAGACGTCGGCGACGTAGTCCAGCGTGTACGGGCGCTGCGGATGGCGCGCGAGCTGCGACACCTGCCACGGCGACAGCTTCGCGTAGATGTCCTTCAGGAGCGCCTGGCTCTTCTTCTGCAGCCGCTCGATCTCCTCGGAGATGTCGACGGCCGAATCGTCCTGCACGAAGCGCAGTTCTTCGATCTTCGTCTCGAGCTCCGCGATGGGCTGCTCGAAATCGAGGAAGGTCATCTTCGCCATGGTTCTCTCAGTACTCCACGGGCACAGGATCGAGGCTGCGCCACAGATACCAGGTCGCCACGCTGCGCCATGGCGCCCAACTCGTCGCCAGCGTCTCGACCCGGGCGCGCCCTTCGCGCCCGGTGACCGCGTCGCCGCCCAGGTAGTGCAGGCTGACCGCCCGCAGCAGGCCCAGGTCGTCCAGCGGCAGCACATTAGGGCGGAGCAGGTTGAATATCAAGAACATCTCCGCGGTCCAGCGGCCGATGCCCCGGATGTCGGTCAGCTCGGCAATGATCGCCTCGTCGTCCTGACCGGCGAAACGCGCCGGATCGACCCGCCCGCTGATGAAGTGATCGCACAGGTCGCGGATGTACTCGACCTTGCGTTCCGACAGTCCGCACGACCGCAGGGTCGTGGCGCGCCGGCGCAGCACGCTCTTCGGCGTCAGTTCGCCGCAGCTGGCGCAGAAACGCCCCCACACCGCGTCGGCGGCCTTCACCGAGATCTGCTGGCCGACGATCGAGCGCGCGAGCGTGCTGAACGCGTCGCCCCGCGACACGAGGGCAACGCGTGGATGCTCGGCGATGATTCCGGCCATCGTCGCGTCCGACTTCGCCAGCGCGCGCTTCGCGCGGCTCCAGTAGGCCGGTCGGGTCGATCCGTTCACGCGCGACGCCAGGTGGTGCCGCCCGGGCCGTCCTCCAGGACGACGCCTTCGGCCGTCAGCGCCGCGCGGATGCGGTCGGCCTCGGCGAAGTTCCTGGCCTTCTTGGCCGCTGCTCGCTCGGCGATCAGCGCGTCGATCCGCGCCGCGGCATCGTCCGCCCCGTCGCCACGCAGGAACTGCACGGGGTCCCGCTGCAGCAGGCCCAGCGGCTCGCCGAGCCGCCGCAGTTGCCGCGCCAGCGCCTGCGATTTCGTGCGGTTCACCTCGCTCGCGAGGTCGAACAGCACGGCGATCGCCACCGGCGTATTGAAGTCGTCGTTCATCGCCGCGGCGAACCGCTGCGCATGCGCCTCGTTCCAGTCGACCGCGACGCCATCGCCGGTGGTGTCGCGCAGCGCCGTGTAGAGGCGGCTGAGCGCGCTGCGGGCCTCGGCGACCTGCTCGTCGGCGAACTGCAGCTGGCTGCGGTAGTGGGTGCGCAAGAGATAGAAGCGCACGACCTCCCAGTCGTAGCGGTCGACGGCGTCGCGGATCGTGACGACGTTGCCGAGCGACTTGGACATCTTGTCCTCGCCCATCCGCAGGGCGCCCGTGTGCACCCAGATGTCCGCGAACGGTTCGTCGAACGCGCCCTCGCTCTGCGCGATCTCGTTCTCGTGGTGCGGGAAGATCAGGTCCGGCCCGCCGCCGTGCAGGTCGAAGTGGCGGCCCAGCAGTTCGCTCGCCATGGCCGAGCACTCGATGTGCCAACCGGGGCGTCCCTCGCCCCAGCGGGAGGCCCAGTGCGGCTCGCCCGGCTTGGCGCGTTTCCACAGCACGAAGTCGAGCGGGTCGCGCTTGCTGGTGTCGACGGCGACGCGCTCGCCGGCGCGCAACTCGTCGAGTTCGCGTCCTGACAGCTTGCCGTAGCCGGGAAAGCTGCGGACCGCGTAGTTCACGTCGCCGTCGTTCGCCTGGTACGCGAGGCCCTTGTCCTCGAGCAGCCCGATCAGGTTCAGCATCTGCGGGACGAACTGCGTCGCGCGCGGCTCGTGGTCCGGCTGGGCCATGCCGAGTGCGTCGAAGTCGTCGTGCATCAGCCGGATGAAGCGCGTGGTGAGCTCCGACGGTGTCTCGCCATTTTCGGCCGCGCGCTGGATGATCTTGTCGTCGATGTCGGTGATGTTCCGGACATACGTGACGCGATAGCCCGCCGCCCGCAGCCAGCGCTGCATCACGTCAAAGGCGACGAAGGTGCGCCCGTGTCCGATGTGGGTGCGGTCGTAGGTCGTCACGCCGCAGACGTACATGCGGACGTGGCCGGGCTCCAGCGGCTCAAGCGGCTGCTTGCGGCGCGACAGCGTGTTGTAGATCTCGACCGTCATCGAACTTCACCCCTCGGGAAGACATCCGGCGAACCGGACTGGAAATGTGAGCGCAGGAACAGGAACCCGGGCGAGCTCAGTCAACAGCGCAGTGCGGACATTTCGAGGGGCCGACGCGATTGGGGCGGGCTGTAGAATCGGCCGCAGTATATCAACCGCTCCGTGGCTCCACGGCCTGCGTGACGCGCGGCCGTAGCCCCAGCCGCCGGCCCAGCGTCCCGTCCATCGATGCCGACCTCGCTTCGCTCCTTCGCCTTTGCAGGCGCCGCGCTGCTGGCCGCCGCGCTGCAGCCGGTGGTCGCGCAGCAGCCGCTGCCGGCGCCGGCCATCCCCGCCCCGGCGAGCGATCGCGTCGAACTGAGCGAGCTGCAGCAGGTGCAGAAGCTGACGGCGGCCGGGCAACTGCAGTCCGCGCTGGCGCGCGCCGATGCGCACCTCGCGAAGAACCCCCGCGACGCGCAGATGCGCTTCGTGCGGGGCGTGATTCTCTCGGAGCTGAAGGACACCGCCGGCGCGCGCGAGGTGTTCGAGCGCATGACGGAGGAGTTCCCGGAACTGCCCGAGCCGTACAACAACCTCGCCGTGATTCATGCGTCGCAGGGGCAGCTCGAACGGGCCCGAACCCTGCTCGAAGCCGCCCTCGCCATCCGCCCCGACTACGCCACCGCGCACGAGAACCTCGGCGACGTCCACCTGCAACTGAGCGTCGACGCCTACCAGCGCGCGGCCCGGCTGCAGCCTGGCAATCGAAATCTCGCCAGCAAGCTGTCGCTCTCGCGCGAGTTGCTCTCCAAGACCCGCATCACCCCCTGAATCCCGCGAGGAGCCCGATGAAGATCAAGACGCTGCTTTTCTGCGCCGCATTCACGCTGGGCGCGACTACCGCCACTGCGCAGGGCACGGCCCCGCGCGTCACACTCGAAACATCGCTGGGCCGGATCGTCATCGAGCTCGCCCCGAAAGAGGCGCCGAAGACGGTCGACAACTTCCTCGCCTACGTGAAGGCCGGTCAATATGACGGCACCGTCTTCCACCGGGTGATCCCGAACTTCATGATCCAGGGCGGCGGATTCGAACCGGACATGTCCGAGCGGCAGAAGCGCGCGCCAATCCCGCTGGAGAGCAAGAACGGGCTGAAGAACGTGCGCGGCTCCGTGGCGATGGCCCGGCTGCCCGACCCCAACTCGGCGACGGCGCAGTTCTTCATCAACGTCGTCGACAACGCTTCCCTTGACTACCCGAGCTTCGACGGCCACGGCTATGCGGTGTTCGGCAAGGTCGTCGAGGGCATGGACGTCGTCGACAAGATCAAGGCCGTTCCGACCGGCAACCGAGGCCGGTACCAGAACGTCCCGCTGACGCCGGTCACGATCAAGTCGGCCCGCATCGTCAAGTAACCCAACCAGGAACCCCCATGATCCGCCTGCAGACCTCCCTTGGCCCCATCACCCTAGAACTCGACCACGACCGTGCACCGAAGACCGCCGCCAATTTCGAGTCGTACGTGCGCAAGGGCTTCTACGACGGCACCGTGTTCCACCGCGTGATCAACGGCTTCATGGTCCAGGGCGGCGGCTTCGAGCCGGGCATGCGCCAGAAGCGCACGGATGCGCCGATCGAGAACGAGGCGGGCAATGGCCTGCGCAACGCGAAGTACACGGTCGCGATGGCGAGGACCAACGATCCGCATTCGGCGAGTTCGCAGTTCTTCATCAACGTCGCGGACAACGACTTCCTGAACCACACGGCCCCCACCGCGCAGGGCTGGGGCTACTGCGTGTTCGGCAAGGTGACCGAGGGGTTCGATGTCGTCGACAAGATCAAGGCGGTGCGCACCGGCCGCCAGGGGATGCACCAGGACGTGCCAGAGTCCGATGTGCTGATCGAGCGCGCCGAGATCGTCGAGTGAACCTCGTCGATCCACCGCCGGTGCTGGCCGTGACGCCGACGGCCGCGCCACTGCTGGATCCGCTCTTCATCTCGGACCTGCACCTCACCGCGGAGCGCCCGCGCACGATCGCCCGGTTCCTGCAGTTCCTCGCGGCCGACGCGCCGGCGCATCGCGAACTCGTCATCCTCGGCGATCTCTTCGAGTTCTGGATCGGCGACGACGCAGCGGCCTCCGCGCGACCCATCGTCGACGCGCTGGCCACCTACTCGGCCAGCGGCCGACGCCTGCTGCTGATGCACGGCAACCGCGATCCCCTGCTCGGCCACGCCTTCGCCTCCGCCAGCGGCGGCACGTTGCTCGCCGATCCGATCGTCGTCGAGGTTGCCGGCACGCCCACGCTGCTGTCGCACGGCGACGCCTGGTGCACGCTCGACGTTGCCTACCAGCGGTTCCGCGCGATGGTGCGCCGGCCCGAATTCCAGCGGGACTTCCTCTCGAAGTCGCTCGACGAGCGCATCGCCTTCGCACGCGGGCTGCGCATGCAGAGCGACAGCGAGAAGTCGATGAAGGCGGCCGACATCATGGACGTGACGCCCGATGCCGTCGTGGCGGCGCTGCGTGCAACGGGCGTGCGTCGGATCATCCACGGCCACACGCACCGGCCGGCCGCGCACGTGGTCGACCTCGGTGAAAAGCTCGCCGAGCGCTGGGTGCTGCCCGACTGGGATCTCGACGGCGCCGAACCGCGCGGCGGCTTCCTCGACTTCGTCGAGGGCCGGCCGCGGCTGGTGTTCTTCGACTGACCGGCCCTACTCGTCGACCAGCTTGTTGAGTTCGGACGGATTGACCGCGTGCGCCGCGGTCTTCGCTTCCCCGGCGATCGCGATGCCGTTCCGCTCGAGCGCGGCGACCATCTGGTCGATCACCCGCTGCTGCGCGGCGGCGTGGTCGACCAGTCCGTGCAGCGCCTTCGTCAACGGGTCGTCGCCTTCCTGCGAGATTCCGTAGGCGGAGAACCCCATGCGGTTCGCCGCCTGTTCGCGCGCCGCGTCCGATTCCTTGTGCAGGATGCGCGCCGGATTACCGACCGCCGTCGCGCCGACGGGCACCTCCTTTACGACGACCGCATTCGAGCCGATGCGAGCGCCGTCGCCGACCGTGAATCCCCCGAGCACCTTGGCGCCCGCGCCGACGATCACGTTGCGGCCGAGCGTGGGATGGCGCTTGGCTCCCTTGACGGTCGACGTGCCGCCGAGCGTGACACCCTGGTAGATGGTCGAGCCCTCGCCGATCACCGCGGTCTCGCCCACCACGATGCCCATGCCATGGTCAATGAAGACGAAGCGCCCGATCTGCGCGCCCGGGTGGATCTCGATGCCGGTGAGGAAGCGCGAGACGTGCGAAACGAAGCGTCCAAACCAGCGCAGGCCGCCGTTCCAGCACGCGTGCGCGATGCGATGCATCCAGAGCGCGTGCAGGCCCGGATAGCAGGTCAGCACTTCCCAGCGGCTGCGGGCCGCCGGGTCGCGTTCCAGGATGCAGTCGATGTCTTCGCGCAATCGGTTGAACATGGGATTTTCGCGGCAGTCCCGGCCTGCGGGACCGCGTTGTGGCGACCGCGTCGTCGGTCGCGTTATCGGGCCGCCGATTCTAGCGGCCGCGCTTGCGCCCCGCGCGGTCGGCGCGCGACTCGATGATCGCCGCGGTCACGCCGCGCAGCACGTCGATCTCGGTCTGCGTGGGGCGCGCCCGATTGAAGAGCCGCCGCAGGCGCTGCATCAGGCGCTTCGGCTCGTCTGGATCGAGCGCGCCGACGGCGACCAGGGCCTGCTCGAAGTGCGCGTAGAACCCTTCCAGCGCCTCGATCGGCGCCACGCTCTCCTCCGGTCCGAAGCGCCTCTGCGCTTCGTGCACTGCCGGCGCCCCGCGCAACGCGAGCTGGCACTCGTAGGCAGCGACCTGGACCGCCTGCGCCAGGTTGAGCGACGAGAACGCGGGATCCGCCGGGATCGCGCAGCTGCGCTGGCACCGTTCCACGTCCTCGTTCTCGAGCCCCGAGCGCTCCGTGCCGAACACGAACGCGATCTCCTCGCCGGCGTGGATCGCGCGCGCTGCTGCCTCCTCGGCGCAGGAACGGAGGTCCGACAGCGGGGGCCCGAACTGACGGTCGTAACCGGTCATCGCGAAGGCGGTGCGGACGCCCGCGAGCGCTTCGGTCAGCGTCGCGAACGCGGCGCTTGCGGCGAGCACGTCGGCAGCGCCGGTGGCCAGGGCCACCGCGTCCGGGTGCTCCCGATACTCCGGGTGCCGCGGCTGCACGACCGCCAGCCGCGAGAAGCCCATCGTCTTGATCGCGCGCGCGGATGCGCCGATGTTGCCCGGATGCGTGGGCGCAACCAGCACGAAGCGGACTTGGTCGGCAGGGTTCGGCATCGGGGAGCGAAGGTCAATCGACTAGAATCGTCGCCCAGTCTAAATGCCGTCTGCCGTCCGGCCGGCGCGCTCAATCATGCATCCGATGCTGAACACGGCCGTCAAGGCCGCGCGCAAGGCCGGTTCGATCATCAACCGGGCCAGTCTCGACGTCGATCTCGTGAAGGTGGCGAGCAAGGGCCGCAGCGACTTCGTCACCGAGGTCGACCGCGCCGCCGAGCAGGCGATCGTCGACATCCTGCTCAAGGCGTACCCCGATCACGCGATCCTCGCCGAGGAGTCGGGCGCGAGCGGCGACTCCGAATACACGTGGATCATCGACCCGCTCGACGGCACGACCAACTTCATCCACGGCTTCCCGCAGTACGCCGTGTCGATCGCCCTGCGCCACCGCGAGCACGTCACGCAGGCCGTCGTGTTCGACCCCACGCGCAACGAACTGTTCACCGCGTCGCGCGGCCGTGGGGCCTTCCTCAACGAACGCCGCATCCGCGTGTCGAGGCGCAGCAAGCTGTCGGAGTGCCTGATCGGCACCGGCTTCCCGTTCCGCAGCTTCGAGCACCTCGACGAGTACGTGCGCATGTTCCGCGGCGTGACGGAACACACCGCGGGCATCCGGCGGCCCGGCGCGGCGGCCCTTGACCTCGCCTACGTGGCAGCGGGCCGCCTCGACGGGTTCTGGGAGATCGGCCTGTCGCCGTGGGACATGGCGGCCGGCAGCCTGCTGATACTGGAGGCGGGCGGCCTGGTGTCGGACTTCAAGGGCGAAGCCGCCTACCTAGACGAAGGCCGCATCGTGTGCGGTGCGCCGAAGATTTTTCCGCAGTTGCTGAATCTCATCGGCACCGTGCATCCCGCGCGCACCACCTGACCCGATCGCCTCCCTCATCCGCGTGAACGCCCCCGAGTTCTCCGGCCACACGCCGATGATGCAGCAGTACCTGCGCATCAAGGCGCAGCACCCGCACATCCTGCTCTTCTACCGGATGGGCGACTTCTACGAATTGTTCTACGACGACGCCGAGCGCGCCGCGCGCCTGCTGAACATCACGCTCACCCAGCGCGGCGCCTCGGGCGGCGCGCCGGTGAAGATGGCCGGCGTGCCGGTCGTGTCCGTGGAGCAGTACCTTGCCAAGCTGGTCAAGCTCGGCGAGAGCGTCGCGATCTGCGAGCAGATCGGCGACCCGGCCACCAGCAAGGGGCCGGTCGAGCGCAAGGTGGTGCGGGTCGTCACGCCCGGAACGCTGACGGACCCCGCCCTGCTCGACTCCAAGGCCGACGCGGTGCTCCTCGCAATTGCGCCGCCAGCGAAACGCAATGGCGAGTTCGGCCTCGCGTGGCTGGTCCTGTCGTCCGGGGAACTCCGTGCCGCCGGCGCTCCGTTTGCCCAGCTGGGTTCGGAGCTCGCCCGCCTCGTTCCGAGCGAGGTCCTGGTGCCCGAGAGCTGGCACGACGCGCTGCGTAGTTCACTGCCAACCGACGGCTGCACGGTGCAGCCGCGCCCAGACTGGCACTTCGACGACGTGCGCGGCACCCGGGCGCTGCTGGACCAGTTCGAGGTCGGAACGCTCGACGCGTTCGGCGTGGCCGACGCGCCCCAGATCGTCGCGGCCTGCGCGGCGCTGCTCGAGTACGCGCGCGCCACGCAGGGCGGACGCGCTGGCGCACGTGCGCGCGCTGCGGCGCGAGGCGATCTCCGACTACGTGATGCTCGACGCGGTCTCGCGGCGCAACCTGGAGATCACCGAGACGCTGCGTGGCGAGGAAGGCCCGACGCTGTTCCGGCTGCTCGACCGGTGCGCCACGCCGATGGGCAGCCGCCGCCTGCGCCACTGGCTGCATCATCCGTTGCGCCGCCAGGCGGACGCCGCGCGGCGCCACGCGGCGGTCGAGGCCCTGCTGGAGTCGACCGAACTGCGCTCGCAACTCGCCACCGAGTTGAACGCCGTGCCCGACCTCGAGCGCATCGCCAGCCGCATCGCGCTCCAGTCTGCGCGCCCGCGCGAACTGGCCGCGCTGCGCGACGCGCTGCCGCACGCGCTGCGGGCCGCACAGCTGGCTGCCGGGCTCGACGCGCCGCTGCTCGCCGAACTTCGGGCCGACATGGAGCTCGCACCGGAGGTCCATGTACTGCTCGCCGCGGCACTGATGATCGAGCCGGCGCACGCCGTGCGCGACGGCGACGTGATCGCAGCGGGCTTCGACCCGGAGCTCGACGAACTGCGTGCCCTGCGCGACAACACCGGACAGTTCCTCGTCGACCTCGAAGCGCGTGAGCGGGCGCGCACGGGCATCGCGAACCTGCGCGTCGAGTACAACCGGGTGCACGGGTTCTTCATCGAGGTGACGCACGGGCAGGCGGCCAAAGTGCCCGACGACTACCGGCGGCGCCAGACCCTGAAGAACGCCGAGCGCTACATCACCCCGGAGCTCAAGTCGTTCGAGGACAAGGCGCTGTCGGCGCGCGAGCGGGCGCTCGGGCGCGAGAAGGACCTGTTCGACCGCCTGGTCGCCGATCTCGCCCCGCACGTCCCCGCCCTGCTGCGCGCCGCGTCGGCGCTCGCATCGATCGACGCACTGGCGGCGTTCGCGGCCCACGCCGAACGGGCACGCTGGACACGGCCGCAGTTCAGCGAGGCGCCGCAGATCGATGTCCGTGGCGCACGGCATGCCGTGGTCGAGCGCGAGCTCGAGACGTACGTTCCGAACGACTGCGTCCTGAAGGCCGGCCGGCGGCTGCTGGTGATCACCGGGCCGAACATGGGCGGCAAGTCGACGTACATGCGATCGATCGCCCTCATCGTGCTCCTCGCCTGCGCAGGCAGCTACGTGCCGGCGACCGCGGCGCGGCTCGGCCCCCTCGACCGCATCCTCACCCGCATCGGCGCTGCCGACGACCTGGCGCGCGGCCGCTCGACGTTCATGGTCGAAATGACCGAGGCGGCCGCGATCCTCCACGCCGCCACCGAGCAGAGCCTGGTGCTGATGGACGAGATCGGCCGCGGCACGTCGACGTTCGACGGCATGGCACTCGCCGCCGCCATCGCGCGCGAACTGGTCGAGAAGAACCGCTGCCTGACGCTGTTCGCCACCCACTACTTCGAGCTGACGCAACTCGCCGAGCAGCATCCCGACGTGGCCAACGTGCACGTCGCGGCGGCCGAGTCCGGCGGCAAGGTCGTGTTCCTGCACGAAGTGCGCGACGGCCCGGCGAACCAGAGCTACGGCCTGGCCGTGGCGCAGCTTGCCGGCGTGTCGCCCGCGGTGATCCGCCGCGCGCGCTCGCTGCTGACGCAACTCGAGGAGCGCGCGCTGGGCACGCGTCCGCAACTCGACCTGTTCGTCGCGACACCGGAGACACCGGCGCCGACCGTGTCACCGGAGGACCCCCTGAGGAACCGCCTGCTCGCCATCGACCTCGACGGCATCTCGCCGCGCGAGGCGCACCTGCTGCTCGACGAGCTGCAGCGGCTGGCGCGGCCCTAGTGCAGCCTCGTCGGCCGCGGCTCGGCGAGGCGCAGGAACTCCGGTAGCCGCGGGGAGTCGGCGTCCGCGAGTTCCTCGGGGCTCGCGGCGCGCACTTCGAGCACGGTGATGTCGAAGCGCAGGGCGAAGCCTGCGAGCGGATGGTTGCCGTCGAGCACCGCCATGCCTTCGGCGATGTCCGTGATCGTGAAGATGCGGCCTGCGGCGCCCTCCCCCCCGTCACCCTCGACGCGCATGCCCACCTCCACGCCCTCGCCGAGGTTGTCTAGCGGCATCAGCATCACCAGTGCCGGGTCGTAGTCGCCGAACGCCTCATCCGGCTCGAGCTGCAGCGCGACTCGCGCGCCGGCCTCCTTCCCCGCCAGCGCGTCTTCGACCCGCGGGAACAGGTCGTCGTGCCCGTGCAGGTAGACGAGCGGCTCCTCGGAGTGTTCCAGCAGGACCCCTTGCGCGTCGTACATCGTGACGTCGAGGCTGACGAGCGCGCCCTGATCGATCTTCATCGCTCCTCCCGGCGGGAATTATGCGCCGCGGCGCGTTCCTATAATCGCTGTGTGGCCACGTCCTCCATCCTGAGACAGCTCGGCTCGATGCCGGTCGCGCGCTTCATGCGCGACGCCTGGCAGCGCCGGCCGCTCCTGATCCGCGACGCGTTTCCCGGATTCGTGCCCCCGGTCTCGCGCGACGCGCTGTTCGAACTCGCGCGGCGCGACGATGCCGAGTCGCGTCTCATCGCCCGCTTCGACGAACGCTGGTCGATGAAGCACGGCCCGCTGAGCAGGCTGCCATCGACCCGCCGGCCCGACTGGACGCTGCTCGTGCAAGGCGTCGACCTGCTGGACGCAGGCGCGCATGCGCTGCTCCGCCGGTTCCGCTTCGTGCCCGATGCCCGGCTCGACGACCTGATGGTGAGCTACGCGACCGACGGTGGCGGCGTCGGTCCGCATGTCGACTCGTACGACGTGTTCCTGCTGCAGGCCTGGGGGCGCCGCCGCTGGCGCATCAGCCGGCAGCGCAACCTCGCCCTCGTTCCTGGCGCCCCGCTGAAGCTCCTCGCCGACTTCCGCGCCGAGCAGGAGTGGATCCTCGAGGCTGGCGACATGCTGTACCTGCCGCCCGGCGTCGCGCACGACGGCACGGCGGTCGGCGAGTGCCTCACCTACTCCATCGGCTTCCGTGCGCCGACCTACCGCGAACTGCTCGAACCCTGGCTGACCGACTTCGCCGATCACGCCGTCGTCCCCGGCCGCTATGCGGATCCCGGGCTCGGGCCGGCGCGGCGGCCCGCGGCCCTGCCTGCCACCATGGTCGGGCGGATCCACGCTGCTCTTCGCCGGAGTCGCCCGACGCAGCGCGATACGCAGCGGTTCCTGCTCCGCTACCTCACCGAGCCGAAAGCACAGGTCGTCTTCGAGCGACCCGCCCGTCCCGTTCGCGCGCAGCGCTTTACCGAGGTCGCTGCCCGGCGCGGACTTGAGCTCGCGCCTGCGACTCGAATGATGTACGCACGCGGCGCGATCGGGATCAACGGCGAGTGCCTGAGCCTGCCCGTGGGCAGCGGCGAGACGCTGCGTGCCCTCGCGGACCAGCGCGCCCTGGCGTCGTCGGCGGTGGCCCGGCTTCCGCTGGCCGCCCAGGCGCTGCTGCAGGACTGGTACGCGGCTGGCTGGCTGCACTTCGGAGGAGGCAAGTCCCCATGAACCCATCGGAAGTCCTGCAGGGCGACCCGACGCCGCAGCGCCTCCTCATCGCCTCGCGCCGCGAGTTGCACGATGCGGTGCGCATCGCCCTGGTCTCGGGCCACCGCATGGTGCGGGCGCTGCACCGTGACCTGTCCGTGTTCGACCTTTCGTCGATCGCCGCGACGGAGTCGCTGCGGCAGTTGCTGCTGGGGGACCGAAGCGCGCGCATCCGGCTGCTGGTCGACGACGCCGCCTGGCTGGAAACCCGGGCGGCCCGCCTGCGCCTGTTGCAGCGGCGTTTCGCTCACGCGCTGGAACTGCGCATCGCCTCGGACGAGGACCCGGTGGGCGAGGATGCCTGGGTTCTCGTCGACGATCATGCAGCGATCGAACTGCGGGCCACGCGGAGCACGAGCGGCAGCCTCTGGCTCAATCACAAGCCGCACACGCAGCCGCTGATCGCGGCGTTCGATCGCCGCTGGAACGCCGCGGGACACAACCTCCCGGCCTCGCCGCTGGGCCTCGCCTAGCAGCGCAAGTGGCTTTCGCAAACGCTACAATTGCAGGTTGGGAAGAGTGGCGAAGTCGACCATTGCGTCCCGCGACCCGCCGGGTCGAACAAAACATATCGAGTTACTCAGGAAGGGTGTTTGCACAAATGAAGAAGTCACTGTTGATCGCCTCCATGATGGTCGTGGCGCTTGCCGCCTGCGGCAAGAAGGAGCCTGCTGCACCAGCCCCGGCCCCGGCGCCCGCCGCCGCGCCGGCCCCGGCCCCGGCCCCTGCGCCAGCGGCTGACGCGGCCAAGCCGGCCGACGCGGCCGCTCCGGCCGCAGCCCCGATGGCTCCGGCCACCGCCGATGCTGCCAAGACCGAGGCGGACAAAGCCGCCGAGGCTGCTAAGGAAGCCGCCGCCAAGGCCGCCGGCGAAGCTGCCAAGGCTGCCGTCGACGCCGCCAAGAAGTAATCCGGCAACGGACGAAAAAGGGCCGGCATCGCCGGCCCTTTTTTTCGCCTGTTCGAGGCGGCTACACGATCCGCCAGTCGAGCCCTTCCTCCTGGTCGGCGACCGCGACCTCGCCGGGAACGCACCCGAGCACGGCAGCGATCGCCCCGCTCGCAAGCGCCTTCGTATTGTTCTGCGCTGACAGGTGCGCGGCCGCCACCCACTGAAGCCGCGAGCAGTCCACCTGGCGCAGCAGATTCGCCGCCTGGGCATTGGACAGGTGGCCGCGCGCCCCGGCGATGCGCGCCTTCAGGAAAGCCGCGTACGGGCCTGCGCGCAGCATTGCCTCCTCGTGGTTGCACTCCAGCACCAGTGCGTCGACGCGGCATAGCGCCGCGACGATCCGCGCCGTCGGCTCGCCCGCATCGGTGAGGAGACCGAGCCTGCGCTGGCCGTCGCCGAAGACGAACTGAAGCGGCTCGGCCGCGTCGTGCGGCACTTCGTACGGATCGACCACGACGGCACCGATGTCCTGCGTCACTCCGGACACCAGTTCCTGCCACAGGACGCCACGGTCCATCAGACCGGCGGCGCGGGCGGTGCCCTCGGAGCAGTAGACGGGAACACCGGCCTGGCACGCGTACCGCGCGACACCGCCGACATGGTCGCTGTGCTCGTGCGTCACGAGCACGGCATCGATGTCATGCAGCGCAAGCCCAGCGCGCCCGAGGCGGCGAGCCAGTTGCTTCAGGTTGAAGCCGTTGTCGACCAGGACGCGCGTGACGGACGAACCGTCGCGCGCTTCCACCACCAGCGCATTGCCGCTGCTGCCGGAGCCAAGGCTGCAGGCGCGCAGCACGCCACGGTCCGCGCTAGCGCAGTTGTTCGTTCAGCAACGCCAGGATCCGGTCGCCCGCCGGCGAACGCTCCGGCGCGCCCTTGGCATCCAGCACCGTCACGACGGTCCTGTTAGTGCTTTCGCCGCTCACGACGACGCGGTACTGCAGGGCCGGGACTGGCTTGTCGCTGGTGAATATCTTGGAGAAGAAGCCCTGCTCCGACTTCGCCTTCGCCTCGTAATCCGGGTCGAGGTAGCGGACGAAGTAGATGCCCTTGGCGCGGTCACGGTCCTCGACCGTGAAGGCGCCGCGATCGAGCGCAAGGCCGACCCGACGCCACGCGCGCTCGAAGCCGTCGTCGATCTCGAGCCGCTCGCTCCGTCCATCCGAGCCCTTGACCATGCGAGCGAGTTGGGGCGCCGCGGGCGCCGCCGTCGCGGAGGCTCCCGCGGACGGTCGTGGCCCGCCCGTCGCACCTGCCGGCGCCGCCGCGGTGGCGGTGGCCGACTGCGCCGCCGACGCGTCGAACTTCACGAGCAGGCGCTGCAGGATTTCGGCCTCGAGTTCCGGATCCGAGGGCCGCGGCTGCCACTTGGTCTGGTCCTGGGCCGACGACGTGAAGACCTCCACCATGCCGCGGTGGCTGACGAATATCTCGGACGTGTTCTGCGGCGTGCGTTCGACGCGCGCGCGGTACTTGTCCATTTCGCCGGTCGAGTACACGGAGTCGAGCAGACGTCCCAGCGTGCGTCGGATGATGTCCTGGGGGAGCTTCGCCCGGTTCTCTGCCCACGCGGTCTCGAGGATGCCGGTCGCGGCGTCGGACTTCTCGACGCTCAGCCCGACGGTCGGCCAGAATTCGACCAGCACGGGCCACACGCGCTCGGGTGGAAGGTTCACCGCGAGCCAGCGCTGGTTGCCCTGCCGCTCGATCTTCGCCACGACGCCGCCGGGCACCACGGAGGACGTGGCGGCGGTCGGTACGGCGCCGGTGCCGGATCGCCCGGCCTGCTGCTGGCCCGACGCCGTGATCGTCTGCGGCCGTTCGGGAACCAGGAATCGGTCGTCGCGCGGCAACTGCGACAGGTCCGGCGGCACCTCCAGCGGCGTCCGCGCCTGCTGGGCGGTCTCGTAGGCGACCTTGTCGGACTGGAAGAAACTGCCGGTCCAGGAACAGCCCGACATAAGCACGGCACCGACAGCAGCGAGCCAGCGCAAACGGATGAAACGATCGCTCATCGAAACTCCTGCCCGGGCTAGAGGAGCCCGGCTTCCTTCATTGCGCCGAGGACGATCGGCTCGTTGGCCACGCTCAGCGGCACGAGCGGCAGGCGAATGCCGTTCTCGATGCGGCCCGTCTTCGCAAGCGCCCACTTGACCGGGATCGGGTTGGGCTCGACGAAGAGCTTGAAGTGCAGCGGCAGCAAGCGGTTGTTGATCGCACGCGCCGCGGCAAAATCGCCCGACAGCGCGGCGCGGCACATGTCGCTCATCAGCCGCGGCGCGACGTTCGCCGTGACCGAAATGACGCCGTGACCCCCGAGCAGCATCAGGGCGAGCGCCGTGTCGTCGTTGCCGCTGTACAGCGCAAAGCTGGCCGGCGCCTTCTTCAGGATCTCCGCCGCGCGGCCCATGTCGCTGGTCGCGTCCTTCAGACCGACGATGCCCGGCACCTGCGCCAGCCGCAGTGTCGTCTCGGTGCCGAGGTCCGCCACCGTGCGTCCGGGCACGTTGTAGAGGATCATCGGCAGGTCGACCCGCTCGGCGATCGTGCGGAAGTGCCGGTACTGGCCTTCCTGCGTGGGCTTGTTGTAGTACGGCACGACCTGCAGCGTCGCATCGGCGCCGACCTTGCGCGCGTGCTCGGTCAGCTCGATCGCCTCGGAGGTGGAGTTGCCGCCCGTGCCGGCGATGACCGGGACGCGGCCCTTGGCCGTCTCCACGGCAACGCGGATCAGTTCCCCGTGTTCCTCGGGCGTCACCGTCGGCGACTCGCCGGTCGTGCCGACCGAGACGATCGCGTTCGTGCCTTCGGCGATGTGCCAGTCGATCAGCCGGCGGTATGCATCGAGGTCGAGCGTGCCGTCCTCGTGCATCGGCGTGACGACGGCGACGATGCTGCCCTTGATCATGATGGTGTTCGTCTCCCCAGCGAAGCCCGTGATTCTACAGCCGCGGGACGTCTAGGCCGGGCGCAGTGCGACGCCGTGGGGCGGCTCGATGTCATCTGCCGCCGGCAGCCTCGCGGCGATCCGCTGCACCATCGCCGGCCGGGGAGTCTCCTCGTAGCCGTCCTCGAAAGCGATCACGCGCAGCGTGGCGAACGCGTCGAGCAATTCGCGCGGCGCCAGCAGGAACGCGGGGTTGCCCGGCTTGCCAAAGGCCGCGTTGCCGACGGCGAAGGTCTCGTACAGCAGCACGCCGCGCGGTGCGAGCGCAGCGAGCAGGTGGGGAAACAGCGGGCGATGCAGGTAGTTCGTCACGACGATCGCATCGAAGCGATCGCGACCCAGCGGCCACGGGCCCTGCTCGAGGTCCGCCACTCGCAGATGCACGCGCGCGTTCGACAGCAGGTCCGGTTCGAGGCGGGGCTCGCGGTCGACGGCAACCACCGCACAGCCACGCTCGACGAAGAGGCGCGTGTGGCGCCCGCTCCCGCAGGCGACGTCGAGCACGCGGCCGCCCGGCGCAACGAGAGGCGCGAACCGCCGGATCCAATCCGACGGCCGCGGTTCGGCGTGCAACGGCATGTCCGGGTCAGCGGCGGGTCCGCGCCGCGTCAGCCGCGCGCGAGCCCCATCGCCTCGCGCACTTCGCGCATCGTCTCGCCCGCCAGTTCGCGGGCCCGGTCACAGCCATCGGCGATGATGTTGCGCACGACCGCCGGATCCTCGAGGTAGCGCTGGGCGCGCTCGCGCATCGGCGCCAGCTCGCGGATCACGCTGTCGATCACGGGCTGCTTGCAGTCGAGGCAGCCGATGCCGGCGCTGCGGCAGCCCGTCTGCACCCAGTCCTTCGTCGCGTCGTCGGAGTAGACCTTGTGCAGTTGCCAGACCGGGCAGCGCTCGGGATCGCCCTTGTCGGTGCGGCGCACGCGTGCCGGGTCGGTCGGCATCGTGCGGATCTTCTTCGTGATCGACGCCGGGTCCTCGCGCAGCGCGATCGCATTGTTGTAGCTCTTCGACATCTTCTGGCCGTCGAGGCCCGGCATCTTCGAGGCCTCGGTGAGCAAGGCCTCGGGCTCGACGAGGATGATCCGCCGCGCGCCTTCCGCGTAGCCGAACAGCCGCTCGCGATCGGCCATGGACAGGCTGCCCGCCTCGTCGATCAGCGCGCGCGCCTGCTCGAGCGCGTCGTTCGCGCCCTTCTCCTGGTAGAGCGTGCGCAGTTCCGTGTAGCGCTTCGCGCGGCGCGACCCGAGCCGCTTGACGGCGTCGCGCGCCTTCTCCTCGAAGCCAGGCTCGGCGCCGAACAGGTGGTTGAAGCGGCGCGCGATCTCGCGCGTCATCTCGATGTGCGGGACCTGGTCCTCGCCCACCGGAACCATGGTGGCGCGGTAGATCAGGATGTCGGCGGCCTGCAGCAGCGGATACCCGAGGAAGCCGTAGGTGGCGAGATCGCGGTCGTTGAGCTTGTCCTGCTGGTCCTTGTAGGTCGGCACGCGCTCGAGCCAGCCGAGCGGCGTGGCCATCGACAGCAGCAGGAAGAGCTCGGCGTGCTCCGGCACGCGCGACTGGACGAAGAGCGTCGCCTGCGACGGATCGACGCCCGGCGGCCAGCCAGTCGATCACCATGTCCCAGGTGTTGCCCTCGATCGAGTCCGACTCCGAGTAGTGCGTCGTCAGCGCATGCCAGTCGGCCACGAAGAACAGGCACGGATGCTCGCTCTGCAGGCGAACCCAGTTCTTCAGCACACCGTGGTAGTGGCCGAGGTGCAGCGCGCCGGTCGGGCGCATTCCGGAAAGAACGCGATCGGGAAACATGGTCAGAGGAAGAGGCGAACGATGGCGGCGCCGATGTCATGCAGCGGCCGCAGGAAGAACGACAGCGCGCCGGTGAACATCAGCGCAAGCAGGATGAACAGGCCGTACGGCTCGATGCGCGAATAGGCCATCGACATCCGGGTCGGCAGCAGGCCGCTGACGATGCGGCCGCCGTCGAGCGGCGGGATCGGGAGCAGGTTGAGCGCCATGAAGACGAGGTTCACGCTGATTCCGGCCTGCGCGACCAGGTAGAAGTAGTTCTCCTGCACGCCGGCGGCCGACAGCACGCGGTACGAGCAGCGCCCACACCACGGCCATCACGAGGTTCACGCCGGGGCCGGCCGCCGCAACCCAGATCATGTCGCGCTTCGGCTTGCGCAGGCTGCCCCAGTCGACCGGCACGGGCTTCGCCCAGCCGAACATGAAACCGGTCAGCAGCACCATGCCGAGGGGAATGACGATCGTGCCGAGCGGGTCGATGTGCTTGACCGGATTCAGCGTCACGCGGCCGAGCACGTAGGCCGTGTTGTCTCCGAACATGCGCGCCACGTAGCCGTGGGCGGCCTCATGCACGGTGATCGCGAAAAGCACGGGAATCGCGTACACCGCGATCGCCTGAATGATGTTTTCCATCGAGTCCAGTCTATCAGCGCACCCCGGTCATCCCGGCGCGGCTGCGATGATGGCCGGGCTAGAGGCCGAGGGCCTCCACCGGGCCCTTGCCCTGCCGCACCAGCACGGCCTCCGGCCCGGTGAGGTCGACGATCGTGGTCGGTTCGATGCCGCACGCGCCCGCATCCAGCACGAAGTCGATCTGGTGATCAAGGCGTTCGCGGATGTGATCAGCGTCGTTCAACGGCATTTCGTCGCCCGGCAGCTGCAGCGTGGTGGTCAGCAACGGCTGGCCGAGCACGTCGAGCAGTCCCGCGGCGACCCTGTGATCGGGCACCCTCAGGCCGATCGTCTTGCGCGACGGATGCGACAGGCGCCGCGGAACCTCCCGCGTCGCTTCCAGGATGAACGTGTACGGGCCCGGGGTCGCGTTCTTCAGCAACCGGTACTGGCGGTTGTCCACCTTCGCGTATAGGCCGATGTCCGACAGGTCGCGGCACATCAGCGTCAGCAGGTGGCGCTCGTCGATGCGGCGGATCTGCCGGATGCGATCGACCGCCGCCTTGTCGTCCGAGATGGCAGGCCGAGCGCGTAGCAGGAGTCGGTCGGGATCGCGCCGACGCCACCGTGGTCGAGGATCTGCGCCGCCTGGCGCAGCGATCGCACCTGGGGGTCGACGGGGTGGACGTCAAAGAGCTGCGCCATCAGACGAAGCGATGCCACACCGGGGTCAGGTCGGCAGGCAGCCGCGCGACGCGCCCCAGTTCGACGTTCTCCGATTCGCCCGGCCCGTGGAAGTCGCTGCCGCCCGAGGCTTCGAAACCGAACTCGAGCGCCAGGTCGGCGAACCGGCGCATCTCGCGCTCGGTGTGGTTGCTGGTCGACACCTCGATCGCCGTCCCGCCGAGCGCCCGGAACTCCTCCAGCAGCGTGTGCAGCGCGAGGTCATTGAGCCGGTAGCGGCCCGGGTGCGCGATGATCGCCACGCCGCCGGCGTCGCGAATCATGTCGATGGCTTCGTCGAGCGCGGCCCACGCGTGCGGCACGAACCCGGGCTTGCCCTCGACCAGGTAGCGCGAGAAGACGTCCTTGACGTCGCGGCAGTGCCCGGTCTCGACCAGGTAACGCGCGAAGTGCGTGCGCGAGATCATCTGCGGGTTGCCTGCGTAGACCAGCGCGCCGTCGTAGGCGCCCTCGATCCCGACGCGCGCCAGTTGCTCGGCCATCTCCTGCGCGCGGCTGATGCGCCCCGACCGCACGGCGCCGAGGCGCGCCTCCAGGCGGCCATCGCGGTACTCCACTCCCAGGCCGACGATGTGCAGCGTCGTGCTGCCCCAGGTGACGGACACCTCGACGCCCGGCACGAAAGCCAGGCCCAGCCGCTGCGCCTCCGTCGCCGCCTGCGCCAGCCCGCCGACCTCATCGTGGTCCGTCAACGCGTACAGTTCGACGCCCTGCTCGTGCGCGCGCGCGGCCACGTCCGCCGGCGGCAACACGCCGTCGGACACGTTCGAGTGGGAATGGAGGTCGGCGCGCACGTCCCGAAGGTCGGCGCCGGCTGGGGCAGGCATGCCGCGATTTTACCGGTCGCCGGACCGGATCAGGCGTGCCGCCGCAGGAAATCCCTGATCAGGCGGGCCACGGCCTCGGGCTGGTCGTGATGCAGCATGTGGCCGGCGTCCGCCACCGTCGCCTGCCCGGCCCCCGGCACGACGGCGAAACGGCGCTGCAGTTCGGCCAGGGCCTGCTCGCGGTCGCGTGCGACGTGCCGCAGGGCGTCCGTATCGGCGGCCATCACCATCAGCGATGGCGCCGTGATCGCCTTCCAGCATCGCCATCGCCTCGTCGACGCGATACAGCACCGGGTTTACGATCCGGTGCGCCGGATCCCCTGCCACGCGCAGCCGTCCGCGACCATCGGGTTCGGCCCAGTGGTCGGCGAGGAAGGCGGCCCGCTCGGCCGACAGCCGCGGATTGTTCCTGCGCAGCCGCGCCGCCACTTCTTCGCGGCTGCCGTAGTCGCGCAGGGCGCCGCCGGCTTTCACTTCGTCGATCCACTGCGCGAGGCGGCCCGGCGCCTGCTCGGCGTGGCTCGCGTGCAGGCCGAAGCCCTCCAGGTTGACGACGGTGCGAACGCGCGCGGGACGCGCCCCGGCGTACATCAGCGCGATGTTGCCGCCCATGCTGTGGCCGACGAGATGCGCGGGCGCGTCGCCCTGCACCGCGTCGACAATGAATTCCAGGTCGGCCGCGTAGTCGGGGAACCAGTAGCAGTCGCCGTGCGTCCACTCCGTCAGGCCGAAGCCGCGCCAGTCGGGCGCGACCACGCGCCAGTCCGGATCGAGCGCGTCGACCACGAACTGGAACGATGCCGAGACGTCCATCCAGCCGTGCAGCATGAAGAGCGTGCGCCCGGGCACGGCGTCGACCGGACCCCACTCGCGCAGGTGATAACGCAGCCCGCGTATCGTGGTGAAGCTGGAGCGTGACGGCCGATGCGATTTCACGTTTGCGTGGGGAAATCCGTTCGGCGATTATAGGAAGCCATGCCTGCCACTCGCGAGGGAACGATGCGGGACCAGTATCGCGCGCTGTACGACGACTTCCGCTGGCACGTTCCGCGCGAGTTCAACATCGCCGAGGCGTGCTGCCGGCGCTGGTCGCAGGAGTCCTCGCGCATCGCGCTGCACTACGAGGATGAGTCGGGCAGCGGCGGCTCGTACACCTACTCCGCCTTGCAGGCCGACGCCAACCGCCTGTCCAACGCGCTGCAGTCGCTCGGCGTGAAGCCCGGCGACCGTGTCGCCATCGTCCTGCCGCAGTGCCCCGAGACCGTCGTGGCGCACGTGGCCATCTACCAGATGGGCGCGGTCGCGATGCCGCTGTCGCTGCTGTTCGGGCCCGATGCGCTGGAGTACCGCCTGCAGGACAGCGAGGCCGTCGTCGCGATCGTCGATGCCAGCGCCCTGCCCGCGTTCGCATCGGTCCGCGCGAACTGTCCCGCGCTGAAGCACCTGGTCGTCGTCGGAGAGTGCGGCGGCGAAGGCCATGCGTGGAGCGCGCTGCTGTCGAAGTCCGGCGACCGCTTCGCGCTCGCGACGACGCTCGCCGAGGATCCGGCGCTGCTGATCTACACCAGCGGCACGACCGGACCCCCGAAGGGCGCGCTGATGCCGCACCGCGCGCTGATCGGCAACCTGCCCGGCTTCGTGGCGTCGCAGGACTGGTTTCCGCAGAAGGGCGACGTCTTCTGGTCGCCGGCCGACTGGGCGTGGACCGGCGGCCTGATGGACGCGCTGCTGCCGACGCTGTACTTCGGATTCCCGATCGTCGGGGCGCGCGGCCGCTTCTCTCCCGAGCGCGCGTTCGACCTGATGCAGCGCTACCGCGTCACCAGCGCGTTCCTGTTCCCGACCGCGCTGAAGATGATGATGAAGAGCGTTGCGCGAGCCGCGCTCGCGCTATGCCCTCAGCCTGCGATCGATGATGAGCGCGGGCGAGTCGGTCGGCGCCACCGTGTTCGCGTGGTGCCGCGAGGCGCTTGGCATCACGGTCAACGAGATGTTCGGCCAGACCGAGATGAACTACATCGTCGGCAACTCGCAGCTCAGGTGGCCGGCGCGCCCGGGCAGCATGGGCCGTCCCTATCCGGGACACCGCGTGGCGGTGATCGACGACGACGGCAGGGTCCTGCCGCCGGGCACCGTGGGCGAGGTGGCGATCCACCGGCGCGACATCCACGGCGACCTCGACCCGATCTTCTTCCTCGGCTACTGGCGCAACACGACGGCGACGAAGAACAAGTTCACCGGCGACTGGTCGCGCACCGGCGACCTCGCCAGCGCCGACGCCGAAGGCTATCTCTGGTACCAGGGCCGCGCCGACGACGTTTTCAAGGCGGCGGGCTACCGGATCGGCCCGAGCGAGATCGAGAACTGCCTCGTGAAGCACCGCGCCGTCGCCAACGTCGCGGTCGTGCCGAAGCCGGACGCGGAGCGCGGCGCCGTCGTCAAGGCGTACGTCGTGCTCGCGGCGGGCTACCGGGGCTCGCCGGCGCTGGTCGACGAACTGCAGAAGCACGTCCGCGGCCAGCTCGCGCCGTACGAGTATCCGAAGGAGATCGAGTTCATCGCCGAACTCCCGATGACCACGACCGGCAAGGTGCAGCGCCGCGTGCTGCGCGACCTCGAAACGAAGCGCGCCGCTAGCGCCGAAGGACACTGACCATGCGACTCACGCGCGAAGACTCCCTGCTGCTCGTCATCGACATCCAGCGCAAGCTCGCTCCGGCCATCCTTGACCACGAGCGGGTCACCGCCCGCACCGAAGCGCTCGTCACCGCGGCTGACCTGTTCGGCATTCCGAAGCTCATCACGGAGCACTGCCCGCAGCAGATCGGGGCGCTGGTCGAGCCGTTGCGCAGCCGCTTCGGGGCGGACGAGATCTTCGAGAAGACCGCCTTCGCGGCGACCGATCACCCCGAGTTCGTGCGGAAGGTGCTTGCGACCGGGCGACGCCAGGTCGTCATGGCTGGCATGGAAACACACGTCTGCGTGCTGCAGGCGGCGCTTGGACTGCGGTCCGAGGGATTCGAGGTCTGGATCGTCGACGACGCGGTCGGCTCCCGGCCCGCCGCGCAGCGCGACCGAGAACTCGCGCTCGCGCGCCTGACGCACGCCGGATGCATGGTCGCCGGCACGGAAACCGTCCTGTTCGAGTGGACGAAGTTCGCAACCGACGAACGCTTCCGCTCGATGCTCGCGCTGGTGAAGAGCTTCTAGCGGCGACTGCTGCGGGGATGCCGTCGCTCCGGCTTGAGTGACGGGCATCACCGAAACTCGGCCTCACTCGCGCGCCGCCGCGATGACGCGCCGCTCGCGCCGTCACGCGAGTCGGCTAGGCCGACGGATATTCCCGACTCGCCTCAAGCCCGCGGGCGATCGCTCTGGACGCTCCGTTCCACCGGCCACTACAACTCCTCCGTCGCTCGAACCTTCGCTCGAGCGATCCGGCGGCCGTACCTCGGCCGCTGCCGCGCCAACCAAGGAGGAGCCAGTGACAATGAAACGAAAGCTGATGAGCGGCCTGGTGGCCGTCGCCGCCGCGCTGCTCGCGCTGCCGGCAACCGCCCAGACGACCGCCCCACCTGCAGGACGGCTGCTCGCGTCCAACTGCTTCCAGTGCCACGGCACCGACGGCCGCAGTGGCTTCGAGGAGATCAACGGCAAGTCCTCGACCGAGATCTACAGCAAGCTGAAGGAGATGCAGCGCAAGCAGCCCGGCACCGAGGACTTCGACATCATGGTTCCGCACGCCAAGGGCTACACCGACGCCCAATTGCTGAAGATCTCCCAGTACCTTTCGACGATCCGCTGAGGTGACGCCATGAACTACACACGCAGGACATGGCTCACGGCCGCGGGCGCCGTGGGATTCAGCGCCGCGCTGACGCGCTGCGGCGGCGGCGATCCGCTTGCTCCGGCCACGACAGACGCAGCTTCTGCGCCACTCGCGGACGCCGCGCGCTCCAGGCGCACACCGCCGACGGTGGTCAGCGGCAGCACCGGCCGCGTCGTCGTCGTCGGCGGCGGCATGGCCGGACTGGCCGCGGCCAAATACCTGAAGGTGTGGGGCGGCTCCGGCGTGCAGGTGACGCTGGTCGAGCGCAACCCTTCGTACACCTCGAACATCCTCAGCAACCTGGTGCTCACCGGGCAGCGCACGGTGTCGAGCCTCGTGTACAGCTACGCCACGGTGAAGCAGAACTACGGCGTCGACATCCGGCAGGGGAATGTCGTCGGCATCGATCCGGTCGGCAGGAAGGTCACGCTGGCGGACGGCAGCACGCTCCAGTACGACCGCCTGATCGTCGCGCCCGGCGTCGTGTTCGACGTCCTGCCGGGCCTCGAGTCCGACGCGGCGCGCAGCAGAGTCGTGCACGCATGGCAGGCCGGCCCGGAAACGACGACGCTGCGCAATCAGCTGCTCGCCATGCCTGCCCGCGGGACTTTCGTGATGACGATCCCCGCTTCGCCATATCGATGCCCGCCGGGCCCGTACGAGCGCGCATGTGTCGTCGCCGACTGGCTGAAGCGCAACAGGCCGGGATCCAAGGTCATCGTGCTCGACGCCAACGCAGGCATACAGGCGGAAAGGCACACGTTCGAGACCGCCTTCGGCGGCCTGTTCAAGGACGTCGTCGAATACGTTCCCAACGCCGCGGTGAACTCAATCGACACCGGGCCGTCGCGGATCGTGGTCGATTCGAAGATGGGCATTGTCATCGGCGACGTCGTCAACGCGATCCCGCCGCAACGGGCAGGCAAGATCGTCCTCGACAACGGCCTTGCGAACTCAAGCGACGGCCGCTGGGCCGGCGTCAATGCCGCGACGTTCGAATCGACCGCCGCCGCCGGGGTGCACGTGATCGGCGACTCCTGCAGCGCCGGCATCCCGAAAGCGGGCCACATCGGCAACCAGGAAGGCAAGACCGCGGCCGATGCAATCGTGCGCGCGTTCCGCGGACTGGCGCCGGATACGGACCTGGTGGTCAACTCGGCGTGCTACTCGCCGATCACCGCGTCGACCGCCTCGTGGCTGACAGCGCTTTACCAGTACGACGCGTCGACGGGCAGCTACAAGATCGTCGGCACAACGCCGTCGGAAGCAACGAGTCCGACGTCCGACAACTACAGCGACATGAACAAGTGGTTCGCCACGCTGATGGGCGAGACGTTCGCCTGAACGCCGCGGCCCGGGTGCGGGGCGCCGGATCCTAGGCGCCCTCGCCCACCATCATCTTGCCAACGGCAGTCGCGACCAGCTCCCCTTGCTGGTTGCGCGCTGCGCATTCGGCCGTGACGATGCCCCCGCCCCGCGCCGGCTTCGGCGCCAGCGCAACGACCGTCCACGTGATCCGCAGCGTGTCACCGGCGCGCACCGGCGCGAGGAAACGCGTGTTGTGCTCGAGGTAGCCGATCGCGGTGCCGGCGGCGAGGTTGCCGAACGGGGCGCTCATCAGCGCGGACGTGATCACTCCGTGCAGGATGCATCCGCCGAAGCGCGAGCGTCCGGCGAAGTCGGCATCGACGTGCAGCGGGTTGAAGTCGCCGATCAGGCGCGCCCCGTCGGCGAGGAGGCCGTCGGTAACCTCAACGTCGTCCCCGAAGGAGTCGCCCACCGCGAACTGCGAGAACCGGCGCCCCGCGTACGGCGCGCGCGGCCGCGGCACGATCGTGCGGTCACTCACGCGAAATGGTGGCCGGGCGGCGCCCCCGCAGCTGCGGTCGGTACGCCGCCCCGGCCTTGGCCGCCTCGAGGATCTGGGGGCGGTCGTCGGGCCCGGCGTCGATCAGTTCGGTGACGAAGGCGTGCGGGATCTCGAGGTAACGACGGCGGTCGGGCCGGTAGGTCACTTCGCGCCAGCCTTGCTGGGCCAGCCAGAGCCACAGCGAGTCGGTCATGCCGGCCTGCACGATCATGCGGTACTCGCCGTGCGTGATGCGCGCGCCCACGCCGGGCTTGCTTCGCGCCGGCGGCACGGCACGCGGGCGCCGGATCCGGAACAAGGTCCGGGCCAGACTTCGCAGTTGATTGAACAAGGCGGGCTGCTCCTTCCGCAGTCCAGCCACTTTAGCGACCGAATCGCGGAACAGCAATCCGGAAGCGACCCCGGCGAAGCTAGGTCACGCGGGAGGGGGTGCGTTCGGGGAGGACGACCCGGGTGGTGCCGCCGTGGCCGGAGTGCCGGATGGCCGCCAGGAGCACCCGGTCCCGGTCGCCGGCGGGCCCGTCGAACAGGCGCGTGACCAGGGCGGTCGGCAGCGGCTTGAAGTGGAGCCGGCTCTCGCCTGGCCGCAACTCGCGCCAGCCGAGCCTGACGAGCCACTGCCAGAGGTCGTCGCCCATGCCGGCCTGGACTGTCATGCGCAGCCCGGCGCAGCACAGCGTCGCGCCGATCGCCGGCCGGGAGGCCTCGCGGTCCCGCTGCCGCTCGTTCCTGCTCCCGAGCAGTTCCCCGATGGGTGTGCTGAACAGCGTCGACCAGTCCATTGATCCTCCGGAAGGGTCATCGGACTGTAGCCAGCGGGGGCCGGGGAAACGATCCCCATTGAGAGCGATCGCGGCGTTCGGCTAATCCGGGAGGTTGTCCGCCGAGGCGATGCGGCGGCAGGCGACGTCAGGGTTCCAGCGCGCGGAGTTCGTCCTCGTCGAACCCGGCAGCGCGTCGTGCTGGCAGGTTGAACGGGCCGTGCAGGCGCGGAGCCCGATGGAGGGTCGCCAGGTCGGCGTACGCCTGCCGGACGTCGAGGCCGCGGAGCGTGCACAGGAAGCGGAACCATCGGTTCCCGATCGCCACGTGCCCGATTTCGTCGCGCAGGATCACGTCGATGACCCGCGCCGAGGCTTCATCGCCGGCGGCAGCGAGCTTCGCCCGGATCGCCGGCGAAGCATCCAGCCCGCGCGCTTCGAGCGTCCGGGGCACCAGCGCCATCCGGGCGAGGACGTCGGCCGCCGTCCGTTCGGCCATTTCCCACAGGCCGTCGTGTGCGGGAAAGTCGCCGTAGGCCACCCCAAGGGCGGCGAGCCGCCCGCACAGGAGGCTGAAGTGCGTGGCCTCCTCGTCGGCCACGCGCATCCAGTCGCGGTAGTACTCCTCCGGCATGTCGCCGAAGCGCCAGACCGCATCCAGCGCGAGGTTGATGGCGTTGAACTCGATGTGCGCGATGGCGTGCAGCAGCGCCGCGCGTCCCTCGGGCGTGCCCGCCGGGCGCCGCGCCAGGTCGGCGGGACGAACGAGGGACGGACGCGTCGGCCGGCCGGGAACATCGGCCGGTGCCTCCAGGTCCAGCGCGGGGTCAGGCGGTGGCGCCGACCGGGCGAGCGCGTGCACCGCGCTCACCTTCGCGACCGGGTCGGCAATGCGCAGCGCCGCGAGCGCGTCGCTGCGCAGTTCTCGAAGGCTCATCGCCGGAAGTGGAAGATTCGTCGCCGTCACACGTGAGTGAAGCGCCCTCACGCCGCCTTGCGCTCGGCCGCTTCCAGCTCCGCGCCGACACGCTCGCTTGCCTCGCGCACGTGCTCCGCGATCAGCCGGGACGCTGCCATGCGGTCGCCTGCCGCGATCGCGTCGAGGATCGCCGCGTGCTCGCGCCACACCTTCTCGGTGAAGCGCGGCCGCTGCAGCACTTCGCCCATCGACCGGCGCAAGTGCTGCCAGTGAAGCTGCATCGATTCGAGCACCAGCGGATTGCCGCTCGCCTCGTAGATGAAATTGTGGAAGTCGATGTCCGCCTGCAGCGTCGCGTGGGCGTCGCCCGCCGCCGCCACGCGCTTGCCCTGCTCGACCAGCGCGCGCCCGCGCTCGATCTGCCGGGGCGTGGCGCGGTCCGCCGCAAGCGCCGCCGCCCACGGCTCGAGCACGGACCGGAACTCGTAGATCGCATCGAAGTGCCGCCGGTCGGCGGGTGCCACCTCGAGTCCGCGCCGTCCGTGCTCGACCAGGAAGCCCTGCTGGCGCAGCAGGCCGAGCGCGCTCATCACCGGCTGCCGGGAGACCTGGAGCCGCGCCGCGAGTTCGTCCTGCGTGACGCGCGCGCCCGCGGGCAGCACCCCCTCGCAGATGGCATCGAGGATGCGTTCGTATACCTGCTCGACGAGTGTCTTCCGCGGCTTCAGTGATTCCATCGATGCGCTCCGGCAGATTCACGGGACGGACCACGGGTTGACAGCCCGCATGCCGTCCTCGAAACTGCGTCGATCGTATACGGTATTCAGTATTCCTCCAATCCCACGGACTTCCCGATGAACTCCCCCATTCGCGTTCTGCTCGCCAAGGTCGGCCTCGATGGGCACGACCGTGGCGTCAAGGTCGTCGCCCGCACGCTGCGCGATGCGGGCATGGACGTCGTCTACTCCGGCCTGCATCGCACGCCGGAAGAGGTCGTCAACACCGCGATCCAGGAGGACGTCGACGTCCTCGGGGTCAGCCTGCTGTCCGGCGTGCAGCTCACCGTGTTCCCGAAGCTGTTCAGGCTGCTCGAGGACCGTGGCGCCAACGACATCATCGTCATCGCCGGAGGGGTGATGCCGGCCGAGGACGTCGCCGCGATCAAGAAGATGGGGGTGCGCGAAGTCCTGCTGCAGGACACGCCGCCGCAACGCATCGTCGAGACGCTCACGCGGCTGGTCGCCGAACGCGGACCGCGCTGAGCGCGGCACGGACCGCGCCACGCGCGGTTCCTCCCCAAGGAAGCACATGCAGATGGAACAGTGGTCCTATCCGGCCGCCTACGACGAGAGCTACTTCCCGTCCACGGACGACCGCTACTGGTTTCCGGTGCGCGAAACCATGCCCGCCGGCGACCGCGAACGCGCGATCCTCGAGCGCCTGCAGCAGGTGTGCCGGTACGCCTACGAGCACGCGCCCTTCTACCGGCGCAAGTGGGACGCGGCAGGCTTCCATCCGAGCCAGCTGAAATCGCTCGAGGACTTCGAGTCGCGCGTGCCGGTCGTCACCAAGCAGGACCTGCGCGAATCGCAGGCCGCGACCCCGCCCTTCGGCGACTACCTCTGCATCCCGGAGAGCGAGGTCTTCCACGTGCACGGCACGAGCGGAACGACGGGCCGACCGACTGCCTTCTCGGTCGGGCGCAACGACTGGCGCACGATCGCCAACGCGCACGCCCGCATCATGTGGGCGATGGGGATGCGACCCGGCGACCTCATCTGCATCGCGGCGGTATTCAGCCTGTACATGGGCAGCTGGGGCGCGCTGGCCGGGACCGAGCGACTCGGCGCCAAGGCGTTCCCGTTCGGCGCGGGCGCGCCGGGCATGAGCGCGCGCCTCGTGCAGTGGCTCCACATGATGAGGCCGAAGGCCTTCTACGGCACGCCGAGCTACGCGATCCACCTGATCGAGGTCGCGCGCGCCGAGAAGCTCGACCCGCGTGACTTCGGGCTCAGCTACCTGTTCTTCTCGGGCGAACCCGGCGCCTCGGTGCCGGGCGTCAAGGACCGCATCGAGGAGGCCTACGGCGCGCGCGTGTACGACTGCGGTTCGATGGCGGAGGTGAGCCCGTGGATGAACGTTGCGGGAAGCCGGGAGTCGCACCAGGGCATGCTGTGCTGGCAGGACGTCGTCTACACGGAAGTGTGCGACCCGGCCACCATGCAGCGCGTGCCGTACGGGCAGCGCGGCACGCCGGTCTACACGCACCTCGAGCGCACCAGCCAGCCGATGATCCGCCTGCTGTCGGGCGACCTCACGCTGTGGGTCGACGAGCCCAACCCGTGCGGCCGCACCTACCCGCGGCTGCCACAGGGCATCTTCGGCCGCATCGACGACATGTTCACGATCCGCGGCGAGAACATCTATCCGAGCGAGATCGACGCGGCGCTGAACCAGCTGGCGCGCTACGGCGGCGAGCACCGGATCGTGATCTCCCGCGATGCGGCGATGGACGAGCTGCTGCTGCGGGTCGAGGCCGACGAGCCGACGCACCGCGCGGGCGCGGATGCCATCGAGGGCTTCCGCGCCGAAGTCGCGCGCAAGCTGCAGACCGTGCTCGGCGTGCGCACCAGGGTCGAGATCGCGGCGCCGCACTCGATCACGCGCACCGATTTCAAGGCGCGCCGCGTGATCGACGATCGCGAGGTGTTCAGGGAACTGAACGACCAGCTCGCGCGCGAGGGACGGTGATGGCGTACGTTCCCTCCTCCGAACTGCTCGCGCGCCTCGCCGACGGCGACACACGGGCCGCCGGGCGCCTGATCACGCGCGCCGAGAGCGGCACCGAGGAAGCGCGCGATGCGCTGGCGCAGGTCTATCACCGCGCCGGCCGTTCACACATCGTCGGCATCACCGGCGTGCCGGGCAGCGGCAAGTCGACACTGGTCGGCAAGCTGGCGCGCCTGATGCGCGACCGCGGCGACAAGGTCGGCATCGTCGCCGTCGATCCGTCGAGCCCGTACTCGGGCGGCGCGATCCTCGGCGACCGCATCCGGATGACGGAACTGGCGAACGATCCCGGCATCTTCATCCGCAGCATGGCCACGCGCGGCGCCACCGGCGGCATGGCGCGCGCGGCGCTCGATGCCTGCGACATCCTCGACGTGGCGGGCTACGGCACGATCATCATCGAGACGGTCGGCGTCGGCCAGGACGAAGTCGAGATCGCGAAGGCGTCGGACACCACGGTCGTCGTGTCCGCGCCGGGCCTCGGCGACGAAATCCAGGCGATCAAGGCCGGCGTGCTCGAGATCGCCGACATCCACGTGGTCTCCAAGTGCGACCGCGACGACGCCAACCGCACGCTGACCGATCTGAGGCAGATGCTGACGCTCGGCGCCCTCACCCATCCGAAGACCGACTGGAAGATCCCCGTGATCGGTGTCAGCGCCTTCACAGGCGAAGGCGTGGCGGACCTCATCGACGCCATCGCGCGCCACTGGCAACTGTCGCAGTCGAGCGAGCTGGGGCGGCTCCGGCGCCGCCGCATTGCCGACTTCCGCCTGCAGAAGACGGCCGAGACCGTGCTGCTCGAGCGATTCCACCGGGCCAGCGAACACGTCCGTCCCGACCTCGCATCGGCACTCGCCGACCGCGCGAGCGATCCCTACACGATGGCGCGGCAACTGGTCATCACCGCCTTACGCAAGGAGTATTCGAATGAACTGGCTTGATGCCGAGATCGCCGCGCGCGTCGGCAAGGAAACGCAGGACTGGGAGGAGCGCGAAGTCGCCGCTTTCCTGAGGAAGCAGGCCGAGCGCCATGAGCAGTTCTTCACCATCGGCGACTTCCCGGTCAAGCGTGTCTACACCGCGGCCGACATCGCCGCGACGCCGCTCGACGACATCGGACTGCCCGGTCGCTACCCGTTCACGCGCGGCCCCTACCCCACGATGTACCGCAGCCGCGCCTGGACGATGCGGCAGATCGCCGGCTTCGGCACCGGCGAGGACACCAACAAGCGCTTCAAGTACCTGATCGCGCAGGGCCAGACCGGCATCTCGACCGACTTCGACATGCCAACGCTGATGGGCTACGACTCGGACCACCCGATGAGCGAGGGCGAGGTCGGCCGCGAAGGCGTGGCAATCGACACGCTGGCGGACATGGAAGCCCTGCTCGCCGACATCGACCTCGAGAAGATCTCGGTGTCGCTGACGATCAACCCGACCGCGTGGATCCTGCTCGCGATGTACGTGGCCCTCGCCGAGCAGCGCGGCTGCGACCTGAGGAAGATCTCGGGCACGGTGCAGGCCGACATCCTGAAGGAGTACATGGCGCAGAAGGAATACATCTACCCGATCGCGCCGTCGGTCCGCATCTGCCGCGACATCATCGCGTACTCGGCGAGGAACCTGCCGCGCTACAACCCGATCAACATCTCCGGCTACCACATCTCCGAGGCCGGTTCGTCGCCCGTGCAGGAAGCGGCGTTCACGCTCGCCAATCTCATCGTCTACGTAGAGGAAGTGCTTAAGACCGGCATGACCGTCGACGAGTTCGCGCCGCGGCTGGCGTTCTTCTTCGTATCGCAGGCCGACTTCTTCGAGGAGGTCGCGAAGTTCCGGGCGCTGCGGCGCTGCTACGCGAAGATCATGAAGGAGCGGTTCGGCGCGATGAACCCGGACTCGATGCGCCTGCGCTTCCACTGCCAGACCGCGGCGGCCACGCTGACCGCGCCGCAGTACAAGATCAACATCGTGCGCACCGCGATGCAGGCGCTGTCGGCGGTGCTCGGCGGCGCGCAGTCGCTGCACACGAACGGCTACGACGAGGCGTTCGCGATCCCGACCGAGGACGCGATGAAGATGGCGCTGCGCACGCAGCAGATCATCGCCGAGGAGACCAACGTCACCAGCGTGATCGACCCGCTCGGCGGCAGCTACTACGTCGAGGCGCTGACGACCGACTATGAGAAGCGCATCTTCGACATCCTGAAGGAGGTCGACGAGCGCGGCGGAACGATCAGGCTGATCGAGCAGGGCTGGTTCCAGAAGCACATCGCCGACTTCGCCTACGAGACGGCGCTGCGCAAGCAGTCGGGCGAGAAGCCGGTGATCGGCGTGAACCGCTTCGTCGAAGAAGAGGCGCAGCACGACATCGAGATCCACCCGTACGACCCGACGACCGCCGAACGGCAGGTCAGCCGCACCCAGCGTGTCCGGCGCGAGCGCGACAACGCGCGGTTGAACCAGTTGCTGGAGCAGCTGGTCGCGGTCGCGAATGACGACTCGCGGAACATCATGCCGATCACGATCGAACTGGTGAAGGCCGGCGCGACGATGGGCGACATCGTCGAGAAACTGAAGGGGCTGTGGGGTACGTACCGGGAGACCCCGGTGTTCTAGCGAGGCACGGGGTGCGGCGCGTGCCAGAATCGAACCTGCAATTCACTGAGGCGCCGTCCCTCGGCGCGCCTTCGCCGGCCATGTCGTCCGTCCCGCTTCCGAACCTGCTGTCCTACCTCGGCACCCATCCCGAACTCGCGGGCCCGCCGCGCCACGTCGGCGCCAACTCCGCCGTCGTCGGCCGCGTCACGCTGGGCCGCGACGCGTGGCTCGGGGCGGCGAGCGTGATCCGGGCCGACGGCCACGATGTCCGTGCCGGAGACGACCTGACCCTCGGCCACGGGGCCACGATCCACATCGCGCACGACGTCTACCCCACCGTGATCGGCCGCGGCGTGACCATCGGCTGCAACGCCGTGATCCACGCCTGCGAGGTGCGCGACGGCTGCATCGTCGAGGACGACGCCGTGATCCTCGACGGCTGCGTGATCGAGCCCGGGGCGGTGATCGAGCGGGGCTCGGTGGTCTATCCGCGCACGACGCTCGCGGGCGGCCAGGTCTACGCGGGCCGGCCGGCCAAGGCGCAGCGCGCGCTCGACGCCAGCGAACTCGCGGCACGCCGGCAGCAGCTGCGCGCGCGACTTGCCGCGGAGCCGGCGGAACGCGCGCCCGGATCGATCGACGGGCCTGACCTGCACCCGACGGCATTCGTCGCCAACACGGCCACGCTCGCCGGCCGGATCGCCGCGGGCCCGCACACCAGCATCTGGTACGGCTGCGAACTCGACGCGGCGGGCGGCGAAATCGTGATCCGCGACCGCACCAATGTGCAGGACAACTCGATCCTGCGATGCACGCC
The DNA here is from genome assembly GCA_963707725.1 of uncultured beta proteobacterium. Taxonomy (GTDB): domain Bacteria; phylum Pseudomonadota; class Gammaproteobacteria; order Burkholderiales; family Burkholderiaceae_F; genus JAOUJD01. The sequence continues at coordinate 166,958 of CAVPRE010000009.1, read as the reverse complement.
GGGCGCGCGCATGGTGCTGGGCGAGGACACCACGATCGGCCACAACGTGACGATGGCTGACTGCACGATCGGTGACCGCTGCCTGATCGGCATCGGCAGCGTCGTGGCGCCCGGAACCGTGGTCGAGGACGATGTCTTCCTCGCGGCCGGGGCCAGCACGTCTCCGGGCCAGGTGCTCGGCGCGGGTCATCTGTACGGCGGCCAGCCTGCCCGCGTGATCGCGCCGCTCGACGACCGCAAGCGCGCATTGATCCGGCACACGATCGGCACGTACTGCGAGTACGCGGAAGAGCTCGCCCGCGTGCAGAAGCGGACGGCGACGACGCGGTGAGCGACCGGCTGCTGAAGTTCCTGTTCAGGGCCGCGCCGGTGCGCGGCGGGCTGGTGCGCATCGAGGACGCGTGGCGACAGATGGTGGCGCTGCACGACTACCCGCCGGTCGTCACCCGCCTCCTCGGCGAGATGGTCGCCGCGGGCGCCCTGCTCGCGACCAGCATCAAGTTCAACGGCGCCCTGGTGATGCAGGTCCACGGCGACGGCCCCGTGAAGCTGATGGTCGTCGAGTGCCTGCCCGACCTCGCGATCCGCGCCACCGCGAAGATCGCCGGCGGCGACATTGCCGACGACGCGAGGATGCGCGACCTGATCAACCGCCACGGCCGTGGCCGCTTCGCGATCACGCTCGACCCGCGCGACCCGATGCCCGGGCAGCAGCCGTACCAGGGCATCGTGCCGCTCGACGGCGAATCGATGGCCGACGTACTGCAGGCCTACATGCGGCAGTCGGAGCAGCTGGACACGCGGCTGTGGCTCGCCGCCGACGACCGCGTCAGCGCCGGCCTGCTGTTGCAGAGCCTTCCCTCCGAAGGCGGCACGGTAGCGGTCGAGGACACCGACGCGTGGAGCCGCGCGGTCACGCTGGCACAGACGATCACCAGCGACGAACTCCTGAAGCTCGCGCCGGACGCTGTCCTGCACCGCCTGTTCTGGCAGGAGACCCTCGAGCACTATCCGCCGCTGAGCCCGCGCTTCGCGTGCACCTGCTCGCGCGAGCGGATCGGCCGCATGCTCGTCTCGCTGGGGCGCGAGGAGGTCGACTCGATCATCGACGAGCAGGGAACGGTCACCGTCACCTGCGACTTCTGCAACCGCCGGTACACGTTCGACGCCGTGGATGCGGCGCAGCTCTTCACGCGTGGCGATACGGCACCGGCCGACGACGGGACGCGCCACTGAGGCCGAATGGCCCGGGAACCGCGCAACTGGCGCGTCCGCCCGTACCTCCCGCGACATCTGACATCCTGGAACCACGCACCATGCCCCGTATCGATCCCGACCGCCTTCTTTCCGACCTCCGTGCCCTGCGCTCCATCGGCGCGCAGGGCCGCGGCGTGGTGCGCCCCGCCTTCAGCGCGGCCGACATGGAAGCACGCCGCTGGCTGAAGGCCCGGTACGAGGAAGCGCGGCTCGACGCCACGATCGACGGCGTCGGCAACGTGCTCGGCCGTTCGCGTTCCGCGGGCAAGGCCCTGCTGATCGGCTCCCACTCGGACACGCAACCAACCGGAGGCTGGCTGGACGGCGCGCTCGGCGTGGTCTACGGGCTCGAGGTCGTGCGGGCGCTCGCGGCCGACGCCGAGACGCGTGCGCTGCCGGTCGACGCCGTGTCGTTCCAGGACGAGGAGGCTCGCTTCGTCGGCTGCCTCGGCAGCCGCTCGCTCATCGGCGCACTGACGCCGGAGATGGAGGACGGCGCGACCGACAGTCGCGGCACCGCCCTGGCCGAGGCTCTGCGCGAGGCCGGCCTTGCCGGCGTGCCGCGGCTGCGCCTGGATCCGGACCGCTATGCCGGCTTCATCGAACCGCACATCGAACAGGGTCCGCACCTCGAGGACGCGGGACGCCGGATCGGTGTCGTCACGGGCATCGTCGGCCTGCGCGGCATCCGCTTTGTGTTCCGCGGCCAGCAGAACCACGCCGGTACCACGATGATGGCGCGCCGCCGCGACGCATCCACCGCGCTCTACGAACTCGCGCACCGCATCAACCAGGAGTTCCCGAACGTCGCCGGGCAGCGCAGTGTCTGGACGATGGGCCGCGTGCGTGTCGAGCCGAACGCGACGTCGATCGTGCCGGGCTACGCGGAACTGGACCTGCAGTTCCGCGATCCGGAGGAGGTACCCCTCGATGCGTTCGAGGAAGTCGTCGCCCGCCTCGTCGCCGAGATGAACGCGCGCGGCGGCGTCACCATCGAAGCCATCCGTGCCCGGGCGCCGATCCGGCCGAGCCGGATGGATCCGCGCCTGCAGTCCCATGTCGAGGCCGCGGCCGAGCGGCACGCGCCCGGCCTGTGGCAGCGCATGCCGAGCGGCGCGTTCCACGACGCCGGGATCGTGTCCGAGCGCCTGCCGTCAGCGATGCTCTTCATCCCGTCGATCGGCGGCATCAGCCACGACTTCGCCGAGGACAGCCGGGACGAGGACATCGTGCTCGGCTGCCAGGTCGTCGCAGATGCCGCGGCGTCGATCCTCGCCGAGGCCAACGCCGCGCGCTGAGACTCGCGCGGCCGGCGAGCGCGCCTCGACCCGGCTAACGGAACGCCTGCTCCATTTCCCGCCTGAACGCCACCGCCGGCTGGCGCTCGTCGATGTCGACGTCCTCCCAGCGCACGGGCTGGCCGGCGCCGACCGCATTGCGCAGTCGTACCTTGTGGGCGAGCCCGAGCGGCAGGCCGCCGAGATGCAGCGACTCGAGCGCGGGCATCACCTTGCCGTAGACCGTGTGGCCACCCTCGCCGTCGAGCATCTCGCCCGCGGCGAGATCCCGCTTCGCCGTCGCCACGACGTCCGCGTTGAAGCCGATCGGCGCGCCGGTCGCCTCCCCACGCAGCCCGACGCTTGCGACGCTGATGCCGAGTTCGAGGCCGATCAGGTGGAAGGGCTTGTACATCGCGGTGTACTGGCCGCTCGGGTCGGTCACCAGCCCGTACTCCTTGAAGCACCGCTCCGCGTAATCGCTGCCACCCGCGAAGACCACGTAGACGCCCCAGCGCAGGTCGCGGAAGACCGGGCTGCCGTCGCGGTTCAGGCTGGAGATCACCTCCACCTGGCCGCGGTGGTGCAGCACCCCGCCGTCGGCCTGCGGCCGGAGCACCGTCGCCAGGTCGTCCACGCCGCACGGCGGAAAGGCGAGCCCGTCCGGCGCCATCAAGCCCGTGGCGTTGGAAACCGCGGCCATCTCGAGGGCGCTCTTGGTGCCGTCGAGGAACGAGTTGAACATCTGCGGATTCATGCCGCCGATGCGGGCCTGCTCGGGCGTCAGGCCGTAGTGGCCCCACACCGTGTCCGGCGTCGACGCGTGATACATCGGCAGGTACTTGGTGCCCTTGCCCGCGGCGATCACTTCGAACCCGCACGCGCGCGCCCAGTCGACCATCTCGCAGATCAGCGCCGGCTGGTCGCCGTACGCGAGCGAGTAGACGATCCCCGCCTCGCGCGCGCGCTGCGCCAGCAGCGGGCCGGCCAGCGCGTCGGCTTCGACGTTCACCATCACGATGTGCTTGCGATGCTCGCAGCACGCCAGCACATGCCCGATCCCGGCCGCTGGCGACCCGGTGGCGTCGATCACGATGTCGACATCCGGCTCCGCGATCATCCGCGCGCTCTCGTCGAAGAAGCGCACCGAGCCGATCGCCGCGTCCGCCCAGCCGACGCGCTCGAGCGCTTCCTTCGCGCGGGCCGGGCTGAGGTCGGCGATCGCGGTGATCCGCACGCCCGGCGTGTGCCGCACCTGCGAGAGGTACATGGAGCCGAACTTTCCGGCACCGATCAGGCCGACGCGCAGCGGCCTTCCGCGCGCCTCGCGCTCCTTCAACAGGCGATGCAGATTCATGGTCGTTCCCCCTCACTATGGACAAACGATGATGCCGCAGCCGCCGGGACGGCGAAGAACGCCAGCACGACGCGGGCGCGGCGCTCGGTCAGCCGAAGTGCAGCGTCCGCGCTCAGCGGGAGCCGGAGGGCGGCACCGGGTCGGCGCGACTGCCGATCAGCTGGAAGAAGGTCTCGCCTTCACGCACCATGTTCAGCTCGTGGCGCGCACGCTCCTCGATGGCGCCGCGGCCCTCGCGCAGGCTGGCGACTTCCGCCGCCAGCTGCGAATTGCGCTCCCCGAGCTCCGCGTTGACCGTCTTCTGCGCGGCGAGCTGGCGCTCGAGCTCGGACACGCGCAGCCACCCGCCCTTGCCGAACCACAGCGGCCACTGGATCGCCAGCAGCAGCACGGCGATGGCGATGGCGACGAGTCGCATCGGCGATCAGCGCACGCTGTAGAACGCGGCGCGGCCGGGATAGCTCGCGACCTCGCCGAGGTCTTCCTCGATGCGCAGCAGCTGGTTGTACTTGGCGATCGCGGTCCGAGCGCGACATCGAGCCCGTCTTGATCTGCATCGCGTTGGTGCCGACGGCGATGTCGGCGATCGTCGTGTCCTCGGTCTCGCCCGAGCGGTGGCTCACCACCGCCGTGTAGCCGGCGCGCTTCGCCATCTCGATGGCGGCGAAGGTCTCGGTCAGCGTCCCGATCTGGTTGATCTTGATGAGGATCGAGTTGGCGATGCCGCGCTTGATTCCTTCGTGGAAGATCTTCGTGTTCGTGACGAAGAGATCGTCACCGACCAGCTGCACGCGCTTGCCGAGCTGCCGGGTGAGGTGCTCCCAGCCGGCCCAGTCGTTCTCGGCCATTCCGTCCTCGATCGACACGATCGGGTACTTGTCGCACCACGTCCCGAGCACGTTGGTCCAGTCGGCCGCCGCGAGCGCCAGGCCCTCGCCTTCCAGATGGTACTTGCCGTCCCTGAAGAACTCGCTCGCCGCGCAGTCGAGCGCGAGCGCGACCTGCTCGCCCGGCACGTAGCCGGCCTTCTCGATGGCCTGCAGGATCAGCTGGATCGCCGCCTCGTGGCTCTTCACGCTCGGCGCGAAACCACCCTCGTCGCCCACCGCGGTGCTCATGCCGGCGTCGTGGATCAGCTTCTTCAGCGCGTGGAACACCTCGGCGCCGTAGCGCACCGCCTCGCGAGAACGTCGGCGCGCCGATCGGCACGATCATCAGTTCCTGCAGGTCGAGGTTGTTGTTGGCGTGCGCGCCGCCGTTGATCACGTTCATCATCGGCACCGGCATCTGCATCTGCGCACTGCCGCCGAAGTAGCGGTACAGCGGCAGCCCGACTTCCTCGGCGGCGGCCTTGGCGACGGCCATCGAGACGGCGAGCGTCGCATTCGCGCCGAGTCGCATCTTGTTGTCGGTGCCGTCCAGCTCGATCAGGCTGTGGTCGAGGAACGCCTGCTCGTTGGCCTCCAGGCCCATCACCGCTTCGGCGATCTCGGTGTTGATGTTCTCGATCGCCTTCTGCACGCCCTTGCCGAGGTAGCGGCCCTGGTCGCCATCGCGCAGTTCGATCGCCTCGCGCGATCCGGTGGATGCGCCCGACGGCACCGCCGCGCGGCCCATGACGCCGCTCTCGAGCAGGACGTCGCACTCGACGGTCGGATTGCCGCGCGAATCGAGAATCTCGCGGCCGATGATGTCTACGATGGCACTCATGTCGTTGTTTCGGTCTTTGTCCGGGATTGTTCAGGTCGTCGGCACACCTTCGACCAGGACCATGTTGAAGAACTCGGTCGCGCCTGCACGCTTGGCGCGCGTCTGGCGGTACGCCTCGCCCTCGTACCAGGCCTTCGCCTGCGCATAGCTTGGAAACTTCAGGATCGCAACGCGCGGAGGAATCCAGTCGCCCTCGAGCGTTTCGGACTTGCCGCCGCGCACGAGGTACTCGCCGCCCGCCGCGGCGATCGTCGCCGGCGCGGCCGCCATGTACTCCTTGTAGCGCTCGGGGTCGGAGACTTTCATCTCGACAACGATGTAGCCGGCAGCCATAGGCGCGCTCCTCAGCGGAAATCGGCTTCGATGTAGCCGTTCTTCTTCGTGACGCGATCGAGCTCGACCAGGGTCGACAGCAGCTCGCTCATCCGGTCCAGCGGCACCGCATTCGGACCGTCGGATTTCGCCTCGGCCGGGTTCGGATGGGTTTCCATGAAGAGCCCCGCCACGCCGACCGCCACCGCGGCTCGCGCCAGCACCGGAACGAACTCGCGCTGCCCGCCGCTCGACGTGCCCTGCCCGCCGGGCAGCTGCACCGAGTGAGTGGCGTCGAACACCACCGGCGCGCCGGTCTCGCGCATGATCGCGAGCGACCGCATGTCGGAAACGAGGTTGTTGTAGCCGAACGAGACGCCGCGCTCGCACGCCATGAAGCTGTCTTCGGGCAGTCCCGCTTCGCGGGCAGCCTCTCGTGCCTTGTCGATCACGTTCTTCATGTCGCCGGGCGCGAGGAACTGTCCCTTCTTGATGTTCACCGGCTTGCCGCTGACCGCGCACGCGCGGATGAAGTCGGTCTGGCGGCAGAGGAACGCCGGCGTCTGCAGGACGTCGACCACCGCGACCGCAGGCCCGATCTCGTCGACTTCGTGTACGTCGGTCAGCACCGGAACGCCGACCTGGCGCTTCACCTCGGACAGGATGCGCAGACCCTCTTCGAGCCCGAGGCCGCGAAAGCTCTTGCCCGAGCTGCGGTTCGCCTTGTCGAAGCTCGACTTGTAGATGAAGGCAATCCCCAGCGCACCCGTGATCTCCCTGAGCCGGCCGGCGACGTCGATCGCGAGCATCTCGGACTCGATCACACATGGCCCGGCGATCAGGAAGAATGGGCGATCGAGCCCGACCTCGAAACCGGCGAGCTTCATGCGACCCCCTTGGCGCCTCGCGCCTTCCCCCCGAGGGGGAATTCGCGCCTTCGGGACGGCCCGGCGGGCTCATGCAGCGGCCTTCTGCACTTGCGGAGCCTGCCCATGCCGCCCCTGCCGGTACGACAGCGCGGCGTGGACGAATGCGCTGAACAGCGGGTGGCCGGTGCGCGGCGTGGACGTGAACTCGGGGTGGAACTGCACGCCGATGAAGAACGGATGCATCGGCAGTTCCATGATCTCGGGCAGGTTCTCGGTCGGCGTGCGCGCCGACACGCGGTAGCCCTTGGCCTCGAGCTGTGGCACGTAGATGTTGTTGACCTCGTAGCGATGCCGGTGCCGCTCGCTGACCTCCGCACCGTAGATGCGCGCGGCCAGCGTACCCGGCTGCACCGGACACTTCTGCGAGCCGAGGCGCATCGTCCCGCCGAGGTCGGAGGTCGCGTCGCGCCGCTCGATCCGGCCGGTGCGGTCCATCCATTCGGTGATCAGCGCAACGACCGGGTGCGGAGTGTCGGGATCGAACTCGGTCGAGTTGGCGCCGGTGAGCCCGGCGACGTTGCGCGCGAACTCGATCGTCGCCAGTTGCATGCCAAGACAGATGCCGAGGTACGGAATGCCGTTCTCGCGCGCGTAGCGGATCGCCGCCATCTTGCCCTCGGTGCCGCGCTTGCCGAAGCCGCCCGGGACCAGGATCGCGTCGAGGCGATCAAGCCCGGCCGTGCCGTCGCGCTCGATCTGCTCCGAGTCGATGTACGCGATGTCCACCTTCGTGCGCGAGTGAATGCCGGCGTGCCTGAGCGCTTCGTTCAGCGACTTGTACGAATCGGACAGGTCGACGTACTTGCCGATCATGCCGATGCGCACTTCGTGCAGCGGATTCTCCAGCGCATCGATCAGCTTGTCCCACGCCGACAGGTCGGCCGGACGCGACACCATGCCGAGCGTGAAGCAGACGATCTCGTCCATGCCCTGCTGGTGCAGCATGCCCGGGACCTTGTAGATCGAGTCCGCATCCCACACCGAGATCACGGCGTTCATCGGCACGTTGGAGAAGAGCGAGATCTTCGCGCGTTCCTCCTCGGGGATCGGGCGATCCGCGCGGCACAGCAGGACGTCCGGCGAGATCCCGATCTCGCGCAGCTTCTGCACGCTGTGCTGGGTCGGCTTGGTCTTCAGCTCGCCGGCCATCGGGATGAACGGCACCAGCGTGAGGTGCACGAAACAGCACGAACCGCGGCCCAGCCGCAGGTTCATCTGCCGCACCGCCTCGACGAACGGCAGCGACTCGATGTCGCCGACCGTGCCGCCGATCTCCACGATCGCGACGTCGGCCTTGCCGTCCCAGGCGGCCTTCGCGCCACGCTCGATGAACTCCTGGATCTCGTCGGTGATGTGCGGAATCACCTGGACCGTCTTGCCGAGGTACTCGCCGCGCCGCTCCTTCTTGATCACGGACTCGTAGATCTGTCCGGTCGTGAAGTTGTTCACCTTCCGCATCTTGGCGGAGATGAAGCGCTCGTAGTGCCCGAGGTCGAGGTCCGTCTCGGCGCCGTCCTCGGTCACGAACACCTCGCCGTGCTGGAACGGCGACATCGTGCCGGGATCGACGTTGATGTACGGATCGAGCTTGAGGAGGGTGACTTTGAGGCCGCGCGATTCGAGGATCGCGGCGAGGGAGGCGGCGGCGATCCCCTTGCCCAGGGAGGAGACCACGCCACCGGTAACGAACACGTATTTCGTCATCGTTTCCGCACTGCCCCATTGGCCTGGAGCGAGGCGTTACCGGTAAAGCGGCAGTATACAGACGCGGCTGCCGGCGGCCGCCGGCGGCGTGACCCGTACGCGTAGACGCGGCACCGCCCCGACGGCCGCCCCGTCTAGTCGACCGGCACCCCGCGCTTCGCCAAGACACCCCTAGCGCGGTCCGGATAGTCCGTGATCAGGCCGTCGACGCCGAGGTCGAGCATCCGCTCGATGTCGGCCGGCTCGTTGACCGTCCACGGCACCACCGCAAGGCCCAGCCCGCGCGCCTCGGCGACCAGTTCCGGGGTCAGGTTGCGCCAGAACGGCGACCAGGCCGCGCACCCCGCCGCCTGCACGGTGCGCGGCAGCGAACCGCCGTGGTCGGCCGCTTCAGTCCATCGTGCCACGGCGATGCTCCGCTCGCGTCCGCGCGCACCGTGTCCATCGACCTCGCCTCGATCGTCAGGCACACGGTGCGGATCTGACGGCGCGATGCGCTTCAGCGCGCGCAACGTGCGCCAGTCGAACGACTGCACCGTCACGCGCTCCGCCATGCCGGCTGCGGCGACTTCGCGCGCGACCGCGCGCGCGAATTCGTCGGCCGAGGCGGTCGGCACGGCACCGGTCGGCGTCAGCTTGGTCTCAAGATTGAAGTGGACCGGACGACCACCCGGGGATCGGGCGTCGCGCGCGAGCGCGAAGAGTTCGGACAGCGTGGGAATCCGCTCGCCGTCCACCGCGACCTGCTGCGTCCAGGGCTTCGCGTACTCGTGCGACGGATCGATCCGGCCCACGTCGTACGCCCGCAGCGCGGTCGACGTCAACGAGCGAATCGGTGGCCCGTTCGCCGACAGCCAGCGCCCGTCGCCAGTGCGCGTCAGCGCACGGTTCAAGGCGGGGTCGTGCGACAGCACCAGCCGATCGTCAGCCGTCAGGGCGAGATCGGTCTCGAGCGTGGTGACGCCGATCTCGATGGCTCGCCGGAAGCCGGCGAGCGTGTTCTCCGGCGCCAATCCGCGCGCGCCCCGGTGGCCCTGCAGGTCGACCGCCGTCGCCGGCGGTGTCGCCGCGAACGAAGCAGCCACGGCAACCGCGAGCAGTCGCCACGCGAGCGACCTCGGCGAACCGCAACGGATGGATCGAAGCACATTGCGCATGACGCAAGGTATCCGATCGAACGAGGCGGAGGCAACCGGCGCACCGCGCGGTAGCATCCGTCGTCGCTTCCCTCCCGCCGTCGATGCCCCCCGCCCGTTCCCCGCGGCTTGCTCTGGTCGATGTGCTGCGCGGTTTCGCCGTCGCGCAGATGATCGTCTACCACTTCATCTACGACCTCAACCACTTCGGGTGGGTGAAGCTGCAGATGAAGGCGGACCAGCCGTGGCTCGGGTGGCGCACAGCGATCGTGACGCAGTTCCTGCTGCTGGTCGGCGTGAGCCTGGTGCTGCGCATGTCGTTCAAGCCCGGCCTCGGCGACTTCCTGCGGCGGTGGGCCGAGGTGGCCGCCGCGGCGGCGCTCGTGTCGGTCGGCAGCTGGCTGGTGTTCGGTCCGCGCTTCATCTGGTTCGGCATCCTGCATTTCATCGCGCTGGCGCTGCTGCTGTCGCGGCCGCTGGTGCGGCTAGGCGCGTGGAACCTCGCGCTGGCTGTCGTCGCCTTCGTCGCATGGCTGGTGTACGCCGATCCTGCGTTCAACGCGACGCCGGCGAACGCGATCGGCTTCGTGACCCAGAAGCCGCGCACGGAGGACTACGTGCCCCTGTTCCCTTGGCTCGCTGCCGTGCTCGCGGGCATCGGGCTCGGCGCGCTCTGGCAGCGTGCGGACTGGCGCGTGCCCGCGTGGCTGGCGCCGATCGAGCGGAGTCCGCCGCGAGTGCTGCGGCTCCTGGGGACCTGGGCGCTGACGGTGTACCTCGTCCACCAGCCGGTGCTGATGGGCGCGATGATGCTGCTGAGGAAGCTCGGCCTGTAGCGGCGCGTGCCCGGTTCAGTGGTGCCGCAGGTCAGCCTGCACGACGACCGCCCGCGCCGGCGGTTCGCGCCGCAGCCACTCCGGCTGCAGCGTGATGTGGTCGATGTGGAAGTCGCGCCGCAGGATGAAACGCGCCTGGTGCAGGATTACCGGCCAGCGCTCGATGTCGTCCACCAGCACATGCGCCGACAGCGCGGACTTGCCCGGCACCATCGCCCACACGTGCAGGTCGTGCACCGAGAGCACGCCCGGAATCTTCGCGAGCGTCTCGCCGACGCGACCGTACTCCACGCCCTCCGGGACGCTGTCGAGCAGAACCATCGTGGTTTCGCGCAGCACGCCGAAGGTCGACCGCAGGATCAGGCCGCCGACCAGCATCGACAGCAGCGGATCGACCATCACCGGGCCGCCGAAGTAGATGATCGCGCCCGCCGCGATGGCGGCGACCGATCCGAGCAGGTCACCCATCACGTGAATTAGCGCTGCGCGCGTGTTGACGTTCTCACGGTCGCGCGACAGGGTCCATGCCACGACGATGTTGATCGTCAGGCCGACGAGCGCGATCGCGAATACCCCGAGTCCCTTGACGGGGACCGGCGTGCTGATCCGGTCGAAGGCCTCGAAGAAGATCCAGGCGACGACCGCCAGCATCGCGATCGCGTTGACGAAGGCCGCGATCACCTCGACCCGCGCCAGCCCGAACGAATGGCGGTCGGACACCGGACGGCGCGCGATGATGTTCGCCGCCAGCGCGAACAGCAGCGCCGCGGAATCGGTGGCCATGTGCCCCGCATCGGCCAGCAGCGCCAGCGACCCGGACCAGAGTCCCCCGATCGACCTCGACCACCGCATACCCGAACGTCAGCGCGACGGCGATGCCCAGCGCATTGCCCGCCGCCGCGGGCGAACGATGGCCGTAGCCGCTGTCGCCCCGCCCGTGCTCAGACAGGTGGTCGTGCGAATGCCCGGCGCTCATCGCGCCTCCTGCGCGCTGTCCGCCTCGATACTCAGGCCGGCACGTTCAGGTGGGACAGGTGCACGTGGCAGCCGGTCTTGAGCCGGATTTCCTCGGCTCCGACGCCGGGCGCGAGTTCGATGCCCCTCAGGCCGTCGGGCGTCACGTCGAATACACCGAGGTCGGTGACGAGACGGTTGACGACGGCCTTGCCCGTCAGCGGCAGCGTGCACTCCTGCAGGATCTTGTGCTCGCCGTTCTTCGCGCAGTGCTCCATCAGCACGACGACCCTCTCGACGCCGGCCACGAGATCCATCGCGCCGCCCATGCCCTTGACGAGCTTGCCGGGGATCATCCAGTTGGCGAGATCACCCTTGTCGCTCACCTGCATCGCGCCGAGGATGGCGAGGTTGATGTGCCCGCCGCGGATCATCGCGAACGAGTCGGCGCTCGAGAAGTAGCTCGAGCCCGGCTGCGCGGTGACGAGCTGCTTGCCGGCGTTGATCAGGTCCGCGATCGATCTTCGCTTTCCAGCGGGAACGGGCCGATGCCCATCAGGCCGTTCTCCGACTGCAGCATCACATGGACGCCCGGCGGGATGTAGTTGGCCACCAGCGTCGGCAGGCCGATGCCGAGGTTGACGTAGAAGCCGTCCTGCAGTTCCTGGGCGGCGCGCGCCGCCATTTCTTCACGGGTCCAGGGCATTGTCTTCTCCTACTTGGCGCGCACGGTGCGGTTCTCGATGCGCTTTTCCGGATTCGGATTGAGCACGACCCGCTTCACGAACACACCTGGCGTGTGGATGTTGTCGGCATCGAGTTCGCCGTTCTCGACGATTTCCTCGACCTCGGCGACGGTGACCTTGCCGCACATGGCGACCACCGGATTGAAGTTGCGAGCGGTCTTGCGGTACACGAGGTTGCCCTCCCCGTCCGCCTTCCACGCCTTGACGAGCGACACATCGGCCCGGATCCCGCGTTCCATCACGTACTCCTTGCCGCCCCACACGCCGTCGAACACCTGCGTGGGCTTGCCCTCGGCGACGATGGTGCCGAAGCCGGTGCGGGTGAAGAACGCAGGGATGCCGGCGCCGCCGGCGCGCATGCGCTCGGCCAGCGTGCCCTGCGGCGTGAACTCGAGCTCGAGTTCGCCAGACAGGAACTGCCGCTCGAATTCCTTGTTCTCGCCGACGTAGGAGGAAATCATCTTGCTGATCTGGCGCGTCGCGAGCAGCAGCCCGAGGCCGAACCCGTCCACGCCCGCGTTGTTGCTCACGCAGGTCAGGTTCCTGACGCCGCTGTCGCGCAGCGCGGCGATCAGCGCCTCGGGGATGCCGCACAGCCCGAAGCCGCCGACCGCGATGGTCTGCCCGTCCTTCACCACGTCGGCAAGCGCTGCCGCTGCCGAGGGGTACACCTTGTTCATCAGTTCCTCCCGCTGGCCAATGCCGTGAATCTTAAGTGATCGCCTGTCGCACCTTCTCCGGCCACGGCAGCGACTTTCCGGCCGTGTAGTCGTACCACACAAGGACCGTGCGCCCCGTGGCATAGGTCACGCCCGCCTCACCCTTCTTCTCGATCGATATCGACATCTCGATGCTGGACCGCCCGACCCGCTCGACCACCTGGTGCACCAACGCGGTCCCCGGGTACGTCATCGCACGGACGAAGTCGCACGATGCGTGCGCGAGGATGCAGGCTTCCCCGGTCGGCAGCGTCGGCAGGTCGAACTGCTGGAACCACTGGATCCGCGCCTCTTCCATCAGGCGGAAATACATCACGTTGTTGAGGTGAGCCATGGCGTCCATGTCGCCCCAGCGCAGCGGCACTTCGAGGATGAAGTGCTTCACGCCCGTCCCCCACGTCCCGGACGCCATGGCTCAAAGCGCCGCATGTGGAACGCCTTCGGCGTTGCGTCCATGTCGCCCCAGCGCAGTGGCACCTCGAGGACGAAGTCCTTCATGAACCCACCTGCCTACGTCACCGACAGCCCGTCGTCGGCGGTCAGCACGGCCCCGTTGATGAACTGCGACTCGTCAGCGACCATCAGCAGCAGCGCGCCGTCGAGATCCTCCGGGCGGCCGATGCGCTTGCGCGGCAGCATCTGCATGAGCTTGTGCCCGGCTTCGGTGTCCCAGTGCGCGTCGTTGATCTCGGTGCGGATGTAGCCGGGGCACAGCGCGTTGACGTTGATGCCGTAGCGCCCCCACTCGAGCGCCTGCGCCCGGGTCATCTGGATCACGGCTGCCTTGCTGATGCAGTACACGCCGATCTGCGGCAGCACCTGCAGGCCGGCGACCGAGGCGATGTTGACGATACGGCCGCGGAAGTCCGACTGCCCCTTGGCGCGCACGATCATCCGGCGCGCGACCTCGCTGGCGACGAAGAAGGCCCCCTTCAGGTTGGTGTTGAGGATGTAGTCGAAGTCCACCGGGGTCACGTCGACCAGCCGCTGGGTGGTCGACACGCCGGAGTTGTTCACGAGGATGTCGATCGGCCCCACTTCGCTTTCGGTCCGGTCGACCGCTTCCCGGATCGAGTCCGGGTCGGTCACGTCGAGTGTCACGACGTGGGCCGCGCCACCCGCGGCCTCGATCTCGGCGCGCAGGTCCTTCAGCCGCTCGATTCTGCGCGCCGCGAGCACCGTCAGTGCACCGTTGGCGGCCAGGACCCGCGCGAAGCGCGAACCCAGACCGCTGCTCGCGCCGGTGACCAGCGCTACCTTTTCCTTCAGGTTCGTTCGCATTGCGGGTGCTCCCCTCTCCCGAAGCGATGATCGCACAGTCGATTGCGGCCTCTAACCGATCTCCGGGACAATCCGGGCAGGGCAAGGCACAACGAGGAGCGTCATGGCGGACAGCCAGCAGGTCGAGCGCGAAGCGATGGAATACGACGTGGTCGTGGTCGGCGGGGGCCCGGCCGGACTCGCTGCCGCGATCCGCGTCAAGCAGCGGGCGGCCGAGGCCGGCCGCGAAGTGTCGGTCTGCGTGCTAGAGAAGGGATCGGAGATCGGCGCGAACATCCTGTCTGGCGCCGTGATCGACCCGATCGCGCTGAACGAATTGCTCCCGAACTGGAGGGACCTGGGCGCTCCGCTGACGACCCAGGTGACCGAGGACCAGTTCTTCGTGTTTTCGGAAGGCGCGGCCACCACCGTGCCGCACGCGCTCGTGCCGGCGGCGCTGACGAACTCCAGCGATTTCTACACCGGCAGCCTCGGCAACCTGGTCCGCTGGCTGGGCCAGCAGGCCGAGAGCCTCGGCATCGAGCTCTTCCCCGGCTTCGCGGCCGCCGAGGTGCTGTACGACGAGAACGGCGCGGTGCGCGGCGTGGCCACCGGCAACATGGGCATCGGCAAGGACGGCCAGCCGACCGCCAACTTCCAGCCCGGCGTCGAGCTGCACGGCCAGTACACGCTGTTCGCCGAGGGTGCGCGCGGCCATCTCGGCAAGCAGGTGATCGCAAGGTTCCGGCTCGACGCCGGCCGCGACCCGCAGACCTGGGGCATCGGCATCAAGGAGATCTGGGAAGTCGCGCCCGACAAGTTCAAGGCCGGCCGCGTCGTGCACAGCATCGGGTGGCCGCTCGAGCCGGACACCTACGGCGGCGGCTGGATGTACCACTTCGGCGAAAACCTCGTGTCGGTCGGTTTCGTCGTCGGCCTCGGCTACAGCAACCCGTACCTGTCGCCGTTCGAGGAGTTCCAGCGCTACAAGACGCACCCGCTGGTGCGCGCCACGCTGGAAGGCGGCAAGCGGCTCGAGTACGGCTCGCGCGCGATCAACGCAAGCGGCCTGCAATCGCTGCCGAAGCTCGTCTTCCCGGGCGGGGCGCTGGTCGGGTGCGACGCCGGCTTCCTGAACGCGCCGCGCATCAAGGGCAGCCACGCCGCGATCAAGAGCGGCATGCTGGCGGCCGACGCGGCGTTCGACGCGCTGGCCGCCGGGCGGAGCCGCGATGAACTCGCCGCGTACCCGCAGGCGTTCGAATCGAGCTGGCTGCACGACGAACTGCATCGCGCGCGCAACTTCAAGCCGCTGCTCGACAAGGGGCTCTTCTGGGGCGGTTTGCTGTTCGGCCTCGACCAGATCGTGTTCCGCGGCAGGGCGCCGTGGACGCTGCACAGGAAGCTCGCCGACCACGAGAAGCTGAAGCCGGCCTCGCAGTGCCAGCCGATCGCCTATCCGAAGCCCGACGGCAAGCTGACCTTCGACCGGCTCTCTTCCGTGTACCTGGCGAACACGAACCACGAGGAGAACCAGCCGGCGCACCTGACGCTGAGGGACGCATCGGTGCCGAACGTCGATCAACCTGCCGATCTACGCCGGCCCCGAGCAGCGCTACTGCCCCGCCGGCGTGTACGAGTTCGTGAAGGGCGACGACGGCCGCGAGCAGGCTGCAGATCAACTTCCAGAACTGCGTTCACTGCAAGACCTGCGACATCAAGGACCCGACGCAGAACATCGTGTGGGTCACGCCCGAGGGCGGCGGCGGGCCGAACTACACGAACATGTAGCGGTGCGCCACGCGCGCCGAGGAGCAGCGCGGGCGGGCTGACGATTCAGCGCCCGGCTTCGGACGGCGGCCGGCGCGGCCAGTCGCCGCGCAGCGTCTTCTCGAGCCAGAAGGCCCCGACCATCGTTTTCACGTCGGTCACGGCGCCGTCGCGCACCCACTCCAGCAACTGCCGCCAGGGCGCCTCGAACACCTCGAGCGTCTCGCCGGCGTCCAGCGTGGGGTCGCCGCTGCGCTCCAGGTCCTCGGCCAGGTAGATCTCGATCCTCTCGTCGGAGTACGCGACCGCGTTGTGCAGGCCGCCGAGATGGCTCCAGCGGCGCGCCGTGTAGCCGGTCTCCTCGAAGAGCTCGCGTCGCGCGCACTCGAACGGCGGCTCGCCCGGATCGATCTTGCCGGCGGGGAACTCGACGATCGAACGTCCGAGCGGATAGCGGAACTGGCGTTCGAGCAGGACGTGTTCGGCGTCCAGCAGCGGGATGATCATCACGGCGCCCGGATGGCGCAGGTACTCGCGCGTGCCCTGGTGCCCGTCGGCAGACCGCACCTGGTCGACGAAGAGCTTCAGGAACACGCCTTCGAACACCAGGCGGCTGTCGAGGGTGCGCTCGACGAGCGGATCTTCGGAGGGTTCGCCCATGGTCGCAGCGCTCCGGCGGTGAGCGCGCCGGCTAGCCGCCCAGCGCGCGCTGCACGGCGTCGGCGCAGAGCTTCAGCAGGTACTGCGGCAGGATGCCGAGCATGAGCACCAGCGCGCCGTTGATCGAGAGTGCGACGCGCATGTCGGTCGTCGCCACGATCGGCGCCGTCGCCACCTCGCCCGCCGGTTCATCGAAGTACATCGTCTTGACGACGCGCAGGTAGTAGACCGCGCCGATCAGCGAGAACACGACCGCCACCACGGCGAGCCACACCATGGCCGAGGTCACGCCATCGACGAGCAGCGCCTGCAGCACGACGAACTTGGCGTAGAAGCCGACGGTCGGCGGAATGCCCGCCAGCGAGAACATCAGCAGCAGCATCACGAACGCATACCACGGGCTGCGGCGGTTCAGGCCCTTCAGGTCGGCGATCTCCTCGGCCTCGAAGCCCTCGCGCGCCAGCAGCAGGATCACGCCGAAGGTGCCGAGCGTCGTCAGCGCGTAGGTGATCACGTAGAACATCGCGGCGCTGTAGGCGGCCGCCGTGGCGGCCGCATCGCCCTTCGTGACGCCCGACAGCATCGCGAGCAGCATGAAGCCCATCTGCGCGATGGTCGAGTACGCCAGCATGCGCTTCAGGTTGGTCTGCGCGATCGCCGTGAGGTTGCCCAGCACCAGCGACGCCACCGCCAGCACGATCAGCATCTTCTGCCAGTCGACCGAGAGCGGCAGCAGACCCTCGACGAGGATGCGGTAGGCGACGGCGAAGACCGCGAGCTTGGGCGCCGAGCCGATCAGCAGCGTCACCGGCGTCGGGGCGCCGTGATAGACGTCGGGCACCCACATGTGGAACGGCACTGCGCCGAGCTTGAACGCGAGGCCGGCGATCACGAAGACGACGCCGAGCACCAGCGACAGGCGGCTGGCCACCTGCCCGGTCGCGACGCGGCGCGCCAGCTCGTTGATGTCGAGCGTGCCGCTGCCGCCGTACAGCATCGACATGCCGTACAGCAGGAAACCCGAGGCGAGCGCCCCGAGCACGAAGTACTTCATCGCCGCCTCGCTCGCGCGCGCGTCGTCCCGCCGCAGCGCCACCAGCGCGTACAGCGAGAGTGCCTGCAGCTCCAGGCCGAGGTAGATCACGAGCAGGTTGTTCGCCGAGATCATCAGCATGATCCCGAGCAGGGCGAACAGCGTCAGCGTGAAGAGCTCCCCCTTCCACATGCCTCGGTCGCGCGCGTAGCCCTGCGCGTAGACCAGCATGAAGCCGACGGCCAGCACCGAGAAGAGCTTCAGCACGGTCGTCATCGGGTCAGCGACATACATGCCGTTGAAGGCGTAGGTCAGCACCCGGTTGTCGAGGAACAGCCACAGCACGGCGGCGACGGCGGCGAGCGCCGCCATCGACAGCGCGTAAGTCACGTTGCGGCGCTCGTCCGGCACGAAGAGGTCCGCGATCAGGATCACGCACGCCGCGACCAGCAGGACGATCTCGGGCAGCGCGGCGAAGAGGTTCATGTTGGACATGGCTGGGTCGTCCTGTCCTACCGGTCCAGCCGAGCGGCCGACGCGGCGGGCAGCTTGCTCTGCTGCACGTGCTCGATCAGCTGCTTGACGGAAGCGTCCATCAGGTCCGTCACCGGCTTCGGATAGATCCCCATCCACAGCACGGCCGCGGCCAGCAGCAGCAGGATCCCGAACTCGCGCGCGTTCACGTCGACGAGCGCGGCGACGTTCTCGTTGGCCACTTCGCCGAACACGACCCGCTTGTACATCCAGAGCGAGTAGGCGGCGCCCAGCACGAGGGTCGAGGCGGCCGCCGCCGCGATCCAGAAGTCGTACTTGACGGCGCCGAGGATCACCATGAACTCGCCGACGAAGCCGCTGGTCGCGGGCAGGCCCGCGTTCGCCATGGCGAACAGCATGAAGAAGGCCGCGAACTTCGGCATAGTGTTGACGACGCCGCCGTAGTCGGCGATCTGGCGCGAGTGCATGCGGTCGTACATAACGCCGATGCAGAAGAACATGGCGCCGGAGACGAACCCGTGCGAAATCATCTGCACGATCCCGCCCGCCATGCCCACGGGCTCGAAGATGAAAAAGCCGAGCGTCACGAAGCCCATGTGCGCGATCGAGGAATACGCCACCAGCTTCTTCATGTCGGCCTGCACCAGCGCCACCAGGCCGATGTAGACCACCGCGATCAGCGACAGCGCGATGATGAACCCGGCCAGGTGGTGAGAGGCGTCAGGGACAATGGGCAGCGAGAAGCGCAGGAAGCCGTAGGCCCCGAGCTTCAGCATGATGGCGGCCAGGACGATCGAGCCTCCGGTCGGCGCTTCCACGTGCGCGTCCGGCAGCCAGGTGTGCACCGGCCACATCGGCACCTTGACCGCGAAGGCGGCCAGGAACGCCAGGAACAGCAGGATCTGCGGCGTCATCCCGATCTTCGCCTGGTGCCAGTCGTGGATGCCGAACTGGCCTCCCGAGACGGTGTACAGGTAGACGAGCGCGACGAGCATCAGCAGCGAGCCGGCAAGCGTGTACAGGAAGAACTTGAGCGCCGCGTAGACCCGGTTCGACCCGCCCCAGATGCCGATGATGATGTACATCGGGATCAGGGTCGCCTCGAAGAACACGTAGAACAGCAGGCCGTCGGCGGCGGCGAAGACGCCGATCATCAGGCCCGACAGGATCAGGAACGCGGCGTAGTACTGCGCCACCCTGCTCTCGATCGCTTCCCAGCCGGCGAGCACCACGATCACCGTGATGAAGGCGGTCAGCAGCACGAACCAGACCGAGATGCCGTCGATGCCCAGGTGATAGTGCGCGTTCAGCCGCTCGATCCACGCGGCCTTCTCGACGAACTGCAGCTCGGCCGTGGTGGCGTCGAAGCCGGTCCACAGTGGAATCGTCACGAGCAGGCCGAGCAGGCTGCCCGTGAGCGCGACGGTGCGGATGACGCCGGCGTTGCGGTCGCGCCCGGCCGCGAGGATCAGGCCGCCGAAGGCGATCGGGATCCAGATCGCCAGACTGAGCCAGGGAGTCGAGTTGCCCATTGTCTTCTTGCCTAGCGGGCAACGCCCAGCGTGACGAACAGCGTGATCAGCGCCAGCAGGCCGACAATCATGCCGGCCGCATAGGTGTAGATGTGGCCCGTCTGCAGCAGGCGCGACGCGGCCGCGACCCAGCCGACCAGCCGCGCGCTGCCGTTCACCGCCAGGCCGTCGATCAGCGCCACGTCGCCGCCCTTCCAGAGGCCCATGCCGAGGCGCCGGGCGCCGCCGGCGAACACGACCTCGTTGATGCGGTCGAGGTAGTACTTGTTGTCGAGCAGCCGGTACAGGCCCTGGAACCGCGCCTGGATGAGCGCCGGGATGTCCGGCCGCTTGATGTACAGGAACCACGCGAGGCCCACGCCGACGAAGTCGAGCCAGAACGGCGCCGTCAGGAAGCCGTGCAGCGCCATCTCGGTCGCGCCGTGGAAGTGCGCGGCGAGTTCCTGCATCGCCGGGTGCTTCGCGGCGTCGACGAAGATCGCGCCGCTGAAGTAGTCGTCGAACAGCATCCCGCCGATCGCGACGAAGCCGATGACCACCGACGGGATCGCGAGCAGCACCAGCGGCACGGTGATCACCGCCGGAGACTCGTGCGGATCCCCGTGGTGGCCGTTGTCGTGCCCGTGGTGGTGGCCGTGATCGCCGCCCTGGCCCCACCGCGGCTTGCCATGGAACACGAGGAAGAACATCCGGAACGAGTAGAAGGCGGTGATCACCACGCCGACCAGGAGCGCCCAGTACGCGAACGTCGCGCCCGCCTGGCCGGCCTTCGCCGACGCCTCGACCGCGAGGATGATCGCATCCTTGGAGTAGAAGCCGGCGAAGAACGGCGTGCCGATCAGTGCCAGCGAGCCGATCAGCGAGGTGATCCAGGTGACCGGCATCTTGCGCCACAGCCCGCCCATGCGGCGGATGTCCTGCTCGTGGTGCATCCCGATGATCACCGAGCCGGCGGCCAGGAACAGCAACGCCTTGAAGAAGGCGTGCGTCATCAGGTGGAAGATGCCCGCCGAGTACGCGGAGGCGCCGAGCGCCACCGTCATGTAGCCCAGTTGCGACAGCGTCGAATACGCCACCACCCGCTTGATGTCGTTCTGGATGATGCCGAGGATGCCCATGAAGAACGCCGTGATCGCCCCGATGACGATCACGAAGGTCAGCGCGGCATCGGACAGTTCGAACAGCGGCGACATCCGCGTCACCATGAAGATGCCCGCGGTGACCATCGTCGCGGCGTGGATCAGCGCCGAGATCGGCGTCGGGCCTTCCATCGAGTCCGGCAGCCAGACGTGCAGCGGGAACTGCGCGCTCTTTCCCATCGCGCCGATGAACAGGCACACGCAGATCACCGTCAGCAGCATCCACTCGGTGCCCGGCAGGAACTGCACCGCCTTCGTGGCCAGCGCCGGCGCGGCCGCGAAGACCTCGGCGTAGTGCAGAGTGCCGAACCACGCGTAGATCAGGCCGATGCCCAGCACGAAGCCGAAGTCCCCGACCCGGTTGACGAGGAAGGCCTTCAGGTTCGCGTGGATCGCCGTCGGCCGCCTGTACCAGAAGCCGATCAGCAGGTAGGACACGAGGCCCACCGCCTCCCAGCCGAAGAACAGCTGCAGGAAGTTGTTGCTCATGACCAGCATCAGCATGCTGAACGTGAACAGCGAGATGTAAGAGAAGAACCGCTGGTAGCCGGGGTCGTCGGCCATGTAGCCGATGGTGTAGATGTGCACCATCAGCGAGACGAAGGTGACGACCACCATCATGGTCGCCGTCAGCGAATCGATCAGGAAGCCGACTTCCATCTTCAGCCCGCCGACGACCGCCCACGTGTACACCGGGCCGTCGAACGTGTTGCCGGCCATCACGTCGTTGAAGACCATGAACGACGCGACCGTCGACACCAGCACGCCGACGATCGTGACCCAGTGCGACAGCGTGCGGCCGATGAACGGGCCGGCCAGGCCGGCGATCAGCGCGCCGGCCAGCGGCGCCAGCGGCACGAGCAGGTAGAGGCTTTCCATCTTCATGCCCGCGCGCCTACCCTTTCAGGGCGTCGAGTTCCTCGACGTTGATGGTGGACAGGTTGCGGAACAGCAGGACCAGGATCGCCAGCCCGATGGCCGACTCGGCCGCCGCGACGGTCAGGATGAAGAACACGAACACCTGCCCGTGGTAGTCGCCGAGGTAGTGCGAGAACGCGACGAAGTTGATGTTGACGGCGAGCAGCATCAGCTCGATCGCCATCAGCAGGACGATGAGGTTCTTGCGGTTCAGGAAGATGCCGACGACGCTGATCGCGAACAGCAGCGCGGCCACACCCAGGTACCAGGACAGTGAAACCACCCCCGCTCCCTCTCTCTCGTTCTTCCCGTCAGACGTTCTTGGTCTGGCGAGCGTCGTCCTCGGTGGCCATCGCCACCAGGCGCACCCGGTCTTGTCGGCGCACCCTGACCTGGCGCGACGGGTCCTGCGACTTCGAGTCCTTGCGTCCGCGCAGCGTCAGCGCGATCGCGGCGATGATGGCGACCAGCAGGATGACGCCCGCGATCTGCAGCGGGAACACGTACTCGGTGAAGGTGAGCATGCCCAGCGCCTTGATGTTGTCGACGCCCGCGATGCCCGGACCCGCCCGGGTCATTCCCTGCCAGGCCGGCTGCGACAGCACCAGCCACATCTGCAGCACGATCAGCGCGGCGATGCCCACGCCCCACGGCACGTGGCGCCAGAAGCCCCGGCGCAGCCGGTCGACGTTGATGTCGAGCATCATCACCACGAACAGGAACAGCACCATCACGGCGCCGACGTAGACCAGCACCAGCGCGATCGCGAGGAACTCGGCCGCCAGCAGTATCCAGAGGCAGGCGGCCGAGAAGAACGCCAGCACGAGGAACAGCACGGCGTGCACCGGGTTGCGGGCGGTGACGACGCGCACCGCCGCCAGCAGCATCACGCCGGAGAAGATCAGGAACAGGATGGCCTTGGCGTCCATGTCTTGTCGTCAGCGGTACTTCGCGTCCGCCGCGCGGCTCTCCGCGATGTCCTTCTCGTAACGGTCGCCGATCGCCAGCAGCATCGGCTTCGTGTAGTAGAGGTCGCCGCGCTTCTCGCCGTGGTACTCGAGGATGCCGGTCTCGACGATCGAGTCGACCGGGCAGCTCTCCTCGCAGAAGCCGCAGAAGATGCACTTGGTGAGGTCGATGTCGTAGCGCGTGGTGCGGCGCGTGCCGTCGTCGCGCAGGTCGGACTCGATCGTGATCGCCAGCGCCGGGCAGACCGCTTCGCACAGCTTGCACGCGATGCAGCGCTCCTCGCCGTTCGGGTAGCGGCGCAGCGCGTGCAGCCCGCGGAAGCGCGGCGAGTACGGCGTCTTCTCCTCCGGGTACTGGATCGTGATCTTGCGCGCGAAGGCATAGCGGCCCGTCAGGGCCAGGCCCTTGACGAGCTCCCTCAGGAGCAAGCTGTCGAAGAATTCGCGAATCGCGCCCACGTCGGTTTCCGGTCGTCCCGCTAGTTCCAGATGTTCCACGGCGTCTGCATCCAGACGGCCACGACGATCAGCCACGCCAGCGTGATCGGGATGAACACTTTCCAGCCGAGCCGCATGATCTGGTCGTAGCGGTAGCGCGGGAACGACGCGCGGAACCAGATGAACAGCGACACGACGAAGAAGACCTTGGCGAACAGCCACACCCAGCCCGACAGCGCGACCGTCCACGCCGGGAACTCGACGCCGAGCAGGCGGCCGAGGTCGACCGGCGCGCCCCAGCCGCCGAGGAACATGACCGTCGCCACCGTCGACAGCAGGATGATGTTCGCGTACTCGGCGAGGAAGAAGATCGCGAAGCTCATGCCCGAGTACTCGACCATGTGGCCCGCCACGATCTCCGACTCGCCCTCGACCACGTCGAACGGGTGGCGGTTGGTCTCGGCCACCGCGGAGACGACGTAGATCACGAACAGCGGCAGCAGCGGCAGCCAGTTCCACGACAGGATGTTGAGGCCCATGTCGGCGAAGATGCCGCTGTTCTGCTTCAGCACGATCTGCGTCAGGTTCAGCGTCCCGGACACCATCAGCACAGTGACCAGCACGAACCCCATCGCCAGCTCGTAGCTGACCATCTGCGCCGACGCACGCATGGCGCCGAGGAACGAGTACTTCGAGTTCGACGCCCAGCCGGCGATGATGACGCCGTACACGCCGACCGACGTGATCGCCATGACGAACAGCAGGCCCGCATTGATGTCGGCGAGCACGACGCCGGGCGCGAACGGAATCACCGCCCAGGCCGCGAGCGCCGGCATGATGATGATCACCGGCGCCAGGAAGTACGAGCCAGCCGTCGGCCTGCGACGGCGTGATGACTTCCTTGAAGATCAGCTTCACCGCGTCGGCGATCGGCTGCAGCAGTCCGACCGGGCCCACGCGGTTCGGGCCGACGCGGATGTGCATCCAGGCGATCAGCTTGCGCTCCCAGTACGTCAGGTACGCGACCAGCAGCAGGATCGGCAGGACGATCGCGACGATCTTCGCCAGCGACCACACGACCGGCCACGCCGCGCCGAGCGTCTGCGAGCCGAGCGTGGTGACGGCGTCCATCAGGCGCGCTCCAGCGAGATCGGGCCGAACATCGGACCCAGCGTCGCGACCGATGCGTGGGCCGCGGATATGCGCACGACACCGTCGGGCAGGGTGTCGTCAAGGGCAGCGTCGAGCAGCGCGCTCGCATCGCCCTGGCGCGCCCGCACCTTGTCCCCGGCGGCGACCTTGAACGCCTCGAGCGTCCGCGCGTTGGCCAGCGCGCGCGGCGGCTGCGCGGCGCGCGTCGCCTGCAGCGACGGCGCGCGGCGCACGATCGGGTCGCTGGAGTAGATCGGGACATCGGCGATGCGCTCGGCGCCACCCGCGGCGACTGGCGCCAGCTCGGGCGCCAGCGCAACCGCGTTGGACAGCTTCGCCGCGACGTCTGCCGGCAGCGCCTCGGCGCGCACCTGTTCCGGCGTCTCGAAGTCGAAGCCCGGCACGCCGAGCAGGTTGGCCAGCACGCGCAGCACCTTCCACCCTGGACGCGCCTCGCCCGCGGGCCGCACGGCGCCGTTGAAGCTCTGCACGCGTCCCTCGCAGTTCACGAACGTGCCGGCCGTCTCCGTGAACGGGGCGATCGGCAGGATGGCGTCGGCGTACTCCATGCGCGCCGTTCCGATACGGCGAGAACGCGATGACCGTGTCCGCCTTCGCCAGCGCCTTGGCGGTGGCCTGCGGATCCGCGGTGTCGTATTCGGGCTCGACGTTCCACAGCAGGATCGCCTTGCGGGGCTGTTCGACCATCTGTCGCGCGTCGAGCCCGCCCTGCTGGGGCAGCGCGCCGACCAGGTGCGCGCCGACCGTGTTGCCCGCCTCGGCCAGCACCCCCAGCGTCGCACCGGTCGCCTGCGCGATCCACTGCGCCCACGCGTGCAGCCGGGCCGCCTGCGGATGCTGCACGGCCGCGCTGCCGAGCAGCACCGCCTTGCGCTCGCCCGACAGCAGGCTGCGCGGCAATCTTCTTCGCCGGCTCGCCGGAGGTGACTCCGCTCGTCGGCGCCGGCTGGCCCTTCTGCTCCGCGATGGCAACGGCGATCTCCGCAAGGGCCTGCGCCCAGCCGGCCGGGCGCGCGATCATCTTGTTCCCGACCGGCATCAGCAGGTCGTCGTCGACGCCATGCACCATGGTCAGCTGGCAGCCGCGCTTCGTCGCGTGGCGCAGGCGGACCGACAGCAGCGGCTGGTCCTTGCGCAGGAACGACCCGATGAGCAGCGCGCGGTCGAGCGTTCCGATTTCGGCGATCTTCATGCCCAGCCACGGCGCACCGGCGCGCCGGCCGTCGAGGGCGAAGTCGCCCTGGCGCAGCCGGAAGTCGATGTTGTCCGACCCCAGCCCGCGGACAAGTTTCGCCAGCAGGTGCAGCTCTTCCAGCGTGCCGTGCGGCGCGGCGAGCGCGCCGATGGCGGCGGCTCCATGCTCCGCCTTCACATGCGACAGCGCGTGCGCGACGTACTCGAGCGCGACGCTCCAGTCGACCTCGCGCCACTGGTTGTCCTGCTTGATCATCGGCCGCAGCAGGCGGTCGGCAGAGTGCAGGCCCTCGTACGCGAAGCGGTCGCGGTCCGACAGCCACTGCTCGTTGACGTCCTCGTTCTCCAGAGGAAGGACGCGCATCACGCGCTGGTTCTTCACCTGGACGATGAGATTGGCGCCGACCGAGTCGTGCGGGCTGATCGACTTGCGGCGCGACAGCTCCCACGGCCGCGCCTCGTAGCGGAACGGCTTGCTCGTCAGCGCACCGACCGGGCAGAGGTCGATCATGTTGCCGGACAGCTCGGAGTCCACGCTGCGGCCGACGAAGCTCATGATCTCCGAGTGCTCGCCGCGGCCGGCCATGCCGAGCTCCATCTGGCCCGCGATCTCCTGCCCGAAGCGCACGCAGCGCGTGCAGTGGATGCAGCGGGTCATCTCCTCCGCTGAGATCAGCGGTCCCATGGACTTGTGGAACACGACCCGCTTGGGTTCTGCGTAGCGGCTCGCCGAGCCGCCGTAGCCGACCGCCAGGTCCTGCAGCTGGCACTCGCCGCCCTGGTCGCAGATCGGGCAGTCGAGCGGATGGTTGATCAGCAGGAACTCCATCACCGACTTCTGCGCCTGCTTCGCCCGGTCGGATTGGGTGCGCACGATCATGCCCGGGGAGACGGGCGTGGCGCACGCCGGCAGCGGCTTCGGCGCCTTCTCGACCTCGACCAGGCACATGCGGCAGTTCGCCGCGATGCTGAGCTTCTTGTGGTAGCAGAAGTGCGGAACGTAGATGTCCAGCCGGTTCGCGGCCTCCATCACCATGGAGCCTTCCGGCACCTCCACCTTCCTGCCGTCGATTTCCAGTTCGACCATGCTCAGACGTACTCCGGCACCAGGCAGCGCCTGTGCTCGACGTGGTGCTCGAACTCGCTGCGGAAGTGCTTGACGAAGGCGCGCACCGGCATCGCCGCCGCGTCGCCGAGCGCGCAGATCGTGCGGCCCTGGATGTTGTCGGCGACCGAGTTCAGCAGGTCGAGGTCCTCGGGCCGGCCCTGGCCGTGCTCGATGCGGTGGACGACGCGGTACAGCCACCCGGTGCCCTCGCGGCACGGCGTGCACTGGCCGCACGACTCCTCGAAGTAGAAGTACGACAGGCGCTCGAGGCAGCGCACCATGCAGCGCGTCTCGTCCATCACGATGACGGCGCCGGAGCCGAGCATCGAGCCCGCCTTCGCGATCGAGTCGTAGTCCATGTCGGTGGCCATCATCACGTCGCCCGGCAGCACCGGCATCGACGAACCGCCCGGGATGACCGCCTTGATGCGGCGGCCGCCGCGCATGCCGCCGGCCAGTTCGAGCAGCTCTCGCGAACGGCGTGCCGAGCGGCACCTCGTAGTTGCCGGGCGCCTCGACGTCGCCGGACACCGAGAAGATCTTGGTGCCGCCGTTGTTCGGCTTGCCGAGGTTCAGGAACGCCTCGCCGCCCTCGTTGATGATGAAGGGCACGGCGGCGAACGTCTCGGTGTTGTTGATCGTCGTGGGCTTGCCGTACAGGCCGTAGCTGCGCCGGGAACGGCGGCTTGAAGCGCGGCTGGCCCTTCTTGCCCTCGAGCGACTCGAGCAGCGCGGTCTCCTCGCCGCAGATGTAGGCGCCGTAGCCGTGAGAGGCGTGCAACTGGAACGAGAACGTCCGACCCCATGATGTTCGCGCCGAGGTAGCCCGCCCTGCGCGCTTCCTCCAGCGCTTCCTCGAAGCGCTCGTACTCGGCCCAGATCTCGCCGTGGATGTAGTTGTAGCCGACGCTGATGCCCATCGCGTAGGCCGCGATCGCCATGCCCTCGATGACGATGTGCGGGTTGTAGCGAAGGATGTCGCGGTCCTTGAACGTGCCCGGCTCGCCTTCGTCGGAGTTGCACACGAGGTACTTCTGGCCCGGGAACTGGCGGGGCATGAAGCTCCACTTGAGCCCGGTCGGGAAGCCCGCGCCCCCGCGGCCGCGCAGCGCCGACTTCTTCACTTCGGCGATCACGGCATCGGCCGGGATCCTCGTCGGTGAGGATCCGGCGCAGCGCCGAATAGCCGCCGCGTTCCTCGTAGTCGCGCAGCCGCCAGTTGTCGCCGGTCAGGCCCGCGAGAATCATCGGCCTGATGTGGCGCCCGTGGAAACAGGTCTGTGCGGTCATCGCCTTACTTCGCCTGCCTCAGTTCGCCGAGCAGCGCATCGAGCCTGTCGTCGCTCATGAAGCTCTCCATGCGCTCGTTGTTCACCAGCAGCACCGGCGCGTCGCCGCAGGCGCCGAGGCACTCGCCTTCCTTCAGCGAGAAGCAGCCGTCCGCCGGTCGTCTCGCCGAAGCCGATGCCGAGCTTCTCCTTCAGGTGCGCGGCGGCGCGGTTGGCGCCAGACAGCGCGCACGGCAGGTTGGTGCACAGCGTGATCTTGAAGCGGCCGGTCGGCTCGAGGTCGTACATGCCGTAGAAGCTGGCGACCTCGTACACCGCGATCGCCGGCATGCCGAGGTAGTCGCCGACTTCCTCGATCACTTCCCTCGACAGCCAGCCGAGCTGCTTCTGCGCGATCGCGAGCGATGCCATCACCGCGGACGCCTTGTGCTCGGCCGGGAACTTGGCGACCTCGCGGTCGATCCGGCGATACGACTCCGGCGTCAGCAGCGGCGGCGTCCGGGGCACCGCGCTCATCGTTGCCCCCTGGGCGCTGCGCGCCGGTCCCCCCGTGGGGGACTGAGCGCCTTTGGAGCGGCCATGCGGCGCTCATCGATCGATCTCCCCGAACACGATGTCCTGCGTGCCGATGATCGCCACCGCGTCGGCGATCATGTGGCCGCGCGCCATCTCGTCGAGCGACTGCAGGTGCGCGAAACCGGGCGCGCGGATCTTCAGCCGGTAGGGCTTGTTCGCGCCGTCGGCGACAGGTAGATGCCGAACTCGCCCTTGGGATGCTCGACGGCGGCGTAGGCCTCGCCCGGCGGCACGTGGAATCCCTCGGTGAACAGCTTGAAGTGGTGGATCAGGTCTTCCATCCCGGTCTTCATGTCGACCCGCGGCGGCGGCGCCACCTTGTGGTTGTCCGTCATCACCGGACCCGGGTTGGCGCGCAGCCAGTCGACGCACTGGCGGATGATGCGGTTGCTCTGGCGCATCTCCTCGACGCGGACCAGGTAGCGGTCGTAGCAGTCGCCGTTGCTGCCGACCGGGATCGCGAAGTCGAGGCGGTCGTACACCTCGTAGGGCTGCTTGCGGCGCAGGTCCCACTCGATGCCGGACCCGCGCAGCATCGGACCCGTGAAGCCCATCTGCAGGGCGCGCTCCGGCGAAACGACGCCGATGCCGACCAGGCGCTGCTTCCAGATGCGGTTGTCGGTCAGCAGCGTCTCGTACTCGTCGACGTACTTCGGGAAGCGCTTCGTGAAGTCCTCGATGAAGTCGAGCAGCGAACCCTGGCGGTTCTCGTTCAGCCGCTTCAGGTCCTGCTCGTTGCGGTACTTCGACGCGCGGTACTGCGGCATCGAATCCGGCAGGTCGCGGTAGACGCCGCCCGGCCGGTAGTAGGCGGCGTGCATGCGCGCGCCGGACACCGCCTCGTAGATGTCCATCAGGTCTTCGCGCTCGCGGAAGGCGTACAGGAAGACCGCCATGGCGCCGACGTCGAGACCGTGCGCGCCGAGCCACAGCAGGTGGTTCAGCAGGCGCGTGATCTCGTCGAACATCACGCGGATGTACTGGGCGCGCACCGGCACCTCGACGCCGAGCAGCTTCTCGATCGCCATCACGTACGCATGCTCGTTGCACATCATCGACACGTAGTCGAGACGGTCCATGTACGGCACGGACTGCAGGAACGTGCGCGTCTCGGCGAGCTTCTCGGTCGCACGGTGCAGCAGTCCGATGTGCGGGTCGGCGCGCTGGATCACCTCGCCGTCGAGCTCGAGCACGAGACGCAGCACGCCGTGCGCCGCCGGATGCTGCGGGCCGAAGTTCAGCGTGTAGTTCTTGATGTCGGCCACGGCCTATCTTCCCTGGCCGTACGAGTCTTCGCGGATCACGCGCGGGACGATCTCGCGCGGCTCGATCGTCACCGGCTGGTAGACGACCCGCCTCTGCTCGGGGTCGTACCGCATCTCGACATAGCCGGAGATCGGGAAGTCCTTGCGGAACGGATGGCCGACGAACCCGTAGTCGGTCAGGATGCGGCGCAGGTCGGGATGGCCTTCGAACACGATGCCGTACAGGTCGAACGCCTCGCGCTCGTACCAGTTGGCGCAGCTCCAGATCTCGCTGACCGACGCGACCAGCGGGAAGTCGTCGTCCGGGCAGAACGCGCGCACCCGCAGGCGCCAGTTGTGCGTGATCGACAGCAGGTGCAGCACGACCGCGTAGCGCGGGCCCTCGTAGCTGCCCTCGCCGTAGGAGGCGTAATCGACGCCGCACAGGTCGATCAGTTCGGCGAACGCGAGGCGCGGGTCGTCGCGCAGCGTTCGCGCCACCTCGAGGTGATCGGCGGCCTTCACGCGGAGAGTCACCTCGTCGAGCGCGACGGTGATCCCCTGCGCGCGGTCGCCGAGAACCGACTTCAGTTGTTCGACCAGCGTGTCGAGGCGGCTCATGTCGACGATCGTCCCTAGCGCGCGATCGTGTTGGTGCGGCGGATCTTGTTCTGCAGCTGGATGATCCCGTAGATCAGCGCCTCGGCCGTGGGCGGACAGCCGGGCACGTAGATGTCGACCGGCACGATGCGATCGCAGCCGCGCACGACCGAGTAGCTGTAGTGGTAGTAGCCGCCACCGTTGGCGCACGAACCCATGCTGATCACCCAGCGCGGTTCGGCCATCTGGTCGTAGACCTTGCGCAGCGCCGGCGCCATCTTGTTGCACAGCGTGCCGGCCACGATCATCACGTCGGACTGGCGCGGGCTCGGACGGAAGAAGATGCCGAAGCGATCGAGGTCGTAGCGCGCGGCGCCGGCGTGCATCATCTCGACGGCGCAGCACGCCAGGCCGAACGTCATCGGCCACAGCGAGCCGGTCTTCGACCAGTTGACGAGCTTGTCGACGCTCGTCGTCACGAAGCCTTCGTTGAGGACGCCTTCGATGCCCATCAGTACTCCCGCCGGGCCGTCCCAAGGGAGTGCTGCGCCCCCTCGGAGGGGCAGCGAACGGATGTGAGCGCTGGAGGTCCATCATCACTCCCAGTCCAGTGCGCCCTTCTTCCACTCGTAGATGAAGCCGACGGTCAGGATCGCCGAGGAACATCATCATCGACCAGAAGCCCACGCTCCAGGCGCCGAGGTCGCCCAGCACCACCGCCCACGGGAAGAGGAACGCGATCTCGAGGTCGAACAGGATGAACAGGATCGCGACGAGGTAGTACCGGACGTCGAACTTCATGCGCGCGTCCTCGAACGCCTCGAAGCCGCACTCGTAAGGCGACAGTTTTTCCGGGTCGGGTCTTGCGCGGACCGAGCAGCGCGCCGAGCAGCATCGGCGCAGCCCCGATCAGCAGGCCGACCAGGATGAAGAGCAGGATCGGAACGTAGGTCTCGAGGTTCACGTTGACCGTCTATCCAGCCATTAACAAAAACGGCAGCGGCCTGACCCTCGTTTCGAGGTCGCGGACGCACTGCCGGTCTTCGCCGCTATGGCGGCCTGTTGTTGCCCTGGTGCCGACGGTGAGACTCGAACTCACACGGCTTTCGCCGCCACCCCCTCAAGATGGTGTGTCTACCAATTCCACCACGTCGGCCGGGTGCAAAACACGCTTGGATTCTACTCGATCCGCTCGCGCGATCCGCCTCTCCCTGAGTGGGTAAGGCGGGTCCCGCGCGGCCTACTTCGGGATCTGATCGGAGGACTTCGCAGGCGCCGGCGCGCTCGGCGCGGCGGGTACACCCGCCGGTGCCGCCGGCGCAGTTGCTTCGCGGGAGCAGACCCCGGAATCTGCGAAGCGGGCGACGGGATGTCCGTCGGCGCCGGTGCGGATGGCGTGCCCTGCGGCACCGACATCACGCCGCCGGCATCGGGCGCGAGCACGACGGACCGCCGTTCCCGTGTACGCGAGGCCGAGCGTCGCGATGAAGAACACGGTCGCCACCGCCGCCGTGCTGCGCGAAAGGAAGTTGGCCGAACCAGTCGCGCCGAACAGGCTGCCCGATGCGCCTCCACCGAACGCGGCGCCCATGTCGGCGCCCTTGCCGTGCTGGAGCAGCACCAGGACGATGATCGAGATGGCAGAAACCACCTGCACGACGATCAGCAATGTAGTCAACCAGGTCATGAAAACTCCTCGAGTGTTCCTAGGTGCGGACAGCCGCGCAGATGGCAAGGAAGTCAGCCGCATTCAGCGACGCGCCGCCGATCAGCCCGCCATCGATGTCTTGCTGGGAAAAGAGTTCGCCGGCGTTCGCCGCCTTGACGCTGCCGCCGTAGAGGATGCGCAGCGCGGCGGCAGCCGACGGGTCGCGTCCGGCCACCTGCGCGCGCAGCGCCGCGTGCACTTCCTGCGCCTGCGCGGGCGTCGCGTTGCGGCCCGTGCCGATCGCCCACACCGGCTCGTACGCCAGCGCCCCACGCGCCAGCGCCGCCGGACCGATCGCGTCGAGGACCGCCGCGAGCTGCGCGCCGACCACCTCCTGCGTGCGCCCGGCCTCGCGGTCCGCGAGCGTCTCGCCGACGCAGACGATCGGACTGCAGCCCTGCCTGCAGCGCGCGTGCCGCCTTCGCGGCGACGACCGCGTCGGTTTCGGCGTGCAGCTGGCGGCGCTCGGAGTGGCCGACGATCACCCATCGGCAGCCGACGTCGGCCAGCATCTCCCCGCACACGTCGCCCGTGAACGCGCCCGCGGTGCGTTCAGACACGTCCTGTGCGCCCAGCTCGGCCGGAGCCAGCGAGCGACCGAGCGTGCAGAGGTAGACGAACGGCGCGCACACGACGACGTCGCAGTGAAGCGACACGGCCTTCGGCACGAACGAACTCACCCAGTCCTCGTTCGAGGCGAGCGATCCGTTCATCTTCCAGTTGGCCGCCACCAGCGGTCGCCGCTTCGACGTCATCCGTTCCCCTCCACTCGCTCGCCGGCGGACGGCCCGACCGCGAGCACGATCTTGCCGATGTGCTGGCTCGATTCCATCAGCGCATGCGCCGCGGGAGCATCCGCCAGCGCGAACGTCCTGAACAGCATGGGCTTGACGCGCCCGGCCTCGATCAGCGGCCAGGCCACGGCGCGCAGTCGCTGCGCGATCGCGGCCTTGAACGCGACCGAACGCGGACGCAGCGTCGATCCCGTCACGGTCAGGCGTCGACGCAGCAGCGCCGCCATGTCGAGCGTCGCCTTGGTGCCGCCGAGCAGCGCGATGATCGCCAGCCGGCCGTCGTCGGCCAGGCAATCGATCTCGCGCGGCAGGTAGTCGCCCGCCACCATGTCGAGGATCACGTCGACGCCCCGGCCCGCCGTGGCGTCCTTGATCGCCGCCGCGAAGTCTTCCGTGCGGTAGTTGATCGCCCGCGCGGCGCCAAGCTCGACGCAGGCGCGGCACTTGTCGTCGCTGCCCGCCGTGGCGTAGACCGTGTTGCCCATCGCGTGCGCCAGCTGGATCGCGGCGACACCGATGCCGCTGGTGCCGCCCTGCACGAGCAGCGACTCGCCAGGCGCAAGGCCCGCGCGGTCGAACACGTTGCTCCAGACCGTGAAGAACGTCTCCGGCAGCCCCGCCGCCTCGGCGAACGTCAGCCCGCGCGGCACCGGAAGGCACTGCGCGATCGGAGCCGCGCAGTATTCCGCGTAGCCGCCGCCCGCGACCAGCGCGCACACCGGGTCGCCGACCTTGAAACCGCTGTCCGCCGAGCTCACCGCCCTCGATCCACCCGGCGACCTCCAGACCGGGCAGGTCCGACGCGCCCTTCGGCGGCGCGTACCCGCCCTTCCGCTGCAGCACATCCGGCCGATTGACGCCTGCGGCCTGGACACGGATGAGCACCTCCCCGGCGCCGGCGACCGGGGTCGCGCGCTCGGTGAGTTGCAGCATGTCCGGCCCGCCGGGCCGCAGGATCTCGACCGCTCTCATTCTCGCCCGGAGGGGCGCCGCGCGCCCCTCCTCTGCGGCCCTACTGCTGCTGCTGCGCGGCCTGGGCCGGCGCCTCGCCCGCAACAGCCTTCATCGACAGGCGCACGCGGCCCTTCTCGTCGGCCTCGATGACCTTGACCTTCACCGCCTGGCCTTCCTTCAGGTAGTCGGCGACGGCATTGACGCGCTCGTTGGCGATCTGCGAGATGTGCAGCAGGCCGTCGCGGCCGGGCAGGATCTGGACGATCGCGCCGAAGTCGAGCAGCCGCAGCACCGTGCCGTCGTACACCTTGCCGACCTCGACCTCCGCCGTCAGTTCCATGATCCGGCGCTGCGCTTCCCGGCCCTTGTCCTGGTCGACGCTGGCGATGATGACGGTGCCGTCGTCCTCGATGTCGATCTGCGTGCCGGTCTCCTCGGTCAGCGCGCGGATGACCGCGCCGCCCTTGCCGATCACGTCGCGGATCTTCTCGGGATTGATCTTCATCTTGATCAGGCGCGGCGCGAACGCCGACAGTTCGCCGCGCGAAGCGCCGAGCGCGTCCTGCATCTTCTGCAGGATGTGCATCCGGCCTTCCTTGGCCTGGGCCAGCGCGACCTGCATGATCTCGCGGGTGATGCCCTCGATCTTGATGTCCATCTGCAGCGCGGTGATGCCGTTGACCGTGCCGGCGACCTTGAAGTCCATGTCGCCGAGGTGGTCCTCGTCGCCGAGGATGTCCGACAGCACGGCGAACTTGTTGCCGTCCTTGATCAGGCCCATCGCGACGCCGGCGACGTGCGCCTTCAGCGGCACGCCGGCATCCATCAGCGCCAGGCAGCCGCCGCAGACCGAGGCCATCGAGGACGAGCCGTTCGACTCGGTGATCTCGGACACGACGCGCAGCGAATACTGGAAGTCGTCGTAGCTCGGCAGCACCGCGAGCAGCGAGCGCTTGGCCAGGCGGCCGTGGCCGATCTCGCGGCGCTTCGGCGTGCCGACGCGGCCGGTCTCGCCCGGTGGCGAACGGCGGCATGTTGTAGTGCATCATGAAGCGCTCGCGGTACTCGCCCATCAGCGCGTCGATG
Organism: uncultured beta proteobacterium; assembly: GCA_963707725.1. GTDB lineage: Bacteria > Pseudomonadota > Gammaproteobacteria > Burkholderiales > Burkholderiaceae_F > JAOUJD01. Next base: position 132,082 of record CAVPRE010000009.1, on the reverse strand, counting down.
ATCTGCTCGTCCTGCTTCGTGCCCAGCGTCGCGGTGACCAGCGCCTGCGTCTCGCCGCGCGTGAACAGCGCCGAGCCGTGCGTGCGCGGCAGCACGCCGAGGCGGATCTCGATCGGGCGGATCGTGCGCGTGTCGCGGCCGTCGATGCGCGGCTCGCCGTTCAGGATCTGGCCGCGGACGATCTTGGCCTGCAGGTCGAACAGGATCGCGTCGACCGCGTTGTCGTCGGGCCTTCGGCTGGCCGCTCGCGGCCGCCTCGGCGTCGAGCGCCGCGCAGACCTTGGCTTCGACGTCCTTGATCTTCTGGGAGCGCGCCTGCTTGTTGCGGACCTGGTAGGCGTCCTTCAGGTCCTGGCCGGCGATGTGGATCAGCTTCGCGGTCAGCGCCTCGTTCTGGGTCGCCGGCTGCCACTCCCACACCGGCTTGCCGGCGTCGCGCACGAGTTCGTGGATGGCGTTGATCGCCGCCTGCATCTGGGCGTGGCCGTGCATCACGGCGCCCAGCATCACGTCCTCCGGCAGCTGGTCCGCCTCGGACTCGACCATCAGCACCGCGCGCTCGGTCCCGGCGACGACGAGGTTCAGGCGCGACGATCCTTCAGCTGCGTGGCGGTCGGGTTGATGACGTACTGCCCGTCGAGGTAGCCGACGCGCGCGGCGCCGATCGGGCCCTTGAACGGGATGCCGGACAGCGACAGCGCGGCCGACGCGCCGATCATCGCCGGGATGTCGGGATCGATCTCCGGATCGACCGACAGCACGTGGACGATCACCTGCACTTCGTTGAAGAAGCCATCGGGAAAGAGCGGCCGGATCGGACGGTCGATCAGCCGGCACGTCAGGGTTTCCTTCTCGGACGGACGTCCCTCGCGCTTGAAGAAGCCGCCCGGAATGCGGCCCGCGGCGTACGTCTTCTCGATGTAGTCGACGGTCAGGGGGAAGAAGTCCTGGCCCGGCTTGGCCTGCTTGCGGGCGACCACGGTCGCCAGCACCACGGTGTCGTCCATCGAACACACGACAGCACCGCCCGCCTGGCGCGCGATCTCGCCTGTCTCCAGCGTGACGGTGTGTGCACCGAACGCGAATTTCTTGGTTACCTTGTCAAACACTTGTCGTTCCTTTCGTGTTGAGCGCGGCCGCACGATGGACATCCATCTGCGACCCGGCACGCCGCGGTATCGACGACTCGGTCCGCGCTCGTTCCCTGCCGGCGGGCCTTACGTCCATATCGCAGCGCGCAGTTCTGGCGAACATGCGGCAACAGCCCGCGTGGATCGCTCCGCGCAGGCTGTCTGCTTTCATGTCCGGGACATCGACTACTTGCGCAGTCCGAGGCTGTCGATCAACCCCTTGTACGCCTCGGGGTTCTTGCCCTTCAGGTAGTCGAGCAGCTTGCGGCGGCGGCTGACCATCTTCAGCAGGCCGCGGCGCGAATGGTGGTCCTTCACGTGGGCCTTGAAGTGGTCGGTGAGTTCATTGATGCGGGCCGTCAGAAGCGCGACCTGCACTTCCGGCGAGCCGGTGTCCGCCTTTGCACGCTGGTACTTGGCGACGATTTCCTGCTTGTTGATGTCTGCAACTGCCACGGTTTTCCCTTTCAGATGAACACGCGGACACGGAAGGATGGGCCGTGCCGTGAAAGCCCGCGATTATAGCCTCTTTGAGCCGGCGGCCAGGCCAGCCCGAGCCGCGCCCCGCCGGGGCGTCAGGACGACGGCCAGGTCATGCGGCAGGTCGTCGCGCGGGCGCTCGCCGAGGGGCGGATGGCCAGTTCGGGGCGAAAGCCGAACCCGCTGCCCTCGACGTCGAACGGCACCGCGGCGGATCCACTCTTCTGCATCACCGAGACGACCAGCGGCCCGATCAACTGGTGGTCGGTCGCCCGCATCGAGACCGTCCCGAGCGGATTGCCGTCCGCCGGGCCGTGAGTCATGCCCGACAGCGCCCGGGCCACGGCGAGTGACTCGGTGGTGCCCGCCCGTTCGATGGCCCGTGCCAGCATCTCCACCATGACGACCGAACGTGCCTGGAAGTAGTCGTCCCTCGGCGCCGGAAAGCGGCGCCGGAACTCCAGGTAGACGCGCTCCATCGACTCCGGCGGGGCATTCGGGTGCCACTCCGCGACCGCCCGCACGCGGCCGACGCCCGCTTCCCCGATCGCGGCCGGGGCGCCGAGGCCGTTGCCATAGAACGTGTAGAAGTTCGCCGTCAGCCCGGCCTCGCGCGCCGCCCGGACCAGCAGGGTCAGGTCGTTGCCCCAGTTCCCGGTGACCACCGTGTCGGCTCCGCTTGCCTTGACCTTCTCGACGTACGGCGCGAAGTCGCGGACCCGCCCCACCGGGTGCAGTTCCTCGCCGACGATGCGGGCGTCGGGAAGTCGCCCGGCGATCATGCGGCGCGCGTTCTCGGCGACCTCGCGGCCGAAGCTGTAGTCCTGGTTCAGCAGGTAGACGCTGCGGACCGACCGATCCTCGGCCAGCGCCTCGACCAGCGCCGCCATGCGCATCTCGACGTGCGCGTCGAACCGGAAGTGCCACGGGCTGCACCGCTCATTGGTCAACGCCGGATCGACGGCCGAGTAGTTCAGGAACAGCGTGCGCTGGTGGGCGTTGCGCTCGTTGTGACGGTTCACCGCCTCGATCAGCGCGGCGGCGACGGCGGAGCTGTTGCCCTGGAGGACGAACGGCACCCGCTGGTCCATCGCGCGCCGGAACATCAGCAGCGCCTCCTCGACCTGCCCCTTCGAGTCGAGCGTCAGCAACTGCAGCGGGCGGCGCCCTTCGGGCAGTGCCACGCCGCCGCGCGCGTTGATGCGCTCGACTGCGAAGACCAGGTTGCGCGCGACCGCCTCGCCGGCGTTGGCGAAAGGCCCCGAGAACGCCTCGATCATCGCCAGCCGGATCGGGGCGCGCGCGCCGGCCGCGGTCTGGGCCCATGTCGCGGCCGGGGTGGCGAAGGCCGCCAGCAGCGCGGCAACTGCTCGCCTGCGACCCGCGAACAGTGCGGCGGTCAAGGCGTGGTGGACGTCTGGGGGTTCAGACGCTCCGGCGTCGTGTAGAGCTTGTTCAGTGCGTTCAGGTACGCCTTGGCGGAGGCCGCGATGATGTCGGGGTCAGCCCCGACGCCGTTGACGATGCGTCCTGCCCGCGCCAGCCGGACCGTGACCTCGCCCTGTGACTCGGTGCCCGTCGTGATCGCGTTCACCGAATAGAGCACCAGTTCGGAGCCACTCTTCACCTGGCTCTCGATTGCCTTCAGCGTGGCGTCGACCGGGCCGTTGCCCTCCGCCTCGGCGTGCAGTTCCTGGTGCCCCACCGACATCACGATGGCCGCGTGCGGGCGCTCGCCAGTCTCGGAGTGCTGCGACATCGAGATCAGCTTGAAGTGCTCGTCGTGCGGCGTCACCGCCTCGTCCGAGAACAGCGCCTGGATGTCCTCGTCGAAGATCTCCGCCTTGCGGTCCGCGAGTTCCTTGAAGCGGGTGAATGCGGCGTTGATCTCGCCCTCGCCCTCGACCGGAATGCCGAGTTCCAGGACGCGCTGCTTGAACGCGTTGCGTCCCGACAGCTTGCCCAGCACGATCTTGTTCGCGTGCCAGCCGACATCCTCGGCCCGCATGATCTCGTAGGTGTCGCGCGCCTTCAGCACGCCATCCTGGTGGATTCCCGAGGCGTGGGCGAACGCGTTGGCGCCGACGACCGCCTTGTTCGGCTGCACCGGGAACCCGGTGATGCCGGACACGAGCTTCGACGCGGGGACGATCTGCGTGGTGTCGATCCCGACATCGAGATCGAAGAAGTCCCGGCGCGTGCGCACGGCCATCACGACCTCCTCGAGCGAGCAGTTGCCCGCGCGCTCGCCGAGGCCGTTGACGGTGCACTCCACCTGGCGCGCGCCGCCGATCATCACCCCGGCGAGCGAGTTGGCGACCGCCATCCCGAGATCGTTGTGGCAGTGGACACTCCAGATCGCCCTGTCCGAATTGGGAATCCGGGTGCGCAGGTCGCGCAGGAAGTTGCCGTACAGCTCCGGCACGGCGTAGCCGACCGTGTCCGGGATGTTGATGGTGGTCGCGCCCTCGGCGATCACGGCCTCGAGCACCCGGCAGAGGAAGTCGGGCTCCGAGCGATAGCCGTCCTCGGGCGAGAACTCGACGTCATCGGTGAACTGGCGCGCGAAGCGCACCGCGAGCTTCGCCTGCTCGAACACCTGGTCGGGCGTCATGCGCAGCTTCTTCTCCATGTGCAGCGGCGAAGTCGCGATGAAGGTGTGGATGCGGCGGGACTTCGCCGGCTCGAGCGCCTCGGCGGCGCGCGCGATGTCACGGTCGTTGGCGCGGGCGAGCGAACACACGGTCGAGTCCTTCACCGCCCCCGCGATCGACCGCACCGCCTCGAAGTCGCCGTTGGACGACGCCGCGAAACCCGCCTCGATGACGTCGACGCGCAGCCGCTCGAGCTGCTTGGCGATGCGAAGCTTCTCTTCCTTCGTCATCGAGGCGCCGGGGCTCTGCTCGCCGTCGCGCAGCGTGGTGTCGAAAATGATGAGGCGGTCGGTCATGGTGGCTCCAGGGTGCGGAAAACGTCCTCGTCTGCCAGGCTCCTGGCTCTGGCAGCGGTACGGCTCGAATTGTCGTTCGGGGGTCAGCTGCGCGCGGGGCGCAGCAGGTGCAGCAGCAGGCCGAGGTGGGCCGGCGGGCACGGAAGGAATGCGGTGACGAAGGGGCGGTGCATGAACGCGGGACTATAGGCGGAAACGCGGTCGGCAACAACCGCGCGCCCGCGTCAGGCCACCTTCGGCGGCTCGGGCGGCGTCGGCTTCTCCGGCTTCGCCGGGTTCGCCTCGCCGCGGAACCAGCGCCAGGCCCAGTAGACGTAGCCCGAGAACGCGTACGCGCAGAACAGCGTGAACAGCGCGATCGGGGGGTCCGACGACACGACGAATATCAGCCCGATCAGCGCCACGAGGACCCAGAACGGAACGCTGCGGCCGACATGGAAGCTCTTGCCGCTGTAGAACGGCGCGCTCGACACCATGGTGAAGCCCGCATAGACCGTCAGCGCGAAGGCAACCCAGGGCAGCCACGTCTCGCGGATCGGAAACTTGTTGTCGATCGCCAGCCATACGAAGCCGGCGATCAGCGCGGCCGACGCCGGACTCGGCAGTCCCTGGAAGAAGCGCTTGTCGACCACGCCCAGGTTGGCGTTGAAGCGCGCGAGCCGCAGCGCCGCCCCGGCGCAGTACACGAATGCCGCCGCCCAGCCCCACCGGCCGAGGTCCTTCAGGATCCACTCGTACATCACCAGCGCCGGCGCGACGCCGAACGAAGTCATGTCGGAAAGCGAGTCGAACTGCTCGCCGAACGCGCTCTGCGTGTTGGTGAGCCGCGCCACCCGGCCGTCCATGCCGTCGAGGACCATGGCCGCGAAGATGGCGATGGCGGCCAGCTCGAAGCGATTGCCCATCGCCTGCACGATCGCGAAGAAGCCCGCGAACAGCGCTGCCATCGTGAACAGGTTGGGCAGCAGGTAGATGCCACGTCGCCGCACGACCGGCGCCGCATCCACCGCCATCGGCGCGGCCGGCGGCAGGCCGAAGGGACGCGCCTTGCGCCGGCGGAACCTCATGCGAGTTCCGCGAGGATGGTCGTGGTGGCGTGCACGACGTCACCGACGGCGACCTTCGGGCGCGCGGTCAGCGGCAGGTACACGTCGACGCGCGAGCCGAAGCGGATGAAGCCATAGCGCTCGCCACGCGCGAGGCGCTGCCCTACCTTCGCGTAGCAGAGGATGCGACGCGCGATCAGGCCGGCCACCTGCACGACCGCTATCCGCTCGCCGTCCGCGAGCCGCATCACCATCGCGTTGCGCTCGTTCTCGCTCGAGGCCTTGTCGAGGTCCGCGTTGACGAACTTGCCGGCGCTGTACTGGATGAGTTCGACGGTCCCGTCGACCGGCGCGCGGTTGCTGTGCACGTTGAACACGTTCATGAACACGCTGATCAGCAGCGTGTCGCGTTCGGTCAGCGGGTCGCGCACCTTCTCGACCTTGACGATGCGGCCGTCGGCCGGCGACAGCACTGCATTCGGCTGGGTCGGCACCGTGCGCGGCGGATCGCGGAAGAACTGGATGACGAAGACCGCAACCAGCCACAGCGGCACCGACCAGGCGAAGCCGGCCACGGCCCAGACGATGACGGCCACGGCAAGCGCGGCCGCGATGAACGGCCAGCCCTCGCGGGCCAGGATGGGATGCGGATAGTTCAAGGGCGATGTCCCTGACGGCTCAGGGACATATGGTATCGGAACGGGTCGCCCCGGCGCTCAGGGAAGCAGGCGCGCCTTGCCGCTGACGGCCAGGCGCTCGGTGGAGCGCCCGGACTCGAAGCTCGGCGGCGGCGCGCTCGCGTCCGACGCCATCATCGGCGCCTGCCGCATCATCATCGGCTGCGGCCCGCCTTCGCGCACGCCGAAGTTCACCTCTTCGACACGCAGCCGCGCCGGCGAGCTGCCCATGGCGCTGGCGGCGGACGCGAAGCGCGTGTTGAGGTTTGCCGTCGCCATCTGGATCAGTTGCGCGTCGACCTTGTCCCGCGCAGCCCTCGACAGGCGGAAATCGATGCCGCCGAGCGCGAGGTAGGACTGCACCGACGAGACGGTGCGCGGCAGTGCGGCCAGGTTCTCCGTGCGCAGCGTCACGCCTTGGCGCACCCGCCAGCCGACGATCGAGCGCGCGGAGCCGCTCGAGTAGACGGGATAGCTGCTGTAGCCGGACGTCTCCACCTGGGCTTTCGGATCGGCGCGCTTCAGCGCGGCCGTGCCGTCGCCGACGCGCTGGTTCACGAGTCCCTGTGCCTTGGTCAGGTCCGCATCCTGCGCTTCGTAGAAGAAGCTGGCGACCGCCTCGTCGTTGGCCACCTCGATCTCGGCCGTGCCGGTCATCAGGATCACCGTGCCGGTGTTCGGCGGCGCGATGGGCGGAGTCTGCGCCGCAACTGGCAGGGCCATCATTGGCATCGAACACGTGATCAGGGCCATCAATCGCTTCATCGGTGTCCTTCCGAACGGTGGTGACCGCACTGTAAACGCAGCGCGGCCGGCGCCGGGGTCGATCCCGGGCCGGCCGCGACTGGAGGAACCCTTCGACTTCGCGGGGCCTAGTTCTTCGACTGGTCAACCAGCCGGTTCGCCTTGATCCACGGCACGCGAGGCGGGCAAAGCGGACACACCTGCGTGTGTCCGCCCGCCGAGCGGGGCGATCGCCTGCAGGCGATCGCACGCGCACGAAGCTTCTCGTTCAGTTCTTCGACTGGTCGACCAGCCGGTTCGCCTTGATCCACGGCATCATCGCGCGCAGCTTCTCTCCCGACCTGCTCGATCTGGTGCTCGGCCATCAGGCGACGCCGCGCGTTCAGCGTGGTCGCTCCGGCTCGGTTCTCCAGGACGAAGCTCTTCGCGTACTCGCCGGTCTGGATGTCCTTGAGCGCCTGGCGCATCGCGTTCTTCGTCTCCTCCGTGATGATCTTCGGACCCGTCACGTACTCGCCGTACTCGGCGTTGTTGGAGATCGAGTAGTTCATGTTGGCGATGCCGCCCTCGTAGATCAGGTCGACGATCAGCTTCAGCTCGTGCAGGCACTCGAAGTACGCCATCTCCGGCGCGTAGCCCGCCTCGACCAGCGTCTCGAAGCCGCACTTGATCAGCTCGACGGTGCCGCCGCACAGCACGGTCTGCTCGCCGAACAGGTCGGTCTCGGTCTCCTCGCGGAAATTGGTCTCGATGATCCCGGCCTTGCCGCCGCCGATCGCCGCCGCGTACGACAGCGCGAGCTCGCGCGCCATGCCCGAGGCGTCCTTGTGGATCGCGACCAGCATCGGCACGCCGCCGCCCTGCCTGAACGTCGAGCGCACCGTGTGGCCCGGCGCCTTCGGCGCGATCATGATCACGTCGAGGTCGGCCCGCGCCTGGATCAGCCCGTAGTGGATGTTGAAGCCGTGCGCGAACGCGAGTGCCGCGCCCTGCTTCATGTTCGGGCCGATCGCCTCGGAATAGACCTGCGCATGGTTCTCGTCCGGCAGCAGGATCATGACGATGTCGGCGTCCTTCACCGCTTCCGCCACTTCCTTGACCGCGAGTCCCGCGCCCTCGGCCTTCTTCCACGACACGCCGCCCTTGCGCAGGCCGATCGTGACCTTGACGCCGGAGTCCGTCAGGTTCTGCGCGTGCGCGTGGCCCTGCGAGCCGTAGCCGACGATCGTGACCTTCTTGCCCTTGACCAGCGAGAGGTCGGCGTCCTTGTCGTAGTAGACCTTCATTTCAATGCTCTCCCTTCGGTTGTTCTACGTTCCCAGCCACGGCTGGGGGTGCACGAGGGGGCCAGCCCAGCCCCCTCGTTCCTAAATTGCCCGCGAAGCGAGGCTTGCGGGTCGCTAGACACGCAAGACTCGCTCGCCGCGTCCGACCCCCGATCCGCCCGTGCGAACGGTCTCAAGGATCGCCGTGCGGTCGACGGCCTGGATGAACGCGTCGAGCTTGCCGCTGTTGCCGGTCAGTTCGATCGTGTAGGTGCGCTCGGTGACGTCGATGATGCGGCCGCGGAAGATGTCCGCCATCCGCTTCATCTCCTCGCGCTCCTTGCCCACCGCGCGCACCTTGATCAGCATGAGCTCGCGCTCGATGTAGTCGCCCTCGGTCAGGTCGACCACCTTCACGACCTCGATCAGCCGGTTCAGGTGCTTGGTGATCTGCTCGATGATGTCGTCGGAGCCGACCGACACGATCGTCATCCGCGACAGCGACGCGTCTTCCGTCGGCGCGACCGTCAGCGTCTCGATGTTGTAGCCGCGCGCCGAGAACAGGCCGACCACGCGGGACAGCGCGCCCGGCTCGTTTTCCAGCAGGACCGAGATGATGTGCCTCATGGTGCCCGCCCGGCCGCCCGAAGGGCACCGCGCCCCCCCAGGGGGCAGCGAACGAAGTGAGCGTGGGGGATCTTCATAGATTTTCCGATCCGAGCAGCATTTCGGTGAGACCCTTCCCCGCCTTCACCATCGGCCAGACGTTTTCCTTCTGGTCCGTGATGAAATCGAGGAACACCAGGCGGTCCTTGTACTTGCCGAACGCCTCCTTCAGGGCGGGCTCGACGTCGCCGGGACTCTCGATCCGCAGGCCGACGTGCCCGTAGCTCTCCGCCAGCCGCACGAAGTCCGGCAGCGCGTCCATGTACGACTCCGAGTAGCGGCTGCCGTACTCGATCTGCTGCCACTGCCGCACCATGCCGAGGTAGCGGTTGTTCAGGTTGCAGATCTTCGGCGTCAGGCGGTACTGCTTGCAGGTCGACAGTTCCTGGATGCACATCTGGATCGACGCTTCGCCGGTGATGACCGCGACGTTCGCGTCCGGGTTCGCCATCTGCACTCCCATCGCGTACGGAAGCCCCACGCCCATGGTCCCGAGGCCGCCCGAGTTGATCCAGCGGCGCGGCTTGTCGAAGCGGTAGTACTGCGCGGCCCACATCTGGTGCTGGCCGACGTCCGACGTGATGAACGCGTCGCCGCCCGTGATCTCCCACAGCTTCTCGACCACGTACTGCGGCTTGATCAGGTCGCCGTTCTGCTCGTAGCGCAGGCACTCGCGCTTGCGCCACTCGTTGATCTGGTCCCACCAGGCCGTGAGGTGCGCCACGTCCGGGCGCGCGCTCGTCGACTCGAGCTGCGACAGCAGTTCGGCGAGCACTTCGCGCACGTCACCGACGATCGGCACGTCGACCTTGACCCGCTTGCTGATCGATGACGGGTCGACGTCGACGTGGACGATCTTTCGCGGGCTGGAGGCGAAGTGCTTCGGATTGCCGATCACGCGGTCGTCGAAGCGCGCGCCGACGGCGAGCAGCACGTCGCAGTTCTGCATGGCCATGTTGGCCTCGTACGTGCCGTGCATGCCGAGCATTCCGACGAACTTCGGATCGCTCGCCTTGAACCCGCCCAGACCCATCAGCGTGTTGGTGCACGGGAAGCCGAGCAGGTTGACGAGCCGGTTCAGGAGGTCGGACGAATCGGACAGGATCACGCCGCCGCCCGTGTAGATCATCGGCCGCTCCGCCGACAGCAGCAGCTGGACGGCCTTCTTGATCTGCCCCTGGTGACCCTTGACCACCGGCTTGTAGGAGCGCATCTCCATCTCGCGCGGATAGTGATACTCCGCCTTCGCGACGGTCACGTCCTTCGGGATGTCGACGAGGACCGGGCCGGGCCGGCCGGTCTGGGCGATGTAGAACGCCTTCTTCATCGTGCTCGCCAGGTCGCGCACGTCCTTCACGAGGAAGTTGTGCTTCACGCACGGGCGCGTGATGCCGACCGTGTCGCACTCCTGGAAAGCGTCCTGGCCGATCGCGTGGGTCGGCACCTGGCCGGTCACGATGACCATCGGAATCGAATCCATGTACGCGGTGGCGATCCCGGTCACGGCATTGGTGACCCCGGGGCCGCTGGTGACGAGCGCCACGCCGACGCGCTGGCTGGAGCGCGAATAGGCGTCTGCCGCATGCACCGCGGCCTGCTCGTGCCGAACGAGGATGTGCTGGAACTTGTCCTGCTTGAAGATCTCGTCGTAGATGTACAGGACGGCGCCTCCGGGATAGCCGAAGACGTGGGTCACTCCTTCATCCTGCAAACAACGTACGACGATCTCGGCGCCGGTGAGTTGCATTTCGCGAACCCTCTCAAAGTCCACTGGAAATTGATCGGATGCCGTTCCATACCCGCTTGTGGCAGGCGGTGCGGCGGGCGCTTCTGGCGGTTACAACGGGATAGGCTGCAGTCGCTGAGCTTTGTTCTTGCGTTACAAGAGGGCGGGACGATAATGCACCGCACAACATTGTGCAAACCTGCCTCGATCGCGCGCGACACGGGCCCGCGCAGCCCTTCCTGCTAGGATGCCTCGCACCTTGCATCTTCGAACGGGTCCTTTCCGGAACATCGCCGCACCGTTCCAGGGCCCGGATGAATGGCTTCCGCCGAAGAACTCTCCGCCTTCCTGGCCAGTGTCGAACGCCGTGCCTTCAAGCAGGCGCAGTTCGCCGTGCGCGATGCCGACGGCGCGCTGGACATCGTGCAGGACGCGATGCTGAAGCTCTCCGAGAATTACGGCGCCCGCCCGGCCGCCGAACTCCCGCTTCTGTTCACCCGGATCCTGCAGAACACGATCCACGACTACTTTCGCCGCCAGAAGGTACGCTCGACCTGGGTCACGCTTTTCTCGGCACTGGGCGGCCGGGACAACGAGGACGATGCGGATCCGCTCGAGACGCTCGAGGCGCTCGCCGGGTCCGACGGGGCCGAGAGCGCCGCCGACAAGGTCGAGCGGTCGCAGGTGATCGCGATCATCGAGGAGGAGATTTCCCGCCTTCCGGCCCGTCAACGGGAGGCGTTCGTGATGCGTTACTGGGAAGAGATGGACGTGGCCGAGACCGCTGCGGTGATGGGCTGCTCCGAGGGGAGCGTCAAGACCCACTGCTCGCGGGCCACCCATGCCCTGGCCAAGGCCTTGAGGGCTCGAGGCATAACACTATGAATGAAAACGAATTCGGCTATCGCGTCCGGCAAGCGCTCAACGAGGGTGCCGAGCGTCTCGACTACAAGACCGCCTATCGCCTCGAACAGGCGCGCCGCAAGGCCCTGACGGCCCACCGCGCCGACGCCGCGCCCGCCTATCGGCCCGTGCTGGTGCCTGCCGGAGGGCCGCCGCTGGAAGAGGACGGCCACGTGGGCTGGGCCCAGCGGCTGGGGCTGGCGGTCCCGCTGCTCGCCCTCGTGATCGGGTTCGTGGGCATCTACCAGTGGCAGCAGGAGCGCCGGATTTCCGAGCTTGCCGACATGGATTTCGCCGTGCTGCTCGACGACGCACCCATCGGTACATACGCCGACAAGGGCTTCGGAACGCTGCTCCAGACCGGCACCGACGAGATCTGACCGGAGCCCGGGTGCAGCCCTACGTCACTCGGGTCCTCCTGCTGGTCGGCGCGGCCCTGGTCGCCTGCCAGCCGTCATCGCAGACGCCGGCCCCTTTGCCGGCAGCCGCCGCCCCCAAGGAAGCGCCGCCCCCGGCGCCGGTGCCCGCTCCCGAGTCGGTGCGGCCGGCGTGGACCGAACTCACCCCGGCGCAGCGCGAGGCCCTGGCACCTCTGCGCGACTTGTGGGCCGGGCTCGAGGCGGACTCCAAGAAGCGGTGGCTCGAGGTTGCGAAGAAGTATCCGAACCTGTCCATTGAAGGCAAGCAGCGTGTGCATGAGCGCATGGAGGAACTGGCGAAGCTCACGCCCGAGCAGCGCCGAGTCACCCGGGAGAACTTCCGACGGGCCTACCAGCTCCCCGCCGACCAGCGCCAGCAGAGGCTGCAGAAGTATCAGGAACTGCCCGAGGAAAAGAGGCGCGAACTGGCCGAGCGCGCGCCGCAGGAGAAGGAGCGGACCCGGTTGCGGCCCGCCCAAGTGAAGCCGGCCGCCGTGCCGGACGCGGCTGCCGTGAAGGTCGAGCCGCCCGCACCGTCTGAATCGGCGACGTCGGCGGCGCCGGACGCGCCGTCCACGGCGCCCAGTGCGCCCCTGGCGCCTCCGCTGGAACCCCTGCCGGAAATCAAGCCATAGCGTCCGCCGGGCACGACCCGAGCCGCCGCTAGACTCGACGGGTGTCCCTGCCCCCGTCCGCGTCCTTCCAGCCCGCCAGCCTCGCGCTGCGCCTGGCCGCGATGATCTACGAAGCCGTGCTGCTGTTCGGCGTCGTGTTCATCGTCGCCTACGCGCTGCTCGCGCTGTTCCAGTGGAAGTACCCCTTGCCCGCGGGTCCTCGGGCCGCGTTGCAGGTCGTCCTCTTTCTCGCGATCGGCGGCTACTTCGTCTGGTGCTGGTCGCGTTCCGGCCAGACGCTGGCGCTGAAGACCTGGAACCTGAAGGTGCTCGATGAGAGCGGCTCCCCGCCATCGGTGGGGCGTGCGATGGCGCGCTACACGCTCGCATGGCACCTCTGGCTGCCCGGGCTGATCTGGGTGTCCTTCTTTCACTCGAACGCGCTGGCCGATCTCGGCGCGCTGGCGGCGGGATTCGCCATGCTGCTGCTGCCCGCGCTGGCCGATCCGCAACGAAGGTTGCTGCACGACCGCTGGACTCGGACCCGCGTCGTGCGCCTCGGCGCCTAAGGCGAGCTCAGTCGACCGGCCGGAACGGATCGGGCTCGCGCGCGAAGAGCCGGTGATTCACCGCCGACTCGCGTCGCCGGATCGTCGCGAGGAACTCCGTCGCGCCGCCCATCGCGACGAAGGCGTCGAAGCCGCGCTGCAGGAAGTGATGCAGGTGCGACAGCCCCCACATCTCGGCCGGGCCCTTCATCATATGCAGCATCGTGGACAGCATCGGGTAGCGCGCGAGCTTGTCGAGCGCCTTTCCGATGTCGTCGACCACCTCGATCTGCCGCTCGCGCTCGGCTTCGCTGGCGACCGTCGGGTAGACCTCGGCGTAGTTCGAGGCCGTGACGGGCAAGGTGATCTTCCGCCCCATCTCCGAATCGAAGCGCTCGGACATCTCGTCCAGCTGCACCGCGAGCAGCAGCGTCTCGAGCGCGCGCCTCGGCAGCATCTTGGCCAGCGTCGGCACCACGCGCTGCGCCTCGGCGTCGCGGCGATCGAAGTCCTGCGCGCCGTACAGCTCCTGCAGGAAGAACTCGCACGGCTCGCGGTAGCGGTCGGACGCGAGCAGGTCCGGGTAGGTAGCGCGAAGGCGGTCGGCCTGAAACTGCTTCACCGCGCGCCATCGCCTCGACAACTGTGCATCGGCCGCCAGCTGGCCACGCAGCGTCATCACGGCGTCCAGCGCCTGGGCGAGTCGGTTCTGCAGGTCGGTGTCGGCGGCGCCGAACATCGTGTTCAGGCCGGCCGATGGCCGGCGGCAGTCGTCAGGTGCGAAGCTGGCGGCCGGCAAAGCCGCGCGGGATCGCGGTCATCAGCTTACGCGTGTATTCGTTCTGGGGATCCGCGTAGATGGCGTCGGCCGGCCCGCGCTCGACGATGGCGCCCTGGTTCATCACCAGCATGTCGTCCGCCATGTACTTCACCACCGCGAGGTCGTGGCTGATGAACACGTAGGTCATGCCGAACTCGTCCTGCAGGTCGAGCAGCAGGTTCAGCACCGTCGCCTGCACCGACACGTCGAGCGCCGACACCGACTCGTCGCAGATGAGCACGTCGGGCTTCATCGACAGGCAGCGCGCGATCGCGATGCGCTGACGCTGCCCGCCCGAGAACTCGTGCGGATACTTGTGGACGCTGTCCTCGGCCAGGCCGACGCGCTGCGACAGCGCGACGGCCAGTTCGAACCGGTCGTTGTCGCTCGCGCCGATGCCGTGGATCTTCATCGGCTCGGTCAGGATCTGGCCGACCGTGAAGCGCGGGTTCAGGCTCGCGAACGGATTCTGGAAGATGATCTGGATCCTGCGCCGGTACGCCATCATCTCCCGGTCGCTCAGCGCCAGCAGGTCGGTGCCGTCGTACAGGACCTGCCCGGCCGTGGCCTGCGTCAGCCGCATCAGCATCATGCCGACGGTGGTCTTGCCGGAACCCGACTCGCCGACCACGCCGAGCGTGCGGCCGCGATAGAGCTCGAAGCTCGCGTCCTTCACGGCCTCGATCGTCTTGCGCTTCAGCAGTCCGGTCTTCAGGCGGTATTCCTTGCGCAGCCCCCTCGCCTCGACCAGCGGCTTCGGCTCCTGGGCGCGCGCCCGCCGCGTCTCCACCGCGATCTGAGGCGCGTCGCCGCCGTTGCGCATGAAGTCGTCGATCACCGGCAGACGCCTCGGCTTCACGTCCAGCCGCGGACGGCAGGCGAGCAGCGCCTTCGTGTAGGCGTCGCGCGGGCTCGCGAAGATCTGGTCGACCGGTCCGGATTCGCGCACCGTGCCTTCGCGCATCACGACGACGCCGTCGGCGATCTCGCCGACCAGCCCGAGGTCGTGGCTGATGAACAGCATGCTCATGCGGTGCTTGGCCCGCAGGCGCGCCATCAGTTCGAGGATCTGGCGCTGCACGGTCACGTCGAGCGCGGTGGTCGGCTCGTCGGCGATCAGCAGCTTCGGCTCGCACGCGATCGCCATCGCGATCATCACGCGCTGCTGCTGCCCGCCCGAGAGTTCGTGCGGGTAGGCGTCGATCCGCGCCTTGGGTTCCGGGATGCCGACTTCGTTCATCAGCTCGAGCACGCGGTCGCCGAGCGCACGGCCCGCGAGGTCGATGTGCAGCTTCAGGACTTCCGCAATCTGCTCGCCCACCGTGAACACCGGGTTCAGCGAGGTCATCGGCTCCTGGAAGATGACCGAGATGTCCTTGCCGCGGATCTTGCGCAGTTCGTCCTCGGAGGCGGTGCGCAGGTTGCGGCCCGCGAAGGAGATGCGGCTGTCGGCGCCGACGATCGCGTTTTCCGGCAGCAGCCGGACGATCGACATCGCCGAGACGCTCTTTCCCGCTGCCCGACTCGCCGACCAGGGCGAGCGTGCCGTTCTCCGGGATGTCGAAGCTGATGTCGCGCACCGCCTCGACGACGCGGTGCTTGCCGATGCGGAAGGAGACCTTCAGGTTCTGGACGGAGACGAGCGTGCTCATCGGAGCTTCGGATCGAGCGCGTCGCGCAGGCATCGGTGAACATCGAGAAGGCCGTCACGAACGTCGCCATGATCGCCGCGGCGACGAGTTGCCACCAGTGACCGAGCACCAGCTCGGTCTGCGCCTCGGCAGCATCGTGCCCCACGACACCATGTCCACCGGCACGCCCAGGCCGAGGAAGGACAGGATGACCTCGGCCTTGATGAAGCTCGACCACGTGCTGCGAGAGCTGCACCAGGATCACGTGGCTCGACGTTCGGCAGGATGTGCACGAACATGCGCGAGCCAGGTGCGCCGGTGCCGATCGCCTCGCGCGGCCTTCACGTACTCGCGGTCGCAGTGCTTGATGTACTCGGCGCGCACCAGCCGGTAGATGCCGGTCCAGCCGACGAGCGCGAGGATCACGATGACGGTGCCGATGCCGCGCCCGAACACCGCCGCGAACGCGAAGATCAGCAGGATGTAAGGGATCGACGTGAATATGTTGTAGAACCACTCGAGGAAGTCGCCGACCTTGCCGCCGACAGTACCCGGACAGCGCGCCGAGGATCGTGCCGATGAGCGTGGCGAGCACGGCGGCGAACAGGCCGACGAAGATCGAGATCTCCGAGCCCTTGATCGCCTTGGCGAGCACGTCGCGTCCCCACTTGTCGCCGCCGAAGGCAAGCGTCTCGGCGCGCTGCGGCTCCGCTGACCGCGATCTTGGCCGCGCGCTCCTTCCACTCCTCGTAGCGGGGCGCCAGCGGGTCGATGTCGGACAGGTCGACCGGCTTCGCGTCCTGGACACCGCGTCTGGCGAGCGGATCGACGCCGGTCTCGCCTCGCGCTTCGGGCCCAGGAACGTGGGCGGCGCGTCGGACACCGCGCTTCTCCTCTGCCAGTCGCGCGCGACGAGGCCGACGGACGACAGCACGATCATCAGCACGAACACCGCGACGACGGCCAGCGAGACCATGCCGACGCGGTCGCTCTGCAGGCGGCGCCAGGCGGTGGCCCACACGCCGCGCGAGCGGGCCGGTTCGGAGGGCAGCTTGTAGGCTTCGACGGCGGCGTTCATGGCAGCCTCACTTCAGGACCACGCGCGGATCGACGAGCGGTACAGGACGTCGACCAACAGGTTCACGAACATCGTCAGCACCGCGAGGTACACCGTCACCGCCTTGATCACCGGGTAGTCGCTGCGGTTGACCGCCGTCACGACCTCGCGGCCGAGGCCGGGGATCGAGAAGAACATCTCGATCAGGAAGGAGCCGACGAACACGCCCGGCAGCTCAGAGCCACGTTCGTGAGCATCGGGATCATCGCGTTGCGCAGCACGTGCGTGAACAGCACGCGGTTCTCGCTGACGCCCTTGGCGCGCGCGGTGCGCACGTAGTCCTGGTTGATCTCGTCCAGGAAGAAGCTGCGGTACAGACGCGTGTACGGGGCGAGCGACACGAACACCGCGAGGATGATCGGCAGCACCGCGTAGTGCGTCAGGTTGGTCCAGAAGCTGTCGCTCCAGCCCTGCACCGGGAACCAGCCCAGGTAGAAGCCGAACAGCCACTGGCCGACGATGATGTAGACGAGGAACGAGATCGACAGCGCGATCGTGGTGATGACCATGATCGCGCGGTCGGTGAGCGTGCCGCGCACGTAGGCGACCGCCATCGCCGCGATGATGGCCAGCACGGTCTCGAGGATGAGGATCGGCACCATGACCGTCAGCGTCGCCGGCAGGCGCGTGCGGAAGATGTTGCTGATCGCCTCGCCGGTCGCCCAGCTGTTGCCCCAGTTGAACGTGAAGATCGACTTCACGAAGATCCAGAGCTGGACGTACCACGGATCGTTGAGGCCGAGCTGCTGGCGGATCGCCTGGATCTGCTCGGGCGTGGCCAGCAGTCCGCCCAGGACCTCGGCGGGATCACCGCCGAAGAACTTGAACAGGAAGAAGACGAACAGGATGACGCCCGCCAGTGTCGGGATCATCTGCCACAGTCTGCGTAAGATATATGCGGCCACGCGGGCTGCCGTCCTCTCGAGTCCGCGTCCAGACACCGCCCGAAGCGCGAAAGCGCGGATTATGCCGTCCGGGCCCGTGGATTCAAACCAACCTGCAATCGACGCACCCGTGACGATCGAACGCGTATCGAAAAGCCGACGCGCATTGTCGAAAACCCTCGCCGCGTTGCCTGCGCTCCCCGCGCTCGCCGGCGGGACCGCGCGTGCGCAGGGCGCGAGCCCGGCGCAGGACCGGGCCGCGGCCGGGCAAAGGGTGCTTCGCTACGCGTTCCGCGTGGCCGAGACGGGGTTCGACCCCGCGCAGGTCAACGACCTGTACTCGAGCACGGTCATCGCGAACATCTTCGATTCACCGCTCACGTACGACTTCCTCGCGCGGCCGGCGAAGATCGTCCCCAACACCGCGGTCGCGCTGCCGGAGGTGTCGGACGACTTCCGCACGCTGACGGTCCGCCTGCGACCGGGGATCTTCTTCCAGGACTCACCCCGCCTTCCAGGGCCGGAAACGCGAACTCATCGCGCAGGATTACGTCTATTCGATCAAGCGCATCTACGACCCGAAGCTGAAGAGCCCGCGGATATACCTGCTCGAGAACGCGAAATTGCTGGGGATGGCCGAGATCCGCGCCGCCGCCCTGAAGGGCGCCAGGTTCGACATCGACCGCGAGGTCGAGGGCGTGCGCGCGCTCGACCGCTACACCTTCCAGCTCCGCCTCGCGCGAGCCGAGCCCGCGCTTCCACCTCTACCTCGCGGACAACTCGTTCCTCGGCGCGGTCGCGCGCGAAGTCGCGGAGATGTACGACGACGAAGCAACTCCTCGGGAATCCGGTCGGCACCGGGCCGTTCCGGCTGGCCGACTGGCGCCGCTCGTCGCGCATGGTGCTCGAGCGCAATCCCGGCTACCGCGACGACGTCTACGACCCGCAACCGACGGCCGGCGACGCCATCGGCGAGGCCATGGCGGCCCGGCTGCGCGGCCGCAAGCTGCCGCTGGTGGACCGCGTCGAGGTCTACATCGTCGAGGAGAACCAGCCGCGCTGGCTGGCGTTCCTGAACGGCGAACACGACCTCGTCGACGAACTGCCGTACGACCTCGCGAACCTGGTCATCCCCAACGGCCAGCTCGCGCCCAACCTGCAGCGGCGCTCGATCCAGATGGACCGCGCTGCCGCGCGCCAACGTCGACATGGCGCTCTTCAACATGGAGCACCCGGTGGTCGGCGGCTACACGCCGGAGAAGGTCGCGCTGCGTCGCGCGGTCGGCCTCGCCTATGCGGCCGACGACGAGATCCGGCTGGTGCGCAAGGGCCAGTCGATTCCCTCGCAGTCGCCGGTGGCGCCGCTCACGGCGGGCTACGACCCGGCGTTCAGGAGCGAGATGAGCGAGCACAGCCCGGCGCGCGCGAAGGCCCTGCTCGACGCGTTCGGCTACACCGACCGCGACGGCGACGGCTGGCGCGAACGGCCCGACGGCTCGCCGCTGAAGCTCGAAATGGCGACCCAGCCCGACCAGCTTTCGCGCCAGCTCGACGAGATCTGGAAGCGGAGCATGACGCGCGGTGGGGCTGCAGATCGACTTCAAGCCGGCCAAGTGGCCCGAGAACCTGAAGAACTCGCGCGCGGGCAGGCTGATGATGTGGCGCGTCGGCTGGGTGGCCGCGCAGCCGGACGGCGACACCTTCCTCGCGCTCGGCTACGGCCCCAACAAGGGCCAGGCCAACCACGCCCGCTTCGACCTGCCCGCCTTCGACCGGCTCTACGCGCAGCAGCGCACGATCCCGGACGGCGCGGAGCGCGACGCCCTGTTCCACGAAGCCAAGCGGCTGTTCGCCGCCTACGCGCCGTACAAGTTCCTCGGTCACCGGATCGAGACCGCCGTCTATCACCCGTGGGTGATCGGATTCCGGCGGCATCCGTTCATGCGCGACTTCTGGAAATACATCGACATCGACCCCGAAATGCGGGCCCGGACCCTAACATGACCACGTCTTCCTTCCTGCGCCGCGCCACCCTGCTCTGCGCGACGCTCCTGATCGCCTCCGCCGCCGCCGCCCAGGGCGAAGCGAAGAAGGTGCTGCGGTACGCGTTCCCGATCGCCGAGACCGGATTCGACACCGTGCAGCTGTCGGACCTGTATTCGCGCACGGTCACGGCCAACATCTTCGACGGCCTGTACATGTACGACCACCTCGCGCGCCCGTTCAAGATCAAACCGAACACGGCAGTCGGAATGCCGGAGGTGTCGCCGGACTTCCGCGTGTGGACGGTGAAGATCCGGCCGGGCATCCACTTCGCCGACGACCCGGCTTTCAACGGAAAGAAGCGCGAGCTGGTCGCCGAGGACTACGTCTACGCGATGAAGCGCTTCTTCGACCCGCGCTGGAAGGCGCCTGCCTTCGCGAGCCTCAACGAACTGAAGATCGTCGGCATGTCTGCGCTGCGGGACGAAGCGCTGAAGGAGAAGAAGCCCTTCGACTACGACCGAGAAGTCGAGGGCCTGCGCGCGCTCGACCGCTACACGATCCAGTTCAGGTTCCAGGAGCCGGAGCCGCGCTTCATCCAGACGATCGCCGGCGGCGATCTCTTCGGCGCCGTGGCGCGCGAAGTGGTCGAGATGTACGGCGACAAGATGATGGGCCATCCCGTCGGCACCGGACCGTTCCGCCTGGTCGAGTGGCGTCGCAGTTCCAGGATCGTGCTCGAGCGCAATCCGAACTACCGCGAGCGCATCTACGACGCCGAACCGAACGCGGACGACGCCGAGGGGCAGGCGCTGGCCACGCGCTTCAAGGGCCGCCGGCTGCCGATGATCGACCGCGTCGAGATCTCGATCATCGAGGAGCAACAGCCGCGCTGGCTGTCGTTCCTCAATCGCCAGCAGGACTTCATGGAGCGGCTGGCCGCCGAGTTCGTGCCGATCGCAGTGCCGAACGGCAAGCTGGCGCCGAACCTCGCGAAGCAGGACATCCAGGTCTTCCGCACCCTGGCGTCCGACGTGACGATGACCGTGTACAACATGGACAACCCGGTGATCGGCGGCTACACGCCGGAGAAGGTGGCCTTGCGACGCGCGCTGAACCTCGCGTCCGACACCGACAAGGAGATCCGGCTGGCCCGCAAGGGACAGGCGATCCCCGCGCAGTCGCCACTGATGCCGAACACCTTCGGGTACGACCCGGCCTTCAGGAGCGAAAACTCCGAGTACAGCCTGGCGAGAGCCAAGGCGCTGCTCGACATGTACGGCTACGTCGACCAGGACGGCGACGGCTGGCGCGACCTGCCGGACGGCTCTCCGCTCGTGATCGAGGTTGCCACGCAGCCCGACCAGCAGTCGCGCCAGCTCGACGAACTGCATCGCAAGGACCTGGCGAACCTCGGCGTCAAGTCGGTGTTCAAGCCGGCCAAGTGGCCGGAGAACCTGAAGAACGCACGCGCCGGCAAGCTGATGGTGTGGCGCGTCGGCCTTTCCGCAGCCTCGCCGGATGGCGGGCCATCGTTCGACCGCGGTTACAGCGGTCACCTCGGCGGCCAGAACCTGTCGCGCTTCAAGAACGAAGAGTACGACCGGATCTACACCAAGATGGCGATGCTGCCTGATAGCCCCGAGCGGCTCGACCTGTTCGCGCAGGCCAAGAAGATCCTCATCGCGTACGCGCCCTACAAGAACGGCGTGCACCGGATGCACACCGACCTCGCCTGGCCGTGGCTGATCGGATACCGGCGCCCGCCGTACTGGAACGACTGGTGGTCGTACGTGGACATCGACACCGCGGAGCAGGCGAAGGCGACGAAGTGAGGCGGCGCGGGTTCCTGCTGGGCAGCGCGGCGGTCGCTGCGGTCGCGGCGACCGGCCTGCCGTCCGCCGGCGCGGCCGAGGGCAAGCGCACCTTCCGCTGGGCCTTCAACGCCGCGGAGACCGGATTCGATCCGGCGCAGATCTCCGACCTGTACTCGAACTACGTCGTCTCCAACATCATCGAGTCGCCGCTGCAGTACGACTTCCTCGCGCGGCCCGCCGAACTGCGTCCCCGCACCGCGGCAGCGATGCCGGAGGTATCAGGCGACTTCCGCACGTTCACCGTGCGGATGCGGCCTGGCATCTTCTTCCAGGACGATCCGGCATTCAAGGGACGGAAGCGCGAGCTGACGGCGCACGACCACGTCTACGCCACCAAGCGGATCTACGACCCGCGCTGGAAGAGTCCGCTGTACTCGTCGCTCGCCACCTCGAAACTGCTCGGCCTGGACGAACTGCGCAAGCAGGCGCAGGCCACCGGACAGTTCGACTACGGCCGCGAAGTCGAAGGCCTGCGGGCGCTCGACCGCTACACGTTCCAGATCAGGCTGGCCGAACCCGAGCCCCGCTTCATCCACAACCTTGCCGACTGCCGCGTCTTCGGCGCGGTCGCGCGCGAAGTGGTGGAGATGTACGGGGACGACATGATGGCGCATCCGGTCGGCACGGGACCCTTCGTCCTGGCGCAGTGGAAGCGCTCGTCATTCATGGCCCTCGAGCGCAACCCGGGCTTCCGCGAGGAACTGTACGACGCCCGCCCGCCCGCCGACGACGTTCGCGCGCAGGAGATCGCGGCGCAGCTCAGGGGCCGCCGCCTGCCGATGGTGGATCGCGTCGAACTGTCGGTGATCAACGAGTCGCAGCCCCGCTGGCTGTCCTTCCTGAACGGCGAGCAGGACTGCGTGAACGTGCCGCTCGAGTTCATCAACCAGGCCGTGCCCTTCGGCAAGGTGGCTCCGGCGCTGGCGCGACAGGGCATCGAGCTCGATCGCATCATCAACCCGGACATCGTCGTCACGCTGTTCAACATGGACGACCCGACCATCGGCGGCTACGCGCCGGAGAAGGTCGCGCTGCGACGCGCGATCAGCCTCGGCTACGACATCGACGAAGAGATCCGGCTGGTGCGCAACGACTCGATGCTGCCGGCGCAATCGCCGGTGCCGCCGGGCGTGATCGGCTTCGATGCCGGTTTCCGGAGCGACATGAGCCGCTTCGACCGCGCGGCGGCGCGCGCGCTGCTGGACACGTACGGCTACCGGGACCGCGACGGCGACGGCTGGCGCGAGCACCCGGACGGCTCCCCGCTCGTGCTCTCGATGGCGTGCGAGTCGAGCCAGCTCGACCGCCGCTTCAATGAGGTATGGAAGCGCCACATGAATGCGCTCGGGCTCAGGATCGAGTTCCGCGTGAACCAGTGGCCGGAAAATGCGAAGAACGCCCGGGCCGGCAAGCTGATGATGTGGCAGCTCGGCTGGAGCGCGAGCGCGCCGGATGCAGACACGTTCTTTGCGGTCGCGTTCGGACCGAACAAGGGGGCGCCCAACTACTCGCGCTTCGTGAACCAGGAGTACGACCGCCTGTACGAGATCCAGCGCACGACGCCCGACGGGCCCGAGCGCGAGGCAGCCATGTTCGAACTCAAGCGCATCTTCGTCACCTACATGCCGTACAAGGTGCACGGACACCGCTTCGTCAACGACGTGATGCATCCGTGGCTGGTCGGCTATCGCCGTCACCCGTACGCACGCGACTTCTTCAAGCACATCGACGTCGACCCGGCAGGCCGTCACGCCGCGTGAGTCCGATGGACCGCCGTCGCTTCCTCGCTGCCGGCGCGGCCGCCCCGCTCGCCGCGGCCGCTGCGCCCCACGCGACCGCGCGCGACCGCACGTTGCGCGTGGCTTTCCCGTCGCCGGAGACCGGGTTCGACCCGGCGCAGGTCCAGGACACGTACTCGGCCCAGATCATCACGCACCTCTTCGACGCCCCGCTGCGCTGGGACTACATGGCACGCCCGGCGCGGCTCGTGCCGAACACGACCGTCGGACTGCCGGACGTATCGAGCGACTTCCGCACCTTCACGCTGCGCATCCAGCCCGGCATCTGGTTCCAGGACGACCCCGCGTTCAAGGGGCAGCGGCGCGAGCTGGTCGCGGCGGACTACGCCTACTCGATCAAGCGCGTGTTCGACCCGCGCTGGAAGAGCCAGATGCTGTTCGAACTCGAACCGGCGAAGATCCTGGGCCTCGACGAAGCCCGGCAACGCGCGCTGAAGGGCGCGCCGTTCGACTACGCGGCGCCGATCGAGGGCCTGCGCACGCTCGACCGCTACACGCTGCAGATCCGCCTGGCGGAGCCGGCGCCGCGCTTCGTGAACACGCTGACGCTGGCCACCCCGCTCGGCGCCGTCGCGCGCGAGGTCGTCGAGGCGTACGGCGACCGGATCATGGAGCACCCGGTCGGCACGGGGCCGTTCCGGCTCGCCCACTGGACCCGTACGTCGCGCATCATCCTCGAGCGGAATCCGACGTATCGCGACGAGACCTGGGATTTCGAGCCGCCTTCGGACCAGCCGGCCCTTGCGGCGGACGCCGAGCGGTTGCGCGGCCGCAAGGTGCCGCTGGTCGACCGCGTCGAGGTGACGATCGTCGAGGAGTCCCAACCGCGCTGGCTGTCGTTCGACCAGGGCGCGCTCGACCTCCTCGCCGTGCCGTTCGACTACGGGCCCATCGCGGCGCCCAATCGCGAGCTTGCGCCGCACCTCGCGCGCCGCGGCGTGCGGCTGCAGGCCACGCCGCTGGCCGACATCACGCTGGCGTACTTCAACATGGAGCATCCGGTCGTCGGCGGCTATGCGCCGGAGAAGGTGGCGCTGCGCCGGGCGGTCAGCCTCGCCTTCGACAGCGGCCGCTACATCCGCGAGATCTACCGGGGCAGCGCAGTCGCGGCGGAGTCGCCGCTCGTCCCGGGCACCTTCGGCTTCGACCCGGCGTTCCGCACCGAACTGTCCGAGTTCAGCCCCGCCCGTGCGAAGGCGCTGCTCGACACCTACGGCTACGTCGATCGCGACGGCGACGGCTGGCGCGAACAGCCGGACGGCTCGCCGCTGGCGCTCGAGATGGCCGCGTCGACCTCGCAGCTCGAGCGACGCCAGAACGAGCAGTGGCGACGCTGCATGGACGCCGTCGGACTGAAGATGGAGTTCCGGATCGCGCAGTGGCCCGAACTGCTGAAGCAGTCGCTGGCCGGCAAGCTGATGATGTGGGGCTTCGCATGGCAGGCCGGACAGCCCGACAGCGACCTGTTCTTCAGCCTCGCCTACGGCCCGAACCTCGGCTCGTCGAACGACGCGCGCTTCGGGCTGCAGGCCTACGACGCCCTGTATGCGCAGCAGCGCCGCCTGCCGGACGGTCCGGAGCGGCTAGCATTGCTGCGCGAGGCCAGCCGCCTGCTCGTCGCCTACATGCCATACAAGTTCATCGCGCATCGCATCCAGCTCGACCTCTCGCAGCCCTGGGTGCTCGGGTTCCGCCGGCCACTGTTCACGACGCGGCTGTGGGCGTACCTCGACATCGACGCCACCGCGGCGCGAAGCTGAAATGCTCGCCCGCTACCTGAGGATCGGTGCCGTCATCCAGCTGCTGGCGGCGCTCGCGCTGGTGCACGCGCTGGAACTCGCCGATGTGGATCGATGGCTCGCGCTCGGCGTGGCCGCCCTGGTGCCAGTCGCGGTGCAGGGCGTCCCGCTGGCCATCGAGTTCATCACAGGGGCGCTGATCGACCGGCGGCCCGTGGCGCGCATCGGATTCCTCGAACTCCTCGCCGTCTGGTGGGGCGAGACGTGGCGTTCGTTCAAGGTGTTCAACATCGACCAGCCGTGGCGGGCCGACTTTCCGGAGCGCCCGCTGGCACGCGATCCGGCGCGCCCGGCCGTGTTGCTGGTCCACGGCTACATGTGCAACCGGGCGACCTGGCGCCACTGGCTGATGGACGGGATCCCTTCGCACTGGAACGTCGCCACGGTGAACCTCGAGCCCGTGTTCGGCGCTGTCGAGCACTACGCCGAGGTGGTCGACCACGCCGTCGAGCGGCTGCGCCTGGCCACCGGCGCCGGGCGGATCACCCTCGTCTGCCACAGCATGGGCGGGCTGGCCGCGCGCACCTACCTGCGCACCCGCGGCCATCGCTCGGTCCAGCGCGTGGTGACGATCGACACACCGCACCACGGCACCGTGTTCGCCACGCTGGGACACGGTCCGAACGCGCGCCAGATGCGCAATGCGTGCGACTTCGTCCTCCAGCTGGCGCAGGAAGACGAGCCGGTCGAGTTCGTCTGCTTCGCCAGCCAGCACGACAACCTGATCGTGCCGCGCGACAACCAGGTCCTCGGATGCGCCGAGGCCGTGTGGTTCGAGAAGATCGGGCACCTCGCGATGACCGCGAACGGCGACGTGCTGAAAAAACTGATCGAGGTGGTCGAGCGTCCCGCTCCGCACGCCGCGCCCGCCGGGGCCGCGTGACGCGGCCCCTCAGCGGTAGTAGGCCTCGACGCGGCCCTTGAGCTTCAGCAGCAGCGGCTGGCCGCGTCGATCCAGCGTCTTGCCGGCCGCGACCTTGATCCAGCCCTCGCTGATGCAGTACTCCTCGACGTCGGAGCGCTCGTGGTCGTTGAAGCGGACCCCGATCTCGCGTTCGAGAACCGCGGCGTTGTAGTGGGGGCTGCGCGGGTCGACCGAGAGGTGGTCGGGCAGCGGCGGCAATACGGCAGGTTCGTCCATGCAGCAGGCATCCCGTTGTTCGAAAAGCGGGGCAGGAACACGGTCCCTGCCCCTCGTCGTGCTGCCGCTTCCCTTCGGAAGCGGCGTCTAGAAGTGGATTCCCCGCATCAGGTTCGCGAACGCGATCTGGTCCGGCGTGGCCTTCACCTTCTCGCCTTCTCTGGCGCCCTTGGCCGCATCGGAGTCCGGGAACATGCGGAAGGTCGTGTTCATCACGATCTGCGCGATGCGCGGCGCCAGCGCGTGCAGCACGGCGCCGAAGATGCCCAGCCGCGTCGCGATGCGCACCGGCTTGTAGACGATCGCGCGCACGATGAGGTCGGCCGCCTCCTCGGGCGACAGCGTCGGCACGTTCTGGTAGAGCTTGGTCGGCGCGATCATCGGCGTGCGCACCAGCGGCATGTTGATCGTCGTGAACTTGACGCCGACGTCGGCGAACTCCGACGAAGCACAGGCCGTCCATGCGTCGAGCGCGGCCTTGGACGCGACGTACGCGGAGAACCGCGGCGCGTTGGTCAGCACGCCGATCGACGAGATGTTGATCACGTGGCCGCGGCGCCGCGCCGACATGTGCGGCATCAGGCCCATCGTCATCCGCAGCGCGCCGAAGTAGTTGACCTGCATCGTGCGCTCGAAGTCGTGCATGCGGTCGTAGCTCGACTCGATGCCGCGGCGGATCGAACGGCCGGCGTTGTTGACCAGGAAGTCAGCGCCGCCGAAGGACTCGATGATCCAGGCCGTCGCGCGGTCGACGCCCTCGTTGCTGGCGAGGTCGGCCGAGTGCGTCATGACCTGGCCGTGGTTCTCGTTCTTGCCGAGCGCGTCCTCGATCTCCTTCTTCGCCGCGGCGAGTTTCTCCTCGTCGCGCGCGATGAGCACGGTGATCGCGCCGGCGCTGGCGATCTTGTGCGCCGCGGCGAGCCCGATGCCCGACGATCCGCCGGTGATCACGACCACCTTGCCCTGCACCTGGCCCTTGAGCGTGCGGTCGATGAACAGGTCGGGGTCGAGGTTGCGCTCCCAGTAGTCCCACAGCCGGTACGCGTAGTCCTCGAGCCGCGGGCACTGGATCTTCGTGCCCTTCAGCGCGGCCGTCGTCTCGCGCGCATCGAAGCGCGTCGGGTAGTTGACGAACGTGAGGATGTCGTCCGGAACGCCGAGGTCCTTCATCACGGCGTTCTTGATCCGGCGCACCGGGCTCAGCGCCAGGAGGCCCTTCTTGACGCTGTTCGGGATGAACCCCAGCAGCGCGGCGTTGACGCGCAGCGAGAACTGCGGCGCGTGCGCCGCCCGGGCGAAGATGTTCAGGATGTCGCCGACGCGGTACGGCGTCGGGTCGACCAGGTGGAACGCCTTGCCGTCGAGGTCCTTCTTGTGCGCGATGTGGTCGATCGCGTCGACGACGAAGTCCACCGGCACGATGTTGATGCGGCCGCCCTCGATGCCGACCGCGGGCATCCACGGCGGCAGGATGGCGCGCATGCGCTGGATCAGCTTGAAGAAGTAGTACGGGCCATCGATCTTGTCCATCTCGCCCGTCTTGCTGTCGCCCACCACGAGGCCGGGGCGGTACACGCGCCACGGCATGTCGCACTCCTTGCGGACGATCTTCTCGGAGTCGTGCTTGGTGGCGAAGTACGGGTGGTCGAGGCCCTCGGCCTCGTCGAACATGTCTTCCCGGAACACGCCTTCGTACATGCCGGCGGCGGCGATCGAAGACACGTGCTGGAACACGCCGGCCCTGACCGCGTTGGCGAGCGCGACCGCGTTGCGCGTGCCGTCGATGTTGGCGACGATCTGGCTCTCGGCGTCGGCCTTCAGGTCGTAGACGGCGGCGAGGTGGAAGAAGTGCTTGATCTTCCCCGTGAGCTTCTTCTGGTCGGCTTTCGAGACCCCGAGCAGCGGCTGGCCAAGGTCGCCGACGACGGGAATCGCGCGCTCTTCGCCCACCCCCCAGTCTTCGAGCAGCGCCGGGACCTTGTCGCGGCTCTCGGCGCGCACGAGAAAGTAGACGACGGTGCCCCGTCGGGCGAGCAGTTTCTTGACGAGGCGCCTGCCGATGAAGCCTGTGGCGCCCGTGACAAAGTAGGTCATCGGGGAGTCTCCTGGACCGATTCGAGTGGTTCTTCTACGGCTATGGAGGAGTGTAGCCAATAGAGCCGCGGTTCTAGGGATTTGGTTGAGAGCGGCGTTTGCCCGCTCCTAAACTTCGGCCACTCGAGCAATCGAACTTCCGACGCAAGGAGCCACAATGGTCAAGAAGCTGAAAGCAATGGCAAACAAGTCCCGCACCGAAAGCCAACTCGCTGCCGCCGTGAAGGACTCGGCCCAGGAGATCTGGCTGGCCGGACTCGGCGCGTTCGCCAAGGCGCAGGAAGAAGGCCAGAAGGTGTTCAAGGCCCTCGTCCGTGAAGGCGCCTCGATCCAGCAACGCACGATGAAGGTCACCGAAGACAAGGTCAACGACGTGACGTCCAAAGTTACGAAAGTCGCTGCCGGGCTGCAGAAGCAGGCCAACGGCACATGGGACAAGCTCGAAACCGTGTTCGAGGCCCGCGTCGAGCGCGCCCTGACCCGCCTGGGCGTGCCGACCAACAAGGAAATCACGTCGCTGACGAAGCGCGTCGAGGAACTGACGAAGAGCGTCGCGTCGCTGACCCGCGCGCGTCCCGCCGCCAAGCGCGCCGGCAAGGCGGCGAAGCCCCGCGCACGCAAGGCCGCCGCGGCCTGATTGGGCACCCGGCAGAACGGCCGCCCGGGAAACGCTCTCCCGGGCGGCCGCCCTGACCCCGTGCGCTGACGGATCGCAATGCCTGTCCCGGAATCCGGGATAGGTTGGAAGCGATGCCTGCCATCTCGCGCACCCGCACCGGCCGCAGCGCGACTAAGCGTCGCCCGAGCGCGTTGCCCAGACCCCGCATCGGCCTTGCCCTGGCCGGCGGCGGACCGCTGGGCGCGATCTACGAAATCGGCGCGCTGGCCGCGCTGAACGAATCCCTGTCGATCGACCTCAACGACGCCGACGTCTACGTCGGGGTCAGCGCGGGCGGCTTCATCGCGGCGGCGCTTGCCAACGGCATCACCCCGCACCAGATGTCGCGCGTCTTCATCGAGGGCGAACGGTCGCACGACCGCTTCGAGCCGTCGATCCTGCTGCGTCCGGCATTCGAAGGAGTTCGCGCAGCGCCTGGCGTCGGTGCCGCCGCTGCTGGCCTCGGCGCTGTGGCACTACGCGCTCGGCACCAGCACCATGATGAGCGCCTTCGAGCGGCTCGGCCGCGCGATCCCGACCGGCATCTTCAACGGCGAGCAGGTCGACAAGTACCTCGGCAGTGATCTTCTCGCAGGCCGGCCGCACCAACGACTTCCGCCAGCTCGCCCGCAAGCTCTACCTCGTCGCCACCGACCTGGACACGGGCGAGTCCCTCGCCTTCGGCGCCCAGGGCCTCGACGACGTTCCGATCTCGCGCGCGGTGCAGGCGTCGGCCGCGCTGCCCGGGCTCTTTCCGCCCACCGAGATCAAGGGCCGCTACTTCGTCGACGGCGCCCTGCGCAAGACGCTGCACGCGTCGATGGCCCTCCAGCAGGGCATCGACCTCCTGCTGTGCCTGAACCCGCTGGTGCCGTTCGACGCGTCGCCGCACCACCGC
This sequence comes from uncultured beta proteobacterium, assembly GCA_963707725.1. Classification (GTDB taxonomy): domain Bacteria; phylum Pseudomonadota; class Gammaproteobacteria; order Burkholderiales; family Burkholderiaceae_F; genus JAOUJD01. The sequence goes on along the minus strand of CAVPRE010000009.1, from coordinate 102,213 downwards.
ACCCGCGACCACGAGCACCACCTCGACAAGCTGGTCGAGGGCGGGCTGCCGGTGGTGCTGGCGCAGACGTACCGCTCGATCATCCACTCGCGCCTCGGCGCGGGGATGGAGCGCTACAAGACCGCGTACCCGTACACGGACATCGTGCTGTTCGAGCCGAACCGCGCCGACGCCGACATGTTCTTCACCAACCTCTTCTCATACTCGAGCCGCCGCCGCCTGTGCGAGCACGCGTACCAGAAGACGCGCGAGGAGCTGTGGAAACGCCGGCACGAGCTGACGCCGGTGCTCGACCGCCACGGCGTGGAGCTCCGTCTCGACGTGCTGCGCAACGAATCGATGACGCTGGTGAAGAGCCTGCGCAGGAGCCGCGGAGTCTGGCTCGAGACGGCCAGCACCGCCGCCACGCGAGCCCTGACCCACACGCTCGACGACCTCGAACGTTGGCTGCGCGTCGCCGCCTGAGGCGCGCGGGGTCGCTGCGGTATTCTTGCCGCAACCCGATCCGGCGTTTCCGCCCCCGAACACCATGGAACGCAAGCCGCCGCGCCGCACCCGCGAGCGCATCCTCGACCTCTCGCTGCGGCTGTTCAACGACTTCGGCGAGCCCAACGTCAACACGACGCTGATCTCCGAGGAGATGAACATCTCCCCGGGCAACCTGTACTACCACTTCAAGAACAAAGACGACATCATCAACTGCATCTTCCAGCAGTTCGAGCGCGAGATCGACAAGCTGCTGTCGGTGCCGCAGGACCGGCAGGCGAACGTGGAGGATGCGTGGCTGTTCCTGCACGTGCTGTTCGAGCTGGTGTGGAAGTACCGGTTCTTCTACCGCGACCTCAACAACCTCCTCGCCAACAACCGCACGCTCGAGCTAAAGTTCAAGCAGCTGCTGGCGCAGAAAGTCAAGGTCGCCAGAGGCCTGTGCGAGGGCCTGCAGCAGGCCGGCGAGCTCTCGGCCAGCCCGCGCGAGATCGATTCGCTGGCGACCAACATGGTGGTGGTGGCGACCTACTGGCTGTCGTACTCGTACGTGATGGACCCGCGGCGCTTCAACGAGCCGGACGTCGTCGGCGCCGCTGTGCAGCGCGGCTGCTACCAGGTGATGGCGCTGACCGCGCCTTACCTCACCGGCGAGTCGCGCACGCTGTTCGAGCACCTGGCGGCCGAGTACCTGACCGACTAGCACGACCGCGGCAAAGACACCGAAGGAGAACGCGATGGCGAAGGCGTGGGCGAAGTTCCCGTATCCGGACAAGTCGTTCCAGCACACAGCGGCGAGCCTGAAGAAGGCGTGGGACCGCCTGCACAAGGGCGACGCCGAGCCGTTCCCGAAGAACGACGACGTCGTCGCGGCGTGGATCGCGTTCCACGCCGGCGAATTCCAGAAGGCCGCGCAGCTCGGCATCGACGCCGGCGACGACGGCATCACGGTCGCCAACAAGGCGCAGGCGATCTACGCCAACTACCTCGAGGAGAGCGAGAAGCGCAAGCTCGAACTGTTCGAGGAAGTCGCGCAGCGCGCCGAGCAGCTGCAGGCCAGGCAGCCGAAGAACGCCAACGCCTTCTACTGGCAGGCCTACGCGCTCGGCCGGTATGCGCAGGGAATTTCGGTGGCCAAGGCGCTCGCGCAGGGCATCGGCGGCAAGGTCAAGGCCGCGCTGGAAGCCGCGATCAGGCTCGCGCCCAGGCACGCCGACGCGCACATCGCGCTCGCCTCGTATCACGCCGAGGTGATCGACAAGGTCGGCGCGATGATCGGCGGCCTCACCTATGGCGCGAAGAAGGACACCGCACTGAAGATGTACAAGGAGGCCCTCAAGCTCAACCCGGCCTCGGCGATCGCGCGCATCGAGTACGCGAACGGGCTGGTGATGCTGGAAGGCAAGAAGGCGCTGAAGGAAGCCGAGAAGCTCTACGCCGAGGCCGCGGAGTGCGAGGCGGCGGATGCGATGGAGAAGCTGGACGTGGAACTGGCCAGGGAGGAGCTGGAGGATTAGGGCCCGCAGACGCCTGCCTCGCGCACGTGCAAGCCAAGCGCTGACAGGCCCTGGTCACAGCACGGCGCGCGTCTCCGCCATCATTTGCTCCAGCTGCTCGAACGTCCGCACGGGCGCGCTGTCCCGGGCTTCGGCGCCGAGGTACTCCAGGACGTCTCCGTGTTCGCGGCGTATGCGGCGGACAAGCCGGGCAAACAGGCCGGCGAGCTGTGGATCGAACTGCGTTCCCGCGCATCGCTCGACCTCCTCGAGGGCCGTGGCAGGCGTGCGGCTGCTCCGGTAGACCCTCGATTGCAGCATCGCGTCGTAGCTCTCGCAGATCGCCACGATGCGTGCGAGCAGGGGAATCTCCTCGCCGCGCAGCCTGCTTGGATAACCCGTGCCGTCGAAGCGCTCGTGGTGATGCCGCACCGAGGCCACCACCTGGACGAGGCGCGGCTCGTCGGCGTCCGCGATCAGCCTCGCCCCATAGTCGGAGTGTTCGCGAAGCATCGCCTGCTTCGCCTCATGCAGGGGCGACGAACACAGGATCGTCGAGTCCGGGATCGCGCACTTTCCGATGTCGTGGAGCCGGCCCGTGACTTCCGCCAGCCACTGGACCTCGTCGCTGCAGCCGACCTCGATCGCGAGCTCGCGACACAGCTTGCCGACACGGTAGACATGCTGGGCACGGCTCATCTCTGCGCCTTCCCGCAGTTCGGCGGCGACCGCGATTCCCTCCAGGTGCTTCAACTTCGCCGCGAGCCTCTCCGGCGTCCCGATTGAACCGCCAGCGAAGATCGACAGACGCCTCTCTGTCTCGCACTGGAACCCGTCGAACTCTTCGACCTGATCGAGAGCCTCGATCCTGCGAAGTTCCTCGAGAGCAACGGTGCGCCGGATCGACTGAAGGCGACCTTGCAGGTTCCGGAGTACTTCCGCCGCTTCGGCCGGGCACCCGTTGGCTTCGTAGTACTCGACCAGACGACGCGAAGCTTCGACCGCGACGTCGTCGATCGGCGACTGAGATGCCCGCCTCAGTTCCAGCAGCCCCCGCCGCCGGTCGCCGTACCTTGTCTCGTACACCGCCATGGTCACCGCCGCGCTGGACCGCAGCCTCGGCATCGGAAGACCGTCGACAAGCGTTCGCAGCCTGGCGATCGCGCGCGCGGCGAACTCCCCGTCACCGAGGTTCACGGTCGCCACCACCTGGTTCATCGTCGCGATGGCAAGTTGGGACTCTCTCTGGATCTCGTCCGACGGCCCCAGCTCGCCGGACGCCGATCGCAGCCGCTTCTCGACTTCGCATGCAAGCTGCAGCGCGCGCCTCGGATTGCTTCCCAGGAGCAGATCGGACGTGTTCAGCATGAGCGACGTTGCCCCGCTCAGGGGGGAAAGGTCCTCCACGGCCGACGGAAGTCGCTGCAGCGCTTCCTCCGCAAGCCGCAGCGCAAGCCCATCCAGATCCAGGAAGCCCAGGGCGAGGACCAGGTTCGACAGGGGCGACGACATGATCGCCTCGTCGTTCAACTCTCTCGCGATCTCGTACGCCTCGACGTTGTCCTCGATCGCGCTGTTGATGTCCCCCGCCATTCGACGCAATGCGCCCCGGACGGTCAGCGCCTTGCGCAGATGCCTGCGGTCGCCGATCAGCCTGGCGGCCCGCACGGCTGCGCGAGCGATCAGGTAGCCATCGACCGCCTTCGAATTGTGTGCATACAGCAGGCAGAGCCGATGCATCCGCTCCAGGCGCGCGACCGAAGGCGCGCTGTCGGAGCGCTTCCTCAGCGCACGGTCGATCGCCTTGACGCGCTGCGCATCGAAGTGCGAGAAGAGTCCGTCGATCTCGGCGTCGATCGACTCGTCGTCACAGGCCACGGCGGGTGCATCAGCGTTCATTGGCAGCCTCCAGATAGCCCGCTTCGGCGAGTTCCCGCGTCCCCGCCAGGACGTCGAGCAGCATGTCGAACTTGACGTCAGTGAGCGGCTTTCTGAGCACCGGGACAGCCGCCGCCACTTCCGCCAGACCCGCGCTCGCCGGCGCTCCGGTGAGGACCAGCACCTTAGTGCGCGGCGCGGCCCACTTTCTTCGGACGATCTCCAGCAGGAGCGAGCAGTCCTGGTCCCGCAGCTGGAAGTCCAGCACGACCAGATCCGGAGGGCGCGTCATGTCGGTCACGATGCCGAGCCAGCGCAGGGGGTCGTGGTCCGCAAAGACCTCGATGCCGAGCGCCTCGAACAGCCTCTCCGTGGTTCGGAGAACCGCGAGATCGTCGTCGAGGATGGCCACCAGCTTGTGCCGCACGGCGCGTGACGCGGTTGCTGCAGGAGTCCGACGAGGCGGCTCCGAGGTTCCGAGCGGCCCTGGAAGGCGCACACGAAAGCGGGTGCCATGCCCCGGCTCGGAAGTGCACTGCACGATGCCACCGAGGCGCTCCGTCAGGAGCCGGACGTTGTAGAGCCCAAGCCCCGAGCGAACGGTGGTCGAGTCGCCCGGGAAGCTCGCGGGCGCCCTGATCGCCAGGAACACTTCCGCGAGTCGCGCGGGTGAAAGTCCGCACCCGTTGTCGCGAACGTCGAAGACGATGTCGCCCTCGCAGCGACGCGCGCCGATCAGGACTTTCGTTGCACGGGAGTGTCGCAAGGCATTAGTGACGAGGTTGCCCAGCACGCGCTCCACCCAACCCTCATCGGAATAGAACGTCAGGCGCGACGGCGCGCCCCTCAACTCGACGTGGCCTGCCAGAGCCCGATTGCTCCGGCAGATCCGCTCGATGAGGTCGCCCGCGGAGACGGTTCGCGGCCGCAGCAGCAGTCCATCGAACTCGATCCGCAGCGCGTCGAACAGGTCCTGCTGGGCATCGGTGACCTGCCGCAGTGCCGCCTGCACCGACGCCAGTTCCACGGTGAGTCGCTGCAGCAGCGCGTCGAAAGTCGTGTCGTCGAAGCGACGAGCCCTGAGGTCGGCCGCCACCAGCCTCAGTGTCCGCAGTCCCATCTCGATCGAGTGCCGCGGCTGACGCACATCGTGATCGAGTGCGGCAACGAGCCTGGCGCGATCCTCCGCGCTCATCGGCGCCTTGAAGCGAGTTCCTTCGCGCACGTTCATCGCCGCCTCCTCGTATCGACCACTCCCAGTTCCTCGCCTCGCCGCACGGCTTCCACTCGCGTCCTGACACCGAGCTTCTCGTAGATGTTGCGCAGATAGGTCTTGAAAGTGCTCTCGGAGATGTTCAGCATCGGTGCCAACTGCTTGTTGGCCTTCCCGATCGCCAGCGCGCGCAACACTTCGGCCTCACGCGGCGTCAGCCGATGCGTCGAGCGGGCAGGCACGGGATCGGCTGCCTGACGCGGATAGAAGAATCCGTTGTCGAAGAGCTTGCGCAGCGCTTCCGTGAACTCCTCGGCGGTCGTGTCCTTCGTCAGGTACCCCTTGGCACCCTGGAAGAAGCAGTCGCGCATCACCTCCGGGTCAGTCTCGCCCGTAACGACACCGATGATTGCATCCGGCGCCAGGTGCCGCAGCCGCACGACGCCCGCGAGGCCGTCGCAGTCGGGGAGCATCAGATCGAAGAGGATGTAGTCGGGCTTCGTCCCGTCCGCGATCAGCGCCTCGGCTTCGGCCAGTGTTCCCGCGACCTCGACGCCAGCGTCCGGCTGAAGGGCCACGACCTCCGCCCTTGTGTATCGGGCCACCAACGGGTGGTCGTCGACGATCAGAACCTTGGCCATACCGCCCCCCTTCGTGATGATTCTGAAGGCGCGGCTGCAGGCGTGGAAGGCCGGCGAGTCGCCGCTCGTGAAACTCGGCTCGTCCGATCGGACGAGCGGCCGCCAGGCGGCTCGATCGCCGAGAGCAGGCGCGGCGGTCCCCTCCGCCAGCGCGAACCCGCGCGAGCCCAATCGGAGTACTACTAGTAAACCCTTGACCCCCATCAAGCCGACAGCAACAGCGTCCGCTTAGCTTTGACCCCGGCCTCGCCGCAGTCGAAGGGGAGTTGAATGTTCTATCAAACCATCCGGACCCTGATGGATCCGCGCAAGCTGATCCTCGTGCCCGGGTCCATGACCGTGCGCGAAGCGGCCAGGCTCATGAAGACCAAGCACTATGGCGCCGTCCTCGTCACCGAGGGCGACGAACTGCGGGGCATCTTCACTGAGCGCGACGCGGTGTTCCGGGTCATCGCCGCCGGCCGCGACCCGGAGACGACGCAGCTCGTCGACGTGATGACGAAGGAACCGACGACCATCACGCCCGACAAGACCTTCGGCCACGCGATGCTGATCATGCACGAGGGCGGATTCCGCCATGTGCCGGTCATCGACGACGGCAAGCTGGTCGGCATGGTGTCGTCGCGCAACGCGCTCGACCCGGACCTCGAGGAATTCGTCTTCGAGGAGCATCGCCGCAAGCGCCTGATCGAGACGCGCTAGCCCGACGCCGCCGACCCGCCCGCCTCCAGCGCCTCCGCGCGCTGCGCGATCGCGCGCGTCATGCGGTCGAAGATGAACAGGTGCGCAGGCACCAGCGCATACCAGTAAAGCAGTCCCCACACGCCCTGGGGGTGCCAGTACGCGGTGACCGCCACGCGTGAGCGCCCGTCGGCGAGCGGCTCGATCTCGAACTCCAGGATCCCGGCGCCCGGCGCGCGCATGCCGAAGTTGAGCGTCAGCCTGCGCTCGCGCTCCAGGCCGATGACGGTCCAGTAGTCGATCGCATCGCCGATCCGCAGGTCGGTTGGGTGGCGGCGTCCGTGCGTGAACCCCGGGCCGCCGACCAGCCAGTCGAGCAGTTCGCGCAGCCACCACAGGAAGTTCATCGTGTAGTAGCGGTTGTCGCCGCCGATCGCCGTGACCACCTGCCACAGCGCCGCCGGCGAGGCGCGCGTCGTCGCGCCGCCGCTCGCCTTCTTCGCATAGAAGGCATAGTCGTGCCGGAAAGCGCGGAACGGAAAGGCGCCCTCGGTCCATCGGACCGTCACCTGCTGGTGCCGCTCGGCGTCAAGCGCGGCGACCACGCCTTCGCGAAACGTCAGCAGCTTCTGCGGCACCAGCCGCCGCAGCGCCTCGTCGCGCGCCGGGATGTCGTGCTTCAGGCCCCCGATCAGCGCCCGCGCGATGCTCGCCGGCACCGCGGTGACGAGCCCCAGCCAGTACGACGACAGCCGCGGCGACAGCACCGGCACGCGAATGATGCGCGTGCGCCGTCCGACCGCCGCGCCGAAGGCCAGCATCATCTCCTCGTAACTCATGTACTCGGGCCCGCCGGCGTCGTAGATGCCGCCCGCCGCCGCGGGCAGTTCCGCCACGCGCACCAGGTACTCGAGCAGGTTCGGCAGCGCGATCGGCGACGAACGCGACTGCACCCACTTGGGCGTGACCATCACCGGCAGGTGGTACACGAGGTCGCGCATCACCTCGTACGCCGCCGAACCGGGGCCGACGATGATGCCGGCGCGGATCTCCGTCACCGGCACCGGTCCGGCCCGCAGGATGTCGCCGCTCTCCTTGCGCGATACCAGGTGCTCCGAGTCCGCGTCTTCGGGGACCAGCCCGCCAAGGTAGACGATCCGCTTCACGCCGCAGCGCGCCGCCGCCAGCGCGAAGTTGGACGCGGCCTCGCGATCGAGGCGTCCGAAGTCGCGCCCGGCCGCCATCGAGTGCACCAGGTAGTAGGCGATGGACGCGCCGGCGAGCGCAGCGTCGAGCGTCGATGGGTCGAGCGCGTCGGCCTCGACGATCTCGACGCCCTCCCACGCGCGGGCCTCGAGGACACGCCGCTGGCGGCCGACCGCGCGCACCCGCGCGCCCTCGGCGAGCAGGCGCGGCACGAGGTTGCTGCCGACGTAGCCCGTGGCGCCGAAGACGACGACGAGCTGATTAGCCACTGAGGCCCTGGAGTCCATGCGGCGCGAAGTCTAGCGACCGCGCGGCTGCCGGCGCGCCGGCCTAGTAGCGGCCGTGCTGCTTGTAGATGTAGTTGGACAGCTCGACCGACTGGATCGAGAGCCGGCGCTGGATGTTGTGCGCAATGCGGATGATGGCTCGCATCACGAGGTAGACGATGCGAGGCTCCGATTCGAGCAGTTCCTCGAGGGCCTCGCGGCGCAGGAAGAACACGCGGGTCGGGCCGTGCGCCTCCAGCGAGGCGTAGCGCTCGGTGCCGTCGATGAACGACAGTTCGCCCGCGAAGTCGCCGGCGACGAGCGTGTGCAGCGGCACCGGCGGCTCGCCCTGCGGATGGCGCACGACCCCCAGCGCGCCGCTGACGATGACGAAGAGCCGGTCGTCCGGCGCGCCCTCGCGCACCAGCAACTCGCCGTTGGCGAGGTCGCACAGTTCGATCTTGCCGGCCAGCGTGCGGCACTGCTCGTCCGTGAGTTCCGCCGCGAGGCGCGATGCCCGCAATGCCTGGTAGCGATCCTGCTCTGACATCGTTGTCCCTTCCTTGTGGTCTTTTCCCGCAGAGCGGAAACCGCTTCAGATTATTCGCCGCGCCGCGACCGCGCCATTGAACTAGCGCAAGCCGCCGCGGTTGCCGTTGCGAGTGTAACGGCACGCGTTACACATCCCCGGCACGGAAGTGAGGCGAATCAAACTCTTGTCGAAGGGCTCCCCGCCCGTTGACCTTCATCAACGAGACGGCAGTGCAAGGGAACAGCATGCGTCCATCTCGCCGAGGCCATGGCTCGCTTTCCCGTGCCCTCATCGCGAAAGATCGAAGACCCGATGGGAGTCCACACCATGCTTGAAACGTCATATGAAGTGATGCGGCGGCAGGGCATTACGCGGCGGAGCTTTATCAAGTTCTGCAGCCTGACCGCGGCGTCGCTGGGGCTCGGCGAGGCCGGCGCGCAGCAGATCCAGAAGGCGCTGGAGACCAAGCCGCGCACGCCGGTGATCTGGCTGCACGGCCTCGAGTGCACCTGCTGCACGGAATCGTTCATCCGCTCGGCGCATCCGCTCGCCAAGGACGTCGTGCTGTCGATGATCTCGCTCGACTACGACGACACGCTCATGGCCGCGGCCGGCCACCAGGCCGAGGAAGCCCTCGAGCAGACGATCGCCAAGTACAAGGGCAACTACATCCTCGCGGTGGAAGGCAATCCGCCGCTCGCCGACGACGGCATCCACTGCATCCCGGGCGGACGGCCCTTCGTCGAGAAGCTGAAGCACGTCGCCAAGGACGCCAAGGCCATCGTCTCCTGGGGTTCGTGCGCATCGTGGGGTTGCGTGCAGGCCGCGAAGCCCAACCCGACCCAGGCCACCCCGGTCCACAAGGTCATCTTCGACAAGCCGATCATCAAGGTGCCGGGCTGCCCGCCGATCGCCGAGGTGATGACGGGCGTGATGACATACATCCTGACCTTCGACCGCCTGCCGGACATGGACGCGCAGGGCCGGCCGAAGATGTTCTACAGCCAGCGCATCCACGACAAGTGCTATCGGCGGCCGCACTTCGACGCCGGCCAGTTCGTCGAGCGCTTCGACGACGCCGGCGCTCGGCAGGGCTACTGCCTGTACAAGGTCGGCTGCAAGGGGCCGGTCACCTACAACGCGTGTTCGACCGTGATGTGGAACGAGGGCCTCAGCTTCCCGATCAAGTCGGGCCACGGCTGCATCGGCTGCTCGGAAGACGACTTCTGGGACAAGGGCTCCTTCTACGATCACCTGACGACGATCCGCGCGCCGGGCCTCGCGAACCTCGGGATCGAGGGCACCGCGACGCAATTCGGAGTCGCTGCGCTGGCAGCCGCCGGCGTCGGCATCGCGGCACACGCTGCGCTGTCGGCCGTCAAGCAGGCCCGCAGCACCACGCGCAATGACAAGCTCAACGAGACGGTGGAGAAGTAATCATGCCGACCATCCAGACACAAGGCTTCACGCTCGACAACAGCGGCCGGCGCATCGTCGTCGATCCGATCACACGGATCGAAGGGCACCTGCGCATAGAGGTCAACGTCGACAAGGACAACGTCATCCGCAACGCGGTGTCCACGGGCACGATGTGGCGCGGCCTCGAAGTGATCCTCAAGGGCCGCGACCCGCGCGACGCGTGGGCGTTCGTCGAACGCATCTGCGGCGTGTGCACGGGCGTGCATGCGCTGGCATCGGTGCGCTCGGTCGAGGACGCGCTCGGGATCAAGATCCCGAAGAACGCGAACATCATCCGCAACCTGATGCATGCGACCCTGTACGCGCAGGACCACCTGGTCCACTTCTACCACCTGCACGCGCTCGACTGGGTCGACGTCGTCTCGGCGCTGAAGGCCGACCCGAAGAAGACGAGCGAGATCCAGCAGTCGATCTCGCCGTGGCCCAACAGCTCGCCGGGCTACTTCCGCGAGGTGCAGAGCCGGCTCAAGAAGTTCGTCGAGAGCGGGCAGCTGGGCATCTTCGCCAACGCGTACTGGGGCAACCCGGCGTACAAGCTGCCGCCGGAAGTGAACCTGCTCGCGACCGCGCACTACCTCGAGGCGCTCGACTTCCAGAAGGAGATCGTCAAGATCCAGACGATCTTCGGCGGCAAGAACCCGCACCCGAACTGGCTGGTCGGCGGCGTGCCGTCGCCGATCAACGTCGACGGCACCGGATCGGTCGGCGCGATCAACATGGTCAGCCTGAACATGATCAAGGACATCGTCGACCGCACGATCGAGTTCGTCGACCAGGTCTACATCCCTGACCTGCTGGCGATCGCCGGTTTCTACAAGGACTGGGCCAAGTGGGGCGGCGGGCTGTCGGGACAGAACGTCATGTCCTACGGCGATTTCCCGGACATCCCGAACGACTACAGCAACAACAGCATGCTGCTGCCGTCCGGCGTGATCCTCGGCGGCGACCTGAAGAAGGTGCACGAGGTCGACCTGAAGGACCCGGAGCAGGTGCAGGAGTGGGTCTCGCACAGCTGGTACACGTACGCGGACGAGGCCAAGGGCCTGCATCCGTTCGACGGCGTTACCGATCCGAAATTCGAGCTAGGCAAGGGCACCAAGGGCACGAAGACCAACATCCAGGAAATCGACGAGTCGGCCAAGTACTCGTGGGTCAAGTCGCCGCGCTGGAAGGGTCATCCGGTCGAGGTCGGGCCGCTGGCGCGCTACCTCGTCGCGTACGCCCGCGGCAACAAGGAGATCCAGGAGCAGGTCAACGGCGCGCTCAAGGCGCTCGACGTGCCGGTCACGGCGCTGTTCTCCACGCTCGGCCGCACTGCCGCGCGCGGACTCGAGTGCCAGTGGTCCGCTCACAAGATGCGTTATTTCTACGAACAGCTGGTGGCGAACATCAAGGCCGGCGACTCCGTCACGGCGGTGATGGACAAGTGGGAGCCGAGCACGTGGGCACGCGAGTGCAAGGGCGTGGCCCCGGTCGAGGCTCCGCGCGGCGCGCTGGCGCACTGGGTGAAGATCAAGAACACCAAGATCGACTCCTACCAGTGCGTAGTGCCGACGACGTGGAACGCGAGCCCGCGCGATCACAAGAACCAGATCGGCGCGTACGAAGCGGCCCTGATGAACACGCCGATGGCGAAGCCCGACCAGCCTGTCGAGATCCTGCGGACCATCCACAGCTTCGACCCGTGCCTGGCCTGCGCAACCCACGTGATGTCGCCGGAAGGTGAAGAACTCGTGTCCGTGAAGGTTCGCTGAGAGGAACCACGATGGCATCCAACCAAGCAGTCAGCCCCGCTGCGGTGCCGCCACGCCCGATTCCCGCGGGTCGCAAGACCGCGCGCGAAGGCACGATGGTGGTGGACGCCGCCAGCGGCGAAGTGCTCGGCGGAACGCTGCAGCAGGTCTACGTGTACGAGGCCCCGGTGCGCATCTGGCACTGGGTAATGATGATCGCGATGATCGTGCTCGTCGCCACCGGCTACCTGATCGGGTCGCCCTGGAGCGGTCCGTCGCGCGAGGCCACGTTCACCTACTTCTTCGGCAACGTGCGCCTCGTCCATTTCCTCGCGGCGGCCGTGTTCGTGGTCGCCTTCGTCGTCCGTCTGTACTGGGCGATCGCAGGCAACCACCACGCGCGCTCGATCTTCCTGCCGCCGGTGTGGAGCGGAAGCTGGTGGAACGGCATGTTCCGGCAGGGGCTCTACTACCTGTTCATGAAGAAGGAGTCGCCGCTGTGGATCGGGCACAACCCGCTCGCGCAGCTGGCGATGTTCGCGATGTACGTGCTCGGAGCGTTCGTCATCATCCTGACCGGCCTGTCGCTGTTCTCAGAGCAGTTCGCCTGGGGGTCGACGTGGATGAACCTGTTCGGCTGGGTCAACGTGCTGCTCGGCGGATCGCAGATGGTGCGCCTGGTGCACCACCTCGCGATGTACTACCTGCTGATCTTCGCGGTGATTCACATCTACATGGCGACCCGCGAGGACGTCATGAGCGGCCAGACGGTGGTCAGCACGATGGTCAACGGTCTGCGCTCCTTCAAGGAAGGCGCCAGCAAGCACTGACGGCGACCGGGGCCGCGTTGCGACGCGGCCCCGCTGCCTCCCGTTCACCGTGTTGTCGCCCGTGCCTGCCCCTCCCCGTCCCCGCCGAGCGCAGCCCAAGCCGGCGGGTGTGCCCGCGCGCCGACCGCCGCACCCCGGCCAGTTCCTCGAGAGCCGGTTCCTGAAGCCGCTGCAGATCAGCCAGACCGATCTCGCCGCGGCGCTGGGAGTCTCCCGGCGCCGCGTCAACGAACTGATCAACGGCAAGCGGGCCATCACGCCCGATACGGCCGTGCGCCTGGCGATGTACTTCGGCAACGAAGCTGCCTTCTGGATGCACCTGCAGGTCGCCTGGGACATGCACTCCGCGTTGCGCGAGGTGCGGGCGTCCGCGCGCAGGCCGTAGCAGCCGGTGCACGGCGCGCGCCTGGGCGCGTTCAGCCCGCTCGCGGCGCGCCTGCACGACGCCCGATTCCCGCGAGCGGTCCCCGGTAGCCGGCCGCGTCCGCATCGCCCAGTTCGTCGACGATGTGGCATCGCATCTGTTCCCGGAACTCGTCGACGGACTCGAAGAATGCGGACATCATGCGCACCCACAGGAACATGCCGCGCGGCGTCAGCGACCAGCCCCGTTCGTCTTCGGCCATCGCGCCGAGGACCTTGAGTCCGAGCAGTTCGGGGCGCAGCGTCCGCTCGAAGCGCTCCCCATAGCGCGACCGAACCCAGTCCTTCTCCATGCGCAGACCGAACAGCCGCACGAGGAGGTCGTAGCGCATCCTCTCGCGCACTCCCATCCGACGCTCGCCGGTAACGCCGGTCAGGCCGCGGTCGATCCGCTCGACATACTCCTGCAGCGAAAAGGTCGTTGCGTACAGCACGCCGTCCACATACGAGAACGCGCCGCTGCCCAGTCCCACGTAGTTGTCCGCACCGACGATGTACTCGTCGATGCTCTTGCTGCCGCGACTGAAACACCAGGCAGACGTCGGCACGAACGAGGAGCCGAGCCGCCCGAGGATCCGCTCGTAAAAATCGCCCATCCGCTCCCTGTGGCGCCTGCCGAGGGTCTTCGCCATCCTCTGCGCGGCGGTCGGCGAGGTCATCAGCGGATACAACGAAGCCTGGTTCGCCGGAGACAGCAGCAAGGTGTCGAGATCGGCTTCCAGCATCGCCGCGGTTTGCTGCGGCAGATTCCAGATCATGTCGACGTTCAGGGTCCTGAAGCGTCCTGCCGCTGCGGACAGATGGTCGAGAATCTCGGCGCGGCAGCCATACTTCTCCAGCCGCACCATCTGTCGCAACAGGCCGTCGTCGAACGTCTGCACACCGACCGACAGGCGATCGACGCCAGCGCCCTCGAGCATCCTCAGGACCGCCTCGCGAAGGTCCTTCGGATTGGTCTCGACCGAGACCTCGGAGACGCCGGGATTGAGCTCGCGTATCAGCCCGAGGGTGTCCGCCAGTTCGTCGGGCAGCACCGTAGGCGTTCCGCCGCCCACATAGACGCCGCTGAAGACGTAGCCCTCGCCCCTGTAGCGGCGGATCTCCCGGCGCAGCGCGGCGAAGTAGCGCCGCGCCCGACGCTCCTCGAAATGAACGCGGTGGAACGAGCAGTACGGGCACAGGGCTTCGCAGAACGGCACGTGCACGTACAGGAAGACCGGCGACGCCGGCACGTTTGCGATGCCCTGGCTCGGTTCGAGCCGCACGGTCTGCTGCGCTTTGTGCCGGAACGCGGCATCGATCAGCGCGTCGAACATCGAAACCCCTCGCGGAATTGGCGAGTCCGGCCGTCGGCTCGCCACTGTGCAATACGCGCAGTCTTACGCATCGCTGTCTCCGGTCACAGACCCGGAGCAAAGAGGCAACGCTGCCGCCTGGTCATCAGTGGGCCGTTGACGTAACTCAACCGCCGACAGATTGTTGAATGTACCTTCCGCTGTAACCCACTGCGTTACAGAGGAAACCATGGAAGACCGGCGCGAAGTGCTGGTGCTCGGCATCGGCAACATGCTCTGGGCCGACGAAGGCTTCGGGGTGCGAGCGGTCGAAGCGTTGAACGCCGCGGTGGAGTACCCCACGCCGGACGTGCTGCTGCTCGACGGCGGCACGCTCGGCCTGAACCTGCTCGAGTACATCGAGGCGTCGCGTCGCGTGCTGGTGTTCGACGCGGTCGACTTCGGCCTGCCGCCCGGCGCGCTGAAGGTGCTGCGCGACGACGAGGTGCCCCGCTGGGGCGCCCGCAAGATGAGCCCGCACCAGAACGGCTTCAACGACATCCTCGCCCTCGCGCAGTTGCATGGCCGCACGCCGGACACGATCACCGCGATCGGCGTGCAGCCCGTCACGCTCGACGACTTCGGCGGCAGCCTGACCGAGCCTGTCCGCGCGCGCCTGGCGGAGGCGGTCGAACTCGCCGCGGCGCAGCTCGCCGAGTGGGGCTTCACCGGGCGGCGACGCACCGAAGACGAAGCCGTCGAGCCCCTCAACGCTCAGTCGCTCGCGCTCAGCGCGTACGAAGCGAGCCGACCGACGAAGGAAGACGCCTGCCGCATTGGCGATCCGCGCCTGCTTGGCGCACTGGGGCGCTAGCCATGTGCGTCGGCATTCCGATGCAGGTCGAGCAGTGCGAGGACGGCATGGCCGAATGCGCCGGCCGTGGCCGCCGCGAGCGGCTGAATGCGATGCTGCTGGGCGACCTGCCCCGCGGTTCCTGGGTGCTGGCCTACCAGGGTTCCGCCGTGCGCCCGTTGAGCGAGGACGAGGCCCGCCAGACGAACGACGCCCTCGATGCCCTCGAGGCGGCGGCGAGCGGCACCGGCAACCTCGACGCCTTCTTCGCCGATCTGGTCGGCCGTGAGCCGCTCCTCCCACCTCACCTGAAGGACACCAAGGCATGAGCGCACTCCTGACCGATGCTCCGGCGCTGCACCCGCTGCTGGAACAGCTGTGCAGCCGCCACGGTTTCGCCGGCCTCGACCTCGGCACGCTTGATGCGTTCGCCGACGCCCCGGGCCACGCGCTGCTCGTCTTCACCGAGGATCCGGTGCGCTTCAAGGAGACGCTCGACCTTGCCGTCATCGCGCCCGAACTGGCCAAGGCCTTCGCCGGCCGGTTCCGGTGCGGGGTGCTGCTGCCGCCCGACTCGCGCAAGGCCGCGGCGCGCTACGGCTTCGCGCGCTGGCCTGCCATCGTCCTGCTGAAGGACGGCCGCTACGTCGGCGCGATCGACGGCCTGCGCATGTGGCAGGAGTACGTGGACGACATGCAGCGCCTGCTCGACGCCGAGCCGACGCGCGCGCCGACCATCGGCATCGCGGTCAACAGCGCCGGCGCCGCCGGCTCCTGTCACTGAGTGGAGCGAGGACGAATGAAATCCTTTCCGATTCCCGTTCGCGTCACCGGGCCCGGCTCTCAAGTCGAGGAAGAAGAACTGCAGTACCTCGACATCCCGCGCGACGTGAGCACGTTCGCGATGCCGATCGTCCCGGAGACCGAGGACACGGCCTCGCTCGCCATCGCGCGCGACACGCTGGCGCGGCTGCTCGCCATGATGGAGCAGTGGAAGCCCGGTGCGCCGCACCCCGTGCTCGACATGCGCGGCGTGCCGGCGGCGGCGCAGGTGATCGCCAGCCAGGTGCTGGGCGACGGCGAGGTCAGCATCCGCGTGACCGGCAACCGCCTGCTGAAGGTCCAGGAGAGCGTGTTTGCCGGACTGTGGCGGGTTGTCGAGCTCGACAGCGCGGGCCAGCTGCTCGCCGACTGGCTCGAGGCGGCGCCGCTGCCCGCCGCGGTGCTCGCCGCCGCACGCGACGGCTCGCGTGACAGCCTGATGCCGGTCGAGATTGCGAGCGGCGCGATGAATTCGCCCGCCCTGCTGCACGAACTGCAGGCCCAGCTGAAGTCGCGCAAGCCGGGCGACCGGGCGCATGTGCTGAACCTGACGCTGTTCCCGATGACGCCGGAGGACCACCAGATGCTCGAGCGCGCGCTGCCGGTCGGCGGCGTGGCCATCATCTCGCGCGGGTTCGGCAACTGCCGCATCACGTCGACCGCCGCCCGCAACGTCTGGCGGGTGCAGTACTTCAACAGCATGAACACGCTGATCCTGAACACGATCGAAGTCGTCGACGTGCCGGAGGTGGCGCTCGCCGCACCCGAGGACCTCGACGACACGCGCGTGCGGCTGGCCGAGCTGATCGACTGGATGAGCGAGTCCTGCGCCGCCTGACCGACCACGGACGCGAGCAGATGGATCACCGCGCGGGCGACCTTGCCCAGATCGGCCCGACGACCCGCCTCGAGTGCAAGGTCTGCTGGCACGTGTACGACCCGGCCGAGGGTGATCCGGTGTGGCAGATCCCGTCCGGCACGCCGTTCACGAGCCTGCCCGATCACTGGACCTGCCCCAACTGCTCCACGACCAAGGACGGCTTCCTGGTGATCCACGATGACTGACACCGCCAGCAGTCCCGACGCCGCGGCCGGCCGGCCGCTGCTGCCCGACCCGTCGCCGCGACTGAACGCGGCGTTCCGCGCGATTGCCCGGCGAATGGACGGACTCAACTTCGTGAACCCGGCGATCGACGTCGAGGCCGTCGCGTTCGCGCCCTGGGAGTCGCACTGGCTCGGCGCGATGGTGACGCCCTGGTGCATCAACCTGATGCTGCTGCCGCGCGACACGTCGGGCTGGACCTCGCTGCCGCAGGGCAGGAAGTTGCGCTATGTCTTCCCGGCCGGGGAGTACGAGTTCATCTCGTCGCGCGACGACGCCGTCGGCGAGTACCAGATGTGCTCGCTGATTTCCCCGGTGCTCGAACTGCCCGATCACGCGACCGCCTGCCAGGTGGCCGAACTGGCGCGCGCGGCCTTGCTCGATCCGGCCAATGCGCCGGTGCCGGAGGCACCGAAGGCCGCTGAAGACGCCGACCTGCCGCCCGGTCCGATCGCGCAGATCAAGGAGCACGCCACGGCGCCGATGAGCAAGCGCGACTTCCTGCGCGGACGGTTCCTTCGAGGGGAACGGGCCGAGTGAACCCCGAGGGCGAGATCACCGTGCGGCTCACGTGCAGCGACCAGCGGGTGCGCCGGGCATCGGTCGCCTCGTCGCGCACGGGTCTGCCGCCGCGCCTCGTGCGCGGCCGTCCGGCCGCGGACGTGCAGCGGCTGGTTCCGCTGCTCTTCAGCATCTGCCAGCGCGCGCAGGGCGCGGCGTCCGCGGCAGCGATCGCCGCTGCGCAGGGCATGGAGGCGCCGGCGCGCGAGCAGGAACGCCAGGCCCTCGAAGTGACCCTCGAGACGCTGCAGGAAGGCGTGTGGCGGCTCCTGATCGACTGGCCGAAGACGATGGGAGAACCGGCCCAGGTGCCCGCCGTCGCGTCCGTCCGCCATGCGAGCAGCGCCGTCGTCGATGCCGGCGCCACGCTCGACACGTTGCTGGCGGTCGCCGATGACACGTTGCGCGAGCACGTGTACGGAGTGCCCGCGGATGCCTGGCTGGCCTCGACGGACCTCGCCGCGCTCGATCTCTGGATCGACACCGGCGCGACGCTGCCGGCGCACCTGCTGCGGCGGATCCGGGACGAAGCACCCGGACTCGGACGCAGCAGCGTCGCGCTGATGCCGGACGCCACCCTGGAGAACCTGCGCCGGTCGCTGATCGACGGCCTGGAAGCCGACCCCGAGTTCGAGCGCTCTCCGCGCTGGGGTGGAGCGCCGGCGGAAACCGGCGCGCTGGCACGGCAGGCCGCTGCGCCGCTGATCTCCGCCTTGCTCGAGCGCGAAGGCCGCACGGCATCGGCGCGCTTCGTCGCACGGCTCGTCGAACTCGCCGTGCTGATGCGCGACCTGCGTGCCCGTTCCGCGGGGCGCGTCGCTGCCGTGCGCCGCCACGCACTACCCGACGGCGTGGGACTCGGCCTCGCCGAGACCGCGCGCGGCCTCCTGCTGCACCGGGTGCGGGTCGACCACGGACTCGTCACCGACTACCGCATCGTCGCGCCCACGGAATGGAACTTCCACTCGCAAGGCCCGCTTCCGCAGGCGCTCACCGGGCTCGGCGCGGCAGACCACGCACGGCTGCAGCGCGACGCGCGCGTGGTCGTGCAGTCGCTCGATCCGTGCGTCGCCTGCCGCGTGGAGATCGCCGATGCATGAGATGTCGCTCGCGGAAGGCGTGGTGCAGATCGTCGAGACGACCGCGCGGGCGAACGATGCGAGCGCGGTCCGCGCGGTCTGGCTCGAACTGGGAGCCCTCTCGCACGTCGAGCACGAGGCGCTGCGCTTCTCGTTCGACGTCGTGAAGCGCGGAACGGTGGCCGACGGCGCACGGCTGGAGATCCGGACCACGCCCGGACGCGCCTGGTGCATGCCCTGCGCGAACTCGATCGACCTGGCCCGGCTGGGAGACCCGTGCCCGCGATGCGGCAGCCACCAGCTGCAGGTGACGCAGGGCGAGGAAATGCGAGTCAAGGAGATCGAGATCGCCTGAGGCGGTCCGGGGGGAACCAACATGTGCACGACATGCGGCTGCGGCAGCGGCGAAACGAAGATCGAAGGCGAAGCGCCGGGACACGGGCATCGTCATGCCGACGGCACGGTGCACAGCCACGATCACGACCATGACCATGATCACGGCCATGATGACGGACACGATCACGCTGGCCACGGACATGACCACGGCCACGATCACGCGCATGGCCCGGGCTGCGGCCACGATCACGTCCATCACGACGGCCACGCGCACGCGCCCGGCCTGTCGCCGTCGCGGATGGTCCGGATCGAGCAGGACATCCTCGCGAAGAACGACCAGCACGCTCGCTTCAACCGCGAGTTCCTCGCCGAGCTCGGCATCTTCGCGGTCAACCTCGTGTCGAGCCCCGGCTCGGGCAAGACGACGCTGCTGACCGAGTCGATCAAGCGGCTGCTGCCGTCGCTGCCGGTCACGGTGATCGAGGGCGACCAGCAGACCACCAACGACGCCGAGCGCATTCGCGCGACCGGCGCGCCCGCGCTGCAGATCAACACCGGCAAGGGCTGCCACCTGGACGCGAGCATGGTGGAACGCGCGCTCGAGCGGCTGCAGCCGCCCGAGGAGTCGGTGCTCTTCATCGAGAACGTCGGCAACCTCGTCTGCCCGGCCGCGTTCGACCTCGGCGAGGCGCACAAGGTGGTGGTGCTGTCGGTGACCGAAGGCGAGGACAAGCCGCTGAAGTACCCCGACATGTTCAAGGCGGCGACGCTGATGCTGCTGAACAAGGTCGACCTGCTGCCCTACCTGACCTTCGACGTGGCGAAGTGCATCGAGTACGCGCGTCGCGTCAATCCGCACATCGAGGTGATCCAGGTGTCGGCGACCAAGGGCGACGGGATGGACACCTGGCTGGCGTGGGTCCGGCTGCACGCGGTCACCGCGCGACACGCGCGCGCACGGCCGAAGGCCGCCGCGGAGTAACCGATCGATGTCGGCCGTGCTCGCCCCTGCCATCCATCGCCGCCGCCTGCGCGTGCGCGGACAGGTGCAGGGCGTCGGCTTCCGCCCGACGGTGTATCGGCTGGCGACGGAACTCGGCCTCGGCGGCTGCGTGCTGAACGACGGCGCCGGAGTCGAGATCGAACTCGAAGGCTCCGACGAAGCGCTCGACCGCTTCACGGCGCGCCTGCGCAGCGAGGCCCCGCGGCTCGCGCGCATCGACGCGATCGACGCAATGCCGATGGCTCCGCTGGGGGACCGCACGTTCAGGATCGACGCGAGCGCGGGCGGGCCGGTCACGACCGGCGTCACGCCGGACGCAGGCATCTGCCCCGATTGCCTCGCCGACATGCTCGATCCGGCGAACCGTCGGTGGCGTTACGCCTTCACGAACTGCACGCACTGCGGGCCGCGCTACACGATCACGCGCGAACTGCCCTACGACCGCCCGAACACCAGCATGGCGTCGTTCATCCAGTGCCCGGCGTGCCAGGCGGAATACGACGCGCCGGCCGATCGCCGCTTCCACGCGCAGCCGAACGCGTGCCCCGAATGCGGACCGCGGCTGGCGCTGTGGGACAACCGCGGGCAGCCGATGGCGGTGGCGGACCCGCTCGCGGAAGCCGTGCAGCGCATCCGCCACGGCGGCATCGTCGCGATCAAGGGCCTGGGCGGTTTCCACCTGGCGTGCGACGCGCGCAATGCCGGGGCCGTCGCCGAACTGCGCCGCCGCAAGCAGCGCGAGGAAAAGCCGTTCGCGGTGATGTTCGCGAACCTGGAGTCGATCGCGCCGCTGGCCCGCGTCACGGCACAGGCCGCCGCGCTGCTGGCCACGCCCGAGCGTCCGATCGTGCTGCTCGACAAGCAGCCGCGCTGCGACGCGGCCCTGCCCGGCGTCGCACCCGGGATGGCGACGCTGGGCGTGATGGTTCCGCACACGCCGCTGCAGGTGGCCCTGTTCCACGAGGCCGCCGGCCGGCCCGCAGGAACAGACTGGCTCGGCGTGCCGCAACCGCTCGCGCTCGTGATGACGAGCGCCAATCCAGGCGGCGAGCCGCTGGTGATCGACAACGGCGAAGCCGTGCGCCGCCTCGGCCCGATCGCCGACGCGCTGCTGGTGCACGACCGCGACGTCCTCATCCGCTGCGACGACAGCGTGGCGCGCGCCGAGGCGAACGGGACCCCGGCCTTCATCCGCCGCGCGCGTGGCTACACGCCGGCGTCGATCCGGCTTGCCGGCGACGGTCCGCCGGTGCTCGCGGTCGGCGCCTACCTCAAGAACACGGTCTGCGCCACGCGCGGCGACGAGGCGTTCCTGTCGCAGCACATCGGGTCGCTGGACAACGCCGCGACCTGCGTGGCGCTCGAGGAAGCTGTCGATCACCTGCTCGACGTGCTCGCGATCGAACCCGCGGCGGTCGCGCACGACCTGCATCCCGACTTCCACAGCACGCGCTTCGCCGCCCGGCTCGCGGCACAGCGCGGCATCCCGTTGATCGGCGTGCAGCACCACCACGCGCACGTCGCCGCCGTGATGGCGGAACACCGCATCGAGCATCCTGTCCTCGGCATCGCGCTGGACGGCGTCGGGCTCGGCGACGCTAGCGGCGCCTGGGGCGGCGAACTGCTGCTCGTCGACGGCGGACGCTCGACGCGCGCCGGCCACCTGCGCGAGTTGCCGCTGCCCGGCGGGGACCGCGCCGCGCGCGAGCCGTGGCGGCTCGGCGCGGCGGTACTGCACCTGCTGGGACGCGGCGGCGAGATCGAGCGCCGCTTCGACCGGCCGGGCGCTCCGCTCGTGCGCCAGATGCTGCAGCAGCGGCTCAACACGCCGCTGACGAGCAGCATGGGCCGCTGGTTCGACGCCGCGGCCGCGCTGCTCGGGGTGCGCGAGGTGCAGTCCTTCGAGGGCCAGGCGCCGATGCTGCTCGAAGGCCTGGCGGCAAGCCACGGAGCGGTGCGCCCGCTGGCCGACGGCTTCCGCATCGACGGCGACGGCACGCTCGACCTGCTGCCGCTGGCGCAGGCGCTGCTCGACGCCCGCGGCGCGGGTTACGGTGCCGCCCTCTTCCACGCGACGCTGATCGACGCGCTCGCCGCGTGGGCTGCGTCGGCCGCGTGCAGCGCCGGGGTCGGCACGATCGCCTTCGGCGGCGGCTGCTTCCTCAATGCCATCCTCTCCTCCGGGCTGCGCGCCCGCCTCGCGGCCGACGGCTTCGACGTGATCGAAGCGCGCCAGGCGCCGGCCAACGACGGCGGGCTCGCGCTCGGCCAGGCCTGGGTGGCCCGGCACGCGCTCGCCGCCCGTACCAACCCAACGGACTGAACCGCCATGTGCCTCGCCATCCCCGCCCGCGTCGTCGAAATGCTGCCGAATGACGAGGGCGTCGTCGACGTCGGCGGCGTGCGCAAGCGCATCTCCCTCGAACTCGTGACCGGCGTCGTCCCCGGCGACTACGTCATCGTCCACGTCGGCTACGCGCTGCAGCGCCTCGATCCGGACGAGGCCGCGCGCACGCTGGCGCTGTTCGCGGAAGCGGGCGCAGCCAACGACGGCGCGTCCGCGGAGGCCGCATGAGCGCCGCACGGCCGCTCCGAAGGCGCTCACTCCCCCTCGGGGGACGGTGCGCAGCACCAAGGGGGCACGATGAAGTACATCGACGAGTTCCGCGACGGCGAGGTTGCGCGCGCGCTCGCCCGCCGCATCGACGAGGAGGCGCAGCCCGGCCGGCGCTACAACCTGATGGAGTTCTGCGGCGGCCACACGCACGCGATCTCGCGCTACGGCATCAAGGACCTGCTGCCGTCCAGCGTCAACATGATCCACGGGCCGGGCTGCCCGGTATGCGTGCTGCCGATCGGCCGCATCGACAACGCGATCCAGCTCGCGGCGGACAACAAGGCGATCGTCTGCACCTACGCCGACACGATGCGCGTGCCGGCCTCCGGCGGCCTGTCGCTGATGAAGGCGAAGGCGCGCGGCGCCGACATCCGGATGATCTACTCGGCCGCCGACGCGCTGCGGATCGCGCAGGACAATCCGTCGCGCGAGGTGGTGTTCTTCGCGATCGGCTTCGAGACGACGACTCCGCCGACCGCCATCGTCATCCGCCAGGCGAAGGCGCTCGGGCTCGCCAACTTCACCGTCTTCTGCAACCACGTGCTGACGCCGTCGGCGATCACCCACATCCTCGAGTCGCCCGAGGTGCGCGAACTCGGCACCGTGCCGCTCGACGGCTTCATCGGGCCGGCCCACGTCAGCACCGTGATCGGCAGCCAGCCCTACGAGTACTTCGCCGAGGAGTACCAGCGGCCCGTCGTGATCGCCGGCTTCGAGCCGCTCGACGTGATGCAGGCGATCCTGATGCTGGTGCGGCAGCTGAACGAGGGCCGCGCCGAGGTCGAGAACGAATTCACGCGCGCAGTGACGCGGGAGGGCAACGCGAAGGCGAAGTTGCTGGTGGCCGACGTCTTCGAGCTGCGCAAGTCGTTCGAGTGGCGCGGCCTCGGCGAGGTGCCCTACTCCGCGCTGCGGATCAAGGATGCGTACGCCGACTTCGACGCGGAGCGCCGCTTCGGCATCACCTACCGCTCCGTGGCGGACAACAAGGCCTGCGAGTGCGGCGCGATCCTGCGCGGCGTGAAGAAGCCGACCGACTGCAAGGTGTTCGGCACCGTCTGCACGCCCGAGAACCCGATCGGATCGTGCATGGTCAGCTCCGAGGGCGCGTGCGCCGCGCACTACACCTACGGCCGCTTCAAGGACGTGAGGATCATGGCGGAGCAATCGCCCCCAGACCATGCCGCGCGCAGCGCGGGGGCCCCCGCGGCAGTCCGATGAGCACAGTCAAGAAGGACTACATCCGCCCGGTCGACTTCCGGCACGGCCGCGTCGACATGACGCACGGCGGCGGCGGCCGCGCGATGGCGCAGCTGATCGACGAGCTGTTCGCGGCCAGCTTCGCGAACGAGTGGCTCGCGCAGGGCAACGACGGCGCTGTCTTCCAGGCGCCGGCCGGCCGCCTGGTGATCGCGACCGACAGCCACGTTGTGTCGCCGCTGTTCTTCCCCGGCGGCGACATTGGCTGCCTGTCCGTGCACGGTACGCTGAACGACGTCGCGATGAACGGCGCAAGGCCGCTCTACCTGGCGGCGAGCTTCATCCTCGAGGAAGGCTACCCGCTGGCTGACCTGAAGCGCATCGTCGAGTCGATGGCCGCGGCGTCGCGCGAAGCCGGCGTGCCCGTGGTCACCGGCGACACCAAGGTCGTCGAACAGGGCAAGGGCGACGGCGTCTTCATCACCACCACCGGCATAGGCGTCGTGCCTCAAGGCGTGGAAATCTCCGGCGACCGGGCGCGTCCCGGCGACGCCATCCTGGTGTCCGGCTCGATCGGCGACCACGGCGTCGCGATCATGTCGCTGCGCGAGAACCTGAGCTTCGAGACGACGATCGAATCCGACACGGCCGCGCTGCACGGCCTGGTGGCCGCGATGATCGAGGCGGTGCCGACGATCCGCTGCTTGCGCGATCCCACGCGTGGCGGCCTGGGCACCACGCTGAACGAATTCGCGCGCCAGTCGAACGTCGGCCTGCTGATTCGAGAAGCCGCGATACCGGTGAAGCCGCAGGTCGATGCCGCCTGCGAATTCCTCGGACTCGACCCGCTCTACGTGGCCAACGAGGGCAAGCTGATCGCGATCTGTCCGCCGCAGGACGCGGGGCGACTGCTCGAGGTGATGCGCGCGCATCCACGCGGCGCCGATGCCGCGATCATCGGCGAGGTCGTCGAGGACCCGCACCGCTTCGTGCAGATGGAGACCGCGTTCGGCGGACGCCGCGTGGTGGACTGGCTGACCGGCGAGCAGCTCCCGCGCATCTGCTAGGGCCCAGCGGCACGCCGATGCGCATCCTGCTGCTCGCGCACTCGTTCAACAGCCTGACGCAGCGGCTGTGGGTCGAACTGGCGGACGCCGGCCACGAGCTGTCGCTCGAATTCGACGTGCGCGACTCGGTCACGATCGAGGCGGTGCGGATGTTCGCGCCCGACCTGATCGTCGCGCCATTCCTGAAGCGCGCGATCCCGGAGGACGTCTGGAAGCACCACCGGTGCATCGTCCTGCATCCCGGAGTCCGGGGTGACCGCGGACCGTCGGCCCTCGACTGGGCGGTGCTGAACGGCGAGTCGCGCTGGGGCGTGACCGCGCTGCAGGCGAACGCCGAGATGGATGCGGGCGACGTCTGGGCGAGTCGTCGAGTTCCGACATGCGGCCGGCGAGCAAGGCTTCCCTGTACCGCAATGAAATCACCGAAGCCGCGGTCGCGGCCGTTCGCTCGACGATCGAGCGCATCGCCGCCGGCGCAGCCCCCGAGCCACTGGACTACGGCAGGCCCGACGTGCGTGGCCGTTGGCGGCCGCTGATGAAGCAGTCCGACCGGGCGATCGACTGGCAGGACGACGACAGCGCCACCGTGCTGCGCAAGATCCGGTGCGCGGACGGCGTGCCGGGCGTGGCCGACCGCATCCTCGAGTTGCCGGTGCATCTTTACGACGCGCACCCTGAAGGAGAACTGCGTGGGGCGCCGGGCGCACTGATCGCACAGCGCCACGGCGCCATCTGCCGCGCAACCCGCGATGGCGCGGTGTGGATCACGCACCTGAGGGGCTCGCTTGGCGAGGACCGGCCGTTCAAGCTGCCCGCGGCGATGGTGCTCGGCGAGAGGCTGGCGGGCGTTCCCGAGGTGCCGGTCGCCATCGACGCTGGCAGCGATCCCGTGACGTGGCGCGACATCCGCTACGAAGAGTTCCGCGACGTCGGCGTGCTGCATTTCCCCTTCTACAACGGCGCGATGTCGACGTCGCAGTGCGAGCGACTCACCGCCGCGTATCGGGACGCTTGCAATCGGCCAACGCGGGTCATCGTACTGGCCGGCGGCACGGACTTCTGGTCGAACGGCATCCACCTCAACGTGATCGAAGCGTCGGCGCAGGCGGCCGACGAATCCTGGCGCAACATCAACGCGATCGACGACCTCGCACACGCGATCCTGACCACCACATCGCACCTCACGGTGTCCGCGCTGCAGGGCAGCGCCGGCGCCGGCGGCGTTTTCCTCGCGCTCGCGGCCGACCGCGTCGTCGCCCGCTCGGGCGTCGTGCTGAACCCGCACTACAAGGGCATGGGCAACCTGTACGGATCGGAGTACTGGACCTACCTGCTGCCGCAGCGGGTCGGCGCCGACGGCGCGAAGCGCCTCACCGAAGCGCGCCTGCCGCTCGGCACGCAGCGCCGCACGGGCCATCGGGCTGATCGACGCGCACCATGGCGGCTCGCCCGCGGCCTTCCTCGCCGGGACGATCGCCCAGGCGCAGGACCTTGCCCTCGCCGACTTCGAGCAGCGGCTGGCCGACAAGCGGGCCCGGCGCGGCGCCGACGAAGCGTTGAAGCCGCTGGCCGCCTACCGCATGGAAGAACTGGAGCACATGCGGCTCAATTTCTTCGGGTTCGATCCCAGCTACCACGTAGCGCGCTACAACTTCGTACGCAAGGTACCCAAGTCGCGCACCCCGCTGTACCTCGCCCGGCACCGCGCGCCGCGGCCCCTGGGCGAACGCGCTCAGGGTTGATCCGGCCGGCGCGCGCACGCCCGTTGGAGCGGGGTCCGGTTGCTTTGCCGCAAGCGAAGGCCGTGCCCGCCCGCCTATAAAGGGGTTCGGGGTCGCGCCGGCCGACCGGTGCCAGCCGCGACGCCTTGAAGCAGCGCAAATGGACACGACCGACACCTCTCGGGTGGACCAGGCGATCGTGCAGGTGCTCCACGCGGAGCAGTCGGCGCGCGAAGCCGTCGCGCAATGTGCGATGGACGCCGAACTCGTGCGCCAGAACGCCAGGATGCGGGCGCGGGCGATCGCGGAGCGCGCCGCCGAACGCGTCGCGCGCGCGCACCAGTGGACCGACGCCGCACTGCGTCCGAGATCGAGCGGCTCAACCGTGAGCGCGCCGCCTTGCAGCAACCCGCTGCGCCTGATCCCGACGAACCGGCGCGCGTGGCGCGGCGCTCGATCGCCTGAGCGCGGAACTGACCGGTGGCAGCGAATGATCAGCGGCTGACTTTCGATTACGCGCACGCGCGCGTTTCGGCCCGACTGGCCCAGCGACCGGACGAGCGGCTATGGACCGAGTCGCGCTGTCCCCAGCGTCCCGGCGCTGCTGGAGCGGTGCGCGCGTCGAGCGCGGCATCAACCGTCAGTGGCGTTCCGCTGACCGGCGACGCCGACGCCATCGAGCTCGCGTTCCGCCAGCAACTGCGCACCCGCATCGTCGAGGTCGCCGGCTGGTCGCCCTCGCCGTGGCGAGCGCCGCTGCTGTACACGCGGCACCTGATCGACCTTCCCGCGCTGCTGCATCTGCTCGGCGATGAACCGCCGCCGCGCTGGATCGCGGCCGACCCCGCACTGTCACCCTATGCGCTCGCGACGCCCGCGTTGCGTCGCG
Organism: uncultured beta proteobacterium; assembly: GCA_963707725.1. Taxonomy (GTDB): domain Bacteria; phylum Pseudomonadota; class Gammaproteobacteria; order Burkholderiales; family Burkholderiaceae_F; genus JAOUJD01. Next base: position 74,825 of record CAVPRE010000009.1, on the reverse strand, counting down.
CCGCGCTGGCCGATGGCCCGCTCGGCCCCCTGATGGCCGCCGCGGAACGGAGCGCGGAGCGCGCGGCCCTGTCGAGCCGATCGCACGCGCCCTGCGCCGGCTGCGCGCCGGCGGACGCTGCACCGCCTGCTGGCGGCGTGGGAGACGGAGTGGCGTCGGCGCTGGCCTGCCCTCGACGACGAAGGCCGGCTCCTCCTCGATGGTGTCGTCGAGCACGTCCGGTCGCACCTGCTCCGGCTTTGCCACGCTTCCCGTCGACGACACCGTCGGCGCACGCCAGGCCCTCGGCGCCAGGCTTGCGACGGCCGTTCGCCGAGCGCGTCCCAGCCCGCGGCGCTGTTCGCGTACCTCGCGGTCTTGCGGTCGATCTCGAGCGCCTGCGCGGCGAGTTCGTGCTGCGCGCCCGGCCGGTCGGAGCACGGCATGATCCGGCCGCAACCGTGCGCGTGGTTCGAGATCATGGTCGGGCGCGACGACGCGTTCATCGCACTCGAAGCGCTCGCTGCCGCCGGTTGCATCGAAGTCGAGTGGCACCAGACCGAAGCGCCGGCGCCGGCATGCCGCAGGACCTCCTGAAGGACTTCAACGCGCTGGCGCGCAAGTACCGTCCCTACTGGCCGCGCGCCGCGTCCGCGCTCGCCGCCGAGCGCCGCGCCCCGGCAGATGCGCTGGCCGACGGCGTGCGCACCGCTCGTGCGTGGGCAGCCGATGCCGACGCGGTGATCGCGCGCCTGCAGGGTGCCGAAGCCGAAGCGGCCGAGCTCGAACTGGCGGCCGCCGCCCTGCGCGAAATGGCCGAGAGCCACATCGACTTCGCGGCGCTGGCGCGCGCCGACCACGGTGTCACGGCCGCCCTGTTCGCACTGCCCCAGGGCGTCGAGATCGAGTTGCCGCAGGACACGATCACACGCTCTGCCGCCCTGGCAAGCGAACGGCTGCTGCTGGCGATCGGCGCTCCCGAAGACATCGAGGCCATCGGCCGCGCGGTGGCCGAAGTCAACGGCCGCCGCGCCCGCTTTCCCGACTGGCTGCAGCCGAGCGCGACCGCCAACCTGTCGCTCGTGGCCGACAAGTCCGCCGGGAAGCAGAAGGAGATCGCCGGGTTGCGGGCCGAACTCGAGGCCGTCTCCGAGCGGCACGCGCTGGCCCGTGCCCTCGGCGACATCGCGCGCGCCACCTGGTGCTTCGAGCACGGCGGCGCGATCGACCAGGGCGACGTCTTCGCACGCATCACGGGGTGGACCGCCGACCGCGAGAAGGTCGTGCGCGCGCTGGAAGGCTGCGACGCGCGCGCGCTGGCCACGTTCCCGCGGCCACCACGCGGCGCCCGCGCCCCGCTCGTGCTGCGCAACCCGTGGTGGGCGCAACCGTTCGAGGTGTTCACGCGGCTGGTCGGCATGCCGAGCGCAAGCGGCGCCGATCCGAGCGTGCTGCTGGCGCTGGCCGTGCCGCTCATGTTCGGCTACATGTTCGGCGACGTCGGACAGGGCCTGGTGCTGGCCGCTTTCGGCTGGCTGATGCGACACCGCCTGCCGCTGCTGCGCCTGCTGGTGCCCGGCGGGCTGGCGGCCGCGCTGTTCGGCGTCGTGTTCGGAAGCGTCTTCTGCCTCGAAGGCGTGATCCAGCCGCTTTGGCTGCACCCGATCGAGCATCCCCTGCCGGTGCTGCTGGTGCCGGTCATCGGCGGCGCGGTGCTGCTGTCGCTGGGCCTGCTGCTGGGCGGCCTCGAAGCGTGGTGGGGCTCGCGGCTCGACCACTGGTTGCGCGAGGACGCTCCGGTGCTCGCCACGTACGCCGGCGCGCTGGCGGGCTTCGTCTGGACGCCAGGATGGTGGATCGCCGCGGCAGGCGTCGCCTGGTCGATGATCGCCGCGACCCTCGAGCGACCCAGCGTGAAGTCGGCATTCTCAGGGCTGGGTGAACTCGCGGAGCACACCGTGCAGATCCTGATCAACACGCTGTCGTTCGCCCGCGTTGGCGCATTCGCGCTCGCGCACGCCGGGCTCGCGTCGGCCGTCGTGGCGCTGGCCCGGGCCGGTGACAGCGTGTTCGTCGGCGTGCTCGTGCTGGTGCTCGGCAACGTGCTGATCCTCGTCGTCGAGGGCCTCGTCGTGTCGATCCAGACCACCCGCCTGGTGCTGTTCGAGTTCTTCACCCGTTTCTTCCGGCCGGAAGGTCGCGAGTTCCGTCCACTCGCGGCACCGCCGGTCACGCTTGATCACTGAGGAGTCGTCATGAGTCGCTTTGCCATCCCGATGGTCCTGATCGCCGGCGCGGCCGTGCTCGCAGCGCTGGGCACCGCGCTGGTCTTCTTCCCGGACACCGCATCGGCCCAGACCGCTGCGCGCGCCGGAATTCCCCCCGAGGCGTGGACCTGGGGGCTGATGTCGGCGGCGCTCGCCACGGCCGCCTCGTCGATCGCCGGCGGCTACGCGGTGGCGAAGCTCGGCGCCGCCGCGGTCGGCGCGCTCGCCGAGAAGCCGGATCTCTTCGGGCGCCTGCTGATCTTCGTCGGACTCGCCGAGGGCATCGCCATCTACGGCGTGATCATCTCGATCCTGATCCTGAACCGGCTCGCGTGAGGCGCCCATGACGGCGTTTGCCTATGTCGGCGCGGCCGAGGACGCGGCTGGATTCCGGCTCGCCGGCATGCGCTGCTGGACGCCCCAGCGGCGACGAGGCGGACGCGCTGCGGGAGGCGCTCGCCAGCGGTGCCGAAGCGGTGTTCATCACGGCGGAGGTGGCGGAGCGCGTCGCGCGCGGCGACCTCGAGTCGGCACTGGCGGCGGGCCGCCCCCTCGTCGTGGTGCTGCCCGAACCCGGACAGCCAGCCGAGCCGGTTCGATCCCGCCGAGCGGGTCCGCGCCCAGCTCGGACTCGATGCCTGAGCCGCCGCGATGAACCTCGAACAACGCACCGCCGCCCTGCTCGAACTGGTCGAGCAGTACCGTGCGCTGCGCTTCGCCGAGCTGCTCGAGCCGCGCGGGCCGAGGCGCGCGCAGACGGTGCGCGCAGCGCTCGCCGAAGCGCGCCGCCGCGTGCACACCGCGATCGTCGAGGAACGCAAGCGCTATGCGATCGAGGTGAGCGCGGTGGAGGCAGCGCTGGCCACGGACCGTCGCCTGTTCCAGCAGCGCCATGCGGTGCAGATCCTGGACGTGGCCTGGCACGAACTGCGCGCGCGCCTGGTCGCCCGCTGGGACGCCGCGCCGACCCGGGCGCAGTGGATCCGGGCCTACGTGCAGCGTGCCCTGCGGTCGGTGCCGTGCGCGAGCGGCGGCTGGCGGATCCAGACGCACCCGGCGTGGAACGAAGGCGAGCGCGCGCACTGGCTCGAGCAGCTGCGCATCGATGGAGTCGCCCAGGTGGCATTCGAATCGGCCGCCGCGATCAGCGCCGGCTTCCGCGTCGTCAGCGGCAACAACATCCTCGATGCGACCCTCGAGGGCCTGCTGGCCGACCGGGCGCAGCTCGAAGGCAAGTTGCTGCACTACCTTCAAAAGGAGCAACGATGACCGCTCGCGAAGCCGACACCGGCTCGCGCGCGCTGATCCGCTGGATCAGCGGCCCGGTGCTGCGCGCGCGCGTCGAGGGACCCTTCCTGCTGCGCGAGGCGATCCGCGTCGGACCCGCCGGCCTGCTGGGGGAAGTGATTCGATTGAACGAGGACGAGATCGTCGCGCAGGTGTACGAGGACACGACCGGCCTGCGCCCCGGCCTGGAGGTGCGCGGCACCGGGAACCTGCTCGGCATCCGGGTCGGTCCGGGCCTGCTCGGCAACATCTACGACGGCCTGCTGCGGCCGCTGCAGCCGGCCGACGCGATGCTTTTCGGCTTCGAGCCTGCCGTGCAGGCGGGCGCGGAACTCGGCCCCGGTGCGCCATTCGGCGAAGTGTCGTCGCCGCGCGGACGCTCGCAGCGCGCGTTGCTGCCGCCGAACGTCGCCGGGCGCGTGGCCTGGATCGCGGACGCGGGCGAAGTGACCGACGATGCCACGGTGCTGCGCCTCACGTCGGAAGGCGGCGCGACGCACGAAGTCGCGCTCAGTCACTTCTGGCCCGTGCGCACGCCGCGTCCGGTGCGTGCCCGCCTGACGTCGGACGAACCGCTCGTGACCGGCCAGCGGATCCTCGACTCGCTGTTTCCGGTCGCGCTGGGGGGCAAGGCCGCCATTCCCGGCGGGTTCGGCACCGGCAAGACCATCCTGCTAGAGAGCCTCGCCAAGGGGTGCAGCGCCGACGTGATCGTGTACCTCGGCTGCGGCGAGCGCGGCAACGAGATGGCCGGCGTGCTCGAGGAATTCCCGCAACTGGACGATCCGCGCACTGGCCGCTCGTTGATGGAGCGCACGGTGATCATCGCCAACACTTCCAACATGCCGGTCGCCGCGCGCGAGGCGAGCATCTATTCCGCGGTCACGGTGGCGGAGTACTTCCGCGACCAGGGCCTGCACGTCGCGCTGATGGCGGACTCGACCTCGCGCTGGGCGGAGGCGCTGCGCGAAGTGTCCGGGCGCTTCGGCGAGTTGCCCGGCGAAGGCGGCTATCCGACCTACCTCGCCAGCCGCCTCGCCGACTTCTACGAGCGCGCGGCCAAGGTGCGTGACGCTGTCCGGGGCGACCGGTTCGGTGACGCTGCTCGGCTCGATCAGTCCGCCATCGGGCGACTTTTCCGAGCCGGTCACCAGCCACAGCAAGCGTTACGTGCGCAGCTTCTGGGCGCTCGACGCGAAGCGCGCCCAGGCCCGCTTCTACCCGGCGGTCAACCCGCTGCAGTCGTATTCGGAGGACTCGCTCGACGTGGCGGTATGGTGGCTGAAGCGCTATGCCACGGTGCCGACCGCGCGATCGCGCGCCGCCTCGGGCGAGAACGAGTGGCTCGAACTGCGACGCCGCTTCCTGACGCTGCTCGACGACCAGGCGCGGCTCGAGCGCATGGCCCGCATCATCGGCAAGGATGCGCTGCCGACCCGCCAGCGCCTGACCCTGCTCGCCGCCGAACTCGTCAACGAGGCCTTCCTTCGCCAGTCGGCGTTCTCGCCGGTCGACCGCTACTGCGGGCCTGAACGCCAGGCTTGCATGATGCGCCTGCTGGTCCGCTTCATCGAACTGGCCGAGCGCGCCACGTTCGAAGGCGTCACTCCGGAACAGATCGCCGCGCTCGACGTGATGCGCCCGCTGTCGCGCATGGGCGAGGAGATCGGCGAAGGCGAACTCGAGCGGCTCGCCGCTCTGGAAAGACAGGTCGAGGACGCGTTCGCGACGCTGGTCGTCCCGAGCGTGCCGACGCCGGCGAAGGACGACGCGCATGCAACCTAGGGTGACCGTGCACGACGCCGCCATGCGGCTCGAGGGTCCGTTGCTGTTCATGCGGCGCACGCTCGAAGTGGGACTCGAACGAGGCGGTTGGCGTCAGCGGCCGCGACGGTGCGCTCCGCCTCGGACGGGTGGCCGCGATCGACGAGGGCATGGTGACGATCGAGATGCTGGACCCGACCGCCGGCCTCGGCCTGGCCGGCACGGTGGTCCGCTTTCTCGGAGAGCCGATCGACTTCGGCGTGGGCCCGGGGGTGCTGGGCCGCGTCTTCAACGGCATCGGGCAGCCGATCGACAACGGGCCGCCGCTTGCCGTGGAAAAGCGCCTGCGCATCGACGGCGTCCCGTTGAATCCCGTGTCGCGCGCGACCCCGCGGTCGTTCATCGAGTCAGGCGTGACGGCGGTGGACCTGCTGAATTCGCTGGTGCGCGGCCAGAAGCTGCCGATTTTCTCCGGCGGCGGGCTGCCGCACGACCGCATCGCGGTCGAGATCGCGGCGAACGCCCGCCTGCGCGGCGGCGAGGGATCGGACTTCGCAATCGTGTTCGCCGGCATCGGCGTGCCCTACACGACCGCCGAGTACTTCCGCCGTTCGCTCGAGCAGTCCGGCGCGCTCGAACGCTCCGCGTTGTTCCTCAATCTCGCGAGCGACTCGTCGACCCAGCGCCTGCTGACGCCGCGCTTCGCGCTGACCGCGGCCGAGTACCTTGCGTTCGAGCAGGACAAGCACGTCCTGGTGATCATCACCGACCTCACCAACTACTGCGAGGCGCTGCGCGAGGTCGCCGGCGCCAAGGGCGAAGTGCCGGGGCGCAAGGGCTACCCCGGCTACATGTACTCGGACCTTGCCACGCTGTACGAGCGCGCCGGCTGCGTGCACGGCGCCAAGGGCACCCTGACGCAGTTGCCGATCCTGACGATGCCGTCGGACGACATCGGGCACCCGATCCCGGACCTGTCCGGCTACATCACGGAAGGGCAGATCGTGCTGTCGCGCGAGCTCGACCGCGCCGGCGTGTATCCGCCGATCAACGTGCTGCCGAGCCTGTCACGCCTGATGAAGGACGGCACCGGCAAGGGCTACACGCATCCCGACCACCCCGCACTCGCGAGCCAGCTCTACGCGGCCTACTCGCGCGCAACGCAGGCACGCCTGCTGGCGAGCGTGGTCGGCGAGGACGGGCTGTCCGACACGGACCGCCGCTACCTCGCGTTCGGGACCGCGTTCGAGCGCACCCTGATTTCGCAGCCGCGGGCCCGCACCCTCGAGGAGAGCATGGCGGTGGGTTGGGAACTGCTCGTCCAGCTACCGCGGGCGGAACTGACACGGCTGTCGAATGAGCAGATCGCCCAGCACCTTGGCGGCGAGCCTGCCGTTGAAGCGCCAGCATGAGCGACCTGACGCCGACCCGCAGCCTGTTGATCGCGCTCGGCGATGAACGTCGCACGATGCGCGAGGGCTACGCGTTCCTCGACGAGAAGTGCCTGCTGCTGGCGGGCGAAATGCTGCGGCAGTTCCGGCTGCACCAGGCGATCGCCAAGGACCTCGCCGGCCTGCTGGGCTCGGCGCGCCTGGCGCTCGCCGCGGCGCTGGCGCGTCACGGGCTGCACGGGCTGCAGGTGGTGCCACCCGCGTCGACGCACCAGCGGCTGCGCGTCGACCGGCACCCGTTGCTCGGGGTCATCACACTGCAGGCGCAGGCGCTGGGCGAACTCGGGCCGGCGCCGCCGCCGGTGCACGGTTCGCCCGAAGCCGAGGCGTGCCGCGTCGCCTACGCGCGCGTCGCCGCGCGCCTCGGCGAACTGGCGGCCGTGTCGACCACGCTGGCGCGGCTGCTCTCCGAGTACCGCCGCACCGTGCGCCGCGTTCGTGCGCTGCAGGACGTGCTGCTGCCCGAACTCGACACCGACATCGCCGACATCGAGACCCGGCTCGAGGACCTCGAACGCGAGGACGCCTTGATCGCGCGCGGGTTCGGTAGGCTAGCGGCCTTTGCCGCAGCCGACCGTCCCGATGCGCGAGATGCACCGTAGCGCGCTGGTTCCGTACAGCGCCGAACAGATGTTCGACCTGATCGAGCAGGTCGAGCACTACCCGCAGTTCCTGCCCTGGTGCACCCGCACGCAGCTGATCGAGCGCACCGATGAGGTCGTTTCGGCGACCATCGAAGTCGGGTTCCGGGAGCTGCACGTGCGCGTGACGACGCGCAACGAAAAGCGCCGGCCCGAGTGGATGGCGATTCACATGCAGGATGGCTCGTTCCGCCACTTCGTCGGCGAGTGGAAGCTCTTGGCCCTGGGCACGCTGGGCTGCCGGATCGACTTCGGCCTGCGCTACGAGCTCGCGCTGCACACCGAGAAGCTGGCCGGCCCGCTGATCGACCGGGCCGCCAACCAGATGGTGGACGCCTTCGTGCGTCGCGCGGAAGCCGCCTACGGGAGCGTCGGCGGGGAGGCCGGCGCGATCCCCGGTCCGGTCGACGAACCCGGTCAACCCACCGGAAGCTGATCCGTTAGACTGCATGCCGGCCGGCAATCCCGGCCTGGAACTGTATGCCGCACGGCGGCCAAATCACTGAGGGGAGACTCGATGAAATCGTTGATGTTTGCAGTGCTCGCGGCCGTTGGAATGAGCGCCGCTGGGGTGGCCCAGGCCAGCGCCGAACTCGCGCAGAAGTCGGGCTGCATGACCTGCCACTCGGTCGACACGAAGAAGATGGGCCCGGCGTTCAAGGATGTCGCCAAGAAGCACAAGGGCCAGGCTTCGGCTGAGGCCGATCTGGTCGGCAAGCTGAAGTCTGGCAAAGGCCACCCGGCCGTGAAGGCTTCGGAAGACGACACCAAGGCCCTCGTGAAGTGGATCCTGTCGCTGTAAGGACGGACGGCATGGCGGAAGCAAGGAAGCCGGCCCGTGTGCCGGCTTTTTTGTTGCAGCAACCCCTTGATCCCGCGCAGTTTCGCGGCGGGGCTCATCCATAGAATTACTCAGCGCCGGACGGCTCGCGCGGCCGGCGCCCGGCTTGCCCGGTGGAACCGCGGGTTCAACTCGAATGGAAAGGAGCAAGATGAAGAAGTTCGCAATCGTTCTGGCTGCCGCGGGACTGCTGATGGCCGGCACGGCGCAAGCAAGCGCAGAACTCGCCGACAAGTCGGGCTGCAACAAGTGCCATGCGATGGACACGAAGAAGATGGGCTCGTCCTACAAGGACCTGGCGAAGAAGCACAAGGGCACGCCGGACGCCGACCTCGTCAAGAAGCTGGCGACCGGCCAGGGCCATCCGAAGGCCAGCGCTTCCGAGGCCGACCTCACCGCCCTGGTGAAGTGGATCAAGTCGCTGTAACAGCGCCCTGAACCACAAAGAAAAAAGCCGGCTTGCGCCGGCTTTTTTGTCGTGCGGCGATCAGCGGCCGACTTCACCCCGCACGACGCAGGCAGGGTACACCGGCACATCGAGCGCCGTCGAGGTCGAGCCTGCCCACGTGTGGCGCCGTTGGCACACCCATGGAAAAGGCCGGCATGCGCCGGCCTCGCTGCGGAGCTGCGTGGACGCTCAGAGAGCGCTGGCCGGCACGTCGACCGTGATGCGCGCGGCCTTGCCTTGATCGCCGTGGCAGGTCGCGCAGCCGGCTTCCCAGTCGTCCTTGTTCGCGTACCCCTCCCACACTCCGGTGTAGCTGTTCCACTGCTTGTCGAGGAACTGGTGGTGGCCGGTCGCCGGGTTCTTGACCAGGAAGCGCTGCTTCCAGCGGGTCCCGACGACCATCTCGACGTCGTCGAGCCCATAGACCTTGCCATCGAAGTTGCCGCGGCTCGGTCCGGCGTTGCCCTTGCTGTCGATCGACCAGTACTGGGCGGCTTCCTTCAGCAGGCTTTCGTGGGGAGCCCGTGCCACTTTCGCGTGATAGGTTTCCCGCCAGGTCTTGCTGTCGCCGGGATGGCACGCATCACACGCCACCGAGCCCGCGGAAGCCGTCGCCTGGGAGGGTTGGACCTTCATGTCGGTCGTGCAGGCCGACGCCAGCGCGACCGCCGCCGCGACAAGCGCACTGCCGAGCCAGATTCCTGCCTTGTTCTGCATTCCGGTTCCCTGCCTCGCCACAATGGGCCGGACGCCCATTTCTACGGTTGCCAGAGTGCCAATAGTCGACGCCCCGGCAGTTGATGCGAGGCAAACGGGCGGCTGCCGCCGGCCGCGCGCTTGACATCGATTAACCTTCGGCACACTTTCAGTTCCCCTCTTGCGCGTGGGGACTCGATGTCCCCGGCTCACTCCACTACGCCCATCCCATGACCCCACACGCCTGGCCTCCGACGCTTGCCACCCCGCTCTCTCGACACGCCGTCAAGGTGCTTCTGCTCGGCAGCGGCGAACTCGGCAAGGAGGTGGCGATCGCGCTGCAGCGACTCGGCGTCGAAGTGGTCGCCGCCGACCGCTACCCGAACGCGCCGGCGCATCAGGTCGCGCACCATGCGCATGTGCTGAACATGGCCGATCCGCACGAACTGCGCGCGCTGATCGAAAGCGTCCGACCCGCGATCGTCGTTCCGGAGATCGAGGCCATCGCGACCGACGCGCTGGTGGCGATCGAGCGGGAAGGCCTGGCCCGCGTCGTGCCGACCGCGCGCGCGGCGCAGCTCACGATGAACCGCGAAGGCATCCGGCGCCTTGCGGCGGAGCAGCTTCAGCTCGCCACCTCGCCCTACCGCTTCGCCAGTTCGCTCCAGGAAATGCGCGAGGCCGTGCAGGCGATCGGCCTGCCGTGCGTCGTCAAGCCAGTGATGTCTTCGTCCGGCAAGGGCCAGAGCAGGATCGATCGCGCAGACCAGGTCGAACAGGCCTGGTCCTACGCGAACGCGGGCGGCCGCGTGGCGCTCGGTCGCGTGATCGTCGAGGGCTTCATCGACTTCGAGTACGAGATCACGCAGCTCACCGTGCGCGCGCGCGGGCCTGACGGGACCGTGGCAACGCACTACTGCGAGCCGATCGGCCACGTGCAGGTCGCCGGCGACTACGTCGAGAGCTGGCAGCCTCATCCGATGAGCGCGGTCGCGCTACGGAGGAGCCGCGACATCGCGCATCAAGTGACCCACGAACTCGGCGGCACCGGCCTCTTCGGCGTCGAACTCTTCGTCAGGGGGGACGACGTGTGGTTCTCGGAAGTCAGCCCGCGGCCGCACGACACCGGAATGGTGACTATGGCGACGCAGTGGCAGAACGAGTTCGAACTTCACGCGCGCGCGCTGCTGGGCCTGCCGGTCGATGCGTCGCTGCGCAATGCCGGGGCGAGCGCAGTCATCTACGGCGGACACGAGGCCGCCGCACTGCGGTTCGACGGAGTGGCCGACGCGCTGGCGGTTCCCGGCGCGGACATCCGGCTGTTCGGCAAGCCAGAGTCGTTTCGCAAGCGGCGGATGGGCGTGGCCCTCGCGCACGCCGACTCCGTCGAGGAAGCGCGGGCGCGCGCCAAGCGCGCCGCCGCCCTGGTGCGGCCGTCTCCTGCCTGACGCCGGGCCGCAGACCGCATCAGGCAACCAGATGTTCGGCTGTCGAAGCGCGCTCCGCGAGGTCTACAATCGGCCGATCATTCTCCGCGCTGCTCGCTCCTGCCCCCAATGAAGATCCTGGTCGTCGACGATCACTCGCTGATCACCGATGCGCTCAGTGTCCTGTTCCTGGACCTCGACCCCGCGGCCGAGGTCCTGACTACGCGGACAGCCGAGGGCGCGATGGAACTGCTCGAGAAGAATGCGGACCTCGACCTCGTGGTCCTCGACCTCGGCATGCCTGGCGTGTCCGGCACCTCGCTGCTCGAATCGATGGTCGCGCACTCGCCTGAGATGAAGATCCTCGTGCTGTCCGGCCAGCAGGACCCGCGCAACGTGATGCGCGTGCTCCAGCTCGGTGCCGCCGGCTTCGTGCCGAAGTCGATGGCTTCCGACACCCTGCTGGCGGCCGTGAAGTTCGTGCTGTCCGGCGGCGTCTACATCCCGGCCGACCTGCTCGAGGAAGTGAACCGGGTGGCGATGATCGGCACGCCCGAGCGGCCCCGTGAAGTCGGCGCGACCCGCGTCGAACTTACAGAGCGCCAGGAGCAGGTGCTGCAGTTGCTCGCGCGCGGCGCGCCGATCAAGATCATCTGCCGCGAACTCGGCCTGTCCGAGGGCACCGTCAAGACGCACGTCACCGCGATCTACCGCGCATTCAACGCCTCCAACCGCACCGAAGCCCTGCTCGCCGCCCGGCGGCACGGCTACGACGTCGGCTAGAGGTCGCCTAGACGTCGGTGCTTCGGCGACGGGGCGTGCTGCCCGGTGCCGCCATCGTGTCGCGGTCGAGTTCCTGCGGCCGGACCACCGGGAGCGTGGCCATTCCGAGCGCTTCCGCCAGCGTCGCGTTCAGCACGGCCGGCGTCGTCGGCTTCTGCAGCACAGGCGGCTCCTCGGTGCGGCTCTTCGCGATCGCGCCGGCCAGCGCCGGATTGAGCGCGATCCGCGCGTGCATCGCTCGCTGGAAGTCGGCCACCACCTCGGCCGCCTGGACCGCCGTCAGCATCACCACGGGCACCGGGGAGCCGACCAACTCGCGGATGCGGACCACGGACTCGACCCCGCTGATCGAGTGGGGCCCCAGGTTGTGGTCGGCCAGCACGGCGTCGATGCGGTCGTGCAGGCTGATTTCCTTGATCAGTTGCGCATTGAAGCCAGTCGACGGAATCACCTCCGCGCCCCACGAACGGACCAGGCGCGTCAGGCTGTTCAGGATCTCGGCGTTGTCCTCCAGCAGCACGAAGGTGTGGCCGTCCAGCGCGCGCAGCACCATGTCCATCGTCTCGGGCGCCGATCGCTTCGGGCGCAACGGCGCGACCGACAACGGCATCTCGACGCGGAACACGGTCCCGGTGCCCGGCCGCGTGGTCACTATCAGCGGATGCCCAAGCAGCCCGCAGATCCGCTTGACGATCGACAGCCCGAGGCCGAAGCCGGTGCCGCTGTTCTCCGTCTTCGAACTCTCGCCCCTGTAGAACTCCTCGAAGATCCGGTCCACCTCGGTCTGCTTGATGCCCGGCCCGGTGTCCCAAACCTCGACGCTGATCAGGCCGCCACGGGCGCGCGCTGCCAGCAGCACGCCGCCGCGCTGGGTATAGCGGATGGCGTTCGCAAGCAGGTTGCGGATCACGCGCTGCAGCAGCAGTGGATCGCTGTCGGCCGCGTGGCCCGATCGCCGCACCCGCAGCGACAGTCCCTTGGACGCGGCCAGCGGCGTGAACTCCTGCTCGAGCACCGAGAACATCTCGTCGAGCGTCACCTGGTCGACCTTCGGCTGGATCGAACCGGAGTCGAGTCGCGAGATCTCCAGCAATTCCTCGACCAGCTTCGACAGCGACTCGACAGCCGTCGACATGTTGTTCACCAGCGGCTCGAGCGGACCGGTCGCCCGCTTCTTCAGCAGCGACACGTAGATGCCGATGGCCTGCAGCGGCTGGCGCAGGTCGTGGCTGGCGGCCGCGAAGAACTGGGTCTTCGAGCGCGTCGCGTTCTCGGCCTCGCGCCGCGCGTCGTCGGCGAGGCGCTTCTCGACCATCAACTGGTTGACGAGGACTTCGTTCTCGTAATTGTTCTTCACCGACTCGAACACCGCGTCGCCGAAATTTCGGCCGTAGAACACGGTGAAGAAGAAGACCGCCGACATCACGACCGCCGCCGTGTAGTAGGTCGCATCCTGTTCCAAAACCATGCGCGCGATCAGCGGCATGACGGTGAGCAGCATGAACGAGTAGAAGGCGGGAGGATGGCTGGCGTAGAGGGTCAGCGAACCGAACGCGACCGACAGCACCACGGCCACCAGCACGACCTGGTGCAGCGGCTGGTCGTTGGAGAAGAACATGAACCCGGCGGCGCCCCACAGCAGGCCGGCGAGCGCCGCCAGCGCCACCCAGCGCCTGGCCCAGTGGCGGACCTCGTCAACGACTTCGACCGCGCGGCGGAACTTGTAGGCAAGGCGCACGCGCGCCAGCGACTCCACCAGGATCAGCATGAACCACGCCATCAGCGCATGCCGGCTCATCGAGTACCACAGCACCATCACCAGCGCGAAGGCGCCGACGACGCTGACGAGCACCGATTGCGGCACCTGGCGATACACGGCCGCCATCACGCCGGCGAGGATCTTTTCCTTGCGCTGCTCGGCCGTCTCGGCGGCCAGGCCGAACCGGGTCAGCGGACCGGACATGCGAGGGTCGCTCCAGGGCGATGGATCGGCATCGGCCGATGATAGGCGAGGACCCCCGCCGACCACATCGTCCGGACGGCCCCGTTCCCGCGCCACTTCGCGCATTCGATGGCCCTTCCCTATACTTGCGCCTTCGTGGCGGCCGTTCGGCCGCCGATTTTTTGCCCTTGGGAGACTCCGATGCAGATGTTCCGACTGACCCTGGCTGCCTGTGCGCTGGCACTCGCGGCGCCTGTCCTGACGGCAAAGCCGGTCGACCAGGTTCGCGTCGGGTTCTCGACATCGATCTCGGGGCCGTTCGCTGCACTGGGTGCCGAGGCGCGCGACGGCTTCAACCTGGGCATCAAGCAGCTGGGCGGCAAGCTCGGCGGCATTCCGGCCGAGGTGTTCGCCACCGATGAAGCCGGCAATCCGGACACCGGGCGACAGCACGCCGACCGCTACATCAAGCGCGACCGCGTCCACTTCTACACGGGCCCGATCGGGTCCAACGTGGCGCTGGCCGTGGGCCCGGCGCTGTTCGCCGCCCAGGTGTTCTACCTCAGCAACAACGCCGGTCCGTCGCAACTCGCGGGCAGCCAGTGCAACCGCTTCTTCTTCGGCACCGCATGGCAGAACGACGCGTACCACGAGGCCGCGGGCAAGTTCGCCGCCGAGCGTGGATTCAAGCGGGTCGCTGTGCTCGCCCCCAACTACCCCGCCGGCCAGGACGCGATCAACGGCTTCAAGCGCGGCTTCGGCAAGCCGGTGATTGCCGAGACCTTCACCAAGCTCGGACAGCTCGATTACGCCGCCGAACTCGCGAAGATCCGCGCCGACGCGCCCGACGCGCTCTACATCTTCCTGCCGGGCGGCATGGGCATCAACTTCATCAAGCAGTTCGTCGGCGCCGGGCTGTCGAAGTCGACGCAGATCGTCGGGCCGGGCTTCTCGGCGGACGAGGACGTGATCCGCGCCGTCGGCGAGCCGATGCTCGGGCTTTTCAACACGTCGCACTGGAACCACGACTTCACGAATCCCGCGAGCCAGGCGTTCGTGCAGGCCTTCACGAAGGAATACGGTCGGCTGCCGTCGATCTATGCGGCACAGGCCTACGACGTCGTGATGATGATGGATGCGGCGGTGCGCGACACCAGGGGCGAACTCGACGACAAGGACGCCGTCCGCGCGGCGCTGAAGAAGGCGAGCTTCAAGTCGGTCCGCGGCGACTTCCGCTTCGGGCCGAACCAGTTCCCGATCCAGGACTACTACCTGCGCACGATCGGCAGGGACGCCCAGGGACGCATCACGAACCGCACGCTGAACAAGGTGTTCACCGCGCACCAGGACACGTACGCGGGCCAGTGCCCGATGAAATGACCGTCGCGCGGCGCGCTGCCGCAAGGGCGCGACGCGGCACGGACACGATGGCGGGGCACCGCGGGCGGGCGGCTCCGGCGGTTCCACGATGACCAGCACCCTCGTCTTCGAGCAGTTGCTCAACGGCCTGCAGTTCGGGCTGATGCTCTTCCTGATTGCCGCCGGCCTGACGCTGGTGTTCGGCATCATGGACGTGCTGAACCTCGCGCACGGCTCGCTCTACATGGTCGGCGCGTACCTCGCCGCCACGCTGGTGGCCGCGACCGGTTCGTTCTGGGCCGGCATCGTGCTGGCCGTGCTTGCCACCGGCGTCGTCGGTGTCGCGCTCGAGGTCCTGCTGGTGCGGCGCCTGTACCGGCGCGACCACCTGTCACAGGTGCTCGCCACCTTTGCCGTCATCCTGATCGCCGACGACCTCGTCAGGATGATCTGGGGCCCGGCGCCGATCATGCTGGCCGCGCCGTCCGCGCTCGCCGGGCCGGTGGAACTGCTGCCCGGCTTCTTCTATCCGGCGTACCGGCTGCTGATCATCACCGTCGGACTCGCGCTCGCCGTCGGCCTCTACCTTCTGGTTGCGCGCACGCGCACCGGCATGCTGGTGCGCGCCGGCAGCAGCGACCGCGAGATGGCGGCCATCATGGGTGTGCGGGTCGACCGGTTGTTCGCGGTGATCTTCGTGCTGGGAGCGATGCTCGCGGCGGTCGCGGGCGCCCTGCTCGGCCCGCTGCTCGCCGTCGAGGTCGGCATGGGCGAGAACATCCTGATCCTCGCGCTGGTCGTCATCGTGATCGGCGGCATCGGCTCGATCCGCGGCGCGTTCGTCGGCGCCGTGCTCGTCGGCGTCGTCGACACCGCAGGCCGTGCCTTCCTGCCGGGCCTGCTCGAAACGTTCCTGAGCAACGCGGCCGCGGCCCAACTTGGCCCGGCGCTCGCGGCGATCGCGATCTATGTCGTGATGGCCGCCGTGCTCTTCTTCCGGCCGCAGGGCCTGTTTCCGGCGCGCGCATGACATCTCGACAGCGCCTGCGGCATGCGCTGCCGTGGCTGCTGCTGGCGGCGGCGCTGGCGTTTCCGTGGATCGCTGGCGCGCTCGACCAGTCGTTCTACATCAGCGTGGTCCGCCGCATCCTCATCTTCGCCATCGCCGCAGCCAGCCTGAACTTCATACTTGGCTATGGCGGGATGGTGAGCCTGGGCCACGCCGCATTCTTCGGGGCCGGGGCCTACACGGTCGGCGCGCTGGCGACGGAAGGCATCGCGAGCGCGTGGATCGCGTGGCCGCTCGCCGTCGCCGTGGCGGCGCTTGCGGCGGTCGCGATCGGCGCGATCTCGCTGCGCACGCGCGGCGTGTACTTCATCATGATCACGCTCGCGTTCGCCCAGATGGTCTACTACGTGGCCGTCGGGCTGAAGCGCTACGGCGGCGAAGACGGCCTGAACCTGCCCGCGCGCTCCGGCGTCGGATTCGGCATCGACCTGGGCAACGACGTGGCGTTCTACTACGTCGTGCTGGCGCTGCTGGTCGCGGTGCTGGTGGTGTTCGACCGCATGCTCGACGCCCGCTTCGGCCGCGCGCTGATCGGCATCCGGGAGAACGAGGCGCGGATGGAGTCGCTCGGCTACCCGACCTTCCGCTTCCGCCTGACCGCGTTTGCGATCGCCGGAGCGGTCGCCGGCCTCGCGGGCGCGCTGTTTGCGAACCACAACCTCTTCGTCAGCCCCGCGGTCCTGCACTGGACGCAGTCCGCCACCTTCGTCGTGATGGTGATCCTGGGCGGCATCGGCTACCGCTATGGCGGCGTGCTGGGCGCGGTCGTGCTGCTGCTGCTCGAGGAAGTTCTCGCCGCCTACACGGAGTTCTGGCACCTGCCGCTCGGCGTGCTGCTGCTGGCGGTCGTGTTCCTTGCGCCGCGTGGACTGTCGGGCTGGCTCGACGAGCGAGGGGCGCGATGAACCTGCTCTCGGTGCGCGGCCTGACCAAACGATTCGGTGGCCTGGTCGCGACCGACCACCTGGACCTCGACGTCGCGCGCGACGAGGTGCGCGCGGTGATCGGTCCAAACGGGGCCGGCAAGACCACGCTGATCGCGCAGCTCGCCGGCACGCTGGCCCCCGATGCCGGCGCCATCTCGATGGATGGCGTCGACCTGACCCGCCGCTCCGCGCACGCACGCGTGAGGCACGGCATCGCGCGCTCCTACCAGGTGACCAACGTGTTCCGGCGCTTCACGGCGCTCGACAATGCGGCGCTCGCCGTGCAGGCGTGCGCGGGCTCGAGCTTCCGCTTCTTCCGGCCCGCCCGTGGCGAGCAGGCGTTGTTTGACGAGGCCCAGTCGCTGCTAGCGCGCGTCGGCCTGCGCGATCGCGCCCACGTGCCGGCCGGCGCGCTGGCGCACGGCGAACAGCGCCAGCTCGAGGTTGCGCTGGCGCTCGCGTCACGGCCGCGCCTGCTGCTGCTCGACGAGCCGATGGCAGGCATGGGTCCCGACGAGTCCGAGCGCATGGTGACGCTGATCGCCGGGCTCAAGGGCAGCGTCACCATCGTGCTGGTCGAGCACGACATGGACGCCGTGTTCCGTCTCGCCGACCGCATCTCCGTGCTCGTCTATGGCCGCGTGCTGGCGACCGGCACGCCCGCCGAGATCCGCGCCAATGCCGACGTGCGGCAGGCCTACCTGGGTTCGGAGGCCGTGCCATGAGCGCGCACGGCCGCTCCGAAGCGCTCGCTCCCCCTCGGGGGGACGGCGCGAAGCGCCCAGGGGGCACGATAAGCGCGCACGGCCGCTCCGAAGCGCTCATCCCCGAGCGCGCAGCGCCGAGGGTAGTCCGATGAGCCTGCTCGAGCTGCGCAGCGTCGAAGCGGGCTATGGCGCGAGCCAGGTGCTGTTCGGCATCGATCTCGCCGTCCGCGAAGGCGAGGTCGCCACGCTCCTCGGCCGCAACGGCATGGGCAAGTCGACGACGCTGCGCGCGCTGTTCGGACTGATCCCGCTGAAGAGCGGCGAGATCCGGTTCGCCGGCGAGCGACTGAACGGGCGCCCCACCGACGCCATCGCCCGTCTCGGCATCGCACTGGTTCCCGAGGGCCGGCACATCTTCCCGAACCTGACCGTGCGCGAGAACCTCCAGGCGTTCGCCGAGAACCGGAGCGGCGCGCGGGCGCCGTGGACCACGGCGCGCGTCCTCGAACTCTTTCCCGGCCTCGCCGGACGCCGCGACGCGATGGGCAACCAGCTGTCGGGCGGCGAGCAGCAGATGCTGGCGATCGGTCGCGCGCTGATGACCAATCCACGCCTGCTGATCCTCGACGAGGCGACCGAGGGCCTGGCGCCGCGCGTGCGCGAGGACATCTGGCACTGCCTCGCCACGCTCAAGGACACGGGTCACACGATCCTGGTGATCGACAAGTACGTCGACCGGCTCTTGAAGCTCGCCGACCAGCACACGATCCTGGAACGCGGACGCGTCGTCTGGCGCGGCGACTCCCCGGCCCTGGCGGCCGATGCGTCGCTCTGGCACCGCTACCTCGGCGTGTGACGTCCAGGCGCTGGCACGGGCCCGGGCACGCCGCGCAAGCGACTACGCGAGGGACGGATAGCGGGACAGTTCGAGGGTCGCGCGGCCGCCGCGACGAACGACGAGGCGCGCCCGGCCGCCGACGGGGAGCGTCAGCTTGCGCCGCACGTGCCCGAACGGCAGGCCGGAGTACACCGGCACGCCGCCCGCTTTCCGCAGGCGCTCGATCACGTCCGCCAGTCCGTACCCGTTGTCGTTCGGCATCGGGATCACGGGCTCGAAGTCGCCTAGCACGATGGCGGCCTGCCGCTGCAGCACGCCGGCGTGCGCCAGTTGCAGGAACATCCGCTCGAGCTTGTAGGCCGGTTCGTTGACATCCTCGACGAAGAGGATCCCGTCCCGCACGCGCGGCATGAACGGTGTGCCGAGCAGCGACACCAGCATCGCGAGGTTGCCGCCCCACAGTCGTCCTTCGACGGCGCGCACCGGGCCTTCGAGCGGCAGCTCGACGGCGTAGTTGCGCGACTGCAGGACGCCGAAGAAGTGCTCGACGGTGAACGGATCGGGCTGATCGGCGCCGAAGTCACCCGCCGATGGCCCGGCGAAGCTGACACCGCCATGCGCGAGGTAGGCGAGGTTGAACGCGGTGAAGTCGCTGTAGCCGGCGAGCCGGGCCTTGCGCGCGCGGATCGCGGCATAGTCGATGCGATCGAGCAGGCGCGACAGGCCGTAGCCGCCGCGCGCCGACAGCACGAGATCGATCGCCGGGTCGGTCGCGAAGCGCTGCAGTTCCGCGAGCCGCAGCGCATCGGGGCCGGCGAAACGACGCTCGCGCGCGAACACGCTCTCGCCGGCGATCACGCGCCAGCCCTGGCCGCTGAAGAATCTAGCCGCCCGGTCGATGACGGCCGGGTCGGGCAGATAGCCGGACGGGGCGACCAGTCCGAGGGTCCTAGGGCGCGCCATCGTCGTCCTCGTCCACGGGCAAGCTGCCCGTTCGTTTCAGTTCGCGGCGTTCGGCGAAGAACTGCGACAGCAGCCGGCCACTGTCCGCGGCCAGCACGCCGCCGCGCACCTGCGTGTGGTGGTTCAGCTTCGGCTCGGCGAACAGGTCCACGACGCTGCCGCACGCGCCGGTCTTCGGATCGCTGGCGCCGAACACCAGCCGCTTGATCCGCGCGTGCTGCATCGCCCCCGCGCACATCGCGCACGGCTCGAGCGTCACGTACACCTCGCAGTGGCCCAGCCGGTAATTGCCGAGCAGGTCGGCCGCGGCGCGCATCGCCTGGATCTCGGCGTGGGCCGTCGGATCGCTGTTGCCGATGGGCTGGTTGAAGCCGGTAGCGAGCACCTGTCCGTCCTTGACGACGACCGCACCAACCGGGACTTCCGCCAGCGCCCACGCGTTGTGGGCCTGGTCGAGCGCAAGCCGCATGAACGTCTCGTCGGGATCGGCCGTCTCGGCCGATCCCTCGGTCACCTCGATCTGGCGCGCCAGCCAGGCCTGCCGCTTTGCCTCGCGCTGCGCGTCGTGCGCCGCTCGCGCCTGCAGCGCGGCGTCGGCCAGTTGCCGCGGACCGAGCGTGCCCGCCACCGCCTCCAGCCAGGACGGCAGCCTGCCGCGGCGATAGTCACTGCCGAAGTCGGTGCGTCGCACGAAGCCGGTGTCCACGAGCCAGCGGCGCAGTTCGACATGGTCGGTGTCCAGCATGGCGCCGGCGGTCGCCAGGAACTCCTTCAGGACCGTGTTGGCGCCGCGCTCGTCGAGCAGACGGTCGGCCGGGAAGAACAGGGAGGCTGTCGCCAGCACCAGCTCGAAGTCGCGCCCGTCCCGCTGCTGGAGACTGGAAATGTGGACGCCCTGCCGCACCGCCAGCTGTGCAAGTCGCTCGAGCCAGCCGGCGGCCGAGATCGCGGGGTGTTCAGTGGTCATGGCTGCAGTCTACCGACCGCCCCGGCGTCATCCGCGCGCACGACCCGGCCGATGCGCGGCGCCGGAGACTCGCGATTGTTTGACGCCACTGCCCTGCCTGTCCATCGAGGGACGCGCTAGCATCACGTCGCTTGCTGCGCCATCCCGGAGAAAACCATGAGCCGCCGCGTCATCGTGTCGTTCGGTCAGGACACCGAGTTCGAATTCTTCGTTCCCGCCGCCGACGTGGCGGCCGTCACGGCCGACGCCGCGCGCCAGTGGTTCGACCGCGAATTCGTCGCGCTGGAGTGCGACGTGCCCTCGCCGATCGGCAAGGTGCTGATCGCCGACCGCGTGCTGAGCGTTGCGAAGTATGCCGGCGCCGAACGTTTTCGCGACCAGCACGACTGGGCCCGGGAGTTCGCGCGCAACACCGCGGTGATGCTCGACCGTGACCTCGTGCGCGTCGACGTGCCGAACTACACCGTCGGCTACTGAGCCCGCGCCAGGTCGGCCGACGGCAGCAATACGGCCCTGACCGGGCCGTCGACCGAACGCCCACGTAGAGTGCCGCCGATGAGCCGCGCGCCGTGGGATGCCATCGTGATCGGAGCCGGCGCCGCCGGCATGATGTGCGCCGCGGTCGCGGGCCAGCGCGGCGCGCGCGTACTTCTGATCGACCATGCCGACAGACTCGCCGAGAAGATCCGCATCTCCGGCGGCGGCCGCTGCAACTTCACCAACGTCAACGCCGCTCCCGCCAGCTTCATCTCCGACAACCCGGCCTTCTGCCGTTCCGCCCTTGCCCGCTACACGGCGGCCGACTTCGTCGCGCTCGTGAAGCGGCACCGGATCCGCTTCCACGAGAAGCACAAGGGGCAGCTCTTCTGCGATGAGTCATCGGAGCAGATCATCGAGATGCTCGTCGCGGAGTGCGACGCGGGTCACGTGCGGTGGATGCGGCCGGCCGGCGTGGCGCGCGTGGGTCGCTCCGGCGATGTGTTCGAAGTCGCAACGGCCGACGGCGTCCAGGCGGCACGCCGGGTCGTGATCGCCACCGGCGGCCTGTCGATCCCGAAGATCGGCGCGACCGACTTCGGCTACCGCATCGCGCGCCAGTTCGGCCTGCGCGTCGTCGAACCGCGGCCGGCCCTCGTTCCGCTGACCTTCGATGCTCGCGAGTGGACGCCTTTCGTCCCGCTGGCCGGAGTGTCGCTGGAGGTGAACGCGCGGTGCGATGGCGCCCGCTTCGACGAGGACCTGCTGTTCACGCATCGTGGGCTGTCAGGGCCCGCGATCCTGCAGGTCTCGACATTCTGGCGCCCGGGGGAGCCGATCGAGATCAACCTCGCGCCACGGTTCGCGGGCGACGCGCTCGCCCGTGAACTGGTGGGGCTGAAGCGCAGCAGCCGGCAGACGCTCGCCAACGCCCTCGCTGCGTTGTTGCCGCATCGACTGGCCGACGGCTGGCTGCAGAGCCAGCAGGTCGACGGTGACCAACGGATGGCGGACACCGCGGACCGGACGCTGCGCGCGCTCGCGCAGTCGATGCAGCGCTGGCGGCTGACGCCGTCGGGCAGCGAGGGTTACCGCAAGGCCGAGGTCACGCGCGGCGGCGTCGACACGGACGAACTGTCACAGGCCACTCTGGAGGCGAGACGCGTCCCGGGCCTGCACTTCATCGGCGAAGTCGTCGACGTCACCGGCTGGCTCGGCGGCTACAACTTCCAGTGGGCGTGGTCCTCGGGCTACGCGGCGGGCCTGGCGATCAGCGCACGCTGATCAGCGTGCGCTGAAGCCGTCGCTAGGCCCCGCCGGCTCATGGCGCGCCGAGCAGCAGGTAAAGCGACCAGCGCCCGGGGCCGACACCGACGCCGAGATAGCCCGGCCCGAGGAACGTGACGGCCGCGAGGAACGTCGACGCCGACCACACCGTTCCGATAGGCGGCAACAGTTCAGACCGGTCAGTAACGCGGGCGATTTCCGCCGAGCCGCCGACGAACACGCCGGAGCCGAGCAGTTCAGGCAACCTGATCGTGCGGTTGTAGTAGATGAGCCGGCCGAAGGCGTACTGGCGACCGGCGAACTGGTCCAGGCGATACGCCGACAGCCGCAGCGGCCCGCCGAGTGTGAACGACTCGTAGGCCGGCATCTCCGAGTCGAGCGCCGTTCCGCCGCTGACGGCCAGATTGAGGGTGTGCGGACCCCAGCTCTTCGCCACGCGACCAGCGAGTTCCACGCGGCTGTAGGTGAGGTCCGAGCCGAGCCCGGTCGTGGCGCGATACGCGGTGCCGACCGCCGCGTAGCCTTCGCGGGGAAACCACGCCTGGTCGGTCTGGTCGATGAACAGCGCCGCGCGCAGGCCGGCCGTCGTCTCGCGCACCGACGGCAGCAGCGTCGAGCCGGTGTCGACCCGCGCGTGCACATTTGACCTCACGTAGCCCACGCGCAGTTCGCCCCAGGTCCCGAGCCGCGCGCCACCGTCGATGCCACCCTCGATCACGGTGGTCCGGTAGTCGGCCACCTTGTCCTGGTCGATGAACACGCCGCGCGTCCGCACACCCGCATCGAACGACGGCGCGACGAACCACTGGCCAGCCACGTTCAACGGCTGGTACCACTCGGTGCTGAAGAACGCATGCTGGCCGACTTGCACTTCGCTGACCCATTCCGCGCCGAGGCTGTTGAGCCAGGTTCGGCGGAACTGGGCCCTGACGTTGAACTGGTTGTCGCCGGCGAAGTCGCTCGCCAGCGCCAGCCCGAACCTCAGGTAGTCCGGCCCCCAGGACTTCTCCACCGGCTCGATCAGCATCGCGCGCGGCCCTTCGGCTCCACCGGCGACGCGGTAGCTGATTGCTTCGTAATCCCCCGTGCCGAAGATGCGGCGCAGGTCGGTCGCCACCTTCGCCTCGGTCAGTGGCTGGCCGGGTGCGCTCTCGACGAGCGTCTCCACGACCGCGGGATTGGTGCGGTCCAGGCCCTCGATGCGGATCTCGTCCACCTCGAAGTACGGCGGGGCCGTCGCCAGCTGCTGCCTGCGCTGCGCCGCGTACTGGTCGGCCGGCAGGCTGTAGCGCTGCAGTTGCGGCGCCATCGCGCGTGTCGCCTCTTCGCCGATGCGGATGGCGTCACGCGAGCGATCGAAGCTGGACGACGAGATGTCGCCGAGGTCCGGCTCAACCAGCACGTCCTTCGGCGTCAGGCTCTTCAACTGATCCTTGACCGTCTGCAGGCCGATGAAGTTGATCATCTGCGCCGTCACGCTGGCCGCCGACGTGATCTGGTCGCGTCGCAACGGCGGCGTGGAGATGTTGACGGCGATGACGACATCGCCGCACAGGCGACGTGCATGGTCGATCGGCAGGTTGTCGGCGAGGCCGCCGTCGACCAGCAGGCGGCCGTCGATCTCGACGGGCGCCATCCCTCCGGGCACCGACATGCTGGCGCGCATCGCCTGCGCGACGCTGCCGCTGCCAAGCACGACGGCCGCGCCCGTTTCGAGGTCGGTGGCGATCGCGCGATACGGCACGGGCAGCTTGTCGAAGTCGCTGATCTCGGCCGCCGGCTGCACCATCTCGCGGAAGAAGGACTCGATCGACACGCCGGCGATCACGCCCTTTGGCAGCGCGAAGGACCCGTCGCGCAGGCCGACCTCGAAGCCGAACAGCGGCTTGTAGTCGTCGATCTTGCGCCGGACCGCCCGCTCGCGGCGCGGCGGTGTGTCGCGAAAGATCTCCGTCCAGTCGGCCGCGAGAACGATGGTCTCCATCTCCTGCGACGAGCGGCCGGCCGCGAACGTACCGCCGACGATGGCCCCCATGCTGGTGCCGACCACGCAGTGCACCGGCACCCGCAGCTCCTCGAGCACCTTCAGGACACCGACGTGCGCGATGCCGCGGGCGCCACCGCCGGACAGCGCGAGCGCGATGCGCGGCGAGTCGGAGTTCCGGCTGTCGCTGGGCGCCGCCTGGACGACGGCCGTCGTCAGCAGCAGCGCTGCGCCCGCCAGAAGCCCGGCGCAGAATCGCCGTGCTGTCATGGAACGACTCTGGCTAGATTCGTGCTCGGGCATATCGCGGCGCCCGGTCGAACTCGGCGCAGGATAGCCCGCGGACAATGGCGCCACCGCCAGACTCCGCGATCGACTCAGGGTCGTCGCGCTCCCGGTTGATCGGCCGCCTGGGCGCTCCGCGTCCGCGCCCAGCAACGGGCGCGCCGGCCGCGGCGACCGTCACGACTGAGTGTCCTGGCCGAAGTGCTGGCGCGGCAGCAGGAAGAGCCAGGACACGAGGACGAATGGCGCGGTCAGGGTGGGAATGCCGAACGGCATCAGGACGACGTTCATCGCGCCCTGGGCGATGACGGTGAACACCGTTCCCACGAGCGCATAGAGCGCAACGCGCGGGCTCGGCTGGTAGAAGACCGCGCCGATCGCGATCGCGGTGAGCACCGGGCTGAAACCCATCAGGCCGCCGGTGACGAGGTCGCTCTCGGCGCCGAGGATGTGCCCCGCGACCACCGCCACGATCGCGCCTCCCAGGGCGAACGCCGCGGCGGCCAGCGAGTTGACTGCCAGCCCGGCCAGGAGCAGCAGCGCGGCCAGGACGCTCGCCTTCAGGAACACCTGCGAGATGCTCTTCAGGATCCCCTGCGCGAAGTCGCCGAACGCAAGCGGGTTCGTCACGGCAGGATCGAGCGGCGTGACCTCGGCGCTCATAGGCAGTCCGCTGCCCTCGATCGCGGTGAATGCATAGGTGGCCAGCAACAGCAGCCACGTGGTGAGCACGAACGGCGAGGTGAGCGCAGCGACACCCCAGGTCTTGAACACATTGGCCATCCCGAGCGTGGCGACCACCGAAACGGCGCCGCCGAGCGCGACGTAGATCCAGAAGAGCGGCGACCCGGCGAGGAACGTCCCCAGCGCCAGCCCCACGAGGTAGGCGTTGTACCCGTACAGCCCGGCGGCGAGCCCGGCCGCGTCGACGCGCAGCCACTGCGCCGTCAGCGTTCCCGCAAGCAGCGCCACCAGCCCGCCGATCGCCACCTGGGGCACGCCGGCCGCGAACGACCCCCAGCCGATGGCGATGAAGAACAGAAGCCCGGACAGCGGGTTGTCCTGGAACATCACCTGTCCGATGCCGCGCAGGTTGATGTCGACGAAGCGAAGAACCGCGGAGCCCTTGCACAGGCTGTCCCACCACGCCAGCTGCAGCTTCATCGTCGTCTCCCTTGTCAGCGCCAGAAAAAGGCCGGCGGAAGTTCCGTCCCGGTGATCTCCTGGCGCGCGATGCCCCAGAACTCGCGCACCTTGGCCCTGACCTGCGCGGTCTCGCGGCCAAGCACCTTGAAGACGAGTCCGGCATCGTTCGGCAGCCGGCAGGCGCCGTACGCCAGGCCGTTCGTCGTGATCGACCTCGGCCTCGACGCGCGCGTGAACACGCTCGGCGCCATCCGTCGGCGTGCACAGGAGGACATTGCCGAACACGTCGAAGCTGTCCATCACGCCGGTCTGCCGCATCGGGCGCCGCGGCGGGATCGATCACGAGCTTCTCGCTGAACAGCGCCTGCCCATCGGGCCGCTCCGCGCCGACTGTGAGCGACAGCAGCGTGGCGCCGAAGCACTCGTCCGGGTGATGGTGCTTGCGGCCGGGCTGGACGATTCTCCGCGTAGAGCAGCGACGCCGTCGGGTCGATCGAGATCCGTGTGTCGCACGCGTAGCGCGCCCCGCGGTGCGGGATCAGCGGATCGGGCAGGTACTCGAGGTAGGCGCCCTCGGCGAGCGCGAACGACTGCGTCTGCTGCGCGTAGTTGGCGTCCATCGAGTGGATCTTGGTCGCCGACTGCGTGGTGACGTGCGCGCGCGCGCCGGGCCCCAGCGTCACGTCCAGCGCCAGCCGATCGCCCTGCAGCACGCAGCCCGCCGTCGCTGATCATGAACAGCCAGGCCATGTCCGGCAGCGCCGTCGTCGCAGATGCAGCGCGCGCTGCGCCAGGCACGGGGCGCGCGACTCGAGATCGGCCAGGATCGTGCGCCCGTCGCGGTGCTCGAAGCCCAGCCGCAGGAAACCGGACTTGCCGACCGCGCCGCTGCGCCATCTGCGGCGGCTCGTCGCCGGAACGCCGCGAATTCACGGCGGCATGGCCGGCGCCTCGGCCAGCGCGCCAGGAGCGGAGCCCGGCAGTCGCTCGGCCGCACCCATCACGCCGGCTGCCGCGCCGGCAGCTTCAGGTCGAACAGCAGGTCGTTGCGGATCAGTTCGACCAGTTGCGGGATGCCCTCGCCCGTGCGGCAGTTGGTGAAGATGAACGGCTTGTCGCCGCGCATCAGCTTCGAGTCGTGCGCCATCACCTCGAGGCTCGCGCCGACGTACGGCGCCAGGTCGGTCTTGTTGATGACCAGGATGTCCGACTGCGTGATGCCGGGGCCGTTCTTGCGCGGAATCTTGTCGCCGGCGGCGACGTCGATCACGTAGATGAAGAAGTCGACCAGCGCCGGCGAGAACGTCAGCGTCAGGTTGTCGCCGCCGCTCTCGATCAGCACGACGTCGCCGTCCGGGAAGCGCGCCTCCATGTCCTCGACCGCCGCCAGGTTCATGCTCGGATCCTCGCGCACCGCCGTGTGCGGACAGGCGCCGGTCTCGACGCCGAGGATGCGCTCCTCGAGCAGGATGCCCTTCAGCGTCCGCTGCACGTGCTTGGCATCCTCGGTCGTCACCACGTCGTTGGTGATGATCAGGACCTTGATGCCCATCTCGAGCAGCCGCGGCGTGATCGCCTCGACGATCGCCGTCTTGCCCGAGCCGACCGGGCCGCCGACCCCGATTCGCGTGATCTTCTTCATGCGCATGTTCTCCGAGTTCCTTCAGTTCATGAACAGGCGCACGTGCGCCTTGACGTGGACCGCGGCGAGGATCTCCGCGAGCGGCGCGAAGCCCGCCATGTCGTCGAGGTCGGCCGCCGCGGCGGTCGCGTAGGCGGCATCGGCGTCGGCGTTGAGCGCGTAGAGCATCCGCTGCGTGTCGACGTGGCTGATCGCGCATCAGCCGCAGCGCGGCGCCCAGGATCGTCGACGCCACGCCGTACTGGTGCACGACGAAGGCGTCGCGCGCGGGCAGTCCCTGCGCGGCGAAGTTGACGGCGAGCGCCACCGGGTAGCAGCCGGGCGTCGTGCCGGCGATCGACGCGCTCGCGCCAGTCCGCCAGCAGCGGCGCCCCGGTCACCTGCGCGCCCAGCTCGGCGAACTTCCTGCCCATGCGCACGGACATCGACCGTGTCTCGCCCGAGAGCTTGCGCGCGTAGACCTGGGCGTCGATGCGGACGACCTCCTCGACGTCACCCGCCATTGCGGCGCGATGCGCGCAGACGAGTCCGATGCCGTCGCCGCGCGCGGCCTGCTCGACGCGCCGTGCGCGTGAACGCCAGCAGCGTCGCCGTGTCGGTCGACCACCCGCTTCTGGATCGCCGACTCGAGCCCGCCCGAGAACGCGAAGCCGCCGATCGGGAACACCGAGTCGCCGAACTGCAGGAGCCGCGCCAGATGCGTCGCGGTGACGGGCCCGGCACCGGCGTCGAGTCGTGGGTCGTTGTCATTTCGGTTGCGGCGTCCGGGTCGGACGGGCGCCCGCATGCGGGTGCGCGTGCACCGGCGAGCGCCCGTGCACGTGGCCGGTGTCCGGGTCGACCGCGACGTAGCGATCCTGCGTGTGCGTGTGCACCGGGCCTTCCGCCCCGCCGAACAGCCGGCGCGACTCGTGCGGCGCGAGGTACGGAACGATCTCGCTCGCCCGGCGACGAACTCGTAGCGGATGCCCTCGAACCGATGCGTCTTCATCACCGACGCCATCACCTTGTGATCGACGGTCAGCGGCACGAAGACGCGCGCGCCCTTGACCAGCGCCGGCCAGTGCTGGTTGCCGAGCGCGTGGCCGAGCTCGACGCAGGTGCGCATCGCGTATGTCGGGGTCCGCGCCTGCCAGTCGCGTCCAGGTGGATGATCATCACGTCGCGCAGGCTGATGCGCGCGACCACGGCGCGTGCGGCCGCCGCGTCCCAGAGCAGCACGTCGCCGTCGCGCAGGAACGCGCCGCGGTCGAGCGACACGGCGATCTCGTCGCCGCCGCCGGTCTTCTTGCGAAAGCGGTTCTTCTGCGCCTCCCAGTGGTCGAGCGTCGAGCGGCTCGACGGTGCGCGGCGCGAGGCGCGCCGCCCACTCCGGATCGCCGCGTTGCCGAGCACCTTCTCGATGAGGATCAAGGCGCGCCCTGTCAGCTGAAGAAGTACTTCTGGTTGAGCGAAATCGTCGTCAGCGGCGGGACCGTCGCATGCACGCCGTCGACGGTGACGGCGAACGTCTCCGGCGACACCTCGATCTTCGGCGTGCCGGAATTGCGGACCATGTCCTTCTTGCCGATCTTGCGCGTGTTCTTCACCGGCATCACCTGCCGGCGCAGCTCGAGCTTCTCGCCGATGCCCGCGGCGTCCGCCGCCTGCGACACGAAGGTCACGCAGGCTGTCGGGCAGAGGCTTGCCCGAAGGCGCCGAACATCGGCCGGTAGTAGACCGGCTGCGGCGTCGGCAGCGACGCGTTCGGGTCGCCCATCACCGCCCAGTTGATCACGCCGCCCTTCAGCACGATCTTGGGCTTCGCGCCGAAGAACCCGGGCTCCCACAGCACGAGGTCGGCGATCTTGCCGACCTCGACCGAGCCCAGCACGTGCGAGATGCCGTGCGCGATCGCCGGATTGATCGTGATCTTCGCGACGTAGCGCAGCACCCGGAAGTTGTCGTTGCCCTTGGCGTCCTCCGGCAGCTTGCCGCGCCCGGTCTTCATCGCATCGGCGGTCTGGATGCAGTCCGCAGCCAGCACTCGCCGATCCGGCCCATCGCCTGCGAGTCGCTGGAAAAGATCGAGATCACGCCGATGTCGTGCAGCACGTTCTCGGCCGCGATCGTCTCGGCGCGGATGCGGCTTTCGGTGAACGCCACGTCCGACGGAATGTCCGGACTGAGGTGGTGGCACACCATGATCATGTCGTAGAGCTCCGCCTGCGAGTTGACGCCGTAGGGGAGCGTGGGATTGGTCGACGCGGGCAGCACGTTCGGCAGCCCGGACACCTTGATGATGTCCGGCGCGTGGCCGCCACCGGAGCCTTCGGTGTGGAACGAGTGGATGGTGCGCCCCTCGAACGCGGCGATCGTGTCCTCGACGAAGCCGGACTCGTTCAGCGTGTCGGTGTGCATGCACACCTGCACGTCCATCTCGTCGGCCACCGTCAGCGCCGAGCGCAGCACCGCGGGCGTCGTGCCCCAGTCCTCGTGGCACTTGAAGCCGACCGCGCCGGCCTCGATCTGCTCGACCAGCGCTGCCTTGCCGTGCCCGTGGCCCTTGGCGAGGATGCCGACGTTGACCGGCCAGCCCTCGAAGGCGCGCAGCATGTTCCGGATGTTGCCCGGACCCGGCGTGACCGTCGTGGCGTTCGAACCGTCCGAGGGACCGGTGCCGCCGCCGATCAGCGTGGTGGTGCCGTTGGACAGCGCCGCGTACGCCTGCTGCGGCGAGATGAAGTGGATGTGGGTGTCGATGCCGGCGGCGGTCAGGATCAGGTGGTTGCCCGAAATGGCATCAGTGGCGAGACCGCACTCCAGGCCCGGCGTCACGCCGTCCATCGTCTGCGGATTGCCGGACTTGCCGATGCCGCAGATGCGCCCGTCCTTGATGCCGACGTCGGCCTTCACCACGCCCAGGACGGCGTCGATGATCGTCACGTTGGTGATCACCAGGTCGGGCGTGCCCCCGGCGTAGGTGAGCCGATTGTCCATCCCCATGCCTTCGCGCAGGCTCTTGCCGCCGCCGAAGACGATCTCGTCGCCGGGCGCGCCGCGCAGGTCGCGCTCGATCTCGACGAACAGCCCCGTGTCGCCGAGCCGGATGCGGTCGCCGACGGTGGGACCGAACAGGCCGACGTACTCATTGCGGGATATGGTTGCCATGGTCGGAGTCCCTGCGGTGCGAAAGCGTCTGGCGGCTCAGCGCTTCTGTCGCGGCGTCATGCCGCGAGCGAAAGCCGCGCTTCGCGGCGAGCGCCACGGCCTTCGCCTTGCGCGTCTCGCCGGCCTTGCCCGAGGTGGGGCCGTCGACCAGGTTGTTGAAGCCGTAGACGGCGCGCTTGCCGCCGTAAGGCACCAGCTTCACCTCGCGCTCGTCGCCGGGCTCGAAGCGCAGCGCCGTCGATGCCGGAATGTTCAGGTGCTGCCCGAACGCCGCGGCGCGATCGAACTCGAGCGCGCGGTTGACCTCGAAGAAATGGAAGTGCGAGCCGACCTGAACCGGGCGGTCGCCGGTGTTGCGCACCTTGAGCGTGGTGACCGCCAGCTTCTCGTGGAACGACACGGCCTCCTTGCGGACAGACGTAGCCGCCGACCGGGACCTTGGCGGTCGCCGGATCGACATCGGGCGCGATGCGGGACAGGTCTTCGACTCGGCCATCGGCTACGCTCCTCTCGCCGGTTACTGGATCGGCGTGTGGACGGTCACGAGGCGGCTGCCGTCGGTGAACACGGCCTCGACCTGCACCATCGGGATCAGGTCGGCGACGCCGTCCATCACGTCGGCCTTGGTCAGCGCGGTGCGCGCTTCCTTCGTGACTTCCTCGATGGTCTTGCCGGCGCGCGCGCCGTCGAGGGCGCCGCCGAGATGATCGGCGACGGCCTCCGGGTAGTTGAGCTTGATGCCCTTCGCCTTGCGCTTCAGCGCGACGTCGGCCATCATGTAGATGACGAGCTTGTCGAACTCCCGCGGCGTCAGTTGCATGGAGATCCCTTTCTGAGCAGCCTGCCGATGATCGATCAGGCACGGCAAGATTCATTGGTTAATCTACGTACTCAGCCGTAGCCCGTCAAACCCTAATTTTGTCGGCAAGCCCAGCTCACAGATGACCGAATTGGAAGCAAGCCGCAGCGCGACCCCGGCGCAGGTGTCGGACCGGACCATCCTGCTGCTCGTCGCCGCCTACGCTGCGGCGTTCATCGTGTTTGGTCTCGTGCTCGACGGCCCCTCCGCCGTCGCGCGCGGCCTGATTGAGATCACCACGTCGCGCGACACCCTGCTGACCGATTACTTCGGCATCGGCGGCATTGGAGCCGGCTGCGTGAACGCGGGCCTGCTGACGCTGTGCGCATGCTTCATCTATGACCGGACCGGCGCGAAGATGACCGGGGCGTCGGTCGCCTGCCTGTTCCTTGTGCTCGGATTCGCGCTATTCGGGAAAAACCTGCTGAACGTCTGGCCCATCGTCTTCGGCGTCGCGCTCTACTCACGCTTCAAGGGCGAGACGTTTGCAGCGAACATCAACACCGCCTTTTTCGGCGTCGCGCTCGCGCCGATCTTCTCCGAGATCCTGTTCAGCGGCTCCCTCACCGCGGCGGTCAGCCTGCCGCTGGCCACCGCCACCGGACTCGTCATCGGCTTCATGCTGGCGCCCGCCGCGGCGCAACTCGCCAAGGCCCACATGGGCTTCAGCCTCTACAACATGGGATTCACCGCGGGCCTGGTCGGCACGCTGGTCGTCGCGCTGTACAAGTCGTACGGCTTCGTGCCGGATCCGGTCTTCGTGTGGACGACCGGGAACAACCTGCTGCTCGGGTCGTTCCTGGCGCTGGTGTTCGCTTCCATGATTGCGATCGGATTCGCGTTCGACCGGAGCGTGCCGTCCGGGCTGAAGCAGGTGATCGCGACGACCGGCCAGGCGCCCACCGACTTCATCGCCATCGCCGGAATCGGCCCGACGTTCGCCAACATGGGACTGTGCGGCGCGATCGCCATGGCCTACATCCTGGTCGTCGGCGGCGAGCTCAATGGCCCGGTAATCGGCGCCATCTTCACCATCGTCGGTTTCGCCGCGTTCGGCAAGCATCCGCGCAACATCATTCCGATCATGGCCGGCGTGTTCCTGGGTTCACTGGCGAAACCGTGGAACGTGGACGACCCATCGATCCTGCTCGCCGCCCTCTTCGGCACGACCCTGGCGCCGATCGCGGGCCGCTTCGGGTGGCACTGGGGCATCGTGGCCGGATTCGTGCATTCGTCCGCCGCGCTGACGGTGGGCCCGCTTCATGCCGGCCTCAACCTGTACAACAACGGCTTCGCCGCGGGCATCGTCGCGTCGGTGCTGGTCCCGGTGATCCTGGCCATCCAGTCGCGGACCCGGCGCGGCGACGCCGCGGCAGCGGAGCCTGGTACGGCCCCTGCTCCGGAGCGCAGGGAATGACTTGCACCTCCGGGCGGCAAGCAGTCGAGTACGGCCCAGGCGTTTCCGCGTCCGGCCGCGACGTGCCTGGCGCAGCTGCGACATCAGGCACAACAAGAAGCAGGGAGCGAGGAGATGCCATGCTGCGCCTGCTGGGCTTGTTGACGACGACGCTGATCCTGGCCGGCTGCGCCGGGTTGCCGCGTAATCCCGTGCCGTTGGTGGACGGCGCGCGCGCCACCGTCCCCGGCATGCCGGACGTGCGCGGCTGGGCAGCCATACCCAGCGAAGCCATGGAGCGCGACTTCGCGCTGTCCTTCCAGCAGGAGCGGCCGGGCACCTTCGTCCGGCGTGCCGATGGCCGCACCGTCTACCCGCAACTTGCACTCTCGGGCGGTGGCCCGAATGGCGCTTTCGGCGCCGGCTTCCTGAAGGGCTGGACCGAGAGCGGGCAGCGCCCGGTGTTCAAGATCGTCACCGGGGTGTCCACCGGCGCGATGATCGCGCCCTTCGCGTTCCTCGGATCCGCCTACGACGACCGCATCGAGCACTTCTACACGACCACGGCGACGCGGGACGTGTTCTCGATGCCGCGTTCGCTGCTGCTCCAGGCGCTGCGCGGCGAGGCGGTGGCGGACTCCGCGCCGCTGGCGGCGCTGATCGCCAACGACCTGGACATGGCGCTGCTGCAGAAGATCGCGGCTGCGCACGCCGAGGGGCGGCGGTTGTACGTCGGCACGGTCGATCTGGACGCGCAGCGCTTCGTCGTGTGGAACATGGGCCTGATCGCCCAGGCCGGGACACCGCAGGCGCTTCAGTTGTTCCGCGACGTGGTGCTGGCGTCGGCCTCGGTGCCGCTGGCCGTGCAGCCGGTGTTCTTCGAGGTAGACGTCGACGGGCGGCGCTACGACGAGATGCACGTCGACGGCGCGGTCGGCGCACGCGTGTTCTACAACGGGGGCCTGTTCCGGACTTCGGTGGTGCGCCAGCGCGCGATCGAGCAGAACACCTACGAAGATCTCTACATCATCCACAACGGCCAGTTGTCGCCGCAGGCCGAACAGACCGATCGCAACCTGCGCGCCATTGCCATGCGGACGCTGCGCGCCCTGTCCCTGGGCGCGACGTCCGGCGACCTGTCCCGCATCTATCTCCTGGCCGGCGCCGAGGAAGCCGGCTTCCACTGGGTGACGATGCCCGATGGCGTTGAAGTGCGCGGCGACGAGCTGTTCGATCCGGCCAGGATGCGCGAACTGTTCGCGCTGGGTTACGGGATGGCGCGCCAGGGTCCGCGCTGGCTGACCCGGCCGCCGGGCTACGAGCGCGTCCTGGGCGGCTCCCGGTAGCGCAACCCCACCCGCTCAGATCGTCTCCGGCACCATCTTGATCGCCCCGCACGGGCACTCGGAGACGCAGATGCCGCAGCCCTTGCAGTAGTCGTAGTTGAACTGGAAGCGGTTGCCGGGGCCGAGCTTGATCACCGCGTTGTCCGGGCACACCCCGTAGCAGTTGTCGCACTCGAAGCAGTTGCCGCACGACATGCAGCGCCGCGCCTCGTACAGCGCGGTCGCGTCGTCGTAGTCGCCGACGACCTCGGCAAAGCCCGATGTACGGCGCACCGCCTCGAGGATCGGGCGGATCGAGCGCGGCGCGTCCGAGTAGTACCAGGCGTTCATCTTGTCGTGGCTGGCAATCTCGTGCTTCGGGGCGCGCGTCAGCGTGACACCGCGCAGGTAGGCGTCGATGTGCCGCGCCGCCTTCTTGCCGTGTCCGATGGCGACGGTCGCATTGCGGTCCGACGGGACCATGTCGCCGCCCGCGAAGACTCCCGGCACGCCGGTGGCCATGCCACGGTCGACCTTGACCATGCCGCCCTCGATGTCGAGACCTTCGACCTGCCCGAGAAAGCCGAGGTCCGCATCCTGTCCGAGCGCCAGCACGACGGATGTCGCCGGCAGCGTCTCGATCTCGCCGGTCGGCTGCGGATTGCCCTTTTCGTCGAGTTCCATCCGCTCGACGTCGATGCTCGACTCGCCGACGCGCACGATCGTCGACAGGCAGCGCACCGTGACGCCTTCCTCGATCGCCTCCTTGATCTCCGACGGGTGGGCCGGCATCTTGTCCTGCGTGCGCCGGTAGACGACCAGCGCCTCGATCGCGCCAAGCCGGACCGCCGAGCGGGCCACGTCGAACGCGGTGTTGCCGCCCCCATAGACGATGACGCGGCCGCGCAGCGGCACGGGCTCCTCCAGTTCGAGCTGGCGCAGGATCTGCACGGCGTCGAGCACGGGCAGCCGGTCCGCGCCGGGCAGGCCGACCATGCGGCCGAGCTGGGCGCCGGCCGCGACGAACGCGGCGTCGTAGCCGCCGCGCTTCATCTCCGCGGCGAGGTCGTCGATGCGCGTGTTCAACCGGATCTCCACGCCCATCTCGGCGATGCGCTGGATCTCGGCGTTCAGCTTCTCGCGCGGCATGCGGTACTTGGGAATCCCGTAGCGGAGCATGCCGCCGGCCTTCGGCGCGGCGTCGATCACCGTAGCCGCGTGCCCGAGGCGCGCCAGGTGATAGGCGCAGGTGAGACCGGCGGGCCCGGCGCCGAGGACCAGCACCTTGCGCCCGGTCGGCTCGCCCGGAGTGACCTTCCACTCGTACTTGATCGCCTGGTCGCCAAGGAAGCGTTCGACGCCGTTGATGCCGACCGACTCGTCGACCTTGGCGCGGTTGCAGGCCGATTCGCAGGTGTGATAGCAGACGCGTCCCATCACGGCGGGAAACGGGTTCTCCTCCATGATCTTGCGCCAGGCTTCCTCGTAGCGGCCTTCCTCGGCGTAGTACAGCCAGGCCTGGATGTTCTCTCCGGCCGGGCACTGGTTGTTGCACGGAGGCATCCGGTCCAGGTACACCGGCCGGAAGGTGCGCCACGACCCGGTCTTGTTCGCCAGGCTCGAGCCGACATCGAGCGTGATGGCAAAGGGCTTGTCCATGATCAGGCCTCCTCGCCAAGCAGGCGGTACTTGCGGATGTTGCGGTCGGCCATCGCCTGGATGCGGGCGATGGTCTGCACGGCGGGCTTCTTGCCGAACAGGTGCGCGTAGCGGCGCTGCGGCTTCAGGTATTCCTCCACCGGCACGCGGCGGCGGATCTGGTAGCGGTTCGTGACTTCGCCGCCTTCCGCCTCGAACAGCGGGAACATCCCCGTCTCCACGACCAGGCGCGCCAGCTTGATCGTGTCCTCGGACGCGGAACCCCACCCGAGCGGGCACGGCACGAAGATGTGCAGGTAGCGCGCGCCGTGGATGCTCATCGCCTTGTGCACCTTGGCTTCGAGGTCGCGCAGGTAGGCGACCGACGCGGTGGCCACGTAGGGGATGTGATGCGCCATGGCGATCTCGGGCACGAACTTGCCCTGCCCGAAGACGTTGCCCGGCTCGGCGCCGACCGGCATCGTGGTGGCGGTGCGCGCGGCCGGCGGCGTGGCCGACGAGCGCTGCACGCCGGTGTTCATGTACGCCTCGTTGTCGTAGCAGATGTAGAGCACGTCGTCGTTGCGCTCGAACATCCCCGAAAGGCAGCCGAAGCCGATGTCGGTCGTGCCGCCGTCGCCGCCCTGCGCGACGACGCGCACCTCGTTGCGCCCCTTGGCGCG
Source organism: uncultured beta proteobacterium (assembly GCA_963707725.1). GTDB lineage: Bacteria > Pseudomonadota > Gammaproteobacteria > Burkholderiales > Burkholderiaceae_F > JAOUJD01. The sequence continues at coordinate 38,598 of CAVPRE010000009.1, read as the reverse complement.
CATCGCGGCGGCCACGCCGGTGGCGACCGCCGCGGCGTTGCCGAACAGCGAGTGGATCCACGGGATCTGCCACGAGGTCTCGGGATAGGGCGTGGAGAAGACCTCCAGGCAGCCGGTGGCGTTGGCCGCGATCAGCTGGTTGCCGGTGGCGCGCATGGCGGCGTCGATCGCGTAGCGCGCGCCGAGCGCCTCGCCGCAGCCCTGGCAGGCGCGGTGGCCGGAGTTCAGCGAGTTGGTGCGCTCCATCGTGGCCTGCACCGCTGCGCTGCGATTCGTCGAGCAGGCGGTTGCCGACCGTGAAGGTGCCGGTCTGGTAGAACTTGACCGTCTGCATCGATCATGGTCGTGTCCTCACGCGATGTTGCGGGCGACCGACGCCGATGTCGCGCAGGATGTTTTCGGCGATCGGCCCGGAACGGCGGGTCGCCCGTTCGCGCTCCAGTTCGCGGTTGACGACGTCCCAGTCGAGGTCGAGGAAGGTCACCGGTTCCAGCTTGTCGCGCTGCGCCTGCTCGAACAGCTTGTGCAGCGAGCTCTTGAGTGATCGGCCGTCCGCCGAGGCCGGCGACCACCGTGTAGCCGTGCAGGCGGATGCCGCCGACAGCGCCATGCGCACGTCGGTCGAGACGATGCCGCCGATGCCGACGGCGAGCTACTTCTCGAGCACCACGACGCGCTTCGCGTTCTTCAGCGCCTCGCGCGATCGCCGCCAGCGGGAACGGTCGGAACGAGGTGATGCCGAGCACGCCGATCTTGCGCGCCGGCGTCGCGCATTTCGTCGACCATGTCCTTGATCGTGCCGAGCACCGAGCCCATGGCGACCACGATGGTCTCGGCGTCCTCGGTGCGGTAGGCGTGCGATCAGGCCGCCGGAGTCGCGGCCGAAGACCTCCTTGAACTCCGGCGGCCAGCTGCGGGATGCGCTCCAGCGCCTGCATCTGCTTGGCGTGGGCCAGGTAGCGCACCTCGGTGAAGGCCTCGGGGCCGACCATGGCGCCGATCGAGACCGGATCGTCTCGGGTCGAGCACCTGGCGCGGCTCGTAGGGCGGCAGGAAGGCGTCGACCTGCTCCTGGGTCGGCATGTCGACGCGCTCGTAGGCGTGGGTCAGGATGAAGCCGTCCATGCACACCATCACCGGCAGCGACAGTTCCTCGGCCAGCCGGAAGGCCTGGATGTGCAGGTCGAGCGCCTCCTGGTTGGTCTCGGCGAACAGCTGGATCCAGCCGCAGTCGCGCATGCGACATGCGAATCGGTGTGGTCGTTCCAGATGTTGATCGGCGCGCCGATGGCGCGGTTGGCCACGGTCATCACGATCGGCAGGCCGAGGCCCGAGGCGTTGTAGACCGCCTCGGCCATGAACAGCAGGCCCTGGCTGGCGGTGGCGGTGTAGGTGCGCGCGCCGGCGGCCGAGGAGCCGATGGCCACCGACATGCGCGGCGAACTCCGATTCGACGTTGATGAACTCGCAGTCGGTCAGCTCGCCCGTCTTCACCATCTCGCCCAGGCCTTCGACGATGTGGGTCTGCGGCGAAATCGGATAGGCGCAGATCACCTCCGGCCGGCACAGGGCCACGGCCTCGGCGACGGCGTGCGAACCTTCGATCTGCTTAAGCATGGGCGGCCTCCTCATGCGCTTCTGTTGCGCGACCGATTTCGTAGGCCTCGGTGCGCGGCGGCGATGTTGCCGTCGGCGACCTTGCCGGAGAACTTGTCGTCGGATCGCCGTGATGACGGATTCGAGCGTGATGATCGCCGACACGGCGCAGCGAAGCCGCCGAGCAGCGGCACGTTGGGCACCGGCCGGCCGACGTGCTTGCAGCGCCAGCTCGGTCGCCGGCACGGTGCACAGCCGTTCGGGCGAAGCCCTTCGACGAACTCGCCGAGCCCGAGTTCCTCGAAGCTGCGTGTTGGTGTTGATCAGCATGTAGCCGTCCTGTCTTCAGGCCGGCGAAGACGTCGACCTGGTGCAGCAGGGTCGGGTCCTGGATGATCAGCGCGTCGGGCTCCATGATCGGCTCGCGCAGGCGGATCTCGCTTGTCGTCGATGCGACAGAAGGCCACCACCGGCGCGCCGGTGCGCTCGGAGCCGAAACTCGGGAAAGGCCTGCGCGTGCTTGCCCTCCTAGAAACGCCGCGATGGACAGCATCTCGGCGGCCGTGACCACGCCCTGGCCGCCGCGGCCGTGAATTCGAACCTGGAACATCGATGTCTCCTCGTCTGTTTCGATCCGTGCCTGCCCTCGGCTCTTGCCGAGGGGACTGCCTGCTGCGTCGCCTCGCCTGCCCCGCTCGCCGGGCGCGCCGGCCGCCTACGATTCAGTCGTGCGGGCGTCTCGCCAGCCGTTCGCGCAGCCCGCGCGCCGCCAGTCGCATCGGCATGCGATGCGCCGTCCAGCCACCTTGCCAGGGCGGCGTCAGCCCGCGCAGCCCGCGACCGATGGCGACGGCCCAGCGATAGAGCCGCGGCCTTTCGTTGAACCAGGCCCAGGACTTCCAGGCCAGGGCTTCCTTCCAGTCCTTCGCGCTGCCCTGGCCGCCCAGCGGCGGCTGCCCCGGCGCCGGGTCGTGCTTGGCCGCGCGCCGCAGCTGCATCAGCAGGTCAGGGATCGGGATGCCCACCGGACAGACCTCGGAGCACGCCCCGCACAGGCTGCTGGCCGTCGGAAGGTCCTTGGTGGCCTCCAGTCCCAGCAGGTGCGGCGAGATGATGGCGCCGATCGGGCCGGGATAGGTGGTGCCGTAGGCGAGTCCGCCGATGCGCGAGTAGACGGGGCAGTGGTTCATGCAGGCGCCGCAGCGGATGCACTGCAGCGTGGCGCGGAAACCGACGTCGCGATAGGCCTGGCTGCGGCCGTTGTCGAGCAGGACCAGGTGCACTTCCCGCGGGCCGTCGAGTTCGCCCTTGCGTCGCGGGCCGCTGATGACGTTCAGGTACGTGGTCACCGCCTGTCCGGTGGCCGAGCGCGTCAGCAGGCTGAACAGCGGCAACACGTGCTCGAAACGCTCGACCACCTTCTCGATGCCGGTGATCGCGATGTGCACGTCGGGCACCGAGGTGCACATGCGACCGTTGCCCTCGTTCTCCACCAGCACCAGCGAGCCCGTCTCGGCGACCATGAAGTTGACGCCGGAGACGCCGACCGTGGCGTCGCGGAACTCGTTGCGCAGCACGCGTCGGCCGATGGCGATCAGCGCGTCGACGTCATCGGTGTAGGCCGTGTTCGGGATCCGTTGCGCGAACAGCTCGGCGATCTGCTGCTTTGTCTTGTGGATGGCCGGCATGATGATGTGGCTGGGCCGCTCGCCGGCGAGCTGGACGATGTACTCGCCCATGTCCGACTCCAGGCAGTCGATGCCGTGCCCGGCCATGTGATGATTCAGCTCGATCTCCTCGCTGACCATCGACTTGCCCTTGATCATGCCCCTGGCGCCGTGCCCGCGCGCCACGGCGAGGAAGATGGCGTTGGCCTCGTCCGGCGTGGCTGCCCAGTGCACGTGGACCCCGCGCTCGGTGAGCCGCTTCTCGAGCTGCTCCAGCAGTTCGGGCAGGCGCGACAGGCTGTAGCGGCGGATCGACTCGCCGACGCCGCGCAGCGTCTCGAAGGCCGCCGTGTCGCTGAAGTGCGCGGCGCGCTTGGCCTGGAGGAAGTCCATCGCGCTGCGGAAGCTCCGGCGCAGGTGCGGGTCGTCCACAGCCTGCTGCGTGTTGGCCTTGAAGCGGCGCGGATCGACGAACGCGATCGGCGCCTCGGCTGCGGCGCCGGTGCCGGAATGCAGTTGCGGCGTCATCGCGGCGCACCCTCTTGCAGATCGTTCACCAGAACGATCACCAGTTCCTTCGGGCCATGGGCGCCGTAGGCCAGCACCTGCTGGATGTCGGCGGTCTTCGACGGACCGGAGATCAGCAGCAGGTTGCTCGGCATGTCGTCCTGCGGCGACAGCGCGCCCAGCGCGGCAGGCAGGCTCGCATACAACCCACTCACCATCAGCACCGCGATGTGCACGGCGGGCACCAGCGACAGCGTCCGCGGCTCGTGCGCGCCAGGCTGCAGCAGCAGCGTGCCGGTATCCGCGATTCCGGCGTCGGCGCCGGTGACACCCGCGTCGATGCTGTCGAACAGATCGCCTTTCCACTGCTCGAGTGGCTGGTCGAAGCGACGCACCTGCAGGCCGGCAAGCGCGGCCTCCAGTCCAGGTTGCAGCGGGCTGGCCGCGCCGATGGCCACGCGCCGGCATCCGCGCTGCTCCAGAGCCTCCCGCACGACCTGTGGCCAGTCGACCAACGTTGCCCGCAGGACTTCTGCGCGCCAGGCAATCGCGGCGGCCTCGAAGGCATCGGCGAGCGTCGCCGGATCGATGCGCGGTCCCTGGCTGCCGCGGGCGTGGGGGCCCTCCAGGTAAGGCTGCAGGTCCGGCAGCGGCAGAGGCGCCGCCGGCGCGGCGCCGCGCAGCGCGGCGAGGATCGCCGTGCGGGCGTTGCGGGTGTCGGGCGATTGCATGGCCATGGCCTCGGCGGCGCGATCAGTCGGTGACCTGGCGGGCGGCATCGACGGCGCCCAGGCGCTCGCGCAGGAAGCTCGCCAGATGGACGCAGCGCGGGAGCTGGTCGCCCGCGGCGCGGCGCTTGTCGGCCGCCAGGTGCAGGTTGAGCAGGCAGCCGCAATCGGCGCTGACCAGCACCTCGGCGCCGCTGTCGCGCACGGCATCCAGCTTGTCGTTGACCATCGCGCCGGAAATCGCCGGGTGCCGCGCCGAGAAGGTGCCGCCGAATCCGCAGCACTCGGCCACGCGCGCCGGCTCCACCAGTTCGACGCCCGGCAGTGCCCGCAGCAGCGCCTCGCTCGGCACGTGCGTGCCCATCTCGCGCCGCGCCGCGCAGGAAGTGTGCAGCGCCACCTTCACCGGGGCGGCCGGCCGTTCCGGGGCCGATGCGGCCAGCCCCAGCACGTTGCTGGCAAAGGCGCTGAACTCGACCACCCGCTGCGCGACCTCGCGCGCCTTGTCGGCCAGACTGGGTTCGTCGGCGAACAGCTTCGGCCAGGCATGCACCATCATCCCGGCGCACGAGCCCGACGGCACCACGATGGGCCACGGCTGCGGAAACAGGTCGAGCTGGGCGCGCGCCACACGTCGGGCCTCTTCGGTGTAACCGCTCGTATAAGCGGGCTGGCCGCAGCAGGTCTGCGCGGCCGGGAAATCGACTTCGATGCCCGCCGACTGGATCAGCGTGATCGCATCCACCCCCGCCTGCGGCGCCATCAGATCGACGACGCAGGTGGAGAAGAAATAGACCCGCTGCGGCCGGGTCGCGCTTTCCGACACGGTGCCAATCACTTCAATGCCACGCCGAGCAAAGGGTCGCCCCACTGCAGCACGTGCATCGCCACCATGGCCAGGACACCGGTGAACAGCACGTAATAGATGGTCGGGACGACGGTGCGACGCAGCGTCTGGCCCTCCCGCCCAAGCAGCCCCACCGTCGCCGACGCGGCGACGACGTTGTGGATCGCGATCATGTTGCCCGCCGCGGCGCCAATGGACTGCGCCGCCACCATCGTCGCGCCGCTCACGCCCAGCGCCTGCGCGACGCTGTACTGGTACTGGCTGAGCATCAGGTTCGAGACCGTGTTCGAGCCGGCGAGGAAGGCGCCGAGCGCGCCCACGGTCGGTGCGAACAACGGGTAGATGCCGCCGACCGAGCCCGCGACCCAGCGGGCCATCGCGATCGGCATGCTGGCGAGTTCGTTGGCGTTGACGCCCGACTGGATCATGATGCGCACCATCGGGATCGTGAACACCAGCACGAAGCCGGCACCGAGCAGCGTGCCGCCGGATTCCCGCGCGGCCTTCACGAAATCGGATACCGCCATGCGGTGCAGCACGATCGTGACCAGGCACACGACTACCAGCACGCCGCCGGGCAGGTACAGCGGCTGAAAGCTGCCGCTGATGCCGGTCTCGCCGAGGATGTTGCGAACGCCGACGCTGAACGACTGCAGCCACGCCTTGAAAGGTTCGACGATGCGGCTGAGCACCAGGATCAGCGCCAGCAGGCCGTAGGGCACCCAGGCCAGCAGCGTCGGGATGCGCCGGCTGCCGAGCTCGTCCAGCTTCATTTCGATGTTGCCCATCCAATCGGACGGCCATTCCTTCGGGTCGGCGAAGTCCCAGCTCTTGCGCGGCACCAGGAATCCGGCGCGCGCGGCCACCGTCGCCACTGCGAGGCCCAGCAGGCCACCGAGCAGCGAGGGGAACTCCGGGCCCAGGAACCGCCCCGCCAGCGCGTATGGCACGGTGAACGCGAACGCGGCGAACAACGCGAACGGCACCGCTGGCAGCGCCTCGGCCCACGAGCGATTGCGGCCGAAGAAGCGCGTCATGAACAGCACCAGGATCACCGGGATCAGTGTGCCGACGATGGCGTGGCCGAGTGCCACCCGCTCCACCACCAGATTGAAGAAGTCGGGCCATGCCTGGCCCTGTGCCTGCAGCGCCTGCGTCATCGATTCGCGCTGCAGCCCGCCCTGCACGCCCACCAGCATTGGCGTGCCCACGGCCCCGAACGACACTGGAGTGGACTGGATGATCATTCCGAACATCACCGCAGCCAGCGCGGGGAATCCCACGGCCACCATCAGCGGCCCGGCCACCGCCGCCGGCGTGCCGAATCCCGAGGCGCCCTCGATGAAGCAGCCGAACAACCACGCGATCAGGATGACCTGGATGCGGCGGTCGGGGCTGATGCGAGCAAAGCCACTGCGGATGCTGGCGATGCCGCCCGAGTGCTTGAGCGTGTTCAGCAGCAGCAGCGCGCCGAAGATGATCCACAGCACCTGCACGGTGATGATCAGCCCTTCGAGGGTCGCCGCGGCGATGCGGTTGAAGCTCATGCCCCAGGCCGTCAGCGCGATCACCGCGGTGACGACGTAGACCAGCGGCATCGCTCGCTTGGCCGGCCAACCGAGACCGACCAGGAGCACGCCCGACAGGGCGATCGGGGTGAATGCCAACAGCGCCTGCAGGCCGAGTGTCACTTCGCGTCTCCTCGCCGCCACCGCCGCGTGCGGGCTCTTCCGCACGGTTAGGTGGCAACCTCGCCGGCTCTGTCGTCCAGCTTTGAATTGGTCAGTCCAGTCGATCCACTATGTCCCGCCGCGCAACGACTTGTCAATCGAGTCTGTCAACAGGGACGCTGCACCCGGGCCGTTGGCCGGAATCAGCGCATCGAACGCCGTATGAATCGGAATCAGGCGAACGGCAGGGAGCCCGAGCAGCCGCTCGCGTTCGAAGCGGCAGCTGCTGCGAAGTGCGTCGACGTTCCCGTCGCTCATCGCGCCGCCCCAGCATGCAGACGCTGGCAACCGCGGCGACTCTCGGCGTGGATGATGCAAGTTCCGCTGCAGCAGCAGCGCGAGCCCTTAGTGCGGCTGAATTCCTCGTCTCACTTCACCAGTGGCCGCACCGTGCTGAAGCCACCGTCCACTGCGATCACCTGGCCGGTCACGCGCGCCGCGCCATCGCCGAGCAGCCAGGCCATCACGTCGGCCACCTGATCCGCCGTCTGTACGCCGCCGAGCGGGTACTGCCGTGCGGCGCCCTCGCGCATCGCGGGCAACTTCAGCATGCCGGCCGTCATGGGCGTCTCGGTCATGCCTGGCGCGACGGCGTTCACGCGCAGGCCTTGCGGCGCGTAGGTGGCCGCCGCGCTGCGTACCAGGGCCTCGACGCCGCCCTTGGCCGCCGCGATGGCTTCGTGGTTGGCCACGCCGATGCGCGCCACCACCGAACTGGCGAACACGGCGGCGCCGGGCCCGCCCTGCAGCGCGGCGATCCAGGCCTGCAGCATGAACACCGCGCTGTCGAGGTTGACGCGCATCACCTCGCGGTAGGCGTCGACGCGCGTGCGGTGCAAGGGCGCGATCAGCGTGCTGCCGACGCAGTGCGCCAGCAGAGTCGGCGCCGCGCCGAGCGCTTCCCGGCAGGCCGCGACGGCCAGCGCGGCCCCTTCGGGCGTGGTGGTGTCCGCGGCGATGCGGACCGCGGCGTCGATGTCGGCGAGGCGGCCGGCATCGCGCCCCCGCCGCGACGCGGCAGCCTTGGGCATGCAGCTGGCGGGCCAGGGCGCGGCCGATGCCGCCGCTGGCGCCGGTGATGAGGGCGATCGAATTCATGGGGAGCTTTCGGAAGAAGTGTTGTGCCGGACGGCGGCTCAGGCCGCTCGATCAAGGCGGGAAGCCCATCGCTGCAACGCCGGCCGCACGCGCAGGAACAGACCGATAGATGCGCTCCATGGCCCAGGCCGTACCCGGCACGCGGCCGATACGCGCCAGCCAGCGCCAACCGGGCAGTGCGGCCCACAGGGCCAGGAAGGCCTGCGCGCCGCTGAGCAGCCGGCCATCGGTGTCGCGCACATGGAAGCGTGCCAGCAGCTGCTCGCGCTGGTGCCGCGGCGGCAAGGGCTGCGCGACGTCGCTGACGTCCGCGAAGCACACCGGCGCACTGGATTGCAGGCCACGATAGACGCCGATCTCGCGCCGGCACAACGGGCAGGCGCCGTCGTACAGCACGGTGAGCGGGGCCGTCGGGGCGTCGGGCTCGTGATCGGTCGTCATGCAACCTCCTCGTTGACGGCCAGGGTCGGCCGGCGAACTCAGCCATGCGCCACCACCCCGACTTCGCCGTGGCGGATCGCCGCGGCCCGCGCGAGCACCTCCTGCCGCTGCGCTGCGTTCAATCGCGACAGGTTCTTCACCTGCAGCGCCATGCGCGGATTTCCCGCCAGAGTCGCCTCGTGGCGCATCAGGAAGTCCCAGTACAGCGTGGTGAACGGGCAGGCGCTGTCGCCGGTGCGCTGCGCGGGGTCGTAGCGGCAGCCCCCGCAGTAAGGGCTCATGCGCTCGATGTACTTGCCGGTAGCGACGTAGGGCTTGCTGCCCATCAGGCCGCCGTCGGCGTACTGGCTCATGCCCAGCGTATTGGGCAGCTCGACCCACTCCACCGCATCGACGTACACAGCGAGGTACCAGGCGTGAACCTGCCTGGGCTGCACGCCCAGCAACAGCGCGTAAAGGCCCGTGACCATCAGGCGCTGGATGTGATTGGCGTAGCCGTGTGCGAGCGTCTGCTCGATCGCATCGCGCAGGCAGGCCATGTCGGTGGCGCCGGTCCAGTACCAGTCCGGCAGGTCGGCGTCGGCAGCGAGCGTGTTGCGCTCCAGGTAGCCGGGCATCTGTGTCCAGTAGATGCCGCGCACATACTCGCGCCAGCCGAGGATCTGGCGCACGAAACCCTCGACGCTCGTGAGAGGTGCATGGCCCGCATCGAAGGCCGCGACGGCCGCCGCCACCACCTCGCGCGGGTTCAGGAGTTTCAGGTTGAGCGCGGCCGACACGTGCGAGTGGTAGAGCCACGGGTCGCCGGGCCACATCGCATCCTGGTAGCGGCCGAACAGCGGCAGGCGCTCCCGGACGAAGGCGCGCAACGATTGCAGTGCCTGCGCGCGGGTCACCGGCCAGGCAAAGCTCGCGAGGCGGCCCGGATGCTGCGGGAACCTCCGCTCGACGAGGTCGATCACTTCGCGCGTCACGGCATCGGGCTCGAAGGCGCAGCGCGCCGGCACCGCGCCCGGCCCGCCGGCATCGAAGGCGTCGCGATTGTCGGCGTCGAAGTTCCACCGGCCGCCGAGCGGCGTGCCCTCGCCGTGCGGGTCCATCAACACGCGGTGCTGCTTGCGTTGCTCGCGGTAGAAGTACTCCATGCGCAGCGACTTGCGGCCGCGCGCATGCGCCGCGAACTCGCGCACGCTGACGAAGAAGTGGCGATCCTCGCGGATCTCCAGCGGCAGGCCGCAGGTCTCGGCGACGGCCTCGATCGCCCGCAGCACGCGCCAGTCGCCGGGTTCGGTCATGACCAGGCGGGCCGGGCGCAGGCGTTCGATGTCGGCCTGCAGCTGCGCAGCGAGGCTGCCTCGGTTGCCGGGCGCGTCGAGCCGCGTGTAGTGCAGCGGGCGACCGGCCGCCTGCAGTGCCAGCGCGAAGTGCCGCATCGCCGCCAGGAACATCACGGTGCGGGGCCGGCTCGACATCACGTGCGTCGACTCTTCGGCCACCTCGGCCATCCAGGCCGCGTCGACATGGGCATCGAAGCCGTCGAAGGCCGAGGCCTCGAGGTCGAGCTGGTCGCCCAGCACCACCACCAATGAACGCAGCTCAGCCACGCGTCGCCTTCATGCGCCGGCAGGCCTCGCTGCAGTACTTCACCTCGGCCCAGTTCCTGGCCCAGTGCCTGCGCCAGCTCATCGCACGGCCGCAGGCCGCGCAGGGCTTGCTCGGCAACGCGGCCTTGTTGCCGCGAAACGTCGCGCTGCTCGCGAACGACACGCGGGCTCCATTGGGGGACTTCGTCCTTACCATGCCTAGGCGACTGCCGCGGCTGGCGCCGTCGCAGTCGCAGCGCCCTGCAATACCGACTCGATCAAGGCCTGCGCGGAGTGCCAGGCGCCTTCGACGCCGGTGCCGCCGAGGAAATCGCCGCACACGCCGAGGCCGCGTGCGGCGTCCCACCAGCATCGCCGTGCCGGCGCGTCGCCCGACGCCTGCGGCATTGCATAGCGCCAGCGATGCACTACGACGTGCTGCCAGTCGATCGGCTCGCCGAGCCAGTCGGACATCGCAGCCTGCATCCGGGCCTGCACCCACGCGGCCGGCGCTTCGAGGTGCTGCCGGCTCCAGTCGGCGCGCGCGTGCACGACCCAATGCGCTTCATCGGCCGGTGACTCGCGGCCGGGTCGGGCGTCATTGCGCATGACCCAGGCCAACGGGCCCTGTTCGGGCCGGGCAACGTCCCATTGCCGGTCGCTTACGGGCCGGCGCGCCACGCCCATCAGCGTCCAGCAGGGTTGCATCAGGGCGAGCGAGGCGCGTTGCGCCCAGTCGCTCCGGTGCGGGGCCAGCAGCGGCGCGGCCTGCGCCGGCGGCAGTGCCAGCAGCACGGCGTCGAAGTGCCCGGGCAGCGTCGAGCCCCCGGACTCGATCTGCCAGCCGAGCGGGCCCCGCAGCAGGCGATCGACCGCGAAAGACCAGCTCGCGGGGATGTCGCGCAGCAGCCCGCGGCACAGCGATGGCATGTCCGGCGTGGGCAGGCAAAGCGCCGCCGCGTCGTCGAGCGGCCGGCTGCCGACCGCCAGGGTCGGCGTCCACTCAGCCAGGCTGCCCGGTTGTGAAGACACAGCGAGGAACCGCCGGAAGTCTGCACGGCTGGCCGTGAACCCCGGTGCGCCATGGTCGAACGCCGTGATCCGTGGACGGCCCGACGGATCCCGCCACTCCAGGCGCCTGGTGGCCAGCCGGCCACCGGCCCCGCGCGACTTGTCCACGACGTGGACGGCGAAACCTGCCTGGGACATGGCCCGCGCGCACGTCGCCCCGGCGATGCCAGCGCCAATGACGGCGACCCTGAAAGAAGAGGCAACACGATGCATGGGGTGCATGATACTGATTTTGGCGTCAGTACGTCGCCAGACCAGTTATTTTTCTACAGAATGGCCGTATACTCCGCGTCAAAGACGATTCATACGAGATTTACGTGGCCAAGTCCAAGCCATCTTCGGCGCCAGAGAAGAGCGAGTCCGCGGCACTGCACCGCAGCGGAGCCGTGGCTCGCATGTTGCGCATGCCGGTGGCCACCCTGCGCGTGTGGGAGCGTCGTTATGGCGTCACGCAGCCGTTGCTGTCGCCCAGCGGACAGCGCCTCTACTCGGCCGACGACGTGCGGCGACTGGCCCTACTGAAGCAACTGACCGATCTGGGCCATGCCATCGGCCGCCTGGCGCGGCTGGACCTGCGGCAGCTTCAGGAGGTCGCTAGCACGCACGCCAACGCGGTGGCCGCGCGGCATACCGCGGATTCGGCGCGCGACGAGCCACAACCTGCGCATCCCTTGCGCGTGGCGGTCATCGGCATCGCGCTCGCCCAGCGGCTGCGGCGGCCCGCGCTGCTGCGTCTGCTGTCCCGGCCCGTGCAACTGCTGGGCCCGTTTGCCGATGCGGCGCAGGCCGCCAGTGCGTTGCATGGCGCGCCGATCGATGCGCTGCTGGTGCACGAACCGCGCCTGCACGATGGCTGGCTGGCCTCCCTGCAAGCGGCAGCGCCGGCGCTCGCCGGCGCGCCGAAGGCCGTGCTGTACCGCTATGCCGCCGAGTCGACGTGCGCCGCGCTTGCGGCCGCCGGCACGTCCCTGCTGCGCGAGCCGCAGAACGACACCGTGCTCGGCCAATGGCTGCAAGGGGTGCTGCAGGCGTTAGCGCAGGCACGCCCCGCGGCGCGCGACCCGGCGCAGCAACTCCCTGCGGTGCCAGCGCGCCGCTGGGACGACGCCGCGCTGGCCGAATTCGCAGGCCGGTCGTCGACGATCGCCTGCGAGTGCCCGCTCCATGTCACCGAGTTGCTGCTGCAGTTGTCGCACTTCGAGGACTACAGCGCGGAATGCCGGCACCGCAACGCGGCCGACGCCGAACTGCACGCGTACCTGCAGCAGGTGGCGGCAACATCGCGCGCCCGCTTCGAGGCGGCGCTGGAATACGTGGCGCTGCACGAAGGGCTGGTCCTGCCGGAATGAACCGAGACCTGCCTGCCACCATGCTGCGCCTTCTGCTCCTGGCCACACTCGCCGCCCTACCCCTCTGGAGCCACGCCATCGAGGAACCCGACTACGAAGTCATCCGCAAGCTCGACGACGTGGAGTTGCGCCAGTACGCGCCTTACGTCGTTGCCGAGGTGGTCCTGGACGCCACCGCCGAAGAAGCGGGCAGCCAGGCCTTCCCGATCCTGGCGGGCTATATCTTCGGCAAGAACAAGGGCGAGAAGAAGTTCGCGATGACCGCCCCGGTGACCCAGACCGCCGCGCCCGTGAAGATGGAGATGACCGCACCGGTGACGCAGGCCGCCGTGGCGGGCGGCATGCGGGTGCAGTTCGTGCTGCCCAGGGGCGTGACGCTGGAGTCCGCCCCGGAGCCGCTGGACCCTCGCGTGCAACTGCGCCTCGTCCCGGCCAGCCAGTGGGCGGCCATCCGGTACTCGGGCACCTGGTCGCAATCCAACTACGAGGAGCACCTCGCGCTGTTGAAGGCCGCGCTCGACAAGGCGGGCGTGGCCACACAGGGCGAGCCCGTGCTGGCGCGCTACAACCCGCCGTTCACGCCATGGTTCCTGCGGCGCAACGAGATCTGGCTGGCCGTGCGGTGATGCTGGCCTTCACCGAGATCAACGCATGCGCATCCTGTTGACCGGCGCCACCGGCCTGATCGGCCGTGAACTGGGCAAGGCGCTCGCGGCCCGCGGCGACGCGCTCGTCTGCCTCGTGCGCGACGTCGGCGCCGCGCGGCGGCGGCTGCCGTTCCCCGCCGAGTGCCATGCCTGGGACCACACTCGCCCGGTCCCTGCCGAAGCCCTGCGCGAGGTCGATGCGGTGGTGAACCTGGCGGGCGAACCGGTCGCCGACACGCGCTGGACGGACTCGAAGAAGGCGCTCATCCGCGACTCCCGCGTCCACGGCACGCGACAGCTGGTGCAAGCCGTGCGGGAACATGGCGCGGGCGTCGCCACGTTCGTGCAAGGCTCGGCCAGCGGCTGCTACGGCGACCGCGACGACGAACGACTCACGGCGGCCAGCACGATGGGCACGGGCTTCCTCGCCGACGTGGTGCAGGCCTGGGAGGCCGAGCTTCGACCGCTGGCCGAGCAGCGGCCGCAAGTACGCGTGCCGGTCGTGCGCACGGGCATCGTGCTCGCTCGCCAGGGCGGAGCACTGGCCGAGATGCTGCCGATGTTCCGGCTCGGTGCGGCCGGTCGGCTGGGCACGGGCCGGCAGTGGATGGGCTGGATTCACCTCGACGACATCGTCGGCCTGTTCCTGCACGCGCTCGATGCCGCGCCATCCGGCATCCTCGAGGGCGTGGCGCCGCAGCCAGCCACCAACCAGCAGTTCACGACGGCGCTGTGCCGGTCGCTGGGCGTGATCGAGAACCTGCCGGCGCCTTCACTGGCGATCCAGGCCCTGTTCGGCGAGCGTGCCGCCATCGTGCTCGGCAGCACGCGCCTGGAGCCGCTGGCCACTCAGGCGTCGGGCTTCCAGTTCCGATTCGAGACCGTAGAGCAGGCGCTCGACGACCTGCTCGCGCCCCTGCGCGGCGGCGTCCGCCTCGGGGTGTGGGAGCAATGGCTGCCGCATGCCGCGCAGGACATCTGGCCGTTCTTCTGCGATGCGAACAACCTCGAGGACATCACGCCGCCCTTCCTTTCCTTCCGCGTGCTCGGCCAGTCGACGCCAGTGATCGGCGCCGGCACGCTGATCGACTACCGGCTCAAGCTGAACGGCATCCCGATCGCGTGGCAGAGCCGCATCGACACCTGGGATCCGCCGCGCCGTTTCGTTGACCTGCAGGTGAAGGGGCCGTACGCGCTGTGGCACCACACGCACGACTTCATCCCGATGGGAACAGGCACGCTGATGCGCGACACCGTCCGCTACCGGCTGCCTGCAGGCTGGCTCGGCGCACTGGCCGGCGGCAGGAAGGTGGCCAGCGATGTCGAACGCATCTTCGCCTACCGCTCACTCAAGATTGACGAGCGGTTCGGCCTCTGACACGACGGGAGTCCGCAGCCGATGACCCCGTCCTATCGAGCCCGGGCCACTCGTGCCGGTGCCCGACGGGCCTGCGCGCGACGCTGACCCGGAGGCTTCCGCACGACCGCGTCGCTCTTGACTGACTTCGATGCCAACCTTCGCTCTCGAACGATCAGCACCGGGATCGTCGATACCGTGATGAGGCCGGGAATGACGCTGCCGGTAAGCAACCGCAGCACGGCGTTGCGACCCATCGACCCCACGACAATCAGGCCGCAACGACGCTGACGCGCCTCGTCGAAGATGCAGTCGGCGTCATCGATGCCAGTGCCGACCACGGTGCGGCTGCGAACGCCTGCCTTGTCCGCCACGACCGTGGCGGCGGCCAGCAGGCGGTTGGCGGTGGCCATCGCCGTACGCTGGAACTCGGCTGGATCGGGCATGGCGGGCATTGCCATTTCGGCAACCGGAACGACGTAGTGCGGCAACAGGGCAAGGAAGATGACCTCGGCCTCGTGCACCTTCGCGAGCTTGACACCTTCCGTCACCGCGGCCGGCCGCGCGGGCCCCTGAGGGACCACGATCAGGATTCGCTTGTACATGCTCGAACTCCTCTCCGGCTCGCTGGCTGCGGATTTGCCGTCGAGCTTCTCGCGGACCGGCTGCGCAGCAGGACGCTCGCCAATCATCCTACTCCCGCCCCGGTGCAAGCCTGCGATCCAGCTTGTCCTCGACTTCGCCGATGTGCGCCGACAAGCCGCGTGCCGTTTCGTCCATGCCGGTGCTCAGCCTCGCCTCGAGCGCCGCGAGGCGATCAACCAGTTCCCGTGTCGTGGACGACAACTGGTCGCGCAGTTGCTGCACCTCGGCCTGGATGAAGTTGCGGGTCTCGGTGAAGCGGGAAGACTCGGCCTTGTCGGCGAGGTCCCGTTGCGCATGCAGGTCCTTTGCCATGCGGCGCGATTCGAGGATCAC
This sequence comes from uncultured beta proteobacterium, assembly GCA_963707725.1. Taxonomy (GTDB): domain Bacteria; phylum Pseudomonadota; class Gammaproteobacteria; order Burkholderiales; family Burkholderiaceae_F; genus JAOUJD01. Next base: position 22,999 of record CAVPRE010000009.1, on the reverse strand, counting down.
CGTTGCCTGGAGGAGCAGCACGTACATCATGAACAACGCGCACAGGCCGATGCAAACGCCGAGCATGATCAGCCCCAGCGGCGCCCGCACCTGCGCGAAGCCCAGCGACAACGAAACCGGTTCGACAAAAGCAGCCCAGTTCAGTGCGGTGAAGGCCGCAAGCAGCAGGAGTGCTGCGACGAGGATGAGGTTTCTTGCTGTCATGGAGACTCTCCGGTCACGGTTGTAGGCCACTTCGGGCAGGCGCATTCAATAAGGTGCGATTGTCCCGCACGGCGACATCGGCGAGCGGTCGCCCGAGACCCTTGGACCGCTCGGCCGTCCCGCGTCGTTCGGTACAGCCCATGTGCACCTGGAGCATGCCACTGCGCGATGGCGGGCGCGCTCACGTCGCACGCTGGACTGGCCGCCCTTGTGGCAGCCGGTACCATGCACCAATGCTGACCCGCCGCCATGGTGCTCCCGCGCTCTTCGGGACTTCTTCTCTCGATGCGATCCGGCCGGGACTGGAACTCTCTTGGGAGCGCGGCAGCACAATGGTCTCCCATGCGCTGCTGCAGCGCGATCGGATGCGCCCTGGCACGGGCGAGCGGCCGGTGCCGGCTTCGACCGCCGCGTCCTGCCGAGGCGCCGCGGCTGGAGACCGAGGTCGGGAATGATGACGCCTCGAGCCGGATTCGCGACCATGGATGACATCCCGGCACTGATCGCGCTTCAGCGGCGCGTGTACCCGACCATTCCGCCATGGACGCAGGCCAAGCTCGAGCAGCAGTTCGCCGTCTTCGGCCAGGGCCAGATCGTGGCGCGGACGGATGGCGACGTGATCGGATATGCCGGGTCGCTGATCGTGTTGTGGGACAACTGGGCGGATGCGCACACCTGGAAGGAGATCACCGCCTCCGGCAGCTTCCAGACACACGATCCGCGGGGACGCACCTTGTACGGCGCGGAAGTGTTCGTCGCGCCCGAGGCGCAGGGCTCGGGCGTCGGTCATCTCCTGTACGAAGCCCGGCGCACGCTGTGCCGCGCGATGAACCTGAAGCGGATCATCGCCTGTGGGCGCCTGCCCGGGTATCGAGAACGGGCGGACTCGATGTCGGCCGAGGACTACGCGAAGCGCGTCGTGTGGGGCGACTACCGCGACCCGGTGCTGAGCTTCCAGTTGCATGAGGGCTTCAGCTACTGCGGCGTGATCGAGGGCTACCTGCCGGAGGACGTCGAGTCGGGCGGCCATGCCTCGGTGATCGTCTGGCTCAATCCGGACCACGACCCGTCGCAGCCGACACGGATACCGAAGGAGATCGCGCTGTGATCGTACGCATCGCCGCCGTCCAGTACCTGCTGCGGCCGATCCACGACTGGAGCGGCTTCGAGAGCCAGGTCCGCTTCATCATGAAGGCGGCCGGCGACTACAAGCCGCAGTTCGTGGTGCTCCCGGAGATCTTCACCACGCAGCTTCTTTCGTACATGGACACGACGGACATCCGCCAGGCCGTGCGCCTCATGCACGACTACACGCGCCGCTACAAGGACCTGATGCAGGAGCTTGCAGCGGCGTGGGACGTCCACCTCATCGGCGGGAGCCACCCGACGCTGCGCGACGATGGTTCGTTGGTCAACACCGCCTACTACTTCAGTCCGGGCGGCGCGATCCACGAGCAGGACAAGATCCACCGGACGCGCTGGGAACGCGAGAAGTGGGACACCGCTGCGGGCAACCAGTTGCGCCTGTTCGAGACCCCGTTCGGAAAGGTCGCGATCCTGATCTGCTACGACATCGAGTTCCCCGAACTGGCTCGCATGGTCTGCGAAGCCGGGGCTGAGATCCTGTTCGTTCCGTCGTGCACCGACGACCGCCAGGGCTTCCTGCGCGTGCGCTACTGCTGCCATGCGCGGGCGATCGAGAACCAGGTGTTCGTCGTACACACGAGCACGGTCGGCAACCTGCCGGTCGAGGGCCTGGGCCTGCACTACGGCCAGGCCGCCATCATCACGCCGTCGGACTTCCCGTTCGCGCGCGACGGCATCGCCGCCGAGGGCACGCCCAACGTGGAGCAGATCGTCGTGGCCGAGGTCGACCTGGCCGATCTCGAGCGCAATCGTGTGCACGGCACGACGATCCCGCTGTACGACAAGCGCAAGGACGTCTACGAGAATGCTGTTGAACGAATCGTCGTCGGATGACGATTGCCGGCGGAGCCGCAGACCCCGGGGAGATACGGAAACAAGGCTCACACGCGCATCGCGTGGCGCCACTCCTTCCCCGGTCATTGCAGTTCGGTCGAGTTCGAGCAATCGGTGGCTACCGCGTAGCTGCGCAAACCGCCCGGAGAGACGGGGGCAGCCCGCTCGGCGCTCGGCTATCGTTCACCCGTAGAGTTCGAAGCACAACTCGCCCGGCAGGCGGCTTAGTTCGGTCGACCCCAGTGGTCCAGCCTCAGGAGTTCACTCCACAGCACACGCCACCGATCAGGCTGCTTGCGTCGCCGAAGTGACACCGATCAATTTCGGGGTCGACGAATGCGTCTAAATAGGGCGGTTGTGCGCAACGGTCTGGGCCGATCGCTGCGGGGGTAGGAAGGCCATGGCCGCGCCGGCCCGGACCGCCGATCTGCGATGGGCGGCGAGGACGATTCGCGTGGGCGCCGACGCAAGAGGAGCCACCGATGAGTGAACAGCCCGGCGGGCTAGACCGCCACCGGAGCCCCATGCCGCCATGAAGCCAGCGCTGAAAGCCGTCTTGTTCGACATGGACGGCGTCGTCACCGACACCGCAACGGCGCACGCGGCAGCGTGGCAGCGCCTGTTCGACGAGTACCTGTCGGCACGGGCAGAGGCCAGCGGCGAAGCATTCCGGCCCTTCGACATCGAACGGGACTACCGCGAATACGTCGACGGCAAGCCCCGCTACGACGGTGTCCAGAGTTTCCTCGCATCGCGCGGCATCGAATTGCCAAACGGTGACGAGGCCGACGAGCCCGACGCGCAGACGGTGTGCGGCCTGGGCAACCGCAAGGACGGGCACTTCCGCGCCTGGCTCGCACACAATCAAGTCGAGCCCTACCCGGGCACCATGAAGCTCATCGGCGCCCTTCGCAACGCCGGCATCGGCGTCGCGGTGTTCTCTGCGAGCCGAAACGCCGAGGCGGTACTGCGCAGCGCGGGGGTTCTCGAACTGTTCGACGCCAAGGTCGACGGCGGCGATCTGGCGCGGCTCAGGCTGCCCGGCAAGCCCGATCCGGCGATGCTGTGGGAGGCGGCCGCGCGATTGGCCGCGAAGCCCGAGCGATGCGCGGTCGTCGAGGATGCCATCGCCGGCGTCGAGGCCGGCGCGCGGGGCGGGTTCGGCCTGCGTGATCGGCGTCGATCGCGGCGAGCACGGCGATGCGCTGCGCCAGGCCGGCGCGCATCTCGTCGTGCGCGATCTCGGCGAGTTGTCGCTCGACGCAAGCCGGCGCCTGCTCGTCAAGACGCTCACCAACCTGCCCTCGGTCTGGGAGCGCGAAGTCGAAATCCGCCAACGCCTGTCGGGCCAGGACCTCGTCGTGTTCCTCGACTACGACGGCACGCTCACGCCCATCGTCGAGGACCACACGCAGGCCTTGCTGTCGGACGAGATGCGCGACGCCGTGCGGGCTCTGAGCACGCACTGCACGGTGGCCATCGTCAGCGGGCGCGACCTGTCCATGCTGCAAGGCCTGGTCCGGCTCGACACCGTCTACTACGCCGGCAGCCACGGTTTCGAGATCGCCGGCCCGGCAGGCTGCCTGCGACAGCTTCGAGAAAGGCGTGGAATTCCTGCCCGAGATCGACCAGGCGGAGCAGGCCTTGCGAGAGCGCCTGGCCGGTATCGAGGGCCACGCGGTCGAGCGCAAGCGCTTTTCGATCGCGGTGCATTATCGACAGGTCGCCGATGCGGACTTCGGCAAGCTCGAGCGTGTCGTCGGCGGTGTGCTCACCGAGCACCCGCGGCTCCAGCGCGGGCACGGCAAGAAGGTCTTCGAGCTCCAGCCCGACATCGACTGGAACAAGGGCCAGGCGGTGCGCTGGCTGCTCGAACGGCTCGGTGGCGGCGGGCCGGAGGCCGTGCCGATCTACGTCGGTGACGACATCACCGACGAGCACGCGTTTCACGCGCTCGCCGGCCGCGGCGTCTGCGTGGTCGTGCGCGACGGCGGCACGCGGCAGACGGCGGCCGACTATGCGCTCGGCCAGGTCGACGACGTGAAACGGTTTCTCGAACTGCTGGACGCCCTCCAGAACCGGGGGTCGTCATGAACGACGCTGCGTCGACGCGCGACTGGTGTCTGACCTACGACGGCTACGAGCCGGACCAGGAGGGCCTGCGCGAAGCCCTGTGCACGCTGGGCAACGGCTACTTCGCGACCCGTGGCGCGGCGCCGGATGCGTCGGCCGACGGCGTGCACTATCCGGGCACCTATCTGGCCGGCGGCTACAACCGCCTCAGTCGACCGAAATCGCCGGCCGCAGGATCGAGAACGAGGATCTCGTCAACCTGCCGAACTGGCTGCCGCTGACGTTCCGGATCGACGACGGCGACTGGTTCCGGCTCGACGAGGTCGAGCTGCTGTCGTTCCGGCAGGAGCTCGATCTCCGCGCTGGCGTGCTGCACCGCGACCTGCGCCTGCGCGATGCGGCGGGCCGGACGACCCGCTGGTACGAACGCCGCATCGTCAGCATGGCCGAGCCGCACCTGGCCGGCGCTGTGCGTCGACCTGACGGCCGAGGACTGGTCCGGGCCGGCTGACGGTGCGCTCGGCGCCTGGACGGCAGCGTGAGCAACAACGGCGTCGCGCGCTACCGCGACCTGGCCAGCCGGCACCTCGACATGCTGGCGGCTGGAATCGCTGGGCGCCGACACGATCTTCCTGCGCTGCCGCACCAGCCAGTCGCTGGTCCAGATCGCCCAGGCGGCGCGCACCCGTCTGTACGGCGATGACGGCCATGACGGCGACGACCGCGAGCTCGATGCCGAGCGGCACACGCAACAACTGGCCGACCAGATCACGCAGGAGATCGCCTGCACCGTGCGAGCCGGGCGCGACGATCGTGGTCGAGAAGATCGTCGCCGCTGCACACCTCGCGCGACCGTGCGATCTCCGAGCCCGGCCTCGAAGCACGCAGCGACCGTCGGCCACGCCGGCCGCTTCGACGTCGCTGCTGGCCGCGCACGCAGGGCGCCTGGAAGCACCTCTGGGAAGACTGCGACATCGAGATCGAAGACGGCGCGGCGCCGGGAACGGCGCTCAAGCTGCGCTTCAACATCTTCCATCTGCTGCAGACGGTGTCGGTGCACAGCGTCGACCTCGACGTCGGCGTGCCGGCGCGCGGCTGGCACGGCGAGGCCTACCGCGGGCACATCTTCTGGGACGAGCTGTTCATCTTCCCGTTCCTGAACCTGCGCATGCCGACGCTGACCCGGGCGCTTGCTGCTGCTACCGCTACCGGCGGCTGCCCGAGGCGCGGCGCGCGGCGCGCGAGGCCGGCTTCGCAGGCGCCATGTACCCGTGGCAAAGCGGCAGCAACGGCCGCGAGGAGAGCCAGCGCCTGCACCTCAACCCGCGCATCGGGCCGCTGGATCCCCGACCACACCCATCGGCAGCGCCACATCAACGCGGCCATCGCCTACAACATCTGGCAGTACTACCAGGTCACCGACGACCACGAGTTCCTGTATCGCCTACGGCGCCGAGATGATGCTCGAGATCGCCCGCTTCTGGGCCAGCATCGCCACCTACAACCCGGCGATCGACCGCTACGAGATCAAGGGCGTGATGGGGCCGGACGAGTACCACACCGCCTATCCGGACGCGGACCCGCAGAGGCCGGCGGCGTCGACAACAACGCCTACACCAACGTGATGGCGGCCTGGGTGCTGACCCGCGCCTGCGACGTGCTCGAGCTGCTTGCCCGCGTTCCGCATTGCCGCCATCTGTGCGAGCGCATGGGCCTGGCGGCCCGAGGAGATCGAGCGCTGGCGCGACATCAGCCGCAAGCTGCGCGTGCCGTTCCACGGCGACGGCATCATCAGCCAGTTCGAAGGCTACGACGAGCTCGAGGAGTTCGACTGGGAGGGCTACGCGAAGAAGTACGGCGACATCCAGCGCCTCGACCGCATCCTCGAGGCCGAGGGCGACACGCCGAACCGCTACAAGGTGTCCAAGCAGGCCGACGTGCTGATGCTGTTCTACCTGTTCTCGGCCGACGAACTGGCGCTGCTGTTCGAGCAGCTCGGCTACCCGTTCGACCGCGACACCATCCCGAAGAACATCGACTACTACCTGCCAGCGCACCTCGCACGGCTCGACGCTCAGCGGCGTCGCCCATTCCTGGGTGCTGGCGCGCTCGAACCGGCCGCGCTCGTGGCACCTGTTCCAGCGCGCGCTCGACAGCGACATCGCCGACATCCAGGGCGGCACCACGCCCGAGGGCATCCACGTCGGCGCGATGGCCGGCACGGTCGACCTGGTGCAGCGCTGCTACATCGGCATCGAGATGCGCGCCAACGTGCTGCACTTCGACCCCGCGCTGCCCGACGATCTCGGCCGCGTCCGGGCGCGCCTGCGCTATCGGCGCCAGGTGCTCGACGTCGAGGTCGACCACGACGTGCTGCAGGATCACCAGCGGCGCGTCGACGGCAGCACCGATCACGATCGCCTACCGCGGCCACTACCGTGACGTCGGGCCCGGGCGCCAGCTACGAATTCCGCCTGCTCAAGCCCGAGGAGCGCAACCGCGACGAGAATCGCCCGGGGTGAGCGCCGGCGCGCCGATCACCAGGCCAACGCGCCGTAGCGCTGCGTCTGGCCCGAGCGCAGCAGCAGCAGGACACGCTTGTCGGCGCTGGCCTTCCGCAGCACGCGCTGGAACGCCGAGACGCTGTCGGTGCGCCGGCGATCGACTTGCAGGATCACCTCGCCCGTTCGAATGCCGGCCAGCGTGGCCAGCGTGGCCAACGCGACCACCGTCTCTTCGGTGACGTTGCACGACATCAGGTACAACACGAAGGCGCGGATGTTGTCGAAGATGACGCGGCCCTGGCGGATCGCCAGCACGATGGTGCTGAAGGCATCGTCCTTGAGCACTATGTCCGCGGCCTCGCGCGCCACCTGCGTGCCGCGCTGGCCCATGGCCACGCCAATGTCGGCCTTCTTGAGCGCCGGCGCGTCGTTGACGCCGTCTCCCGTCATCTCACCACCATGCCCGCGTCCTGGTGCAATGAAATGAGGTCGAGCTTCTGGGCCGGGTCGACGCCCGCGAACACGCGCGCCTGCAACATCTGCCGGCGCTCGGACTTCTGCATCTCCTGCGCCGGCCTGAGGTCGCGCCCATGGGTCAGCGTGACCTCGGCGTCGTCCACCAGCCCCACTTCCTGGGCGACATAGCGGACGGTGGCTGGCTGATCGCCGGTGATCATCACCACGCGGGTGCTGGCGGCGCGGCACTCGGCGATGGCGTCGCGCACGCCCTCGCGCGGCGGGTCGAGCAGGCCCACCAGGCCCAGGAACACCAAGTCCTAGTAGGGGGCGGCATCGCTCGAACGAGGTTCGCGCGTGGCCACGGCCAGCACACGCAGTCCCTGTTCGGCCAGCCCGGTGTTTCGTGCCAGCCTCTGCTCACGCGCGGCCGGGGTCAGCGCTTCGACGTCCCCGCCGCTCATGATCCGACTGCACGCCTGCAGCACCGGTTCCGGCGCACTCTTGACGGCCTCGCGAAACCCTTGGCCGTGCTCGTGGAAGGTGGCCATCATCTTGCTGTCGGTGTCGACCGCCTCTTCCCGCACCTCGGGCCAGGATTCGAGCAGGCGTACGCGTTGCATCCCGGCCTGGCGGCGTCGCGACCGTGTCCACTGAATCCTGGGAACTCCATACACGGCTGGCTCCCTTTTGCTGGATGCGGCGAATCCGTCGCGCAAGACCAATGCAGTGTCGCGTCCGCAAAATTGACAGCGAGCACGCATCGCTGTCCGGCGAAAGAAGCGCTGCCACGGGCAAACGTCGGCGAATGCGTCGGCCTTGGACCTTGCCTGCCCTGTCGGGAGCCCGCGACGCGTCGATGCTGCGCGCTATGCAGGCACCGCCGGCGGCTTGGCGCGGTCGCGCACCACGAGCATCGCCGCCGCCGCCGCGCTGAACAGCAGCGCCCAGTCCTGCGCAACGCCCAGCAGGAATGCGGCGCTGCCGCCGATCAGCGACCAGGCCAGCGGAATGACAAGCAGCCAGCGCGACACCGGCGCGGTCGTGAGCAGCAGAAGACCGAAAGTGAAGATCACGACCGGGCACGGGGTGATGCCAAACATGGGCATTGCCGGGTAGGCATGCCCTGTCGACAGACCGATGATGGGATAGACGATGGCCGCATAGAGCACCAACGCCCAGCCTGCCCAGGCCAGACCGCCGCCGCGCGAGGCGAATCTCAACTGGTCGCGCATCACCGCGGCATGGAACATCAAGAGCCCCTGCAGCACGAAGAGCGCCCCGAAGAGCAGCGCCGCTTTGTTTATCGCCGAGAAGAACAGCCCGTGATAGGCAATGCCGGTCCAGACCCACATGGCTGCCAGCCCGCAGCCGATGATGCGGTCGCTCGTCGTCGACGGACGAGCGAGAACGCCGACCATGCCGATGCCCAGCAGATAGGCCAGCACCTGAACCGGCCACAGCGCTTCGTTGTACGCACCGAAGGTGGCAATGAACTGATCACGGGTGAATGGCAGCATGGCAAAGCTCCTTCTTCCAGCCTCCGTGGGGTGCTGCCGCCCACGCGTTTGCGGCGATTGAGGCGCCTCAATGCGCCTGCGCCGCTCCAGCACACGCTGGAGCGCATGGCTTCACGGTCCGAACTCGCAGGTCACGGACTCGAGGCTCCCGCGCCAGTAGGGCTTTCGCCCTTCGGGCAGCATCCAGGCAACTTCGCCGTCGAGCGGCACCGCCATGCCATTGCGCTGCGCATAGTTCCAGAAGCGTCCTTCCCAGGGCGTCGCGATCGACTGCGAGCCCACCACACGGGCGCGGGCCTCGGCACGCACGCTGTCGATCAGGCCCTGGTCGTTGAAGCGCAACAGCAGTGTCGCTGCGAGCGGGCCGTCCACCAGTGTGGCGCGTGCCGAGTGTTCATCCACCGCTTCCCAGCGCACGCCCTGGCTGGGCAGCAGCGCCGTCGGATACCACGCTGCCTCGGCCAAGTAGCGCAGCAACTCGCCCTGCGCGATGTCGCCAGTGCCACGCAGGTCCATCAACGCGAAAAGGCCGAGGATGGCCGGATGCAAGATGCCTTCGCCGGCCACGTAAGCGTCATGCACATGCACCGGAAGTCCCGGCAACAACGCGATCTCGGCGTCCCAGACAAATCCCGGCGTGCGCGTCACGACGCGTTGTTGAGATACGAACGGCTTCCATCGCTCGCCTGTCGCGCTCATGTTGAAGCTGCCGCCGTGCCGCATGCTGACCGCGGTCACGATGGCCTGGCCGTCCGACAGCGCGGCGCGAAAGAAGCGCTGCACCGGCGCCGGCAGGCCATCGAGCTCGCGCCCGCTGTAGCGCACCGGCATCGACGGCCGGCGCGTGGCTTCGAGTTGCGCCAGCAACGCGCGCGTGCCTTCGGCCCAACGCGATGCACCGTAGGCAGCAAGGGCCAGGACGACTATGGCGAGCCCGCCCATCGCCAAGGTGATCCACTTGATCCATGCCATCACGACCTCCGCGTCAAACGTCGCTGGGCGGTGTCCGAACATCCAGCGGGCTGACCCGCGGCCCGAGGCGGACTCGAGTCGGCTGCGGCCAGCCGCGCAATCCAGAGGATGATTGGGATCTCACGGGACCGATGTATCGGCGGGGTCCTTTGCCGGCGCGGCGCGCCTCTTCCACTTCTCGTAGCAGTCGAGGCCGCAGAAGTGCACGAAATAGTCCCTCGCCTCCGGGACGGTGGCCTCGGAGAGGGGCACTTCCTTCAGGCACATCTGGCATGCGACCCGCTCGACGTCGTCCGGTTTGTCGCTCGTGGCCATACGTTTGCTCCTGTGACCGCAGAAGTCCTTGTCAAGCCGTGCCGGGCAGGACCCGATTAGGGGGAATCGTTCATCCGCTTCAATGTGCGCCCTCCGCCGCCGCCACCGCCCGCTTCACGGCAGCGAAGCTGTCGGGGTTGACCGAGATCGAGTCGATGCCGGCATCGACCAGGAAAGCGGCGAACGCCGGGTGGTCGCTCGGGGCCTGGCCGCACAGCCCGATCTTGCGGCCCTGCGCGTGGGCCTTGTCGATCACCTGGGCGATGAGCAACTTGACCGCTTCGCTCTGGTCGTCGAACAGTTCGGCGAGCCGCGACGAATCGCGGTCCACACCCAAGCCGAGCATCGGGTTCTCTTCTTCGGGTTCGAACGCCTTGCCGCCGACCAGGCGCGCGTACTCGTTGGTCTTGAAGTCGCTCATGCGCAGGATCACCGGCTTCGGATAGCGCGAGGCCGCGATGCGGCCGATGCCGCGCGCCAGCGCATCCACGAAAAACGCCGGCTTGTCGTCCCAGCCGCGTGTCAGTTCGTCGATGCGTGCCTTGGCCTCGCTGTCGTCCAGCGCGTCCCAGTTCACCAGGGCCATCGGGTGGATCCTGATGTGGTTGTTGACGACGAACTCCATGCGCGCCAGCCCCACGCCGTCGGCGGGCAGGCGCCACCAGCGCAACGCGCTCCCGGGGTCGGCCAGGATCAGCATGACCTCGGTGCGCGTTTGCGCAATGTCGCTCAATTCGAGTTCCTCGGTCTTGGAGTGAACCCCTTGGGTGGGTCAGTTCTGAACGATCGTCAACAAGCAGGCCGCCTCGTCGCTCTTCTGCTGCTTCGGCGACTGCCCTTTGGCCGGATACACATTCTGCTGCCCCAACACCGGCGACACCATCGACGCCGTCAATGCAAGCACCCAAACTATCCGCTTCGTCACTCGGCACCTCCCATGGAAGAGTCAAGTTTCAGCGGTCGTCATTTCCCGGGCGGCGCCGCCGGCACCGCAAGTTGCATCGGCGCGGCGGCCGCCCCCACGGACGAAGGCCCGCCGACGATCGTCGCTCCGACGTCCTTCAGCAGTCGCTGGAACTCCGGCGAATCCCTGATGATCGTTCCCGCAGCGGCACGCAGGCGATCAACCGCCTCGGCAGGCAGCGCGAAGGTGGTCGGCTGGCCGTTCAGGTACTCGAATTCCGCCCGGTCCTTGAGCGCCGCGAACGAGACGTCGATGGCATAGATGTCGACATCCGGGCCCTTCAATGCGTCGGCAATGGCGGGATCCGTGTTGGCCTCGAAGGCCTTCGATTGGCGCAGCTGGCGCAGCAGCTGCCAGCGCGCCGCCTTGTCCTTCAGCAGTTCCACCGCTTCGTACGAGTAATGGTCGATCGGCACGCCGGATGCCTGGATCAGGAGGTCCACGATACCCGGCGCATCCACCGTTTCATCCCACTTTGTGCGAGGCACGGACACCGAATTGACAATGAAGACCACGATCCGGCGCACGCTGTCCAGCCGCGTCGGCACGCCAGCCTGCTGCAGCGCCTCCATCAACTCGAGCGCCGTCAGCACGCTGCGCATGCCCACGTTGTCCGCCACGCCGCCGTCCACGATATGGATGTAGGGGCGGTGGACGCCGTCGGCGAAGGCGAGTCGTTCGTCGATTTCGCGCTTGGCCCGCGGCGCCGTACGCGGCGGGGTAGTGGGTCCGGCGAAGAACTGCAGCGCGGCAGGCGGGGCGTACTTGCAGGTGCCGCCGTAGTTGTTCAGGGTGACCGGCGATAGCAGCACCGGCACCGCCGACGAGGCCGCCGCGGCGCGCGACAGTCGCACCGCACCCAGGTCGGAGCACATCGCATCGAAGAGGTCCTGGTCGAAGACCAGCCGGGCCCCGGTCGAGATGTCCGTGGCCGAGGCCAGGATCAGTGGGCCATCGCCCCGGTCGAGATCGGCGAACGTTGCGCCGTTGAACAAGATCTCGTCATACAACTCGGCCGCCAGTTCCGAGCGCCCCCAGTCGGCGGACCACAAGCGGCCCCAGTACGTCGGACTGAGAAAGCGGGCGATGAGGTCGCCCTGCACGTCGCGCTTCAGGAACCGTTGCTCGTAATCGGCGAACAGTTTGTTGCCGTACAGGCCATACGCCAGCGCCGTGAAGCTGCCGCCCGACACCCCGGTGATCACGCCGACGGCTTCGATGAGGCGGACCTTTTCGCCGTTTGACCTGGCGATGTCGGTGCGTTCCAGGAATTCCAAGGCACCGTACGAAAAGGCGGCCGCGCGCGTGCCACCCCCCGAAAAGGCGAGGATGACCAGTGTTTCCTGGTCCTTGAAGTGCGGCTGGCGCGTGGTGAGGCGGTAACCGCTGCTCGCGTCGGCCTGCGTGATCGGTGGATTGATCGGCCGCGAGGCGCATCCGGCGACCGCCAGCAGCACACCGAGCGCGATCGCAGAAAGCAAGATGCGCAACCTGAACATGTCACTGGCTCCCATGATGCCTTCTCGCGCGCTTCAGGCGCCGGCGCGCCCCGCAGCTCACCAGCGGAAAGCCACGCCGACTGCCGGGCCGCTGAAGGTCATTTCCTGCAGCGGCTCGCTCGACTTCATTTGATAGTCGGTGTACCGCCAGGCGGCGACAATGTCGCCCCATCCGAACGCGTAGCCGACGCCACCCAGGGCCTGCCACGTGAACTTCGAGTCGCCCGCGCCGAGGTCGACGTAGTACGGCACGAACCACCGCTGCCCCTCGCCGAATGCGTACCGCCCCTTTACGCCCACGATCGCGTCCCAGTACTTCTCGTTCGAATCGCGCGTGCCCGAGCGGACCGGCAGCGGCAAGGTGTGCGGTTTTCTTCTTCATGGGAGCTCCCCCAAATGTTGGTCAGTCCTCATCAACGCGGCTCGGCGGGGGAGCTTACGGGGCAACCAGAGCTGGCGCTTCAAGAACAGCAGTGCACAGATCAAGCCGACAAGAACCCGAACGAGGAAAGGAGGTGAAACGAGCCCCGCAACCGTGGACAAGTCTCATCCCCGCTTCACACACAGAAATTCAGACAGCCCCCCGGCATTTCGCGCCGCCCGCTGCAACCAAGGTGTGACCTGGCTGGCGAATTTCGGACCACTTTCTACTTGAGCATGCCCAGCAGGAAGTTGTCCACCACGGGCGTGATGTTCAAACCGATCATCCACCGCGGTCCGAACTGGTCGGGGCGCTGCACGTAGTAATTCGCCTCGAGCCCGATCTTCACCGGTGTGTTGCCGATCGTGACCGTTTTCGAGACCAAGAGGTTCAGCGGCACGGTCGACTCCCTGGCCTTCCAGTCGTAGTTCATGATGGGCTGCGTGCTGATGGACCAGCCGCCACCAGGCAGGAAGACCAGAAACAACTGCAACTGCGACACGCTGGTGGACTTGTCGCTCCACCCGGCGACACTCCACTGATGGCTCGGGAACAAGCCATATATGCCCCACTTCTCGAACTGGGCGAACAGCGCTTCCGGCCCGAGCTTCAACTCCTTGCCCGCCACCTCGCTTTTGGTGGCAGTAGGCAACGTGCCCACCATGCCCAAGGCCCAGAGAAAGCCGCTCTTTTCTGTCACGCCGTAGGCGACGTCGAAGCCGATGTCGCCCAGCGCGGTGACGCTGTCGAACGCCGGTTGACTGTTGATCACCGTCGGCACCGGCTGATTGAACAGCAGTGGAATGCCCGGGCGCACGAACAGATTGGCCTTGCCGCCGCTTTCCGGGGACTTCATCGGGAACGGGAAGACCGGCTGGAACAACAGCGTGTAGTTGCTCTGGTTGCCGGCGTCCGGAAAGCTGCCGGTATAGGTGCGGTACTGATTCTTGAAGGTCAGGCTGGCCAGCGAGCTGTTGGGGTTGGCCAATTCGCGCGCGATCTCGTCGGCCGACTTGCCCAAGTGCGCGGCCTCGTGTCCGGCGGGTATCAGTTCCGGGTTGTTCTGGGCCTTCGCGGCGGTCGCCGTTGCGCAGAGCAGCGCCGCGGCGAGACACAGAAGAGGAGAACCGCCGTCGCGGTGCCGGGTGGTCATGTTCATGGCGTCTAGAAACCTTTACTGGTGGATGTACAGAATAAGATGAAGTTCGTGGTGCACCCCGAGTTGCCCACCGCGTCGGTCCGTTCGTCGCAAGCGCCGACCGTCGCCGTGGACAACTCTGCACCGTTACCAACCCGCAGTCCACTTATAAGTCGGGGAAAGCTGTTCATGACCCTGTACCCGCTTCAGTACCGCTAGGAAGCAGAAACGGCCGGCGGGCAGTTTTTCATGTCGCCAGAGCGGCACGGTTGAGTTTGAAGTTCGTTCGAGTTGAAAGGCTGCGTTCCTAATTAAAGTGGTTGTAGACGGATGCGTGAACGGCGGCGAATTTCTGCAAACTTCGCATGCGCCGGAAGCGAAGCATGGCCCGTTCTCGTTGTCGAAAAGGCAGGCGCGAATTCTCCGCCCTATTGTTCAGCCAACGACCGGTTTCCTGTCTGCCTTCGGCTCCGATCTCCTTCAGCGCAGCGCCATATGAGCGCAGCAGATCCGTGACAATAACGTCCGGGCAACCATGCTTACGCACTGCGCGTGCCTTCGGCGACCACCGCCAACTTTGCTTGTTGGATCGGGCAGGCAAAATGCTACAAGTAGCTTGACCAAAACTGGGAGAATGTTTTTCGTTTTCATTCTTGGCTCCCTTTTTTCTCCTCGTGTTAACTCCATGGGGTGGAAGCACTACGGTGGCGCCCTTCTGTGGAAGGGCACAGTCTTTTGTGCGGCAGTCTCTTCGCTGTTGCACAGATCATCTTTCATGCACTAACATAAATGCCGATCCAGCCACCTACTTGAAGGAGACTCATGGCAAATCCCACGTTTCAAGAGCTTCGGGCCCAAGCAGAAAAGTTGTTTGCTCAGGCAGAGCAACTGAGGAAAGAAGAGATCGCCAACGTTGCCAAGGAAGTGGCAAGCAAGCTCAATGAGTACGAGATCACCATCGGTGATCTGCGGGCCGCTGGCTATGCAGTTCCCTCTCCCGAGAAAGCTTCGGCTAAATTTGCTCGCACCAAGAAGGCTTCTTCCCCCACAGGCACGGTGGCCATTAAGTACCGTGATCCCAAGGTTGCATCCAACAAGTGGTCTGGGCGTGGACGCACCCCAAAGTGGATGCAAGCCTACTTAGAGTCAGGCAAGAAGAAAGACGACTTCTTGATCAAGTAGCACACTGGAAAACACTCCCGTTAAATTAAAGAGGCCCCGATGGGGCCTTTTTCTTTTTTATCGACTTACAGCCTTCCAGAGTCCTTCTTCGCAATGGGCCTGGCTGGCTGTTTTGTAGCCCTAGGCTTCTTTACAGTGGTATCAAGATGGTGCTCCACACCGCATCAAAGACCTGCTCCATCCGAAAATAGTCTTCAAGCAGCACCAGGCGCTTCACGTATCCGTGAGCCACATAGACCTTACGATGTCTTTGGGCCCCAGCCCCAGCTGAGTGAAGGTCTTCATCCACCTGATAACAACTTCCTCAATGCCCCGTTTTATTGCCGGCGGGCGCCTGCGATTGATTGTTTTTCTGAGCCAATGCCGGTTGAACTGCAACAAATGATGAGATCGTTACAGTAAATAATAGTACGATGTTTCGTTTCATGTTTTTTGTCTAATTATTAATTAATCGTTTTCCTCGGTGGAGCGAATGAAGATCCGGTGACTGAATCGCAGGTAGTTCCGTTCACCAGACAGATCTTCGAGTAATTCACCGAGCTCTCCTTTGTTCGGCCCTTCCGTGACGATAAACCACCCTTCGGTTGTGTTGGCCAAATTGGCTGGTGCAGGATTCGCACCCGGCTTGGTCAGTTTGGAATTCTGTACAAATTGATACTCATCTCCATTTTTCGTGATCTCCAAGTCTTGGAACGTGCCTTTGAAGACGCCTACAAAGGGATCGAGCACTGACGGATCAACGCCGTCTGCGACCGCGGTATGGGGCTCGAGCTTGGTGAAGGCGCTGACCATTGCGTCGGCAACTGCTGTGTAGGCCTCGACCCCGCGATCGCTGTTGGTGAGGACGATGACCGCAAAGTCGTGATCCGGGATCAACTGCAGAAAGGCACGGTAGCCGATGTAGGTCCCTCCGTGGAAAGCGCTTGTGATCTCGCCGTACTTGCGGACGAACCAGGTCAGTCCGGTGAACTCGCCGGTCGGAGCATCGACTGCCGGGGCGTGGGCAAAGGCCAGTGCTTCTTTGGACAACAGCGTGTTGCCTGACGAGTCTTTCCCGTCCAACTGAAAGCGGGCGTACTTCAACATGTCCCGAACGGTGGATTGGATTTCGCCGGCATGACCAGCCACGGCAAGAGGTGCGTGCAGATTAAAACCAATATAAGTTTTTTCATGTTGCTTTAAACTTTCTTGCCAGTAATTGCTTTCTTGCGATGGCCACCCTTGCCTTCTTGCATAAGCGTGGCCATCATCAGGGCAAAAACCATGAAACCTATTTCTCGAGACGGAAGATCCGGTGCTGCATGCTAAGGAACGCCGGCTTTCCAGACTTGTCACGCAGCAACTCACCAACCGTTCCTTGATAGGCACCATCTGTCATGATAACCATGTCTTTACCCGCGCTACTCATCGAAATCGGTGGAGGGTTCTCATAAACTTGGAGGTCTCCTAATGGTTTGAATAAGCGCTCAGCCATGAGCTGGTCGTTGTCAAAATAGATTTTGTAGTCTTCATTATCCCCTAACCAAAGACCTTCGAAAGGTTCAAGGGAACTACGATCTGCAGTGATTGCAACCAAGGGTATTTTCTCAATATCCAAATACTTTTTGAGAGCCAGTGCGATTACCGCATCGTACACCTCAATACCACGGTCGCTGTTCGTAAGAACAACGATCCCAAATTTCTTGTCCGGTGCAAACAGCATCTTGGCGGTAGCCCCTGCCGACCGACCGGCATGAAAAACGGTTCGCACACCGCCGATATCCTCAACGAACCACGTAACGCCGGTGTATTCACTCAGCTCGGCTTCGACCAAGGGACTGTGCGCCATGTCCAGCAACTTTGGAGACAACAGTTGACTGCCGTCCTTGTCCTTACCGTCAAACTGAAATTGCATCCACTTCATCATATCACTGGCATTACTGAGTATGCCTCCGGCCGGATAGACGCTGCGCGGAAAAGGCGCAAAGCTGACCTGAGGTTCGGACGTCCCGTCATATACTCCGGCATGGCCAACAGCAAAGCGGTCTGCCATTAGTTCCGCCATGAAGAAGGAGGTGTGCGTCATGCCCAGGGGCAGAAACAACTCGTCCTTAACTTTTTGTTCATAAGATTTTGCACGGCTTACGACTTGAATGAGGCGTCCTGCAATGATGAAGTTGTTATTGTTGTAGGCCCAGACCTCGCCATAAGGTGTGCGTTGCGGTAGGAATCGAAAAGCCCGTACGGCCTTCTCCAAGGCATCTTCCCCCGAACTGGGATCCTCAAAGTAGTCGCCTTGCCAGCCAGTCCGGTGCTGGAAAAGGTCGATGACCTTCGCCTTTTCTGAAGCCTCTCTATCCAGGACCGAAAACTCCGGGAGATACTTCCGAACCGGGGCTTCGAGGTCGAGCTCTCCGCGTTCTGACATTTTAAGAACTACGGTGGTCGTAAAAGGCTTCGTCATGGAACCGATATAAAACACGGTGTCTTCAGTGACAGCCTGAGGATCGTCAAGATTGGTAATGCCGAGGCCGGCCATTTGGACCTTGCCATCGTGAATGATCCCAATGGCTATACCTGGGACTTTGATCTCGTCCATGAGTCGCTGAGCTTCGCTCCTAATTTCCTCAAACCGCGTGTCCATGTTTTTCTGGGCAGCTGCCGGTTGAACTGCAATAAATAGCGAGGCTATTGCAATAAACAATAGTGCTATGTTTCGTTTCATGGGTCTTCTCCTTGTTCTTATCTGCATACATCAGCAAGGTAATATTCTTGGCTGGGTCGCCCCTCCACGGGACTCGTACGTCTTGCGTGTCATCGATTGGTCCGTGAGTTTGCGTTGGCTGGGACGCACCGGCAGAGCGTGCGCCCCCGAGAGGTTTATCCACTTATTGCTTCGCCACCGGAGCCAGGTAGAAATAGTCGAAAAGCGCGCGGGCGATCTCGGCAATTGCCCGATCCCTGTCCGACATGGATGTCTCGCTGCTGTTCGTGAACACGGCGATGGCAAACCGACGACCGTCAGGGAGCGTGACATAACCAACGTCGTTGGCCACTCCGCCTGTGGTTCCGGTCTTGTGCGCTACGGGCGTTCCCTTCGGCAGCAATCCCTTGAGTCGGCCAGCGCCAGTGCGCGTGCGCGACATGACTCCCAGCAGGAACTTGCTGCTCTCGGCGCTCATCGCCGTGCCACCGTCGATGGCAAGCAGCAATTTCAGCATCGCAAGGGGCGTTGCGTGGTCGCGGGGATCCGCCTCGAAGTCCATATTGCGATCAATCTGTGTCATCGCCAGTGCCGGGTTGTTTTTGAAGGCCTCCGCGGCGACTTCTGGCGTGGCCGTCCCCGGCAAGCCGTAGAAATCCCGAAGAATTTCAGTGGTTAGCCGGTCGACCCTGAAATCGGTGATCCCGAGCCTGCGCAGGTTCTTGGTCACCGCCGCTGGTCCGCCTGCCAGCCCCATAGCAGACGTCGGTCGCCGTGTTGTCGCTTTCCGTGATCATCACCTCCATCAGGTTCGCCAACGAGAGCTGGATCCCGGGGTGGGGGAATGTCTCGGCAAGCGCGATTTCGCCGACGACCATCATGTCGGGCGGGACTTCGACCAGTTGGTCGAGACTGAGTTCCCCCTTGTCCACGCGATCCAGCAAGGTCGTGGCGATCGCCACCTTGTAGGTGCTGGCCATGGCGAAGGTCTCATCACCATTGAACGCGATGACCTCGTCGCCGCCGATTTCCTGCGCCGCGAAGCCTATGCGCCCGGCAAGCCCCGACGCGATCTGTTCGATCGCGGCACCAACAGATTGTCCTTGCGTTGTCTTGCCGTATGCCGGGCCGAAGGTAGCCGCCGCGGAAACCGCGAGGGCTACGATAATATGACGATATTTCATTTTTGGTTTCTCCTTCTGTGAGATGAGGTTTGGGACTGTCCCGTTCGATTTTGAAAGACCGTGACGGGCGGCGCCGCGCGGGCCAGACTTGCGCGAATAGGCAGCCAAGAAGACGGAGAGCAAAAAATGCATGATCCCGCCTCCTTGTTTGGTCGCGTCAGGCTCAGTTTCCACCGTCCACTGGGAAGGCAGGTGCAACTTCGGGCATCCCCGTCGAGAACTCGGCATTCCACGCATCTTCCGAAATCGGCTCGAAGCGCGGCTTGTCCTCGGGTTCAAACCGGATCGGCTGACCGGCAAAAACACCAAGCAGCTCATTTTATAAATTATTATGTTATGCTGATATTATTCTTTTTTGTTAAGCAATACCCCTGCACCAGAGTCATCATGAACATGAATGTTTGAAAGACCTGGATTAACTCCAATAGTATGCTTCTTCATCCAATTATCTTTATCAAGAGGCGTAAATCTTCCCTTAGCTTCTACTGGGAAACGAATTTCCTGTCCTGCTTTTACAGGCAGTACTTTACTGTCTTTTACCACAATTACCCCATTAACAATAACATAAGGAATACCGGTTGTAGGGAGTACCATTTTCCCCTACTTTAAAAGTGGAATTATCTGTTATGGTTTCAGGATCAAAGATGGTAATGTCTGCAACTTTTCCTTTTTGCATTCTTCCTCTTTGCTTCATAGACTCAAGGCCGGAATCACCAAAGTGTAAAGCTGCCCAATAGCTTGATTGTGCAATCGTAAACATTAGAGGAATACCTTGTTCACGAGCCATACGAAAAGCATGCACCACGTGTACCAGACGTTCGGGATGGCCTCTATATTCAGACCAATCCGCATCCCATGGTAATAATTTCCATCAGCACCAACACCAACCATGGCATCAGCTGCTATAGTCATATGAGGAATTGTTAAAAAATCTATTCATCCAAGGCTTCCGGTATGGAAATTCAACCACAACAGATCTTCCTGGTTCTTTTTTCATCAATGCTGCATAGGTTTCGTTGGTAAGGTATGTATCATCAATAGGGTCATAGATGGTTTCTTCATATTTGTAACCACGCTTTTCTACCCATTCAGAAGGTGTCAAGAAATCTGCAGTTATTGTTGTTGACTCCAGCAGCGTAAGGATAGTATTCTGACCACATATTTAACCCTTTATCTCTAGCCATTTGTAATTTTTCTTCAATTTCCCACCAGCCATAATCATTGTTATGGCCATTAAAAATGGAGCTCCTAACTAACATTGCATTGGTAAACATCTCATCAAAGGCTATTGGCGCTTCAGTAGGTGTTTCCGATAATAAATGATATCTGGTAGTGAACAGATGTAAGACGACCATAATTTCCAACCACCTTTTGAGCTATAAAAACTTCGTAACTACTAGTCCAATAGCCATATAAGCAATAGGAGCAGCAAGACCAATGCACCTTGTCTTAAATCTTCATCCAATATCTGCATTATTTTATTCATTTCCTCAATGTTGATTTTGTTTCTGCCCATCCTTGAACACCATCTTCCACAGCTTTTGCAACGTATGGTCTTGTAAAGTCATAAGTCCATTGGCCACCATTTCAGCTTCAGGATCATGAATAGCCATTCTTGTCCATAGTAAACTAGCAGATAGTACCGTAGTTGACTTGCCAACCAGTTTTTGCTTTCTCAGCGTACCAATCTTTTACATTGAATGAACCCGCTTCAAGATCCATACCAGTAGTAACACCATCTCGTAATGCCATTTTACTACCGAAAACATCCATTGCATGGTAGTGTGTATCGATAAAACCAGGAGATACCACATGCCCGGTGGCGTCGATGGTTTCCGTGCCTGAGAGTGGCTGCTTACTGATGGCAACGATGCGACCTTTGGTTATGCCAACATTGGCAATATCATCAAACATCGTTTCGGGATCCATGACACGCCCATTATTAATGACGAGATCATAGTCTTGTGCCAGCGCTGGAACGGCAAAGGCTATTAAGCAAATGAGTAATCCCAGCCCACGGGTTATACGTTTTCCAATATTCATAATCGTCTCCTTAGTTGATGATGTTTTTGTAAATCTTTCCGTCCTTCATGATGATAACGAAGTTTTTATGCGGATCGGCAATGAGGTTAATGTCTTCCAGGGGATTTCCGTCGACCAAAAGCAGGTCGGCATAAGCGCCTTCTTTAACCACACCGTTCTCGCCGGGATAGGGATCGCGAGGCCCGGAACGCTTCATGATCTGATAGTTCTGGCTGGTCGCAATCTTCAGCACTTCCCACGGCTCGAAATAGCGGACGAGCTTCGCCAACTGAGCCCCCTGACGCTCTGCGAGTGCCGGATTACCCTGTGTATCTGTCCCAAATCCGAAGAGCAAGTCATATTTCTTTGCTAACGCGAAGGCATTATCGGTTCCTGAGATCAGTTGCTGGTATTTTTTTTCCTGAAATGAACCTGGAGGCATTGGGATGGCATCCTCATCGTCATAGAAGGGCTGCATGCAAACTGAAGTACCCGTCTTCTGCATAAGTTTTGCTGTTTCCTCGTCAATCAACTGGCCGTGCTCTACATTACGGACACCGCCGCGGATCGCGTTCTGGATCGCCTTCGCGGAATAGGAGTGAACGGTCACATAGGTGCCCCAGTTCTCCGCGACTTCAACCGCTGCAGCGATTTCATCGACGGTGTATTGCGATACGTCGAGTGGATCCGAGGGGGAGGCGACCCCTCCACCGCCCATGAGCTTGATAAAGGCCGCCCCACGCATCAGGTTCTCGCGCACGCGCTGCATGACTTGCGCCCTGCCGTCTGCGATCGCGACCGAAGCCATTCCTTCTTGCGGGGTAAGATCCCGTGAATAGCTTCGAGGGATATCAATCGTGCTACGGAAATCGCCATGTCCACCCGTTTGGGAGATCATCGAACCCGCAGCGTAGATCCGGGGGCCAACGAACAGACCCTCGTCGATTGCCTCCTTTAAATCAAATACAGGGCCGCCCGGGTCTCTCACTGTGGTGAAGCCCCGCATAAGCGTCTTTTCTGCCCCATTGGCCGCCACGAGATTCAGTTTGCCCGCACCAGCCGCAAACACGTTCCCACTCATATAGGCCGCCATGCTGTGCCAATGACAATCTGTAAGGCCAGGCATCAGCGTGCGCCCTTCACCGTTGATGATGGTCACATTATCGGTTTGCGTAACCGTCAAAGGTTCTTTGGATATTTGTTTGATGAGGTTTCCTTCAACCAAAACATCTGACTTGAACCGTTTTTCGGATACACCATCAAATACCTGTACATTGGTAAAAAGTGCAATGGGTTTTGGCTTTTCTTGAGCGAATAGCCCTGAGCTGATAAGGCAAAGTGCTGATACTAATACTGTTGTTTTCATGGTCGTGTCCTTAGTTAGTGTCCGTCCATAAATGGTCCTTTTGTCCCTGGGCGGCGTTCTCCGCGGGTCTTGATCCTCACCGTAGCCATGCTACGCCTGCGGTCAAAACCCTTGTGCGGCCTTGCCCAGAGACAAAATTACTCATTTATGAATCGGACACTTACACATGTGCCCATCTGATTCTTTCAACAATCGCGGATGGGCACTAGTTAATGGTGTTGTTCATATTGAATTTCAGATTGTCACGGTCGGTTACTTTACTGTCCCAAGTAAGATGTCCGAACGGCATACGCCGGATGGTTCCAAACATGTGACCTCTTCCAGGCTCAGGCGTAATTCATAGAGCGTGTCAAGCACGCCTTTCAGCGCGGCTTGATCGGGCAACCATCCCTCCAGTATGGTGTGGACCGAAGAGACGGCGACAATTCGCATGCCTCCCAGTCGATCAATCCAGCTTTCGGGCACGCTGCCGTGCACCTTGATTCGGTAATTGGCGGGTTTATCCAAGACAGTCAC
>CAVPRE010000008.1:0-198343 GCA_963707725.1 uncultured beta proteobacterium | reverse complement strand
GAATCCGGCTGGAGCTCGACGTCGTGATGCAGCGTGTCGTAGAGCGCCGTATCGACGTGCCGGATCGCCTCGGGCAGTTCGGTCGGGATGTCCTGGTACAGCGAACCGTTGAGCGCGACGTCGATCAGCTGCAGTCCGCGGCAGATGCCCAGCACCGGCTTCTGCTCGAAGACGAAGGCCCACAGCATCTCGACCTCGTACATGTCCCGCACGCGGTCGCCGTTCCACTCCGGCCGCAGCGGCTGCTCGTGGTAAGTCTCCGGGCTGACATCGGCGCCTCCCTGCAGGACCAGGCCGTCGAGCGACTTGACGTAGTCGCGCATCGACACGCTGGAGCGCCGCAGGCTCGATTGCGCTTCCAGCGTCGGCACCATGAACACGAGCGCGCCGTGCGACATCAGCCAGTGCGCGACCGAAGTCTCGAGATACTGCAGCGTCTTGCCGCGAAAGCCGAGCGCCGCCGCGCCTTCGGGATGCAGGATGCGGGCCGACACGCCGATGCGCAGCGGCGGCTGGACCGGCGCCGGCTGCAGCGACGGTTCGACCTTCGGTGCCGCGGCTCCGACGCCCCGGTCCTGAAGTACTGGCTCTGCTTCCACATCAGGTCCGCTAGGGATTCGGTCTGGGCGTACTGCTCGCGCATCCAGCGCGCGTCGTTCAGGCGCTCGCGCGCCCAGAGCGCGATCTGGTCGAGCGCCGCGGACGACTGCAGTTCCTGGGCATCGACCGCCAGCCTTTCGCAGGTCGCCACGATGTCCTCGTGGATCGGAACGTGCTCGCGCGTGGCCGGATCGATGATGAGACCGTCCATGCCGAAGCGGCAGGCCTGGAACCGGTTGTAGCTGTAGGTGAGGTACAGGTCGTCGTCGACGACGATCGGCCGGTCGATCAGCAGCCGCCGGGCGAGCGCCTGCACGTAGGCGGCCAGCGCGGCCGCCTTCTCGACCGTCAGCGGGGTGTCGAACACCCGCACCTCGATCGTGCCGTACTCGGGCTTCGGCCGGATGTCCCAGTAGAAGTCCTTCATGCTCTCGACCACCTTGACGTCGCGCACCTTGTCGAAGAACGTCACGAAGCCGGCCCAGCGGTCGACGATCGGCGCGCGCCCCGACAGCGGAAACGCCGACACCGAGTTCAGCCGCGACGAGTCGTAGGCGGTGTCGACGCCCTGCTGGTACGGCGACGACGCGGCCAGCGCGACGAAGTGCGGAACGTAGCGACTGAGCGCGTGCAGCAGGTACATCGCGCTGTCGCCGTCGGTGCAGCCGATGTGCACGTGCTGGCCGAAGATCGTGAACTGCTTCGCCAGATAGCCGTACAGCGCGGAGATCTGCTTGAACCGGGGCGTGTCGAAGATCTTGCGCTCGTGCCAGTGCTGGAACGGATGCGCGCCGCCGCCCGCGATCAGCAGGTTCAGCCGATCGGCGGCCGTCACCACCGTGTCGCGGATGGCGCGCAGCTCTTCCAGCGCATCCGCGTACCGCTCGTGGATGCCGGTGGCCACCTCGATCATGCTCTCGGTGATCTCGGGCTTGATGTCGCTCTTGCTCTTGCCGCGCTCGATCACCCGCAGCAGGTCGTTGGCGCCGCGCGTCAGGTCGCAGTCGCGCCGGTTCAGGATCTGCAACTCCAGTTCGATGCCGAACGTCAGCGCCTTGGAGGGGCCGAACTGCATGTCGCTCATTTCGCGTCCTCCTCGGTCTCGCCGGCGCGAACCAGCGCGAACTGCAACGCGAGCGGTCCGGCGAAGGCGAGGATCGCCACGGCGAGATAGATGCTGGCGGCGATGTCCTGGGCCAGGAGCGGCGCCTGCTGGGTAAGGTCGTGCAGCATCAGCAGCGCCAGCCCGGACATCGGCGTGAGCCCGAGCTGCACGAGCGAAGCCTTGCGTACCGCCAGGCTGCTCGGCCGGGCCAGCAGCATGATCGGCACCAGCTTGCCAACGTAGCGCGCGGCGATGAAGCCGAGCGCCATCGGCAACGCGGCGAGCCACCCCTGGAAATTCAGCCCGGCGCCGGCCAGCGCGAACAGCAGGACGACGAACAGCATCGCGGTCTGGCCGAAGCGCAGCGAGACGAAGTTCCGGTCGTGGTCGAAGATCCGCCCGAGCATTCCCGTCAGCAGCAGGGTGAGCGGCACCGACAGTTCGAGCGCCGACGCCGCCGCCACGGTAAGCAGCACGAACGACACCGTGATCGCCAGCTGGAACGTCAGCTGGCGGCCGAACAGCCGCAGGATCAGGATCATCGCCGCGGCCAGCAGCGCGGCCAGCACCAGCGAGCCGAAGATCAGGTACAGCGGGTGCGCGATCGTGATCGACACGCGGGCGCTCTCGAAGTGCAGCCAGCCGACGATCAGCGCAAGCCCGACCACGGCATACGCCGTGTTCAAGGCGGTAAACAGGATCACGCGCTCGGTGACCTGGCCCTGCGCCCGCAGGTCCTTCACGAGCGTGACCACCACCGCAGGCGACGTGGCGATGGCGAGCACGCCGGCCGCCGCGGCGGTGACGGGCCGGACATCGAACAGGCGCATCACCGCATAGACGGCCGCCAGGGTCAGCAGCGCCTCGAGCACGCTCGTGACGAACAGCCACGGGTTGCGGCGCAGCCACCCGAGGTCCACCCGCTGGCCGAGCTCGAACAGCAGCAGGCCGACCGCGATGTCGCTGAAGATGCGCAGCATCGCCAGGGTGTCGGCGCCGAGCACGCCGGTCGCGTGCGGCCCGAGGACCGCGCCCACGAGCAGGTAGCCGACCACGCGCGAGATGCCGAGCCAGCGGCGAGTGGCCTCGCCCACCACGATCGCCGTCAACAACAGCACGGCAACCCAGGCCAGCGGCGTCAGCGCCGGCGGCCAGGCGGGGAGGAACGGGTAATCGGCAGGATTCATTCAGGCACTCCTTGGCTGACGCGCCGGCACGATCGACCATCGATACGCGAGTGCCAGTCTAAACTCGCTCACGCGGATTCACTCTCGGCACTCACCCTCGCCGCGCGCCGGATGCAGGCGGCCGGCGATGCCGCATCGATCGCGCGCGGGGCTCGACCCGTACCGCGCGCCAAGGAGACGCCTTGCCCTGCTACGAAATCAACGGACTGGTGCCGGTCGTCGACCCGACCGCCTTCGTGCACCCCACCGCGACGCTGATCGGCGACGTCATCGTCGGGCCCGGCTGCTACGTGGCCCCGGGCGCGAGCCTGCGCGGCGACTTCGGCCGGATCATCATGGAGCGCGGCAGCAACGTGCAGGATTGCTGCGTGATGCACGGCTTCCCCGGCACCGACACGATCGTCGAGGAAGACGGCCACATCGGACATGGCGCGATCCTGCACGGCTGCATCGTCAAGCGCAACGCCATGGTCGGCATGAACGCAGTGGTGATGGACGAGGCCGTCGTCGGCGAGGAAGCGATGGTCGCTGCGGGCGCGTTCGTGAAGGCCGGCATGGTGATCCCGTCGCGCGGGCTGGCGGTCGGCGCGCCGGCGCGCGTGATCCGCACGCTGACCGACAAGGACGTCGAGTGGAAGATGAGCGGAACGCGCAGCTACCAGGACCTCACGCTGCGCAGCCTCGCGACGCTGAGGGAAGCGACGCCGCTCACGGCAGTGGAACCCGGCCGCAAGCGGATCAGGATCGACGTCGAGGGCGTGGTGCCGCTCGTCGCGACGAAGCGCGACTGATCGCGGTTCGACCCCCGGATCGCAGTCCCCCCGACGACAGGAACGAGCTGGTCATGCTGCTTCCGTCAATTCTCGCGGTCGTCACGCTCTTCGCAAGCCTCGTCCTGCTGGTGAGCGGCAACGCGATGATGGGAACGATCGCAGCCTTGCGGCTGGAGATCGACGGCTTCGATCCCGGCATCATCGGCATCGTGCTGGCCCTGACCGCACTGGGCTTCGTGCTCGGCAGCTTCTACGGTGTGCGCATCGTCCAGCGCGTTGGTCACATCCGTGCGTTCGCGGCCTTTGCGGCCCTGGCGGCCGCGGCTGCGCTGGCGCATCCGCTCCATGTCTCGGTCGCCGCCTGGGCGGTGCTCAGGCTAGTGCTGGGTTTCTGCGTCGCCGGCCTGATGCTCGTGACGGAGAGCTGGATCAACGGCCGTGCGACGACGCAGACGCGCGGAGCGCTGCTGGCGACCTACATGGTTCTTTTCTTTCTTGCGGCGTCGAGCGGCCAGTTCATGGTTGCGCTTGGCGACCCCGGCGAGTATCCGCTGTTCGTGGTCGCCGGGATCCTCATTGCGCTGTCGCTCGTTCCGGTCTCGCTGACGGCCTCGGCGCCCCCCGAGATGGAGCAGGCTGACGGGCTCGGCTTGCGCACACTTTGGCAGAGGTCGGAGCTCGGGCTCGTCGGCGCCGCCACGAGCGGCGTGGTCCTCGGCGCGTTCGGGACCGTCGGACCGGTCTACGCCTATGAGATGGGCCTTCCGATCGAAGAGGTGGCCGCGTTCATGGGCATGTCGATCCTCGCCGCCATGGCGCTGCAGTGGCCGGTAGGCTATCTGTCCGATCGCTTGCCACGTCGACTCGTCATCATCGTGATCGCAAGCGCGGCCGCGACGGCAGCGATCTCGACAGCGCTGTTCGGCCATCGATCCGATCTGAACCTCTACATCGGCGTGGCGCTCCTGTACGGGCTGGCGGCCTGCATCTATCCGCTGTGCCTGGCGCTGACCCACGACATGTTGTCGAAAGCGCAGATCGTGCCAGCGAGTTCAACGATGCTGCTCGTGAACGGGATCGGCGCAGTGGCCGGTCCCGTTGCTGGCGGGGCCGCGATCAGCCTCTTCGGTCCTGCCGGCCTGATGTACTTTCTGGCCGGCTCGCTCGGGGTCCTCGTCTTGCTGGGCCTGCATTCCCTCGTGCGTGAAACCGCCCCGAAGGTGGCCGAACAGTCCCATTGCGTGGGCGTCGCGCCGGTTTCGACGGCAGCCATCGTGGATCTTGATCCCCGCCAGGTTCCCTGACCGTCCGTTGCACGCGTCGTGGCTATCCGATGCTTCGCCAACGGCAACCGCCGGCACGCGCGCCTGATCACGGGCGTGCTGCTCGCCGGTCCCGGCGCCACTACTCGCGCCAGTACTGCTCCTCGGCCAGCGAACGAGCGCACCGAACGGTTCCGTGGACGCCTTCGAGCACATCCGGGTCGAGGGCCCGCACCATCCACGCTTCTTCCGGCTCGATCGGGTAAGGCGCGTGCAGTCCCAGGGGAACAGGCCGGACGGAAGCCGCAACGCGTGTAGTAGCGCGGGTCGCCCAGGACGAACACCAGATCGATGCCGCGCCCGGCAAGCACGCGGCACCCGCGCTCGATCAGGCCGCGTCCGACGCCGGATCGCTGGCATGAAGGCAGGACCGCCAGCGGTGCGAGCAGTGCGCAGCCGACCGGGCCGGCAGTTCCGACGAGGCGCAGCGCCGTGAAGAGCGCATGGCCAACGCGCTCGCCTTCCATCTCCGCAAGGAGCGACAGCGATGGCTGGGCGGAGGGATCGATGAGCAGGCGGGCGACGAGCGCCGCCTCGTCCTCCCGCTGGAATGCCAGCCGGTGGATGCGCAGGACATCGTCGACGTCCGCGGCGCTGGATTCACGGAACTGCATGATTGCGGACTTCCTCATGGAGCGCGACGAAGCCATCGTAGAGCCTCGCCAAGGACAGGAGACCGCATGGCCCGCTACGTGATCGAACCGGACGTCGCGCTGGCCCTGGCGACGAGCGAGGCCGCGATACCGGCGCACCACCGCCTGTTCGCGCCCACGCTGCTGCGGTCGCAGGTGCTCGCCCAGCTGTATGTCGAAGTGCAGCGCGGCGCCCTGAGCCGGAAGGAAGCCGGCCGTCGCCTCGACTACCTGCGCGCCCTCCCGCTGCGCCTGCTGGGCGACCGCGTGCTGCAGCGGGTGGCGTGGGACGTCGCCGCCGAGCTCGGCTGGCCGGACACCTTCGTGGCCGAGTACGTGGCCCTCGCGAAACTTCAGGCGGATGCGCTGGTGACGCGCGATCCCGAACTCGCACGGGCGGCGAGCAAGGTGATCGCGGTGGCGACGATGGACGATCTGCTGAACTGATCTCGCAACGTTTCCAAGCTGGAAAGGAGGCCAGGGTGAAACCCAGGACGTACAAGGTGGTGGATGTGTTCACCAGCAGGCCGCTGCTGGGCAACCCCGTGGCCGTCGTGCTCGACGCGGAGGGGCTGGACACGGCCGAGATGCAGGGCATCGCGCGCTGGACCAACCTCTCCGAGACGACCTTCCTGCTGCCGCCCGCCACCCCGCGCGCCGACTATCGCCTTCGGATCTTCACGCCGCGCAGCGAGCTTCCGTTCGCCGGGCACCCCACCCTGGGCAGTGCCCACGCCGCGCTGGAGGCGGGACGCGTGAAGCCGCGCGACGGGAGGTTCGTGCAGGAGTGCGGCGTGGGCCTGGTCGAGATCGCGGTACAGGGCCAGGGGGAGAACCGCCGCCTGGCGTTCAACCTGCCGCCCGCCACCGTGACGCCGTTGCCGCCTGGCGATGTCGATGAACTCGAGGCCGTGCTCGGTCGCGCCGTTGTGCGCGCAACGGCTCCAGCGATCATCAACGTCGGCGCGGTGTGGGTCGTCGCACAGCTGCCGAGCGTGGCGGACCTGCTGGCCATCGAGCCCGACTTTGCCCGGTCCGCCGCCTTCGAGCGGCGCCTCGGCGTGACAGGGCTGTCGGTCTTCGCGGAGCACGACGTTGGCGAGGCGGCCATCGAGGTGCGTTCGTTCGCCCCGTCGTGCGGCGTGAACGAGGATCCGGTGTGCGGCAGCGGCAACGGCAGCGTGGCGGTCTTCCGGCGCGAGCGAGGATCGGTGGCCGCCGCGGGCACCGCGTACACCGCCGCGCAGGGTCAGCGCGTCGGACGCGACGGACGCATCGAGGTCGAGTTCGGCGCCGAAGGAAGGATCATCGTTGGCGGGTCATGCATCACGAGCGTGGACGGGACGCTGCTTTGCTGATGTAGGACTCGGAGGTCGACGCGCTGGCAATGATCGGGCCCTGTACGCCACGGCGACCGGACCCCGGACGTTCGTTGGGTCAGCCGTCCCGCCGCGCCAGCGCCAGCCACGCCCTCAGCCCCAGCATCTTCACGCCCGAAGCGCGCGTGAGCAGCCGAGCCAGCGCCGCGCGTCACGCGCCCGGCGCCTCGGCCATGTCCTCGGGCCGGCAGCCGCCCTCCGCGCGCAGCGCCCGCGCGAGGTCGCGCAGCGCGGTGCGCAACCCTTCCTCGAGGACCGGGTGATAGAACGGCATGGCGAGCGCCGCGTTCACCGTCATGCGCTGCTGCACGGCCCATGCGAGCAGGTGCGCCATGTGTTCCATGCCCGGCCCGAACAGCTCGGCCCCGAGCAGGCGGCAGGACTCGATCTCGCCGTAGACGCGGACCAGTCCGCGGTTGCGCCCGGCCACGCGCGCCCGCCCCTGGTCGTCGAACGACGCGGCTCCGATGGCGTGGCCGCCGGGCGGCAGGTCGGCGTGGCGAACCCCGACCATTGCCATCTGCGGGTCGGTGAACGCGATCGCGAGCGGCACGCGACGCTCGTGACGCTCGACGTCCGGCCACAGCATCGCGTTGGCGCCCGCGATGCGGCCTTCGTCCGAAGCCTCGTGCAGCAGCGGCAGATGGCCGCTGACATCGCCGGCGAAGAACACCGGCGCGTCGCCGCATTGCATGGTCTGCAGGTCGATGGCCGGAAGGCCGCTCGGCGTCAGCGCGAGTCCGGTCGCTTCGAGGCCGAGTCCGTCCACTGCGGGACGGCGCCCGGCGGCGACGAGCACGCGCGCGAAGGTCTCGGAGCGCGACTCGCCCGACCCCGCCTGCCAGCGCAGCCGCATGCCTTCGGCGACGGGCTGCGCTTCGAGGATGCGAGCGCCGGTGTGCAGTTCGAGCTCCGCTCCGAGATCGCGCCGCACGATCTTCACGACCTCGGGATCGGTCATGGGACCGAGCTCGTGGAACGGGCTGAAGAAGGCCGTACGGACACCGAGCCGGTGCATCGCCTGGCCGAGTTCGAGCGCGATCACGCCGGTGCCGATCACGGCGAGACTGGACGGCAGGTCGGACAGCTCGAACACATCGTCGCTGGTCAGCACGTCGGCGCGGACCGCGTCGAACGGCGCGGGCACGAACGGCGTGCTGCCGCTGGCGACCACCACCGCGCGCGCGACCACTTCGACACGGTCGTCGAGCACGAGCCGGGTCGGGCCGACGAAGCGCGCATGTCCGAACCGGCGTTGGGCGGCATCGATCTTCCCGGTGTCGGCCACGACGAAGCCGACGAACCGGTCGCGCTCGCGCTGCACACGCCGCATGACGGCCGGACCGTCGATGCGAATGTCGCCCGCGTGCACGCCGAAGGAGGGCGCCGACGTAATCGAATGCGCGGCCTCGGCGGCGGCAATCAGCAGCTTCGACGGCATGCAGCCGACGCGCGCGCACGTGGTGCCGTAGGCGGACGACTCGATCAGCAGCGCCCGTCCGCCCCGCCGCTCCACTTCGCGCCGGGCGTTCAGGCCCGCGGTGCCCGCGCCGATGACGGCCACGTCGACTTCAATCCTCTCCATCGTGTCTCGCTCCGGCTGTCGTCAGGTCACGGAAGCCGCTGGGCCGCCGGCATCCCGCGCCGCGGCGAGCGCCGCGCGCAGGGTGTCGAGGTCGCCGACCTGGTTGGCCAGCAGCAGGATCAGCCGCGCATTCAGCGCCGCGCTCTGCTCCTCGGTCAGACCAGCGTGCGCCTCGATCAGCGCCTGGTAGAAGTCGTCGGGCCGGTCGATGTTCGGTTGCGTGTTCAGCGCCATGTCAGTGTCCCTGCGCGCGCGCGAGCGCCTTGAGCACGCCTTCGACCGTGGGGGACCGCCAGCGCGCGGCGACGTGCTGGTCGGGCCGCAGCAGGTAGGCCGTGCCCGGCCGCGCGTCGTAGCGATGCTCGGCGTGGCCTTCGAAATCGATCAGCGGTCCCTGCACCGCGCCCGACGACGTGATGCGGACGATGCGCACCGCGTCGCCGAGTCCCGCGGCCAGCTCCCGCGCCGCCTCATCGTCGGCATCGAACAGCAGCAGGTCGAATCGTCCGCCTAGGTGATCGAGCAGCCAGCCGGCGTGGCCGTCCACCTGCACCGGCGCATCGGCCGCGGGCGCGCCGGGGACCATCGGGCCGGCGAAGGCATCGTGGTCGGGCGTCGACAACGGGCTCGCGCGGTGCGTGGTCGGCGTCGACAGCCGCCCGCTGTTCACCAGCCGCCGCGCGAACGGATGGGCGCGCGACAGCGCGAGCACGGCGTCGCGGAAGGTGCGGCTGACCGCGCTCTTGGGCGTGATGAAGTCGGTTGCGCGCGTGGAGTTGAGCAGGTTCTCGTCCGCCGCCTCGACCCGCTCGCTGTCGTAGCTCGCGAGCAGCGTGGGTGACGATTCGCCGCGCAGCACGCGCGCGAGCTTCCAGCAGAGGTTGTCGGTGTCCTGGAAACCGGAGTTCGCGCCGCGCGCGCCGAACGGCGATACCTGGTGCGCGGCGTCGCCGACGAACAGCACGCGGCCGTGGACGAAGTTATCGAGGCGCCGGCACTGGAACGTGTAGACGCTGACCCACTCCAGCTCGAACGGGCGGTCGTCGCCGAGCATCGCCCGGATGCGCGGGATCACGCGCCCGGGCTGCTTCTCTTCCTCGGGGTCGGCGTCCCAGCCGAGCTGGAAGTCGATGCGCCAGACGTCGTCGGCCTGCCGGTGCAGCAGCACGGACTGCCCGGGATGGAACGGCGGGTCGAACCAGAACCAGCGCTCGGTCGGGAATTCGCCCTTCATGTGCACGTCGGCGATCAGGAAGCGGTCGTGGAACACCTGCCCTTTCCACTCGAGCCCCATCAGGTCGCGCAGCGCGCTGCGCGCGCCGTCGGCCGCGATCACGTAGTCCGCATCGATCGCGTAGCGACCGTCCGGCGTCTCGATGTCCACTCGCACGCCGTCGTCGCGCACGGCCAGGCCGACGGCCTTGTTCTTCCACCGGACACCATGGCCGAGTTCCGCCAGCCGCGCCACCAGGCACTCCTCGAGGTGGTACTGCTGCAGGTTCACGAATGCCGGGCGCTTGTGGCCGGGCTCGGGCAGCAGGTCGAACTGGTATGCGAGCTCGTCGTGGAAGAAGACCTTGCCGACCTTCCACTCGATGCCGCGCGCGCAGATCGCATCACCGCAGCCGAGCCGGTCGAGGATCTCGAGCGCGCGCTTGGCATAGCAGATCGCGCGCGAGCCGACGCTCACCGTGTTGTTGTCGTCGACGAGGATGAAGTCGATGCCCTGCAGCGCCAGGTCGATCGCCGCCGCCAGCCCGATCGGGCCCGCGCCGACGATGGCTACTTGCGTGCGCGCGACGCCGCCGGCGGTCAGCTCGGGCGGCTTCGCGTACGGATACTCGGGCGCCTTGTAAGTCGATGGCATCTCTTCTTCGCTCCCCTGCCCGGCCCACGCTTTTGCGTGGCCTTTGTACTGAAGGACGGGCGCCCGGCCGCTCCGAAGCCCGTCCTTCTAACTTTCTCGCCGAGGGTGCACGTGCGATCGGCGCAGCCGATCGCGTACACCCGAGGCGCTCAGCCTTCGAGTGCTTCCCACATGTCCTTGTCGCGCTGCGCCGTCCAGATGCGCGGGTCGACGTGGCCGGTCGCCTCGTCGTAGGCGCGGGTGACGTCGAACGGCAGGCAGTGGTCGAAGATCACCCAGTGGCCGAACTGCGGCTTCAGCTTCTCGTAGGTCTCGCGGTAGACGCTGCGCAGGTCGCGCCCCGCGCGCGCGCCGCTCTTGACCGACTCGAACATCGCCGTGACGAAGGCGCGCGTGCCGTCTAGGCCTGCCTTCACGTCCGCCGCGGTCCGCAGCGCGGCGCCGCGACCGGGGACGAGTTTCTCCGCGCCGAGTGCCCCGACCGCGTCGAGCGTTGCCGGCCAGTCGGTGAGGTAGGCGTCGCCCGTGTACGGCGTCGCGTTGTACTCGACCAGGTCGCCCGAGAACAGGATCTTCTCCTGCGGCAACCAGACCACGGTGTCGCCCTTCGTGTGGCCGCGGCCAAGCTGCATGATCTCGACCTGCAGCTTGCCCATCCACAGCGTCATCCGCTTCTCGAACACGATCGTCGGCCATGTCAGGCCGGGCACCGACTCGACCGCGCGGAACAGCCGCGGGAAGCGCTCGATCTCGCTCTTCATGTCGGCCTCGCCGCGCTCGACGATCAGGTCGTAGGTGTCGCGGCTGGCGATCACGTGCTGCGGCCGGTAGCCCGAGGCGCCGAGCACGCGCACCGCGTGGTAGTGCGTCAGCGTCACGTACTGGATCGGTTTGTCGGTCACCGTGCGGATGTGCCGGATCACGTCCTGCGCCATCACCGGCGTGGCCTGCGCGTCGATCACCATCACGGCGTCGTCGCCGATGACGATGCCGGTGTTCGGGTCGCCCTCGGCCGTGTACGCCCAGGCGTGTTCGGAAAGCTTGTCGAAGCTGACCTTCTTCTCTTCCAGGTCGGCCTGGGATGCGAACTTCTTTTCCACGTTGATTCCTCTTCAGTCGGTGCAGGCAAGGATGGCGAGGATTCGCGGCTCGCGCAAGGCAGGTCGCGGCCTCACGCCATCCGGGCGACGCGCCACTCCTGGTAGCGCAGGCCGGCGACGGCGCCGGCGACGATCGCCGCCAGCGTGATGATGGAGCCGGCCGCCAGCATCGAGACCCCGGACAGGCCCTGGCCGATGGTGCATCCCATCGCCGTCACGCCGCCGAAACCCATCAGCGCGCCGCCGGCGAGATGGTTGGCCGTGTCCTCGGTGTCGCGGAAGCCTTCCCAGCGGAAGCGCCCGCCCAGCACCGCGCTCAGCAGCGCGCCGGCAAACACGCCGCCGACCGAGGCCACACCCACCGTGATCACCTTGCTCGTGTCGCTGAAGAACATCAGGTAGTCGAGCGTCCACGCCACCGGCGCGACGAACGACAGCGCTTCCATGCGGCCCGAGTTCGTCCGCAGGAAGACCTCCTCGAGCGTATCCGGGTGCTCGGCCACGTGGCCCAGGTGGCCGGACACGAACCAGACCGCAACGATGACTGCGCCCACGCCGACGCCGCCGAGCACCACTTCCTTCGTCAGCGCGGCGCGGTCGCGCAGCACGAACACGAACAGCGCGATCGCGATCATGCCGGCGACCGCGAGGCGGGCCGCGGCCAGCGCGGCGCCACCGCCGGTCAGCAGCGCCGGCAGGTCCTGCGTGGTCGCGAGGTCGAAGCCGACCGACTCGATCGCGCGCACGCGCACCACCGCCAGCACGCCGCGCAGCGAGATGTAGGCGACGAGGCCGAGCACGACGAACACGACCAGGCCCTTGAGGCTGCCGGCGCCGGCGCGCACCAGCGCCTTCGATCCGCAGCCGCCGGCGAGCACCATGCCGAAGCCGAACAGCAGTCCGCCGATGACATAGGCGAGCGGCGTGAAGCGTCTGGTCGTGTAGAAGCTGGCCGCCGGATCGATCACGCCGAACGTGGCCAGCAGCGTCGTGCCAGCCACGGCGACCGCGATCGCCATCGCCCACTGGCGCATGCGCGTCCAGTCTCCGTAGCCGACGATGTCGGCGACGCTGCCCATCGTGCAGAAGTCGGTGCGATGGACGAGCGCGCCGAAGATCGCGCCGAGCATGAACGCTGCGACGACGACTTGCGTGGAGAGGGAGGCGATGTCGACTTCGGGCACGACGTGTCGAGCGGCGTTCGGGAGGCGCGCGAGTTTACGCTTGGGATCGATGAGACGCCCGCGGAGCCGGGCGCCACGCCTGCGTGCTGAGCGCCGGCGCGTGCCTGCGAAGCCGGTCGGCGCTGTGCGCCGACTCCGCTGTGCTGCTCACCCTGCGGTCGCGCCGCGAAACTCGCTGCGTTCGCTGCGCGAACTGCGCTCAGACAGCCGCGGCGAGTCAGTGCACGTGGCGCGCTGAGCGCGCCGACCCCAGGGCTGCGCTGCTCGCCGCCTTCGAAAGGCGCGCGCCGGCGCCCACCACGCAGGCGTCCCAGCGCTGTCGCTGCAAAGTCGGCCCGGTTCGATCTACCGCGTCGCGGGCAACCGGTCGCGCGCGATCTTCGCGGCCTCGGTCTCCGGGAACTCCTTGATGACCCGGTTCAGCGTCGCGTTCGCCGACTTGCGGTCGCCGAGCTGCACCTGGCTTTCGGCGATCGACAGCAGCGCATCGGGCACGCGCGGCGAGTCGGCATAGCGTTCGACCAGTGTGCGGTGCGCGGCGATCGCGGACTTGTAGTCCTTGATCGCATAGTGCGCGCTGCCGATCCAGTACTGCGCGGCCGGCGCGTAGGCGGACGCGGGATACCGCGCGACGAACTGCTGGAAGCCCGGCAGCGAGCCCTTGAAGTCGCCGGCGCGGAACTGCGCGAGCGGAGTTTCGTAGGCGGCGAGCTCGGCCCGGTCGACCGCCGCGGTGCGTCCGTCCACCGTGACGCTCTGCGGCTCCATCTTCTTCAGCCGCGCATCGAGGTCGGTGTACAGGTCGCGATTGCGCTTCTGCAGCGTGGCGACTTCGTTGGAGAGGGTCTCGACCTGCCCGCGCAGGCGCGCGTTCTCCTGGCGCAGCAACTCGAGCTGGTTCACGAGTTCGAGCTGGTTGCGCTGCGCGCTCTCCATCCGGTCCAGGCGCGCGGTCATTTCGGTTTCGCGCTGCTGCAGCACCTTGATCTGCTCGCGGATCTGCAGGATCGCCTTGCGCGCCTCGTCGTCACCACCGAACAGCTGCGCGTGCGCCGGCACGACGATCAGAAACAGAACGCTGGCTGCAAGTGCTCGAAGATGCATGGCTCCCTCCAGATGCGACGAGGCGACCGCAGGCGGTCGCCTCATCGTTGCCCTTGTAAAGGGACGAGCGCCCGGCCGCTCCGAAGCTCGTCCCTCAAACTAGTCGGTCCGAGTGCACGTGCGACCCGAAGGGTCGCGTACACGAGGACCGCCCGCGCTACTTGTATACGATGTCCGCCCGCCGGTTCTGCGCCCATGCCTCTTCGTTCGAGCCCACCGCCCTCGGCTTCTCCTTGCCGAAGCTCACGGTCTCGATCTGCGAGTCGGTCGCGCCCAGCAGCATCAGGCGCTGCTTGACCGCCTCGGCGCGCTTCTGGCCGAGCGCGAGGTTGTACTCGCGGCCGCCGCGCTCGTCGGTGTGGCCCTCGATCACGATGCGACGGTTCTTCGTCGACGCCAGGTACTTGCCATGCGCTTCGACGACCGGCTGGAACTCGCTCTTGACGACGAAGCTGTCGAAGTCGAAGAACACGCTCTTCTTGTAGAGCGGGCTCGCCGGATCGTTGAACGGGTCGACGCCGCGCGCGGACTGCGCGTCCACCGGTGCCACGGCGCGCGGGTCCGTTCCCGCACCCGCCGACTGGCCGCCCGCGGACGCATCCGTGATCGGCGCCGGCTTCTGCTCTTCAAGGTCGACCGACGAGCAGCCGGCGAGAACGAAGGCGAAGACCGTGCCCGCCATGACGGCGCGTGCGAAGCGTTGAATGTTCATGTGTTCCTCCTGACTGACTTACTTGATGAACGGGCCCCAGGTCGGCTCCCGGATGTCGCCGCTCGGTCCCGACAGCCGCGCGCGAGCGCGGCCGTCGACAGAAGCGGAGGCCAGGATGCCGCGCCCGTTGACTTCGGTCGCATACAGCAGCATGCGGCCGTTCGGGGCAAAGCTCGGTGATTCGTCGCGCACGGTGTCGGTGACCGGCGTCTCCTGCCCGCTCGCGAGGTCGAGCACGTGCACCTTGAACTGGCCGCCGCGGCGTCCGACGTACGCCAGCAGCCTGCCGTCGGGACTCAGGCGCGGACTGATGTTGTAGTCGCCGTTGAACGTGACGCGCTGAGCGCCGCCACCCGCCGCCGGCATCCGGTAGACCTGCGGGCCGCCGCCGCGGTCCGACGTGAAGTAGATCGACTGGCCGTCGGGACTGAAGCTCGGTTCGGTGTCGATGCCGCTCGAAGTGGTCAGGCGGCGCACGTTGCCGCCGTCGGCGTTCATCACGAACACCTGCGAGTTGCCTTCGCGGGTCAGCGTGACCGCGAGCGTCTTGCCGTCGGGCGACCAGGCCGGCGCGCTGTTGGAGCCGCGGAAGTTCGCGACTGCCTTGCGCCCGCCCGTCGCCACCGTGTGCACGTACACCACGGGCTTGCCGGTCTCGAACGACACGTAGGCGAGCCGCGAGCCATCGGGCGACCACGCCGGCGAGATGATCGGCTCGCGCGAGCGCAGCGCCGACTGCGGGTTCGCGCCGTCGGCGTCGGCGATGTGCAGTTCCCACGCGTTGCGGGAGGTCTGCACCACGTACGCGATGCGGGTGGCGAACACGCCGCGCTCGCCGGTGAGCTTCTCGTAGATGCGGTCGGCGATGCGGTGCGCCGTCAGGCGCAGGTCGGACGCCGGGCTGACGATCGACAGGCCGTCGAGCTGGCCGCCCCGGATCGTGTCGAGCAGGCGGAAGCGGACGTCGAAGCGGCCGTCGGCCAGGCGCGACGCGCTGCCGATCGTGAGCGCATCGGCGCCGCGCGCCTTCCAGTCGGGCAGCGACACCGCGGCGTTCTCGGGAATCGCCTCGGAACCGGCATCGACGATGCGGAACAGGCCGCTGCGCGCGAGATCGGCGCGCACCACGGACTCGATCTCCACCGGCACCTGCCCACTGCGCGCGAAGTTCGCGATCGCGATCGGGAACTGCTGGCTACCGACGCCCGTGATCTCCACGCGCAACTGCGCGACGGACACGGCGGGAAGGGAGGCGAGCGCCGCGCAGATGCAACGGCGCGCGGCAGACGGTCGATCGATGGTGGTTTCCGTCATTGGGGGTCGAGTATAGACAGGGCGAAACGGCGATTCTCCCTCGGTCCTGACTTAAACGCGCGACGACGGATGATGGGGTTACGCCCTACGGGAAAAGACTTCAACGCGTGTCGACCGGGTCGAAGGCCAGCCGCAGGTTGCGCGGCATGGCGCCCTCCGCCGGTCGCGGGAAGGGATCGCAGCGACGGATGGCGCGCTCGACCGCCTGGTCGAACGAGGCCAGTCCGCTCGCCTTCAGCAACCGGGGCGCCGTCGCCTGCTCGCCGGTCGGAAGCAGCTGCACCTCGAACTCGGCGACGTACTGCTTCGGCTTCACGCCGTCCGGTACGTTGAACACGATGTGGGGCCGGATGCAGCCGACGACCTGGCCTTCATAGCCGCGCGGCATGCCGCCGCCGCTGGTCACGCCGGTGGCGCCGCTACCGGTGCTGCCCGCCGGCCCGCCCGCGGCCGCGGCGATCCGCTGCAGTTCCTGATCACGCCGCTGCTGGGCGACACGAGCCTGCGCCGCCTCGGCCTTCGCTGCCGCCGCCTTCGCTGCTGCCGCCTTCGCGGCTTCCGCTTTCGCCGCTTCCGCTTTCGCGGCCTCGACCTTCGCTGCCTCGGCTTTCGCGGCCGCCCGCTTCTCCGCCTCCACCTTCTTCGGATCGGGTTTCGGCGGCTCGACCTTCTTCGGCGGCTCCGGCTTCTTCTTCTGCTCGACGACGATGTCGGCCTTGCGCTCGGGCTCGGGTTCCGGCCGCGGCTCGACCTTCGGCGGCGGGGGCGGCGGCGCGGGTTCGACGATCGGCGCCGGAACAGGGGCCGGAACAGGGACCGGGCGCCGGCGCCGGGGCGGCCACCGGTGCCGCCGCGGGGAAGCCCGACCACAGTTCGGCGCTGATCGTGCCCGCCGGCTCGGTCTTCCAGCGCACCACGAAGGCGATCGCGAAGAACAGCAGCGCGTGCGCGGCGAGCGACAGCGCGAAGGCCGGCGCGGTGCCCTTCTCCGGCGCGTGCCAGTGCAGCCGTCGTCGGTCGGTGATCGCCGGTGCGGTCATTCAGCGTTGGCTGACTTCGACCAGGAGCCCGACCCGCTCGATGCCCGCCTTCTGCAATTCGCTCATCACCTTGAGGATCGCCTCGTAGCGCGCCTGCTTGTCCCCTTCGATGACGACGGGCGTCTGCGGGTTCCCGCCCTGCCGCTGGCGGACGGCGGTGACGAGTTCGCCGGGGGCGACGGCCTGCTCGCGCTTCGTCGAGTCGATCAGCGAGACCCGGCCATCGGACCGCACGATGATCCGCACCGGCGGGCCGTCCTTCTGCGGCCCGGCCTTGGCGACCGACGGCAGGTTGACGATGCTCGGGTTCACGAACGGCGCGGCCACCATCAGGATGACGACGAGCACCAGCATCACGTCGACATACGGCACGACGTTGATCTCCGCCATCATCCGGCGGCGGCGACCCGAGCGGCGGGCGACCAGCGCCATCGCGTCAGGCCCTCTGGCGCTGCAGGATGTTCAGGAACTCCTCCATGAAGCTCTCGAAGCGGTTCGCAAGCCGGTCGATGTCGTTGGCGAAGCGGTTGTAGGCGACGACCGCGGGAATCGCGGCGAACAGGCCGATCGCGGTCGCCACCAGCGCCTCGGCGATGCCCGGCGCGACGCTTGCCAGGTTCGCCTGCTGCAGGTTCGACAGTCCGGTGAACGCGTGCATGATTCCCCACACGGTGCCGAACAGCCCGATGTACGGGCTGACCGAACCCACCGACGCCAGGAAGTTGAGCCGCGCTTCCAGGCCGTCCATCTCGCGCTGGTACGACGCTCGCATGGCGCGGCGCGCGCCGTCGAGCGTCGCCGGTGCGTCGCCGCGGCCGCGCAGCTTCAGGTACTCGCTCATTCCCGCCTCGAAGATGCGCTCCTGCACGCCGGACTTGCGGCGCGGATTCGACGCCTGCTGGTAGAGCTGCGACAGCTCGGCGCCGCCCCAGAACTGCCGCTCGAACTCCTCGGTCTCGCGCTTGGCGCGCTTGATCGCGAAGCCCTTCTGGAAGATCGCGGTCCACGAGGCAATCGACAGCACCGCGAGCAGCAGCATCACGAACTGGACGACGACGGTCGCCTTCGTCATCAGCGTGAGTATCGAGAGATCGGTAGTCGGAGTCATGGAGTCGCTTCGTTGAAAACCATCGATTTCATCGCCTCGAGCATCGGCGCCGGCATCGCCCTGGGCGCGAGCGACTTCGTGTCGACGCAGCCGGCGCGCACCCGGGCCTGCGCGAGCACGTCGTCGCCGCGGCGTGCCACCTGCTCGAACACGACGGAGACGCGGCCGGCGTGGCTCACCCGCACGTCGATGTCGATCACGTCGTCGAGCCGGGCCGGGCGCCGGTAGTCGCACTCGATCCGCGCCACTACGAACTGCAGCCCCTGTTCGGCCGCCAGCGCCTGCTGCCCGAAGCCCGCGGCGCGCAACCATTCGGTGCGCGCGCGCTCGAAGAACTTCAGGTAGTTGGCGTAGTAGACGACGCCGCCGGTATCGGTGTCCTCGTAGTAAACGCGGACCGTCCAGGTGAAGGGTTGGCCGGGCACTGAGAGTCGCAGGATTTCGCTGCCGCGCAGTATAGAGGCGCGCGACAGGCGCTTGCCTCACGTGGAGGCGGTCGTCCGTCCCATACAATCGCGCGCCGCACCGGACGAGGGCCGCGGGCCCGGCCGCCGCGCATGCGCCGGCCGCCGGGCCTGGACTCGAGACGGCGCAACGAAAGGAAGCTCAGGGTCGTGTCAGCGGTCGCCTCGAGGGTCGTCGCAGGAGTCGTATCCGCGCTCGCGCGCGGCGTGTCGGTCGCGGCCGCAGGCGCGGCGCTCCTCGCCCTAGCCGGTTGCGACCGGATCACGAACAGCCCTCACCCCGCCGGCGCCGAGACGACGAACACGTTCTTCACGGCGTTCCAGGAGCGGTCGCCCAAGTACCTCGACCCGACCGCCTCATACTCGCTCGACGAGACGCCGTACACGTATTCGATCTACGAGCCGCTGTATCGCTTCCACTACCTGAAGCGGCCGTACGAAGTGGCGCCGCGCACGGCGGAACGGGTGGTCGAGCCGCGCTACTACGACAAGGACGGGCGCGAACTGCCGGCCGACGCGCCGGGCGACCAGGTCGCGGAGGCCGTCTACGACGTCCGGCTTCGCAAGGGGATCCGCTTCGCGCCACACCCGGCGTTCGCGCGCGATGCCAGCGGCAACTACCTCTACCACGACCTGACCGCGGCGCAGACGGCCGACAAGCGCACGCCGTTCGACTTCCCGCAGACGGGCACCCGCGAGCTGACCGCGCACGACTACGTCTACGCCTTCAAGCGCCTCGCCACCACGCGCATCAAGTCGCCGTCGTTCTCGACCTTCGCCGACCACGTCGTCGGCCTGAAGGAGTACGGCGAGAAGGTCGCCGCGTTCGACAAGGAACTGCGCGCGACCGTCGATCCGGCCAGCCGCGACCTGCCCTTCCTCGATTTCCGCGCGATCGACCTCGCGGGCGTGCAGGCACTCGACGACCACACGCTGCGCGTGCGGCTGAACGGCAAGTACCCGCAGTTCAAGTACTGGCTGACGATGGTCTTCACGGCGCCGGTGCCGTGGGAGGCCGACAAGTTCTATGCGCAGCCGGGGCTCGCGGAGAAGAACCTCTCGCTGAACTACTGGCCGGTCGGCACCGGGCCGTACATGCTGACCGAGTACCAGGAGAACCGGCGCCACGTGCTCGAGCGCAACCCGAACTTCGCCGGCGAGACGTATCCGTGCGAAGGCGAGGCCGCCGACCGCGCCGCGAAGCTGCTCGACGACTGCGGCAAGCCGCTGCCGCTGATCGACCGCGTCGTCTTCAACATCGAGAAGGAGAAGATCCCGCACAAGGCCAAGTTCCTGCAGGGCTACTACGACAACCCGGAGATCCAGCGCTTCGACTGGCTGCAGGACTTCGAGTACGACGTGCGCAACT
The DNA here is from genome assembly GCA_963707725.1 of uncultured beta proteobacterium. GTDB lineage: Bacteria > Pseudomonadota > Gammaproteobacteria > Burkholderiales > Burkholderiaceae_F > JAOUJD01. Next base: position 178,498 of record CAVPRE010000008.1, on the reverse strand, counting down.
CGGACGAGGTCGCGCGCCTGTTCCGCGAGCGCGGCATCCAGATGCCGCGCACGCTCGAGATCTCCAACTGGTACGTCGGCTTCAACTGGCTCGATCCCGTCGTCGGCCGGGGCGCAACGCCCGAAGAGCAGGTCCGCAACCGCAAGCTGCGGCAGGCGCTGTCGATCGCCGTCGACTGGGAGGAGTTCGTGCGCGTTTTCGAGAGCAAGGCGGCGGGCGAGCCGGCGATGAGCCCGGTGCCGCCCGGCGTCTTCGGCTTCCGTCCGGGCATGGTCAACCCGGTCGTCTACGACGTCGTCGACGGCAGGCCGAAGCGCAAGTCGATCGAGGAAGCGAAGCGGCTGCTCGCGGAAGCCGGCTACCCGGGCGGTCGCGACGCGAAGACCGGCAAGCCGCTGGTGCTGAACTACGACTACCAGCGCACGCTGACGCCGGAACTGAAGGCCGAAGTCGAGTGGATGGCGCGGCAGTTCGCGAAGATCAACGTGCAGCTCGAGATCCGCGCCACCGACTACAACCGCTTCCAGGAGAAGGCCGAGAAGGGCTCGCTGCAGGTCTTCTGGTGGGGCTGGTTCGCCGACTACCCGGACGCCGAGAACTTCCTGTTCCTGCTGTACGGCCCGAACTCCAAGGCGCTGACCGGCGGCAACGGCGAGAACGCGTCGAACTACAGCAATCCCGAGTTCGACCGGCTGTTCGACGAACTGAAGTACCTCGACGACGGCGAGCGCAAGCAGCAGGTGATCGACCGGATGGCAGCGATCGCGCAGCACGACGCGCCGTGGGCGTTCGGCTACAACCCGTACGCCGGGTCGGTGAACCACCAGTGGGTCGGCAACGTGAAGGCCGGGCCGCTGGTCAACGACCGGCTGATGTACATGAAGGTCGATCCGGCGCTGCGCACGGCGCGGATCGCCGAGTGGAACCGTCCGGTGTGGTGGCCAGTCGCGCTGATGGCGCTGGCCCTCGTCGTCGCCGTGCTGCCCGCGTTCCGGGCGTGGAAGCGCCGAGAGCGCGAGACCGCGGGCCGCCGGCTCGCGGACGGGACGGGCTGACGTGGCGGGCTACATCGTCCGGCGCTGCCTCTACGCGGTCCTGATCCTGGTCGGCGTCAACCTGCTGACGTTCACGCTGTTCTTCGCGGTCAACTCGCCCGACAACATCGCGCGACTCAACATCGGCGGCAAGCGCGTCACCGCCGAGGCGATCGAGAAATGGAAGGCGGAGCACGGCTACGACAAGCCGCTGTGGTTCAACGCCGCCGAACCGGGCGCGCGCAAGATCACGAACACGATCTTCCACGACCGCTCGCTGCGGCTGTTCACGCTCGACTTCGGTTCCAGCGACAGCGGCCGCGACATCCGCCACGAGGTCGGCACCCGCATCCAGGCGAGCCTCGCGCTCGCCGCGCCGATGCTGGTGCTGACCGTGTTCGTCAGCATCGCGTTCTCGTTGCTGCTGGTGTTCTTCCGCGCCAGCTACCTGGACTTCTGGGGCACGGTGCTGTGCGTCGTGATGATGTCGATCTCGAGCCTGTTCTACATCATCATGGCGCAGTGGCTGTTCGGGAAGACGCTGCGGCTCGTCCCGCTGTCGGGTTTCGTGCCGGGACTCGACCTCGTCAAGTTCCTCGCGCTGCCGCTGATCGTCGGCATCGTGTTCCAGCTCGGCTCCGAAGCGCGCCTGTTCCGCGCCATCCTGCTCGAGGAGACCCACAAGGACTACGTGCGCACGGCGCGGGCCAAGGGTCTGTCCGAGGCGGTCGTGCTGTTCCGCCACGTGCTGCGCAACGCGTGGCTGCCGGTGCTCACGCACGTCGGCGCGCTGCTGCCGTATGCCTTCCTCGGCTCCATCGTGTTCGAGTCGTTCTTCGGCATCCCGGGGCTCGGGACCTACGTGATCGAGGCCATCGGCGGGCAGGACTTCGCCATCGTCCACACGATGGTGTTCCTCGGGTCGCTGCTGTACATCCTCGCCTACCTGCTGACCGACATCGCCTACACGTTCGTCGATCCGCGCGTGCGGCTGACGTAGGGAGACAGCGCGTGCCCCAGTTCGTCTTCCTGTGGACCGACTTCGTGCTGTGGCTCGTCGTCCTTGGCGTGGCCGTCTACGCGTGGCGCGTGCGCGGCAACCGGCACGCGCTGGCCACCTGGCGGCACGTGACGCACGACGCACCCGCGATGGCCGCCGCGGTCGTGCTCGGCGTGTTCATCGCGATCGCGCTCGCCGACTCGATCCACTTCCGCCCGCGGCTGCCGCCGGCGCCCGGCGCGGCAGCCGACGCGCCGACCGCGTACGCGACGCGCACGATGTCCGTGCTCGACACCCTGCTCGCGCACGCGGTCGAGGCGCGCGAGAAGACGTACTCGGTGCCGCTGGCGTGGTGGTCGTTCCAGCGCGAGACGCAGGTGGTGAACGGCGTAGAGGTGCGCGACTACCCGCGCCTCGCGCATGGCGGCGCGCACCTTGAGGATCCCGCGCGCGACTGGGTGCCCGACGTGATCCGCCGGTCGCTGACCGGCGTGGCAGCCGGGCTGGCCGGCGGGCTGCTCGTCTGTGCCGCGATCGCGGCGCTGCGCGGGCGCAGGCACGGCGGCTTCGCCGCTTCGGCGCGCGACATCGTCAGCGGACGCACCGAGCTGCCGTGGCGGCCGATGCTCGCCACGCTGCTCGTGATGGCCATGCTGATCGGCTGGATCGCGGCGCTGTGGCCGTGGTACCACCCGTTCGGCACCGACCGCACCGGCAACGACGTGCTGTTCCAGGCGCTGAAGAGCATCCGCACTGCGGTCGTGATCGGATCGCTCGCGACGATCGCGACGCTGCCGCTGGCGATCGCGCTCGGCATCCTCGCGGGCTACTTCAAGGGCTGGGTCGACGACCTGATCCAGTACTTCTACACGGTGCTGTCGTCGATCCCGCCGATCCTGCTGGTCGCCGCGTTCGTGCTGCTGGTCAACGTGTACATCGACCAGAACGCCGATTCGTTCGAGACAGGCGTCGAGCGCGCCGAGTTCCGGCTGTTCCTGCTGACGCTGATCCTCGGCGTGACCGGCTGGTCGACGCTGTGCCGGTTGCTGCGCGCCGAGACGCTGAAGCTCGCGGAACTGGAGTACGTGCAGGCGGCGCACGCGTTCGGCGTGAGCCACTGGCGGATCATGCGGCGCCACATCCTGCCGAACGTGATGCACCTCGTGCTGATCGTGGCCGTGCTCGACTTCTCCGCGCTGGTCCTGTACGAGGCGGTGCTGTCGTACGTCGGCGTCGGTGTCGACCCGAACTCGTCGTCGTTCGGCTCGATGATCAACCTCGCCCGCAGCGAGATGTCGCGCGACCCGGTCGTGTGGTGGAACCTGGCGACCGCGTTCACCTTCATGCTCGCGCTGGTGCTGTCGGCCAACCTGGTCGCCGACGCGGTGCGCGAAGCGTTCGACCCGCGCGCGCGCGCGTTCCGTCCGCGCCGCTTCCGGCTGAAGGAAGCCACGTGAGCGCCGCCCGCGCAACGCCCGTGCTGCAGGTCGACGGGCTGCACACGGAGCTCGACACCGACAGCGGCCTGGTGCGCGCGGTCGATGCGCTGTCGCTGTCCATCGAGCGCGGCGAGACCTTCGCCCTCGTCGGCGAATCGGGCTGCGGCAAGTCGATGACGGCGCTGTCGATCCTGCGCCTGCTGCCGGAAAACGGGCGCGTGGCACAGGGCCGGATCGACCTCGCCGGCACCGACGTCGCGCAGCTGCCCGAGTCGCGGATGCGCGATGTGCGCGGGCGCCGGGTCGGCATCGTCTTCCAGGAGCCGGCGACCAGCCTCAACCCCGTGCTGCCGGTCGGCGCGCAGATCGTCGAGGTGATCGAGCGCCACACGCCGCTCAAGGGCGCCGACGCGCGCGCCCGGGCGCTCGAATGGCTGCGGCGGGTCGGACTGCCCGAACCCGAGCGGCGGATCGACAGCTATCCGTTCCAGCTTTCAGGCGGCCAGAAGCAGCGCGTGATGATCGCCATCGCGCTGGCCGCCGAGCCGGACGTCCTGATCGCCGACGAGCCGACGACCGCGCTCGACGTGACCGTGCAGAAGCAGATCCTCGACCTGCTGATGGACCTGCAGAAGGACCAGGGCATGGCGATGCTGCTGATCACGCACGACCTCGGCATCGTGTCGCAGGTCGCGCACCGCATCGCGCTGATGTACGCCGGCCAGATCGTCGAGGTCGCGGAGACGGCGGAGTTCTTCGCGCGGCCATGGCACCCGTACGCGCGGATGCTGCTCGACGCGCTTCCCGATTTCGCCAAGCGCGGCCGGCCGCTCGCCGCCATCGGCGGCACCGTGCCACGGCTCGACCAGGCCTTCGATCGGTGCCGCTTTTCCGAACGCTGTCCCGCGGCGCAGGCGGAGTGCGCGAATGGCGCGCTGCCGCTGTTCGTCCCGGTCGACGGTCACGCGGTCCGCTGCGTGCTGTACCGGAACGGACTGCCGGCGGATGGTTTGCCCGTGCGCCGCGACGAGTCGACCGGCGCTGCCCCGCCGGCGCGGCGCGAACCGGGCGCGAATCCGTTGCTCGAAGTGCGCGACTACCGGGTCCACTTCCCGATCCGCCGCGGCGTGCTGAAGCGGACCGTCGGCTACGTGAAGGCGGTCGACGGGATCGCGTTCACGCTGCAGGCCGGACGGACGCTCGCGCTCGTCGGCGAGTCCGGGTGCGGCAAGACGACGACCGGCAAGGCACTGCTGCAGTTGCTTCGCGCGAGCGCGGCCATCCACGGCGAAGCGCGGCTCGACGGCCAGGAACTGTCGATGCTCGAAGGCGAGGCGCTGCGGCACGCGCGCCGGTCGCTGCAGATCATCTTCCAGGACCCGTTCGCGTCGCTGAACCCGCGCATGCGGGTCTCGGAACTCCTGGCCGAGGGCCTGCTGGCGCTGCGGCCCGAACTCGGGGAACGGGAAATCGCCGCCCGCGCCCTCGCCCTGCTGTCGCGGGTCGGACTGCGCGACGACGCGCTCGACCGCTATCCGCACGAGTTCTCGGGCGGCCAGCGGCAGCGGCTGGCGATCGCCCGCGCACTGGCGGTCGAACCGCGCCTGCTCGTCTGCGACGAGCCCACGTCGGCGCTCGACGTCTCGGTGCAGGCCCAGATCGTCAACCTGCTGAAGCAGTTGCAGGATGAACTGGGTGTCGCCTACCTGTTCATCACGCACAACTTCGGCGTGGTCGAGTACCTCGCCCACGACATTGCCGTGATGAAGGACGGCCGCATCGTGGAGGCTGGACCGGCGGAGCGGATCCTCGCCCACGCCGGGCATCCGTACACCCGTTCGCTCCTTGCTGCAGTGCCGCGTATCGCCGCCTGAAGGGTCGAGACGCAGGGGTCGAATCGCGAGTGGCGGCGCGCCCATTCCGCGACGCACCGAACTCCGAGCCGTGCGCCCCTGCCACAGGGAAACTGCGATCCGCCATCTCGCAAGAACCTTCGCTTCCCCTGTAGCGGCTTTGCAACAGTCCGCTACGCCGCCGAGCGCTTTCGAGCGCGGTTGTCTGACTGCTCAGCATTTGTGCCGGAAAATCGCGCCCATCTGCGGACCGGGGGAGAGCCGACCGCAGAATCCTTTTGTCGAACCTAGTCTCGGGGGAACCTTCATGAAGTTTCGCTATTCGCCAGTCGCCCTGGCGGTCTTTGCCGCGCTCGGCTCGGCCGGACTGACGCCTGCTGCCGCACAGCAAGCCCAGCCGCAGGCCCAGTCGCTCGAGCGCGTGACCATCACGGGCACGAACATTCGCCGCACCGACCAGGAAACGGTCGCGCCGGTCGAGATCATCACGCGGGAGCAGATCGAGCGCTCCGGCCAGCCCACGATCGCGGACGTCATCCGGACGATCCCGGCGAACCTGGGCGGCAGCTACAGCGAGAGCTTCGCGAACAGCTTCGCCTCGGGCGCCGCCGGCATCTCGCTGCGCGGCCTGGGCCAGAAGTCGACCCTGGTGCTGCTGAACGGCCGCCGCACCTCGGGCTACGGCTTCGCGCAGAACCTGCAGGACACGTTCGTCGACTTCAACTCGATCCCGACCAGCGCCATCGAGCGGGTCGAGATCCTGAAGGACGGCGCGTCGGCCATCTACGGTTCGGACGCGATCGCGGGCGTGATCAACATCATCCTGCGCAAGGACTACAAGGGCATCGAGGCCGGCGGATCGGTGGGCTTCTTCGAGGGCGCCAATGACTACCGCGCCAACGTCGTGATGGGCTTCGGCGACCTCGGCAACGACAAGTTCAACGTCTTCGGCGTGTTCGACTACTACAAGCGCGACGGCCTGCTGCTGTCGGATACCAAGTTCGGCGAGTCCCGCGACTACCGTGGCGAGGACGGCGGCCGCAACTTCCAGAGCCTGACCGCAGGCGGCACCTGGAACAACGGGACCGACCGCCGCGCGATCTCCGAGTGCGCTCAGAACGGCGGCATCCTGTTCGACGCCCAGTCCGCCATCGCGGCCGGCCTGCTCACCACGACCTCGACGCTGAACAAGCCCGGCAACACGTGGTGCGGCTACGAGATCAACAAGGCCCTGTCCGCCCTGCCCGAGACGGAGCGCTTCGGCTTCCTGGGTCGCGGCACCTACGACTTCTCGGCGACGACCCAGGCGTTCGGCGAGTTCGGCTACAGCCGCGTCGACAACTCCCAGGCGTTCACGGCGCCGTTCTTCGCCGGCACGACCGGCCTGACGCCGACGGGCGGGGCCGGCCTGCAACCGTTCACCTACAACGTCACGTTCGGGCCCGGCGTCGCCGGCAACCCGTTCGGATCCAACTCGACGTTCAGCGGCAACATGTGGAACCTCGGCTTGCGTGACCAGGAGACGCAGTCCGACACCTACCGCTTCCTGGGCGGCCTGCGGTACGCGTTCGCCGGATGGGACTTCGAGAGCGCGCTCGGCTGGTCGAAGAACGAGATCGACCAGACCAACTTCCGCCGCCTGTCGAAGAACGCCACCAGCGCGGTGTTCGGCATCCCGACGAACCCGATCCCCGGCGTGGCCTTCCCGCCGAACCCGGTGTCGACCAGTTCGACCGTCAACCTCAACAACCCGTCGGCGACCCAGGCGGCGTCCCAGACGATGCTGATCGACGTGTCCCGCAAGGCGGAGTCGGAGCTCAAGTTCGTCGACACCCGCGCGACCACCGAGTTCGGCAGCCTGCCGGGCGGCGCCATCGGTTTCGCCACGGGCATCGAGTTCCGCAAGGAAGAGCTGACGGACTCGCCGGACCCGCGCGCCGTCAACGGCGAAGTGCTCGGCCAGGGCGTCACGGCCACCACCGGCGACCGCGACAACCTGGCCGTGTACGCCGAGATGGCGCTGCCGTTCACGCGCCAACTCGAAGGCCAGCTCGCGCTGCGCTACGACGACTACAGCGACTTCGGCTCGGCGACCACGCCGAAGGTCGGCCTGAAGTTCAAGGCCGCGCCCGAACTGCTGTTCCGGTTCAACTGGGGCCGCGGCTTCCGCGCGCCGTCGCTGCCGGAGATCTCGCCGTCGGTCGCGACGTTCTTCACGCAGGTCATCGACAACCCCACCGGCGCCACGGCCCCCACTCAGATCTCGGGCGTGTTCGCAGGCAATCCGAACCTGCAGCCGGAGAAGTCGCGCAGCACGACGCTGGGCGCGGTGTGGGAACCCAACAACGCGTTCAACATGTCGCTGGACTGGTACCAGATCACCTGGTCGAACATCGTTGGCTACGACAGTTTCCAGTCGGTCGTGGACGATAACGACCCGACCCGTGTCATCCGCGATCCGAGCACAGGCACCATCGTGACGGTGCTGAGCAACTACCGGAACCTGACGCGCGTCGAGACGCAGGGCGTGGACATCGATGCGCGCTACATTGCCCGCACGAACTGGGGCCGCTTCACGACGCGACTGAACGCGACGTACGTCGACGAGTTCGAGGAGGAAGGCGTCGAGTGCGCCGGCACCAACGGTTGCACCAACACCTACCCGCGCTGGAAGGGTTACATATCGCTCGACTGGGATCAGGGACCGTGGGCCCTTACCGGTCGCGTGAACTACGTCCACAGCTACCACCAGGACCTGCTGCCCGGCTCGTTCTTCACGCCGCAGGACCCGCGCTTCCAGACCGGGACGTATCCGGAAAAGGTGCCTTCGTACACCACGCTGGATCTGTTCGGCCGTTACACGATCACGCCGAACTTCACGGTGTCGGCCTCGATCCTGAACGTCACGGACGAGACGCCGCCGTACGATCCGGGCTTCAGCTCGACGTTTATTTACGACTTCACGCAGTACGACGTCCGGGGCCGCCAGTACCGCATCGGCCTGAACTACAAGTTCATGTAAGTCGTTCCGGCTTCACCTTAGAGCGGGCCTTCGGGCCCGCTTTTTTTTGGTTCGTCGCCGCCTCCGGGGCCTTGGTTGCGCCCGAACCATGGCTCGGCCGTTGGCCAAACGAGACAGATGGAAATGACACCCGTCAAGACCCAGGTCGGAACCTCCATGACGCGCCGGTCACATTCGCTAGGCTGCCTGCGGTCCGGCGGGAGGGCCGCTGCCAAACACGCATCGGCGACGGATCGGACACAGAACCGACAAGGAGAAAACCGAGATGTTGAAGCGAACGCAAGTGAGCCTTGCCATCGGAGCGGCGTTCAGCGCCGGGCTGATCGGGCTCGTGCCGGAAGTCCGGGCCCAGCAGCAACTCGAGCGGGTGGAGATCACCGGGTCGTCGCTGCGTCGCACCGACGCTGAGACCGCGCTGCCGGTGACGGTCCTGAAGGCCGAGGACCTGCAGAAATTGGGCATCACATCCGTCGAACAGGCGATGCGGATCCTGCCGCAGAACCAGTCCGCCCAGGGGGCGTCGGCGAGCGTTGGCGGCACGACCGCCGGCGCCTCGTTCGTCGACCTGCGCGGCCTCGGCGCGGCCACCAACAGTTCCGGCCAGCGCACGCTGGTGCTGCTCAACGGCCGCCGTATCGCAAACCAGGCGTACGACAGCGGCGCGGTCGACCTGAACTCCATTCCGATGGCGGCGATCGACCGGATCGAGGTGCTGCGTGACGGCGCGTCCGCCATCTACGGCACGGACGCGATCGGCGGCGTCGTCAACTTCATCCTGCGCCGCGAGTACAAGGGCGTGGACGTCAGTGCCGAGTACCAGAACCCCGAGGATCACGGCGGCATCACGAAGCGTGCGAGCCTGACCGCCGGTTGGGGCGAACTCGGCAAGGAAGGCTGGAACGTCTTCGGCACCATCGACTGGCGCAATCAGGAAGCGGTGCTGGCCGCCGACCGCAAGTTCGGTTCGACCGGCATCGTTCCCGAGCGCGATCAGTTCCGTACATCGGGAACAACGTTCCCCGCCACCGTCAGCGGATTCAATCCGACGGCGCCGAATTGCGCGCCGCCGAGCTCCGTGTGGAACGGTTCCGCGTGCCGGTACGACTTCGTGCGCGACATCGACCTGATTCCAGAGAACGAGCAGTTGTCCTTCATGCTGCGCGGCACCGTCAAGCTCGGTGGCGAGCACTACATCTCGGCCGAGTACCTGAACGCGACGAGCGACAACACCGCCCGCGTCGCGCCGACGCCACTGGTCGGGGCAACGATCCCGTCAACCAGCCCGTTCTACCCGGCCGGCGCGACCGGCAACATCGTCAACTGGCGCCTGACCAGCGCCGGCAAGCGGACGTCCGAGGCCGAATCGACCGCCGAGCGCATGCTGATCGAGGCCAACGGCATCGTCGCGGGCTGGGACTACCGTGCGGGCCTGTTCCAGACCAGAAGCGAATCGGCCGACACGTTCACGGACGGCTACATCAAGGCGCCGCAGATCGAGGCCGGGATCGCATCCGGACTGCTCAATCCGTTCGGCGCGCAGACGACGGCGGGGCAGGCCTACATCGATGCCAACAAGGTCATCGGCGAAGTGCTGTCGGCCGAAGGCAAGGTCACGGGCGTCGATGCGCGTATCACCAAGGACCTCTTCCAGATGGCAGGCGGCGCAGCGCCGCTGGCGATCGGTGTCGAATGGCGCAAGGAAGAGTTCAAGTACGACCTGAAGGAGAACCTGGCTCCGCTGGCGGCCTCGTCCGGACTCGAACTGGCGGCCGACATCTCCGGCGATCGCGATGTCTCGGCGATCTTTGCCGAAATGGCATTCCCGTTCACCAGGACGATCGAAGCCACGCTGGCGCTGCGCTACGACAACTACAGCGACTTCGGCGGCACGTTCAATCCGAAGGTCGGCGTGAAGTGGCAGCCGGCGAAGGGCATGCTGTTCCGGGGTTCGTACAACACGGGTTTCCGGGCGCCCACGCTGTACGACATCTACCAGCCGATCGCCAACACCTTCACAACCGACTCGTACAACGACCCGGCGCTGTGCCCGGGTGGAACGCCCGTCGGCGGCGCGCCGAGCAGCGTCGTGTGCGACCAGCAGGTCCAGCAGCGCCTGTCGGGTCCGGTGGCCATCGGAAAGCCCGCCGAGACGCTCGACCCGGAGGAGTCGGAGACATTCAGCGTCGGCTTCGTGTTCGAGCCGACGACGAGCCTGTTCTTCAGCGTCGACTACTGGAACATCAAGATCGAGAACCTGATCAGCACGGTGCCCGAGCAGGCGATCTTCGGAGATCCCACCAAGTACGCGTCCCGCATCATCCGTTGCGGCGCGCTGAACCCGGCCGAGCGGTCGCTGATCGACGTCTGCGCAAACTTCTCGGCGACGCTGGATCCGATCGCCTACATCGACTCCCCGACCGAGAACCTCGGCGAGGTGAAGACCAGCGGCTTCGACTTCTCGGCCGCGTGGCGCGGAGACGCAACCGCGTACGGGAGATTCGGGGTGGCCTTCGACGGCACCTACATCCAGAAGTACGACTACCAGCGCGAGAGGGGCGGCACCTTCATCGAGGCCGCTGGCCGGTACACGGACAATGCCCCTGTGTTCCGTTGGCAACACGTGCTGACCTTCAGCTGGACCGCGGGTCCGTGGGGCGTGGCCGTGGCCCAGAACTACAAGACGGGCTACACGGACCAGGACCCGTCGAACGAAGTCCGGCCGTATCAGTTGTGGGATGCGACGATGACATACACCGGCGTGAAGAACCTGACGGTGATGGTTGGCGTGCGGAACCTGAACAACGAGATCCCGCCGTACAGCAACCAGGCGACGACGTTCCAGTCCAACTACGATCCGCGGTATACGGATGCGGTTGGCCGGACGTGGCTGGCCCGGGTCGGCTACAAGTTCTTCTGATCCCGCTGCGCAGAAGTGAAAAGGCCCGCCGATCGGCGGGCCTTTTTTTCGCCCGGGCCCCGCACGCGGCCGGCCCGGACAGTCCTCAGGACGTCGTCAGCCGACGCGCGTCCACAGCCGCGCGAGATCGGCGGAACCGTCGGTGCCCTGCACGGACTTGAACGCCTGCACGGCCTTCTGCTTCTGGCCCGCGCGCAGGAAGGCAAGACCCAGGTGCAGGTTGGCCTCGTCGACGCGGCCGCCCTTGCCCTTTGCACCCTTGTCCTGCTGCAGCAGCGCGATGCCCTGCTGGATCAACGGGATGGCCTTGTCGTGCTGTCCCATGCCCGAGTACGCCATGCCGACACGGACCAGCGCGTCGCCGTCCTTGAGTTCGCGCGCCTCGGTTTCGGCGGCGGCCAGCTGCTTCGGCGCCTCCTCGGCGCGCTGATTGGCTAGGTTCAGCAGTCGCTTCTGGCGCTCGGCGTCGTTGCCCTTGCCCAGCAGCCCCGACGCGAAACCCTCCTCGAGGATCTTCTTCGCCTCGGCCGCCTGGCGCTCCTGCAGCGCGAGCTGCGCCATCTCGAAGACGTCGTTGCCGCTGTCCAGCGTCTTGGTCGCGCGCCGCAGGCGGTACATGTCGAGCGCGAGCCGGTTGTTGTAGCCGGGCTTGGATTCGATCCGGCGCAGCAGGTCGTTCCAGTATTCCTTCTTCGGGTAGTACGCGACGAGGCGCTCGAGCGAGCTGATGTAGGCCTGCTTGTCGGTGCCCTTCGAGGCGAGGTTGGCGAGCAGCTGCAGCCGGTCCTCCGGCGGCGCCTGCCCGGCCTTCTCGGCCGCCTGCACGTCGGCCAGCGCTTCGCGCTGCGCCGCCGCGGTGTCGCCGGCGAGGTAGTAGGACTGGATCATCAGCCCGCGCATCGTCTTGTCGCCGGGGTTCGCGGCGAGCGCCCTCTGCGCCCACGTGGCCGCGTTCGTGTAGTCCCTGTCGCGGTAGTACAGCGAGGCGAGGCCGGCCGCATAGCGGCCCTGGTCCGTGGCCGAGAGCTTGCCGGAGGCGATGAGCGCCTGCGTCGACTTCGCCGCGGTCCCGAGGTCACCGGCCTGCATCGCCGCCGAGGCCCGCATCTGTTCGAGCAGCAGGTTCTCGTTGGCGGTCCGGTTCGGGATGGCCTCCACTTCCTTCAGCTTGGCCAGCGCTTCCCTGTACTTCTGCTGCTTGATGAGGTCGCGCGCCGCCTGCAGCGGCCGGCCGACCTCGGCGCGCACCTGCTCCTGCGCCCGGGCCGTCGACCAGCCGAGCTCGCCGCGCGGGCTCACCTGCGCGCCGAAGGCGGCGGCCACGGCGAGCGCGACCGCCGTGGCGCGCACGGACCTACCGAATCGACCGATGGACTGCGTCATGCCTTGCTCCTGCTTGAATTCGACTGCGGAGTGCGAGGGACCCCGCCGCGCACCTCGGCCATGATGCCCGCTCAACGTTCGCGCGGGGGCGGAGGATCGACAGGGAAAACGCGGGGCCGCGGGGCCGGGCTGGCGCGCCGCGGGCCCGGCGTCGCTACTTCACGAACTGCTCGTTGCCGACCAGGCCCAGCTTCACCAGGCCGAGACGCTGCGCCGAGGCCATCACGGAGGCCACGTCCTTGTACTCGGCCAGCTTGTTCGGCCGCAGGTGGATCTCGGGCTGCACGGCGCGCGTCGACGCCTCGATCATCTTCTCCTCGAGGGCCGGCTTGTTCGCGATCATGTCGCCGTTCCAGTAGATCGTGCCGTCGAAGTCGACGTCGATCGTCACGACCTGCGGCGGCTCGGTCGGCGGCGGCGGCGTGCCGACCGGCATATTCAGGTTCACGGAGTGCAGCTGGATCGGGATCGTGATGATCAGCATGATCAGCAGGACCAGCATCACGTCGATCAGCGGCGTGGTGTTGATCTCGACCATCACCTCCGCTTCGTCCGATCCGCCCCCGGGGCCGACATTCATGCCCATGGTGTTCTCCTACGTTGGCCCGGACGACCTGCGTCGACCCAGGCGAATCTCACTCAACGACCACCGGTCTTGGCCGGCGGCTCCGTGACGAATCCGACTTTCTGGATGCCCGCCCGCTGCGCGGCAAACACGACCCGGCCCACGAACTCGTAGCGACCGCTCTGGTCGCCGCGGATGTGCACCTCGGGCTGCGGCTGCTGCGTCGCGATCTGCTTCAGCCGGTTGACCAGTTCCTCGTTGTCGCGGACGAGTTGCATTCCCCAGTAGACGTCGCCGTCGCGGGTGACCGCGATCTCGATGTTCTCCGGCTTGGTTTGCCGGGGAATGTTGGTCTCCGACGGCAGCTTGACGCCGACCGACTGCGTCACGACCGGGATCGTGATCAGGAAGATGATCAGCAGCACCAGCATCACGTCCACCAGGGGCGTGGTGTTGATGGCGGAGATGGCTTCGTCCTCGCCGCCTTCCGACGTCCCGACATTCATCGCCATGGCGTGCTCCCTTCCGTCCGCGCCTCAGCGCGCTGCCGACGCCTTCGTGATGTCCGCCTTGCGGCCCAGCAGCACGCCGTGGATGTCGGCGCCGAACGTGCGCACCGTTTCCATCACGGTCTTGTTGCGGCGGACCAGCCAGTTGTAGCCCATGACCGCGGGCACCGCGACCGCGAGACCGATGGCCGTCATGATCAGCGCCTCGCCGACCGGGCCGGCGACCTTGTCGATCGACGCCTGGCCGGCGATGCCGATGGCCGTCAGCGCGTGATAGATGCCCCACACCGTGCCGAACAGGCCGACGAACGGGGCGGTCGAACCGACCGTCGCGAGGAACGCGAGGCCGTCCTGGGTGCGGCTCTGCACGCCGTCGACCGCGCGCTGCACGGACATCGTGACCCAGGCGTTGAGGTCGATGTTCTCGGTGAGCGCGCCCTCGTGGTGCTCGTTGGCGTCGATGCCCTGCTCCGCGATGTAGCGGAACGCGCTGCCTTCCTTCAGGCGCTTCGCGCCTTCACGCAGCGAGGGCGCCTTCCAGAAGGAGTTGCGCATCTCGCGGCCTTCGCGGATCAGCTTGGCCTGCTCCCACAGCTTGACGAAGATGATGTACCAGGAGCCCATCGACATGATCACCAGGATGATCAGCGTGCCCTTGGAGACCCAGTCGCCCTGGCGCCACAGCGCCTCGAGGCCGTACGGGTTCTCGACCGTTTCCTTGGTGACGGTCGGCGCGATGGCGGCGGGCGCCGCCGCAGGCGCGGCGACCGGTTCCGCGGGCGCGGCGGCCGGGGCCGGCGCGTCTGCGGCAGGCGCCTTTGGCGCATCGGCCTGCGCGAAGGAGGACGCGGGCGCGGCGAGCCCGGCGACGGCGAGGATCACCGCCAGAAAGGCCGCGTGGCGACGGATGAAACGGACCATTTTGTTATCTCCTGGTGGAAGATGGAACGAGCGCTGATCGGGAAAGTGGCTGGGCGCGGTGGCGCCAGTGTCCGGTCAGGTTCGCTCCAGGAAAATCAACGAATCTTGAAACTGATCGGCGCCTGCACCCGGATGTCCTGGCCTCCGGACTGGCACTGCAACTGGCTCACCACCGACATCGACGACCGGTTGAAGATGCGGTTCGACGACGACTTGATCACGGTGTCCTTGATCTGGCCGTTGGCGCCGACGGTGAACTCGATGACCACCTCGCCCTCGGTGCCGTTCATCAACGCCTCGCGGGGGTAAACGATCGAGGACATGACCTCGCGGTAGTTGGCGCAGGCGACCTGGGCGCTGCGAATCGCGGGCGCGACCGCAGCCACCGGCGTCTCAGGCACCTTCTGGATCACCGGCGCCTGCGGCGCGGGCGGCGCATCCTTCGTCACGGCGGTGATGGTCGGCGCGGTGGTGGGCGGCGGCGCGATGTTGATTTCGGGCGGCGGGATGAACGGCGGCGGCGGTGCGGCCACCTTCGGCGGCGGCGGAATGACTTCCGGCGGCGGCGGCGGCTTCTTGATGATCTCCTCGATCACCTTCACCTCGATCGGACCTTTGACGACCTCGACCACCTTGCGCGCCAGGCCGCTGACGAGCGCCCACACGACGAGGACGTGAAGGATCACGACCGCGCCGATGCCGATCAGGTGCCGCGTCGGATCGCGCTGTTGCTGGGCAAAGTCCATGGCCATGGGGTCGCACCTCTCCAGGTCCGATTTCGCAAAAACCCGCGATTCTAATCCCGCCGCAATCGCTTACGCAAAGCTGACATTAGGGTGCCCTGCCTACGCCCCGGCCGGACGCGCCTAGAACAACGGTTCCGGCCCGTTTCCCGGCGGCCGGGGCTCTGCCAGGCCGAAGTGGCGATACGCCGCCACCGGAGCGATCCGGCCGCGCGGCGTGCGCTGCAGCATGCCCTGCTGGATCAGGTACGGCTCGACGACGTCTTCCAGCGTGTCCCGCTCCTCGCCAACGGCCGCGGCCAGGTTGTCGATGCCCACCGGACCGCCACCGAACTTCTCGATGATCGCCAGCAGGAGTTTCCTGTCCATCAGGTCGAGCCCCATCGCGTCCACCTCGAGCATCGCCAGCGCGGCGTCGGCGACCTTGCGGTCGATCTCGCCCGTGCCCTTCACTTCCGCGTAGTCGCGCACGCGCCGCAGCAGCCGGTTGGCGATGCGCGGCGTGCCGCGCGACCGCAGCGCGATCTCGCCCGCGCCCTCCGGCGTCACCCGCGCCTTCAGCAGGCGGCCCGAGCGCGTGACGATGGCCGTCAGTTCCTCGTGGGAGTAGAACTCGAGCCGGGCGACGATTCCGAACCGGTCGCGCAGGGGATTGGTCAGCATGCCGGCGCGCGTGGTGGCGCCCACGAGCGTGAACGGCGGCAGGTCGAGCTTGATCGACCGCGCGGCCGGCCCCTCGCCGATGACGATGTCGATCTGGAAGTCCTCCAGGGCCGGGTAGAGGATCTCCTCGACGATCGGCGACAGGCGATGGATCTCGTCGATGAACAGGACGTCGTTCTTCTCGAGGTTGGTCAGGATGGCGGCGAGGTCCCCCGGCCGCTCCAGCACCGGCCCGGAGGTCTGGCGCATGTTCACGCCCATCTCGTGCGCGATGATGTGCGCGAGCGTGGTCTTGCCGAGGCCCGGCGGCCCGAACAGCAGCACGTGGTCGAGCGCCTCGGCGCGGTTGCGCGCGGCCGTGACGAAGATCCCGAACTGCTCGCGGACCTTGGGCTGGCCCACGTATTCGGCGAGCGACGTCGGGCGCAACGCGCGCTCGATCGCCTCCTCGTTCGGCGACGCGGGGCTGGCAGCGACGATGCGTTCGGGTTCGATCAACTTGCGGTTTCCCTTCAGCTGCGGGCCAGAGACTTCAGGGCGAGGCGGATGCCGTCCGACACGCCGGTGCCGGGTGGCAGGGTGCGCACCGCGGAGGCCGCTTCCCGCTCGTTGTAGCCGAGCGCGATCAGCGCGTGCAGCACGTCGCCACTCGCGTCGCCCGCCGCCGGTGCCGACGCCGTGCCTAGTTCGGCGCCAAGCTTGCCCTTCAGTTCGAGCATCAGCCGCTCGGCGGTCTTCTTGCCGATTCCCGGAATGCGCGTGAGGCGGCCGCTTTCCTGCAGCGTGACGGCCTGCGCGAGTTCGTTGACCGACAGGCCCGACAGCACCGACAGCGCGGTCCGCGCGCCGACGCCGGAGATCTTTATGAGTTCGCGGAACGCCGCCCGCTCGGCCGCCGTCGCGAAACCGTAGAGCTGGTGCGCGTCCTCGCGCACGGCCAGGTGCGTCAGCAGCACGACGCGCTCCGACAGCGACGGCAGCTGGTAGAAGGTGCTCATCGGCACGTCGATCTCGTAGCCGACGCCGTTGACGTCGACCAGGATCGCCGGCGGATTCTTCTCGAGCAGCCGGCCCTCGATGCGTCCGATCACTTCGCCCCCTGCAGCCGCGCCGTCCACGCGCGCCGGCCCGCGGCCGCGCCGCGGCGCCGCGCCGGACCGTCGAGACGGGCGCTGGCCGACGCGCTGCGCACCGCCGCGAGCAGCGTCGATGAGTGCGCGTGGCAGATCGCGCACGCCAGCGCATCGGCCGCATCCTGCGCCGGGGCGCGGGCGAGTCCGAGCAACCGCTGCACCATCAGTTGCACCTGTTTCTTGTCGGCCTGGCCGAAGCCCGCCACGGACTGCTTGATGCGCAGCGCCGCGTACTCGTGCACCACGAGCCCGCTCGACGCCGCCGCGCAGATCGCGGCGCCGCGCGCCTGGCCGAGCAACAGGGTCGACTGCGGATTGACGTTGACGAACACCTTCTCGACGGTCGCGACCTGCGGTCGCGTCGCGCGGATCACGTCCGACAGCGACTCGAGGATCGCTCCGAGCCGCTGGTAGAGGTCGCCCGCCGGCACCCGGATGATCCCCGACTCGACGCACGCGAGCCTCGAGCCGGTGACATCGATGACGCCGAAGCCGGTGCGGTTGAGGCCGGGGTCGATTCCCAGGATGCGAAGGGTTGAAGGCACCGGGCGATTGTGCCACCGCTGTCGAGTTCGGCAGCCAGTAGACGCGAGCAGAGCGACCGGAGCCCGGCGCACGCCTGCGGAAGCGCCCTTCGGGTTCCCTGTGCTGCTCGCCCTGGGGCCGCGCCGCGAAACTCGCTACGCGCGCTGCGCGCGCTCCGCTCAGACAATCGCGGCGAGTCAGTCGACGAGGCGCGCTTCGCGCGCTGGCCCCAGGACTGCGCTGCTCGGCGCCTCCGAAAGGCGCGCGCCGGGCTCCGGTCGCTCTGCTCGCTCGCGTTCCCGCCAATCCTGTCAGTGCCGGAAATGCCGCACGCCAGTGAACACCATCGCGATGCCGCGCTCGTTCGCCGCGGCGATCACCTCGTCGTCGCGCATGCTGCCGCCCGGCTGGATGACGCAGGTGGCGCCTGCATCGACGACGACGTCGAGGCCGTCGCGGAACGGGAAGAACGCGTCGGACGCCGCGGCCGAGCCCGCGAGCGACAGGCCGGCTTCCTTCGCCTTGATCGATGCGATCCGCGCCGAGTCGATGCGCGACATCTGGCCGGCACCGACGCCGAGCGTCATGCCGTCGTGCGCGAACACGATCGTGTTGGACTTCACGAACCTGGCCACATTCCACGCGAACATCAGGTCCGCAAGCTGCGCCGGCGTGGGCGCCTTGGCGGTGACGACCTTGAGATCGGCCGGCTTCAACGCATGCACGTCGGGCGACTGCACCAGCAGGCCGCCGCCGACGCGCTTGAAGTCGAAGTCGTTCTGCGCGCTCCCGGGCGTGACCGTCAGCAGCCGCACGTTCTGCTTGGCCGCGAACACCCCGCGTGCCGCCTCGTCGAACGCCGGCGCGATCACGACCTCGACGAACTGCTTCGCCACCGCCTGCGCCGCGGCGGCGTCCACCGCGCGGTTGAAGGCGATGATGCCGCCGAATGCGGAGGTCGGATCGGTCTTGAACGCCTTGGAGTAGGCCTGAGCCGCGTCGCCGCCCACCGCCACGCCGCACGGGTTCGCGTGCTTGATGATCACGCAGGCCGGCGCGTCGAAACTGCGCACGCAGTCCCACGCCGCGTCGGCGTCCGCGATGTTGTTGTACGAGAGCTCCTTGCCCTGCAGCTGCGTGTAGCTCGCCAGCAGGCCCGGCGCGACGTCGCGCTCGCGGTAGAACGCGGCCTGCTGGTGCGGGTTCTCGCCGTACCGCATCTGCTGGACCTTGACCCACTGGCGCGACAGCACGTCGGGAAACGCGCCGCGGTTGCCCTGCCCGTCGAGCGCCGTCAGGTAGTTCGCGATCGCGCCGTCGTAGCGCGCGGTGTGCGCGAAGACCTTCTTCGCCAGGGCGAGGCGCGTGGCGGCGCTCACCGCGCCCGTGCCGGTCAGCTCCTCGACGATGCAGCCGTAATCGCCGGGATCGACCACGACCGCGACGCTCTCGTGGTTCTTCGCCGCGGCGCGCAGCATCGCCGGCCCGCCGATGTCGATGTTCTCGATCGCGTCGTCGAACGTGCACCCGGCCCGCGCGATGGTCTGCTCGAACGGGTACAGGTTCACGACGAGCAGGTCGATCGGGTCGATGCCGTGCTCCTGCAGCGACTTCATGTGCGCCGGGTCCGGGCGGCGCGCCAGCAGACCCGCGTGGATGCGCGGGTTCAGCGTCTTCACGCGACCGTCGAGGATCTCCGGGAAGCCCGTGTAGGCCGCCACCTCCGTGACCGCGAGGCCCTGCTCGGCCAGCAGCTTCGCGGTGCCGCCGGTCGACAGCAGCCGGTAGCCGAGCTGCGCAAGCGCCTGCGCGAATTCGACGACACCCGCCTTGTCGGACACGCTGATCAGCGCCTGCTTCACCATGGCCTGCTTCCTTGTTGTCGTTTCAGACGAGGCGGTATTCCTGCAGCTTCTTCCGCAGGGTGTTGCGGTTGATGCCGAGCAGCTCCGCGGCCGCCGACTGGTTGCCGTCGGCGCGCTCCATCGCGAACTGCAGCAGCGGGCGCTCGACCGCGGTGATGACCATGCCGTGCAGCGCGTGAGGACGCGCGCCGTCGAGGTCCGAGAAGTACTGCTCGAGGCTGCGGCGCACGCACTGGTCCAGCGTCTCCCCGCTGCGCGCCCGGCTGGCGCGCTCGCTTGCCGGCGCGCCCGGTTTCGTCGATGTCTTGACCATCGTTTCTTGTCCTAGTGCAGCGTGTGCACGGTGTAATGCAGGCGCTCGTGGCGTTCGGCGTGGGCACGGAAGAAGCCGTCGACCGCCCGCGCCTGGCCGGCGCAGTCGTCGATGGCGTTCATGCGGTCGCAGAAGCGTTCTCCTCCCTCGAGGCGTCGCGTGTACCAGATGATGTGCTTGCGGGCGGTGCGGACTCCCACCGCATCGCCGTAGAACCGGTAGTGGTCGTCGAGATGCGCGAGCAGCAGTCCGCGGACCTCTTCCACTCGCGGCGCGGCGAGGTGCTCGCCGGTGCGCAGGAAATGGACGATCTCGCGGAAGATCCAGGGCCGGCCCTGCGCCGCGCGGCCGACCATCACCGCATCGGCCCCGGTGTAGGCGAGCACGGCGCGCGCCTTCCCGGGCGTGTCGATGTCGCCGTTCGCGATCACCGGGATCGCGACCGCCTGCTTGACCGCGCGGATCGTGTCGTACTCCGCCTCGCCCGTGAAACCGCAGGCGCGTGTCCGGCCGTGCAGCGTGAGCGCCGCGACGCCGCACGACTGCGCGAGCCGCGCGACCTCGACCGCGTTGCGGCTTTCAGGATCCCAGCCGGTGCGGTACTTCAGCGTGACCGGGACGTCGACCGCGGCGACCACCGCTTCGAGGATCGCCCGCACGACGCCGGCGTCCCGCAGCAGCGCGGAGCCGCTCGCGACGTTGCAGACCTTCTTCGCCGGACAGCCCATGTTGATGTCGATGATCTGCGCGCCGCGCTCGACGTTGAAGCGCGCCGCCTCGGCGAGCATCGCGGGATCGGCGCCTGCCAGCTGCACCGCCACCGGCGCGCGCTCGCCGTCGTGATTGATGCGCCGCGCGGTCTTCTCGCTGGCCCACAGGCGTGGATTCGACGCCGCCATCTCGGAGATCGCGTGGCCGGCGCCGAGCGACTTGCACAGCTGCCGGAAAGGACGATCCGTCACGCCCGCCATCGGGGCGACGAACACGTTGTTCGGCAGTTCGTGTGGACCAAGACGCATCGCCAGCGGGTCGGGCTCGAAAAAGGGCGCGGATTGTAGCGAAGGCCTCGGCGGGCTTACGAGCGTACGCCGAACATCAGGAAGCGCGCGAACTCCGCGCGCAAATCGGGAAAGATGCTGAGCATCGTCAAACCGAGGGACCGCGCCGCGGCCACCGGCGCGAAGCTGGTGGCGAAGAAGCCGGGAACGGTGCGGGTGAGCGTCCGGATCGCGAGCCGATCCGCCCGCCGCCGCTGCTCGTACTGCGGCAACTGCGCGAGGGGATCCTGCCCCGCGGCGAAGGCGGCGGCGACCAGGTCGGCGAGCGCAACCCCGTCGCGCACGCCGAGGTTCAGGCCCTGGCCGGCGACAGGATGCAGCGTCTGCGCGGCGTTGCCCACGTGGACCAGACGGTGTTCGCGCACTTCGTCGCGCGCCTGCTCGATCAGCGGGTAGCGGCCGCGCGAGCGGATGGAAACGACCCGCCCGTTGCGCTCGCCGAACTCCGCCTGCAGCTCGGCCAGCAGCGCCGCGTCGGACAACGCTTCGCGCCGGTCGGCGGCAGCGGTCGGCATGCACCAGACCAGCGACATCGGACGCGCGGCGCCGACAGCGGGGCCGGGCAGCGGCAGCATTGCGAGCGGTCCGTCGCGGGTGAAGCGCTCGAACGCGGTCCCGGCGACTGGCCCCCGCACCTCGACGTCACCGGTCAGCGCGGACTGCCGCGCGACCGGCGGGCGGCCGCCCGCGCCGACGCCCTCCGCATTGACGGCGATCGTCGCGCTCAGCCTGCCTCCATCCGAGAGCTGAACGTCGACCGACGCCGGCCCCTGGCTCACCGCGCTGGCCACGCAGCGCCTGCGCAACTCCACGGGCGGCGCGCTGCTGCACGCGGCGTCGAGCGCCGTGAGCAGGTCGCCGTAACGGATGGTGGCGCCCAGCGTCCGTCCGCCGTTGTCCCGTTCATCGAGGACCGCGCGGCCGAATTCCCCGCGCGACGAAACGATGACCGTCCGGATCGGAGCAAGCGCCGCCGAGGGCAGTTCGACGACCGTGCCGAGCGCGTCGAGCGTGCCGCGCGACAGCGCCAGCAGGCGCCGGTCGCGCTTCGCCTCGTCGAGGTCACGCGCATCGACCACGACGGATGGCACCCGCAGGCGTGCCAGTCGCAGGGCCAGCGTCAGGCCGACGGGACCGCCACCCAGGATGGCGACTGGAGTCGTTGTCATCGCCTCATCATCGTTTCATCAGAGCTTCGATGTCGTCGGGGGACTTCGGCGCGTCGGCCGACAGCACGTCGCAGCCCTGCGCGGTGATCACCACGTCGTCCTCGATGCGGATGCCGATGTGGTGGAAGCGCTCGTCGACATTCGGCGCGGGGCGGATGTAGAGGCCGGGCTCGACGGTCGTCGCCATGCCCGGGACGAGGCTGCGCCACGGTCGCTCCTCGCCTTCCTTCGCGGCGGCCGGCTCGCGGTAGTCGCCGACATCGTGCACATCCAGTCCGAGCCAGTGGCCGGTCCTGTGCATGAAGAACTGGCGGAACGCCTTCGACTCGAGCGCGCCGTCGAGCGATCCGGCGAGCAGGCCGAGGTCGATGAGCCCCTGCGTGAGCACGCGCGTCGCCGCCTCGTGCGGCGCGTTGAAGTCCCTGCCGGGCCGTGCCTCGCCCATGGCGGCCTGCTGCGCAGCCAGCACGATGTCGTAGACCGCGCGCTGCTCGGCGGTGAACCGGCCGTTGGCCGGGAACGTGCGCGTGATGTCGGCCGCGTAGCCATCCACTTCGCAGGCCGCGTCGATCAGCACGAGGTCGCCGTCCTTCACCTCGGCGTGCCCCGCCGGGTAGTGCAGCACGCACGCGTTGGGGCCGGCCGCCACGATCGACGGATACGCGGGCGACTGCGCGCCCTGCCGACGGAACTCGTACAGCAGTTCGGCCTCGATCTCGAATTCGCGCATGCCGACGCGGCACGCCTGCATCGCGCGCGCGTGCGCCGCGGCCGAGATCCGCGCGGCGCGCCGCATGGTCTCGACTTCGCTCGCGTCCTTCACGAGGCGCATCTCGTCGACGACGGCGCCCAGGTCGTGCACGGTCGCCGGCGCGCGGCGCCCCGTGCGCGCCTGCGCACGGACCTTCTGCAGCCAGCCCTGCACGCGCGTCTCGAGTGCCGGGTTCGCGCCCAGCGCGTAGTAGATCGCCGGACTGTCCGCGAGCAGGTCGGGCACCACGTCGTCCATGCGCTCGATCGGATGCGCCGCATCGACGCCGAACGCGGCCTGCGCCAGTTCGGGCCCGTAGCGGAAGCCGTCCCAGAGCTCGCGCTCCTCGTGCTTCTCGCGGCAGAACAGGATCGCCTGCCGCTGCCCGCCGTGCGCCACCAGCACCAGCGCACTGTCAGGTTCCGCAAAACCCGTCAGGTACCAGAAGGAACTGTCGAACCGGTACGGGTACTCGGCGTCGCGGTTGCGCAGCCGCTCGGGCGCGGTGAAGTGCACGGCCACGCCGCCGCCACGATCGGCCATGGCCTGCAACACGCGCGCGCGGCGCTCACGATGGCGATCGATCTGCATCGAGGGATTCTAGGGCCTGATAACGCTTGGCTCGCGCATGTGCGATCCAGGCGTTACCAGGCCCTATTGCCTGCCAACGCGCGGCTCGCGCGCGCGCAGCTCGGCGTCGACGCGTTCCAGCTCCGCGGGCGTGCCGACGTTGAACCAGCGCGCGGTCGCGTGCTCGCCGCTCACGCGCCCGGCGCGCGCCGCCGCGTACAGCCACGGGAACAGCTTCGCGCGCACGGCGGCGAGGCCGGCGAACAGGCGCGGCGCGAAGGCGCCGATGTTGGCGTACGTCAGGCGCGGCTCGCGATCCGGATCGATCCGGCCATCGGCGAGTGCCATGTCACCGCGCGGATGGAACGGCGGGTTGTCGACCAGCACGAGGTGCGCGTCGGCGGTACCGGCATCGATCGCGCGGCCACGCTCGCGCAGCGCGCCGTAGTCGTAGTCCGTGACGATGTCGCCGCTGACGACGATGAATGCCGCGGTGCCGAGCCGCGGCAGTGCCCGGACGATGCCGCCGAGCGTCTCGAGCGCATCCTCGGCCCGCTCCCCCTCGCGCGAGAAGGCGAGCCGCACGCCGTAGCGCGCCCCGTCGCCGAGCGCATCCTCGAACTGCTGCGGCAGGTGCGCAGTGTTGATCACGATGTCACGCACGCCCGCGCGCGCCAGGGCGGCGAGCTGCCACTCGATCAGGCGCCGGCCACCGGCCATCAGCAACGGCTTGGCCGTCACGTCGGTCAGCGGACGCATCCGCTCGCCGCGCCCGGCGGCCAGGATCAGGGCTCTCAAAACGTGTAGCCCACCTTGTGCGCCACGCCTTCGAGCTCGTCGAACAGCCGGCCGAGCGGCGCGAGTTCGTCGTAGCGCCGCGTCACCGCGCGCACGTAGCCGACGAAGCGCGGGGTGTCCGGCAGGTAGTGCGGCTTGCCGTCGCGGTAGTTGATGCGCGCGAAGATGCCGAGCACCTTCAGGTGGCGCTGCAGGCCCATCCACTCGAAGTCGCGCCAGAACGCGCCGAAGTCCGACGCGACGGGAAGGCCCGCGCGTCGCGCCTTCTGCCAGTAGCGCACGACCCAGTCGAGCACCTGCTCCTCCTCCCAGCTGATGAAGGCATCCCGATACAGCGACGCGACGTCGTACGCGATGGGACCCATCACCGCGTCCTGGAAATCGAGCACGCCCGGGTTGGGGACCCCGACCATCAGGTTGCGCGGCATGAAGTCGCGGTGCACGTACACGGTGGGCTGCGCCAGGTTCGACGCCACGATGCGGTCGAAGGTCCGCTGCAGCACCTGCGACTGCTTGTCGGTGAGCGCGTGCCCGAGGTGGCGCGCGACGTACCAGTCAGGAAAGAGGCTCAGCTCACGGCGCAGCAGCGCGTCGTCGTAGGCGGGCAGCACACCCGGGCGGCTGGCAAGCTGCCACCGCACCAGCGCATCCATCGCATCGTCGAACAGGGTCGACGCGCTGTCCGCGTTGAGCGCCGACAGGTACGTGGTGGTCCCGAGGTCGGTCAGCAGCAGGAAGCCCTGCGCGAGGTCGGCCTCGAGCACCTGCGGCGCGTTCAGGCCGGCGTCGCGCAGCAGCGTCGCCACGTGGACGAACGGCCGGCTGTCTTCCTTGTCGGGCGGCGCGTCCATCGCGATCAGGGTGCGGCCGCGCGCGTCGACGCGAAAGTAGCGACGGAAACTCGCATCGGCCGAGGCCGCGCGCAACGTGTCGGGCGCGAGCCCGTAGTCGGACGCGAGCGCGCCCAGCCACGCGCCGAGCGCGACGCGGCGGGCATCCGGCGCGTCGGCGGCGGCGGTCGATGAAGTGGTGGAACTCATGCAGTGGCGTGAAAGTGGGCGGCGACCGGCGAACCGACGCATATAATCGATTCGCCTTCCGGGCCAGGATGATTCTTCGGCCTGTCTTCGCGCCCAATTCTATGCCGCGTCCGCCGGCGACCACAGCGTCGTCACCTCGTCGTTGTCTGCCGCTTGGCGGCTGCCGTCCTGCTCGCGCTCCACTCGCTGGCCACGGCGCAGACGCCGCCAGGCAGCGCGTCGCCGGCTGCAGCACGCCCGACGTTGCTCCTGCGGATGGACCAGCTGCTGGACGAGCGCGCGGCATCGGGCCAGCAGGGCGGCACGACCTTCGCGCGCGCCCGCAGCATCGAGGGAACGATCGACGAGCGGATCGTGCTCCAGGGCGACGCCGAGATCCGGCGCGATGGCAGCGTGCTGCGCGGCGACCGGATCACGTACACGCAGGCCACCGACGAAGTGAACGTCGAGGGCAATGCGCGCCTGTACCGCGAGGGCGCGGTGTTCACCGGACCGCGGCTCGACTTCAGGATCGAGGCGCAGACCGGCGCGATGCCGCAGGCCAACTTCACGTACGCGCCGCGGCAGGCGCGCGGCGAGGCGTCGCTGATCGAGTTCCTCGGCGGCCAGCAGGCGCGGATGAGTGAGGCGCGCTTCACGACCTGCGCGCCGGGCGACGACGCCTGGTGGATCCAGGCCGAGAAGATCGAGTTCGACGGGCTGGAGGAGTCCGCCTCGGCGAGCGTGGCGAAGCTGTACTTCCAGGGCGTGCCGATCCTCGCCTCGCCGGTGCTCGGCTTCCCGGTCGGCGACCGGCGGCGCTCGGGCTTCCTGACGCCGAGCCTCGGCCTGAGTTCGACGCTCGGCACGGACATCCGCACGCCGTACTACTGGAACATCGCGCCCAACTACGACTACACGATCGCGCCGCGCGTGATGACGAAGCGCGGGGTGCTGTTCGAGAACGAGTTCCGCTTCCTGCAGCCGACCATGCGCGGCACGCTCGTCTACGACGTGATCCCGGACGACCGGGAACTCGACCGCAGCCGCGAGCGCAGTGCTGTCCGCTACGAGTACGCGTCGCCGGCGGGCTTCGCCGGCGGGATCAACTACAACCGCGTGTCCGACGACAACTACTTCGTCGACTTCTCGGAGTCCATCCTCGGGTCGTCGAACAAGGTCCTGCCGCAGGACGCGTTCGTCGCCTACAACCAGACCTACTGGAACTCGGCGGTCCGGGTCACGAAGAACCAGACCCTGCAGGACCCGCTGGCCCCGATCACGCCGCCGTACGAGCGGGTGCCGCAGGCGGTGCTGAACGGCTTCGTCGCCGACTGGCGCGGCTTCGAGGCCAGCGCGATGCTCGACGGCACGCGCTTCGACCACGAGACCCTCGAGCCGGGCGACCGGTACGTCACCGACCTGCGCGTCGCCTACCCGTGGACGGCGCCCGGCTGGTTCGTCATTCCGCGCGGGCGCATCGTTTCACGGTCGTATTCGCTCGACCGCACGCTGCACCCGGTCGACTCCAGCCCGACGGTGACCACGCCGATGTTCAGCCTCGACTCGGGCCTGATCTTCGAACGCAGGACGACCTGGTTCGGCCGCGCCGCGGAGCAGACTCTGGAACCGCGCCTCTACTACGCGTACATCCCGTACCGCGACCAGAACGACCTGCCGAACTTCGACAGCGCGCTGGTCGACCTGAACTACGCGCAGCTGTTCAACGAGAACATCTACTCGGGCTACGACCGCATCGCCGAAGCCAACAACGTGACGCTCGCGCTCGGCACGCGCATCCTCGACAGCGAAACCGGCGCCGAGCGGCTGCGCGCGGCGATCGGCCAGCGCTTCTACTCCGGATCGCAGCGCGTGACGCTGCCGGGCGAGATGCCGCGGACGGGCGACTCGACCGACGTGCTCGGCGGCGTGACCGCGCTGCTCGGCACGTCGTGGGCGATCGACCTCGCCGCGCAGTACAACACCGAGGAGAGCCAGGTCGTGCGCGCGACCGCCGGGGCACGCTGGCAGCCGCGCCGCGCCTCGGTGATCAGCGCCTATTACCGCTACCGGCAGGACGACATCGACCAGATCGACGTCGCCACGCAGTGGCCGCTGTCCGACCGCTGGTACGCGGTGGGCCGGGTCAACTATTCGATCCAGGACAGCCGCATGGTCGATGCGCTGGCCGGCTTCGAATACAAGGCCGACTGCTGGATCCTGCGTTTCGCCGCGCAGCGCTTCGCGACGACGACGGACCAGACCACGACCAACGTCTACGTGCAGCTGGAACTCAGCGGACTCACGAGTGTCGGAACGAATGCCGTCCAGCAATTGCAGCGTAATATCCCCGGCTACCAGATGTTGAACCCGCTGCCGCGACAGCCGGGACGCTTCGACTACTACGAGTGACCCCCCGCATGCCTGCAGTACTCCCGCGCGTCGTCGCGCACTCGCTCCTTGCTGCGCTCGTCGCGATCAGCGGGCTCGCCCTGGCGCAGAGCCCGCGCGTGCAACCTGCGCAGCCCGCCGGCAGTGCCGCGGTCCGGCCGGCGCCCGCGCCGGAGTCGCCGACCGCTCCGCGCACGTCCCGGCAACTCGACCGCATCGTCGCCGTCGTCAACGACGAGGTGATCACGGCGAGCGAGCTGCGGTCGCGCACGGCCATCTCGGAAATGCAGCTGCGCCGGCAGAAGATCCAGCCGCCGCCCCGTGAGGTACTGGAACGGCAGGTCCTCGAGCGCATGATCGTCGACCGCGCCCAGATGCAGCTCGCCCGCGAAACCGGCGTGCGCGTCGACGACGGCACGGTGAATGCCGCCATCGGGCGCGTCGCCGAGTCCAACGGGCTGTCGGTGCCAGTGCTGCGACAGCGCCTCGAGGCGGACGGGATGTCGTTCAACCGGTTCCGCGAAGACATCCGGCAGGACATCATCCTCAGCCGCCTGCGGGAGCGCGAGGTCGACAACCGCATCCAGATCTCGGAGTCGGAGCTCGACAACTTCATCGCGGAGCAGGCCGGCGTCGCGGCCGACGCGCAGGAGGTGAACATCGCCCAGATCCTGCTGCGGGTGCCCGAGAACGCCGACTCGGGACGCATCGACGAAACCCGCAAGCGCGCCGAGGACCTGCTCGGCCAGTTGAAGGGCGGCGCCGACTTCGCCCGCCTGGCGGCCAGCTACTCCAACGCGACCGAGGCGCTGCAGGGCGGCGAACTCGGATGGCGCAACGTCGACCGCCTGCCCACGCTCTTCATCGAGGCGATCAAGGGCACCAAGACCGGCGAAGTCACCGACATCGTCCGCAGTCCCAACGGCTTCCACATCCTCAAGGTGCTCGGCCGCCGCAGCGCGATCGACGCCAAGCTGGCCTCCGGGCCGGTGCAGCAGACGCACGCGCGACACATCCTGCTGCGCGTGAGCGACCTGTCGCCCGAGCCCGAGGTCGTCCGCCGGCTGCAGGAGTTCAAGGGCCGGATCGAGGCCGGCCAGGTCGAGTTCGGCACGCTGGCGCGGCTGCACTCCCTCGATCCGACCGGCAGCCGTGGCGGCGACCTCGGGTGGCTCTACCCGGGCGACACCGTGCCCGACTTCGAGAAGGCCATGAACGGCCTGAAGATCAACGAGATCAGCGCGCCGGTGCGTTCGCCGTTCGGCTGGCACCTGATCCAGGTGCTGGAGCGCCGCACCGACCAGGGATCGGGGGACCGCGCCCGCATGCAGGCGCGGCTCGCGCTGCGCGACCGCAAGTCCGACGAGGCGTACCAGGAGTGGCTGCGGCAGCTGCGCGACAAGACGTATGTCGAGTTGCGACTCGACGAGCGCGGCTGATCGCGTGAACCGGGCGGCGCGATGACCCGCCCGCGCATCGCGATCACGACCGGAGAGCCGGCCGGCATCGGCCCGGAGATCGCGGCGATCGCGGCCGCCGATGCGCTCGACGCCGAACTCGTGCTGATCGGCGACGAAGCGCTCCTCGCCACGCGCGCGAAAGCCGTCGGCGCCCCCTGGCCGGCGCGCGCGACGGTGCATCACGTCCCGCTCGCCGCGGCCGTCCGGCCGGGTCACCTCGACGTCCGCAACGCGGCCTACGTGCTCGCGACGCTCGACCAGGCCATCGATGGCGCACTCGCCGGGCGCTACGACGCGATCGTGACGGCCCCGGTGCAGAAGAGCGTGATCAACGACGCAGGCGTCGCGTTCACCGGACACACCGAGTACCTGGCAGCCCGCGCGAAGGCGACCCAGGTGGTGATGATGCTGGCCGGGGACACGGCCCACGGCCCGCTGCGCGTCGCACTCGCCACGACCCACCTGCCGCTCGCCGAAGTGCCGCGCGCCCTCACGGTCGACGGGCTGGTGCAGGTGATGCAGGTGCTCGTGCACGACCTGGAGCAGCACTTCGGAATCGCGCAGCCGCGCATCGCGGTGACGGGACTCAATCCCCACGCCGGCGAGGGCGGGCATCTCGGACGCGAGGAGATCGAGGTCATCGCGCCCGCCATCGCGCGCCTGCGCAGCGCCGGCCATGCCGTCGACGGCCCCCTGCCCGCCGACACGCTGTTCGTGCCGTCCTTCGTGCAGCGCTACGACGCGGTGCTGGCGATGTTCCACGACCAGGGGCTGCCGGTGCTGAAGTACGCGACCTTCGGCCACGGCATCAACATCACGCTCGGGCTCCCGTTCATCCGCACCTCCGTGGACCACGGCACGGCGCTCGACATCGCCGGCACCGGGCGCGCCGACGCGGGCAGCATGCGCGCGGCGCTCGCGCTGGCCGTGCAGCTCGCGGCGCGGCGCGGTCGATGACCGGCTCCGCCCCGCTGCAGCATCGCGCGCGCAGGCGCTTCGGCCAGAACTTCCTGCACGACCGCCGGGTGATCGAGCGCATCGTCGATGCGATCGACCCGAAGCCCGGCCAGTCGATCGTCGAGATCGGGCCGGGCCAGGCGGCACTCACGCGCGAGCTCGTCCGGCGCGCCGGCCACATCACCGCGATCGAGATCGACCGCGACCTCGCGGCGTGGCTGCGCGAGGAGTTCACTGCGCAGCAACTGACCCTGGTCGAGGCCGACGCGCTGAAGCTCGACTGGTCGTCGCTCGCCACGCCGTCGCTGCGCGTGGTCGGCAACCTGCCGTACAACATCTCGTCGCCGTTGCTGTTCCGGCTGATGGAGTGTGCCGAGCGCGTGATCGACCAGCACTTCATGCTGCAGAAGGAAGTGGTGGACCGCATGGTCGCGCCGCCGGGCAGCAAGACCTACGGCCGGCTCTCGGTGATGCTCCAGGTGCGGTACCGGATGACGAAGCTCTTCGACGTCCCGCGTGGCGCGTTCAATCCGCCGCCGAAGGTGACTTCGAGCATCGTGCGGATGGTGCCGCGCGCCGCGGCGGAACTGCCGGCGATCGACTTCGGCTGCTTCGGCCGCGTGGTCGCTGCCGCGTTCAACCAGCGGCGGAAGATCCTGAGGAATGCGCTGAGCGACGTGGCCGGCGAGGAGGCGTTCCGCGCGGCGGGCGTCGACCCGCTGGCGCGCGCGGAGACGCTGGCGGTCGACGACTTCGTGCGGCTCGCCCGCGCGGTGGCGGAAGCTCCGGCTGCCGCGGACTAAGGCTTGTTCGCCGCTGGCTCGCGCATGTGCGATCCAGGCGTCAACGACCCCGACGTTGCGGCCCTGGATCAGCTCGATCTTGTAGCCGTCCGGATCCTGCACGAACGCGATCATCGTCGCGCCGCCCTTGACCGGGCCCGGCTCGCGCGTGATCGTGCCGCCGGACGCGCGGATCCGATCGCACGCGGCGTGGACGTCCTCGACGCCGATGGCGAGGTGGCCGTAGGCCGTCCCCAGCTCGTACTTGTCGACGCCGTAGTTGTAGGTCAGCTCGAGTTCCGCGTGCTCGGGGTTCGACCCGTAGCCGACGAAGGCCAGCGTGTACTTCTGCTCCGGCCGGTCGGTGGTCCGCAGCAGCTTCATGCCGAGCACCTTTGTGTAAAAGTCGATCGAACGCTGCAGGTCGCCGACCCGGAGCATGGTGTGCAGTAGGCGCATCGTCTCACTCCCTCGAGTGGATAGCCTAACGCAGGCGGCCGTTCGGTGCCGGTTGTCCGCCGTCAACACGAGGCGTCGATGGCGAACGAATCTAGTTCGTATGGGCGTTCTTCCGGAGAAGCCGCCAATGAGATCGTTTCGCTTCTGCGCCGCGCTGGCGCTCCTGGCCATGGCGCTACTGAGCGGCTGCGCCACGCTGACGACGAGTTCCAGCCAGACCGTGACGATGACGACCGAGCCGGCCGGAGCGGCCTGCACCTTCAAGCGCGAGGGCCAGGTCATCGGCGTGGTGAATCCGACACCGGGCAGCCTCTCGGTGAGCAAGAGCCACTCCGCGATCGATGTGTCGTGCTCCAAGGAGGGGTTCCTCGACGCGACGGGCTCCGTCGGGTCCAAGTTCCAGGCGATGACGTTCGGCAACATCCTCTTCGGCGGGATCATCGGCATCGTGGTCGATGCGGCGAGTGGGGCCACCGCCGAGTACGAGCCGACGATCACGATCCGGCTGACCCCGAGCGAGTTCGCCGACGCGGCAGCGCGCGACCGGTTCTTCGACGAACAGCGCGACATCTTCGTGGCGCAGGCAAGGCAGGTCCGCGCCCGCATCTCCGAGAAGTGCCAGTCGAGCGGCCGTCCGTCAGGCGCGGGCTCGATGGGCGTACCCAGCCCCAACTGCGACGACCAGTTGCGCCTGGCCGACGACGAGGAGAAGTCCGGACTCGCGCGCATCGAAGCCCAGCGACAGGCTGCAAGGATCAAGACCCCGTAGAGGAGACGACGATGAACGGACGACTTGTCCGCGTGGTTGCGGCTGCGGTGGCCGCGTTGTGGCTCGCCGGTTGCGCGATGACGAGTTCGTACAACCCGGGCTACCTTTCCGCCGCCCGGCGCCCTGCGGCCGTGCAGGCGGACGGCAAGGTGCTGGTGATCACCACGGCGCAGGACGATGGCTACACGTACAAGGGCAATCCGACCAGTTTCACCGGCAGCGCGACGACCTTGACCATGCCCATCGGATCGATCGTCAGGGAAACAGCCGTTGCAGCCTTCGCCGACACCTTCAAGGGAGGGGCCGACGCCAGCCCGGACGTGAAGGACCCGGCCAGCTATGTCGTGATCGTCGCACCGAGACTGGTGACCTTCTCGTACGAGTACAACCAGCTCAAGAACGTCGGCTTCGCCATCACTCCGACGGCGGTCGTCAGCGTCGACGTACGCGTACTGGACGAGAAAGGCGCCACGCGCTGGCAGCGCAGCTACGCCTCGGGACCGGTCGAGGGGCCCGCCTACGTGCTGAACACGTCACCGCAGGAAGAAGTCAGCAAGGTGACGCACAAGGCGCTGTACGAGATGTTCTCGAAGGCGGCGGGCGACGTGGCACGCGAGGTCGTCGTCAAGCCGTCAGGCGCCGCTGCCGGCTGACGGTTCGGCGCGCAGCCTGCCGCTACAGCGGCAGGCTGCGCATGTCCACGCCCTTGATCTCGTCGCGCGCCGCTTCGAAGCCAGGCAGCAGCTGCTCCAGCGCTTTCCAGAAGCGCGGGCTGTGATTGAGTTCCTGCAGGTGGGCCAGCTCGTGGGCCACGACGTAGTCGATCACGGGCAGCGAGAAGTGCACCAGCCGCCAGTTCAGCC
The DNA here is from genome assembly GCA_963707725.1 of uncultured beta proteobacterium. Classification (GTDB taxonomy): domain Bacteria; phylum Pseudomonadota; class Gammaproteobacteria; order Burkholderiales; family Burkholderiaceae_F; genus JAOUJD01. The sequence goes on along the minus strand of CAVPRE010000008.1, from coordinate 145,567 downwards.
GCACGCGGCCGTCGTGCGTGCACGAGCCCCACTGCGAGCGCGCGGACGACAGCCGCCAGCCGGAAAACTTCGGCGCGATGCGGCCGGCGAAGCGCTCGATCCGCTCGCCGAACACGCGCGCCGCTTCGCCCTGCAGCCACGACTGCACGGCGTCGCGGATCTGGCTTTCAACGGCATCGTGGGGCAACGCGACGTGCAGTTCAGACGCGGTCGCCAGCAGGCGGGTCGCGCCGGCCTCGGCGCGCAAGCGCAGCGTGATCGCCGCGCCGAGATAAGGCAGCACCGCGCCGTCGGCGAACACCACCTGCGGCAACCGCCGCTTCTCCCGCCACTCGTGCCACTCGCGGCGCTTGGCCCGGATCCAGCGCGACTTCTCCGCGATCGCGGCTTCGATCTCTCGCACCGTCACCCAGCGCGGGGCGCTGATCGTCAGGCCGTCGTCGTCGATCTGGAATCCGATGGTGCGGCGGCGCGCGCGGCGCAGGCGGTACTCGATGACGTCGTTGCCCGCGAGCGCGCGGCGCGCGCGGGGATCGGGATTGCGTGACGGCGGAGGAAGCGAAGCCGCCGGCGCAGGATCGAGCGCCAGCGACAGTTGTTCGGCGTGAAAGGCCCTGAGCTTCTTCAATCCCGCGGTGCCGGCTCTGCGCCGCTGCGCGTGGCAGGCTGATACGGCCCGCTGTAGCGGTGCGGCGCGAGACGCCTCATCTCGTTTTCGATCCACGATTCTACGAGGGCGCCCACCTCTTCGGCGCGTTTTCCCTTCGGATCGATCGGCTTGCCGATCGAGACGGTGATCACGCCCGGCCGCAGCAGGCCGTTCTTCGGCCAGCACTCGCCGGAATTCACGGCGATCGGCAGCGCGTACGCCCCGGTGCGCACGGCGAGCCGCGCTCCGCCGGTCTTGTAGCGCTTCGTCGAACCCGGAGGGGTGCGCGTGCCCTCGGGAAAGATCACGATCCACCAGCCGCGTCCGAGGCGATCAGCGCCCTGCTCCACCACCTGCTCGAACGCGTCCTGCCCCTTGCTGCGGTCGATGCTGATCATCTGGGTCGACGCGATGCCCCAGCCGAAGAAGGGCAGCAGGTTCAGTTCGCGCTTGTAGACGAAGGTGAGGTCACGCGGCAGGAAGCTCGGCAGCCAGAACGTCTCCCACGTCGACTGGTGCTTCGGCAGGACGATGGCCGGCGCGTCGGGCAGGTTCTCCCACCCCTCGACCTTCCACTCGATGCCGCAGATCACGCGCGCGCTCCAGATGGAAGACCGCGTCCACAGCGTGCACAGCTTGTAGCGCGTGTGCACCGGAAACAGCCGGCTCGCGACCACGATGAACGACCACGGCGTCACCGTGAGGATGTTGAACAGGTAGAACAGGACGGTGCGGAGCAGCGCCACGGACCGAGGCTCTAAGCAGTGAGCTTGGAGATGTCCGCCACCCGGTTCATGGTCGCGCGCAGCGCGGCGAGCAGCCCCAGCCGGTTGGCGCGCAGCTTCGCGTCGTCGACGTTGACCATCACCTCGTCGAAGAACCGGTCCACCGGCAGCTTCAGCGGCGCGAGCGCCTTCAGCATGCCGGCGTAGTCGCCGCTCGCGTAGAGCCGCTCGGCCGACGGCTGCACCGCGGTGAAGGCGTCGCCGAGCGCGCGCTCGGCCGGCTCCATCAGCAGCGCCGTGTCGAACGCGGCGGGAACATCCTCGGCCTTCTTCAGGATGTTGCCGATGCGCTTGTTGGCCGCCGCCAGGCTCCCGGCCTCCGGCAGTTCCATGAACGCGCGCACGGCCGCGAGCTGGCTCGGCACGAGGTCGATGCGGGCCGGCGCCGGCGCCACCACCGCCTCGACTTCATGCGCCGTGTAGCCGACGTCGCGCAGCAGCCCGCGCAGGCGGTCGTACAGGAACTCGGTCAGTTCGGCGTCCGCCGGCTTGAAACCTTTCACGGCCGTGAACTCGGACTGCGCCAGCGCCAGCATCCGGTCGAGCGGCAGCGGCAGCGATTTTTCCATCAGCATGCGCAGCACGCCGAGCGCGTGCCGGCGCAGGCCGAACGGGTCGCGCTCTCCCGTGGGCTTCTCGCCGATGCCGAACAGGCCCACCAGCGTCTCCAGCTTGTCGGCCAGCGCCGCGCACAGGCCGGCCTTCGAGGTCGGCAACGCATCGCCGGCGAAGCGCGGCTGGTAGTGCTCGCGGATCGCCGTCGCGACGTCGGTGGTCTCGCCGTCGTGCCGGGCGTAGTACTCGCCCATGACGCCCTGCAGCTCGGGAAACTCGCCGACCATCAGCGTGCGCAGGTCCGCCTTTGCCAGGCGCGCGGCGCGCTCGACGTGCGTGCGGTCGACGCCGAGCTCCTTCGCCAGCGCGACCGCGATGCCCGTGATGCGCTCGACCCGTTCGAGCTGCGAGCCCAGCCTGTTGTGATAGACGACGTGCGCCAGGCCGGGGATGCGGCTTTCCAGCGTTTCCTTGCGGTCCTGGTCGAAGAAGAACTTCGCGTCCGCCAGCCGCGCGCGCACCACGCGCGCGTTGCCGGAGCGGATCGCCGCGCCGCCGTCGGTCGCCTCGATGTGCGACACGAGCAGGAAGCGGTTCATCAGGCGGCCCGCCTTGTCGCGCAGCGCGAAGTACTTCTGGTTCTGCTGCATGGTCAGGATCAGGCACTCGGGCGGCACCTCGAGGAATTCAGCCTCGAAGCCCGAGTCGTAGACGACCGGCCACTCGACCAGCGCCGTTACTTCGTCGAGCAGTTCGTCCGGCATGATCGGCGTCGCATCCAGGCGCGCCGCCGCCGCCGTCACGAGTTCCGCGATGCGCGCGCGGCGCTGCGCGAACGAGGCGATGATCAGCCCCTCCTCCTCGAGCTGCCGGGCGTACGTATCCGCCGAGTGCACCGGGAGGTCGCCGGGTGCCATGAACCGGTGGCCGTGCGTCGTGGTGCCGGCGGTCAGCCCGAGCGCCGTCACCGGCAGCACCTCGTGCCCGCGCATGGCGACCAGCCGGCGCGCCGGACGCACGAACTGCACGGTCGTCGCGCCGTCCTCGAGCTGGTAGCTCATGACCTTCGGGATCGGCAGCGCTGCGAGCGCTTCCTCGAGCGCGGACTGCAGCGCCACGATCAGCCTCTGTCCGGGCTGCACCGCCTGCAGGAACACCGAGTCCGCCTTGCCGTCGCGCTCGACCACCAGGCAATCGGACCCATCGTGCGTTCCGATCGGGATGCTGGCCATGTGCCGCCGGCCCAGCGACTCGAGCTTCTTCAGGAACGCCTGGGTCCAGTTGGCCGCCGCGTCGCGCGCGACCGCGAGCGGCATCAGCTTCTGCCTGAACGGCTGGTCGGGCGACCGGGCCAGGACGTGCGTGATGTGAACTGCGAGCCGGCGCGGCGCGCCGAACGCCGTGACGACGCTGTCGTCGGACAGGAACTGGCGGTCGCGCAGCCCCTTCGCCAGGCCGGATGCAAGGGCCTCGGACAGGTTCTTCAGCGCCTTCGGCGGAAGCTCTTCGGTGTTCAGTTCGACGAGGAGCGACTGCTTCATCGGGCTCCCCTCACGGAAAGAGCTTGCGATGCGGGCGTCGGGCGGCGAGCAGCTTTCATGCCGCCACCTTCGTCGTGCCCTGCTCGAGCATCGGGAAGCCCAGCCGCTCGCGCGACTCGTAGTAGCTCTGCGCGATCGCGCGCGACAGCGTGCGGATGCGACCGATGTAGGCCGCCCGCTCCGTGACGCTGATGGCGCCGCGCGCGTCGAGCAGGTTGAACGTGTGGCCGGCCTTCAGCACCATCTCGTAGGCGGGCAGCGCGAGCTGCAGGTCCATCAGGCGCTTGGCCTCGGCCTCGAACAGCGTGAACTGCCCGAGCAGCACGGACGGGTCGCTGGCCTCGAAGTTGTACCTGCTCTGCTCCACCTCGTTCTGGTGGAACACGTCGCCGTAGCGCAGCACCTTCTCGACGCCGCGGTCGCGCCAGCGCGTGTAGACGAGGTCGAACACGTTGTCGATGTCCTGCAGGTACATCGTCAGCCGCTCGAGCCCGTACGTGATCTCGCCGGTGATCGGCTTGCACTCGAGGCCGCCCACCTGCTGGAAGTAGGTGAACTGCGTGATCTCCATGCCGTTCATCCACACTTCCCAGCCGAGTCCCCACGCGCCGAGCGTCGGGTTCTCCCAGTTGTCCTCGACGAAGCGGATGTCGTTCTTCCGGGTATCGATGCCGAGCGCCGTGAGCGATCCGAGGTAGAGCTCGATGATGTCCGGCGGCGACGGCTTCAGCACGACCTGGTACTGGTGGTGCTGGTGCAGGCGGTTCGGGTTCTCGCCGTAGCGGGCGTCCTTGGGCCGGCGCGACGGCTGCACGTAGCCGGCACGCCAGGGCTCCGGGCCGATCGCCCGCAGGAACGTCGCGGTGTGCGAAGTGCCGGCGCCGACCTCCATGTCGATCGGTTGCAGCAGCGCGCAGCCCTGCTGGTTCCAGTACGTCTGGAGGCGGAGGATGGCTTCCTGGAAGGTGATCATCGGCGGTCCGGCCGGACCGGGCGAACATCTGGGAACCGACGATTGTACGGACTGGGCGAGGCAAGATCGGCGTGCGCGGGACGTCGCGAGACTCGCAGGCCGCGTGGCGCCGAGCTCGCGCCTCGACACGCGTGCTGCCGTCGCGACACGCCGCCGCCCGCCCAGGCGCCTCCGGCCGCGAGGATCTGGGTGTGCACCACCGTCGCCACAGCGCACGGCGCGACGGCCGTGATGCGGGGAGCCTCGCGGAGTGCGACTCAGCGCGGCGGGCGTGGCCAATCGACCGGGCGGCGGGCCGAGTGCGGCCTGCACCCGAGGCGCCGACAACTCGATCGGGAGTGCCGAAGCTGCGGGCCCGCTCATGACTCCGATCGCTAGTACCGCCCGCCGCCGAGTCGCGCGGAGGGAGGTCCCCGCAGCACGGTCGGCGCGCAAGGCACAGATCTGCAGCAGTCACGCCTCACGAGTCCCCGCACCGCGGTTGGCGCGCAAGGGACGAACCTGCAGCCCCCTAGTCGCGGCCCGACGCGCGCCGCGCGCTTGCGCGCAGTTGCGCCAGCGACACCTTCGTCTCCGCGCCCTTGCCGCGGCGGCGCACAGTCGGCGCACGCGCTGCCGCGCTTCGGGCGCAGCAGGAACACGAGCGCCGCGATCACGGCGGCCACGGCAAGCAGGTCGAGCAGCGCGGCCATGTCAGGCTCCGAGCGCGAGCGCCGCGCGGTAGGTGACGAACGCGGCGATGTAGGCCAGCGCGAACAGATACGACGCCATCAGGATCGGCGTGCGCCAGCCGCCGGTCTCGCGCTTCACGACGGCGAGCGTGGCGAGGCACTGCGGCGCGAACACGTACCACGCGAGCAGCGCGAGTCCGGTCGCCAGGCTCCATTGCGCGGCAATCACAGGCAGCAGCGCCTCGCCGGCCTGCCCGGCGGCGGCCGACATCGAGTAGACGGTGCCCAGCGCGCCCACCGCCACTTCGCGTGCGGCGAGGCCGGAGACGAGCGCGATGGAGATCTGCCAGTTGAAGCCGACCGGCTCGAGCACGTACGCGAGCAGCGCGCCGATCTGGCCGGCGATGCTGTACTCGATGGCGGCACCGGTCGCGCCCGGCGGTGGCGCCGGGAACGAACTCAGCGCCCACAGGATGACCATCAGCGCGAGGATCGTGGTGCCGACGCGGCGCAGGAACACCTTCGCGCGCTCGAGCAGGCCGAGCGCGAGGTGCCGCGCGTTCGGCCAGTGGTAGGCGGGCAGTTCCATCAGCAGCGGCGCGGCCTGCCCGCGCGTCGTGCGGGTCAGCACGAAGGACACCAGGAACGCCGCCAGGATCCCGACGACGTACAGCGCGAACAGCACGAGGCCCTGCAACTCGACGCCCGGGCCGACGAGCCGCGCCGGAATGAACGCGCCGATCAGCAGCGCGTACACCGGCAGGCGCGCCGAGCAGGTCATCAGCGGCGCGATCATGATCGTGATCCAGCGGTCGCGCGGATTCGGGATCGTGCGCGTGGCCATGATCCCGGGCACGGCGCACGCGAAGCTCGACAGCAGCGGGATGAACGAACGGCCCGACAGGCCGACGCTGCCCATCAGGCGGTCGAGCAGGAAGGCCGCGCGCGGCAGGTAGCCCGAGTCCTCGAGCACGAGGATGAAGAAGAACAGGATCAGGATCTGCGGCAGGAACACCAGCACGCTGCCCACGCCCGCGAGCACGCCGTCGATCAGCAGGCTCTTCAGCGCGGATTCGGGAAGCGCGCCACCGAGCGCGGCGCCCAGCCCCTCGACGCCGGCCTGGATCCACTCCATCGGCGGCCGCGACCACGCGAACACCGCCTGGAACACGAGGAACATCACGAGCGCCAGCACGAGCGGGCCAACGAGCGGATGCAGCACGACGCGGTCGATCGCCTCGCTCGATCGGTCGGCTTCGATCCGGGTGAGGCCGAGGGCACGGAGGATGCGGTCGGCCTCGGCCGCGACGTCGCCGCCGTCCGGCCGGGTCATCGGCGGGGCCGCGACGCCCAGGTTGCAGTGCGCGTCGATGGCATCCGCCAGCGCGCGCGCGCCGTTGCCGCGCACGGCGACCGACTCGACGACCGGCACGCCGAGTTCGGCGGCCAGCCGCGCGGTGTCGACCGCCAGTCCGCGCTTGCGCGCGAGGTCGCTCATGTTGAGGCTGACCACCATCGGCAGGCCCATGCGGCGCACGCGCAGCGCGAAGCGCAGGTGGCGTCGCAACTGGGTGGCGTCGAGCACGCAGACGATCAGGTCGGGCCGGCTCTCGCCTGCCATCTCGCCGCGCAGCACCTGCGCCGTCACCGCCTCGTCCGGCGAGCGCGGCTCGAGCGCATAGGTGCCGGGCAGGTCGACGATGTGGATGGTCCGGCCGCGCGGCGTCTGGAACTGCCCGGCCTTGCGCTCGACGGTGACGCCGGCGTAGTTCGCGACCTTCTGCCGGGCGCCAGTGAGCAGGTTGAAGAGCGACGTCTTGCCGCAATTCGGTTGGCCGACCAGCGCGATGCGCGGCGCGGTGGCAACGGCTTCGGACATCGCTTACGACGGAATGGCGCGGACCGTCACGCACTCCGCTTCGCGGAGGCGGAGCGCGAAGGTCGTGCCGCCCACGCGAACCGCAAGGGGCCCGCCGGACAGGCCACTGGCCAGGACCTCGACTTCCTCGCCTTCAAGGAAACCCAGTTCACGCAGGCGCGCGGGGAGATCGGCCAGCACGGGCGACACGGCCTGGACGTCGGCCACGGCCGCCGCCCGCCCTCGCGGCAACTTCACCAGTCCCATCACTGCCGCCACCACGCCCATCGGTCCTGCCCCTTCCTGCGCATTCGACACTGCCAGTAGACCCCGGCAGCTCGGAAGGGACTTTGACCTGAAGCAAACTAAATAGCAATCATTCTCATTACGTACCCACTCTGGCCGTGGAGGGATACCGCCACCGAGCCACCGCGACCGCCGCCAACCCGATCACCAGGGCCAGGATCACGGCCGGCCCGTTGCCCCAGCGGATGAACGGCGTCGTGCCCTGCATCCCCTGCACCTGTCCGTCCAGGGCGCCGGCGGTCAGGAACGGCAGCGCGTCCGTGACGCGGCCGCTCGCATCGATGATCGCGGTCGCCCCGGTGTTGGTGGCGCGGAGCATCGGGTGCTGCGTCTCCAGCGCGCGCATCCGCGAAATCTGCAGGTGCTGCGGCAGCGCCAGCGAGTCCTGGAACCAGGCGAGGTTGGACATGTTCAGCATGATGGTGGGCGGCGCGCTGCCCCTCCAGGCCTCGATGATCACCGCGCCGAAGAGATCCTCGTAGCAGATGTTGATGGCGATCCGCTGGCCGGCGAGTTCCATCGGCGGCTGCACGGCGGCGCCCCGCTGCTGGTCGCCGATCGGCATCCGCATCAGGTCGACGAACCAGCGGAAGCCCGGCGGAATGAACTCGCCGAACGGCACCAGGTGGCGCTTGCTGTAGTGCGCGGGCGGCACGTTGCCGGGGGCGACGCCGACGGCGCTGTTGAAGTACGCGCCCGCCGGCTGTTCCAGGAACACGCCGAACACCAGGGCGCTGTCCCCGGCACGCGCGAGGTTGCCGAACGCCTCGAGGTACTGCGGCGGAACGAACTGCAGCGGCACCGGGAACACCGACTCCGGCAGCGCGATCAGGTCGACGCGCGGTCCCTGCATCAGCGCCCAGTGCGCGTCGAACGCGCGCTGCAGTCCCTCGGGACCGAACTTGGTGTCCTGCGGGATGTTGGCCTGCACCAGGCGCACCGAGATCGGTGCCCCGGCCGGTCGTGTCCAGGCCTGGCTCTGCAGAACCGCGCCAGCGCCAATCAACAGCACGAACGCCCCGGCGATCCAAGCGTAACCGGCCCGCCCGCGCGCCTGCCGCGGCAACGCAAACAGCGCGAGCGCGCCGGCGAGCAGCGCGGCCGCCAGCGTGACGCCATGGACGCCGGCCACCGGCGCGAATCCCGCCAGGACACTGTCGGTGTGCGCGTAGCCGGAGGCCAGCCAGGGGAAGCCGGTGAACAGCGTTCCCCGCAGCCACTCGCTCAGCGTCCAGGCCGCCGGCAGCAGCAGGGGCAGCCGGGTCCACGCGGCCGGGGCGAGGCGCTGCGACACGCCGAGCGCGAGTGCCGGGTACAACGCGAGGAACGCACAGAACGCGAGTGTCGCGGCCGCGGCCAGCGGCGCGGGCATCAGCCCGTACACGTGCATGCTGACGTAGACCCACGAGACGCCGACGCCGAACCAGCCGAGGCCAAAGGCGAACCCGAGCAGTGCGGCCGCGCGCCATCCATCGACGCGCGTCGTCAGCCCGAACAGGGCCGCCAGCGCGAGCAGCTGCAACCACGGCAGGTCGAAGGGCGCGAACGACAGCGCGTGCGCGGCGCCCGCGGCGAGCGCAGCCGCGATCAGCATGGAACGTCTCATGGAAACCGAACGCTAGCAGCGTTCGGGCGCGGGCCCTTACGCCGGATGGCGGTGCTCGTCGTCCTGGAAGAACTCGTTGATCACGGTCTTCGGCACCCGGTTCACCAGGAAGAGGTGGGCCTGGCGGGCATCGGCCCGCAGCACTTCGAAGCGCAGTCCGTCGATCTCGACGGCTTCACCGCGCCTGGGCACGCGACCGAAGCGGTCGGTGACGATGCCGCCGATGGTGTGGAACTCGTCGTCGGGGAACCGGGTGGCGAAGGCCTCGTTGAACTGGTCCACCTCGGTCAATGCCTTGACCCGGTACTTGCCGTCGTCCTCGGCGATGATGGCGTCGTCGGCTTCGTCGAAGTCGTACTCGTCCTCGATGTCGCCAACGATCTGCTCAAGCACGTCCTCGATCGTGATGAGCCCGGCCACGCCGCCGTACTCGTCGACCACGATCGCGATGTGGTTGTGATTCGCGCGGAAGTCGCGCAGCAGCACGTTCAGCGGCTTGCTCTCCGGAATGAAGACCGCCGGCCGCAGCGTGCCGCGCACGTCGAAGCTGTCCTCGCGGTAGTAGCGCAGCAGGTCCTTGGCGAGCAGGATGCCGATCACATGGTCCCGGCTGCCTTCGATCACCGGGAAGCGCGAGTGCGCCGTCTCGATCACGTAGTCGATCCACTTCTCGGGCGGCTCGGCGATGTCGATGACGTCCATCTGGGAGCGCGGGATCATCAGGTCGCGGGCGCGCAGCTCGGACACCTGCAGGACGCCCTCGATCATCGACATCGCGTCGGCGTCGAGCAGATTGCGCTCGTGCGCGTCGTGCAGGGCCTCGAGGAGTTCTTCCCGGTTCTCCGGCTCGCGGAAGATGAACGCGGTCAGGCGTTCGAGCAGGCTCTTTTGCTTCTGGGAGGGGATGAAGCGGGAAGACGGAGGTTCGGACATCAGTCGCGGACCGGTGGCCAGCAGTCGGCGACCGATCCTGAGTAAGGACGAATCCAGAATACACGACCGGAAATCGGCGCGGCATACGCAGATTTCCTCGGGTAAACGAGCAGTCCACCTGCGGTAAGTGGCCGCTAACTCCCGAATCCGGTGCTAGGTTGATTAGGGTTGTGGCCAAATCTGCGCCGCGGAGGGCGACATGAAACGGCTTGGGCTGGTCGTCGTGGCCATCCTGCTGGCCCTCGGGCTGGCCGGCTGCGCCGGAATGGAGAAAGGGTCGCGCGAGCGGCAGGTGGCGTCGATGCTGGCCTACCTGTTCCCGGGCGCGGAGCAGCCGCCCACCCAGCCGGATGCGGTGGCGGTCATCAACGTCCCGTTCCGGATCGGGGTGGCCTTCGTGCCCGACGTCGCGTCCCCCGAGTTCCGGCTGTCGGAGGCCGACCGGCTGCGGCTCGCCGGCCAGGTCCGCGACGCGTTCGCGAAGTACCCCTTCATCCGCGAGATCGAGGCGGTGCCATCGCTGTACCTGGAGCCGGGCGGCGGCTTCGCCAACATCGACCGGATCGCCGCCCTGCTGCGCCTGGACGCGATCGCGCTGGTGTCCTACGACCAGGTGCAGCACGCCGACGCGACCGCGCTGTCGCTGCTGTACTGGACCGGGATCGGCGCCTACATCGTCCCGGGCGACCGCTACGACGTGCTGACCGTGGTCGAGACCGCCGTGTTCGACATCAAGAGCCGGCGCCTGCTGATGCGCGCGGCCGGCACGTCGAACGTCAAGGGCAGCGCCACGCTGATCGGCTTCTCGGGCCAGTCGCGGGAGGCGCGGCTGAAGAGCTTCGAGGAAGCGGTGACTCAGATGATCGGCAATCTGCACGGCGAGGTGAAGACCTTCCGCGAACGGGCGCCGAGCGATCCGAAGGTGAAGCTGGTGCTGCCGCCCGGCTACAACCCGAGTGCCGAGCGGCCGGTTCAGCCGCCCGTGACGCCGTCGTCCCGGTAGGGATCGTCGATTCCCAGCCGGGCGAGGATCCGGATCTCGCGGGCTTCCATCGTCCGCGCAGTGGCCGCGCGGTCGTGATCGAGTCCCTGCGCATGCAGGACTCCGTGCACGACGAGATGCGCGAGGTGGTCGCGGAACGCCTTGCGCTGCGCGCGCGCCTCGCGCCGGACGACCGGCACGCACAGCACGATGTCGGCACGCACGACCGGCGCGTGCTGGTAGTCGAACGTCAGCACGTTGGTCGCGTAGTCCTTGCCCCGGAACTCGCGGTTCAGCCGGCGCGCCTCGGCCGCGCCGGCGAAACGCAGCGTCAGTTCGGCGTCGCCTTCGAGCGCGGCCTGGATCCACCGCAGCAGCGTGCTTCGCGCCGGCAGGCCGTCGAACCGGGCCTGCCCCTGGATCGACACCGTCAGCGCCATCAGGCGGCGTCGCGCCCCGCGGCGTGTACGGCGCCCGCGGGCTTGGCGGCGCGCGCGGGGCGGCTCGGATCGGCCACGCCGGTCCGCTCGTCCGCCGCTTCGTAGGCCTCGACGATCCGGCCCACGAGCGGGTGCCGCACCACGTCGGCGGCCGTGAAGTACGTGAAGGCGATGCCGCGCACCTCGGCCAGCACGTGCTGCGCCTCGATCAGGCCGCTGGCCACGCCCTTCGGCAGGTCCATCTGCGTCACGTCGCCGGTGACGACCGCCTTGGACCCGAAGCCGATCCGCGTCAGGAACATCTTCATCTGCTCGCGCGTGGTGTTCTGGGCCTCGTCGAGGATCACGAACGCGGCGTTCAGCGTGCGCCCGCGCATGTAGGCGAGCGGCGCGATCTCGATCGTCTGCCGTTCGAGCAGCTTCTGCGTCTTGTCGAAGCCGAGCAGGTCGAACAGCGCGTCGTACAGGGGACGCAGGTACGGATCGACCTTCTGCGCGAGGTCGCCCGGCAGGAACCCGAGGCGCTCGCCGGCTTCCACCGCCGGGCGCGTGAGCACGATGCGCTTGACGAGGTCGCGCTCAAGCGCATCGACCGCCGCCGCGACGGCGAGGTAGGTCTTGCCGGTGCCCGCCGGTCCGATGCCGAACGTGATGTCGTGGCCGAGGATCGCCTGGATGTAGTCGCGCTGCCGCGGCGTGCGACCGTGCAGGTCGGGACGACGCGTGTGCAGCTGCGGCAGCGAGTCGCCGTCGTCGACGTCGACCGGTGCGCGCGCGCCCTTGCGGCCGCGCAGCTCGACGAAGTAGAGCTGGATGTCGTCCACCGACAGGGCGCGCCGGCTGCGGCGGATGCGCTCGAGGAAGTGCTGCAGGACATCGCTCGCCACCTGCGCGTTCGACTGCTCGCCCTCGATCCGGAACTGGTGGCCGCGGCGCGTGATCGCGACGTCGAGTTCGGTCTCGATCTGGCGCAGGTTGGCGTCGAGCGCCCCGGTCAGGTTCGCGAGTTCCGCGTTGTCCGCGTCGGCGGCGAAGTTCAGGACCTTCTTTGCGGGGGATTTGCGGCTGGCCACGCCCGCAGTGTAGCCATCCGGAGTCCCGCACTGTTGCGCGGGACTCCGGGACGCGATCAGACGCCGGAGCGGACCATCGGCGCCTTCAGGGCCTCGGCCAGCGTCTCCGCCGACTCGGCGTAATGCGCGCGCGTTTCCGCCGACAGGCCGGGCTTCTTCGACGCGTCCGCGAGCCAGTCACGCAGTTGGCGAGCGTCCCGCCGCAGCAGCGAGCGCGCGTCGGCCGGGTAGCCGCTCGACGAAGTCAGCACCGCGCTGGTCACCCGGCGCAGATGCTCGCGCTGGAGATTGCGGCGAAGCGCATCCGACTCCACGCCCCGACGCGCCTCGTCCCACACTGCGATCTGGATCGTGCCGTACAGCTCGGATAACGTGAAAACGTCGTTCTTGCTGGTCCGGCCGCCGTTCTCGATTACGCGGCGAGCGATCACCGGGCTCATCAGGCGATTCAGGACGTCGCGCTGGACGGTCAGCACCCGATCGGGCAACGCCAGCTCCACGGTCGCCGGAACGGCCTGCGGGTTCGACAGGTACAGCGAGTCGCGCTCGAGGCGGTCGGAGACCAGCTTGCGCATGAAGTCGGGCGACACCTTGAAGCTGTCGCTCTTCAGCAGCCCCGAGGTGATCGTCGCCAGTGCCTCGCGCTGCTTCTTCGCGGGGATCGGCGTCACCGGCATCCGTTCGGTGCCCGAGAAGTCGTTGACGACCTCCGCGCCGCCGACATACTTGGCCGCGGACGCCATCGCCATGCCGAGCTGCGTGAAGCCGGTCAGGAACCGGCGGCGCAGCACTGCATAGCTCTCGCCTTCGCGCATCTCGCGCTGCTCCAGGCGCTGCCACAGCTCCTGCGACAGCTTCACGCGGCGCTTGAAGAACGCGAGCGGATTGTCTGTCAGGTCGCCCTGGTGGACCATCGGGTCGATCGAGAAGCCGACGTCCTCGTCCGTCGCGAACGCCAGTTGCGGCTCGCTCGAGCGGCCGGCGATCCTCGCCAGTTCGGCCTTCTCCTGCGCGGGCGCGATCGGCTTGTAGGCGTACTCGATCGCCCAGTAGTCGTAGGGCGCCGAGCGTCGGCGTGAAGAACGCGCCCTGTTTCTCGCCCTTGAGCGCCAGGTTGACCGGCGAGTACTCCATCACGGAGCCGGTAAGGCCGTTCTTCTCCGCGAACGCCCTGTCCGACAACTGCGCCTGCGTGGCCACGGTCGATGCGCGGAAGTTGTGCCGCAGGCCGAGCGTGTGACCGACCTCGTGCATCGTGATGTCCTTCAGGAAGTCGAACACCAGCTGGTCGGCCTCGGGCCCCTCGGGGTCCAGTTCGCCGCGCGCCTCGAGCAGCGCAAGCGCGAAGCCCACCTCGCGCGCCGCGTGATCGCGATAGGTGCACAGCCGGCCGTCGGCCGAGCCGATCGCTTCGACGCGCACATGGCCGGTCGCCTCGTCGAACATCGGCTGGTACGTGATCACGCCCTCCGACTTCGCGGCGCGGATGTTCCGCACCATGTTCGCGTCCCAGCCGATGTCGGCGTCCAGGATCTCGCCGGTGCGCGGGTCGACCTGCCGCGGACCGATCGCGCCGAACGACGGCGTCGCGGTGGTGAACCAGCGGATCGACGAGTACTGCGTCTCGCCGAGGTCGAAGTCGGCGTCGTCCGGCTGCTGCTTCACGACGATCGCGTTGCTGAACCCGACCCTCTCGAACGCCTTGTTCCACTCGAGGATGCCCTGCCGTGATCGGCTCGCGATGCTTTTCGGGGATCTCGTTGCTGAGCCAGAAGGTGATGGGCTTGACCGGCTCCGACACCGCGGCGCCCGGGTCCTTCTTCTCGAGGCGCCAGCGGTCCACATAGAAGCGGACCGGGTTGAACTTCGACTCGTCGCTGAAGTCGACCTTGGCGGTCGCGAAGTGACCGACGCGCGAATCAGCGAGCCGCGGCGACATGGGCGACTCGGGCAGCTTGCTGAACGTGTAAAGGAAGCCGAGGAACAGGCTGCGCGGATCCTGCAAGACCAGCGGCGGCGGATAGAAGGGCGCTGGCTGCGCGCCCGGCTGCGGCGGCACCCGAACGGGGATGCGCGGCTGGGCATAGTGCGCGGTCACGTCGATCACGGTGCGGCTGGCGTCGGTCTTCGCGGACTGGATGAACGAGTTGCGGGGATCGAACGAGAACGCGTTGCGGTACATGCGCTCGATCAGGTTCGACGCGCGCGGAATGTCGGTCATCAGCAGCGCGTTGGCGTCGATCAGCACCGACTTGCGCTCCGGATGCGGCTGGCTGGCCAGCGGCGCCGAGCCCAGCAGGCTGTCGGAGAACGACTTCCGCACCGCGCGCTCTTCCGGGCTGCCGGCCTTCGCGACGAAGGTCGTGTTGCGCGCGAGCAGCTGGATGTTGCCTGCGGCCTTGCGGAACTCGGCCACGTACTCGCCACCCGCGCTGTATTCGTGGCTCCCCATCAGCCCGGCAAAGAGGAATCGTTCGCCGATCCCGCGGCTCATGTTGATCGACAGGAAGAACGGCTTGTCGAGCAGGTCCTGCGGAATCTCGATCCAGGTCTTGTCGTCCTTCTGCCAGAGGGGGAACAGGCCGTCGGTGCGCTTGGCGTCCTTGATCACGTCGGCAAACGCACGAGGCGCCCCGGGCGCCGGCGCGGCGACCGGACCGGGCGCCGCGGCCGGCGCCGTGCCGCTCGCGGCAGGTCGAACGGCGCCACCCGCCGGGACCGGCGCCGGCCTCGCCGTCGGCATGGCGGACGTGGACGTGGCGGCGGCGGACGCGGCGACCTTGTCGGCGTTGGCGTTGCCTCCGGTGGTGGCACACGCGGACAGTGCCGCGGCGATGAGAGACGCTGCGGCAAGGCGCATGGTTGACGTCATGGAATCACTCCTGATGGTGCAAGGGCGCCGGCCGATGGAAAACCCCGGGCGGACGCCATTTCGAGAGGGCCGAATCGTAGCGGGTGGACCGTGCGACCGGTCGCAAGTTCGTCACACGATCCTGCTACTCAGACCGCTGTTTCTCCGTTTCGTCGCGCACGACCGCGGAACCCCGCAACGAGTGCGGCAGCGCCTGCGTGATCTTCACATCGAGCAGCCGGCCGACCAGCCGCGCAGGATCGGATCCGCCGGGGAAGTTCACGATGCGGTTGTTCTCCGTGCGGCCCATCAGCTCCGAGGCGTCCTTCTTCGACGGTCCCTCGACGAGGATGCGCTGCACCGTCCCCACCATCGCCTCGCTGATGCGCGCGGCGTTGGCGTTGATGGCCGCCTGCAGCCGCGCCAGCCGTTCGAGCTTCACCGCCTGCGGCGTGTCGTCGGCCAGGTCTGCCGCCGGCGTCCCGGGCCGCCTGCTGTAGACGAACGAGAAGCTCGCGTCGAACCCGATCTCCTCGACCAGCGCCATCGTCCGCTCGAAGTCGTCCGCGGTCTCGCCGGGGAAGCCGACGATGAAGTCCGACGACAGCGCGATGCCGGGACGCACCTGGCGCAGCCGCCGCACGATGGACTTGAATTCCAGCACCGTGTAGCCGCGCTTCATGGCGGCCAGCACGCGGTCGCTGCCCGACTGCACCGGCAGGTGCAGGTGATCGACGAGCCCGGGCACGCGCGCGTAGGCATCGATCAGGCGCTGCGTGAACTCCTTCGGATGCGACGTCGTGTAGCGGATGCGCTCGATGCCCGGAACCTCGGCGACGTACTCGAGCAGCAGAGCGAAGTCCGCGGTCCCGCCGTCGGTCATGCGCCCCCGGTAGGCGTTCACGTTCTGGCCGAGCAGGGTGACCTCACGGACCCCGTGGTCGGCGAGGTCGGCGATCTCGGTCAGCACGTCGTCGAAGCCGCGCGAGATCTCCTCGCCGCGCGTGTACGGCACGACGCAGAAGCTGCAGTACTTGCTGCACCCTTCCATGATCGACACGAACGCGCTCGGCCCCTCGACGCGCGGCGGCGGCAGGTGGTCGAACTTCTCGATCTCGGGAAACGAGATGTCGACCTGCGGCCGGCCGCTGCTCCGCCGCCGGCGGATCAGGTCGGGCAGCCGGTGCAGCGTCTGCGGCCCGAAGACGACGTCGACGTACGGCGCGCGCGCGACGATCGCGGCGCCTTCCTGGCTGGCGACGCAGCCGCCGACCCCGATCACCAGGTCCGGCTTCAGTTGCTTCAGGTGCTTGACGCGGCCGAGGTCGGAGAACACCTTCTCCTGCGCCTTCTCGCGCACCGAGCAGGTGTTGAAGAGGATCACGTCGGCGTCCTCGGGGCGGTCCGTGGTGACGACGCCGTCGGACGCGTTGAGCACGTCGGCCATCTTGTCCGAGTCGTACTCGTTCATCTGGCATCCGAACGTGCGGATGTAGAGCTTGCGGACGCTCATGGGTCGCGATCTCGGTGTAGAGCCGGTGGCGAGGGGCGCGATTTTAACGGCCGCGCGCGCCGTGCAACGGGAGGACTACTTCTCGGGCGGCAGCAGCCAGACCTGGCTCACCTGCCCGTTCGCGTCCAGCTTGTAGCGGATGCGGCTGTTCGCAGGCACGTGATCGGGCGTGACCGACGTGTTCGACGGCGTCATGATGCGCGCGCCGGGCGCCAGGCGCATCGGCTTGCCGTCGATCGTGATGTTGGACGGCTGCACGGCGTTCGCGGTGCCGATGATCGTCCCGTCCGGCTGGCGGTTCGACGAGGAACCACAGGCCGCGAGCACAGCAACTGCGACGAGGGCGAGCAAGCGGCGCATTGGCGGGGAGATGTTTGGTGGCGGATCAGGGACTCGAACCCCGGACACAAGGATTATGATTCCTCTGCTCTAACCAGCTGAGCTAATCCGCCGAGGGCGCGAATTATCTTCGCTTAAGGCCTGCCCGGTCAAATTGAGCCTCGGCGCGGCTGGCCCTTCCCCGCGGGCCAGAGTGCGTGGAAGTGATGCACCGGTCCGTGTCCGTGCCCGATCTGCAGCGCGTCCGCCTGCCGCAACGCCTCGGTCAGGTAGTCCTTCGCGTCCTGCGCGGCCGTCGGCACATCGGGCCGCTGCGGCAGCAGCGCCGCGAGCGCGGCCGACAGCGTGCACCCCGTTCCATGCGTGTTCTTCGTCTCGACCCGCGGTCGCGACATCTCGACCATGCGGTCGCCATTGAAGAGCAGGTCGGTCGCGTCGCCGCCCGGCAGGTGGCCGCCCTTCAGCCAGACCCAGCGCTCGCCGCTGCCCATCAGGCGGTGCAGGCGCTCGGCCGCGCGCGTCATCTCCTTCACGCTCTCCGGGGCACGGCTTGCCAGCAGCACGCCGGCCTCCGGCAGGTTGGGCGTGATCACGAGCGCCAGCGGGACCAGGGCCTCGCGCAACGCGCCGACGGCGGTGCTGGCGAGCAACGCGTCGCCGCTCTTGGCGACCATCACCGGGTCGAGCACCACGCGCTCGGCCTTCCAGGTGGCCAGGCGATCGGCGACGGTGACGATCACGGGCGCCTCGCCGAGCATGCCGATCTTGATCGCGTCGACGTGAACGTCGGCGAACAGGGTGTCGATCTGGCGGGCGATGAAGTCGGGAGCGATCGGAAGCACCCCCGCGACCGTGCGCGTGTTCTGCGCGGTGAGCGCCGCGATCACGGCGCAGGCGTAGGCGCCGAGCGCACTGAACGCCTTGACGTCCGCGAGCACGCCAGCCCCGCCGGACGGATCGACGCCGGCGATCGTCAGCACGGTTGGAATCGTCTTCACGATGTGTTTTCTGTCACAAAATGAGAGGGTTAGCTTGACACACCGATACGCCCGCCTATATTGCTGACCGGTCAGTCACTTAGCTTGCCGGAAGGCCAACGCGCTTCCGGCCCGGTCACATGAGCAGTCCAGCGACCCACCCCGCGGCGCGTCCGCGCTGGGAGCGCCGCAAGGAAGCCCGGCCCGCCGAGCTCCTCGCCGCCGCGCTCGAACTCTTCGTCGAGAAGGGCTACGCGGGCACCCGCCTGGACGACGTCGCGCAGCGCGCCGGCGTCTCGAAGGGCACGCTCTACCTGTACTTCGAGAACAAGGAAGACCTCTTCAAGGCGGTCGTGCGCGAAAGCGTCGTCGCGCGCATCAGCGAGACCGCCGACCAGATCGAACGCTTCGACGGGCCGAGCGACGCCCTGCTCGAGCACGTGGTCCGGCGCTGGTGGAGCGAGTACGGCGACCGGCCGGCCGGTGGCATCAGCAAGCTGATGATGGCCGAGAGCAGCAACTTTCCCGAGATCGCGCGCTTCTTCCTCGAGGAAGTGATCGAGCCCTGGCATGAGCTGCTCGCCACCGCGATCCGCCGGGGCATCGAGCGGGGCGAGTTCAGGCGGGTCGACGTCGAGATGAACGTCCACGCGCTCGCGGCGTCGCTGGTGATGCTGTCGCTGTGGAAGTGCTCGTTCGGGCCGTGCAGCCAGAAGCCGGTCGACGCGGCGGCCTACATCGACGCGACGATCGACACCTTCGTCACGTCGCTGAAGCACGGGGCGCCGCAGGGCGGCAACGATGCGACGGAGCGCGCGAATCGCGTCGCCAAGCGCAGCGGGACACGCGCGACCCGCTGATAGACTTTCGCGCTGTGTTGCGGGACGCAACGGGAACGGGAACACGCATGGGAGCCGGTCTGGACTTCGAGAAGGCGCGCTTCAACATGGTCGAGCAGCAGGTCCGGCCGTGGGACGTGCTCGATCAGTCGGTGCTCGACCTGCTGTTCGTGGTCAAGCGCGAGGCTTTCGTGCCGGAGCCGTACCGCGCGCTGGCCTTCACCGACATGGAGATCCCGCTGAAGATCGACGGCGTGGACTCCGGCGAATTCATGTGGTCGCCCAAGCTCGAGGCGCGGATCGTGCAGGAGCTGTCGATCAAGCCGCACGACACCGTACTGGAGATCGGCACCGGCTCGGGCTATCTGTCGGCCCTGCTCGCGCACAAGGCGCAGCACGTCCTGTCGATCGAGATCGACCCGCGGCTGAAGGCCTTCGCCGAGGCGAACCTCGCGCGCGCCGGCGTGCACAACGTCAAGGTCGAACTGGGCGACGGCAGCCGCGGCTGGCCGGGCAAGGCTCCGTACGACGTGATCGTGGTGACCGGATCGCTGCCCGTCATGCCCGACTCCCTGCGGAGCCAGTTGCGCATCGGCGGCCGCCTCGCGGCGGTCGTGGGCGACGAACCCGTGATGACGGCCGAGCTCCACACCCGCGCCGCCGAGACGAGCTACGACGTGGTGAGGCTGTTCGAGACGAGCGTCAAGGCGCTGAAGAATGCCGAACGCCCGTCGAGCTTCCGCTTCTGATGAAGACGGTCTCCGTCCGCGAGCTGGCCGGCTGGCTGGCCGATGATGAGCGTGCGAAACCGCTGCTGCTCGACGTGCGGGAACCGTGGGAGCAGCAGATCTGCCGGATCGAGGGCTCCGAACTGATGCCGATGCGCGCCGTGCCGGCGAGGATCAACGAGCTCGAGCCGGACCGCGAGATCGTCTGCGTGTGCCATCACGGCGGGCGCAGCATGCACGTGGCGATGTTCCTCGAGCGGCAGGGCTTCGCGAACGTATACAACCTGACCGGCGGCGTCGATGCATGGGCGCGCCAGGTCGACACGGCAATGCCGACTTACTGATGAGGGTGGGGATTCGGATGACGACACGAACTGGCCGGTTTTCCTTGAAGCCGATCGCCGCACTCCTGCTCGGCGCGACGTGCGCCGCCCTGCTGCCCCCGGCAGCGGCGCAGACGTCGACCAACGAGACCGTGCAGTCCCTGAAGGAGCGGGCGGCGACCAGCGCGCGCAACGACGTGCTGCAGCTGTACCGCGAGGCGCTGCAGAACGACGCGGCCTACGCTTCCGCGCGCTCGCAGCAGCTGGCCACGCAGGAGCGCGTGCCGCAGGCGCGCTCGGCGCTGCTGCCGAACGTCGGCCTCACGGGCCGGGTCGACCAGAACTACTACAGCTCGACGATCCCGGACGTCAGCAGCAACTTCCAGGTCTATGGCGCCGGTGTGAATCTGGCCGTGCCCGTGTATCGCCCGCAGAACTGGGAAGCGCTCGAGCAGGCCCGGCTGTCGGTGATGCAGAGCGAGGCCCAGCTGGCCCAGGCGCAGCAGGACCTCGTGCTGCGGGTCGCCACGGCGTACTTCAACGCGCTCGGCGCGCGCGACCAGCTGATCGCGCTGGAGGCCGCGCGGCTGGCAACGCTCGAACAGCTGCAGCAGGCCAAGCGCGAGTTCGAGGTCGGCACCAAGACCATCATCGACACCAACGAGGCGCAGGCGCGCTACGACCAGATCGTGGCGCAGCAGCAGGTGGCCATCGGCACGCTGATCGTCCGGCGCAGCGAGCTGCAGACGATCATCGGGCGCGAAGTCGACACGCTGTCGCCGCTGCGCGACCGCCCCAACCTGCAGCCACCCACCCCGGCCGAGATCAGCGCGTGGGTCAACGCCGCCGAGCAGAACAGCTTCGGCGTGCAGGTGGCGCGCGCGAACTTCGAGATCGCCTCGCGCGAGATCCAGCGCGCCAAGGACGGCTACAAGCCGACGGTCGACGTCGTTGCCGGCTACAACGTGAACAAGTTCAACGGCACCCAGTCGAGCGACTTCAATCCGCGCATCGGCGCCGGCAGCGTCGGCCTGCAGCTGAACTGGCCCATCTACCAGGGCGGCCTGACGCAGAGCCGCGTGCGCGAGGCAGTCGCGCTGCAGGATCGCTTCTCGTCGGATCTCGAAGGCGCGCGCCGGACCGCCGCGAACTCGGCACGCCAGGCCTACACGGGCGTCAACTTCGGCCTGTCGCAGGTGCAGGCACTGGAGTCGGCCGAAGTGTCGGCGCGCACCCAGCTGGAGTCCACGCAGCTCGGTTACCAGGTCGGCGTGCGGATCCAGCTCGACGTGCTGAACGCGACGACGCAGCTGGTGCAGACCCAGCGCGACCTGAAGCGCGCGCGCTACGACTTCCTGCTGTCGGCGCTGCAACTGAAGGCGGCCACCGGCACGCTCGGCGAGGACGATCTCGTCGCCGTCAACGGACTGCTCGATCCGGAGCAGCCGATCGAAGTCCCGACCGTGCTGACCGCGCCGCCGGCGCCGCGCAGTTCGCGATCCACGCCGGCGACCGCTGCGACGGCGGCGCCCGCGGCGTCCACGGCGCAGTCCGCGCCGCGCGACGTGAAGGCCGGCTCGGCGGCTGCGGTTTCCGCAAGCGCGGGGTCTGCCGCGACCGCGGCGACGCCCGGCGCGCCCTCGCCCCCGCGGCGAAGGCCACGCCCAAGTCCGCCGCGAAGAAGTCCACGGCGAAGAAGCCGGCCGCGAAGAAGACCGCCGCTAAGGCGCCGAAACGAACGGCTTGAGCCGGTCGAGCGTGCGCTGCGTGGCGCCGCGGTGCTGCGCGGCGAAGCGCAGCGCGGCCGCGCTCATCGCCTGACGTTTCACGCCGTCATCGGCGATCGCGCACATCCGGGCGATCGCCTCCGCCGGCGACGCCGCGCGCTCGGCCGCCCCGGCCTCGATCGCATCGTGCGTCGCCTGCTCGAAGTTGAACATGTGGGGGCCGACGACGACCGGCGTCCCGACCGCGCAGGCCTCGATCAGGTTCTGCCCACCGAGCGGCAGCAGGCTGCCGCCGATGAGCGCCACGTCGGCCGCGGCGTAGTACATCGCCATCTCCCCCATCGAGTCGCCGAGCAGAAAATCGGGGTCAGACCCCGATTTCTCCCCGACGAGTGACGGGGGCGCCCGGAAATCGGGGTCTGACCCCGATTTATGCGACCCCAATTCAAGCGGCGAATTCAGCGCCGAGCGGCGGGCGAAGTTCAGGCCGCGGGAGGCCAGCAGGCGCGCGACGTCGTCGAAGCGCTGCGGGTGCCTGGGAACGATCAGCACCATGGCGCGCGCATCGAGTGCCTGCAGCGCGTCGAGGATCAGCGGTTCCTCGCCCTCGCGCGTGCTGGCGAACAGCAGCACCGGGCGGGGACCCAGCGCGGCGCGCAGGCGTCGCCCCGCCTCGACGAGTTCCGGCGACGGCGTGAAGTCGAACTTCAGGTTGCCGACCACCTCCACACGCCCGGCGCCGACCTGACGCATCCGCTCGGCGTCCGCCGCCGTCTGCGCCAGCACGAGCGAGAAGTTGCCGGCCGCCTCGCGCACCAGGTTCGGCGTGCGCTGCGCCTGGGCGAACGACTTCTCCGACAGCCGTGCATTGACCAGCACCATCGGCACGCCCTCCTCGCGCGCGACGGCGAGCAGGTTCGGCCAGGTCTCGGTTTCCATCCCGATGCCGACCACCGGCCTGAACGCGCGCAGGAAGCGCCGCACGGCGAACGGCAGGTCGTACGGCAGGTAGACCTGCGTCACTCGGCCCGGCCACTGCTCCACGATCGATCGTCCGGTCTCGCGGCCGGTCGGCGTCATGTGGGTCAGCAGCAGACCGTGCCGCGGATACGCGTCCAGCAGCGCCGCGATCAGCGGTTCGGCGGCGCGCGTCTCGCCGACCGACACGGCGTGCACCCAGAGGAGCGGACCTGCGACGGCACGCGGATAGCGCGCCCAGCCGAAGCGCTCGCCCCAGTGAGCGCGGTACTCGGGCTGCTTGCGCGAGCGCCACAGCAGGTAGAGCGCCGCGAACGGCGCCGCGAACCAGACGAACGCCGTGTAGCCGAGGCGGGCCGCGCTCACGTCGCCCCCGCCATCACGCGCTCGATCGCTTCGATCGCCTGCGCCGCGGGCGTCGGCACGCCGGCGCCGCCGAGGCTGGCGACCGGGCCGTCGCCGACGAGCCCGACGAGGCCAGGGTCGTAGTCGCAGTAGATCGCGACCGTGGGACGGCCAAGCGCGGCCGCGAGATGCGACAACCCCGTATCGAGACCGACCACCACGCGCGCGCCACTGAGGGTCGCGGCGATCGAGTCGAGCGACGAACGGGGCGCGACGAGCGCGTGCTGCATCCGTGCGGCCAGCGCGCGCGTGCGCTCGCCCTCTTCCTCGGAGCCCCAGAAGAGCACGCTCAGCAGTCCGCGCGCCGCCAGGGCCTGCTCGACTTCGATCCAGCGTTCGGCCGGCCAGAGCTTGGTCGCGCGGCTGGCGTTGGTCAGCAGCACCGCATGGGGCGCGTGCACGGTGACGGCCGGTTGCGATGTGCAGTTCAAGTCGAAGCGGGCCGGCCCCTGAACTTCATACCCCAGCGCCTGCGCTCCGAGCGCGCGGCAGCGGTCGACGGCGTGCAGCGTGCGCGGGATGTCGAAGCGGGTCCGGTAGAACCGGGACGCCAGGCGCTCGCGGGCCGACGCGGACGAGAACCCGGCGACCGGGGCATTGGCCCAGCGCGCGACCCACGCGCTCTTCAGCAGGCCTTGGGCGTCGAGGACCAGGTCGTAGCGCGCCGCGCGCAACTCATGCTTCAGGCGGGCGATCTCGCCGCGATGGGCGGCCGCAGCGGCGCGCGCCGCCACCGTCTCAACGCGACCCGGTGCACCGTCGACACGTGGCGGCTCATGGCCGGAATCGCGGCGAAGCCTTCCTCGACCAGCCAGTCCAGGGTTGCCTGCGGCAACGCCCGCGCGATGTCGGCCGCGAGTGGCAGCGCGTGGATGACGTCGCCCATGGACGACGTCTTGACGATCAGGAGGCGCACGGGGCGGGATTGTGCCGGATCGCTTCGACCAGCCGGTCGAAATCGCTAACGCCAGCTCTTCGAGCATCGCGGGTGCCCGCCCGCCGCCCGCTCGGGACCTGCCGAACTCAGGTGTTGCGACCGGACTTCAGGACTTCGTCTACACGCCGCTGGAAGTAGATCCCACGCGCCGCGACCGCATCGCCGCCCGCCTCGGCGATTGAAGCTGAGAACAGCGACTCGTGGTGGCCTTCGGTAATCAGTTCCATCAGCACGCGAAACGGTGCCTCGTCGTACTCGCTCATCGTCCCCTCCCCCGCGCCCTTTCGTATCCGTTCGCACTTCGAGGTGCGAACCGGGGCGAGAGTGCAAAGGAAAGGAATCGCTGTCACGAGGCACCGCGCCAATCCTTGTCCAGGGCAACAACACGCCGTCCAAACTGGCGGGGGCCCGCGCAATGCAGAGACGGGTCAGTGCCGATACCCGTCCGGGTTGCGCTGCTGCCAGCGCCACCCATCGGCGCACGCGCGCTCGATCGACAGTCCGGCCTGCCAGCCGAGCAGTCTCTTCGCCAGCGACGGATCGGCGTAGCACTCGGCGATGTCGCCGTCGCGGCGCGGCCCGAGCACGTAGGGAATGGGCTTGCCTGACGCGTGCTCGAACGCCTTCACCATCTCCAGCACGCTGGTGCCGCGGCCGGTGCCGAGGTTGATCGCGACGAAGCCGGTCTCGTTACGCGCGTACTCCAGTGCGGCGACGTGGCCGCGCGCGAGGTCGGTCACGTGCAGGTAGTCGCGCACGCCGGTGCCGTCGCGCGTGGGCCAGTCGTTGCCCCACACGTTCAGGTGCTCGCGCTTGCCGACGGCGACCTGCGTGATGAACGGGAACAGGTTGTTCGGGATGTCCTGCGGGTCCTCGCCGATCGTGCCGCTCTCGTGCGCGCCGATCGGGTTGAAGTAGCGCAGCGCCACGGCCGTGTGCTGCGCATCCGCGCGGCACCAGTCGCGCAGGATCTGCTCGACCATCGCCTTGGTCTGGCCGTACGGATTGGCGGGCCGGATCGGTGCGCTTTCCGTGAGCGGCAGCGCGTCCGGCGCACCGTACACGGTCGCCGACGAACTGAATATGAAGCGATGCACGCCCTTGGTGTCCATCGCGTCGAGCAGGGCAAGGGCGCTGCCGAGGTTGTTGTCGTAGTAGTCGACCGGACGCTCGACCGACTCACCCACCGCCTTCAGCGCGGCGAAAGTGGATGACGCCGTCGACCGGTCGCTGGAACACGCGCGACAGCACCAGCCGGTCGCGCACGTCGCCGTTCACCAGCGTGACCTTCTTCCCGGCGATCTTCTCGACGCGTTTCACGGCCTCGGGCGAGCTGTTGCTGAAGTTGTCGACGCAGATGACGTCGTACCCGCCCGCGAGCAGCTCGACCATCGTGTGCGAGCCGATGTAGCCGGCGCCGCCGGTCACCAGGATCGTCGGGATGTGCGCGGTCGTCATCTAGAACGGCAGCTGCGCGTCGGGCTTGATCTTGCGGATTTCGGCGGCAAAGGCCTGCTGGATCCGCGCGAGCGCCGCTTCGTTGTCGCCTTCGAAGCGCATCACGACGATCGGCGTCGTGTTCGAGGGGCGCGCCAGGCCGAAGCCGTCCTTGTACTCGACGCGCACGCCATCGATGGTGATCACTTCGTCCGCGCCTTCGAACTTCGCTTCGGCCCTCAGCCGATCCACCAACGCGAAGTTCTCGCCTTCCGCCGTCTTCAGGTGCAGTTCCGGCGTGTTCACCGCCGTCGGCAGGCCGTTGAGGACCGCGGACGGGTCCGGGTGGCGACTCAGGATCTCGAGCAGGCGCGCGCCGGCGTACAGGCCGTCGTCGAAGCCCGGCCAGCGGTCGTTGAAGAACAGGTGCCCGCTCATCTCGCCGGCAAACGGCGCCTTCGTTTCCTTCAGCTTGGCCTTGATCAGCGAGTGACCCGTGCGCCACATCGTCGGCGTGCCGCCGTGCTGCCGGATCCACGGCGCCAACTGCCGCGTGCACTTCACGTCGAAGATGATCTCGCCGCCCTTGCGGTGCGCCAGGATGTCCTCGGCGAACAGCATGATCTGCCGGTCGGGATAGATGATCTGGCCGTCCTTGGTCACCACCCCGAGGCGGTCGCCGTCGCCGTCGAAGGCCAGGCCGAGCTCGGCATCCGTGTCGCGCAGGCAGCGGATCAGGTCCTGCAGGTTCTCGGGGTGCGCGGGATCCGGGTGGTGGTTCGGGAAGGTGCCGTCGACGTCGCAGAACAGTTCGACGACGTCGCAGCCGAGCGAGCGGTACAGCCGCGGCGCGACGGCCCCGGCCACGCCGTTGCCGCAGTCGATGGCGATCTTCATCGGCCGCGCCAGCTTCACGTCGCCGACGATGCGCGCGAGGTACTCCTCGACGACCTCGACCTGCTTCAGTTCGCCGGGCTGACCCGCACGCTTGAGGTTGCCGTCCTCGATCCGCTGCCGCAGCGCCTGGATGCCGTCGCCGTGCAGCGTGTCGCCGGCGATCATCATCTTCAGGCCGTTGTACTCGGGGGGGTTGTGGCTGCCGGTGATCTCGATGCCGGTGCCGGTGCCGAGCAGGTGCGTGGCGAAGTACAGCACCGGCGTCGGCACCATGCCGATGTCGATCACGCCGACGCCGGTCGAGCGGATGCCTTCGATCAGGGCCGCTGAGAGCTTCGGGCCGGAGAGGCGGCCGTCGCGGCCGACCACCACCTGTGTCACGCCGCGTTCGGCGGCGGTCGAACCCACCGCCGCGCCGATCGCGCGCACGGCTTCGATGGTGAGCGTGGTGTCGACGACACCGCGGATGTCGTATGCCTTGAAGATGCCTGGGGAGATCATGCTCTCGCTGTGTGTGCCGTTTGCTGTGCAGCCCGCCTCCCCCTCGCGCTTCGCACGCGAGTCCGGACGAAGGGGCAGGCAGGAGAGGAAGTCTAGCCCGTGGCCGGGCGATTCAGAGACGGCAAAGGAGGGGGTTCGCCCGGGCCTCGCGTCTGACTTATCCGCAGAAGAACGTCCATGCCCGGTGATGTCCCGCCGCTAGAATGCCACGAGCAGCTCGGACTTCGCAGTGCGACCCTTCCGCGCCCTTCAAGCGCTTCCCCGGATGCCGTCCAACCACCCTCTCCTCCCAAGCGAAAGCGCCACCTGGCGCAGGCTCGCCACGCTGGCGCGCGACAGCGCCGCCAGCATGACGCGTGACGATGGCACGCGGCTGGGGTCGCAGCCGCCTTTGTCTGCGTGCGGCATCGAGATCGACGACAGCCGGCGTGTGCTGACGGCCGAGGCGATCGATCTGCTGCTCGCCCTGGCCGACGAGCGGCAACTTGCGAAGCGCCGCGACGCCTTGCTCGCCGGCGCGGTCGTGAACCGATCCGAAGGCCGCGCTGCCCTCCATCCGCTGCTGCGGGACTTCGGCGGCCCGGTCTGCGGCAAGGCGCCTGAAGCCGCCCGGCAATCCGTGCAGCGGACCCGCGCGCGGATGCGTGCGATGGCCGAGCAGCTGCACACGGGCGCGCTGCGCGGAAGCACGGGAGCGCGCATCACCGACATCGTCAACATCGGCATCGGCGGATCCGAATTCGGCGCGCGCCTGCTGTGCGACGCGTTGCAGGACCTGGCCCCGGCAGGCCTGCGCGTTCACTTCGTCTCCAACCTCGACGCGCTGCAGATCACGCGGCTGCTCGGGAAGCTGAACGCCGGGTCGACGCTGTTCGTCGTGTCGAGCAAGAGCTTCGGCACGGTGGAGACCCTGCTGAACGCGCGCACGCTGCGGCGCTGGTTCGACGGTTTCGGGCTGAAGATGGAAGACCACTGGTTCGCCGTCACCGGCAAGGCCGCGGCCGCCGAGGCGATCGGCATCCCCGCGGCCAATGTGCTCGACGTGCCCGAATGGGTCGGCGGGCGCTTCAGCCCCTGGGGAGCGGTGGGACTGCCTGCGGCGCTGATGCTCGGATGGCCCGTGTACGAGCAGTGGCTGCGCGGCGGCGCCGCCGCCGACGAGCACTTCGCGACGGCGCCCGCGCGCGAGAACCTGCCGATGCGGCTCGCGCTCGACAACGTCTGGCACTCGACCTTCCTCGGCTGCCAGACGCACTGCATCGCCGCCTACGACGACCGGCTCGCCGCGTTCATCACCTGGGCGCAGCAGCTCGAGATGGAGAGCAACGGCAAGTCGGTGAGCGAGGACAGGCGTGCCTCTCGACTACGACACCGCGCCGGTCGTGTGGGGCGGGCTCGGCAACAACGGGCAGCACACGTACTTCCAGCTGCTGCGCGAAGGCACCATGCCGAAGGCCGTCACCTTGATCGGCTGCCGAACGGCGTCCGCCGGATACGCGGATCACGCGGACGAACTGCACGCCCATCTCGGCGCGCAGGCCGATGCGCTGAGCCGGCCCGGGTCGACTCGCGGATTCAACTCGCTCGGGCATGCTGGTGCTCGACGACCTCGACCCCTTCCACCTCGGCGCGCTGATGGCAACGTTCGAGCACGCGACCGCGTGCGCCGGGTGGCTGTGGGGCATCAACTCGTTCGACCAGCCGGGGGTCGAACTGGGCAAGAAGCTCGCCGCGCAGTTCCAGCGGAAGGCCGGTTAGCCGTCGCGCGGGCGGGCCGCGAGCATCCAGGCCAGGGTCTCACGGAAGTCCTGGTGGGGCAGATCCCCGAGCGCAGCCCGCAGCGTCGCCGCACTGCCGACCAGCCGGTGCACTTCGCTCGCGCGCACGAAGGCCGGATTGACGCGAACCTCGATGCGATGGCCGGACAACTCCGCCAGGTCGTCCATGACCTGCCTGAGGGATCGGCCAACGCCCGAGCACAGGTTCACCACCGATGGGGGCCTCTCCACGGACAGCAGTCGGACATAGGCTTCGACGACCGCGCGCACGTCGGAAAAGTCGCGCACGACGTCGAGATTGCCCAGTTCGATGGCCGGACGGCGGTCCGCGAAGTGCTCCACCAGCTTGGGGACGAGGAACTGCGGCGACTGCCCCGGCGCCGGTGTAGTTGAACGGCCGCGTGATGACGATCGGCAAGCGGTCTGCGTACGTCGCCGCGAGCAGTTCCATCGCGACCTTGCTCGCGGCGTAGTGGTTCACCGGCGCCGCGGGCGTGGCCTCCGTGATCGGATCGGCCACCGCATTGCCGTAGACGTTCGCGCTGCTCGCAAGAACGACCCGCCGCGGCCGCGTGCCGCAGGCGAGCAGCGCGTCCAGCAGACGAGTGGTGCCGACCGTGTTGACCCGGTAGAACGCGCTCGCGTCCTCATGCGCGACGAAGCTCTGCGCGGCCAGGTGGATGACGTAGTCGGGCCGCGCCTCCGCAATCACCGGCGGCAGCGTTTCCGGGCGCGTCAGGTCGAAGGTCCGCCCGTCCGCCTCGGGATCGAACACCTCGTGTCCCGAAGCCTGCAATCGTTGCGCAAGATGGCGTCCGGTGAAACCGGAACACCCCGAGACGAGGACCCGGCTCATCTCAGAACGAGGTGCCCGCCTTGCAGCGCCTCAGGTCGGCTTCCACCATCATGCGGCAGAGCTCCTCGAGCGTGGTCCTGGGCTCCCAGCCGAGGACCGCCCTGGCCTTCGCCGGATTGCCGATGAGCAGGTCGACTTCCGCGGGCCGATAGAACTTCGGGTTCACTCCGAACGACGTCCTTCCCCGTGCGCGTGTCCCGTCCGACCTCGTCGACGCCCGATCCGCGGAACTCCAGTTCCTTCCCCACGGCCCGGAATGCCATGCGGACGAAGTCGCGAACGCTCTCGGTCCGGTTCGTCGCCAGGACGAACGTGTCCGGTTGCGGCACCTGCAGCATCCGGTACATCCCGTCGACGTACTCCTGCGCGTAGCCCCAGTCGCGCTTGGCGTCGAGATTGCCGAGTTCGAGCATGTCCTGCTGGCCGAGCTCGATGCGCGCCACCCCGTGCGTGATCTTGCGGGTCACGAACTCGCGCCCCCGCAGCGGCGACTCGTGGTTGAACAGGATGCCGCTCGCGCCGAAGATCCCGTAGCTCTCGCGGTAGTTCACCGTCATCCAGTGCGCGAAGAGTTTCGCGACGCCGTACGGGCTGCGCGGGATAGAAGGGCGTCGATCTCGACCTGCGGCACGGCCTGCACCTTGCCGAACATTTCCGACGTCGACGCCTGGTAGAAGCGGATCTTCGGATTGACCAGACGGATGGCCTCGAGCAGGTTCAGCGCACCGAGCCCCGTGATGTACGCGGTCGTCGTCGGCTGCTCGAAGGACACGCCGACGAAGCTCTGCGCCGCCAGGTTGTAGATCTCGTCCGGCTGGGCCCGCTGCACGAGGGCAATGCTCGTGCCGACATCCGTGAGGTCGTACTCGACCAACTCCAGGTTCGGATGCCCTTCGATGCCCAGTTCCTCCATGCGCCAGAAATTGACGGAACTGGTCCTCCGGTAGGTCCCGAAGACCTTGTAATTGCGCTCGAGGAGCAACTGGGCGAGATACGCGCCGTCCTGTCCGGTGACTCCCGTGACGATGGCTGACTTGACGCTGTTCATGATCGGCGGCGGGCCTGCAATCGGCCTTCTACTGGTTGTGATCCGTCCAAAAAGACGGCAGCTGACTTCGGTTTTCCATCGAGGAAGCCCCGATGGGTGCCGATAGAATGCAGCCGGATTGTATCGATCGGGCAAGGTCGACCCCTCAGGCCTCCCTTCGCCTCGCCGTGGCTTCGAGCCACTGAACGTTCCGAAAGAACCAAACATGCTCGCGGTGATCCTTTGCGGCGGCTCAGGGACCCGGCTGTGGCCAGTGTCGCGGGAAGCGATGCCGAAGCCATTCATGAAGATCGGCGCTGGCGCTTCCCTTCTGCAGCGGACAGCGACGCGCGCTCGGACGCTCGGAGCGGACGACTGCCTGGTCGTCACCAATGCCGAATACACGTTCAAGACCACGGAAGAATTCGCGGCGCTCGGCAAGCAGGGGCCCGCCCACGTTCAGCTTCTGCTGGAGCCCCTGGGACGCAACACGGCGCCCGCCATCGCCGCGGCTTGCGTCCTGATCGCCCGGCAGGGCCGCGAGGACGAACCACTGATCATCCTGCCCGCCGATCACCTGATCCAGGACGAACAACGGTTCGCAGCGGTTGCGAAGAACGCCGCGCAGCTGGCGGCCAACGGCCAGATCGTTCTCTTCGGCATTCAGCCGGCCCTGCCGGAAACTGGGTTCGGCTACATCGAGTGCCCCGCCATCCCGAAGGGCGACCAGGCGCAGGCGGTGCGCCGCTTCGTCGAAAAGCCAACGCCCGAGAAGGCGGCCGAATACCTGATGGCCGGCAACTACCTGTGGAACAGCGGGATGTTCTGCTTCACGGCCAGGACGATGCTCGCCGCCCTTGCGCAGCACGCTCCGGCGGTGCTGGAGGCCGCCCGCAATGCGGTGGAAAGCGGCCGGGAAAGCGGCGGCGAGCCGCGCCGGCTGAACCTGGACGTCGATGCCTTCAAGGCCGCACCGGACATCTCGATCGACTACGCGGTGATGGAGCGCGCATCAGGCGTGGTCGTCCTGTCCGGCGATTTCGGCTGGAGCGACATAGGGTCGTGGAAGGCCGTGGCGGAAGAGTTCGAGCAGGACGTGCACGGCAACACGACCAGCGGCGACGTCGTCCTGTCCGACTGCACCAACGTCCACGTGCAGACCGAGGACCGGCTGGTGGCGGCAGTCGGCCTGAACGACGTGGTGATCGTCGACACGCCCGACGCGGTGCTGGTCTGCGATCGGCATGCGTCGCAGAACGTGAAGGACGTCGTCAACGAGTTGAAGCGGCGCGGGCACGACGCGCACAAGCTGCATCGGACCGTCGCGCGGCCGTGGGGCACCTACACGACGCTGCAGGAAGGTCCGAGCTTCAAGATCAAGCGCATCGAGGTGAAGCCGGGCGCGTCGCTCTCGCTGCAGATGCATCACCACCGCAGCGAGCACTGGGTGGTCGTCAGCGGCACCGGCAAGGTCACGGTCGAAGACAAGGTCGTGCTGCTGGCGCCGAACGAATCCACCTACGTGCCGCTCGGCGCGAAACACCGGCTCGAAAACCCAGGACAGGTGGCGCTGATCCTGATCGAGGTCCAGTGCGGCCAGTACGTGGGCGAGGACGACATCGTGCGCTTCGACGACGTCTATGGTCGCGTGCCTGTCGCGGGCGACAAGACACGCGCGGCCTGATCGTTTCACGAAGGCGCCTACACACATCGAAGTCGCGACCTGGCGAATGTGCGACCGGTGCTGCAGTTCGTTCAGTCAGGACCCAAGCCGATGGGCCCCCTTCTCCAGAAGAGGAGGCGGCGCGCGCCCAGCCGGTGCGTTGTCCTCTGGAAACGCGACGTGCTCCGCATTGTCCGCTCGCGCTCGCTCCATGACGATGTGCCAATGAAACCCTCGAATGGCCGGAGGTTGGGCACGACACACGCGCAATCCAGCCTGGCGCGTCGCCCGCTTCAGCCACTCCCGATCGAAGATCACAGCATTCGTCGCATCGTTGAGATTGATGTACAGGGCGTTCTGAAACTCCTGCATCATGGGAAACGCAGCCTTGTCGAAAAGAAAGAAAGTTGCCACCGCGACGCCACCCTCCCGAAGGACCCTACCGACTTCGCGAAGATAGAAGTCCGCCTGGCTCTCCACCAGATGCGTGAACACCGAGGTGGCAATTAGCAGGCTCACGGACCGGTCGGGTGCTGGGAACTCCACCTGACTTCGCCGTCCACGTGGGTTCAACCCGGGATTCCTGACATCCTGATGCTTGAATACGAAGGCAGGATTCCGCGCGGTCAAATTCTCTACGCACCAACGAATCATGCCTTTGTGAAGATCCACGCCCAGATATCGCTCGGGTAGCTGGCTCTGCTGCATGAGTTGGCGTGCAACACGACCGCATCCACAACCGAAGTCGAGTATGAAGTCATCCGACGAGTCGGGAACCGATGCAAAGACGCGCGCTCCCGTTGGGTTATCGAATGCGCCTGCATCAAAATTGCCAACCAGCTTCCTTAGCTCAAGCGGCGGTATCGGCAGGGGTTCGTCCGATGCACTCCGACCGCGCCGGAATCCCAGCATTTCAATCCTTTCTCGTCCGCGAATTTGGCGGCCAGGCCCGCGTTCTTACGAGGACCGATTCCCAACGATACATGGACACCTCGAAGCCTCTCACTGCGCTAGTTGGATGACCGCACCGATTGGTGCACCTTTGTCGGCGACCCGCTCCCGCCTCGAGCGGCAGACGGTTCACTCTCATCGGCGATCGGCCGATCTTTCACAATCGCCGTAGCCGCCGCATAGGATAATTCCGCACCCGCTCAATTCGACCGCGCCTTCCCGAGTTCCTGGATTGGCTTACATCACTTCGACCCGCACTGCCTGATCGTGCAGCCAAACGCCAATCGCGTCGGGCAGGTGGGCGTACGTCGGGCCGCTCTCAGCAGTCTCGCCAGCTACGGCGTGCCCGTGCTGATCAGCCTGGTCGCCATGCCAATCGCCTTTCGGCTCCTGGGCGCTTCCAGTTTCGGCGTGCTTTCGATTGCCCTGCTGTCGCCGGCCCTCGCAACCAGCTTCGACTTCGGGCTTACGAGTGCGGCGGTGCGACGATTTGCCTTGGAAATTGAAGAGCACGGCGAAGGACTCGGCCGCTCCCTGGGAAGCTACGCGCTCGCCCTTGCCATCATTGGTCTGCTGCTCGGGTCGGGGGTCGCGGCGACCGCCCCTGTGCTCGTCGACTGGCTCGGCTTCGGACCGGTCATCGGCCGCGATGACGGAGCCGACCTTGTCCGCCTCTGCGCGCTCTGGATGGGCTTCGAGTCTCGCACTCGCGCCGCCCTCGCTGATTCTGCGGGCACGCCAGAAGTTTGGCTACCTCACGGTTGTTCAGACATTGTCGACCCTCGCGCTGTGGAGCATCGCGATCACTGTGGCCATCCGTGGTGGCAGCCTGTGGGCCATCGTCGCCTCCGCCGTGGTGATATCAGTGCTTTCGTTCGGAGCCTGTCTCTTTCTGGCGAAACGCGAGGTTCCGGCCGGGACGCGCCTTGCCTGCGACATGGGCATGCTGCGACGCGACGCGCGTTTCTCGTCAGGAATGTTCGTCGCGCAGCTATCCACGGCGCTCGCGTTTCAACTCGACCGGGCGATCGTCTCTGCCCTCGCGTCGCCCGCGACCGCCGGCATCTATGCGCTCTGCGTCGGGGTCGCGAACAAGTCGCTGTTCGCGATCGGAGCGCTCACGAGTTTCGCCTTCCCTCGCGTCGCCGCGATGCGCGGTCAGGGCGCCGCAGCCGAGGTCGGCGAACTGCTCCAGGTAGTGCTCCGGGTTGCACTGGTGCTGATCGCTCCCATCGTTGTCCCCGCGGTATTGTTGTCCGCTCCGTTCCTGAGCCTCTGGTTGGGAAACGCGAGCGGCGATGCCGTGCAGTTGATGCAGTTTCTATGGCTCGGCTATGCGATCGCCGCGGTTTGCGCGCCTGCCACTCACGTGATCACCGGCACCGGGACATCCCGCCTGGCAGCGATCTTTGCCTGGGTGACCGCCATCCTCCTGATGTCGGGCATGTACTTGCTCGTTCCATCGCTCGGTCTGCCGGGCGCGGGCATTGCAAACCTGATCGCCATGTCGTCCGCACTCGTGTTCATGACGCTTGTCCGCCGAGCATATCCGGCTCCCTCAGACCCGAAGGCACGGAGCCTCTTGTTCGGCATTGCGGCTGGTTGCGCGGCCCAGCTCGCGCTCCTGGCTTGCTTGGTCCCGCACGTTCGCGGGTGGCCAACTTTTTTCCTCGTGGGCATGGGAAGCCTGGCGATCTATCAGGCGGTTCGCTGGGCGCTCGGTGCTCTCTCATCTGAAGAGCGCCGTCTGATACATTCAATCTCCATGCGGCTGCGCTAAGCGGACCGCGCGGAGCGTCGAGAAAGTGTCCCCCTCGAATGAAGTTTCCACGGGCGCATTGCCGGATGCAGCAATGGCCGATCGTCAGCAGACCGAAACGTCGGGAATAAGGGTGCTCGAACTCGGTTGCGGGTTCAACAAGACCCCTGGCGCCTTCGGCGTGGACATCATCCCGGGATCCCAGGCCGACCTGATTCACGACCTAAACAAGTTTCCCTATCCGCTCGGCGACAGCGAATGGGACCGCGTCATCTGCCTGGACGTGCTGGAGCATGTCGACGACGTCGTCAAGACGGTCGAGGAAATCTGGCGCATCTCTCGCCCTGGCGCATTGATCGAGATCTCTGCGCCATTCATGAGCAGCGTCCACTACCACACGGATCCCACGCACAAGCGCGCCTTTACCTCGCGCTCGTTCGATTACTTCTGCCCCGGTCGGCCGATGTACCGCTACGGGTACAGCAAGGCGGCCTTCGAGGTTCTGGACTGTGAGTACGACCGCGGCGCGCTTGGCCACCGGAGGGGTCTCGCGAAATTTCTCACGGCATGGGCGAACCGGAACAAAGACCGCTACGAAGAGCGCTACGCATTCATCTACCCGATGCTCCAGATAAACTTCACCCTTCGCAGCATCAAGTGACGCTCGTGCGCGAGCCGTCCCGGACACCTAGCCCGTAGAAGACCAGGCCTGACGCCGCTCATGGACCCTGTCTTCCTGACGATTGTCTCGAGCAACTACCTGGCGTATGCCAAGACGCTGTTCGACTCGATCGAGACGCACTATCCGAAGTCAAGGCGCGTGCTCTGCATCGTCGATGCTCCAGACACCGCGGTAGTGGAGCTTGGCAATCGCTGCACGATCCTGCGCCTTGAAGACCTCGGTCTGCCCAACCACGACCACTTCGTCTATCGCTACGGAGTGATGGAGCTGAATACGGCCGTGAAGCCGTATGCCCTGGCGTGGATCGCGAGGAACATGAGCGAGGCGTCGGACGGGATGATGTACATCGACCCCGACATTCGGTTCTTCCGCCGGCTCACGGAGGTCGAAGCGCTGATTGCCGAAGGGGCGCTCGCAGTGCTGACGCCTCACCTCACGGCGCCGCTGTACGACGACAAGATGCCGTCGGAGCTCTCGATCATGCGGGCCGGCGTCTACAACTGCGGCTTCATCGCGATCGGTCCGCACGCGCAACGCGGCGACTTTCTCGAGTGGTGGTGCCGGCGACTCGAATACGGCGCGTTCGTCGACTTCGACACAGGGCTTTTCACCGACCAGAAGTGGATCGACCTGGCACCGGGACTGTTTCCGGACGTACGCGTTCTGCGTCACAGCGGTTACAACGTCGCCTATTGGAACCTTGCCCATCGCCCGCTCGCGACCAACGCAGAAGGCAAGTTTACGGCGGGCGACCGCGAACTCGCCTTCTTCCACTTTTCGGGCGTCGACCCCCATGACCCCTCCTTGCTTTCGAAGCACCAGACTCGATTCACGGCATCCGACCTTGGTCCCTTCCAACCTGTCTACCGGACGTATCTGAAGGATCTACTGGACAACGGCTATGACCGGCTGTCCAAGATCCCCTACTCATACGGAGTCACCAGATCGGGAGCGCCGATCATCCCCGAGATGCGTCAAGTGTTCCGACACCACTATGACGCCAATGCCGCGAACCCGGTTGCAGATCCTTTCAGCCTCGGTGCCAATGCCTTTTCCGAACCGACCAATCGCCTGCCCAAGGCGCCGCCGAGAATCCCGGTCCTGCTATTCGAGGCATGGAAGCGGCGGGACCTGCTGAAGGACTCGTTCGACATCCACAGCGCAGAGGGTCGCGAAGCCCTGCTCGCGTGGTACGTGTCAGTCGGTGAGCGCGTCATGGGTGTCGGCAAGGAGTTCGTCGAAGGAGCCCGGCAGGAACTCGAGCACTACGCGAGGAGCGAGAAGGGCCGGTCGTCGGCGCCTGCTCCGGGTTTCCAGCTCCCATTCGTTCATGGAGCGCGTCGTGCACTTTCCGTCTCGGGACTTCGCACGTTCGACGCGATCCGGAAGAGCCCGCGCATGCGGCGCTTCTACTACCGGATTCCGCCTGGCTTCAGGGGAGCGGTCCATCGCAGTTTGCTGTCCACGATCGGAAGACTCTCGCTGTGGAGCGCTCCGGATCTCGCGAGCACTGCGCCGCCCGACGACGGCACGAAGGATGGCCTGAATCTGGTGGGATATTTCCGCGGCGAGTTCAGCATCGGCGAATGCGCCCGGTCGTTCGCGCAGGCTGCGCTGCGCAGCGGTATGCCCGCAGCACTCATCAATTTCGAGGGTGGCCTTGTGGACCGTTGCGGCGATCGCCGCTTCGACAGGTATCTTTCTCCACGGGCGCGTTTCCCGGTCAACCTCTGCTTCGTCAACGCCGACCAGACGGGCCTGCTGTTTGACACGCTCTCTTCCGTGGTGAAGAAGCGCTACAACATCGGATTCTGGTTCTGGGAACTGGAGAAGTTTCCTGCCGCCTGGCAAGGCGCGCTCGACCTCGTGGACGAGGTGTGGGTCTCCAGTTCCTTCGTTCAGCGCGCCGTATCAAGCGCCGCCGCCGGCAAGCCGGTCAGGCTGATTCCCTATCCGCTCGAGGTCACGTTGAGCAGGCCGTACACGCGTGGCGAGTTCGGGCTGTCCGACGAAACCTTCACATTCCTGTTCAACTTCGACTACTACTCGTTCGTCGATCGCAAGAATCCTGCAGCGCTGATCAAGGCGTTCAGGAAGGCGTTCGCCGATGTGCGTGACGTCTCCCTCGTACTCAAGACGACTGGAGCACAGCGTGCGCCCGACGCCGTGGCCGCCCTGAAATGTCTGGCCGCAGCCGACCCTCGCATTGTCTTCCTGGATAACAACCTCGAGCGCGAGGCGATGTGGGGGCTACTGTCCACCGCGGATGCGTTTGTCTCCCTCCATCGGTCGGAAGGGCTGGGACTGGGCATGGCGGAGTCGATGCTGCTCGGCAAGCCGGTCATCGGCACCGGATACTCGGGAAACATGGACTTCATGAACGCGGAGAACAGCCTGCTGGTCGACTATCCGACTGGTCGATGTCCCGGAAGGCGCGTACCCGCACTCGGCCGGGCAGCAGTGGGCCGATCCGGATATCGACCACGCCGCGGAATGCATGCGTCGCCTCAAGAACGACGCGGACTTGCGGAAGGCCATCGCGGAGCGGGGGCAGGCGTTCGTCCGTGCCCACCTGAACGAGCGTACGGCGAGCGAGGCGATCGCCGCGGAACTCGCCCGGATCACCAAGCTTCAGCGACGGCCGTAGCGCGGAGCTTGCCGACATGTCCGCCCGGCCGCTGATCGCTCTGCGGGCAACGCCGCTGCTGTTTCCCAACGCCGGAGTCGCTCACTACATCCGCAGCCTAGCCCTCGAACTCAGGGCGGCCGGCGAGAACATTGCATTGTTCACGCCATTCAAGTGGGATCTTGACGTCGCGCACGAGGCCGGACAGAGCCCGGTCGCCGCGAACGTGCGCAAGACGATGTTCCGGGCCCTGCCGCGTCCCAGGCAGGCGGCGAGGATCTTCGAAACCGCGCTGCTGGCGCTCAACGCACGAGCGCGCGGGGTCGCCCTGTACCACGAGCCTGCCACGTTTCCCTTGCCTTTCAACGGGCCCACCGTAGTGACCGTGCACGACCTCTCATGGATCCGGTTTCCCGAGACACATCCAGCCGACAGGCGACGCACGCTGGACCGAAGCTTTCCGGACCTGCTAGCACGAGCTCGGCATGTCCTTACGGATTCGGACTTCGTCAAGCAGGAGCTCGTGCGCGAGTTCGGCCTCGATCCATCAGCGATCACGACGGCGCATCTCGCTGCGAGGAACTGCTTTCGGCCGCGCGACGCAGACGAGTGCGCGTCCGTTCTGCAGCGCTTCGGTCTATGCCACCGATCGTTTTTCCTGTGTGTCGGCACGCTCGAACCCCGGAAGAACTTGATCAGGACGATCCGGGCTTTCACGGACCTGCCGCCGCAGCGACGGAAGGAATGCCCCCTGGTGCTGGTCGGTGCGACCGGCTGGAACAGCTCCGATCTCGAGCGTGAAATTTCGGGATTGGCTGCAACGGGCGAGTTGATTCCGCTCGGCTTCACCGGGGAGGACGATCTCGCGCGGCTCTACAGCGCGGCGAAGGCGCTCCTCTACCTCTCCCTGTACGAGGGATTCGGGCTGCCGCCGCTGGAGGCCATGGCGAGCGGCACGCCCGTCGTCGTATCCAATTCATCGTCGATGCCGGAAGTCGTCCTCGACGCAGGACTGCAGGTGAGTCCCCTCGACGAAGCCGCAATCCGTGAAGCGATGCTCAGGCTGCTCGAAGACAAGAAGCTGTGCGAGACGCTCGCCGCTCGAGGAATCGAGCGATCGCGCGAGTTCTCCTGGGCCAGGTGCGCATCGACGACCCGAGAAGTCTACGGTCGCGTGCTGGGTCAAGGATGAAAGTCCTCCACCTCGGCAAGTTCGACACGCTGGGCGGCATCGAGCGCCACGTGAAGACGCTGGCGCGCGGGCTGGTCGCCACCGGCGAGGTCGAGATCGTCAACCTCGTGTCGTCGGACTCGCCGAGGGGCTACGAGCACACCGAGTACGGATATCGCACGATCGCCGTGCCCTGCCACGGCATCGTCGCCAGCGTCGCGATCTCGCCATCGCTTCCGTTCGTGGCCCGCCGGCTGCACCGCGAACATCGCTTCGACATCGTTCACCTGCACTTTCCCGACCCGCTGGGCCACCTGACGGCGCTGACCCTGCCGCGCTCGGTCCGCCGCGTCATCAGCTGGCACAGCGACATCATCCGGCAGCGCAAGGCGCTCGCCCTCTACGGTCCGTTCCTGCGCCACTTCGTCGAGGACGTCGACGGGCTGGTCGGCGCCACTCCGCAGCACCTCAATGTGTCCGCACAGATGCCCCCTGCCCGGCCCGGCCAGATCCGCCGGGTGGTGCCGTATGGTTTCGATCCGGGCCAGATGACGTGGAGCGAGCGCGCACGCGCGAAGAAGGCAGAGCTGCTGCGAGTGGGCCGCCGGGCGCGCCGTCGTGTTCACGGTCGGGCGGCACGTGTACTACAAGGGCCTGGACGTCCTGCTGCGCGCGATGGCCGGCATCGATGCGCTGCTGATCATCGGCGGCACCGGACCGCTGACGGCAGACCTGAAACGGCAGGCGAAGCGTCCGGACTGCGCGATCGCGTCCTGTTCGCAGGCTACATCCCGGACGAGGAACTGATCGCCTACTACGACGCGTGCGATGTCTTCACGATGCCCTCGACCGATCGCAGCGAGGCCTTCGGCCTGGTCCAGCTGGAGGCCATGCACTTCGGCAAGCCGGTGGTGAGCACCCGGCTCGGCACCGGCGTCGAGTTCGTCAACGTCGAGGGCGAAACCGGACTTCTGGTGCCTCCGGGCGACGTCGATGCTCTTAAGAATGCGATCCAGCACCTGCTCGCGGACCCCGGTCTCCAGCGGCGGCTGGGCGACGCCGGCAAGGCACGCGTGGCGAGCACTTTTTCGATGACGCAAATGGTGCAGGGGACGCTGGACGCCTACCGGCAGCCCGTTCTGCGCCCTGATGCCAGGCGCTGACGTTCCTTACGGACTTTTCGCGCGAAAGACCGTGGGCCGAACGCGACCGGACCGGAGGTACTTTAGGTACGCCCAGAAGGTGCGCGAGAACCAGAGCTTTACGAGGCTGACGACGTGCCACTTCAGCGGACGGAGCGCTCGCAGGCTGTCCCGGCGTGCCTCGTGGACGACCGTGGCCTCCGGGCAGTACGCGATGCCGTCGCTCTCGAGGACGGCGCGGGCACAGATGTCCGCGTCCTCGCAGTACATGAAGAACTTCTCGTCGAAACCGCCGAGTTCGCGGTACACCTCCGAACGGAACACGAGGAACATGCCGGCAAACCACGCCGGCTGTTCGAACTCCGCGCGTCGCCGGGCAAAGCGGCGCATCAGGATGTCGAGCGGCGTCAACAGGCGGCGGGCGCTGTCCTGCAGTTCGCCGCGCCCGTTGACGACCGCGGGAGCCGACAGCGCCCACCCGGCACGAAGTGCACCGAGCAGCGCCGGAAAGGGATCTTTCTCGAGGCGAATGTCGGGGTTGCAGGCGGCGAAGTACGGCTCGTTGCAGCGCCTGAATGCCGCGTTGTGGTTCGCGCTGAAACCGACCGGCACCTCATTGTTCACGACTTCGACCAGGAACGGCGGCGCCGCCGGAAGAACCACAGCTTCCGGGAGGTTGCAGGTGACGATCACGCGCTTCAGCGACGGCGGGCGGAGCCGCGCGAGATCGTCCAGCAGGTCGCGGACGATCGCAGACTGCCCGTGCGACACCACCGATAGACAGACGCTGGCGCTCACTGGCTCGGCAGGAGCCTGGTCGCTTATGGGAATCGCGGTTTCCAGATCGAGTGTCTCGGCATGCATCAGAGCCTGCTCGCCCGTTGCCTGAAGCCTGCGCGAGGGGCGTCGCTGGCAAGTATGCCACCGGCCTCGGGGTCGATTGCCTTCGCAACCGACACTTGGCGTATCCGTCGGGTGAAGCGACGAGCCCGGTAAACTTCGACTGCTTCCCTTCGACTTCTTGTCGTCGCGGGCGCGACGCAGTTGTCGCTTGAAAACTAGAACCGAGAAAAATGATCATCGTAACCGGGGGAGCCGGCTTCATCGGCGCCAATTTCGTCGCCCATTGGCTGGCCAGCAGCGAAGAGCCCGTGCTGGTCGTCGACAAGCTCACCTATGCCGGCAACCTGGAGAACCTGCGGAGTTCAGGAACGATGCCCGGCTGCTGTTCCAGGCTGCGGACATCTGCGATCAACCGGTCATGGAGCAATTGCTCCAGCAACACTCCCCGCGCGCGATCGTCCACTTCGCCGCCGAGAGCCACGTGGACCGCTCGATCCACGGCCCCGGCGAGTTCATCCGGACCAACGTCAACGGAACGTTTTCCCTGCTCGAAGCGGCGCGCGGCTACTGGGGCGGGATGACAGCGGAGCCGAAGGCGGCCTTCCGCTTCCTGCACGTGTCGACAGACGAGGTCTACGGTTCCCTCGGCGAACAGGATCCGCCGTTCACCGAGACCACGCCGTACAGCCCGAACAGCCCTTACTCGGCATCGAAGGCGGCGTCCGACCATCTCGTGCGCGCGTACTTCCACACCTACGGCCTGCCGACGCTGACCACCAACTGCAGCAACAACTACGGGCCGTTCCAGTTTCCGGAGAAGCTGATCCCCCTGATGATCCTGAACGCCATCGAGGGCAAGCCGCTTCCGATCTACGGTGACGGCCGCAACGTGCGCGACTGGCTCTACGTCGGCGACCACTGCCGGGCGATCATGGACGTCCTCGACCGGGGGCGGATCGGCGAGGTCTACAACATCGGCGGCAACAGCGAGCGGCGCAACCTCGAGGTCGTCGAACGGCTGTGCGAGATCCTCGACGAACTGCGCCCGGATGCGGCCGATCGGCCCGCACCGCCGCCTGATCTCCTTCGTGAAGGACCGGCCCGGCCACGATCACCGCTATGCCATCGACAGCAGCAAGATCCAGCGCGAACTCGGCTGGCGGCCGTCGGTGACGTTCGAAGAGGGCCTGCGCAGGACGGTGGCGTGGTACCTCGACCACATGGACTGGGTGCGCCACGTGCGCTCGGGCGAGTACCGGCGCTGGATCAGCCTGCAGTACGGAAGCGGAGAGCCTCGCAATGACCGCCTCGCCTCGTCGCGGAATCATCCTCGCCGGCGGGTCCGGCACGCGGCTGTATCCGGTCACGCGATCGGTGTCCAAGCAGCTGCTGCCGGTGTACGACAAGCCGATGATCTACTACCCGCTGTCCACGCTGATGCTGTCCGGCATCCGGGACGTGCTGGTCATCTCGACGCCATCCGACACGCCGCGCTTCGAAGAGCTGCTCGGCGACGGCAGCCAGTGGGGGATGAACATCGCGTTACGCGGTGCAGCCGTCGCCGGACGGACTGGCGCAGGCGTTCATCATCGGCGAGTCGTTCGTCGGCGGCGGCGACTCCGCGCTGGTCCTCGGCGACAACATCTTCTACGGCCACGAACTGGTGGACCAGCTGCGCCGCGCGAACGACCGCGCGGAGGGCGCGACCATCTTCGCCTACCGCGTCCACGATCCGGAGCGCTACGGCGTGGTGGAGTTCGCGCGGCGACGGCCGCGCGATCAGCCTCGAGGAGAAGCCGAAGACGCCGAAGTCCGACTATGCGGTCACCGGCCTGTACTTCTACGACGACCGCGTGGTCGACATCGCGAAGTCGATCAAGCCGTCGGCCCGCGGCGAGCTCGAGATCACCGACGTCAACCGGAAGTACCTGGAGCTGAGCGACCTGAACGTCGAGGTCATGGGCCGCGGGATGGCGTGGCTCGATACCGGAACGCACGATTCGCTGCTCGACGCCGGCCAGTTCATCGCGACGCTGGAGAAGCGCCAGGGCCTGAAGATCGCGTGCCCCGAAGAGATCGCGTTCCGCCTCGGCTGGATCGACGCGGAGCACCTCGCGCGGATCGCCGCGCCGCTCGCCAAGAGCGGCTACGGCGAGTACCTGAACCGGCTGCTCAAGGAGTCGCCGCTGCAGCGGCGCGCGTGACCATGCGCGTCGAGCCCACTCCGCTCGCAGGCGTCTTCGTCGTCGAGCCCAAGGTGTTCCGCGACGAGCGCGGGTTCTTCATGGAATCGTGGAACCGGCGTGCGTTCGCGGATGCGGTCGGCGCGGACGTCGACTTCGTGCAGGACAACCAGTCGAGGTCCGTCGCCGGGGTCCTGCGCGGAATCCACTACCAGGTCGCGCATCCGCAGGGCAAGCTGGTGCGCGTCGTCTCCGGGCGAGATCTTCGACGTGGCGGTCGACCTGCGCCGGTCGTCGCCGACGTTCGGGCAGTGGTTCGGGCGCGAACTGAGCGACGAGAACCACCGCCAGTTGTGGATTCCCGAGGGATTCGGGCACGCCTTCGTCGTGCTGTCCGAGGTCGCCGACGTCCTCTACAAGGCGACCGAGTACTGGATGCCGGAGCACGACCGCTCGCTGCGCTGGGACGATCCGCAGGTCGGTATCCGCTGGCCGCTGTCGTCGGCGCCGCTGCTGTCTCCGAAAGACGCGCAGGCGCCGTGCCTCGCTGACGCGGACGTCTTCCCCTGATGCGAGTCCTGCTGCTCGGATCCGCGGGACAGGTCGGCAGCGAGCTGGCCCGGGCGCTGCTTCCGATCGCAGAGCGTGGTCGCGCCCGCCCGGCCGCAGTGC
This sequence comes from uncultured beta proteobacterium, assembly GCA_963707725.1. Classification (GTDB taxonomy): domain Bacteria; phylum Pseudomonadota; class Gammaproteobacteria; order Burkholderiales; family Burkholderiaceae_F; genus JAOUJD01. Next base: position 101,390 of record CAVPRE010000008.1, on the reverse strand, counting down.
GACGCCGCCGACCTCGACAGCCTGCAGGCGGCGTTCCTCGCCGCGCGCCCGGACGTCGTCGTCAACGCGGCCGCCTACACCGCCGTGGACCGCGCGGAAGACGAACCGGCGCTGGCGAGTGCCGTGAACACCGAGGCCCCCGGCCTGCTGGCGCGGCTCGCCCGCGAGCACGGCGCTTCGCTGGTCCACTACTCGACCGACTACGTGTTCGATGGCCGCAAGCGAGGGCACGTACGACGAGACCGACCCGACCAATCCGCTGTCCGTCTACGGGAGGACCAAGCTCGAGGGCGAAGAGCGGGTGCGCGAATCGGGCTGCGCGCACCTGATCCTGCGGACCAGCTGGGTGTACGCAGCGCACGGTCACAACTTCGTGCGCACGATGCTGCGGCTCGCGCGCGAGCGGCAGACGCTGTCGATCGTCGACGATCAGGTGGGCAGTCCCACCTGGGCGCGCGCGATCGCGGAAGCGACGGCGGCGATCCTGTCCCGCGCCGGTCACGATCGCGCCTCGGTTCGCAGCGCACTCGAGACGCGTGGCGGCGTGTTTCACCTGACGTCGGCCGGAGCTGTCACTTGGTTCGGCTTCGCGCAGGCGATCTTCGACGCGCTTCCCGATCCGCAGAGGATCCTGCAGGTACTGAAGCCGATCGCGACGGCAGAGTATCCGACCCGCGCCGTGCGGCCTTCGAACTCGAGGCTGTCGTGCGCCCGCCTGGCGGACACGTGGCACGTCGCGTTGCCCGACTGGAAGTCGGCGCTGCGCCTGTCCGCCCGCGAGTTCCATCTGCCCTGAGGATGGGGATTCGGAAGACGGATGGCGCTGCGCACATGAAGCTCGTATACCTCTCGCCGATTCCGCTGAACGGCTTCGAGCAGCGCCCGCATTACATGGTGCAGGAACTGCTGAGGGGAGCGGTGAGAAACGCGCTCTGGCTCGAGCCGTATCCGACCCGGCTCCCCCGGCTTGCCGACCTGCGCCGCCCATCGGAGCGCGGCCTTGCGGCGCCCGGCAACAGGCTCCCGATCCGGGCGATCCAGCCGAAGGCGCTGCCCATCGAGCCGCTGCAGTTCGGCCGGCGCCTGAACTTCCGGATGTTCTTCCGATCGCTGCTCGACGAGGTCGATCGGTGGATCGGGAAAGACCGGTTCGTCCTCGCCCTGGGCAAGCCAAGCCCGCTCGCGATCGCCCTGCTCGATCGATACAGGAGCGACCCGCGTTGCGCCGGGTCCGTCTACGACCGGATGGACCGATTTGCCGCGTTCCACTCGGGAGTCTCGTCCAGGTCGATGCAGAAGTGGGAAATCGAGATCGTCGGCGGGGTCGACCGCGTGCAGGCGGCTTCCACCTCGCTGCTCGCGGAAGTCGAGCGACTCGGCAGCCCAGCCTCGCTGTGCCTCAACGGATTCGACGAGCAGGCCGTGTCCGCGGCGCTCGACGAGCCTGCGCCGGGTGGCCCCGCCGCCCTCGGCTACGTCGGCACCATCGGTGCCTGGTTCGACTGGGCGTGGGTGGAACGACTGGCCGAGCAGCTCGATGCCGAGGGCAGCGACCTGCTCATACGGCTGATCGGTCCCTGCTTCCGTCGGCCGGCACGCGCGCTGCCGCGACGAGTCTCGATGGAACCGGCAGTGCCCCACGCGCTCGCCCTGCGGGCCATGCGGGCGCTGAAAGTCGGCCTCGTTCCATTCAAGGTCGACGCCCTGACCGAGGGCGTCGACCCTATCAAGTATTACGAGTACCGCGCGCTCGGGCTTCCGGTCGTCGGAACGCCGTTCGGCGAGCTGCGGCAAAAGACTTCGGATCCCGGCCTGTTCCTCGCTGAGGCAGCGAATCCGCTCGCGGCCGTGCGCGCCGCGCTTGCCAACGCCGCGCGCCGGCCCCCGGCTTCGCTCAGCGATTGCACGTGGAGAGCGCGCTTCGCGCCGCTTGTCGAGTGGCTGCGGTCGCGTGAAGCAGCATGACCATCGAGCGGTGCAAATGGCAGCAGCGTCGACATCGAACCGTCCGATGAACGACCTGACGTACTGCTTGCGCGCGTGTCACGCGCAGGCGAATTGGCGGTGAGCGGCCGCAGCGCCGCAGCGATCACAGGTCGAAGTCGGATCTGGAGTCCGAAGGGTCGCCGGACGGATTTGCCCCGGGGCGCAATACCCGATTCGTTAGACTTGAGCGCTGCAAAACGAAGCGACCGGCGGCGTGCCCATCCGGGAGGTCGACGGCAGGGGCCATCGGCCCGAGATGGCGCAATGCTTGCGCTCCCCGCGCCGCAAAGATACTGGGCTCACGTCGAACCGCGTTCCATGGCCTGCTCCAACCATCCTTCATCGACTCCCGCGTGATGCAGCCTCGTCCCTGGCTGGGCTTGCTTGGTCGCCTGGTTCATCGCGAACTGCTCGATCGATATCGGGGCTCCTATCTGGGCTTCGCGTGGGCGTTCGTGTTGCCAGTCGCGATGCTGTCCGTCTACACGTTCGTGTTCGGATTCGTCTTTCGTGCCAAGTGGAGCGGGACCGGAGACGACCCTTTCCAGTTCGCGCTGTTCCTGTATTCAGGTCTCGTTCCCTTCCTCTTCTTGTCCGACCTGCTCGGCCGTGCGCCGACGCTGCTCCTGCAACACGGGACCCTCGTCAAGAAGGTCGCCTTCCCCTTGCCACTGCTTGGCGTGGCGCAGACGATTTCCGCAGCAGTCAACATGGCGATCGGCCTGTGCCTGCTCATCGGATTCTCCTGGATCGCCCTGGGGCGCGTCAGCCTCTGGGCATTGCTTGCCTTTCCGATCGCCCTCCCGCTCGTGATGGTCGGCCTCGGGTTGGCGTGGATCGTCGCATCGTCGGCGGTCTTCTTTCGTGATCTCGCGCATGCGATCCCCGCGATCCTCCCGGCGATACTCTTCCTCAGTCCGGTGTTCTATCCGGCCTCCGCCGTACCGCCCGCGTTCCGCACCTGGATCCTCGCCAATCCGCTGACGACAGTCATCGACAACATCCGCAACGTCGTGCTGCTGGATGCGGGACCGGACGTGACGACGTTGACGGCGGGACTGGTGATAGGCGCGCTGGTCGCCGGTTTCGGCTGGCTCTGGTTCAAGCGTCTGACGCCCGGCTTCGCGGACTCGATCTGATGGGCACCGCACCTGCCGCCGCGCCGACTCCGGCCATCGTCGTGGAGCACGTCAGCAAGAAGTACGACCTCTACCGGTCTGCCTTTCGCCGCTTCTTCGACTTGCTGGTGGGCAGCCACCGCAACGCGCATCGATTCACTGCGCTCGACGACGTGTCGTTGCAAGTCGCCCCGGGCGAGACGGTCGGCCTCGTCGGACGGAACGGAGCAGGGAAGTCCACCTTGCTGTCCATCATCGCCGGTGTCCTCACGGCGAGCGCAGGTCGCGTCGCCGTGAACGGCCGGCTCGGCGCATTGCTGGAACTCGGGGCGGGCTTCCATCCGGAATACACGGGTCGAGACAACGTGTACCTGGCGGCGAGCTTGCTGGGACTGAGCACGCGGGAGATCGATGCCAAGTTCGATGCGATCGCAGAATTCGCGGCGATCGGTGACCACCTTTATCAGCCAGTCCGCACCTACTCGACGGGGATGTTCGTTCGCCTTGCGTTTGCGGTCCATACGGTGCTTGAACCGGATGTGCTGATCATCGACGAAGCGCTCGCCGTCGGCGATGCTGCATTCCAGATCAAGTGCTATCGGCGGCTGCGCGAATTGAGGGACCGCGGAACGGCGATTCTGCTGGTCACGCACGACATCCAGACCGTGCGTATGTTCTGCGACCGCGCCCTGTGGATAGACCACGGGCGCGTGCGCCTGGACGGGCGACCGGAGGACGTCGGTGCGGAGTACCTACGAGACCTCTTCGAAGGCATGCCCGCGGCGGCGGCGCCCCCGCCTGCGGAAATGGAACCCGAGTCCACCATCCCGCAACACGGCCTGATGCATGCGGTCGACCTCTCCTCGGGAGCCGCTCCTCCGGGAACAACCCGGTGGGGAGCAGGTGGAGCCCGGCTGGCTTTCCGCCGCGATCTACGGGCCCGACGGAAGCGCACCAGGTGCACTGGAGTACGGACACAGAATGCGCGTCGGTGTGGTCTACCGGTGTGATGTCGACCCGCCGGAGGATCTGAGCATCGCGGTTACGATCCAGCACCGCAAGTCGCTCGATCTGCTGTGCGAGACGACGTCTTCGCAGAACATTCGCCTGAATCGATTCTCTCGGGGACAATCGGTACGCGTCGAGTTCGAGTTCGAGAACGTGCTTGCGCCCGACGAATACACCGTCGCGCTGGCCGTGCAGCAAGACCGGGACGGACCGCCGGAGTATCTGGACTTCGTGAGCGGGCTGCTGCCTTTCAAGGTCGTTGCGGACCGCGCTGTCTACGCATTGCTACGCCCTAGAACCGAGATCATGTGCCAGGCGGCATCCGAATGAACCCCTCTGCCGGCGTCAATTCGATCGAGTGGTGGAACGAGTACTTCCGCGGTCAGTGGCTGGACCACGGAGGGCCCGGCCAGACGCGGCACTTCATGCGGCGGATGATCGCTGCGCTGCCCGCCGCCGATGTCGCGTTCCTGGAGCAGCATCCGCTTTCGATCATCGATTGGGGCTGCGCCTTCGGCGACGGAACCGATGAGCCTGCTGCCCGGTTCCCCGACGCGCGGCTGGCAGGGATCGACGTCTCCGAAGAGGCGATCAAGCGCGCGAGAGAGACGACGGCCATCCGAATTCCTTGCCGCTTCCCCGGCCGATCCGGTCGGCGCTCTGCCGCGGACGTTCGACGTCGTCTTCAACAGCAATTCGCTCGAGCACTTCGAGCGGCCACTCGACATTCTCTCCAGCAACCTCGCCGCGACGCGCCTGTTGCACCTGACGCTGGTTCCTTACCGGGAATCCGCGCTGTCGATCCATCATCAAGTCACTCTCGACGAGGATTCCTTCCCTCAACAATTGAATGGGTTCGAACGGATCATCTGCCAGGTCGTCGACGTTGACCTTGCCTACTGGCCGTCCGGGAAGCAACTGCTCGTCGGCTACGCGAGCCGCGAGTACCTCGGCGCGCCGCGCCCAGGTCGAGCAGTCGAGCGCCGAGCGCGCGAAGTGGGATGCCGTGTACCGCGACATGCCGCTGGTACCGATCGATCCCATTGCCGCCCGCTTCAACGAAGAACTGGCCGAGGCCGTTCGCGATCTACTGCCGGACGGCAGCGCCGTTCTGGAAGCCGGCTGCGGTGGCGGCAACCAGAGCATCGGACTGGCGACCGCAGGCTTCCAGGTTTCATTGATGGACTTTTCCTCGGCCGCTCTGGACTACGCGCGAAGGAACTTCGAGCATCGGCAACTCGGCGCGCGCTTCATTCGCGCGGACGCCTTCGAATCGGGGTCACCGGAGTACGACCTCGTCTTCAACGCCGGCGTCCTGGAGCACTACGACCTCGACGACCAGGTGCGGCTGTTGAAGGCCATGGCAAGCCGGTCGCGCGGCTTCGTCCTCGCGCTCGTGCCCAATCGCTCGTGCTATTGGTACTGGGTCTGGCAGGCTCGGCAAGACTGTCGGTGCAGACTGGCCGTTCGGAAGGGAGGTGCCCCAGAGCACGCTGGCCGATGCCTTTTCTGGCGCCGGACTGGAGTACCTGGGCGAACGTCACGTGGGAGCGGCCTGGACCGAATACTTCATCGAGAACGTCGATGGCATCGATGCCTCGCTGCGTGCTTCGCTGATCCGTTTGCATCGTTGCGGCATCGTCCCGCCGCAGACCAGCGGCTACCTGGTCGCAGCGGCGGGCCGCGTCGCAGGCGGACCGAAGCCGTCCGTGGCGTGGCAGCAGGGTGGACCGAGCCTCGAGGGACGCCGAGCCGAGGAACTGACTGCGGCGCTCGCCGATGCTCTCGCACAGCAGATCGCCGGCGAGCAACGGGCTTGCGCGCTGGACCGTCAGCGGCGGGATGAACTGCGGCAGTTGCATGTCCGGCTCGATGAACTGGCGACGGAGATGAACGCGATGCAAGCCGCACGGAAGGATGCAGAGGAAAGTGCGACGAGCCTGCGGTCGCAGCGCGATGCGGCGGCGGCCCTCGCCGACCGCAAGGAGGCCGAGCTGCGGACGATCTACGGCAGCCGCGCCTGGCGCGTCGTTGCTGCGTTGCGTTCGCTCAAAGGGCGCGTAGTGCGCGGCTGATGCCGGCGCTCCAGCGCCGAACCGGCCTCGAACCGATACCCGACCATAGGGCCCCTTCAGTGCAAAGCAGAGAAGGCAACGATCAGCTGAAGTACAGCGCGACCGTGCGCCTCGATGACGATCGCAGTGCGCGGATCGAGGCCCTTCAGTCAGAGATCCAGACTCTGACAGCGCGCAGCGGCGCCCTCGAAAGCCAGTTGACGATGGCGCGCGCGGTGTTCGAGCGCCTGAAGGCTGCCTTCGTCTCGCAGCAAGGCCTCATCGAACAGCAGCAGTGGCAAGACGCGCATCAGCGGGCACAACTCGCAGAGCAGCGGCTGCACATCGATGGACTGCAGAGCCAGCTTGCACAACTTCAGGATGAGGTTGCGCGACTTCACGGTCAGGTCGCGGCGGACCAGACCAACCTCGAGCTGCAACGAATCGAGATCGAGCGCCTGGGTGGTGAACTGGCCGCCCTGCTTCGCAACCGGGACATCCTGGAGGTCGAGCTTCGCGCACGCGAAGCCGAACTGGCGACGATCGTGAACAGCCGTGGTTACCGGGCGCTGCAATGGGGGCGAAGGGTGCTCCTGGCACTGCGGCATCCCGGACCGCGCCCGGCGGAAGCGGGACGGCCCGCGCACCCCGATGAGGCCGCGAGTGCCGACGGAGCCAGAGCCCGGCCGGAGTGCGTTGTGCCTGAGCCGGTGGCAACTGATGCTCCGAAGACGCCGGACGAACCGCCAGTTCCCGAGCCTGTCGCTTCACCTCTCGAAGCGTTGGCGCCGTCAGACGACCCAGCCCCATCGTCCGCCGATTCTCCTGCCGCGGTCGCGAATTCGGAAGCCGTCGCTTCGGCGTCACGCGACGAACGGGACGCCGACGAAGTCGAACTGCACACGCCTGCCGTGAGTCCGGCCGACGCCTTTCGCTGGCCAGAGCTCGAACCGAGTTCGTTGCCGCTCGCGAGCCAGCGGACGCTGGCGGCTGCCGCGCAGTACAAATCGAGGGTTCGCCACCACGCGTTCCTCGTGCTCCCGATCATTGACTGGGACTTCCGGTTTCAGCGGCCGCAACAGATTGCGCGTGAACTCGCTGCAGCGGGTCACCCGGTCTTCTACCTGCGCATGTCCTTCTCGAGGGTCGCCAAGCGCAGGGAACTGCACCCCGGGGTCATCGAACTGGCGCTCCCCGGGCCGACGAAGCTGGATCCTTATCGGGACTCGCTCGACCCCGCGATCGCGCGGCAATTGGCCAGGGTCATCGCCCTCGAACTCCGTCGCGACGCGATCGGCTGTGCCGTGTCGCTGGTGCAGCTCCCGTTCTGGAGGCCGCTCGCGCTCGCCCTCCGCGACCTGCTGCGGATGCCAGTCATATACGACTGCATGGACGAGCACGCCGGCTTCTCCACCAACGGCAGCGGCCATGCTGGCGGAGGAGAACGCGCTGGTCGCCGTGGCCGATGTCGTCATTGCGTCGTCGAGCCGACTGCAGTCCCGGCTTTCAGGCAGAAGGATGGCGTCGTCCTGATCCGCAACGCCGCCGACGTCAATCACTTCGCCGGCGTCCCGCCGCCCGCTCGCGAACCGGGCAGCCCACTGAACGTCGGCTACTACGGAGCCATCGAGACTGGTTCGACAGCGAACTGGTCGCCGACGTCGCCCGCTCGAGGCCCGACTGGAGCTTCACGCTCGTCGGCAACACGGAAACCGCGGACCTTGCGCCGTTGGCGGATCTCCCCAACGTGCAGCTGGTCGGCGAGCAACCCTACGCCTCGCTCCCCGCCTTGCTTGCGAAGTGGGACGTCTGCGTCATCCCGTTCAGGATCACGCCCCTGACCTCGGCCACCGACCCTGTAAAGGTCTACGAGATGCTGGCCGCGGGCCGGCCCGTCGTGGCGACGCCTATGGACGAGCTGACGCAACTTGCGGACCGCGACCTCGTGCGGATTGCGGCGAACGCCGAGGACATGGTCGCGCAACTCGAGGCGGCATGCGCCGAGGACGACGACACCCAGCGCGCGGAACGACGCCGGTTCGCCGCCGAAAACACCTGGTCGCAGCGCCGCGAAGCGCTGGTGCGGGCAAGTCGGCTGCCGTTCCCGCTGGTGTCGGTCGTCGTGGTCACGTACAACAACCTCAAGTTGAACCGGCTCTGCATCGACAGCGTCCTCAACGACAACGACTATCCGAACTTCGAAGTCGTGGTGGTGGACAACGCCTCGACCGACGGCACGCCCGACTTCCTGCGCGAGCGTCGCCGGGCGGGATGCGCGAGTGCGCCTGGTCCTGAACGCTGAAAACCGCGGCTTCGCCGGCGGCAATAACGACGGGATCGCCGCGTCCCGCGGGGACTACCTCTGCCTGCTCAACAACGACACGGTGGTCACCGGCTCGTGGTTATCGGCGCTCGTCAGGCACTTACAGGACGACGCGAGGCTGGGCATCGTGGGGCCGGTGACGAATGCGATCTCCAACGAAGCGCGCATCGAAGTCGGCTACGAGTACGTGGCCGACATGCCTGCCTGGGCTGACAGCTACTGCAGCATGCATCGAGGCGAACTGGCCGACGTGCCCATGCTCGCATTCTTCTGCGTCGCCATGAAACGCGTCGTGTGGGACGACGTGGGACCGCTCGACGAGGGGTTCCGCATGGGAATGTTCGAGGACGATGACTGGAACCGACGGGCGCGCGAAAAGGGGTACCGAGTTGCGCTCGCCCGCGACAGTTTCGTGCACCACTGGCACAACGCTTCGCTCAACCGGCTTTCAACGCCGGCTTACCGGCGCATCTACTTCGAGAACCGACGCTACTACCGGCGCAAGTGGGGGGAGGTTCCAACGCCTGATGAAGCGACTGCGGCTGTCCTGCGGGAGATCGTCGGCAGCGCGCGAGAGAGCAGAGGCGCGGTCTTCTTCCCGGCCTCCTTCGGCGCTCCCCTTTCGCAGCGTCATCGCACGGAGCAGTTGCGACAGCAGTTCGACCGGCTGGGCATCACCCAGATCGTCGAGTCCCCGGCCTTTGCCGACCCTCTGGCGTCCCGTTGCTTCCGCTTCTCGGGCGAGCGGGAGTGGCTGGCCGAAGTACCGGGGCTCTTCCTGCTGACCGATTCCTCCAACTTCGATGCGCGAGATGTCTTGCCGCCCGATGTCCCGTGCGTGTTCGATTGGGTCGAGCATTGCGAGCACTTCGAGGGCGACCTTGACCGGCTCCGCTGGCTGCAATGGCGCGGAGTGAAGGAAGCCGATGTCCTGTCGACCCCGGATTGGGACCTGCGCCAGGTAGCGATCCAGCAGCGCGAATCCGTGCTGTATCTGCCGGACGGTCGGATGGACTTCGATGCGCCGGCGCCGCCCCCGCTCGACGATCCCGACTGGACGTCGATCAGGTCGAGCCCCGCTCCCGTCGCCGCATTCTGCGGACCCCTTGCACGAGCCGTCGATTTCGCGCTGATTGCCGCGCTCGCGGACATGCGGCCGGACTGGCAGTTCGTGCTGGTAGGACCCGACATCGACGGCGCGGTATGGCACGCGGACCTCGATCGGCGATTCAATGTCCGGTGGCTCGATCGCGACCGCCCCGAGCAGTACGCCTGGCACGTCGATGTCGCACTCCTGCCCTGGCGCGGCGAAGAACGACTGCCGGCCATCGATGTGCTCGACCTGATGCACGCGGGTGTTCCGATCGTGGCTTGCCCGCACGGACAACTCGATGACGTGCAAGGTGTACGTCGCGCAACCGATGCGGCCGGTTTCAGCGCGGCGCTCGCCGAACTTCGGCCGCAGCTTGGCACCCCGGAACTTGCTGATTCACTGCGCTCGGCCGCGGCCGGGTACGACTGGCGGGTCGTCGCCAGTCGAATGTTCGAGGCGGTGGCCCCGAAGCCGGTCCAGCGGGCGTGACTATCCGGACTGCGAGCGCGACTGCTCGAGCGCCAGCCGGGTCGCTTCGAGATACGCGTAGCCGAAGCGGGCATCGGGCTCGAGGTAGGCACCCTCGCCCCACTCGTTCCAGGCGTTGATGAAGACGAAAGAATCGTCGAGTTCGCCGGCCGCTGTCTTCCGGCGCGTTTCCTTGAGAACTTCCTCCATCCACCGGCGATACAGCTCCGGCGTCGAGCCGTGGAAGATCATGCCCATGTGGTCCCGTCGCGGCGTGTTGTCCCACATCGGCATCACGGCGCGATGGAGCTTGCGGCCGGAGGTCAGCCGGAACTTCTCATTGAGCACGATATCCGCGTAGTCGAACACGAGTCCGCCGAAGTCGGAGCGCATGAAGTCGATCTGGCGCGTGATTTCCGTGCAATGGCGGAACAGCGTTCCCGGGTGGAACTCGCTCTGCGCGTCGAAGCCGTGCGCGAGCAGGTCGGTCTCCCTGTTCCACGTGTGCTCCATCACGCCGATCAGGTATGGCTCGCCCACGCCCGCCTTCACGCACGCCTCCCGCCAGGCATCGAGCGTGGCGCGGCAATCCGGAACGAACGAGGGGCGGTAAACGACCAGCACCGGCCTCCCGCGCACTCGAACGTAGCGCGGATCGCGCATGTATCCGATCGCCGCCTCGATGAACGCGCGGTAGCTTTCCGCAGTATCGCTCTGCGCCATCAAGACCTCACCGCACGTTCCGTCGAACCGGCGCGTCCACGACTCGTTGGCCCAGCACAGGAAGAACGGGTAGTCGATATGACGCGCGGCCACAAAGGCATCCAGCGGTCGATCGAGGAGCCGGTGGCCGTCGAACCAGTAGTAGTAGTAGCAGAAAGAGTGCACTCCGTGGCCTCGTGCCAGTTCTACCTGGCGCTCGATATTCTCGATCAGGCGAAGGTCGTAGTAGCCAAGTTCCCCCGGAAGGCGCGGCTGGTAGTGTCCGACGAACTGCGGCACCGCGCGCGCGACGTTGTTCCATTCGGTCACGCCGCGACCCCACCAGCGATCGTTCTCCGGCGTCGGATGGAACTGCGGCAGGTAGTAGGCCACGATCTTCGGGTCGTCCGCGCGCGCTTCGAACCTGTCTTCGCGCAGTGCGACGAAATCGTTGCCGCGTCGCCCCGGGATAGCGAGGATCTGGGCGCTGTAGTCGCGTAGCAGCGCAATCTCGCGCTGGTCGTCCGCCGGGACCCCCTGATTCGTCCGGCCGCGCATCAGGCGACGGAGGTAGGAGGCGATGCGCTCCTTCAGCGACTGCGACAGCGGAAGCCGCCAGTACGCGACCCGAAGGAGCTGATACGCACGCGAGTTCATTGCAGCACTCCAACGGCGCGGTATACGGCGCGTGCCTTCTCGATCCAGGCGTTGGACTCGGCCTCGGCCCGGAGCGTCTCGAGGTAGCCCGGGTCACGGCGCAGTTCGAGCGCCCGCCGCAACTGCCTGACGAATTCGTCCGGCGTATCGGCGATCAAGCAGGACCGGTATTTCCGGCATTCCGGCAGGCCGGTGGTGACGACCGGCTTTCCTGCGGCCATGTACTCGAAGATCTTCACGGGCGATACCGACTCCGTGATTTCATTGACCGCGAACGGCAGGATCGCCACGTCGTAGAAACGCGCGTACCGGGGCAATTCCGCATAGGGCTTCGCGCCGAGGAAGTGAACCCGAGGCAGATCGAGGATCCCGCGCGCGCGCAGTTCGCGGTCGTGTTCATACCCGATCAGGACGAGTTCGAATTCGTCGGTGCGCGCCGCTGCCGAAATCAAATCGGGGTCGATCCAGCGAGCAATGGCGCCGTGGTAGGCCACGATCGGGCGTCCCGTGGCGACGATCGGCGCCAGGTCCGCGGGTGGGGGCACTGGCGCCCACGCGCCAGACCTCGATATCGACCCCGTTCGTGCTCAACAGGCAGTCGCGAGAGCGAGCACGTCTCACCTCGGCGAACAGCTTGTCGGCGGTGGCGATGACGAACACCCGCGGGTCGGCCAGCAACTGGCGGTGGCGCTCGAACACGAAATCCGGAATCGTCCCGGTGATGTGCTCGGTGAGTTCGTCGATGTACTCGTAGACGACCGTCATGCCGCGGCGGATCAAATCCTCGACCTCCGCCGGGGTCGTCGCGAGGTCGATCGATTGCAGCCGCAGGACCTTGGGTACAGTCGCCGCCGTCACGGCGTCGATCACCGCCGCACGAACCCGCGCGTCCATGGCGTCGAAGATCAGAAGGCCCGGCTCGACTTCCTCGTACACGAGGATGTCGCGATCCACCAGCGGGTGCGCTCCGTACAACGCCAGGCCACCCAGGCGAACCGCCTGCACAGACATGTGCTGGAAGCGCTGGAACAGCGGGGTATGCCACCCATCGGCACGTGGAAGAGGTCGATGAAGCGCGGCGCGTGCTGAATTCGGGCCTCGCAGCGTGCGCAATCGCCGCTCATACGTTGCCTGGTGCCAGCGGACCCGGATACGCCGCCCGACGGCCTGGCCGACCCGCTGCACCGCGAGCGGAATGGCCCTCAGCAGACCATGGCGCCTGACGCCGGCGACGAACCGGTCAGCGAGCGGACGCCATCTCGAATGCAGCGCCGACGGCACCCACACAGTCTCGCGCCTCACTGCCCGAGACGCCGACGCGGAGCGGCACCGGTTGTGACTGGCGAAGCCCGGCGCGCAGGCCGTTGCGCCGTCACAGGATCACTTTTCGGGAAGGATTCGCGTGCCGCCATTGCACCAAGGCTCTTCGGGGTCGGAGATCGGGTCTCAGATTCCACAGACATGGCCCCGTGCTCCGCGGTCCGACGGGAGCGCGCAGCGACGCGCCGGATCGACCTGGTGGAATTCAGCGAAAGCCGGCGGCATTGTAGCGAGTTCGGCGTCCGTCCCTCGCCGACACTGCATGCGCCCCGCTTAGAATCGCGGCTTTGGCTTGCAGGGGTGCCATCCGGGTTGCAGGGGCGTCGCATCGATCCCGACGATGGCCTCCCTCCCTTGATCCCACGCCACACCAACCTCGAATGACGGGCCTGTTGCAGTGGCGTGCTTGGACCCTGCTGCGCACCGCGGTGTTGGCGTGCGCTATCGTCTATTTTGGCAACGTCGTAGCCCAGACGTACGTCTATCAACTTGAGCACTACGGCCATTCCCAGGTCGCACTGGCGTTGCTGGTCTTGATCCTGGTGCTGGCAAGTCGGCCCACCGCTGGTGCGCGTTCGATCGCAGCCGCGGCATTCCTGGTCTACCTGGCCTGGGCCTTCGGATCGGCGACCGTTCCTGTGTCGGACTTCCTCGTCAACTACTGGGAGAAGGCCGCGGCGTTCGCCGCCGAGCGCAGCATCCTCAACTGGAGCCGTTCGCTCAGCCCGCCGACGATCGCCTACTACGCCTTGTTCATCGCAATGCTGGGCAAGAGCTATGTCGCGACGTATGTGGCAAGCGCACTGGCGTGGGCGGTGTCGGCCGGACTGCTGGTCAAGGCACTTGCCAATTTCGGCGCTGAGCCCAGGGCGGCGGCCCTGGCAGGGCTGATGTACGCGCTGGCGCCGTCCACGGTGGCGTACTCGTCGGTGGTCAGCCCGGAAGCCGTCTTCAACCTCTGCCTGCTGGCGGCGACTCATGCCATGTCGTTGGCGTCCGGCAGCGCGACAACCCGTTGCCCTACCTCGCCCTGGCTTCCGTCTTCTTCGCCTTCCTGTATCTCACACGGCCTGTCGGACTGTTCTTCATCCTCGGCGCGGTGCTGTTCGCCGTGCTCTTGCCCCTGCCAGGTACGGGTCGGCCAGTCCGGCGGCGTTCGCGCCTTCTGCTGGCGCTCACCGGCCCTTTCGCCGTCATCGTCCTGCTCAACGCCGGAGTCGGCTATCAGGCCACGGGCGAGTTCCGTCTACAACCAGCACGGGGGCGGCGCGGCCAACCTATTGAACGGGACGAACCTTGCGACGAAGGGCACCTACAGCCAGGACGACGCCAACGTGACCTGGCCGGTTTCCAGGGCCCCAACGCGGTTTCCTGGAAAGAGGCTTCAGCCAACGCGACACGCATTGCCCTGTCTCGGATCAGCAGCGATCCGGTCGGCTTCATCCGCTTCTCCCTGACCGACAAAGTGACGAGCATGTGGGGCAGCGCCACCCACGGCCTCTACTGGAGCCTGAAAGCCTCGCCGCAGCTGGGAAACATGCGGAGCAGCGGCCAGTACGAAGCGATGGCGCGGCTGACCGACGCGTTCTACCTGCTGAGCATGCTGTCGTTCGTCGCGGCATTGGCGTTTGCCGTGTTCCGCAAGGTGCCGGCGATGTTCCTCATGCCCTGGCTGCTGCCCCTGCTGGCAATGGCGGCACTGCACGTGTTCATCGAGACGCAGGGGCGTTATCACATCCCGTTCATGCCGTTCGTCTACAGCGCGGCAGCCCTGATGATTGGCCGCCTTTCGGCGCGAATGAGCCGCAGCGGCTATCGGTAGCATGGGGCCCCGCACTCGCCTGGCCACTCGGGTCACCGTTGCGAACGTGCCTTGAAACCACGGAACGGCAAGATGGACAAAGCCGAGTTTGACAAGTTCGCGGACGAGTACCGGGCGCTTCATGCCCGGAACATCCGCCTTTCCGGCGAAGGACCGGAGTACTTCGCGGAGTACAAGGTGCGCGATGTCGCGCGCCATCTGGGAGCGATGCGCAGCGCGGTGGCCCGGATCCTGGACTTCGGCGCGGGCGTGGGCACATCGGTGCCGTGGTTCCGACGCTATTTTCCGCAGGCGTCGTTGACCTGTGTCGACGTCTCCGAACGCAGCCTCGGGGTCGGCGCATCCCGGTTTCCGGGACAGGCGCAGTTCGTCCCGTTCGACGGACACACGCTCCCTCTGGCCGACGGCCAGGTCGACCTCGCGTTTGCCGCGTGCGTGTTTCATCACATCGACCCGAGCGAGCATGTCGGTCTCTTTCGTGAACTGCGCCGCGTCCTGGCCCCCGACGGCGTGCTCGCCGTGTTCGAACACAATCCACTGAATCCGCTGACGGTGTCCGCCGTCAACAACTGCCCGTTCGACGAGAACGCGAAGCTCATCAGGCCGTGGGTACTCCGCGACCGGCTGCGCGACGCCGGTTTCGCGTCGGCAAAGGTGCAGTTCTGCGTGTTCTTCCCCGGGCCGCTGCGCGCGTTGCGTGTCGCCGAACCGCTGCTTCACTGGTGCCCGGTCGGAGCGCAGTACGCGGTCTTCGCCCGGGGCGGCGCACGTGCTTGACGTCACCGCGGTCCGCTACATCGTGGTGGGTCTCGCCAACACGCTGATCGGGCTGTTCGTGATCTACATGGGCATGTTCGCATTCGGCCTCGGCAACGTGAGCGCCAACGCCGTCGGCTACACGGTCGGAATCCTTTCCAGCTTCGCGCTGAACAAGCGATGGACGTTCTCGCACTCAGGCAAGGCTCTGCCTGCGTTCATCCGGTTTCTCGTCGTCGTCCTGCTCGCCTATACGGCGAATCTCGCAACGGTGGTGTTCGCCGCGGACGTACTGGGGTTGAATCGATACGTCGCCCAGGGCCTCGGCGTCGCGCCCTATGTGGTGGTCGGTTACGTCGGCAGCCGGCTGTTCGCCTTCCGCTCAGCGGCCCGGCAGTCGGCACTGGACCGCCTTCCTTGATCTGATGGAGTCCGCCGTGCTTGAGTTGACCATCGTCATCCCCTGTTACAACGAACAGGAGGTGCTGCCCGAGACGGTGCACCGGATGGGTGCTGTGCTCAGCGGCCTGGTCGATCAGGGCAAAGTGGCCGCTGCGAGCCACATCTGTCTCGTGGACGACGGCAGCCAGGACCAGACCTGGGCCCTCATCGAGCAATACGCTCGCGAGCAGACGTTCGTCCGCGGCATCAAGCTGTCGCGCAATCGCGGGCACCAGAGCGCCCTTCTCGCAGGCCTGATGACCGCCACTGGAAGCGTGGTCATCAGCATCGATGCGGACCTGCAGGACGACCTGGCCGCGATCGAAACCATGCTCGATGCGCACCAGGCCGGCGCCGATATCGTCCTGGGCGTCCGCAAGCTGAGAGACACCGACACCTTCCTCAAGCGCTTCACGGCTGAAGGCTACTATCGGCTGCTGAGGTTGCTGGGTGTCGACGTGGTGTTCAACCACGCCGACTACCGGTTGATGAGCCGGCGCGCGATCGAAGCATTGCGGGAGTACTCGGAGGTGAACCTGTTTCTCCGCGGCATCATTCCGCAACTCGGCTTCCGGACTGCCACGGTCTACTACGACCGCGCCGAGCGGTTCGCCGGCGAATCGAAGTACCCGCTGCGCAAGATGCTCTCCCTTGCATGGAACGGGGTCACCTCGTTCTCGGCCGCGCCGCTGCGCCTAATCACGGGGCTGGGCGTGCTGATCTCGCTGGGGAGCTTCGGCGTGGCCTCGTGGGCGCTGTTCGTGCGATTCGCCACCGACATGGCGGTGCCGGGCTGGACCTCGACCGTAGTGCCGATCTACTTCATTGGCGGCATCCAGCTGCTTGCCATGGGAGTCATCGGCGAATACCTCGCGAAGATCTACATGGAGACGAAACGCCGCCCGCGATTCGTCATCGAAAAAACCGTTTGAAGCTCTGCCCGATGCACCGCTGGCGATGTGCGGCGTGGCGCGGAGAGTTGACGGAACTCGGCCGCGCTGAGGCAAGCGCCACCGTCAGGCAGCGAGAACGGCCGATCTCTCCGGGATTTCGACTCGCGTCAGCGCAGACTCGAGAACCCGGACGATGCGCGCGGCAGCCTTTCCGTCGCCGTACGGCGACACACCTTGCGCCATCGATTGGTAAACCTCCGGGCGGTCGAGCAATTGTTCGCAGTCGAGAGAGGATCGCCTCCGACCGCGTGCCGACGAGCTTCACGGCTCCGCACTCCACGGCTTCCGGACGCTCCGTCTCCTCGCGCATGACGAGCACCGGCTTGCCGAGCGCCGGGGCCTCCTCCTGTACGCCGCCCGAGTCGGTGAGCACGAAGTGGCACGCCTTCATCACGGCGACGAACGGTTCGTAGTCGAGCGGGTCGAGCAGGCGGATGCTCGGATGTCCCGACAACAGTCGATGGGCCATCGCCTTGACGTTGGGATTCGGGTGCACCGGATAGAGCACGGCGACATCGCTGCGGCGCTCCACGAGGTGCCTGACCGCCGCAGAACACCGCTTCCATCGGCGCGCCGAAGTTCTCGCGCCGGTGCGCCGTCATCAGGATCAGCCGCTTGCCGCTGGCGAAGGAAAGGTCCGGGCCCTCGGCCCGCGGAGCCACTTCGAGCAGCGCGTCGATCACCGTGTTGCCGGTGACGTAGATGGACTCGTCGGGCAGCCCTTCGGCCAGCAGGTTGGCGCGCGCCGACTGCGGTCGGGGCGAAGTGCCACTCGGCGAGTCGCGTCGCCAGCACGCGATTGGCTTCCTCGGGGAACGGGTTCGTGAAGGATCCGGTCCGCAGCCCGGCTTCGACGTGCCCGAACGGCACGCGCCGGTGGAAACTCGCGAGCGCCGCGGCCAGCACGGAGGTGGTGTCGCCCTGCGCGAGCACCGCCGCCGGCTTTTCGCGAACCAGCGCATCGTCCAGGCCTTCCAGCAACCGGCCGAGCAGCGCATTGAGCGCCTGGTTCGGCCGCATCACGTCGAGGTCGATGTCGGCCTGGATGCCGAACAGGCCGAGCGCGGTGTCCAGCAGGTTGCGGTGCTGCGCGGTAACCAGCACGCGGCAGTCGAGCCGCCCGGACTCCTTCAGGCGCTCGATCACCGGCGCCATCTTGATTGCTTCGGGGCGCGTGCCGACGACGCAGAGGACTTTGGGGCGATTCACCAGAATGGGGAAGGAACGCAGCGGGTGAGAACCGACAAACGGTACACGCCTCAATCGCACCGCACAAGAAAGCAGACGCGCAGACTAGCTGCGTTTAGGGGATGACCTCCACCCCGGCGCCTCGTCGCCGACCGGATTTCGCAACTACAGAGAAAAGGCCGTTGTCAGCCTATTTCTTCTTGGGAGGCGGCGCCGACTTGGGTGGCGGCGCCTTCGTCGCCCGGTTCAGTTCTTCGACTAGCGCCGGGTCGGTCACCGGGTCGCCGAGACCTGCGGGAGCAGGCGATGGCCCCGGGGTGGTTGGCGATGGAGCAGCCGACGGTGCGGCAGCGGGCGGTGGCAGGGCACCAGGCGTCTGGCACCGAGCCCGACGGCGCCACCGGAACGGGCCCAGGGGACGTCGAGGTGGCGGGTGCGGCCGCGGGGACACTGGCACCGCCCGGAAGCGCCTGAGGCGCCTCCACGGGCGCAGGAGCAGCTCCGGACGGGACTTGCGGAGCCGGCGGCGTCAGCGGTCGCCCGGTGGCGGCCCATGCTCCCAGCTGCGAGCGGAACGCGTCCGTGATCGCGCGCGCCTCGTAGTCGTTGCCTATCACGTACGGCGTAATCAGCACGAGCAGTTCGGTGCGCTCGGTCGTGCTGGTATTCGTGCGGAAGGCCTGCCCGATGACCGGAATGTCCTTGAGCAGTGGCACGCCGGAATCGCCCTTGTTGTCCTGCTGGCCGATCAATCCGCCGAGCAGGACCGTCGCGCCGTCGGCCAGAGAAAGCTTGGATTCGATCTTGCGGGTAAGGAACGTGGGCGAGATGTTCACGCCCGTCGTCGTGCTTTGAGCCGCGCTGACTTCCTGCGACACGTCGAGCTCGACGCGCCCGCCACTATGAATGACTGGTCGGACCTTCAGGATCACACCTGTGCTGCGGTACTGGATCGTCTGCAGCACGCCGGTATTGCCCGTCGTCGCGTTTGTCTGCTGGCTCGTCACGATCGGCACTTCCTGCCCAACCTGGATCGTGGCGGTTTCGCCATTGCGTGCAACCAGCCGCGGGCTGGACAGAATGCGCGCCCTGTTGCTCGTCGCGAGGGCATTGAGCACGATCCGGATCGACGGCAGATCGAGGAACTGGATGTTCAGGCCGCCGGTCGGCAGGCCGGTCCCGCCGATGGTGCCGCCGCTGAGCACTGCTCCACTGGAACTGGTGCGCGAGAACGCCCATTCGATGCCGAGGCTCTCGTCGTTCGTAAGCCGGACCTCGGCGACCGTGGCTTCGATGAGCACAGTCCGCGCGGGACGATCGAGCTCCTGCAACAGGCCCATCCACTGCGTGTACTCGTCGCCGCCACCCTGGAAGATCAGGCTGTTGGTCGGCGCGCTGACGACGACGCGCGTGGGCCGCCGTTGCGCCTGTTGCTGTCCCGGCGCTGCCGGCGCAGGCGCCGCCTGCTGCCCGCTGATCAGCTCGTTCAGCGTCTTCGCCAGGTCCTGTGCGTCAGTGAAACGAACCGGATACGTGAAGTAACCGGTACCACGCCCTTCGCTCGGCTTGTCGAGGTCCTTCGCCCACTTCACCGCGAGGTCGAGCGTCTGCTGCGACGTGGCGAAGATCAGCACGGCGTTGATGGCGCCGACCGGCAGCACGATCACCGGCTGCGGGCCGTTGGGCGCAGTGGCGACGAAGTGGCCTTGCGCCGTCAGAACTTCACCAGGCGGCGCGCCAGGTCGTCTGCCGACCAGAACGCGGGGTTGACCCGCACCGAAAGACGACCACGCATCAGCGGCTGGTCGAGGACCTGCAGCGCGTCGACGGCAGCGGCCACGTCGTCAGATTGCCCGCTGAGCAGGATCGCGTTGCGCGTCTGGTCGTCCTGCGCCTGGACGCGAGTGCCGAACAGTGTCTTAATCCACGGCGTGACGGTCAGAACGTTGACCACGTCCAGCTCAACGAGCTGGAAGATCGGCCGCAGGGCCTGCGGTGTGTCCGGCAGAGCGCGACCGCGGCGGATCTCGGGCGAATACCCTGTGGCAGCGTTTTCGGGAACGATCCGATAGAACCCGCCCAGATCGATCACCGCCACGCCGTACGTCCGCAGCACCTTGCGTGCCAGCTCGAATACCTGTGCGGGCGTCTGCGGCTTCCCGGTCCGCAGCGACACGAGATCGGTGCGCTGCGCGACCTGCGGGTCCATCTGGAAGTTGAGCTTCAGCATCGACCCGAACACCGCCTGTGTGAATGCCGGCAGCGGAAGCTGATCGAAGTAGACGGACAACTGCGCTTCACCCGAGGGCAGCGCGGCCGGCGCGGTCGCGGGAGCGCCTCCCGCCTGGCTTCGCGCCGGGGCCGCAGGCACCGGTGCAGGCGTCACCTGCGTCGTGCGAGTTCCCGCTGGCGACTCGCCGGGCCGCGGCGGCGGCGCCTTCAGAGTGGACTCCGACTGCTCCGTCCGCAGCGGCTCGAGAATCAAGTCAGCATCAGGGATCTGTCCCGGCCAGCGAATGCCGGAACATGCGGAGAGCGCCAGGACCAGCGCCGCCGCGACGCCAATGCGCCGGATTCCCGTCTCGTGTTCTCTCATCTCTCGTCGAGCGCTAGCACGCGCCTCTTCCCGTCGACCAGCAGCAGCAACCGCCCCGGTTCGATCCCCTTGATTTCTGCCCCTCCCGGAAGCTTGTCACCGATGGACAGTTCCATGAAGGGCTCCTTGCCAACCTGCACGTAGACGACGCGCGTCGGGCCGTTGATCGCCATCCCGATGATCCGCCAATCGGGCGGCGTCAGCGGCGCCTTCTCGACCGCGCCCGCCCCGGGAGCCCCTGGAAGCGGCGCGGCCGTGCCCCACAGCCCTTTCGCCGCGACGGCCCGCGCGTTCTTCTGGAAGGCGCCAGCCGGCAACTCAGGCGGCTTCCAATCGGACGCCGCGGCTGGACTCTTCGGCGGCTGACCGCCAGACGCCGCCACGATACCGGCAAGCAACGCCACCAATCCGGCAAGCAGCGGAACGGTCACAGGCCACCCGAACCGCGCCCACAGACGATCGATCATCTCTTCTCTCCGGCCGCCACAGGGTGGGTCGGCTCGGCGCTCCTCGGCGCGATCCGGGCGAGCGTAACCAACTCCAGTTCCACCCGCGGCAACGGTTGGCGGCGCGCGTTCATCGTGTCGATTACGAACGCCTTGCCCGACGCTTCCAGCAGCCCTGCGAAACGCTCCACCGAATCCGGAGTCAATTCAAACGACACCCCGAGCCGCAGCGAAATCACGTCCGCCGGCAATGCGCTGGTGCCGGTCACCGCCTCCGCGGCCTGGTTCGCGGTCCCCTTCGGCTGCACCGATCCGGTCACGCGCACGGCGCCGAGCCGCGCGGTCTTCATCTGCGCGGCGAGCCACTCCTGCACCGCCAGTTGCGCCTGGGAGGGCGTGGTGCCCGTCCACAGCAGCGCGTCGGCGGCCTGGCGACGACCGCGCGCCTGCTCGACCCGCTCGGGCCAGCCGCCCTCCTGTGCAATCGCGCTCCAGCGCGCCAGCTCGGTTTCCGCGCGCTGGGCGTCGAGCCGGCGCTCGCGCCACGGCGTCGCGCGCATCGAGGACCTTCACGAACGCGACGACGAACACCACGAACGCCAGGAGCACGCGCAGCCGGGCGTTCTCGCGGAACTGGGCGAGCAGGCGATTCACTGCGGCTTGCTCCCGCGGCGCTTGCGCACGGTGGCCGTCAGCGTCATCGACCCCATCCCGTCGAGCGAGGCCTGCACGTCCTCGAGCGAACCCAGCGCCGACAGTCGCTCGGCGAACTCGGCCATCGAGAAGCCGGCGGGCAGATTGGAGAACTGCATCCGCAGCGAGCCCGGGCGGAAGTCGAGTTCGGCGATCGACGGTCCATCGACGCCGAGCGAGCCCGCCAGGCCAGCCAGAACCTCCAGCGGGTTCGGATAGAGCTGGACGCCGTCGATCGCCTCGACGAAGTCCGCATCCGCGAAGGCCGCCGCACGGGCCGCGACGATCGGAGCGGCGGACTCCTTCAACTTCTGCGATCGCCCGCTGACTAGACGCGGCGGTCCACGCGTAGTACGCCAACTGCCCCGCGAAGTACGCCGCCGGCACGATCAGCAGCGCGGCGAGCGCCGCATACGCGATGCGTTCGGTGGCCCAACGGCGCAGCGCTTCGCCCTGCCGCAGCACGTTGCCACCCAGCGGTTCGTCGAGGAGTTGCGGGCGCTGCGCCTCGGGTACCGACGACTGCTGTGCGATGTCGATCCCCTGGTCGCGGCAGAAGGCCTGCCACTCGTCGAGCGTGGGCGGCGCGCGCCACCAGATGCTACCGGTGATGCCCAGTTCGTTCTCCACGCGCGCTTCGTAACCCTCGGCGAGCGCCAGCAGCCTGGCGCCGCCTTGGCGCGGCACGAGCGCCGACTCGGGAACGAACTGAACCGCCTCCGGATCCGCGCCGGCGCGCGTCAGCGCCTCGGCCGCGGCGTCCGCGTTCCAGTACCACAGCGCGATCCGGCCGTTCTCCGCGACCGCGTAGCCGTCGGTGCGTGCATACGGGCTCGCCTGCTCCATGTGCAGGCGAACCAGCGACGACAGGACACGGCGCGGTCCTTGCGGTGCCTGGAAGACGGTGAAGCGCGTCAGCGAGCGCGCGACCACCACAGGTGCGCGCCGCAGCGAGAATTCAACCTCCCCCTGGAAGCCCTCCGAAAGGAGAAAGCGGCGCGGGGGCCGGCGCGTCAGAGCGTCTAAGCGGGAACTGCGGCGTTTCGGCTTCGACAATCGGAAACTCCGCTTCGGGAGAGACAATCCGGTACTGATAGTCCACGCGCCACGGGGCCGCCGGACTGAGGGGCGTCATTGTAACCAGTTGCCTCTGGCGAACACGCGATCCGGGCGCCCATTGTGTGATCCGAACCGAGGCGGCCGGCGACACGATGATCGGCAGGCCCGTGAAGTGCGAGAACTGGCCGCCGACATCGATGATCGCGCGCTCGCCGATGACCAGGCTGTCGCGCAAGGCCATCAGCCGGGACGCCCCCTCGGGAGTGACTGCCAGCATGGCCTGAAGGACGTGCGACGGCGCGGTATTCGGATTGAAGCCCGCAATCTGCGCGGTCGTCGTGCTCGACTCGAAACCGCGCTGCCCCCACAGTTCGCGGCGACCCGACCAGCCGTAGATGTTGCGCACCTCGAAGGGCACCTTGAGCGGCTCGTTGCGCGGTGGTGCCATGCCGGCGGCCGCGTACTCGAAGGCCTCGGCGCCGTTCAAGCGCTTCAGGTTGTCCGGATCGACGTAGTCCTTCAGCGTGTCGATCAGGACGGGCGCCTGGTCACCCGGCGCGCCGAAGGCCCACAGCAGCCGGAACATCGACTCGTCGGTGAACGCGTTAAGGCTGAAGAGGCCCGCCGGCGTCCTGCAGCGAGACGCGCGTGTCGCGCTCCGCGCGGTAGGCGCGGTCGTCCATGTAGAGAGTCACCGCGCCGACCTGGCTGCCGCGCGGCATCGCATAGGTCGTCGCGAGCGCATAGAGAATCTCCGCCTGGGTGTCGAGAATGCCGAGCCTGGCATCGACGGCCGCTGCACGCGCCTGCGCGACGCGCAACGCGGCGCTGGCGCGGTCGAAGAAGTACGCCACCACGACGGTGGTGATCGCGAGCGCCAGCAACGTCGCCGGCAACACGAAGCCTCGAGCTCGCG
The DNA here is from genome assembly GCA_963707725.1 of uncultured beta proteobacterium. Lineage (GTDB taxonomy): Bacteria > Pseudomonadota > Gammaproteobacteria > Burkholderiales > Burkholderiaceae_F > JAOUJD01. The sequence continues at coordinate 77,791 of CAVPRE010000008.1, read as the reverse complement.
CGCGCGCGCAACTCATGACCCCGGCGTCCCCAGCATCCGGACGAGGTCTACCGGCGCGTCGCGCGAGCCTTGGGCGACCGCGTAGAACACCGTCTCGTCCGGCTTCGTCCCCATCTTCAGCGCCACGCCGCGCGGCAACTGCGGAAGGCGCGCTCCGAACGGAGGCGGCCACGCGTCGTGGCGCCGGCCGCCGTCGTCGAGGTACTCGAACGCGCCGGAGTCGCCGTCCCACTCCAGCACCGGCACCGGCTTGTCCGCGGGCGCGACGGTCGCCTGCAGCGTGGACCGATTCGCCTGGCGGTCGAACACGATCTCCCACCGCACCGCCCGCACCGCGCCTTCGGCGTCCGCGGGCGCCGCGATGGTCAATCCCGAGAAACGACGCGCGGAACCCTGGAACTTGCTGCGCCCGCCTTCCGAATCGGGCTGCAACCCCTGCACGGCGGCGCGGAACCACTCCGTCTGCATCTGCCGGCGACCGATGTCCGCAGTCTGCTCGCGGGCGCGCTGCAACAGATCGAAGCTCATCCACAGAGTCTGCACGAGCAGCGTCGTCACCAGCCCGACCAGCGCGAGCGTGACGAGCAATTCGAGCAGCGTAAAGCCGGCCTCAGCGCGGCATGAAGTCGATTGGCTCACGGATGCGCCTGTAGCCCACGTGCTTGATGTCGAACCGATGCCAGCCCGCCTGGTCGTCGCGGTCGAGCGTGACCGTCACCCGGTACACCGCGAGTGCGTACAGGCTCGCCCCATTCGGGAATCCCAGCCCTTCCGTCGGCGGAGTGACGGCCTCCGAGGTCCAGTTCAGGCGCACGCGCCCGAGCGACGTCGAGCCGGTCGGCTCCAGCATCGGATTGACGAGCTTCATGAACTCGACGGCGTTGAGCGTCGCCTCCTGCCGCTCGCTCGCGTCCTGCACGCGAAGAAGCGACAGGCGGGTCGAGTTGGCCCAGGCGAACAGCGCCAGGCCGACGGAGCTCATCAGCGTCAGCGCGACGATGGCCTCGAGCAGGCCGAAGCCGCGCTGCTTACCCGGGCGGCGCATCGGTCTCAACGACGGCGCGGCAGGTCGGCGCCGACAACCGCACAGTGAAGCTCGCGCCGTCGGGCGCGGTGATGTTCAAGCGACCGCCCTCGCAGAAGCCGGTGAGGGCGACGTGGATCGGCCGCGGCGTGTCGACCCGCCAGCCGTCCGGAACGGCCAGCACCGGTTCGCCGTCGGGCAGCACCTTGGCAAAGCTCTTTTCGTCGAGTTGCAGCGGAACCCCGAGCGCGAAGCTGCGGTACGCCAGCAGGTCGAGTTGCGCAAGCAGGCTCTCGAGCTGGGTGCGGGTGGTCACGGCCACGAGCGCGCTGTACAGGCGCGGCACGACCACGGCGGACAGCAGCCCGATGAGAGCCAGCACGACCACGAGTTCGATCAGCGTGAAGCCGCGGACCGCGCGACCGGTGCGGCCGCGACGGTTCATTTCGCGGGCAGCCAGCCGACGTCCGCGTCCACGCCCTCGCCGCCGCGCTTGCCGTCGGCACCGAACGAATACAGCGCGTAAGGCCGCCCGTCGGCGCCGGGGACCGCGTACTGGTAGGGATTGCTCCACGGATCCATCGGCAGGGCATCTTCGAGGTACGGGCCCTTCCAGCGCGCGCGCACGGCGTCCGGCGGCGTCGTCAGGGCCTTCAGGCCGACCGTCGCGTCGGGCAGCACACCGACGTCCAGCCGGTACGTATCGATGGCCCCGCGCAGCATCTTGATCTGCGCCTCCGCGGTCTGCACCTTCGACGTGTCGACACGACCGAACAGGCGCGGGCCGACGAGGCCGGCGAGCAGGCCGATGATCACGAGGACCACCAGCATTTCGAGCAGGGTAAAGCCGGATTGGCGCGCTTCCATCTCAGAACCGGATGTTGGAAAGGCTGGTGATGCCGAGGATGACGGCGACCATGATGACACCGATCACCGTGCCGATCAAAAGGATGGCCACAGGCTCGAGCAGCGCGAGGAACTGTTTCATGCGGTTGCGGCCCGCCTGCTGGTAGAGCTGCGCGAGCGTGCCCAGCATGCCAGGCAGCTCGCCCGAGCGTTCGCCCACGCGCACCATGCTGATGCCGAGCGCGGGCAGCACGGCGTGCGCCTCCAACGCCTCCGACAGCCGCTTGCCCGCGCGCACGTCTTCCGAGGCGAGTTGCAGGCCCGAGCGCATGCCGGGCAGCCGCACGGACTCGCGCGCGAGTTCCAGCGCGCGGACGAGCGGGACGCGGCTGTCGAGCAGCGCCCCGAGCATCGATGCCCAGCGCGCGGAGGTCGATTCCACGAACCACTGGCCGAGCACCGGCCAGGTCGCCAGGTTCGATGCCAGGCGCGAACGCGCGTCCGGCGATCGGAGCGCAGACCAGATGATCGCCGCGACTGCGGCGAACAGCAGCAGCACGAGCCCCTGGTGTTCGCGCACGAACACGCCCGTCTCGATCACGAAGCGCGAAATCGCGGGAACGTCGGCGCGGGGATTGCGGACGATGCTCGCAAAGCGAGGCACCACGAAGATGAAGATGATCAGCACGGCGGCGATGCCGGCGCTCACCAGCACGGTCGGATAGATCAGCGCGGTGCGGACCTCCTGGCGGGTCGCCACGTCGTATTCCATCTGCTCGGCGGCGCGCAGCAGCGCCGGGCCGAGGCGGCCGGTGAGCTCGCCGGCATGCGCGAGTTGCACCGCGTACACGGGCAACTCGAGGCCCGAGCCCGGCAGCGCATCGGCGAACGAGGTGCCGGCGCGCAGCGACAGCAGGACCTTCTGGAGCGGCTGACCCAGCGAGTCGCTGGAGTGGGCTTCCGCGAGGCTGCTCACCGCCTCGCTCAGTGTCACGCCGCCGCCCAGCAACACCGCGAGTTCGCGCACGAGGACGGCACGGTCCGAGGCGGTGGCGCGGCGGGGACGCACCGCGACCGTCGGAGCCGACGTGGGCTCGAGTCTGTACGGTGTGAGCTCCCGGGCCTGCAGCTGGCCGTATGCCTCGGAAGAACTGGCCGCCTCGAGTTCGCCGCTCAGCGTCGAGCCTGCCGCATCGAGAGCCTGGTACCGGAACTTCACCGTTGCGTCACTCCGCGTACGACTCCGCCGCGCCCGTGACGCGCAGCACTTCGTCGATCGTCGTGATGCCCGCGCGCGCCTTCAGCAGGCCGTCGTCCCGGAGGGAGCGGTAGTCGGAACGCCGCGCGGCGATCTGCTGCAGCTCGCCTCCGCTCGCGCGATCGAGGATGCCCTGCTGGATCGCCTGCGTGACCGCAACGAACTCGTAGATGCCGATGCGCCCGCGGTACCCGGTCTGGCTGCACTTCGGGCAGCCGACAGCGCGGCGCCACGCTGCCGGACTGGCGGCCGCCGGCAACCGTGCCACCGCATCGGCGTGCAGGGCATCGAGTTCCGCCGGCACGCTGCACTGCGGGCACAGCCGGCGCACGAGGCGCTGCGCGATGACGCCGCGCACCGACGAGGCGACAAGGAAGGGCTCGATCCCCATGTCCAGCAGCCGGTTGAACGCGCCGACCGCGTCGTTGGTGTGCAGGGTCGAGAACACCATGTGGCCCGTCAACGCCGACTGCACGGCGATCTGCGCGGTCTCCGTGTCGCGGATCTCGCCGACCATGATCACGTCCGGATCGTGCCGCAGGAACGAACGCAGCGCGCGGGCGAAGGTGTAGCCGATCTCCGCGTGCGTCTGTATCTGCGTGATCCCGGGGATCTCGAACTCGACCGGATCCTCGACCGTCAGGATCTTGCGCTGGCCATCGTTGGCCAGCGCGAGCGCCGTGTAGAGCGTCGTGCTCTTGCCGGAACCCGTCGGCCCGGTCACCAGCACGATGCCGTTCGGATCCGCGATCCAGCGCCGGAACTGCTCCGCGTGATCCGCCTCCAGGCCGAGCTTCGACAGCGACAATTCCTCGCGCTCCTTGGGCAGCAGTCGCAGCACGATGGACTCGCCGTTCACCGCCGGGAATCACCGACACGCGCACGTCGATCTCGCGGCCGCCGGCGCGGATCGAGACGCGGCCATCCTGCGGCAGCCGGCGCTCGGCGATGTCGAGCCCGGCGATCAGCTTGACACGGCAGCAGAGCGCATCGAAGCGGTCGCGCGCGTATGTCTCGCGCGTGTGCAGCACGCCGTCCACGCGGAAGCGGACGGCGAACGAATACGCGCCGGGCTCGAGGTGGATGTCCGAGGCGTTGGCATCGACAGCGGCCGCGAAGATGGAGTTTCCGAGTTCGATGACCGGCGCTTCCTGTGCGAGTTCGCGCAACCGGCCGACGTCGTCGCCCGTCGCGGACGCGGTCGGTGCGCGGCTGTGCTTCAAGGCCAGGAAGACGCGTTCAAGGTCCCGCGGAACGCTGAGCGACCACGCGATGCGAGGCGCGTTCGCGAACGCCAGGCCGATGTGCTCGCGCAATTCCGCAACGAGCGGGTCGCGGCAGGAGACCTCGACCGAACCGTCCTCGCGCAGGAACGGCACGGCCCCATGCGACTGGAACCACGCCAGCGGGGTGGACGTCGCGTCGAGCGCAGCCTGGATGTCCTTGAGGCGTCCCAGCGCGGTGTGCGCGTCGAGCAGCGGCAGGCCCAGTTGCTCGGCGAGCGCGCCGTACAGGGCATCTTCGGACAGCGCACCGAGGCGGACGAGGATCGCGCCGAGGCGCTGCTTGAGTTGCGGCTGCAGGCCGAGCGCCGAATCAACGTCCGCAGTCGAAACGAGTCCCTTGGCGACCAGCAGTTCGCCAAGGCGCACAGCCGGCTTCGACTCGACTACCACGGCTCGGCTGCCACCTTGATCTCGCGGCTGACCGAGTACCACTTGCCATCCGCTTGAACGAGCGCGGTAATCCGGTCCGCTCTCTCAAGATGTATCGTGACTTCATACGGCCCGCCGGCCCCGTCCGGTCGAAGGAGCGCTGCCAGCGGGAACGCAGCGCGATGAACCAACACGGCCAGTTGCGAAACACCGGAGAGTTCCGCCGAGACGCCGACGGCAACCGAACCGGTCGCTGTCGCTATCGCAGGGGCCTCCAAGCGGATCGCCGGCCCAGGCAGCGCAGCGGAAGCTCCCAGCTCCGCCTGCGCAGCGGCAACGGTTGTCGCTTCGAAAGCTGCCCTGGGGCGCACCGGTCGGGATAGCGGAAGCGCGCTACCCGCCTTCAGCGACGCTGGCGGTGGCACCGCTGGTATTAGTGGAGAGAGATTCGAATAGGGCGGGGTCGTGCCCGGTTGAGCGCCCGCACCACCCGCAAGCTGCAGCAATCCGGCCGCCACCAAGCGCCGCCGATGGCGATCGATGCGATCCGCAGGGACAGCGCTCTTGAGCATCTGGCGATTCTACTGACTCGGACTGCAAGGCATGGCTCAAAGCCTCGTTCGAAGCCGCGGCCCAAAAAAAACGGGAGGCAGAAGCCTCCCGTTCTTCTTCTACAGCGCTTCTTCGTGTGTCGATCAGTTGACTTCGATTGCCGGGCTTAGCGGGCCAAACTTGTTGGCGTCGTCACCCTGCGATGGCGTGCCCATGAACCAGGCGCCGTTCGGCGTCTGAACCCAAGCCTGAACACGCATGGAGTTCGACGGGGCCGAGATCCGCAGACGCGGCGGGTTGCCGGAGGCAGCAAGCGAAACGCCAAGCGCCGTCTCGACCTGAGCCGCCGAGACCATCGCCGTTGCACCCGGAACCAGGTTCGCGACAATCTGGCCCGAAGCGCCGACGGTTCCGTCGGTGTTCAGGTACGTCGCGGTCACAGGCGCCGCGATCGAGCCGGTGTTGATCAGACGCAAGACCGTGTTCCAACCCGTCGTCGCAGCCGTCGTCATGACGCGCACGTCGATCTGCACGCCATTCGACGTCAGGTTGTACAGGCCGCCAGAGGCCGTCTCGCCCTGCATGCCAGTCACCGTAACAGCGGTGGCCGCGCTGGTCGTGGACGAGCCGCTGAACGCGCCCGTGTTGATGGCCAGAGTCTTACCGCCGACGTTCGGTTGGTAGCAGACGTAGCCAGGGCCAACGCCGAGGGCGGCCTTTGCGTCGAAGCCGGTCAAGGTCGCTGTCGTACCAGTCACCGTGAAACCGCCCTTATTGTCAGTGCACCCCGGAACTGACGACAAGAACACCATGCTCGCAGTCGCGTTCGCCACGAACGGACCCGTAACCGTAAGGTTCCATTTGTTGACCGTCAGTGCAGCTTCACTGACTACCGCCACGCCGTTCGAGTCAAGGAACGGGCCACCCGGGTTGTCGACCACTTCGAACGCGCCAAGGTTGATGAATGCGGTGCTGTTCGTGACGTCAGCCGGGTTCGTGAAAGCCGTCGACACCGGGACCGCCAGCACATTGACCTGGCTGGTCTCGGTGCCGGCCGCGTTCGGGAAGAGCGAGCCAACAACCGCGGGAGCGGAGGCTTGCCAGCGGGAGGCCAGCGCCTGCGCCGCCACCGCCACGTTGGCCGAATTCGTCTCGACCAGCGTATTCGTTCCATCGAACACGCTAACTGTTGCCGTAAGCGGGCTGCCGGCAGCGAGGACCGCGCCGGCAGTCTTATCAGCCGACGCCAACGTGAAGTTAGCGATCGTCGTCGCCGGAACAGCGGTGCCGAGGACGCTGACCGTGTAGCTGCAAGTCACGGTATCAGCGCCCAAGGTTGGCGCACTAATCGTTGCGCCGGGGACAGCCGGCTGGAACGCGGCGACCGGGCAGGTGTTCACCTTGGCCGACAGGACGTACTTGAGCGTCTGCGTCGAATTGATGGCGAACGGGCTGCTAAGAGTGTAAGCAACGTTGCCAAGTAGGATCGGGCTCGCTGCCGCGCCAATGGTTTCTGATGCGTAGGTACCGATGGAGGCGACCGAGATCGGCCCCGCAACCGCAACACCAGTTGTACCGGCAAACGCGGCGGCGACCATCGTTGCTATAAGTCTTTTTTCCATTGAAAACCTTCCTTCTAGAAAGACGAGAGAGTGCACTCAGGTTTAATCCTCGGGTCGGGTGAAAAACCCTCCTCCCCGGTCCCCATTGCCTAGCGTATACGAAAGTGCTCGCTTACGCACGTCGGCGATTCAAAGCCTACGCAGGCAGGAATATACGACGGGCAAAATTGGCTGGCGCGTGGGATCGATTCTCCGAATGGAAAAAGTAGGCCGTTTTTCACGTTTTCCACGGACTCTGTGTCGTCCATGCAACATCGGCCTGGAGCGCTCGCCTCCAGCTCCAAGATGCGCCTCTGGCGATACAGAGAAAAGAACATAGAATCCTCCGCATTTCTCAGCGGGGGTTGCGATGGCGTCCTGGAGCGCGGGGTATGTGGCGGACGTCCCCTACGTCCCGGGGTACTACACGGAGCAGTCGCTCGAGTTCATCCGGTTCGGCCAGGTCATGGCTGGTGTCAAGCCGACCGGCCTCGGGGAAGCCGTCCGCTATTGCGAGCTCGGCTTTGGACTGGGAGTCAACCTGGCGATCCTGGCCGCAGTGCATCCCGACGTCGAGTTCTGGGGAACGGACTTCAACAGTTCGCAGGTCGTACAGGCCCGCGAGATCGCGGCGGGACTGACGAATCTCACGCTGCTGGATGCGAGCTTCGAGGAGTTCGAACAACTCGCCACGCCCCAGTTCGACTTCATCGCGCTGCACGGCATCTGGTCGTGGGTTTCGCCCGACAACCAGAAGACGCTCCTCCGCATCCTGAACAAGAAGCTGCGCCCCGGGGGCGCCGTCTACATCTCCTACAACGCGATGCCGGGCTGGGCGATGCTGAGCCCACTGCGCGAGTTGCTGTCCCAGCACGCCGCCTTCATGAGCCCGGCCGGTCACCCTGCCACCATGAAGGCCCAGGACGGACTGGCGCTTGTCGCGCAACTGGAGAAGAACCAGGTGCCGATCCTCGTCGGGAACCGCGCGCTGATGGACCGGCTGGCCCAAGTCCGCTCCAGCCCGATCGAGTACGTAGCGCACGAGTACCTCAACCAGCACCACGCCCCGCTCTACTTCTCCCAAGTCGCCGCCGCGCTCGAGGGAGCGCGCCTCACCTTTGCTGGAAGCAGCCGGGTCACGAACATGCTGGACGGCATAAACCTGTCGGCGGCGGCACTGCAGCACATCTCCTCGATCCCCAACCCGACATTCCGGCAAGTCCTGCGCGACTACTATGCGCTGTCGACATTCCGGTGCGATGTGTTCGTGCGAGGTCCCCGATTGTTGTCGAGCGACGAGCGTCTGCGTGCGCTGGATGATGTCCGGTTGCACCTGGCCACTTCGCCTGGCGAAGTGCCGCTGAAGATCACGGGCTCCCTGGGCGAAACGACTCTGCACGCACCTGTGTATCAGCCCGTTCTCGAGCGGCTCGCGGCCGCGGGCGCGGAAGGTGTGTCGCTCGGCGAACTTCGGTCGATCGGCCAACTCAAGTCGCTGCCGCGCGAAGCCTCGGTCGAGGCGACCTGCATGCTGATTGCTCTGGGCGCCGTGTTTCCCGTGGTCGACCCCCGGCCGAATCCCGACCCGTCCATCACGAAGTCGCGCGCAGTGGCGATGCTGGAGCAATGCGAACGCACGGGTTTCCCGCCGAGCATGCCCTCGCCGGTCACACGCAACGGCCACCCCGTCGATCGCGTGAATGCCTCTTTCATCCTGGGTTACCTGGCAGGCACGGTGGACAAGAAAGGGCTCGCCCAGCGCGCATGGAAGGCGTTGGAACGGGCTGGTCAGCGCATCGTCAAGGACGGAAAGCCGCTTGCCACCGAGCAGGAAAACCTGGCCGACCTCGAACAGAAGTCGGCGATCTTTCTCTCGGAAGGACGTCGGACCCTCGCGCGGCTGGGGCTGCTGTAGGGCACTAGAGGCGGTGCTCCGCGTTGAACGCTGTGCCCCGGTTGTCCTTGCCGGCCAGGACGATGACTTCGCCAGGTCGCGTACGTTCGAGGCGGAACGACAGCTCTGGCCTGCGTGCCACCGCCGGCCCTAAATAAACTGTCAGCACTGTCCGCTCGTTGTGTCGGATCGTGACCTCCTCGACGAAGTGCGGCTTGACCGGGCGCCCGGCGCGATTCAGCCGCTGCCCAGGCTCCGTGTTGATGCCAAGTCGCACGGTCACATGGACGCCGCCTTCCACCGGCCGCACCGTGAAAGTGACAGGAATAGTCATCGTTGCCGCGCTCTCGCCCATTGTGCCCCTTGAAGTGTAATGAACCGGGCAGCTCCTTGATTTGACCGCCTTCACGCCGAACCTCGGATAATGCGGGCGCACCATACACAGACCATGCAGCCATCGCGCGATTCGCTCAAACAACACCCGGTCCTCGTCGTCGGCGACGTCATGCTCGACCGCTACTGGTTCGGCGAAGTCGACCGCATCTCGCCGGAAGCGCCGGTTCCGGTGGTGCATGGTCGCAGGACCGAGGAGCGGCTCGGTGGCGCGGCCAACGTGGCGCGCAACGTGGCTGCGCTGCGGCGCTCCGGCCGGCCTGCTCTCCGTCGTGGGCACGGACGAAGCGGGCGACGGCGCTGGCCGCCTGCTGGCACGTCGAGCGGCATCCGCGTCGCACTCACGGCCGACCCGACAGCGTATCCACCACCGTGAAGCTGCGGGTCATCGGTCGCCAGCAGCAGATGCTGCGCATCGACTTCGACAACGCGCCGGACGACGAGGTGCTGGCTGCGCACTCGATCTCTTCGACGCAACTGCTGCCAGAGTACTCGACCTCGTGGTCCTCTCCGACTACGGCAAGGGCGGCCTGACGCACATCGAGCAGATGATCGGCGCTGCGCACGTGCCGCGGGCAAGCCGGTACTCGTCGATCCGAAGGGCGACGACTACTCGCGCTACGCGGGCGCGACGATCATCACGCCGAACCGCGCCGAGTTGCGAGAGGTCGTCGGCCGCTGGCACGGACGAGGCGGACCTGGAGCGCGCGGGCCCAGGAACTGCGCAGCGCGACTCGGACCTGCAGGCCCTGCTGCTGACGCGCAGCGAGGAAGGCATGACGCTCTTCACCGACGACGGCGCCTGCTCGGTGCCCGCGCAGGCGCGCGAAGTGTTCGACGTCAGCGGCGCCGGCGACACCGTGATCGCCGTGCTGGCGCCATGATGGCGGCCGGGGCGCCGACTGCGGGACGCGGTGACCACTCGCCAACCGCGCCGGTGGCATCGTGGTCGGCAAGCTGGGCACGTCGACCGTTTCGTACGAGGAACTCTTCGAGCGCACGAATGAAGAATCATCGTCACCGGCGCCGCCGGCTTCGTCGGTTCGAACAACGTGCTACGCGCTGAACGCGCGCGGCGAGCGCGATGTCATCGCCGTCGACAACCTGAAGCGCTCGGAGAAGTTCGCCAACCTCGTCGACGCCGAGATCGCCGATTACCTCGACAAGCAGGAGTTCCTCGACCTCGTGCGGCGTCGCGCCCTGCCGAAGCCGGACGTCGTCTTCCACCAGGGCGCCTGCTCCGACACCATGGAGACCGATGGCCGCTACATGATGGAGAACAACTACCGCTACAGCGTGGAGTTGTTCCGCTGGTGCCAGGAACTGCGGGTGCCGCTCGTCTACGCGTCGTCCGGCTCGGTCTACGGCCTCGGTCCGGTGTTCAAGGAAGGGCGCGCCAACGAGCGCCCGCTGAACGTCTACGGCTACTCCAAGTTCCTGTTCGACCAGTTCATCCGCCGGGCGCTGCCCGACCTGCGCGCGCCCGTCGTCGGCCTGCGCTACTTCAACGTCTACGGGCCGCGCGAGTCGCACAAGGGCCGGATGGCCTCGGTGGCGTTCCACCACGTCCAGCAGTTCCTGGCCGACGGCGCCGTCAAGCTGTTCGAAGGCAGCCACGGGTACGCCAACGGCGAACAGCGGCGCGACTTCGTCCACGTCGACGATGTCGTCGCGACCAACCTGCACTTCTGGGATCACCCGGTCTCCGGCATCTACAACGTCGGCACGGGACGCGCACAGGCGTTCAACGACGTCGCGCATGGCGGTCGTCAATGCGATTCGCGCTGACAGCGGGCAAGCCCGTGCTGTCGCTCGAGCAACTCGTCGCCGCCGGCGAGATCAAGTACGTCGCCGTTCCCGGACGCGCTGCGTGGCAAGTATCAGGCGTACACGCAGGCGGACCGCTCGGCGCTCGAGCAGGCCGGCATGACGGCGCCCTTCAGGACCGTCGAAGTCGGGACGGCCGAGTACGTGCGGTGGCTGCTGGCGCAGGGACGGTGAAGGCGGCCGCGTTCCTCGACCGCGATGGCGTGGTCAACATCGACCGCGGCTACGTCTTCCGCCGGGAGGACTTCGAGTTCGTGCCCGGCACGCTGGACGCGGCGCGCGAACTGAAGTCGTTGGGTCTCGCGCTGGTGGTCGTCACGAACCAGTCCGGAATCGCGCGCGGCTACTACGGGCCGGAGCAGTTCCACGCGCTGACCGACTGGATGAAGGAGACGTTTGCCGCGCACGGCGCGGCGCTCGACGGCGTCTACTTCTGCCCGCATCACCCGACCGAAGGCGCGGCGCCGTACCGACGGGACTGCCAGCTGCCGCAAGCCGGCGCCCGGATTGCTCCTCGACGCAGCGCGCGACCTCGACATCGACGTGCGCCGTTCGGTGCTGTTCGGCGACAAGGCGAGCGACCTGCAGGCCGCGCTCGCGGCCGGCATTCCGCACCGCGTACTGCTCGGCACCGACGGCCGCAGAGAGCCCTGCGACGTCTTTCCCGGAGGCCTCGCCACCGAGCGCTTCCGATCGCTCGCGGACGCCGTGCGGTCGGACGCGATGCGCGCGCTGCTGGCGCGATTGCCCCACGAGCAGGCTGCGGCATGAGCCGATTCGCTCGCAAGATCGTCTCGCGTGAACAGCTCGCGCGCGCCGCCGCCGCGCTCGCCCGTCCATTGGTGCTGACCAACGGCGTCTTCGACATCCTGCATCGCGGCCACGTCACCTACCTCGAGCAGGCGCGCGCGCTTGGCGCGGCCCTCGTCGTCGCGGTCAACAGCGACAGTTCCGTGCGCCAGCTCGGCAAGGGACCGGACCGGCCCATCAATCCGGACGCCGACCGCGCCTGGGTCCTCGCGGCCCTGCAGTGCGTGGACCTCGTGACGATCTTCGATGAGCAGGTCCCGCTGCCCGTGCTCGAACTCGTTCGCCCGGACATCTACGTCAAGGGCGGCGACTACGACATGGACAAGATCGAGGAGGCGCGGCTGGTCCGCAGCTGGGGCGGGACGGCGCTCGCACTGCCCTTCGTGCCGGGCCACTCCACCACCGGGACCGTGCAGCCGCCTGCGCGGCGCGGACTGAGCGTACAGTCGCCGCCAGTCCCTGGCCGTGAGCCGATGAACATCAGCCTTCCACCCTCGACCTACCTCGCTCAGGCGGCGGTCGCCGCGTTCATCAGCGCCCTGGTGATCCTGATGCTGCGCCGTCCGGCCGAGCGCTGGGGCCTGGTGGACCATCCCGGCGGGCGCAAGCGCCACGGCGCGCCGGTGCCGCTGACCGGCGGACTCGCGGTCGTTGCCGGCTTCGCGTTGGCGCTCACGTGGTCCTTCGCTGCCCTGGGCAGACTACGCCGCGCTGTTCGCCGGCATCGGGCTGCTCGCGGTGATCGGCCTGCTCGACGACCTCGGCGAGGTGTCGGCGACGTCCAAGATGCTCGCGCAGGTGCTGGCCGCGGTCTTCATGACTTCCTGGGGCACCAACTACCTGACCGGGCTCGGCAACCTGTTCGGTACGAGCCCGATCGACCTGCGCGACTGGGCGATTCCGATCACGGTGTTCGCTGCCATCGCAGTTATCAACTCGGTCAACATGTTCGATGGACTCGACGGACTCGCGGGTTCGCTCGTGCTGGTGATCCTGCTGTTCTTCAGCGGCTTCGCGTGGACGATCGGCGATGCCAACGCATCCAAGATCCTCGTCGTGCTGTCCGGCGCGATAGCGGGCTTCCTGTTCTTCAACCTGCCGTGGCCCTTGCGCGGGCGGCATCGCACTTTCCTCGGCGACGCGGGCAGCATGGCGGCCGGGTTCGTCGTCGCCTGGTTCGCGGTGTCGCTGACGCAGCGCACCGACCTGAACGCCGTGCCGCCTGCCGTGATGCTGTGGGTGCTCGGCATCGTGCTGATGGACGTGTTCACGGTGACCGTGCGCCGCCTCGCGCGCCGGCGCAGCCCGATGGCGCCGGACCGCGATCACGTGCATCACGTGTTGCTCCGGCGCGGCCTGGGCCCGCGCCGGACGCTGCTGGTGCTCGTCGGCGCCAACGTCCTGCTCGGCCTGGTCGGCACGGCGCTCTGGCAGTCCGGCGTGCCCGACTGGTGGATCTTCTGGTCGTTCCTGGCCGTGTGCGCCGCCTACTTCGCGGTGTTCTTCATGCCGTTGCGCTACTACCGCCTGCGCCGGCGGGTGGGGTTCGTCGACGAGTACGAGAGCGACACCGAAGGAACGCGCCGCTAGACCTTGTAGCCCGCCTTGCGCGCGTAGTGCACCGTCGCCTCCAGAAACCCCTGCTTCGACCCGCAATCGAACCGCTGCCCCGCATAGCGGTACGCGTACGTCGACCCGTCCGCCACCATCCGCGCGATCGCGTCGGTCAGCTGGATCTCGCCGCCGCTGCCGCGCGGGATCGTGCGCAGGTGGTCGAAGATGCCGGGCTCCAGCACGTAGCGGCCCAGCACCGCGAGCGTCGAGGGCGCGTCGGCGGGCTTCGGCTTCTCCACGATGTGCGTCACGCGCGACGTCCGGTCGTCGATGGCCTGGGCGCTGACGATCCCGTAGCGCGACGTGTCCTCGCGCGGCACCTCCTCGACCGCCAGCACGTTGCCGCCGCCGCGCGCCTCGCGCGCCTGCATCAGCTGTCCCATCGCCGGCTGCTCGGCGTCGATCAGGTCGTCGGCGAGGATCACCGCGAACGGCTCGTCGCCGACCACGGGCTCGGCGCACAGCACCGCGTGGCCGAGGCCGAGCGGCTCCGGCTGGCGGATGTAGATGAAGACGTCGGTCTCGGGCGAGATGTCCTTCACGATCTCGAGCAGTTCGTTCTTGCCCTTGGCCGCGAGTTCCGCTTCGAGTTCGGGCGCCCGGTCGAAGTGGTCCTCGATGGAGCGCTTGTGCCGGCCGGTGATGAAGATCATCTGCCGGATTCCGGCGGCCGCGGCCTCCTCGACGGCGTACTGGATCAGCGGCTTGTCGACGACCGGCAGCATCTCCTTCGGCATCGCCTTGGTCGCCGGCAGGAAGCGCGTCCCCAGGCCCGCCACGGGGAAGACCGCCTTGCGCACGGGTTTCATGTCGTGTTCTTTCTTTTGCTGGATCGAGTCGGCCGATGCTAACAAAGCGGCACAGTGCTGAAGTTAGTATTGAGCAATGAGCACGTATGCCATCGGCGACCTGCAGGGCTGCCTCGCGAGCTTCGAGCGCCTCGCCGCGCGGCTTCCCGCCGCCGAACGCTTCGTCTTCGTCGGCGACCTCGTCAACCGCGGCCCGCAGTCGCTCGCCACGCTGCGCCACGTGAAGGCGCTGGCGGAGGCCGGCCGCGCGGCCGCCGTGCTCGGCAACCACGACCTGCACCTGCTCGCCGTCGCCGCCGGCATCCGTCCGGTCCATCGCAGCGACACGATCCAGGAGATCCTCGACGCGCCGGACCGCAACGAACTGCTCGCCTGGCTGCGCGGCCTGCCGCTCGCGCACCGCGAACAGGGCGTGCTGTTCGTCCACGCGGGCGTGCTGCCGGCCTGGGACGCCGACCGGACGCTCGCCCTGTCGGACGAAGTGCGCCGGCGCCTGGCGGCCGATGATCACGACGACTTCCTGCGCGAGATGTACGGCAACGAGCCGGCGCGCTGGAGCGATTCGCTGGCGGGCCACGACCGCCTGCGCTGCGTCGTCAACGCGCTGACGCGCGTGCGCATGCTCGCCGCGGACGGCACGATGCACCTGAAGCACAAGGATGCGAGCGTGCGCGCTCCCGCAGGCCTGGTGCCATGGTTCGATCACCCGGATCGCGCAACGCGCGGCACGCCGATCGTCTTTGGTCACTGGTCGACCGAGGGGCTCGTGCTGCGCGACGACGCGATCGGCCTCGACACCGGCTGCGTGTGGGGCGGACATCTCACCGCGCTGCGCCTCGAGGACCGCGCGCTGTTCCAGGTCGACTGCCCGCAGGCGCAGGCGCCGGGCGACTGATCAGTCCGGTCGCCGCTGCCGCGTTCTTCGCCCGGCACGCCGAGCGCGCCGGCGATGGCCTCGCGCGCGGCCCGCGCCACCGCGTGGCGGTTGCCGTGCGCCTCCACCGGGATCGCCGGCAACACCGTGATGCGGATCTCGAGGTCGCGCGCCGCCAGGATCTTCGCGAGCGACGTGAGGAGGCCCATCTCGCCGATGAAGGCGGCCGCATCGGTCGGACGGCCGCCGTCGGTGTACCGGATCGCGACCGGCCACACGGGCGCGCCGATCTCCACAGCCGACGCCAGCAGGTTCGAGTGGAACGGCAGCAGCGTCGCGCCGTCGGTGGTCGTGCCCTCGGGGAACACCGCGACCGACTCCCCGGCCTTCAGGTGATCGCGCACCTTGTGGTTCATCGACGCCACCGCGTGCCGCCGCCCGCGCTCGATGTAGAGCGTGCCCGAACGCGACACCATCGCCCCGAGCAGCGGCCACTGGCCGATCTCCGCCTTGGCCACGAAGCGGCATGGCGTCGCGGCGTTGATCGCGAACACGTCGATCCACGAGACATGGTTGGAGAGCACCAGCCGTCCGAGGCTCCACGGCTCGAGGCCAGTCGTGC
This sequence comes from uncultured beta proteobacterium, assembly GCA_963707725.1. Taxonomy (GTDB): domain Bacteria; phylum Pseudomonadota; class Gammaproteobacteria; order Burkholderiales; family Burkholderiaceae_F; genus JAOUJD01. The sequence continues at coordinate 62,012 of CAVPRE010000008.1, read as the reverse complement.
GGATGTGCGGCGGGATCGGCGCGCCGTCGACGACGAGGCGCGCCCCGCACACGGCGACGAGGATCCTCGACCACGCCCGGTTGATCCGGTTGCGCGTCGCCAGCCCGGCCAGCGGGAACACGAGGAGCACGGTCGCCAGGCCGGCGAGCACGTGCAGCACGAACATCACCGCGCGCAGCGGCGCGAGCACGAACCGCATCAGGACCGGTTGACGCCTGGCTCGCGCATGCGCGGGGCCTGAGCGGGCCTAGCCGCCGAGGCGGACGTCGCCGCCGACCAGCGTGTAGCGCGCGCGCCCGAGCAGTTCGTAGCCCGCGAACGGCGTGTTCTTGCCGGCGCTCCTGAGCACGTCCGGCGTCACCCGCCAGTGCGCCTGCGGATCGAACACGACGACGTCGGCCTTGGCGCCGACCGTCAGCCGCCCGGTGTCCTCGCCGAGAATCTCGGCGGGCCGGCTGGTGACCCGCGCGAGCGCCTTCACGAGCGGCACCTTGTTTTCGCTCGCCCACTTCAGCGTCAGCGGCAGCAGCGTCTCGAGCGCGGTCGCGCCCGGGGCGGCTTCGCTGAACGGCAAGTGCTTGTCGTCGTCGCCGATCGGCGCGTGATCGGAACAGATCGCGTCGATCGTCCCGTCGGCGAGGCCCGCCACGATGGCGTCGCGGTCGCGCGCGCTGCGCAGCGGCGGATCGAGGCGGAAGCGCGCGTCGAAGTAGCCGATGTCGACGTCGATCAGGTGCACGTGGTGGATGCCGACGTCGGCGGTGACCGGCAGCCCTTCCTGCTTCGCGCGCCGCACGAGCTCGATGCCGGCGGCCGACGACAGGCGGCAGACGTGCAGCCGCGCGCCGCTGGCGCGCTGCAGCTCGAAGATGGTCTGCAGCGCCACCGTCTCCGCCACCACCGGGATCGACGGCAGCCCGAGCCGCCCGGCCACCGGGCCCGCGGCGGCGACGCCGGAGCCGGCGAGCGTGTCCTCGACCGGCCGCAGCCAGAGCGCCAGGTCGAAGGTCCTCGCGTAGCGCATCGCCTGCAGCAGCACGCTGTTGTCGTGCGGCAGGCTGCCCGTCTGCATGAACGCCACGCAGCCGGTTTCGTACAACGTCTTGATCTCGGCGAGCGCCTCGCCCTTCAGTCCGGTGGTCAGCGCGCCGAGCGGGTAGGTGCGGGCGCCCGCGGACGCGCGCGACGTCTGCCGCAGCATGCGGACGAGGCCCGGTTCGTCGAGCGGAGGATCGGTGTCCGGCGGACAGACGACGCCGGTGACGCCGCCGGCCAGCGCCGCCTGCATCTCGACCTTCAGCGCGCCTTCGCTGCCCGGCTCCATCAGCCGCGCGCAGAGGTCCACGAGGCCGGGCGCGACGATGAGGCCGTTCGCGTCGATCGTGCGATCGGGGTGGAAGTCCTTCGGCCGCTCGCCGACGGCGGCGAGGCGGTTGTCGCTGATGCAGACGTCGCCCACCCGGTCCAGCCCCGAGGCCGGGTCGATCACGCGTCCCCTGGTGATGACGATCTTCATTGCATCCTCGACGAAGAAGCGGCGATGGACAGCGCGGCCATCCGCACCGCGATGCCGAACGTCACCTGCGGCAGGATCACGGCGGAGGCGCCGTCGGCCACGCGCGAATCGATCTCGACCCCGCGGTTCATCGGCCCCGGGTGCATCACGATCGCGTCCGGCTTCGCGAGCGCGAGCTTCTCGGGCGTGAGTCCGTAGTTGGCGAAGTACTCCTGCGCGGACGGCAGCAGCGCACCTTTCATGCGCTCGTTCTGCAGCCGCAGCATGATGATCACGTCGGCGTCCTTGATGCCGTCGTCGAGCTTGGTGAACGTGCGCACGCCCATTTCCTCGAGGCCGGCCGGCAGCAGCGTCAGCGGACCAACCGCGCGCAGATCGGGCACCCCCAGCGTGGTCAGGGCGTGGATGTCGGACCGCGCGACGCGCGAGTGCAGGATGTCGCCGACGATCGCCACCGTCAGGTTCGTGAACTCCTTCTTGTAGTGGCGGATCGTGTACATGTCGAGCAGGCCCTGGGTCGGGTGCGCGTGGCGCCCGTCGCCGGCGTTGATCACGTGGATGTGCGGCTTCACGTGCTGCGCGATCAGGTACGGCGCCCCGCTCGCCGCGTGCCGCACCACGAACATGTCCGCCTGCATCGCCGACAGGTTGTCGATGGTGTCGAGCAGCGACTCGCCCTTGGCCGCGCTCGACCGGATGATGTCCAGGTTGAACACGTCGGCGCTCAGGCGGCGCGCGGCGATCTCGAAGGTCGTCCGCGTGCGGGTGCTGTTCTCGAAGAACAGGTTGAACACGCTCTTGCCGCGCAGCAGCGGCACGCTCTTCACCTCGCGCTCCGCCACGTTGATGAAGCTGTCCGCCGTCGACAGGATCCGTTCGATCACGGCCTTCGGCAGGCCTTCCGTCGACAGCAGGTGATGCAGCTCGCCGTTCGAGTTGAGCTGCGGATTCCTCGTTCCCATTCCCGTTCCCTGTTTGCCCATTGCCCGTTGCAGGTTTCCGTCCCTCGGCCGTCCGTCCCTCAGTCGCCGCGCTGTTCCATCGTCAGGTGCAGCCGCCCGTCGTCGTCGCGGACCAGCACGACGGCCACATCCGGCGGCAGTTCGATCGTCGCGCCGACGATGCCGGCGGCGACCGGCAGTTCGCGTCCGCCGCGATCGATCAGCACCGCGAGGTCGATCTTCGCGGGCCGCCCGTAGTCGAAGATCTCGTTCATCGCCGCGCGCACGGTGCGCCCGGAATTCAGCACGTCGTCGACCAGCAGGATGTGGCTGCCCGCGACGTCGAACGCGATCTGCGACGGACGCACGTCCGGCTTCAGGCCCGATTGGTCGAAGTCGTCGCGGTAGAACGAGACGTCGAGGATGCCGACCGGATCGGCGATGCCGAGGTCGTGCTTCAGCCGCTCCGCCAGCCACACGCCGCCGGTGTGGACGCCGACGAGTTTCAGCTTCTCGCCCACGAAGGTCTCGCGGGCGCGCTGCGCCAGCTGCCGGTAGATCTTCTCGGCGTCGAGCTCAAGCATCGCGTCCGTTCTCCTCGTCGAACCATTGTTGAAGGATCAAGGCGGCAGCCGCGGCGTCGACATCGTCCGCCCGCGCGCTCACTGCCGAGGTGTACCGCTCGTCCACCCGCGCCACGGGCCGCCGGTGCCGGCCTTCGAGTTGCCGGGCAAAGCGTTCGCAGCGGGCGGTCATTTCGTGCGGGGTTCCGTCGGGGTGGCGCGGGATGCCGACCACCAGTCTTGCCGGCTCCCATTCGGCGAGCAGCGCGGCGACCGCATCCCACCGCGCCGTGACCGTGGCGGCATTGACCGTGGTCAACGGGCGCGCTTCGCGCGTCACGCTGTTGCCGATGGCCACGCCGATGCGGCGCGCGCCGAAGTCGAAACCGAGCACGACTTGGTCGGTCATCGGGGAAAGGAAGGAAACGGTGCGAGGAGCGGGAGCGGTTGCGCGACCATCGAGGTCACGCATGGCCGGCCTGTCCCGAGAGCTGCAGCGTGTCGATCCCGAGCAGCTTCAGCGCGGCGTTGTACTTGTCGTCGGCCGGCGTGTCGAAGATGATGTCCGGCTGCGCCGTCACCGTCAGCCAGGCGTTCTGCGCGATCTCGTTCTCGAGTTGCCCGGCGCCCCAGCCCGAATAGCCGAGCGTGACGAGCATCTTTTCCGGTCCGGACCCTTCAGCCACCGCCTCGAGCACGTCCTTCGACGTCGTCAGCGACACCTCGGGCGCGACCGGCAGCGTCGAGCTGTAGGCCTGCGGTGGACCATGGAGCACGAAGCCGCGCTCCGTCTGGACCGGACCGCCGAAGAACACCGGCGAATCCTTCCATGGTGCGATCTCGAGCTTGAGGTCGATCCGGTCGAACAGGTTCTCGAGGGTGAGTTCGGTCGGCCGGTTGATCACGAGGCCGAGGGCGCCGCGCTCGCTGTGGTCGCAGATGTAGACCACGGCCCCGGAAAAGTTCGGGTCGACCATGGCGGGCATGGCGATCAGGAACTGGTGTTTCAAGTCCATCGGACCGCTCGGCATGGCGCCGATTGTAAACTCCCCCGCACTCCTGCCTCCTCTCCCGCCCGCCTCCTCGATGTCCCTCGACGCTGGTCTCGTCTGGTTCCGGCGCGACCTGCGTGTCACCGACCACGCCGCGCTCGCGGCCGCGCTCGGGTCGTGCCGGCGCGTCCATTGCGCCTTCGTCTATGACCGCGCGATCCTCGACGAGTTGCGCGCGGCCGGGCGGGACGCGGACCGCCGGGTCGAATTCATCCACGCCGCGGTCGACGCGCTCGACGACGCGCTGCGCGCGCGTGGCGGCGGGCTGATGATCACGCACGGTCGCGCCGCGGACTCGGTCGTCGACCTCGCGCGGCGGCTGAACGTCGATGCCGTGTTCGCCAGCACCGACTACGAGCCGGCCGCGACGGCGCGCGACGCCGAGGTCGCGCGCCAGCTCGCGGGGCAGGGACGGCGCCTGTCCCTGCACAAGGACCAGGTGATCTTCGAGAAGGGCGAAGTGATGACCGGCGGCGGCACGCCGTTCTCGGTATTCACGCCGTACCGCAACGCCTGGCTGAAGCGCCTCGCGGATGCGGACATCGAGGAGCACGTGGCCGACTTCGGACCGCTCGCACCGCCCGCCGGGCCGCCGCTGCGTCCGACGCTCGAACAGCTCGGATTCCGGAGGACGAACCTCGCCGAGCTGCGCCTGCCGCTGGGCGAAGCGGGTGCGTGGCAACTCCTCGACGACTTCGTCGGCCGCATCGACGACTACCGGGCCACGCGGGACTTTCCGGCGGTGCGCGGCCCGTCTTACCTGTCGGTGCACCTGCGCTTCGGCACCGTCTCCATCCGCGAACTGGTGCGGCGCGCGCGCACACACTCGTCGGAGGGCGCCGCGACCTGGCTCGCCGAACTGGTGTGGCGCGAGTTCTACCAGATGATCCTGTGGCACCACCCGCACGTCGTCGACCGCGCCTTTCGCCCGGAGTACGACCGCATCGTGTGGGAAACGGGCCCGCAGGCGGAGGAGCACTTTCGCGCGTGGTGCGAGGGCCGCACCGGCTACCCGATCGTCGACGCCGGCATGCGCCAGCTGAACCAGACCGGCTACATGCACAACCGGCTGCGGATGATCACGGCGAGCTTCCTCACCAAGGACCTCGGCATCGACTGGCGCCGCGGCGAGCGTTACTTCGCGCACCAGCTCAACGACTACGATCTCGCCGCGAACAACGGCGGATGGCAGTGGGCCGCGTCCACCGGCTGCGATGCGCAGCCGTACTTCCGCATCTTCAACCCGGTGACGCAGTCGGAGCGATTCGATCCGCACGGGCAGTTCATCCGGCGCTACGTGCCGGAAGTCGCGAACCTGGGGCACAAGGAGATCCACGCGCCCTGGCTCGTGCCGGCAGACCGGCAGCTGGCGGCCCGCTGTGTGGTCGGGCGGGACTATCCGGCGCCGCTGGTCGACCACGCGCTGGCGCGACAGAAGACGCTGCAGCGTTACTCGGCCGCGAAGGAACGCTGATCCGGGCAGGGCGCTCACGGCGCGAGGGGCCGTCAGGTCGCTTCATGGGCCAGTGAGCGAAGTTGGCGCGTTCCGGCGAGTCTGATTGAACCCTGAGTCGAGCCGTCTCCTGCGCCTGGGCGGGCGGCGGGGCGCCTCCCTCCTCGCCCGTCGCGGCGGGCGTGGCCAGTCCGCCGGGCAGCGGGCCGAGCACACGATCGGCCGGAAGGCACGCCATCCGAACACGCGCGGGCCTCGCTCCGAAAGCTGCGCGCCCGCAAGCAGTGCCTTTGGCAGCGCCGCCCGTCGCCGAGTCGCGCGGAGTCGCGGTGCCCCGCAGCGCGGTCGACGCGCAGGTGACTTCGGCGTACAGGTGACTACGCCGGACGCGACAACTTCCGTCGTGCCCGATCGCTTATGGGGACTTCAGATCTACCGAGCGCCCGGCGCCTGCGCGGGCACGGGCGGAGGCGCAGGCGCCTCCGAGGGAACGCAGTCGAAACCGCTGCGGATGTGGTCGTTGTAGTAGCGGCCCTTCGCGTTGGACCTGCGCCACTCGCTGACCGTGGCCGGCGGAACGCCGCAATAGTGGTACCAGACGCCGCTCAGGCTCACGAGAACGTACTGGCGACTCGCGTCGTAGCAGATCCGTCGCACGTTGGGGCTGTTGCGCGCGGGGATCGTCTCGCACTGGAACGGCGCCAGGTCCACCTCGCCGCGCGCCTTCACGTACGCGCGCTCGGCCACCGCCGCGCCCGACGCCGCGAGGAGCGCACAACCGACCATCACTGCCCGTAGCTTCTGCATCACAGCTCCCGCGCGGACGATCCGCCTAGGCGGTCGCCCTCTCTTTCAAGTACTGCTTCAGCAGGCGAAGCAGCTCGTCTTCCTGATAAGGCTTGCCGAGGTACTCGTTCACGCCCAGCTCGAACGCCTTGCTGCGGTGCTTCTCCGCCGTGCGCGACGTGATCATGATGATCGGGATGTCGGCCGTTGCCCGCGTGCCGCGCACGTTGCGCGTCAGGTCGTAGCCGTCCATCTTCGGCATCTCGATGTCGACCAGCATCGCGTCCGGCTTCACATCCTGCAATTGCCGAAGCGCATCGACGCCGTCTTTCGCCAGCATGACGCTGTAGCCCTGGCGTTCGAGCAGGCGCTGCGTCACGCGGCGCACCGTCAGCGAGTCGTCGACGACCATGATGGTCGGCACGATCTCCATCGGCAGTCCGGCGTAGTCGGACACTTCGCCCTCGACGTCCGGCGCTTCGCCGTGCATCTCCGTCCCGGCCGGGAGCACCGGCGGCTCCGGCGCCCGTGTGATCAGCTGGACCGGGTTGATGATCAGCACGATCTCGCCGCTGCCGAGGATCGTCGCGCCGAGAATCCCGGCGAGTCGCGCGACCTGCGCGCCGACGTTCTTGACCACCACCTCCTGATTGCTCGACACGTCGTCGACCGCCACGGCCAGTCGATCGTCGCCCGACTTCAGCAGCACCACCGGCGTCTGCTTCCTCAGGTGCGGCGGCGTCGCTTCGCCGACGAGTTGCGAGAGCGGCCGCAGCACCACCTGCCCGACCGGCGACATGTCGATCATCCCTTCGCCCAGCGCGGACACGAGCGTCGCCGGCCGGTAGCGACGCACCTGCTCGACCATGCCCGCCGGGATGGCGTAGCGGCGCGTGCCGACCGTGGCCAGCACGACCTGCGCGACGGCCAGGGTCATCGGGAGGTACAGCGTGAACCGCGTGCCGCGGCCCTGCTCGCTCGCGATCGCAATGCGACCGCCGAACGACGCAAGCTCCGCGCGAACGACGTCCATGCCGACGCCGCGCCCCGCAAGCTCGGTCACCTCGGTGACCGTCGTGAACCCCGGCTGGAAGATCAGCTCCATCAGCTCGCGATCGCCGAGTTCCTGGTCGGGCGTGACCAGGTCGCGTTCGATCGCGCGCTCCCGGATGCGCTGCCGGTCCAGCCCGGCGCCGTCGTCGCTGACGACGATGACGATCTCATTGCCCTCCGGCTTGACGTCGACGACGAGTTCACCGGTCTCCGGTTTCCCGGCGGCCCGGCGCTCGCCCGGCGTCTCGAGCCCGTGCACGATCGCATTGCGGATCAGGTGCTCGAACGGGCCGGCCATCTTCTCCAGCACGCCACGGTCGAGTTCGGTGCTTGCTCCGCGCACGTCGAGGTTGACTCGCTTGTCGAGCTCCTTCGACGCCTGACGCGCGACCCGGTAGAGCCGCTCGGAGACGTTGGAGAACGGCACCAGCCGCACCCGCATCAGCTGTTGCTGCAGTTCGCGGGTCAGGCGCGACTGCGCCATGAGGTCGGCATCGGCCGACTGCAGGCCCTTGAGCATGTTGCTCTGGACCATCGCCACGTCCTCGACCGACTCCGCGAGCATCCGCGTCAGTTCCTGCAGGCGCGTGTAGCGGTCGAACTCGAGCGGATCGAAGTCCGCCGATTCGCGCGAGAGCCGGTCGCCGCGCGCCTGCAGCTGCGCGTCGGCCTGGATCTCCACTTCGCGCAACTGCGACCGCAGGCGCTGGATGTTCTCGGTCAGGTCGCCGAGAGAGTTCTTGATCGTGCCTACCTCGTTCTCGAGCTTCGAGCGGGCGATCGCGACCTCGCCGGCCTGGTCGACCAGCTTGTCGAGCACGTCCGCGCGTACGCGGATGAAGGTCGTCTGGGGCGCCGGTCCCGGCGCGGCGGCCGGCAGCGTCGCGCTGACTTCCATCGGCAGGGGCACCGGCGGTGCCGCCTCGGGTGCGTCCGCCGTTGCGGCGTCCGGCAGCTCCGGCCTCGGCTCGACGCGCGCGCCGTGGGTCAGCTCGCGCGCCGACGCGAGGTCGATCACCGGCGCACGCGGCGGCTCCTCGACGACGTCGACGGGTTCCGGTTGACGGCCGCGCGCGACGGCATCCGGATCATGCAGCTCGTCGTACAGCGCCATGGCGCGGTCGTAGACGGTGTGCAGCGCATCGACGGTTTCGGGCGTCACGGCGGCGCGCTGCATCGCCGTCTCCATGCGCGTCTCCATCGAGTGCACCAGCTCGCCAAGACGCATGGCGCCCGCCATGCGGGCGCTGCCCTTGATCGTGTGCAGCTTGCGCATCAGGTCGCGAGCGAGTTCGCGATCGTTGGGGTTCGACGCCAGGCCGCGCAGCCCGCCGGCGACGGCAGGCAGCAGTTCCGCGGCTTCGGTCAGGAAGACGTGGAGCAGTTCTGGATCGAGATCGTCGCGGACCTTCGAGACGGCACGCACCGACTCCGCCGCGGCATCCACCGCCTCGGCGACCGCGTCCTCCGCAACGACCGCTTCCTCCGCGGCGACCAGGCCCTCCGCGTCCTCGGCCAGCGCGTCGGCTTCCGGCGGCAGCTCTTCGCCTTCGACGGCCGGCACCGACACGACCTCGGCGACCACCGGCGCGAGCGGTTCGTGCAATTCAGCCGGCGTCGCCTCGCCGTCGGTCGCGGCCTCGCTTTCCTCGTGCAGGGCGCTGTGGGCCCGCACGATCGACGCCAGGTCCTGCACGGCGCCGGCCTCGAGCGGCGCTTCCTGCGGATAGAAGCCGGCGGCGAAGTGGTGAAGCATGCCGCGCACGCGATCGATCACCCGCTCGAGCGTGTCGAACTGCGCCGCCGTCAATGTGAACCTGCGCGCATCGGACTGCGACGACAGCGTTCGCATGAGGTCTTCGAGCGGGTCGATCACCGCCACGACCGGCGTCAGTCCGACCGTGCGCGAGATGCCGCGCAGGGAATGAACGCGGCGGGTCACGTTCGATCCCACCGGCCGCGTCGGTTCGTAGCGCCACTCGGCGATCTCGTTCGCGAGCACGCGGATGCACTCGTCCGCCTCGGAAAGGAAGATCGAATACAGGCCGTGGCTGATCTCGATCGGTCCGATCCGCTTGATGTCATCGCCGGCCGGTCCGTCCGGCTCCAGCGACGGCGCGACGGATTCGACGGCGAACTCGTCGACGAGCGTCACCGGCTCGGGGGGCGGCGCCTCGCTGGCTTCCGGAACCGGTGCCGGCTCCACGGCCAGGCCGGCCTCGGCCTCCCGCTCGACGTCATCGAGCGACACGGCGAGCGCCGGCTCGTCGACGACCGCCTCCGCTGCCGGCGGCAAGTCTTCGACGGCCAGGTGTTCGACGGCAGATCGCGCGTCCGCGTCCGCATCAGCCCCGGCCTCCGTGGGGAGTTCGCCGTTGTACTCGAAGGCGCCGCCCTCGCGGACGCGTTGCGCGGCCTGCACCAGCGCGTCGGGATCGAGCACCGCCTCGGGATGCGCCGCGATGGTCCGCACCCAGTGACGAATGACGCGCTGCGCGCCCGCGGCCAGGTCGATCAGGTCTTCGGTGGCCGGACGCTCCTGCGCGAGCCAGAGGTTGAAGCACTGCTCCACGCCCCAGGCGCCCTCGCCGATGGTCTTGAAGCCGACCATCCGGCTCGATCCCTTCAGCGTGTGGAACGCGCGGCGGACCGTGGTCATCGTCGCCTGGTCGCCCGGACGATGCCGCAGCACCTCGATCTGCTCGATGATGCTGTCGAGCACTTCGCCCGCTTCCTCGACGAAGATCTCGGCCAGTTCGCTGCTGGCCGCGTCGTCGGACGCCGGCAGGGGCGCCGTGGGCGGCGGGGTTTCAGGCGCCTTGGGCGGTGCGAGCAGTTGCTCCAGCTCTCTCGCCACCTCGCGCGTGTGGCTTTCCTTCAGCAGCGCGACCAGTTGCATCGCCCGGCCGGCGCGCGACTTCAACGCGCTGTCATCCAGCAGGTCGGCCTCGTTCGAAATCGTCGGCAGCAGCCGCTGCAGTTCGCCGAGGGCGCGGGCGTCGCCGGCAACGGCCAGCAGCCGCTGGGCGTGGAGGTGCGCGACCTCCAGGTTCTTGCGCACGGCCGTCTCGACGTTGTCGGTGCGCTTGGGCTCCGGAATCCGCATGTCGATGGTGCGGGGAGCGCTGTACTCGTCGTCGGCCGGCGCCTCGACCGACTCGGCCTGCAGCTGCCCGATGTCCGCCGTGAAGACACCCGTGGCCGGGTCGTAGTGGAACATCCCGCGCGGCCGGTCGACGTCCTGGCCGACGCTCTCGACGAAGAAACCGATGGCCCCGAGGTTCTGCGCGATCCGCCCGAACTCCTCCGGCTCAGGCTCCACCGAAGGATTCGTGAATCGTGCGATCGACTGCTGCACGTTCCGGAGCGCGGCGACCGGGTCGTCGTAACCAAGCAGCGACAGCACGCCGCACACCTGGTCGAACATCGCGCTGGCGCCGGCGAGGTCCGAGCGCTCGGCCGGGTTGCGGAAGAACCGATCGAGGCGCTGCTCGATCTCGCGCAGCGTGCCTTGCGTCTCCGCCACCACGGTGTTCATGGTCAGCCGGTCCTGCGCGCGACGCGCCAGGTCCGACATCCACGGACCGGCCTCCGGCAGCGACTGCCCGTCGCGCGCCATCGCCAGGCGATCGACCACCTGCCGCGCGCGCTCCTCGTACTCCGGCTCGATCCGCGGCAGTTCGTCGATGCCAAGGTCGAGGAACAGCAGCGCCGACGCCACCTCGAGCCCGAGCGCTTCGCGCACCACCGGGTCGAGCTGCGCGAAGCCGCCGGTCGCGCGGCCGATCGCCTCGAGGGTAGCTACCAGTGGATCCGCGCGCAGCTTGCCCGCGCTCACGCGCGCCAGTTCGATTTCCTGGTCGAACTGCGCCGGCTCGGCGGCGCCCGCCACGACGTGGCCCCACACCTGCTTCGCCTGGGCCAGCGCCTCCTTCACCGTGCGCAGCGCGTCGGTGTCGACGGCGGTCAGCGTGGCGTCCTCGAAGTCGCCCGGGATCAATGCATCCAGCCCGTACAGCCGCTTGACCTCCGCGACGCGCGGCAGCGTGCCCTCGGCGCGGCCGACGTAGTACAGGGTGTCGATCATCAGCCGCTCGGCGACCGCGCCGGCGCCGTCGATCATCCGCCGCAGCTGCAGGTTCAGGCGCGCGAGCACGCGCTTCAGGTCGACGTCGACCGGCAGCGCGTTCTCGTCGAGCGCCTCGAGCAGCCCGCGCGCGACCCACCAGAAGCTGCGGGCGAGGCCGCGCTGCGGCATGTGCTCGAGATCGGCGAGCGCCTCGCGCATCGCCTTGCGTGGCTCGGCCTCGCCGGCGTTGCGCAGGAACCCGAGCAGGCCGAGCTCGAAACGCGCGCGGCGCTCGCGCAGCTGCTCCGGCGTGAACTTGCGCGACTCGATCTCGTGGAAGGCCGGCCGCCGCGACAGGTCCGGGAACACGAGGTCCGCCGGATGCACGCGCGGCGCGCCGCCGAGCTGCAGCACGTCGCGGTAGTACGGAAACAGGAGGAGCGGCTGGTTGGGACGGCCGGCGAGCAGGCCCTCGAGGTACGCCATCACGGCCGCAGCCGCCGTTTCCACGACGCGCACGGACGCCGGCATGCACTCCTTCGGATCGGCCTCGAACTGGCGCGTCAGCTGCTCGATCGCGTCCGTGACGAGCGCCACGCCGCGCAGGTCGAGCAGCTGCAGCGCGCCGTTGGCCTGGTGCACCTGATTGCGGGCTTTGCGCAGGCTGTCGACGTCCTGCTTGTTGGCGACGAACGCCTTCAGGCCGCTGACCGCTTCGCCGAGCGAGGTCCGGATCTCGTCGATGACCCAGGCGAGCGGCGCGACGTCCGACGCCGTGCCGACCAGCTGATTCGGATTGTGTCTCTCGCCCATCGGGTCCCCGTGCCTCAGCCGACGCGGAAGCGGGCCACGGAGGCCTTCAGCTCGCGCGCGAGCGTGGCAAGCTGCCCGATCGACTGCGCCGCCTGGCGCGTGCCGTGCGACGTCTGCTCGGTCACCGACAGGATCCGCTCGATCGACTGCGCCACGCCGCCCGCGGACTGCGCCTGGTCGTTCGTCGTCGAGGCGATCCGCTCGATCAGCTCGGCCAGTTGCCGCGAAACGCGGCCGATGTCTGCGAGCGCGTTGCCGGCGGAGTCGGACAGCTTGGTGCCCTCGACCACGCCCTGCGTGCTCTTCTCCATGGCGGCCACGGCGTCCTGCGTGTCGGTCTGGATCGTGCGCACCAGCGCGCCGATCTGCTTGGCCGCTTCGGCGGAGCGGTCGGCCAGGCGCTGCACCTCCTCGGCGACGACCGAGAAGCCGCGGCCCGCCTCGCCGGCGGAGGCCGCCTGGATGGCCGCGTTCAGGGCCAGCACGTTCGTCTGTTCGGTGATGTCCGTGATCAGCTCGACGATCTCGCCGATCTCCTGCGAGGATTCGCCCAGCCGCTTGATCCGCTTCGCGGTTTCCTGGATCTGCTCGCGGATCTCGTTCATGCCGCTGATCTGGTTGAACACCGCGCGCTGCCCGCGCTCCGCGGCGTCGAGCGACGCGCGCGCCACCTTGGCCGACTCGGCCGCGCCCTTGGACACGTCGTTGATCTGCGCCGCCATCCGCAGCACCTTGTCGCCGGTGTCCTTGATCTCCTGCGACTGCGCTTCCGAAGCGGTCAGCAGTCGCGTGGCGATGTCGCGCGCCTGCGTCGACGCGCTGCTCACCTGTTCGGCCGTGTTGTTGATCCGACCCACGAGACCGCGCAGCTCCTCCACGGTGTAGTTCACCGAGTCGGCGATCGCGCCCGTGATGTCCTCGGACACGGTGGCCTGCACCGTGAGGTTACCGTCCGCGACCTCCTGCAGCTCGTTCATCAGCCGCAGAATCGCGGCCTGGTTCTGCTCGTTCGTCCGCTTCGCGTCCTGCTCGAGCCGCTCCGCCTGGGCCCGCTGCACCTCGGCCTCGGCCGCGCGGCTGCGCGTGTCCTCGAGCAGCACCTTCACGATGGCGAAGGCGGACAGCAGCACCGCCAGCGCGAACACGCCCATGATGAAAAAGTTCAGTTGGCGCGTCGTCTGTTCCTTGTTGTAGAGGCTGCCCAGCTCGGTGGCCATCTGCCTCAGTTGCTCGGAGTCCGACAGGACCGCGAGCTGGGCTTCCTTCGACTGCACGATCGCCGGCAGGCCGCCGAGCGCGCTGCCGATCGACGTCTGAAGTTCGCCGTAGACCTTCAGCAGTTCCTGCAGCCGCCCCCGCGTCTCGCCGTCCGTCGCCGCGACGAGGCGCAGCGATTCGCTGCCCGACAGCAGCCCCTGCGCGAGGTCGCGGAACTGGTTGACGTCACGTCCGAGCGTCAGCGCGAGCTCCTGGTTCGCTGCGGTACCGGTCACCATCTGGGTGGCGCTGCGTCCCACGCGCTGCGTCAGCGTGACGAGCTGCCCCGCCGCAGCGATCTCGCGGCCGGACGCCCCGTTGGCCAGTTTCAGGCCCGCGATCTCTTCCGTCAGCTGCTGCAGGCGCGGCGTCGCCGCGTTGATCCGCTTGATGACGTCGCCGAACGCCAGCAGTGCCTTTTCGTTGGCGAGGATCACCGAGGCCGCCGACTGGCTGACTTTCCAGCGGTCGGTCAGGCGCGCCAGCATCGGCTGGATCTCCTGGGAGGACGCCGACAGGCCGCGCAGGGCGTCGCCATTGGTCAGCGCGTCGAGGTTCGACGCGATCGCGTCGCGGCTTTCCTTCAGCTCGACGAACGCGCCTGGATCGCCGGTCACCGCGTTCGGCGCCGCCTTTGCCAGGCGCTGCGTATGCATCAGCGTGTCGCCGACGATCTCGGTCTGCAGCGTGCCGTTGGCCGCGAGCCGGTTGTCGAGCGCGATCACCGCGACGACCACGAGGAACGACATGCCGAGCACGATCAGCAGCACCTGCACCTGCGTGTTGACCGGCATGTCGCCGATCACGGGGAGCCGGAACGACAGGAGCCGGTCCACCAGGCCGATCGCGCCGCCTCGATCCGGGCGTTCGATCATCACGGTCTTCGGCGCCGACCTCGAGCGCGAGCTGTCGCGGTCCGTTCCGCCCGCCTTCTTCCTGCCAAACATCGCGCCCATGTCCAGTGCCATTTCGTCCTCCGCCGCGAGATCAACGCGCCGCCGCGGCTACGGCCCGGCGCAATCCGGTCACCGCGGCCTGCCGCGGTGATGCTTGTTGGTGTGGTGCGCGCCCGAGTCCATTGCGTCGTCCGGCGCCTCAGACGCCGATCACCGCGAACGCGGGCGAACGCGCGAGTTCGCGCAGGTCGAGCTCGGTGAACGCGACGCCGTCGGCGCCGCGGTAACGCGTCTGTTCCCAGTTCGCTGCCGACTCGCCTGCCGCCGGCAGCGCCGTCAGGTCCTTCAGGTTGCGGATGCCGAAGGCGCGCGTGATGAGGACGCCCGCATTGACCGCCAGCCCCTCGCCGAAGACGAGGATCTGCTGGGCCTGGTCCGGCGGCAACGGATCGCGGCCGGTCAGCTGCAGCAGGTCGACGACACCGATCAGCCGCCCCCGCACGTTCGCCAGCCCGCGGTACCAGGGCTTGGTCCATGGCACCGGCGCAATGTCCGCGAGCGGCACGATCTCGCCCGCCACGCCCATCTCGACGAGGAAGTTCTCGCTGCCCACGCGCACGGCCAGGCGCGTTGGCTCCGTCGCCGTGCCCGGCGCTTCCTTCAGCCGCTGCGCGAGCTGGGTCGAGAACTCGCGGAGTTTCACGAGTTGCCTGGCGCCGACTTCGGGTCCGTTGGCCATGGTTGTGTCCGGTCAGCCGAGGGCCGCGATCTTCTCGAGCAGTTCGTCCGGCTTGACCGGCTTGACGATGTAGTCGCGGGCGCCCTGCCGCAGTCCCCAGATGCGGTCGGTCTGCTGGTTCTTGCTCGTGCACATGATGATCGGGATGTTCTGGGTCGCCGGGTCCTTCGACAGCGCGCGCGTCAGCTGGAACCCGTTCAGGCCGGGCATGACCACGTCCATCAGGATCAGGTCCGGCGACACCGTCTTCACCTTGATCAACGCCTCCTCCGCGTTCTCCGCCGCCGAGACCGCGAACCCGCTCTTCGTCAGCAGTTCCGTCAGGAAGAACCGCTCCGTTGGCGAGTCGTCGATAACCAAAACCTTCTTCACGCTCATGGTGCTGGCGCCGCCCCTTCTCAATTCGTCGAATGCTGTCGTACCGCGGTCAGCAGGCTGTCCTTGGAGAACGGCTTGGTCAGGTACTCGCTCGACCCCACCATCCGGCCGCGCGCGCGGTCGAACAGGCCGTCCTTGGACGACAGCATCACGACCGGCGTCTTGTGGAAGCGCGGACTGCGCTTGATCAGCGCGCAGGTCTGGTAGCCATCCAGCCGTGGCATCAGGATGTCGCAGAAAATGATGTTGGGCTGGTGGTCGTTGATCTTCGAGAGCGCCTCGAAGCCGTCCTGCGCGAGGATGACCTGGCAGCCCGCCTGGTTCAGGAAGATCTCGGCACTGCGGCGTATGGTGTTCGAGTCGTCGATCACCATCACCTTCTTGCCGCGAATATCAGAGAAATCTGCGGACATGTCGTCTGTCCCTGGTTGCACGACCGCCGCGCACGCGAGCTGCCACTTATCGGTGACCGGGTGCGTCGGACCCGATGGGCAGGAGATCGCGGACGATTCGATCGACCGATCCTGGCGTTGTACCGGACCTCACTGGGCGAAACCGCGCAGAAAACCGAGGTTCCGGGGTCAGATTTCGACCATTTCGAAATCTTCCTTGCGCGCTCCGCATTCCGGACAGGTCCAGTTGGGAGGAAGGTCTTCCCACTTCGTCCCCGGTGCGATGCCGTCGTCTGGCAGGCCTGCCGCCTCGTCGTAGATCCAGCCGCAGATCAGGCACATCCAGGTCTTCGTCGCCACGCTTGTCGTCATCGCCCCGGAACGGCAAGTGCGCCGTTAAAATCAAGTACTTAGCGGGGCATCATAACGTGGCACGAAAGGTCCTCGCTACCACCTTCGCGCTACACAACCTGGATCGTTGTTCCGGATCGCCGAGGCGAGCGCGCAGCGATGGCATTCAACGCAGGTGAGTACCATGGCGCCTGCGGCATCGCCTGCCGCCCGCCTGGCCACTGCCCACCATGTCGTCACTCCCCGTCGTGCTCACCTTCGGTCTGTCGGACGCCACCGGCGCAGGCGGCGTGCAGGCGGACCAGCTCGCGTGCGCCAGCATGGGCTGCCACCCGGCCACGGTGATCACCGCGATAGCGGCCACCGCACGCGAGGATGGCGACGACTGGCTCGCGATCGATGCCGAACTGGTCGAGGTGCAGGCGAAGTGCGTGCTGCAGAACATGGCGGTCGCGGCCTTCAAGATCGGCGCGCTGGCCGACGCGGAGCAGGTGCAGCCGGTGGCCGAAGCGCTCGCCGACTTCGCCGACGTCCCGGTGGTGCTCGATCCCGTGCTCGATCACTCGAGTGGCGAGGAGTGGCAGGACGAGGACCTCGTCGAGGCGATCCGTGAACTGCTGCTGCCGCAGACGACCGTGGTGACGATGAACCTCTCGCAGGCGCGCGCGTTCGCGGCACTGGGCGAGCCGGGTGAAAGTGCCGAAACCTTCTCCGCGGCCGATTGCGGGCAGCACCTGATCGACGCCGGGGCGGAGTACGCGTTGATTTCCGATGCCGAGCCCGGCGCCACGGTGCTGGTGAACCTCCTCTTCGACGAAACCGGCCTGGTCCGGCGCGATGTGGTCCCGCGCATCGCTTCGCCGGCCGGCGGTCAGTTCCGCGGCGCGGGCGACACGCTCTCGGCCGGACTCGCGGGCCTCCTCGCGCAGGGGATCGACGTGCCGGAGGCCGTGCAGGAAGCCTCGCAGTACACGACCGCCGCGCTGATGCACGCCTTCTCCGCCGGACTGGGCGTCATGCCGTGCCCGACCGGCTCTTCTGGGCCGGCGACGACGACGACGAGGTCAGCCGCGATGCCAACTGATCGCGCCCGGATCGCCGGCGTCTACCTGCTGACGCCGGACGCGGTGGGCAGCGCGTTCGACCGGGTGCTCGGCGTCGTGGACCAGGCGCTCGCCGCCGGCGTCCGCGTGGTCCAGTACCGCAACAAGCGCGCCGACACGCGCGAGCGCGAACAGCAGGCCCGCGCGCTCGTTCGGCGAGTGCAGGCGGCCGGCGCGCTGGCCATCGTCAACGACCGCGTCGAACTCGCGCTCGCCGTCGGCGCCGATGGCGCGCACCTGGGCCGCGACGACGGCGACGTCCGCGCGGCGCGCGCGCTGATGCCCGACGGATTGCTCGGAGTCTCCTGCTACGACGACCTGGCGCGTGCCGGGCACGCCGTGGCCGATGGCGCCGACGCGCTCGCGTTCGGCTCGATGTTTCCGTCGAGCACGAAGCCGCACGCGGTGCGCGCCCCGCTCGCCTTGCTCGCCGACGCGCGCCGCCGGTGGCCAACGCGGCGGGTGATCGCGATCGGCGGCATCGACAGTGGCAACATTCACGAGGTTGCGGCCGCCGGCGCCCACGCCGCCGCGCTGATCAGCGCCGTGTTCGACGCCGACGACCCCGGCCGGGCCGCGGCAGCGCTGGTGCACCTGTTCAACGAAGGACAACGACGACATGAATCGCAACGAGCAGCTGTTTGAACGCGCGCAGAAGTCCATTCCGGGCGGCGTGAACTCGCCGGTGCGCGCGTTCCGCTCGGTGGGCGGCACGCCGCGGTTCATCGCGCGCGCCGACGGGCCGTACTTCTGGGACGCCGACGGCAAGCGCTACATCGACTACATCGGCTCGTGGGGTCCGATGATCCTCGGGCACGGCCACCCGGAGGTCGTGCGGGCGGTGCAGGAGGCGGCGGCGCGCGGCCTGTCCTACGGCGCGCCGACCGAGGCCGAAGTCGAGATGGCCGAGGAACTCCTGAAGCTCGTGCCGTCGATGGAGCAACTGCGGCTGGTGTCGTCCGGCACCGAGGCGGCGATGAGCGCCATCCGGCTCGCGCGCGGTGCAGCGGGCGGCGGCAAGGGCCGCCGCAAGATCGTCAAGTTCGAAGGCTGCTACCACGGTCACGCCGACAGCCTGCTGGTAAAGGCGGGGTCGGGCGCTGCTGACGTTCGGCAACCCGAGCAGCGCCGGCGTGCCGGCGGAGATCACGCAGCACACGCTCGTGCTCGACTACAACGACCCGCAGCAGCTGGAGGATGCGTTCGCGCAGCATGGCGACGACATCGCGTGCGTCATCGTCGAGCCGGTCGCCGGCAACATGAACCTCGTGCGCCCACGCAGGAATTCCTCGACACGATGCGCGCGCTATGCACCCGCCACGGCGCGGTGCTGGTGTTCGACGAGGTGATGTCGGGCTTCCGCGTCGCGCTCGGCGGCGCGCAGTCGCTCTACGGGATCGATCCGGACATGACGGTGCTCGGCAAGGTGATCGGCGGCGGCATGCCGGTCGCGGCCTTCGGCGGCAAGCGCGAGGTGATGAAGCACCTCGCGCCGCTCGGCGGCGTCTACCAGGCCGGCACGCTGTCCGGCAACCCGGTGGCCGTCGCGTGCGGCATGGCGACGCTGAAGCTGGTCCAGCAGCCCGGGTTCTACGACCGGCTGGGAGAGCGCACCGTCGCGCTGGTCGGCGGACTGCAGCGGGTGGCGCGGGAAGCGGCGCCGGGTCTCGCCTTTGCCGGCGACTCGGTCGGCGGGATGTTCGGCATCTACTTCGCGCCCCGGCCGCCCGGGAGCTACGCGGAGGTGATGCAGGCCGACAAGGACCGCTTCAACCGCTTCTTCCACGCGATGCTCGACCGCGGGGTGTACCTCGCGCCCTCCGCCTTCGAGGCCGGATTCGTCTCGATGGCCCACGGCGACGACGTGATCGAAGCGACCCTGGCGGCCGCGCGGGATGCGTTCCGGACAACCGCCGCGGGCTGAACTGCGAATGGATCAACGGCCTGCGGGCCGGAAAGGGAACCTGGCGGCTTGCGCCGGGACCAAGGAAAGATGCGAACTCTGCTGACCATTCTTTTTGCACTGCTGACTCTGCTGGGCCAGACGGCCTGGGCGCAGTCGCTGCCGCGCTTCGGCGCGCCCGAGAGGCACGTCGACGCCGAACTGCTCGCCGCGACCGACGCGATCGTCCCGGGGCAACCGCTGACCGTCGGGCTGAGGCTCAAGCACCAGGCCGAGTGGCACACGTACTGGCAAGTGCCGGGCGACTCGGGCCTGCCGACGCGCATCGACTGGAAGTTGCCCGCGGGCTTCACCGCCGGTCCCATCGAGTGGCCGCATCCGAAGCGCCTGCCGACCGGCCCGCTGGTCAACTTCGGCTACGACGGCGAGATCCTGCTGCTGACGACGATCCAGGTGCCCGCGGACGTGCCGGTCGGAAGCCGCGTCACGCTCGCGGGCAAGGCCGAGTGGCTCGAATGCAAGGATGTCTGCATTCCGGGTGAAAGCGACATCGCGCTGACGCTGCCCGTCCGGACCGCGGCCGGTCCGTCAGCCCACGTGGCGTTCTTCGAGGCGACGCGGGTGCTCATTCCGCAGCCACTTGCCAGTGCGACAGGCCAGGGCACGATCGATGGCAGCCGGATCAAGCTTAGCCTCGCGCTGCCGGCAGGCAAGACCGCGAGCCGGCTCGAGTTCTTCCCGGCGCAGGAAGGCCGGATCGAACCCGCCGCGCCGCAGGTGCTGAAGCGGGAAGGCGACGCGGTCGAGCTGTACCTGACCGCGTCGCAGCCGGTGAAGGCCGATGCGAAGACCCTCCAGGGTGTGCTCGTCGCGAACGGCGGGCCCGCCGCAGGTGGCTGGATCGGCTCCATCGACCTGCCGCTCGTGGCCGGCACGGTGGCCCCGGTGAGCGCCATGCCCGCGGCAGCCCCCGCAGCCGCCATGTCGCTGCTCGCCGCGCTCGGCGCGGCGCTCCTCGGCGGCCTGCTCCTGAACCTGATGCCGTGCGTGTTCCCGGTGCTGTCGCTGAAGCTCATCGGTCTCGCGCAGCACCGGACGCACTCGGGATCGCTGGCCTCACACGGCATCGCCTTCGCCGGCGGCGTGGTGCTGTCGTTCGTGCTGCTCGCCGGACTGCTGATCGCGCTTCAGCAGGCAGGCAGCGCGCTCGGCTGGGGCTTCCAGCTGCAGACGCCCTGGGTGGTGGCGAGCCTGACCGTGCTGTTCTTCCTGATCGGGCTGAACCTGCTCGGCGTGTACGAATTCACCTTTGGCAGCGGCATCGGCAACGCGAAGGCGGCGGAGAGCCTGACTCGAAAGAGCGACTGGCGCGGCAGCTTCGCAACCGGCGTGCTCGCCGTGATCGTCGCCTCGCCGTGCACCGCACCGTTCATGGGCGCGGCACTGGGCTATGCGATCACCCAGCCGGCCACGGTCGCCCTGTCCGTCTTCGCCGCGCTCGGCGTCGGCATGGCCGCTCCCTACCTGCTGCTGACCCTGTTCCCGGCGCTTCTCCACAAGCTGCCACGGCCCGGCCGCTGGATGGAACTGTTCAAGCAGTTCATGGCGTTCCCGATGTTCGCCACCTGCGTGTGGCTGCTGTGGGTCCTCGCGCAGCAGGTGGATGCCGGCGGCGTGGGGCTGGCGCTCGCCGTGGTGGTGGCGGTGGGATTCGCCGCCTGGGCGCTTGGCCTGTCACAGCGCGGTGCGTATCCCTTCCGCTGGGTGGCGCTCGCGGGCGCGCTGGTCGCCGCGCTGGCGTTCGCGCCGCTGGCGACCTCGGATCCCGCTGCGGTCGCGAAAGCGGCGAGCAGCGACGACTGGGTCGCCTACTCGCCGGAGAAGCTTGCGCAACTGACCGGCGAGGGCACGCCAGTGTTCATCGACTTCACCGCCGCGTGGTGCGTGACCTGCCAGGTCAACAAGCGGGTCGCGCTGGCTTCGGACAAGGTGATCAGCGGCTTCGCCGCCGCGGGCGTGGTCCGCATGCGGGCCGACTGGACCACGCGCGACGAGCGGATCACGCAGGCGCTCGCCCGGTTCGGACGCAACGGCGTGCCCCTCTACGTGCTGTACGACACGAAGGGCCAGCCGACCGTGCTGCCGGAAATCCTGACCGAGGCGACGGTGCTCGCCGCGCTCGACAAGATCAGGCTGGCCTCCCGCTGAAGTGCCCTTAACGACAGTGCCTTGAACGAGAACGGAGTTGAATGACGATGAAAGTCACCGCCCTGCTGATCGCCGCGGTCGCCGCGATCGCCACAGCTTCTTCGCCGGCTCTCGCCGCCCCGGTGCCGGGACAGCCTGCACCGGCATTCCGTGGCGTCGACGTCAACGGCAAGCCCGTGTCCCTCGCGGACTTCCGCGGCAAGACTGTCGTGCTCGAGTGGAACAACCCGAACTGCCCGTTCGTGCAGAAGCACTACACGAGCGGGAACATGCAGTCGCTGCAGCAGAAGAACACCGCGGCCGGCGTCGTCTGGCTTGCCATCAACTCGACTACCGAGTCCCACACCGACTACATGGCGCCGGCGAAGCTGGCCGCATGGTTCGGGGAACAGAAAGCGGCGCCGACCGCTGTCGTGATGGATCCCAGGGGCGAGATCGGCCGGGCCTACGGCGCGAAGGTGACGCCGCACATGTACGTCATCGACGCCAAGGGAACGCTGGTCTACGCGGGCGCGATCGACGACAAGCGCAGCGCGAATCCGGCTGACGTCAAGACTGCGACAAACCACGTCGCGGCCGCCCTCAGCGAAGTCTCCGCCGGCAAGCCCGTGACGACGTCGACGACGACCGCCTACGGCTGCACGATCAAGTACTAGAGAAAATAGAAACCATGGGCGGTTTCAACCGCTCTGGTCGTCCGGCGCGTCGCCTGACCGCCGCGCCCGCACGACCCACCAGACAGCCCCGCCCGCAGCGGCGGCGGCCGCCACCAGCCGCGCGGTCGGCGACGCGCGCAACGCGCGCACGGCCACCACACCCAAGGTGAACATCCACGGCCGTATGCGGGCTGCCGCAGTCCCTCCGCCGGGGGAAACCACAAACGAGCGCGCGAGGTGCAGCGCCAGTGCCCCGATACCCTTCCGCGCCAGCGAGGCGTCGCGAGCCCGGTCGAGGGTAGCAGCCAGCTCGAGCCTCTGGAGTGCCGCGCGCATCGCCAGCGCCTCGCGGCGCAGCGCCAGTTCGTCACGCGACCGTCGCGTCATGGCGACCTCTGCGACGCGCCTCGAAGCGCGTCGCAGTCCTGTTTCAGTTCACTGAGCGTTGTCTGCAGCAAAGGCGGCGCGGCTCGCAGGCGCACGAGAAGCCACCACATCAGGCCGCCGCCGGCGAGCGCATACACCGCCGCCACGACGGCGATCGCTTCCGAACGATGCGACTCCCAGAAGATCGACACGATCCAAAGCGAGGCGACCAGCAGCGCGGCGAGCAGCAGTACACCCGCCACCAGCGCAAGCACCAGCCAGCGCGCGGCGCGCTCGCGCGCTTCGGTCAGTTCGATCGCGGCGAGTTCGCCACGGGTGACGAGCGCGGCCACGCCGAGCGCCGCCGCCTCGCGCACCAGCCCGAGCGCCGATGGTGCAGCGCCGGCCTCGCGTGGCGCCGAGTTCACTTGCGATTCACCGCCAGGCCAACCAGGAACGCCAGCCCGGCCGCGATGCCGACCGCCGTCCAGGGGTGGTCATGCACCCAGTTGTCGGTTGCATGCGCCGCCGCCTTGGTCTGGGCGACTGCCCGCTGCTCGATGTGAATCAGCGAATCCTTGGCCCGACCGATCGCCTCCTGGGCCCGGCCCCGCAGCGCCTTGGCTTCCTCGCCCGTGGCCTGGGCGGCCTGCCGCAGCAGTTCCTCGGCATCCACCAGCACCGCGTTCACATCCGACGCAAACCGTTCTTTCGTGACTCGATCCATGACTCCTCCTCGATGATGTTCGTTACCCTTTCAGGCTAGGCGGCGGTCGATCGGGGGCTTTGACGGAAGGTAAACAGAGAACGTCGGCCAGGCCGGTCAGCCGCCGGTCAGCCCTGAGCGTAGACCCAGTTCAGGAGGGCGTCGAGCGCGCCCCGGGTCGCGCCGGCGTTGGGGTGGTTGACGAACGCTACGATCGCGTAGCGCCTGCCGCTCGCGGCGAGTACGTAGCCCGCGATTGCGCGCGTGTCGGCCAGCAGCCCGGTCTTGATGTGCGCGGAGCCCGCCGCCCCGTTGCGCTTGCGCATGGTGCCGTCGACACCAACGATCGGAAGCGAAGACATCAATTCCGGCATGAGCGGCGACTCGAACCCCGCCACAAGCAGCCGGGCCAGCCCGGCCGAGGTCAGCCGCTCGACGCGCGACAGCCCGGCGCCGTTCTCCAGCACGAACTCGCGCGGGTCCAGCCCCCGGCTGACCATCCAGTCGCCAACTGCACGCCGCGCGCGTTCCATGCTCGCCGGCTGCTTGCTGCTCTCGGCGCCGATGCTGAGGAAGAGCTGCCGCGCCATCACGTTGTTGCTGAACTTGTTGATGTCGCGGATCACCTCCGCGAGCGGGCGCGACTCGTGGACCGCCATGCGTCGTGCATCCGCCGGCGCCACCCCGTCCCGCGCGCGCCCACTCCAGGTCCCGCCGCTCGCCTCCCAGAGCGGGCGAAAGACCGCCTGCGCGTACTGCACCGGCGTGAACAGGTTGACGTGCCAGACCTTGTCGCCGCACGACAGCGGAAAGGCACCGCGGAACTGCGGCCGCATCGGATCCGTGAAGTCGCCGCCCACACGTGCTCGCCAGTCGTTGCACGCCCCTTCCGCCGTCTTCACTTCCGCCGGCAAGACCATGCCGGCGATCGCGGGGAGCGCAAAGACCCGCACCTGTCGCGCCCCGGTGTCCGGCACGAAGTGGAAGCTGACCGCCTTGTAGTTCAGCAGCAGCGCATCGGGTCCGGCGTTGTACGGGCGCAGTGCTTCGCCGTCGAAGGCGGCCGGATCGTGCGCGATCGGTTCGTGGGCGGAGCGGTCGAGCACGAGGTCGCCGCGAATCTCGCGCACGCCGCTGCCGCGGAGGCGCTGGACCAGCAGCCAGAGGTCTTCAACCACCAGCCGCGGATCACCGCTGCCGCGCAGCCACAGATCGCCCTCGAGCACGCCTTGCTTCAGCGGCGCGGCCGCCAGCGCCTCGGTCCGCCAGACATATTGCGGACCGAGCAGTTCGAGGCCCGCCAGCGTGGTCGCGATCTTCATCGTCGACGCCGGGTTCATCGACTGGTGTTCGTTGATCGCCATCGTGATGCCGCTGCCCGACAGCGGCACGAGCGTGACTGCGACGGCGTTCAGCGGGACCCGCGCCGCCCGCAATTCCGCCGCCACGCTCTCGGGCAGCACCGGCGGCACGGTGGACTGCGCGCGGACCGGCGCGGCGAGCAGTGCGAGCAGGAAGCAGCCGGCGACCGGAACGATGCGCGCGCAAGGCGCGAGAAAGCGATGCAGCAAGGGAACCTCCGTGGCGCCGCGCGACGATCGCGGCGCGACCGCTGCGATTATCCGCACGATCGTCGCGCTCCGCATGAGCCGGAGGCAGGGGCCAAAACGAAAACGGCGCCCGTGGGCGCCGTCCCCCTGCGGCAGGCAGGTCAGTTCGACAACTGCAGCAGGCCGAGGCCGACGCGCCGGTACGAGCCGATGCCCCGCAGCAGCGGCTTGGTCAGCAAGTCGGCATCCGTCACCTGCAGCACCCCCTCGGCGGAGGCGTAGGGCAACTTGATGTGCCGGCCGCCGTACGGGAACTGCAGTTCCTTGATCGACACGTTGAAGAAGTCCGGCTTGAAGCCCAGCTTCGGCCCGGCCAGCCTCAGCCATTCCTCGACCTCCTGCGTGGTCTTGAACGGTTCGACTTCCTTCTCGCCATTCTTCAGGCGCTCGCGTCCGACACACGCGTCCAGCGTGAAGCGGTACGGGAGTCCGGGGACCAGCTGAAGCACCAGGCGCTTGGGGGCCAGCGCGCTCACGGCCTCGACCGGGGGTTCGTTCCAGGGCTCGGCCGAGTAGACCCAGTAGCGGCCGGGGGTGCCGGTGTCCGCCCGGAAAACGAATGCGACACCCGCCTTGTTGCCGAAGGTGCGCGTCAGGGATTCATGGGCACCGAGCGGATGGGCGTGGTCGGCCTCGAACGTCACCGCCGTCTCGAACAACTCGACCGTCGGCACGTCCATCTTCGTGTAACTCATGACCGAATGGCTGAAACCGGACTTGGACCCCGGGCTCTTGCCCTTGGGCTTGTCCGGCCTGAGCCAGTGCGACGGAAGCCGCAGCGGGAATTCCATGAACGTGCTACCCCCTTCTATCGCTGTTGGCGCGATTCTGGCTTGAGCCCCGTTCGGGTGAATCGCCCATAAGGGCTACTTCGATGGTCGACTACGCGGCATTGGACCGATGTTAGCGACCACTTCTTACGAAGTCACGTGGCGGCCGCCCCTGCTCGTTTTCGGTGCCCTGCAAACTTATCGATCTCCCGCACTTGAAGACCGTGTGCGCCGCCCTTACAATTAGCACTCGTCGACGGGGAGTGCTAACAACCCCGCTGCGGCTTCCGGAGGCCCTGCCTCCATTGTTTTTTCAGTTTCTCGATTTTCGTCGAGAGATCAGTCAACTAGGAGACCCAATGAAGATTCGTCCTCTGCACGATCGCGTGATCGTCAAGCGCCTGGACAACGAGCGCAAAACCGCCTCGGGCATTGTCATCCCGGAAAGCGCCGCCGAGAAGCCCGACCAGGGCGAGGTCGTCGCGGTCGGCCCCGGCAAGCGCGACGACAGCGGCAAGCTCATCACGCCGGACGTGAAGGTCGGCGACAAGGTGCTGTTCGGCAAGTACTCGGGCCAGACGGTCAAGGTCGAAGGCGAGGAACTCCTCGTCATGCGTGAAGAAGACATCATGGGCGTGGTCGCCTAAGGAACCCGGTCCCGCCGGCCGTTGAGCGTCCGGCGACCCATCTTTCTGGAGAAGAATCGATATGGCATCCAAGCAAGTTTTCTTCGGTGACGACGCCCGTCACCGCATGGTTCGCGGCGTCAACATCCTCGCCAACGCCGTCAAGGTCACCCTGGGCCCGAAGGGCCGCAACGTCGTGCTCGAGCGCAGCTTCGGCTCGCCGACCGTGACGAAGGACGGAGTCTCCGTCGCCAAGGAAATCGAACTGAAGGACAAGTTCGAGAACATGGGCGCGCAGATGGTCAAGGAAGTCGCGTCCAAGACCTCCGACAACGCCGGTGACGGCACCACGACCGCCACGGTGCTGGCGCAGTCGATCGTGACCGAGGGCATGAAGTACGTGGCCGCCGGCATGAACCCGATGGACCTGAAGCGCGGCATCGACAAGGCCGTGATCGCCGCCGTCGAGGAACTGAAGAAGATCAGCCGGCCGACGACGACCAGCAAGGAAATCGCCCAGGTCGGCTCGATCTCGGCGAACTCCGACGCCGAGATCGGCAAGATCATCGCCGACGCGATGGACAAGGTCGGCAAGGAAGGCGTCATCACCGTCGAGGACGGCAAGTCGCTGAACACCGAGCTGGAAGTGGTCGAGGGCATGCAGTTCGACCGCGGCTACCTGTCGCCGTACTTCATCAACAACGCCGAGAAGCAGAACGCGCTGCTCGAGAACCCCTACGTCCTGCTGCACGACAAGAAGATCAGCAACATCCGTGACCTTCTGCCGATCCTGGAGCAGGTCGCCAAGGCCGGCCGCCCGCTGCTGATCATCGCCGAGGAAGTCGAAGGCGAGGCGCTGGCGACCCTGGTCGTCAACAGCATCCGCGGCATCCTGAAGACCTGCGCCGTCAAGGCCCCGGGCTTCGGCGACCGTCGCAAGGCCATGCTGGAAGACATCGCCATCCTGACGGGCGGCACGGTGATCGCGGAAGAAACCGGCCTGACCCTCGAGAAGGCCACGCTGAGTGACCTCGGCCAGGCCAAGCGCGTCGAGATCGCCAAGGAAGACACCACGATCATCGACGGCGCCGGCGATCACAAGACGATCGAGGCCCGCGTCAAGGCGATCCGCGCGCAGATCGAGGAAGCCACCAGCGACTACGACCGCGAGAAGCTGCAGGAGCGCGTCGCCAAGCTGGCCGGCGGCGTGGCCGTCATCAAGGTGGGCGCCGCGACCGAAGTCGAGATGAAGGAGAAGAAGGCCCGCGTCGAAGACGCGCTGCACGCGACCCGTGCGGCTGTCGAAGAAGGCATCGTCGCCGGCGGCGGCGTGGCGCTGATCCGCGCCAAGCAGGCCATCAGCAAGCTGAAGGGCGACAACGCCGACCAGGAAGCGGGCATCAAGATCGTGCTGCGCGCGATGGAAGAGCCGCTGCGCATGATCGTCGCCAACTGCCGGCGACGAGCCGAGCGTCGTGGTGAACGCCGTCGCTAGAAGGCAAGGGCGACTACGGCTACAACGCGGCCACGCACGAGTACGGCGACATGGTCGAGATGGGCGTGCTGGACCCGACCAAGGTCACGCGCACCGCGCTCCAGAACGCCGCTTCGGTGGCCGGCCTGATGCTGACGACCGACGCCATGGTGGCCGAGCTGGTGGAAGACGAAGCCGGCCGGCGGCATGGGCGGTGGCGGCATGGGCGGCATGGGTGGGATGGGCGGCATGGGCGGCATGGACATGTAACGCGGACGGCGTCTCGGGCGCGATAGCGTCGTTGCTCGGCCTTGCCGTACCAGTCAGTACTGTCTGCGGCCTCGCGCCTAGCTCTCGCGCCCGATCCATCCGTCCGGTTGCGGCTCATCACCCAACCGAAATGACAACGGCCCGCTTCGGCGGGCCGTTTCGTTTCGTGGCCTGCTGGGTCAGCTCGTCGTGCGGCTCGGCAGCAGCACGGTCGACAGCGCCACCAGGATGAGGACGAGCGCCGCGTAGTCCTGCCAGTGCGGCTGCTCGCCGAGCACCACCATGCCGGAGAAGACACCCAGCACCGGGATCATCATCACCGACAGGCCGCTGGCCGCGGGCGGCAGGTTGCGGGCGAGCATCGACCAGACGACGTGGCAGAACGCGATCGCGATCGCCATGTTGTAGACGATCGAGAACCACTCGAGCGGCAGCGGCAGGCGCCACTGGTCCATCTCCGTCGCGATCGAGACGCTCGTCGTGACGAGCAGCGTCAGCGACAGCATCCAGAAGGTCAGCGCGATCGTCGGCATCGCGGTGAGGTGACGCCGCATCAGGTGGGTGCCGTAACCCCACGCGGCCGCCGCGACCAGCATCAGGACCGTGCCGAGCGGCGAGCCGGCCAGGCTGGTGAACTCGGATGACAGCAGCAGCAGCGTGCCGACGAAGGCAGCGGTGACGCCGACCCAGTGCCGCGGCAGCGGTCTTTCCTTGAAGAGCAGCAGGCCGAACACGACCGCCCACACCGGCATCGTGTAGCCGAGGATCGCGGCGCGTCCCGATGCAAGCATCTTGATGGCGACGATCGCGAGCAGGTGCCACACGATCACGTTGGGAATGGCGAGCTTGACGATCGACGGCCACGCCCCGGGCGGCACGGTCAGCGGAACGCGCGTCGCGACGGCCCATGCCCAGATGAAGACCAGCCCGCCGGCGATGCACAGCGAACGGAAGTAGAGCGGCGGGAGGTGGGCCACGCCGAGTTTCATCACCGGCCAGTTCACACCCCAGAAGAGCGTGAGCAGCGCGAGCAGCACGAGATCGCGGCGCGAGAGTCGGACCATGGAGAGCGCGGCAGGCTAGCACGCAGCGACCGCCTAGAATCCCGCCCATGAACTTCATCGATCTGCTCGCCGCGCGCTGGCGCAACGCCGACACGCTGTTGTGCGTCGGCCTCGATCCGGATCCGGCGCGGTTTCCCGCGCACCTGCGCAACCGGCCCGACGCGATCTTCGATTTCTGCCGCACGATCGTTGACGCCACCGCCGACCTGGCCTGCGCGTTCAAGCCGCAGATTGCCTACTTCGCGTCGATGCGCGCCGAGGATCAGCTCGAGCACCTGATCGCGCACATCCGCGCACGGCATCCTGAGGTGCCGGTCATCCTCGACGCCAAGCGCGGCGACATCGGCTCCACCGCCGAGCACTACGCCCGCGAAGCCTTCGAGCGCTACGCCGCGCACGCCGTCACGCTGTCGCCGTACATGGGCTTCGACTCGCTCGAGCCGTACCTCGCCTACCCCGACCGCGGCGCGTTCCTGCTCTGCCGGACCAGCAACGCCGGCGGCAACGACCTGCAGATGCTCGAAGCCGGCGGTGAACGCGTGTTCGAGCGGGTCGCGCGACTGACCGCATCGACATGGAACCGCAACGGCCAGCTCGGGCTGGTCGTCGGCGCCACGTTCCCCGGCGAACTCGCGCGCGTGCGCTCGCTGGTGGGCGAACTGCCGCTGCTGGTGCCCGGCATCGGGGCGCAGGGCGGCGACGTCGAAGCGAGCGTGAAGGCCGGCCAGACGGCCCGCGGAGTCGGCATGATCGTCAACTCCTCGCGCGCGATCCTGTACGCCGGCAAGGACGAGGACTTCGCCGATCGAGCCCGCGCCGTGGCGCTGGCCACGCGCGACGAGATCAACCGTTACCGCCTGCGCTGAACCGGCACCACCGAGATCGACGCCAGCGGCAGGTCCGCGCGCGCCCAGGCCAGACGGGCGCGCTCCTCCAGTGCGTCGGCGGCAGCGTCGCGATCCAGCCATCGCTCGGCCGCCGCGAGTCCGCTGAGCGCCACGGCGTTCTCGGGATGACGCACCAGGTCCTCCGTGAACACGACCCGCGCCTCCTGCGCCCGACCGCTCGCCAGCAAGGCGCGGCCGAGCGCGTGCCGCGCGGGCAGTTGCCACGCCGGCGGCTCGTCGAGTTCCAGCTGATCTTCCGCGGCCACGGCGGCGGCCGCATGCTTGACCGCTTCCGCGCGGGCCCCGCGCGCGAGTGCGAGCTCCGAGGCCAGCAGTGAGCGCGCGATCGCGAGCAGGTCCGCGGCCGCATTGATGTTCTTGACCTTCAGCTTCTGCTCGGCTGCGCGCCGCTCCATCACGCGCAGCCCCTCGGCCTGCGCGCGTGCCGCTGGAACGTCGCCCGTGGCGGCGTGCGCCATGCCGCGCGCGAAGTGGACCAGGCCGTCGAGATACGGAGCATCCGACGCGCGCGGCGTCTGGCGCGCGAGCAGTGCGTCCCACTGCCGATAGCGCACCAGCGTCAGCCAGGGCGCGGCCTGGAAGTGCTGGCGCGTGCCGCGTCGATTGACTTCCTGCGGCAACCGATCGGCGGCGCGGGCCAGGTCTTCGGCCGCCCGCATGGCCACCTGGCTCTCGCCGCTCCACATCGCCGACGCCCACAGGAAGTGGACGTTGTGCGGCACGTAGTCCGCGGCATAGGTCGGATTGGCATTCACCGCCGCGAGGTACTCGCGGTCCGACTCGACGGCAGCCCGGTTCGCCAGGACGGCATCGTGATAGCGGCCGAGGCGCAGGTAGATGTGCGAAGGCATGTGCACGAGGTGACCGACGGCGGGCGCGAGCGCGCCGATGCGGTCGGCGGAGGCAAGCGCCTTCGCGGGCGTGGCCGACGCCTCGTACAGGTGGATCCGGTAGTGATGCGCGCCGGGATGGTCCGGCGCGAGCCGCGTCGCGCGGTCGAGCAGCACCACCACTTCGGGCGTCCAGGACTGCGGCGACCCGTCGGGCCGCCAGTAGTCGTACGGGTGCGCGTTCATGATCGCTTCGGCGGCCAGCACGGCGATGTCGGCATCGACCGGAAAACGCGCCGCGAGCCTGCGCATGGCGTCCGCGTAGTCCTGCGCCAGCTTGTCGCCGTCCGCTTTCGGATCGTCGCTGTAGCGGCGCGCGAGCGCCTCGATCAGCGCGCGCTCGCGCGAAGCAAGGTCCGGTGCATAGGCGCGCGCCTGCACGATCGCGTCGATCGCGATCGGGACATCCTCGCGCTTCATGTCGTGATTGACGCTGGGGCCCAGTGCCCACGCGATGCCCCACCGGCACATCGCGCAGTCGAGGTCGGCGAGCGTGGCGGCACGGAACGAACGCACCGCTTCGGCGAAGTTGAACCCCAGGCCGAAGACCATGCCCTGCTCGAAGAGCTTCTGCGCGCGATCGTCGGCCGACACGCGCGGCGCCTGGTACGGCCCGATCGCCAGCAGCTTCGCTTCCGCGGCCGGCAACGCACCCGCGTCGTTCAGGCAGACGGCCCGGGCGCCCTCGGGCTTCGCGAACGCGGCGCCCGCGCACAGGAGCGCCACCAGCGCGACGAGAACCCGCCGCATCACGGCAACTCGCCGCCGAAGAAGGCGCGCATGTCCTCGAACAGCACATCCGGCGCTTCCTCGGGGATGTAGTGGCCGGTCGGCGTCGTCGTGCCGGTCACCGGGCCGCGCGCCTTCGCCTGCCAGTCGGCCACCGGCGTGTAGAGCCGGTTGACCACGCCGCGTTCGCCCCACAGGGCGCGCACCGGGCATTCGATGCGGCGCTCGCCGTCGGCGCCATCGTGAGCGAGGTCGATCGACGCTGCCGCGCGGTAGTCCTCGCACATCGCGTGGATCGCCTCGCGCGTGAAGCAGCGTTCGTACTCCCCGAGCGCGCGCGGATCGAAGAAGCTGGCGCCGCCGAGGCCCCACGAGTCGAGCTTCCGCCGCAGGTAGAACACGGGGTCCGCGCCGATCAGCGTCTCGGGCAGCGGTTCCGGCTGGATCAGGAAGAACCAGTGGTAGTAGAGCGTCGCGAACTGCATGTTCGTGCGCTCGTACATGGTGGACGTCGGCGAGATGTCGAGCACCATCAGCCTCGCCACGGCTGCCGGATGGTCGACGGCGAGCCGGTGCGCCACACGGCCTCCGCGGTCGTGGCCGCAGAGGAAGAAGCGCTCGTGTCCCAACGCGCGCATCAGTTCCACCATGTCGCGGCCCATCACGCGCTTGCTGTACGGCGCGTGCGCGGCGTCGCTCGGCGGCTTCGCGCTGTCGCCGTACCCGCGCAGGTCGGGCATCACCAGCGTGTAATGCGGCGCGAGCCGCGGGGCCACGCGATGCCAGATCGCGTGCGTCTGCGGAAAGCCGTGCAGCAGCAGCAGCGGCGGTCCTTCGCCGCCGTGGCGAACGTTGAGCTCGATGCCGTTGGCGGTCCGCCGTTCGAGGCGGAACCGTTCGTCGAAGAGGGGAGTGTTCATCGAATGCGATTCCGAAGCGCGCCTGTGGACCCGCCAGGCGATCGGGCTATACGTCCTGTCGTTGCTTCAGCAGCTCCACGAGGGTCTGCAGGCCCGTGATGATCGACTGCGTGCGCACCGCGGCGCGGTCTCCATCGAAGCGATGCGTGGCCGCCTTCACCCACGGGGCGCTTCCCGGGCCGCGCCGGATCGCCCACGCGAAACAGACGGTGCCCACGGGCTTGTCCGGCGTGCCGCCGTCCGGCCCGGCGATGCCCGTGACGGCCACCGCGACCTGCGCCGCGCTGTGCGACAGCGCGCCGATCGCCATCGCGCGCGCGACCGGCTCGCTCACCGCGCCGAAGTCGCGCAGGTAGGCGGCCGACACGCCGAGCACCTGCATCTTCGATTCGTTCGAGTACGTGACGAAGCCGCGGTCGTACCAGTGGCTCGATCCCGGGACCAGGGTCACGGCGTACCCGAGACCGCCGGCCGTGCACGACTCGGCCGTCGCCAGCGTCAGGTGCTGCGCGCGCAGGCCGGCGCCGAGCCGCACGGCGAGGCGCTCGATGGTCGCGGCGGCATCAGTCATGGTGCCCCCTTGGCGCTGCGCGCCGTCCCCCCGAGGGGGAGCGAGCGCCTTCGGAGCGGCCGTGCGGCGCTCATGCGAACACGCGCGCCAGCACGCTCGCCACGAGCAAGGTGTAGAACGCGGCCAGCAGGTCGTCGAGCATCACGCCCACCCCGTTCTTGAAGCGCCGGTCCACGGCGCGGATCGGCGGGGGCTTCAGGATGTCGAAGAAGCGGAATCCGAGGAACGCGAAGGCCTGCGTGATGACGCCGCCCGGCAGCAGCCACAGCACGAGCCAGAAGGCGACGATCTCGTCGATCACGATCGCGCCGTGGTCCGGGCGACCGAGCGCGCGCCCGGTGCGATGCGCCGCTGCCGCGCCGAGGACGAAGGTCGACGCGATCACGATCGCCCAGCCGGCGTCGCCCAGCCATGGATCGAGCACGACGAACACCAGCCACGAGAACAGAGTGCCCCAGGTGCCGGGCGCCGGACGGATGAGGCCGCTGCCGAAACCGAACGACACCTGGTGCGCCGGGTGCGACAGCATCAGCCGCCAGGATGGCAGCGGCGGGACCGGCAGGTCATTCTGAGCAGACATCGACGCGGAAGTCATGGGCGGAAGTGGTCGAAGGCGCGCGGCGCAGTGTCCATCGCCCGGCCGTCGGCGTCCACCAGTTCAAGACGCCCGGTCGAGGTGACCTCGCCGATGCGCGTCACAGGCACCCCGGCGCCGGCCGCCGCCCGCTCCACCTCGTCGCGCCTGCCGGCCGGCGCGGTGAACAGCAGTTCGTAGTCGTCCCCACCCGTGAGAGCAAAGCGGCGCTGGTCTGCTTCCGGCCGGCCCCGCAGCGCCTCGGACCGGGGCAGGCGGTTCCACTCCACGCGCGCGCCGACGGCCGACCGTTCGAGGATGTGCCCGAGATCCCCGAGCAGCCCGTCGGACACGTCGATGGCGGCCGTCGCCACGCCCCGCAGGGCAACCCCGAGCCCGACCTGCGGATACGGCCACTCCAGCCGCTCGACCGCCGCGCGGGCGCCCGTCGGGACGGGCGTTCCGCCCTGGCACAGCGCGAGCCCGAAGGCGGCGTCCCCCAGCGTGCCGGACACCCAGACGTCGTCGCCGGGCCGCGCGCCGCTGCGCAGCAGCGCCTGCCCGCGCGGAACACGGCCCATCACCGTGACCGTGATGACCACGCCCTGCGCCGATCGCGTCGTGTCGCCACCCGCGAGCACGCACCGATGAGCATCGGCCAGCGCGAACATGCCACCGGAGAGCGCCTCGAGCCAGGCCTCGTCGACCTTCGGCAGCGCCAGCGCGAGGAAGAAGCAGCGCGGCTCGGCGCCGCAGGCCGCCAGGTCGGACAGGTTGACGGCGAGCGCCTTGTGGCCGAGCGCGGCCGGATCGATCGACGGCAGGAAGTGAACCGATTCGACCAGCGTGTCCGTCGAGACGGCCCATTGCTCGCCGGGGGAAGGCTCCAGCAGGGCACAGTCGTCGCCGACGGCGAGCGCGATGTCACCGCGGCCGGCGGGCACCGGGCGCGTGAAGTAGCGCGCGATGAGATCGAATTCGCCGAGCGGCGCAGCCATTGCGCGTCAGCCGCGCGCGGCCACCTCGGCCGGCCGCAGTTGTCCGGCGACCTTGTCGAGCACGCCGTTGACGTATTTGAAGCCGTCGGTGCCGCCGAAGCTCTTGGCCAGTTCGACCGCCTCGTTGATGACGACCCGGTACGGGATCTCGAGCCGCTGCTGCATCTCGTAAGTTGCGATCAGCAGGATCCCGTGCTCGATCGGCGACAGCGCCTCGACGCTGCGGTCGAGGTACGGCGCGAACTGGCGCCGCAGTTCATCGGCGCCGTCGATCGTTCCGTGCAGCAGTTCGCGGTAGTGGCTGAGGTCGGCTTTCTTGCCGGGATCATCGGCGCCTTCGCGCCCCTCGTTCTCGATCAGGTGGCCTTCGATCGCGGCCGCGTCCTGGCCGCCGACCAGCCACTGGTACAGGCCCTGCAACGCCAGTTCGCGCGCGCGCCGGCGCGCGCTGCGGCCACCGCCCTTCGGTGCTCCGGAGACCTTCGGTTGCAAGGGTCTACTCGTCCTGTTCCGCGTCGGCGGCTTCGCCCTCGCCGTCCTCGTCGAGGGCGAGCATCAGGTTGGCCATTTCGACCGCGACGCGGGCGGCGTCGCGGCCCTTCTCCGCCACACGTGCCTGCGCCTGCTCGTCCGAGTCGGTCGTCAGGATCGCGTTGGCGATCGGCACCCCGTAGTCCAGCGAGGCCCGCGCCACGCCGCGCGCCGACTCCTCGGCGACGATCTCGAAGTGGTACGTGTCGCCGCGGATCACGCACCCGATCGCGACCAGCGCATCGAAGTCGCCGGTCGCCGCCAGCCGCGCGAGCACCAGCGGCAACTCGAGGGCACCCGGCACCGTGATGTGCGTGATGTCGTCCTCGTCGACGCCGAGCGTGATGAGTTCGTTGAGGCAGGCTTCGGCGAGCGCGCGACCGGCCCACTCGTTGAAGCGCGCCTGCACGATGCCGATCCGCAGATCGGTGCCGTCAAAGTCGGGAGCGATGAAATCGACTGCCATGGTCAGCTTTCCAGGTATCCGGTGACCTGCAGGCCGAAGCCGGTCATCGAGGGCATCTTGCGCGGTTTCGCGAGGAGTTTCATCTTCTTGACGTTGAGGTCGCGCAGGATCTGCGCCCCGACGCCGTAGGTGCGCAGGTCCGTCTTCTGCGTGCGCTCGATCCACTGGTGCGCGGCGTCGGGATTCATCATCGTGTTGAACTTGTCGAGCAGGCGCTCCGTCGTGTCCGCGCAGTTCAGCATGACGACCACGCCGCCGCCGTTCGCGGCGATCCGCTTGAGCGCCTTGTGCACGGGCCACGAGTGCACCGAGTCCTCGATGTCGAGCAGGTCGAGCACCGACAGGGGTTCGTGCACGCGCACCAGCGCTTCCTCGTCCGGCGACAGCGGACCGTGCACCAGGGCGAGGTGTGCGGCGCCGCTCGGCTTGTCGCGGTAGACGACGAGTTCGAACGGGCCGGCCGACGTCTGGACCTTCTTCTCGCCCACGCGCTCGACCATCGACTCGTTGGCGGCGCGGTAATGGATCAGGTCGGCGATCGTCCCGACCTTGAGTCCGTGCCGCGCGGCGAACGGCAGCAGGTCGGGCAGGCGTGCCATGGTGCCGTCGTCGTTCATCACCTCGCACAGCACGGCAGCCGGATTCAGGCCGGCCAGCCGCGCCAGGTCGCAGCACGCCTCGGTGTGGCCGGCGCGCATCAGCACGCCGCCAGCGGCGGCCACCAGCGGGAACACGTGACCGGGCTGCACGATGTCGCTCGGCCGCGCCTGCGGCCTCGACGCGACGCGGATCGTGTGCGCGCGGTCGGCGGCGGAGATTCCGGTCGTCACGCCTTCGGCGGCCTCGATCGCCACCGTGAAGTTGGTGCCGTGGACCGTCTTGTTGTTGTTGGTCATCGGCGCCAGCTCGAGCTGCGCCGCGTGCTCGGCGGTGACCGGCATGCAGATCAGGCCGCGGCCGTGCTTGGCCAGGAAGTTGATCTTCTCGGGCGTGACGAAGTCGGCGGCGAAGATCAGGTCGCCTTCGTTCTCGCGGTCCTCGTCGTCGACCAGCACGACGATGTGGCCGCGGCGGATCTCCTCGATGATCTCCTCGGTCGAGGCGAGCCCGGGGGCGGGCGGCGATGGGTTGGGCACGGCGGACAGCATGGCAGGGGCTCCGCGCCCGCAGGCGCGTGGGAGACCCGGATTCTAGGCGTTTTCGCCCTTGGAGCCGGTCAGCGCTGGCCGAACGTGATGTTGCCGAAGATCGGCCCCGCTTCCCGCGGCAGCGAGCGCCAGTACTGGCGCGGGCCGTCGACCTGGCCGCCGAGGGCGGCGGCGGCGTGCCACGGCCAGCGCGGGTCGTACAGGAAGGCGCGGGCGAGCGCGACCATGTCGGCGCGGCCGGCCTCGAGGATCGCCTCGGCCTGCCGGGGCTCGGTAATCAGCCCGACCGCGATGGTCGGCAGGCCGGTTTCCGCGCGCACGATCTCCGCGAAAGGCACCTGGTAGCCGGGGCCGAGCGTGATCTTCTGCCGCGGCGAGATCCCGCCGCTGGACACGTCGAGCCAGTCGCAGCCGCGCGCCTTCAGCGCCCGCCCGAACTCGATCGTGCTCTCGACCGTCCAGCTTTCCGGCACGCTGCCTTCGAGCCAGTCGGTGGCGGAGACGCGCACGCCGACCGGCCGATCGGCGGGAAACGCCGCGCGCACGGCCTCGAAGGCCTCGAGCGGGAAGCGCATCCGGTTGGCGAGCGAGCCGCCGTAAGCGTCGTCGCGCCGGTTGCTGACCGGCGACAGGAACTGGTGCAGCAGGTAGCCGTGCGCGCAGTGCAGCTCGATCGCGTCGAAACCGAGGCGCGTCGCGCGCCGCGCGGCGTCGGCAAAGGCCTCGCGCAGGTGGAGCAGCTCGTCCGGCGCGAACGCGCGCGGGGCCGCTTCCCCGTCCGCGTGCGGCACGGCCGACGGCGCCGAGGGCAGCCAGCCGCCCTGCTCGATCGGCACCAGCTTGCCTCCCTCCCACGGCGCATGGCTCGACGCCTTGCGACCGGCGTGGCCGAGCTGGATCGCCAGCCTGATGGGCGCCGCGGCGCGGATCGTCTCGACGACGCGCCCGAGCGCGCGCTCGTTGTCGTCGGAGTAGAGCCCGAGGTCGCCCGGCGTGATCCGGCCCTCCGCCGTCACCGCCGTCGCTTCCACGCACAGCAGCCCCGCGCCGGACAGCGCGAGCGAACCGAGGTGCGCGACGTGCCAGTCCGTGGCGCTGCCGTCGACGGCCGAGTACTGGCACATCGGCGACACGATGATGCGATTGGGCAGCGTGACGCCGCGCAGCGTGATCGGCTCGAAGAGGCGTGGCATGGTGGTCGGTGGACGCCTGGTGGGCGCTCAGTGGATAGTCAGTGGACGAGCAGGACGGAGACGTTCCAGGCGAGGTGCGCGGCGATCGGCGCCAGCAGGCTGCCGGTCCGTTCGCGCAGCCAGAGATATAGCAGGGCCGCCGGCAGCACGCCCGCCAGCAGGCCGGGCCGCAGTCCGTGCAGCGCGACGAAGGACAGCGGTCAGTGCGACGCCGCCCCAGCCGATGTACGCGCCGGCGATGCGCCAGCGCTGCGGCAGCGCGCGATCGAGCAGCGCCAGCAGCACGCCCCGGAACACGAGTTCCTCGAGCACCGCCGCGACCAGCACCGCCGCCACCGTGGTCCCCGCGAGCCGGACCGGCGCAGCGCCCCGCACGATCATCACGACGACGTTGAGCAGCAGCGCCAGGCCGACGGCGAGGACGACCACCCGCATCGTGCCGGGACGTGGCGCGGTAAGGCCGATCTCGGCCGGCGTCAGCACGCCGAGCGAGATGAAGGTCTGCGCCGTCAGGAAGACCGCGAACGCGGCGAGCGCCGAGCCCCACGCTGCCCACTCGGCCGGCAGCAGCCAGCCGGCCAGCGCCAGCGCGATCAGGTAGAGCGCTAGCAACGCGACCGCGCGGCGAGCCCACATCCTTCCCTCGGCGCGGGCTGCGAAGCTCGCGACGATCAACACGGCGAGGGCCAGGCCCCACCCGGCCGCCATCGTTGCGTTCATCGGGCAGCGTCAGTCGCCGCCGCGTGCGACCGCACCGGCGATGAAGTCGAGCATCCCGGGCAGTTCGGACAGCACCGGCAGCAGGCGCACCTGCAGCCCGGGATGACGCCGGCGCAGTTCGGCCAGGAGCGGCGGCACGTCGTTCGCCATGTGTCCGCCATTGGCCCAGAACACCGGCATCACGTCGATCGCGCGCGCGCCGGCCGCCAGCGCCTCGTCGAGGGCGGACGACAGCGTCGGCGGCTGGAACTCGAGGTACGCGATGCCGACGTGCGCGTCGGGCAGCAGCGCCTGCACGCGCTGCCGCAGTTCGCCCAGCGTCATCGACCAGCGCGCATCGCGCGCGCCGTGGGCGAACAGGATGACGGCACGCCCGGACATCCGTGCCGCCTCAGCCCGCGCGCTCGAGCGACAGCATGCGCTCGACGTAGCGCGCGATCAGGTCGGCCTCGAGGTTGACGCACGACCCGGGACGCAGCGAGCGCAGCGTCGTGACCTCGAACGTGTGCGGGATGATGTTGATCGACAGCTCGCAGCCGGCCGGCGTGTCGTCGACCCGATTCACCGTCAGGCTCACGCCGTTGACGGCGACCGAGCCCTTGTACGCGAAGTACTTCGCCAGCTCGCGCGGCGCGCGCACGACGAGTTCCCACGACTCATGCACCGGATCGAACCGCACGACCTCGCCGACGCCGTCGACGTGACCGGCCACCAGGTGCCCGCCGAGCTTGTCGCCAAGCGCCATCGACGTCTCGATGTTGACGTCGCCGGCGCCGTCGAGCCCCGCGGTCTTCGACAGGCTCTCGCGCGAGACGTCGACGGTGAAGCGCGCGCCGTCGACCGACGTCGCGGTCATGCAGGCGCCGTTCAGCGCGATGCTGTCGCCGACGGCAGGCTGGAAGCCCGCCACCGCGCTGCCGTCGATCGTCAGGCGCACGCCGCCGTCCGCGGCGAGCCGCTGTACATCAACCACGCGTCCCACACCCTGCACGAGACCGGTGAACATGAGGATCCCTGGAGAAGGAGTTACTGGAGTCGCGCGAGGATGCGAACGTCCTCGCCCACCTGCGTCACTTCCCGGAACACCAGGCGCTGCGCCTTGGCGAGATCCGACAGGGCCGGCAGGTGCACCATGCCCTGGGCCTCGCCGATCAGCATCGGCGCGAGGTACACGAGTAGTTCATCGACCACGCCGGCGCTGACGAGCGAGCCGTTCAGCTTGAAGCCGGCTTCGACGTGCACTTCGTTGATCGCGCGCTCGGCCAGCCGCTTCATCAGCCGCGGCAGGTCAACCTTGCCGCGCTCGTTCGGCAGGCGCATCACCTCGACGCCCTTGTCCGCGAGTCGCTGCGCGCGCTCCGCGTCGTCGACCGCGCAGGCGACGAGCACCTGGCCTTCGCCTTCGAAGAAACGCGCGCCGGGATCGGCTTCGAGCCGACTGTCCACCAGCACGCGCAGCGGCTGCCGCGGCGTGTCGACGAGGCGCACGTTCATCTGCGGGTTGTCCGCCCGCACCGTGCCGATGCCGGTCAGCACCGCACACGCCCGCGCGCGCCACGCGTGTCCATCGCGTCGCGCGTCGTCCGACGTGATCCACTGC
Source organism: uncultured beta proteobacterium (assembly GCA_963707725.1). Lineage (GTDB taxonomy): Bacteria > Pseudomonadota > Gammaproteobacteria > Burkholderiales > Burkholderiaceae_F > JAOUJD01. The sequence continues at coordinate 21,749 of CAVPRE010000008.1, read as the reverse complement.
GACACGCCGTTCTCGAGCGCCGTCTTGCCGTCCAGGCTGGCGGCGATCTTCACGCGCACCCACGGGCGCCCGCGCGTCATGCGCGAAAAGAACCCGACATTGACGTCCGCCGCTTCCTGTTCGAGCAGGCCGCAGCGCACGTCGACGCCGCTGGCGCGCAGCATGTCGAGACCCTGGCCGGCGACCAGCGGATTGGGATCCTCGACGGCGGCGATCACGCGCGCCACGTGTGCCTCGGCGAGCGCGGTGGAGCACGGCGGCGTGCGTCCGAAGTGGCTGCACGGCTCGAGCGTGACGAAGACCGTGGCGCCGCGCACGTCGTGGCCGTTGCGACGCGCGTCGAGCAGCGCCTCGATCTCGGCGTGGTTCGATCCCGGTGGCTGCGTGAAGCCTTCGCCGAGGATGCGGCCGTCGCGCACGATCACGCAACCGACCCGCGGATTGGGCGTCGCGTGAAACGCGGAACGCTGCGCCAGTTCGAGCGCGCGCAGCATGAAGGTGTGGTCGGATTCGCTGTACATCGAGGCTAGAGAAGCGGGCTGCGGACCTGAAGAGCAACGTGTGATTTTACGCGGCGGATCTGATGGAGGTTCGGGGTGCAATCAAGCACACCCGGGATGAACGGACTCAGAGCGAAAGCGGCCCTCATCGGACCACCGACTGCCCGACACCGAAGTGCCTTGACGGTACACAAGACGCATTGCGCCATTTGGCGCAACGTCTTGTCCTCTTGGTCTCCCTTGGCAGGAGAGGCCGAACCGACCGGAGACCCGCTCCATGAACGCCCCGTTGCCGGATGGCGCCCGCCTACTCGCCGCGGCCGTCGCGCTTTCGCTGTTGGTCCTTTGCCCTCAACTCGCGGCGCAAACGCCGCCTGGCACCTCCACCACGAAGAGTCCGCGCATCGGCCTCGCACTGTCCGGCGGCGGCGCGCGCGGCCTCGCGCACGTCGGCGTGCTCAAGGTCCTCGAGGACATGCGCGTGCCGATCCACTGCGTGACCGGCACCAGCATGGGAGCGATCGTCGGCGGAACGTTCGCGGCGGGACGCTCGCCCGGCGAAATGGCGGCCCTGGTCACCAAGGCCGACTGGGACGGCATCTTCCGCGACCGTCCGCCGCGCAAGGAGATCGCCGTCCAGCGCAAGATCGAGGACTATCAAACACTCTTCGCGCCGGAGTTCGGCGTCACCAAGGACGGCCTGGCGCTGCCGAAGGGCGTCATCGCCGGCGTCTCGATCGAAGCGTTCTTCCGATTGCTGTCGACGCCCTCGTTCGGGATCGCCGACTTCAACAAGCTGCCGATCCCGTTTCGCGCGATGGCGACCGACATCGAAACCGGCGAGTCGGTGGTGCTCGACCGTGGCAGCGTCGCCCAGGCGATGCGGGCCAGCATGTCGGTGCCCGGCGCGATCGCTCCCGTGGAGATCGACGGCCGGCTGCTGGTGGACGGCGGCATCGCCAACAACCTGCCGATCGACGAGGCGCGCAAGCTGTGTGCCGACGTCGTCATTGCCGTCAACATCTCCACCCCGCCGATGAAGCGCGAGGAGCTGACATCCGCGCTGAGCGTGGCCGGGCAGCTCGTCAACTTCCTCGGCAAGCAGACGGTGGACGACCAGCTGAAGCGCCTCACCGATCGCGACGTGCTGATCGCGCCGGATCTTGGCAACATCGCCGCCAGCGACTTCAAGCGCGCGGCCGACGCCATCCAGATCGGCGAGCAGGCGACACGCGCGATGGCGAAATCGCTCTCGCGTTACAGCCTGCCGCCGGAGCAATTCGCGGCGCTGCGATTGACGCAGATCGCCGAACGAAGGCCGCTCGGCACCGTCGACGAGATCCGCATCGAGGGGCTGCAGCGCACCAACCCGGCCGTGCTGGCCGGCCTCGTCGAGAGCAAGCCGGGCGAGCCGCTGTCCGAGGAAAAGGTCGGCGCCGACCTGAGGCGCATCTACGGCCGGCGCGACTTCGAGAGCATCAGCTACCGCCTGACCACGGGCGAGACCGGCCCGCGTGCGATGGTCATCGAGCCGCGGGAGAAATCCTGGGGGCCGGACTACCTGCGCTTCGGCCTCGGCCTGGCGACCGACTTCACCGGCGACAGCGCGTTCAACCTGCTGGTCCAGTACCGCAAGACCTGGATGAACAAGCTGGGAGGCGAGTGGGAGTTTGAGGCGCAGGTCGGAGAGGACACGTACTTTCTCACGCAGTTCCACCAGCCGCTGAGCGAGACGGGCCGCCTGTTCGTTGCGCCGTACTTCCTGATCGGGCAGAACACGCGCGGAATCTTCATCGAGGACGACAAGGTCGCCGACTTCCTCGTGAAGTCTCGCCGGATCGGGATCGATGCGGGCAGCGAGCTTGGCACCTGGGGTCAGGTGCGCTTCGGCCCGCAGTTGACACAGGTCGACGCGCGGGTCGAAACCGGCTCTCCGCTGCTCCCAAGAGTCGATGAGAAGACCGGGGGCTTGCGCGCGGCCCTGTTCATCGACCAGGTCGATCACGCCTTCTTCCCGACGAACGGGTACTCCTTGACGGCTGCCGCGTACGCCGCCATGGAGTCCCTGGGCTCCGACCGCGAGTACGAGTGGGCCCAGGCGGAACTCCGGGCAGCACACAGCTGGGGGCCGCACGTGCTCGCCCTCATGGTCTCGGGTGCCAGCAACCTGAATTCGGACCTGCCGGCGTACGAGTCCTTCTCGCTCGGCGGTCCGCTGCGCCTGTCGGGCTACCAGATCGGCCAGTTCTCCGGCAGCCGGTACTCCTTCGGCCGCTTGATGTACTACAACCGCATCCTTCCGCTGCCCGACATCCTGGGCAGCGGCGTCTACGCCGGGGGTTCGGCCGAACTCGGACGAGTGTCCGACCGCTTCGACGGCCTCCCCTCCGGCGGAACCGCGTGGTCCGGTTCCGTGTTCCTGGGCGCCGACACATTCCTGGGTCCGATGTTCTTCGGATTCGGGATGGGCGGATCCGGGAACTGGAGCCTCTACCTGCTGCTGGGGAGACCGTAGCCGTCGGCTTGCCGGGTCGGCAACGCGAAGCGGAAACGAAAAGGGCCGCCGTGGATCGGCGGCCCGCGCGCGGCCGGCGTTGCGCCGGCCGTGGGTCTCTCGGCCCGACCTCAGTGGACCTCGAGGCGCTTGCTCGTCTGCGGCGTGCGCTTCTGCAGCGTCAGCGTCAGCACGCCGTCCTCGAAGCGAGCCTCCGCGCCCGCCTCGGTCACTTCGACAGGCAGTTCGAACGTGCGCGCGTAGCTCGCGGCGAAGCGCTCGGTGTGCAGCACCTTGTCGCCTTCCTTCTCTTCCTTCTCGGTCTTCGTTTCGGCGCTGACGGAGACTCGCGCGCCTTCCACCGTGACGTTGATGTCCTCCTTCTTCACGCCCGGCATGTCGACCTTCACTTCGTACATGTCGCCCTTGTCGACGACGTCCATGAGCGCGCGGCCCGACAGCGCCGCTTCGGCGTAGCGCGGCATGGCGGGCATACCGGTCCGGTTCCAGAAATCACCGAACATGTCGTCGAACCACGGCGCCAGGTCACTGCGACGACGTACAAGGAGATTTGTCATGTCCATCTCCTTTCCTGCGATGACGGCCCGGGAGCCCTCCCAAGCCTCGCTTTCAGCCTAGGTCGCACGGGCGCAGCCGCAAGTCACGCGTTTGGTGCGAGCTTGACCGGGGTCAACGGCGGGGACGCAGCGCGCCGCGGGGGAATTCAGCGACGCCGCGGACGCTTCGCCGGACGGACTTCCCTCACCACCTCGGCGAACTCGTCGACGTCCTCGAAGCTGCGGTAGACCGACGCGAAGCGGATGTAGGCGACCTTGTCGAGCCGCTTCAGCTCGCGCATCACGAGCTCGCCGAGCTTCTCGCTCTTGATCTCGCGCTGCGCCGACGACAGCAGCTTGTCCTCGATCCGGCCGATCGCTTCGTCGACCGCCTCGCGCGGCACCGGCCGCTTGCGCAGCGCGAGCTGCATCGAGCCGAGCAGCTTTTCGCGGTCATAGTCGGCGCGCCCACCACCGCGCTTGATGATGCTCGGCATCGCGAGCTCGACGCGCTCGTAGGTGGTGAAGCGCTTCTCGCACGCCAGGCAGCGGCGGCGGCGCCGGATCGTCGCGCCTTCGTCCGAGGCGCGCGAGTCGATGACCTGCGTGTCGGCGTTCTGGCAGAAGGGGCAGCGCATCAACGGGCGGTCAGCCGTAGACCGGGAAACGCTCGGTCAGGAGCGCGACTTCGCGGCGCACCTTGTCCGCCGTGGCCGGATCGCGCGGGTTGTCGAGCAGGTCGGCGATCAGGTTGGCAGTCTGCTCGGCCTCCGCCTCCCGGAAGCCGCGCGTGGTCATCGCCGGCGAGCCGAGGCGGATGCCGCTGGTGACCATCGGCTTTTCCGGGTCCTTCGGGATCGCGTTCTTGTTGATCGTGATGTGCACCTGCCCGAGCAGCGCCTCGGCGTCCTTGCCTGTGATGCCCTTGGCGCGCAGGTCGACCAGCATCAGGTGGCTCTCGGTGCGGCCCGACACGATGCGCAGGCCGCGCCTGACCAGCGTCTCGGCCATCACGCGGGCGTTGACCAGCACCTGCTCCTGGTAGGCCTTGAACTCGGGCGCGAGCGCCTCCTTGAACGCCACCGCCTTGGCGGCGATCACGTGCATCAGCGGACCGCCCTGCAGCCCGGGGAACACCGCCGAGTTGATCGGCTTTTCCAGGTGCGGCTTCATCAGGATCAGGCCGCCGCGCGGACCGCGCAGCGTCTTGTGCGTGGTCGACGTGATCACGTCGGCGTGCGGGATCGGGCTCGGATAGACGCCCGCGGCGATCAGGCCGGCGTAGTGGGCCATGTCGACCATGAAGACGGCGTCGATGTCGCGCGCGACCTTCGCGAAGCGCGCGAAGTCGATCTTCAGCGAGTAGGCCGAGGCGCCGGCGATGATCAGCTTCGGCCGGTGCTGGTGCGCGAGGTTCTCCATCGCGTCGTAGTCGATCTCCTCGCGTTCGTCGAGGCCGTAGCTGACGACCTTGAACCACTTGCCGCTGATGTTGAGCGGCATGCCGTGCGTGAGGTGGCCGCCCTCGGCGAGGCTCATTCCCATGATCGTGTCGCCGGGGTTAAGGACGGCGAGGAAGACCGCCTCATTGGCCTGCGCGCCGGAGTGCGGCTGCACGTTGGCCGCGATATCGATCGTGGGCATGCCGAAGATTTTCTTCAGGCGCTCGAGCGCCAGCGTCTCGGCCACGTCGACGTACTCGCAGCCGCCGTAGTAGCGCTTGCCGGGATAGCCCTCGGCGTACTTGTTGGTCAGCTGCGAGCCCTGCGCGGCCATCACCGCCGGGCTCGTGTAGTTCTCGGAGGCGATCAGCTCGATGTGCTGTTCCTGCCGCCTGTGTTCGTTCTGGATGGCCGCAAAGATCTCGGGGTCCACGGCCTGGACCGTCTGCGTTGCTCGGTTGAACATGGTTCCTCGCGCCGGATGCAAGTGTGTGGAAGGGTCACTTGCCATCGTGCCCAGGCGAACGGCAGCCACCGGACGGTGGCATCGAGAGTCCGCGCTTCCCGGGTGTTCTTCACCCTTTCGCCAGTCACGCGGAACGGGATGGCAAGGGAATTATGCCAGCGCGTGCAGGGCGGCCACGCCGGCTCCCAGGCCCACCAGGACGACACCGAAGGCCCGCACCACGGGACCACGCAGCACCGGGCCGCCGGCGGCCGAAGCCGTGACCGTCTTGAACACGAGGTTCGAGGCGATGGCCACCGCCACCGCAGTCAATGCCGTTTCCTCGGACAGCGCCTCGCGATTGAGCATCTGCATCGACGACAGCGTGATTGCGTCCACGTCGGTCAGGCCCGACGCCGCCGCCAGCGCGAGTACGCCGCCCGCGCCAAGCGCGTCGTTCGCCCATGCACTGAAGAGCAGGACCAAGGCGTAGGCCGCGCCGAAACCGAGCGCGGTGCCCAGTTGCGTCGGGTTGCGGAACGCTTCCTCGCCATTCGTGGGAGCGGCGTCGACGGCCTTCCAGCGCCAAGCCACGCCGGCTAGCGAGACCAGCAGCGCCGGCACGAGCAGAACCAGCGCGCGCGGCAGCGCGTCCGACGCAACGACACCAACGAGGAAGAGCACACGGACGAGCTTCGTCGCGTTCGCGAGCAGGATCACCAGCACCGCCGACGACACCGTCTGGCTTCCGGCGGCGACCTGGCGCGCGTAGCCCAGCGTCGTCGCCGTGCTCGACACCAGACCGCCGAGCACGCCAGTCAACACCAGGCCGTGTCGCCCGAGCGTCAGCCGCCACGCGACGTAGCCCGACAGGCTGACGGCGGCGACCAGCACGACCATCAGCCAGATCTGGAAGGGGTTCAGCACGGCGTACGGCCCGAATGCGCGGTCCGGCAGCAGCGGCAGGATGACGGCGGTCAGCACCGCGAACTGCAGCATCGATCGCACGTCCTGCCCGGTCAGCTTGTGGCTGAAGCCCTCGATCTCGGCCTTGAAGTACAGCAGGACGGTCATGGCCACGCCGAGGGCGACGGCAGGAACCCGGTAGCCGTGGTAGTTCATCGCGCCGAGGAAGAACACCGCGAGGGCCGCGACGACCGTTGTCGTGCCCGAGTCGCCGCGCACGGTGCCGGGGTCATTCAGGTAGGCGGCCACCAGCGTGGCCGTGACGCACACCGCACCCGCGGCGAGTGCCCACTCGGACCCGGTCGTCTCGTCGAGCAGCGCAGCGAGCGTTCCCAGCACCGCGATCAGCGTGAACGTGCGCACGCCCGCCTTCACGGACGGTTTGCGCTCGCGCTCCAGCCCCACCAGCAGGCCGATCGCGGCACTGGCGGCGAACGTCAGGACCAGCGACAAAGTCCCGTTCATACGCCTCAATCTAGGGCGGCGGGGCCGACCGGGGTTGGCGACCGTCAAGCCGCCGTCAGGGAGCCTGGGCCGCCGGCCTAGGTCAGCGTCTCGTCGCGCGACTCGGACAGGTGCGCCACGTCGCCCCAGTCCACCATCGCCAGCGCGGGCGGCGAGAACGTCACGCGCACCCGGTTGATGCTGGCGTTCAGCATCTGGTGCTCGCGCGGCGCATCCCAGTCGAGCGCGCGCGCCGCCCGATAGGCCACGTCGAGCACGCCGCCGTGGGTGACGATCGCGACCGTCTGCCCGCGATGCCGGCCCGCGATGTCGTGCAGGGCTTCCAGCACGCGGTCGATCAACTGCTGGCCGGTCTCGCCGCCCTCCATGGCCCACAGCGGATCGCGCCCGCGCCACGCCTGGAACGCCTCGGGATGCTGCGCGGCGATGTCGTCGAGCGTCAGCCCCTCGAAGACGCCGAACGACCGCTCGCGCAGGCGCGGCTCGGGAGTCACTTCGAGGCCCAGGCGCTCCGCAAGCGGCAGCGCCGTCAGCCAGGCGCGCGCGAGTTCGCTGGAGTAGACGGCGTCGACGCACTCGCCGGCAAGCCGTTCGGCGAGCCGCGCCGCCTGGCGGAAGCCGGTGGCCGACAGCGGAATGTCGAGGTGGCCCTGGATGCGATGCTCGGCATTCCACGCCGTCTCGCCGTGCCGGATCACCAGCAGCTGCGTCGTCACCCGGCGCTCCTCACGCGAGCCGCGGGTTCAGCGTGTAGGTGCCGGCGATCGCCGCCTTCGCGAGCACGTGCCCCTCGATGGCCTTCAGCACGTCCGGGCCGGTGAACTTGCCGTCGACCGCGACCCGCTCGACATCCAGCGCGTACAGCGTGAACACGTAGCGGTGCAGGATCGAGTCGTTCCACGGCGGGCACGGGCCGTCGTACCCGTAGTAGTCGCCGTTCATGTCGTGGTCGGACGCGAACCAGCCGGTGTAGTCGTTGATGCCCTGGCGCGTGCCCTCCGGAGTGGCCGGCCCGGCCTTGCCGCGCGGCGTCACTTCCTTCGAGTAGCTGCCGGCGGGAATGGACGTTTCGCCAGCGGGAATGTCGACCAGCACCCAGTGATAGAAATCCACGCGCGGCAGGGTCGACGGGATCTCGCGATCGTCCTTGAAGAGGTCGTCGGGCCTGCTCGGCACGTCGACGTCGTGGCAGATCAGCACGAACGAGCGGGTGGCGGCCGGCACGTCGTCCCACGCGAGGTGCGGATTGCGGTTGTCCGACAGCGTCACGTGCGACTTCGGATCGATCACGCAGAACGCGAACTCGCCCGGTATCGACTGGCCGTCCTGAAACGAATCACTCCTGAGCTTCATCGTCGACTCCTCTCGTACGTTCATCCCCCGGGACGGCGCGTCTGCAGCCAGAAGGTCACCGGCCCGTCGTTGGTCAACTGCACCGTCATGTGCGCGCCGAACACGCCGGTCGCCACGTGCGCATGCCGCTCGCGCGCGATGCGCACGAATTCGCCGAACAGCCGCTCGCCGAGTTCCGGCGGCGCCGCCGGCGTGAAGCTCGGGCGCGTCCCGCTGTTGGTGTCCGCCGCCAGCGTGAATTGCGGCACGGCGAGCAATTCTCCATCGATGTCGACGAGGCTGCGGTTCATGCGGCCTTGCTCGTCCGGAAAGATGCGGAACCCGAGCAGCTTCGCCACCAGCGCCGCGGCCTCGGCCTCCGCGTCGTTCCGCTCGGCGCAAACGAGCGCGAGCACGCCGCGGCCGATCTGCCCGACCGTCGCGCCGTCGACGGACACCGATGCCTGCGAGACGCGCTGGATCAGGGCAATCATCGCCGCACATTCTAGGGAGGGATCGCGGGCCTTCCCCGGCAGCGTGCCTACTTCGGCTTGCTCTGGCCTTCCTTGACGCCCTTCTCGTACGCCTTCTGCTCGTTCTGCTTGCTCTGGTCGTACAGGAAGCCGCTCGCCGCGCCGACCGCCGCGCCTGCGGCAGCCCAGCCCCACTCGCCCGTCACGATGCCGGCGGCGGCGCCGCCTATCGCAGCCCCGGTCGTGGTGCGCCTTTGCGTGTCGCTCATGCTCTCGCAGCCTGCCAATGCCAGCATCGCAGCCAGCGCACAGCAGATGGTCATGTTGCGTTTCATCCGGTATTCCCTCTTCAAAGGTCGTTTCGTCACGTCACTTCCGGCACGGATACGCTTCCGCAAGGAACCTGAACAGCGTATCGACCGGAGGGTCCTTCATGTACTGCGGGCGCGACCCGGCCCATGCCACGAAATCGTTCATGACCTTTGCGCGCGTGGGCATCACGCTCGGCGGACAGACGAACCGGTCCTCGGCCTTGACGGTGGATTCGTAGAAGCGGTAAGCGCCGACCAGCAGGCCGTGACAGAAGCCCATCGCATTCGCATGGAGCGGGTGATCCGGCTTGACGCTGCAGGCCTGCACGAGATCCTCCGCGTTGCGCAACTGGAAGTTGCTCGAGTCGACTGCAATCGCGGGCCCCGAGGCCAGCAATGCCACCACAAGAATCCATCTGCGCATCTCTGCTCCTTCGCAGTGTTACGAAAAGAGCGCCGCTACGCCTCGCGGCGGCGGCGCCTGTCTTCCCGTTCGCAGGAACGGGAGGGAAGTCGTTGCCCGTTCGGTGCGGCGCGCCTAGCAGCCGCCCTTCTTCTCTTTCTTGGCCGGGGCCTTCCCGGCCGGCTTGGCCGCTGGCGTCACCGCAACCGCCACCGCCTCGGTGAACGTCGCCTGGATCTGGTCGCCGACGGCAACCAGCTTGAACTGCTCCGGATCGCGCGCCTTCAGCTCGACCGTGCGCTCCGGACCCTTGACCGTGATGGTCTGCGTCGCCGCGTCCAGCTTGATGACGTCGCCAACCACGGTGACCTGTCGCCCGACGACGCCGCCCGGCGTCTCGCCCGGCTTGGCGCGCGCCCCGCCGACCGCCTCGGTCTTCTCGACTTTCAGGCCGCCGCCCTTCTTCAGTTCGAGCACCAGCGACTCCAGGAATTTCAACTGCACGACATCGCCGACTTTCAGTTGGTCGAAGTTCTTGACCTCGGACCCTGCGACGACCTTGACCTCGTCGCCTTTCGGTCCCTTCAGCGTGATGCCGCGCGTCGCCTTGTCGATCGCCGTGATCGTCGCGCTGACTTCGGCCGTCTGCGCGACACCGACCTTGCCGGGCGCACTGGCCACGGCGGCATTGCTCGTCTGCGCGCCCGCAGGCTGGACCAGCGCAAAGGTGGAAACGATGGCGGCAACAAGTAACGAAAGACGCATGTAGTAACTCCAGTTCAATGAGAGGGGGTAAAGGAAACAATCACTCGGGCTTGACGACGTTCCAGCCCTTGCCCGGGTCGAAGGCCTTGATGCCGGGCGCCAGCTTGGCCGTGTTCGGCCCGAGGTCGCGCTCGTACACCACGCCGTTGTGGTTGACGATGAACGTCATCACGCCGCTTTCGCCATAGTAGGCAGGATACGCCACCATCGCGAAGCCCGCGATCATGCGGCCGTTGATCATGTAGCTGTAGGCGCCGCCCGGCGCGTGGCTGCCCTGCTGCGTCAGTATGCGGAAGTAGTAGCCGCGGTACGGGTCGCCTGCCTTGTGGCCCTGCGTGTACGGCGTCGCTTCGGCGATCAGCGGTCCGAACGGGCTGGCCTCCTCGTCCTTCGCCGGGTCCGCGGGCCAATACAGGCCATCGCGCTTGCCGGCCGTACTCATGATCTTCCGCGCGTACTGCAGCACGCCGTCGCCGTCACGGTCGCGCGTGGCATAGGCGCGCTGGGCGTCGACGAAGGCGCGCAAAGAATGAATGGCGTTGCGCTCGTTGGCGCCGACTCGGCGATTGATGAGTTCCTCGACGCCTTCCTCGGTCGCGAAGCGCCAGCGATCACCCGTCTTCACGATGGGGAACGGCACCGGCCAGGCGTTGGCGCCGATCACGAGGATGCGACGGTCGCCGCTCGGCTCCTTCAGCACGCGCAGCGTCTGCATCGATTCGACGATCCGGGCGCGGTTCGCCTTCGCCGCCGCGGGGTCGGGATCGAAGAGCTTGACCTTGTGCTCTTCGCCGAACAGGGCCGTCAGCGGCGCGTCGTTGTCGGCCTTCAGCGCCGCCAGCAGGGCATCGGCCGCTGCCTCCGGCGTGGCGAATGTTTCCTGAGGTGTCGCCGCAATGGCTGCGACCGGAGCGGCCAGCGTGAGGGCGAAAACGACGCCGCACAGCAGGGAATAGAAGGAACGGTTTTTCATGGATGACGCCTTGCCGAAATTTGAAGGGAGTGTACGCATGACTTCGCTCCTTCCCTATCGACGTCCGCCGCCGCCGCGGCCGCCACCGCCGCGCGACGCGCCACCGCCACCACCGCGCGAAGCACCGCTGCTCGCCGTCGGACGTGACCCGCCACTACCACCGTACGACGAACTGCGGCTCGAGGCGCCGCGCGAACTGTCCATCTGCGTTTGCCGGCCGGAGTTGTAGCCGCCAAACGCACTGTCGCCGCCGCCACCCCGGCTGCCGCCGCCCGCCGCGGGCTGCGTCGAGGGACGCGCCCCGCCGCCCGCTCCAGCCCCGGCACGGTCGCCTGCTCCCGCTCCGCCCCCGCGGTCATAGCCGCCTGCCGGTTGCGCCGATGCGCGCGCTCCACCGCCCGCCGATGCGCCGGCTCCGCCCCGCGCGTCGCCCACGCGGTTCGCCGGCGCCGTCTTGCCGACCGAACTGCTCACCTGCCCCGGCTGCTTGCTCGACTTCCACTGCGAGGCCTGGCCACCGCCCTGTCCGCGGTTGATCGTGTTGCCGCCGGTGCTGATGTTGGTGTTGCGGTTGATGTTGATGTCGTTGCCACCGCCCCAGCCGTAGTGATTGCCGCTCCACGCCGCGCCGATCGCGGCACCCCAGATCACGCCGGCCGCCATCGCGGCGCCAGGCGCGTACGGGTAGTAGTACGACGGATAGGGCGTCGGGTAGTAGCCCCACGCGGGAGCGCCATAGACGACGACGGTCGACGGGTTGTACTGCGGCACGTACACCACCTGCGGATCCGCCGGCTCGATGATGATGACTTCCTTCTCGGACTTCACCACCTGCTTGGTGTCCGACTTCAGGTTGCCGGCCGCCTGCGCCTGTCTGCGGAACACCTGCACGGACTCCAGCACGGCGCCCTGGTCGGCGACGACCGCCTCGCCGAGCGCGCTGGTCCAGTCGAGGTCGTTGCTCATCATCTTCACGACGTCCGGATAGTTGAGCAGCGACTTCACTGGGTCGTCCCACTTGTCGTCGATCGGCAGCTTGGGATCCGACTTGCGCTTGTCGAGATAGCGGTCGGCCTGGACGATCTGCAGCGGGCTCGTCGAAGCCGGCAGAATGATCGCGACCAGATCGTCGGGGTACAGCGCGATCCGGCCGACCAGCTGGGTGAGATCACCTTCGGCCGGCGGCGCCGCGCCACTCGCCGCGGCGGGCGCCTGCGCCAGCGCTGTCGCGGAAAACAGGATTGCCATGCCGATGGCAGCCACGGCGGACCAGGCGGTCCGCGCGCGACTGCAAGTCGCCTTGAATCGACTCGTGTTCATGCCGCTCTCCATTCGCGGGAATGCATCACTTGACCGTGTAGCCGCGGCCCTCGAGGCAGGCCGCGCGCGCCTTGCCGTAGGTCGCCTGCTGCGACGACTGCGCCTGCTGTGCGCCTTGCTGCGACTGCTGGGCCTGCGCTGCGTTCTGCCTGCGGCTTGAGCTTCGTGCGACAGCCGCCCCGGCCGCCGCCCCGGCGCCCGCATCGCCTCCGACCACTTCACCGACGACCGCACCGCGCGCGGCACCGCGTACTCCAGCGCCCGGCGTCGTGCCGGTCGCGGTGGTGGGCGGCTTCGGTGCCGCGGCCGGCGCGGCGGCGGCTTTGGTCGGGTCGTAGCCCGTCTGCTGCACTGCCCATTGGTGGCACTCGTACTCGTCCTTCTTCTGCTGGTCGGGCGACTGGCCCTTGGCAGGGTAGACGATCTGCTGCGCAAAGGCGGTGCCGGCGAGCAGCGCCGCACACGCCGTGATGACGGCAGCCTTGCCTGCGAACGACTTCATGGATTTCCTCACGGGGTGAATTCGTACTTCGGTGCTGCGACGTATCGCTATTGCGCGGCCGCGCTGGCCTGCGGGCTCGCATCGCCGGCCGCCGGCGGCGGAGGACGGGAATCGAAACTGCCGCCGAGCGCAAGGTTGAGGTTCACGCGCTGGACCAGGCGTTCCGTCTGGACCTTCACGAGGGAAGTTTGCGCCGCGTACAGCGCGACGCTCTGCTGCAGCACCGCGCGCTGATCGCCCGAGCCGACACGCAGGCGCGTCTGCGCGAGTTCCACGGCGCGCGCATTGCTCGCCACCGCGCTGCCGAGGATACGCTCCCGCTCATCGGCGGCGAAGGCCGCGGACAGCGCGGACTCGACTTCCGAAAATGCACGCGACGCGACGCGTCCGTAGTCGGCAATGGCGATCTTCTGCTCGGCGGTGCGGATCTCGACGTTCGCCTGCAGCGCCCAGCCGTGGAAGATCGGCGCCGCCAGGTTGGCGCCGAGGCTCAAGACCGGATAGTCCTGGTCCTTCAGCACGAAAACGTCGCTCGATATGCTCGAAAGGCTCGCCGTCAACGCGATCTTCGGCAGGCGCGCGGCGTTCGCCTCGGCCACCTTGTTGAAGGCCGCGGCGACGCGGCGCTCCGCGGCGATCACGTCCGGTCGGCGCTCGAGCAGTTCCGATGGCAGGCCCACCGGCACCGCCGGCGGCTTCGCCGAGAGCGCCGCGGGCACCTCGAGCGCGGCGGCCGGATAGCGGCCGACCAGCGTCTCGATCGCACGCACCGCCTGCTGCTGCGCCAGCGCCAGTTGCCGCGCGGCGTCGCGGTAGGTGTCGAGGCTGGCCTGCGCCATGACGACGTCGTACTCGTCGCCGCTGCCGATCCGCAGCCGGTCGCGCGCGAGGCCGAGGTATTGCTCCGACGCGCGCACGATCTCGTCGGCCGCGGCGCGCTGCATGCGCGCTTCGGTGGCGAGGAACCAGCTCTTCGCCACCATCGCGGCGATCGACTGGCGCGCGTACTCCGCGTCCGCCTGCACCGACTCGTACTGGGCGCTGCCGGCCGCCGCTTGCGAACGCACCCGGCCCCAGATGTCGAGTTCCCAGTTCGCGAAGAGGCCGAAGCCGCTCACGCCCGAGCTGTCGCCGCCCATCTTGCCGCCACCGTGCGCCAGCAGGTCAACGGCGGGGTACAGCGTCGCGCCCGCGAGCTTCGCGTACGCGGCCGCCTGTTCGACGCGACCGGCGGCGACCCGCAGGTCCGCGTTGTAGGCGAGCGCCTCGCGCACGAGCGCGTCGAGCTGCGGATCGTTGTACGAAGCCAGCCACGCATCGGCGACCGCTCCGCCCGTGCCTCCCGCCGACACCCACTGCTCCGGCGTCTTCACGTTCTGCATCGACTGCGCCTGGATGTCCTTCGGCGCGGGCGGCGACTGCAATGCGCAGCCCGCCACCGCGAGCGCGATCGGCGTCATCAGGGCAGCGAGCGAGATGGCGCATCGGATCAGTGCAGCTTCAGGACCAGGTAGTCGAGCTTCGCGCCCACGCGCAGGAAGACCTTGCGCAGAATCTGGATGGCCGCCCCGTGCTCCGTGTAGATCGCGCCCTGGCCGATCGCGCCGGCCGGCAGGAAGAGGTCGGCATCCCGCTCCGCGACCGTGAGCCGAACCGGGAAGCGCCCGGGCGGCATCGGCCCCACGCCGGTCATCGGCAGTTGCGTCGTGTTGGCCACCTGGCCCTGGCCCTGCGCCCACACGATCGACTCCACGCTCGCCTTGATGATGCGACCGGGGTGCGCCTTCAGCGTGAACTCGGCCTCGTTGCCCTCCTCGACCAGTTGCAGCTCGTTCTGGTGGTACAGCGCGATGATCTGGTACTTCTCCTCGACGAACGTCATCGCGGGCGTGATCGGGAACGCCGTCGTGAACGAGCCCGGACGCAGCTGGACATTGGTCGGGTAGCCGTCGGCCGGAGCCCGCACCGTCGTCTGCTCGAGCTCCCACTTGGCGTTGGCCAGCTGCGCGCGGATGTTCGCGACCGGCGCGTACTCGTCGTTGAACGTGCCCTTGTTGCGCTCCTTGAGCTGGCGCTCGCCCGCCAGCGCCTGCGTCTCGGCGGCGCGGGCCTGCGCGGCGGACGCGCGCGCCGTTTCGAGCTGGGCCTCGAGTTCGGCGAGGTCCGTCTGGGCCTTCTCGAGAGCGAACCGGTCGCCGGCGCCGGTGGACACCAGCTCCCTGTTCTGCGCGACGCGCGTTCGGGCCAGGTCGAGCCGGGTCTGCACTTCCCGCATCTTCGCCTCGCTCTGCGCGATCGCGCCGCGCGCCTCCACCACCTTGCCCTGCGCACCGATGATCTGCTCGCCGAGTTCACGGGAGCCCGCGATCGCGCTGGCCAACTGCGCCTCGAGCGACCTGACCGTCAGCTCATAGGGCGTCGGGTCGATTCGGAACAACACGTCGCCCTTCTTCACCAAGCGGTTCGGTTCGATCGGCACTTCGATCACGCGACCGCGCACCTGCGGCACGATGTTGATCACGTACTTGATCACGCGCACGTCGGCACTCGAAGGAGCGACCACGTTCAGCGACAGGATCACGATCGTGAGCGCAACGATCGGGATGATGACGACCGTGACCTGGGTGCCGGTGTTCCACGGCAGCCACTTCATCTTGATGAAGACGAACCAGACGATCCCCGCGTAGATGGCGAGCAGCAGGATGTCCATCACGCACTCCGTGAATGCGCAGCGGCGGCCAGCGGTGCCTCGGCCGGTGGGGCTCCGCATGCAGCGAGTTCATCGCGCAGCGAACGCAAGTTAGGCGTCAGGGAGCCCCGCGCCTCCACGGAATCCAGTTCGGCGCGCAGTAGCCGAAGCTCCACCTCGGGCAGTTCACCTTTCCGCCACTTCTCCGCGAGTTCGATGAAGTAGTCCTCGTGCATCTCGGTGCCGTACGCGAGCTTGTAGCCGACCGGCTTGGTGTAGGCCCACAGCCATGCGAGCGGCCACAGCAGCCCGCCGAACACGAGGGAGAGCAGGCACAGCGTCTGGATCGCCTTGCGCTGCGGATGGTGGCTCTTGTGCGCGATCTTCTCCGGCATCACGTGCACGACCCAGAACAGCGTGATCGCGACCGCGGGCACGACGAAGATCACGACCCAGGCGAGCACATTGGCCGCCGTGTCCAGCGCGTCGCCGCTCAGGAACGACGCGGCGGTGTGTGAATGAGCGACTGGTGCGGGCCGGCCATTGTCGGCGCGGGCCCAACCCTGTGATTATCCATCCATCGTGCGACGGCTGCGGCAGGCCGAAACCTTGGCCCGGCAGGAGCGCCGTGGCGCGTGGCAACATGTTGCGCTGCGGGAGTAATTGATGTCTGCCTTACGAATTGCTTGCATCGGCGGGGACGGAACGGGGCCGGAGGTCACTGCGGAGGCGCTGAAGGTCCTCCGCGCGGTGGCGGGCACGGTATCGATTGAGTTGGATGTGGCCGATTACGACCTGGGCGGCGACCGCTACCTGCGGACCGGCGAAATCCTTCCCGATGGCGTGCTGGAGAACTGCGCGACTTCGATGCCATCTTCCTCGGCGCGGTCGGCCATCCCGACGTGGCGCCGGGGATTCTCGAAAAAGGCCTGCTGCTGGAGCTGCGGTTTCAGCTGGACCAATACATCAACCTGCGCCCCGTGAAGCTGTATCCCGGCGTCGAAACGCCGCTGGCCGGCAAGGGCCCGGACGATATCGACTTTGTCGTCGTTCGCGAGAACACCGAAGACCTCTACTGCGGCATGCGGCGGCTTCCTGAAGAAGGGCACGCCCGACGAGGTCGCCACGCAGACGGCCGTCTACACCCGCAAGGGCTGCGAGCGCTGCATTCGCTGGGCCTTTGAATACACCCGCGAGCGAAACAACCCCGAGGGAAGATGCTCACGCTCGTGGCCAAGACGAACGTCCTGACCTACGGCCACGACCTCTGGTGGCGCACGTTTCAGGAGGTCGCCCAGGACTACCCGGACGTCAAGGCCGACTACAACCACGTCGACGCCTGCTGCATGTGGATGGTCAAGAACCCGGAATACTACGACGTGATCGTCACGACGAACATGTTCGGCGACATCATCACCGACCTGGGCGCCATGATCCAGGGCGGGATGGGCGTCGCGGCCGGCGGCAACATCAACCCCGATCCGGGCGGCACCAGCATGTATCGAGCCGATGGGCGGCAGCGCTCCGAAGTACACCGGGCAAGGGCGTGATCAATCCCATCGCCGCGATCAGTGCCGTGGCCATGCTGCTGGAGCAGTCCGGCTATCCCGGCCGCCGGTGCGCAGGTCCTCCGGTCCGTGCGGCACGTCACCGGCACAAGATGAAGAGCCAGGCCGCCGGCAAGATGGGCTACAGCACCAGCCAGGTCGGTGACCTCGTCGTGGCCCACCTCGAATAACATCGTGGGACTGGTTGGCAACGTGCCGGAATCAATTCGGCAGGTCAATCACCCGCCCCACGGAGCTTCTCAGCTGTGCATCCGCGGAAATGGGTCCCCCAATGCCAGGATCTCGGCTTCCGCCGCGGCCAGTTCCTCCAGGCGGGTACGCACCGACTCGGCGTCGGCAAAGTCGTGGGCCAGTCGGACATAGGTCGCATGATGTCGAGCTTCCGACTCAAACAGACTGCGATAAAACACCGCCAGCACGGGCTCGGACACATGCTCCGCCAATCGTGAAAAGCGTTCGCACGACCGGGCCTCGATCAAACCGGCGACGATCAGGCGGTCCACCGCTCGGCGTGGCTCGTCCCGCCGAATGAGTTCATGCAGCCGCCGTCCGTAGGAACTGGGCTTGATCCGCCGAAACGGCACGCCCCGTTCGCGGAGCAGGTCGCGGACAAGCTGAAAGTGCTCCAATTCTTCCTGGACGATCTGAGTCATTTCCCGGCACAGCTCTTCGTGTTCGACGTAGGCCACCAGGAGTCCCATGGCGGTGCCCGCCGCTTTCTTTTCGCAGTGCGCGTGATCGATCAATACGGTGTCCAGATCGGTATCCACCTGTGCCAGCCAGGCATCGGCGGTTTGTGATTTCAAACTGAGCATAACCTCAAGGTCGCGGTTCGTTCCGCGAACCGATCTGCATTCTCCCGAACCGCCAGGCGGTACCGAGGCACGTCGCCGTGTCTGCCACCCCTGGTTCCCATATCGACCCCGCCTGTCCCTCCGGCGAGAATTGGAAAATACTGTAGCTTCCGAAATCCATGGAGGCTCCCCGATTTCGAGAGCCCACGATTGTCTTGAGCATAGGGAAAGCATGATGTCCGCGACAAGACCTGAACAGCTGCTTGATGAATCGCGTCGAGACCCGGCCCGCATCCACGAGTTTGACTTTCTACGGGCGACCGAGTGCGCCGCGCTCAACACGCTGAAATGGCTGGGCAAGGGGGACAAGGAGTCCGCCGACGCCGCCGCGTGTGACGCCATTCGCGGCATGTTCGACATCATGAACATTCGCGGCGAAGTCGTGATTGGTGAAGGCATCAAGGATCAGCACCGGTCTGTTCAAGGGGGAGAAAGTCGGCCTGTGGAAGGAGAGCACGCCTCGTTTTGATATCGCGCTCGATCCTGTGGACGGGACGACGAATGTCAGCAAGGGGATGCCGAATGCCATCAGCTGCATTGCCGCGGCCTCGCGGGACGAGAGCAACGAGAACGCCATGCAGGAGATCCCGGCCTATTACATGCACAAGCTGTCCTATCCACCGGAAGTCCGCGCGGCGTGGCTGGCCGATCCCAAGTTGCCCATCAGTATCGACGCACCGATCTCCGAGGTCATCAAGGTCACGGCCAAGATTTTGAACAAGGGAGTGCGTGACGTCGTGGTCATGTTGCTTGACCGTCCCCGCAATCAGCAGTTCATCGACGAGATTCGCCGGGTGGGGGCGTCGTTGCGGATGATCGGTGACGGCGACATTGCGGCCGCGTTGGCGCCGGCCTTGCGGACATCGCACATCGACTTGTACGTGGGGATCGGCGGCGCGCCGAGGGTGTTCTTTCCGCCGCGGCGCTGCGGTGCCTGGGGGGCGGTATGCAGGCACGCATCTGGCCGCGCGACTATGAAGAACGGCAATCGCTTATCGCCCGCGGCTGGGAGGATCGGTTGGACGAAGTGTTTCTGTCCAAGGACCTCGCCCGCGGCGACGGCATCTTGTTCTGCGCGACGGGCATCAGCGACAGCCCATTGCTGCAAGGCGTGGAGGTCTACGGCTCGACGGCGATCTCGCATTCGATCTTGATGCGAGTCAAGACCGGAACGGTGCGGTTCGTGACCGCCCGTCATGATCTCGCCAAGAAAACGATCCGTCTCCGTTCGATCCGCGGCGAGGTCGGGCTGTAAACCCGGTCGCTCGATGTGCCAACGGTAGCTCCAACGGTAGCTCCAACGGTAGCGAGAGAGCACCCCCCAAACGTCATCTGGTTCTCCCTGGCTGGCGCCACGGGCTCCAGTCGCTCACGAGACAGCCAACGGTAGCTCGAAGCGCCAGCGAGAGAGCACCCCCCAAACGTCATCTGGTTCTCCCTGTCGGGCGCCCCTGGCGCCACGGGCTCCAGTTTCTGCGAAAGGACCGACGGTCGCTCGAATCAGCTCGATGCTCGAGCATGATCCACAGAAGCGCCCCGTGTCGTCGGACGACGTGAATTTGAACGTATTCCAGATACTGAAGTCGCTACCATCGATCGCGCCGTCCGCGTTGAAGTCGCCACGAGACCAGGCAGCTACGGATGTAAACTTGTTGGCATTCCACCGCCCAAGATCAGAACCATCCACCGCGCCATCCAGATTGGAGTCCCCCGGCGAGTACACTCTCCCGGTTCCCAAGTTCGCCGTACCGGCCAGCTCTCGCCACAGATCCAAATCCCGCATTGTCACTTGACCCTCGTTCGACAGATCGAATTCCAGGGGGTGGTCGCCGCCGGCAATAGCGGACACCAGCGAGTCAATGTCGCCCGTCTCCAGCAGCCCGTTGCGGTCAAAATCCCCTGGCAGCGAACCCAGGGTTCCGTGCCAGAGCTCGGTTCCGAAGACATCGTTGTCGCCAAGAACGAACAGTTTGCCATCGATGAACGTGATCTCTCGCGGGTTGGCACTTGCGGAGTCGCCGGTGAGATCCTCAAGGGGCACGGTCCCGACCTCCGTCCCGTCGCTCTTCCAGAGTTCGAAGCCTCCCTCGCCGTCATGAGCCGTGAAGTACAACATGCCGCCAACGTCGGTCAGATAGCGCGGCTGTGACGCTTCCCGCCCCGGCCAAATGTCTTTCACACGAACAGTTCCGGATTCCGTCCCATCGCTTTTCCAGAGCTCAAGGCCGCTGCTGCCGTCGTTGGCGCTGAAATAAAGGGCACCATCCACGTTGGCAAGATTGCGAACGTATGAGCTGCCATACCCCGGAACAATGTCCTTCACGAGCACGGTGCCGGCCTCCGTCCCATCGCTCTTCCAGAGCTCGAAGCTGCTGATGCCGTCCCGCGCCGAAATACAGCGTCCCGTCCACGTTCGTGAGATAACTAGGGTACGAGCCACCGTCGCCCGGGAAAATGTCCTTCACGAGCACGGTGCCGGCTTCCGTCCCGTCACTCTTCCACAGTTCGCGGCGCGTGTCACTGTCAGCGTTCAGGGAAAAATACAGCGTGCCGCCTACATCGGTGAGATAGCGAAGATCCGCATGAACGGAAGGCGAGCCCGGCCTGAGATCCTTCACGAGGACCGTACCTTCTTCGGTCCCATCACTCTTCCAGAGTTCGCGACCATGGACGCCGTCGATCGCGGTGAAGAACAACGTGCCGGCTACGTGAATCAATTGGTCAGCAAGTGACGGATTCGTCCCGGGATTGATGTCCTTCACGAGAACAGTCCCGGCCTCGGTCCCATCACTCTTCCAGAGTTCTTCCCCGTAGGTGCCGTCGTTGGCGATGAAATACAACGTGCCAGCCATGTTGGTCAGCCCGCGCGGATTCGACGAATGAGATCCTGGATTAATTTCCTTCACGCGTATCGTCCCGCCATCCGTCCCATCGCTCTTCCAGAGTTCACCGCCATAATCATCGTGGGCGCGAAAGAAGAGCGTGCCATTTACGTTTGTGAGGAATTGAGGTAATGACCAGCCGCCTCCCGGTTCAATGTCCTTGACGAGGACCGTGCCGGTCACCGTCCCGTCGCTCTTCCAGAGTTCGAGGCCGCGATTGCCGTCATTTGCCTGGAAGTACAGGGTTCCACTTACGTTCGTCAGATTACGAGGTTCCGACCCAATCCTCCCAGGATTCAGGCGGTGAAAAGGTGAAGTCCCAGCCTCCGTCCCGTCGCTTCTCCAAAGTGTGGAGTGGGTGTTATCTCCGTCAAACGCGACAAAATACAGGAAACCTCCGGCATTCCCAAACTGTTTAGGATACGACCCGTTGTATGTCGGGCTCACATCCTTGACCAGGACCGTCCCCAACTCCGTCCCGTCGCTCTTCCAAGGCTCCTCACCGTGGATGCCATCGTTTGCGCGGAAGTACAGCGTCCCGCGTACGTCCGTAAGGTAGCGGGGATTCGAAGAACAATTTCCCGGACAGACATCCTTGACGAGGACCGTGCCTGCCGTCGTTCCGTCGCTCTTCCAGAGTTCGCTCCCGCGGGTGCCGTCATCGCCCCGAAAATAAAGCGTTCCAGCCAGGTTGGGCAGATAACGACTATCACCGGAATCGCCGGAGACGTCCGACACAAGGACCGTCCCATCTTCCGTCCCGTCGGTCGTCCAGAATCCACCGTACGCAAAGAAATACAGCGTGCCC